>JBCCXD010000018.1:0-5122 GCA_039192165.1 Pseudomonadota bacterium | reverse complement strand
TTCATACTCAAACCGAGGCAATGTGTCGTTGGGCTGCGGCTGCAAAAACGCGGCATCCACGCGCCCGTCCCGCGCGGCCAGCAGCCCGGGCATCCGCCCCCGGTCCATAAGATTGGCGACGAGCGATGTGATGAACACTGTCTTGCCGGCGCGTGACAGCCCCGTCACGCCCAACCGGATCACGGGTTCAAAAAGTGCGCCGCTGATCCGGGCGCCGACGCCTTCCACACCGCGTGTCAGCCCGTCTGCAATGTCTGAAATGACCAAATCTTTATGTCTTTCGTCTCTGTCCAAGCGTAGATAGCCATCGAGGCGCGCTCTTGCCAGACTTGTGACGCCGGGTTTGCGCCGCTATCAGCGCTGCCATGCCACGCTATGCACTCAAAATCGAATATCATGGGGGGCCGTTTGCCGGATGGCAACGGCAAAAGGAGCACGCATCCGTGCAGGCCGCGATTGAGGCCGCGTTGGCCAAGCTGGAGCCACGCGAGCACACGATCGCCGCCGCGGGACGCACAGATGCAGGCGTGCACGCTTTAGGTCAGGTGGCCCATTGCGACATGTCCCGCGAGTGGGATCCGTTTCGGCTCTCAGAGGCATTGAACCATCACCTCAAGCCCGACCCCGTGGCGATTGTGGATTGCGCCAGGGTGGAGGAGGCGGATTGGCACGCGCGATTTTCGGCCGTTGAGCGGCGCTATCTGTTTCGCATTCTGACGCGGCGCGCGCCGGCCACCCATGACGCGGGTCAGGTGTGGCAGCTGGCGCAACCTTTGACTGTCATGGCTATGCGCGAAGGCGCCCAGCATCTGATTGGGAGGCATGATTTCACCACGTTCCGATCGACGATGTGCCAGGCGAAAAGCCCGGTAAAGACGCTGGATGCGATCGAGATCGAGGAGGTCACCGGCCAGAGCGGATCGGAGGTTTGGTTTCATCTGCGTGCCCGTTCCTTTTTGCACAATCAGGTCCGGTCGATCGTTGGCACGCTGGAGCGCGTGGGGGCGGGATCTTGGGCGCCGGAAGATGTCAAAACCGCGCTTGACGCCTGTGACCGTGCTGCCTGCGGTCCGGTCTGCCCGCCTCAGGGGCTCTACCTGGCAGGTGTGACGTATCCTGAGGATCCATTTGCGCCCACCTGATAATTGCCCTTTGCTCTGCTGGCCGCAGGCGCTACACCGGCCTTTAGCGGTCCCGTAGCTCAACTGGATAGAGCACCTGACTTCTAATCAGGATGTTGGGGGTTCGAGTCCTCCCGGGATCGCCATTTCCACTTGTTTTGCCGAGGCGATTTTGCCTAGCAGGCCCTTGAGATTCAGGGTTTTCTATCGACCAGAGCACTTGGATCGAGTAGTCTAGAGATTGGTTTGTTCGCTAAATGTTCTTAATTTGGTGGGCAGGAGGTGAGCATTGGGCAAGATCGGCGCGGCGATACTCGGGGCAATCATCGGCGGGTTTGCCGCCGTCGCCGCAATAGTTTTCTGGTTCGGCTGGGGTCTCCCGGGCCAAGGGCAGGCTGCCCATATCGACCCAACGAGGGCAGACTACGTCGACCGACTGCTGACCGTGGTGACAATATTCCTTGGAGCTGTTGGTCTTGCGGTGACGGTCGGAGCACTCGTCATTGGTCTGGTCGCCCTCAAGACCCTGCGCGAGATCAAAGACGAAGCGGCGGACGGCGCCAAGGTGCGGCTGCCGATAAGATCAACGAGACAATGGCCGCTGAGCTGGAGCCAAATGTAAACGCGAAGGTGCAGGAGGCGCTTCCGAAAGCACTCCAAGCTGCCCTGCTGAACGACGAATTGGACCACAAGATACTGAGAGAGATGGTCAGGCGCGGCGAACTCGATGAAGTGCTTGAGCGCGTCGCTATGCGGATGCAGGGCGGCGGGCCAGAGCCAGACCCGGAAAACTCGGGTGAATACACGGACACTGAAGGCGGAGAAGCCTCATCAAACAGGAGGGAGAAATCATGGACGGAAATACTCACAACATGACGGCGTCAAACGACTGGGAGGTGAAGTCACCTTCTCGGGAGTATCTGAACCTCTCGCCCGAGGTTCGGACCGATATTGACGAGTATCTGTCTACGCATCCGGTCAAACTCGATGCCATTGCCAAGCGCCTAGGTGTCAAGGTCCTCCTTTCCACCCTGCCGCGTGGCACCTCCAGTTAGATTGGGCAGGAGGACGGCGACTTTGTCATCCGTATCAACCGGCACGAGGCGAAGCACCGCCAGCGCTTCACTCTTGCCCATGAGCTGGCGCACTACCTTCTTCACCGCGAACTTATCGTGGCCGAAGGCGGCTGGTAGGAGAATGTCCTGTTGCGCTCGGGGCAGCCTGCGAACGTCGAGTATGAGGCGAACCGGCTGGCATCTGACCTCGTAATCCCATCGGCGCAGCTTGCCGAGGCCACGGCGGAATATTCAGGGCCGATGACGCCTGAGGTGATTGAGGACCTTGCCCGCCACTTTGGTGTCTCCACGGCTGCGATGGAAATCAAACTTCAGATGGTCTGAGTGAAAGGCGGGGGAAATGGATTTAAGCGAATTCCTAGTCACACTGTGTATCCGCCGCGCCGAGCTGAGCGGGCTCAAAGAGCTACCGGGGAGCGCGAAGGACAATCTTACCCCGCTTGTTCTGCTCGCGCCGTGGATGGCAACTGCGCCGCTTTCGCGGGCAATCGACAAATTTGAGGACGCATACTCCGGCAGGCCCTACTTCATTGATGTAGATACCTACTATCAGCCGGGAGAGAAGGCGAACGACGCAAAGGATGCGTGGGCGCAACTAGCCAAGAAACCGGCTGACTTGGACGTGTGGCGCTCGCTGCTACTTCCCTTTCCGAACGCAAACCCGTGCCTCCTGATGGCGGACGCCTCGATTGAGAGCGCCCGAGAACAGATAAAGTGGGTACGAGAACATAATCGCAGCTTCTGATTGAGGATGAGCATGGCCCCGGGCGTAGGTCTGGGTGTTCCGACTTGGATGCCCAGCTTGGTAGCCGAGCTGACCAATGAAGGGGTCGTAGACTAAGCAGTGGTGTTCGATTTTAGTCTGGTTGAGAGCGCGATGGACGTTGCCCCGTTGGCGACGGGATACATTTCCAGCTTCTTTTCGGGGATACCTGCGGAAATCCCGCTCGCTGTTTGCTGCACCACGTTCCCCAGCGACTTTATAGTGTTCGATGGGATCGAAGAACTCGGGTTTTCCAACCGCAACCTGATTTCCCAGATCAGGCAGGCGACCAACCACCCGAGGATCATCTACGGTGACTGGGGCTCAACGAAGCCCCGTGCATACGGATACGGCAGCCAACCGAAGAACCGGATTGATTACCCAACAGACAACGTCTCGGTTTTCGCGCGCAACCAAGATGATCCAATTTCGTTTCAGGTCGGGGCAAAACGAGTAACTGGTAGCCAACATTGGTCCGGTGGCTTGGGTATTTGGGGCGAGCAGTTGATAGAAGGTGCTGCCGCCGGGCAAGCGTTTGCGATTGACTCGATGCCCAAGATGTATTCAGCGAGGATCAACATTCACCTTCATCGGCAAGCCTTCTATGGCCATCTGCCGCCGCGGGCAGCGCTTGACGAAGAATGGAGCGACGATCTCTGACGCATTTGCCGTGGGACTCTTGAGCGCCGACTAACTATCAACCGTTGTGACAAACCACACGTGTCTGCACCGCAGACCGGCTTAGGCGGGTTAACACGTCTGCCTAAGTAAGCGGCTCCGCCCAAAGCGCCGAGAGCCCGCCGACAAGATCAACGCAACCACGGTTGCGCTGGCAGTCGGCATTTAGTGTGTCCGCGTGACGCGATCCGGCTCGCCAGCGCTCCGAACACATCGGAGACGAAAATGAGCGAACAATCATTATTCGATGCCTCAACAGCGAGGCAGTGCAAGGTTAAGCCGGGTGGCAGCCCACACAGGGTCCTCCGGGATGAGGCCGGTTGCCTCAGCATGGCGTGCCGTTCAGAGAGTGCCGAGCGCGGCGTGGCGGTGAGCAAGGCTGGCTTAGACTGGCTGCGGGAACAGGAGGCAACGGCCCGCTTCATCCGGGTCATCAACCCGAACAGCCGCCTTGACCGCACCTTCCGGCTTGAAGACATGTCAGCAGTGGAGCTAAGGGAGGCGGCCCGGCCCTACTACATGCTGGACCCCGAGGACTTCGATGCGGACGAGGGCTATCGACCTTTTGTGGCATCCGCGTCGGCAGAAAGACCCTGCACATGAATGGTTCCGATCGCTCGTCGCACGGATCGCAACGACCGCTAAATGAAATAGTGCATGGAAGCTTTTCTTGGCATGGCTGCGATCGTATGCGACGGCCCCATGCCGACGTTGGACAGGGATCTCGGTTGCTGCAGCGCGGCCTGCTAATGCTGCCATTCTCAGTAGATGCTGTCGACCAAACATCTCCTCAACGAAGCACTTCGATAGTTACACCCTTCCAAAATGACTCTGCATTTCGTCGGTGCATTCGTTTTGCACTGTCCCAAGCAAAGCCCGTGCCATTGAGTGAGAGGTAAAGACGGTTCACTGCAGTGACAGTCTTTCCCAGCAGCTTTCTTTCATCACCGTACGTTGGTAAAGCTACTGGTCCTTTTTTCTCTTCCCTTGTTTGCTCGAGCTGATGCGCAAGTTTGTCGCGAAAGTTTCGGGCGGAGCGCAAGATATCTGACGTTTTGAGCTCCTGCGCACCTCTTATGCCATCCCGCAAACGCCTTCTGGCCTTTCTGCCCCACTCCTTTGCTCGATCCCTGTCGTTCGCATAGTGAGCAAAGCATCAATAAAAGCCAGCCGGTCGCGGAAACTATTGAAACCCCGGAAGATGACAGGCCTTTCGCTGAGAAGATATCATTGTTTTAGCTTTCGGACCCGGCTCTACCGCCACAAAGAGGCATACGACGCGAGCGCGCCCTGTAGCTTGGCCAGTATCCTGTTGGCCGGGCTTGGCCTAGGGAGAGGACCTTTTGCCAAACGCTCCACCACTGTCTCAACCGGGCAGGGAAGACGCGTCATCGGATCAAAGTAACGAGGATAGTCTATAAGTGCTGCGTGTGCCAAGCCTTCGATCGATGGCTGGGCGGATCTGCGCGCAGGCACGCGGCCTA
>JBCCXD010000017.1:0-21848 GCA_039192165.1 Pseudomonadota bacterium | reverse complement strand
CCTGAGGAGGGTCATACGGACGACTAAGACTGATAAAGGGGCCATTTTGAGAGCCATTCTCATTTAAGCAAAAGGGCTCCAGAGACTCTGGGACCCCTCTAGGACAGCCATCTCCTCAGAGCAGTGTGAGTACGCCCCCGGCACCACCAGAAATCCGGCGTCCTTCCAATTCCGCTCCCTTTGCGTTGGCAAAGCGGTGGGAAGCGGCGCCTTGGGCCTTGGCACCTGCTGAGCGCGGCCCCCAACTTCCAGCTGCTTTGTGATCTGGTGATTGAAAGATCTGTACGCACAATTTGCGAAACCAGAAGAGCCACAAAGCGACCGATGCGCGAATTAAGCATCGGATAGCCCTCTGAGGTGCGATCTTTTGAGGCTTTTTTTTTGGGGCGGGCGCAAATCTGAAAGGTGAACTCTGCACTTCTGATTGGCCTGTCTTCTGGAAAAGCATCAAACTTCGCGGTTCGGCCCCTGTGTTTGCAGTGGCGACAGGGAAGAACATTGACTTTTGCCTATTTCAGGCGGACCATTTTATCCGAGTTTAATCATAAGGTGTGCTGTGGTGAACAGACTTGCGACAACTTTCACGGGCCTTGAATTTGATAACCCTTTCGTGTTGGCATCAGCGCCGCCGACGGAAAGCAAGCGTAAAATCCTGAAAGCTTTCGAAGCGGGTTGGGGCGGTGTGGTCACCAAGACCATTGGTTTGCACCCGGTCGAAAACGTCGCCGGACCCAAAACGATCTTTCAACGGACAAGTGAGGAAAAGCCATATGTTTCGCGCTCGAAACGGCCTGACACCGTGTCTCATTCGTCCTGGAACTGGGAGTTAATTTCCGATCAGCCGCTCGATTTGTGGCTTCCGGACTTGGAAGAAATCAAAACCACATATCCAGACCGAATGCTCATCGCCTCCATTATGGCTGGCGCTGGTAATGACGAAGAAATGAAGAATTGGCAGAAGCTGGCAAGGGCTTGTGTAAATGTCGGATGTGATGCGATCGAGCTGAACATGTCCTGTCCACATATGGACCGCAAGGACATGGGAGCGAACATCGCCAACGATGAAGACACGATCAGGTCGATCCTGCATGCTGTGACAAGCGCCGTCAGTGTTCCAATCTGGGTGAAATTAACGCCATCGACCTCTACACTGGTTGACGCAGCGGCAGCGGCCTATGAGGCGGGCGCAGCGTCAATCTCGCTCTGCAATACATTCCCCTCGCTGCCCCTGATGGATCCCGAAACTATGAAGTTCGAGGTTGAGGTTGACGGGCTGGTGACGTCCGGCGGGCTGGGCGGACTGGCTATTCTGCACCAGGCCCTGCAGCGTGTGTCAGATATTTCTCGCGCTTTTCCAGATAACGCAGTGTCCGGCATTGGCGGGATCAGGGGTTTTCGCGAGGCATTCAACTTCATCGTGCATGGCGCTGGCAATTTGCAAGTATGCACAGCTGCGATGGAAGAAAAAGGCAGTGGCGGCGTTGGCGTGAAGCTTATTCAGGAGCTGAAAGACGATCTCCAAGACTACATGGAGCGTCATGGCTATGCATCAATTGACGAGTTTAGAGGCATCGCCCGCGAAAGGATCGTTGAGCATTCGCAGGTCCGCAGAAAGAGCGATGTCTATAATGGCGGTTACGAAATAGCATCCTAGCTCTGCCAGCTCTGCTTACTGACTGCTTTTCAAGCCCGGCGCGAGCCAGCCAGCATCGGCAGGATGTTCTGACCTTTGGGCAACCCCGTTCAAAGCCCTTCGACTATCGTGATATTCGGTATGCCCGCGTCGATGCGATGCGCACGCGCAGCCTGGTATTCGTCTGAATGATAACACGCGAGCGCGTTTTCCATCGACGGGAACTCAATAACCACGTTGCGCGGGTGATCGGCCCCTTCAAGCGCGCGATATGCGCCTCCACGCGCCAGAACCTTTGCACCGTACTTTGCAAAAGGCTCGGCCGTTCCCGCTGCATAAAGCGCATATCGCTCAGGGTCAGTAACCGTGACATGCGCAATCCAGTACGCCTTTGGCATTTCGTCCTCCCCCAATGGAAAGAGCCGGAGCACAAGGCTCCGGCTCGTCGCCACTAGTTCAAAGCTGCATCGGTGATGGCATGTGTCCAGGCCCCTTCAGGCGCCTTTGTGATCACGGGATCAGATCCACCGGCCAAAAGCGAAGCAACTGTACGTTCGTAGTCCGCCGGGTCCAACGCACCGTTCGACCCTGCGGTAAGCTTGGCGATCTCACCCATCATGCGAACCTGATGTGCCTCGGTCTGCGCGCCGGTCTCATCATATTCGAGAACGATCATCGCAGCGGCCTCGGGGTTCTCTTCGGCCCATTTCCAGCCTTGCATCGAAGCGGCGACAAACCGGGTCATTTTGTCGACGAACGCGGGATCTTCCAGGTTTTCTTCCAGTACGTATAGGCCATCTTCAAGGGTTGCCACGCCCTGATCCTCGTACTTGAAGGTGACCAGATCGTCAGGGGTCAAGCCCGCATCGATGACCTGCCAGTACTCGTTGTAGGTCATGGTGGAAATACAGGCCGCCTGGCCATTCAAAATCGGGTCGACATTGAAGCCTTGCTTGAGCACCTCTACGCCGGCATCCGAACCGTCGGTCGGAATGCCCAACTGGCTCATCCAGCTGAGAAACGGGAACTCGTTGCCAAAAAACCAGACGCCAAGGGTCTTGCCCGCGAAGTCGTCAGTGGTGCTGACACCCGCATCCTCCCGGCAGGTCAGCATCATGCCCGACGACTTGAACGGCTGTGCGATATTCACCATTGGCAGGCCCTTCTCGCGCGCCGCCAAAGCTGCAGGCATCCATTCCACGGTTACGTCAGCGCCGCCACCTGCGAGCACCTGGGTCGGGGCGATATCAGGCCCGCCTGGCTTGATGGTCACATTGAGATCCGCGTCCGAGTAATAGCCGTTCTCGAGCGCCACATAGTAACCTGCGAATTGGGCCTGAGTGACCCATTTGAGCTGCAGCGTGACATCGTCGGCTGCAAGCGCGGGTGCAGCCAACAGCGAAAGCGCCGCGGCTTGTAGGATAGTTTTGGTGTTCATATGAAGATCCTCCTTGTCGGTCTTTAGTTACGATGAGACGGATGCCAAAAGGTGACCTTCCGTTCGATCCAGGCCATCAGCCCATAGACACTGGTTCCGACCATCGCTGCTACTGCGATCTCAGCCCATACCAGATCAATTGACAAGCTGCCCACGCCAGTGGAGATGCGAAAACCCATCCCCCGCGTTGGAGAGCCAAAATACTCAGCAACAATTGCACCGATCAGCGCAAGCGTCGTTGCGATTTTCAACCCGTTGAATACAAACGGCATCGCGGCAGGAAGGCGGAGCTTTAACAGCGTTTGCCAGTAGCTTGCCGCATAGGTGCGCATAAGGTCCCGCTGCAGCGCGTCGCTGGCGCGCAGACCTTGCACGGTGTTCACCAGGATCGGAAAGAACACCATAACCACCACAACCGCTGCTTTCGACTGCCAGTCAAAGCCGAACCAGTTCACCATGATGGGTGCGATGCCGACAATTGGCAGCGCCGCGAAAAAGTTGCCTATGGGCAGAAGACCACGTGTCAAAAAAGAAGAACGGTCGATCAAAATAGCACATGTAAGGGCGGCTACCGCCCCGATCACAAAACCGCGCAAAGCACCTTTGACAACGGTCTGAACGAAGTCGATCCAAAGCACCTCGGTCGAGGCTGCAAAAGTCTGTGCGACCATCGACGGCGGCGGCAAGATCACCGGGCTTACGCCAAGACCGCGTACAAGACCTTCCCACAGAACAAGGATCGATATGCCAAAGATTACCGGAACCGCGACACGCACCATCCAGCTGTCGCTCAGTCGCGAATTGCTAAGCCAGATGTTGGCGGCCCAGGCCGCTATCCAAATAACCAACGCCAGAACAATGGCGCTCATGTCTGCGCTCCCATGTGCCGTAAAGCAAAGCGCTGGACCAGATCAAGCAGGGTTACCAACAGGCCTGCCAGAATAGCCGCTGCAAAAAGCGCCGACCATATGGCGAGCGGATTGCCAAATTGGTCCCCGATTAAGATCCGCGCGCCAAGGCCGCTGATCGCGCCAGTGGGCAACTCTCCAACGATGGTGCCGACCAAAGCCGCCGCGATACCTACTTTGAGAGAGGTGAACAGAAACGGCATCGATGAGGGAAGCCGAAGTTTCAGAAAGCTCTGCAAACCCGTCGCATCGTATGTCTTGAGCAAATCGAGTTGAGAGGCCTCCGGCGCGCGCAGCCCTTTCACCATCCCAACTAATACGGGGAAGTAGCACAAATAAGCTGAGATCACAGCTTTCGGCAGGCCTCGACCCTCGACACCAATCTGGGAGGAAAGCACGATGATCATCGGCGCGAGGGCCACGATCGGAACGGTCTGGCTGATGATGGCCCAGGGCATCAAACTCATCTGCGCAGTGCGCGTATAAACAATCGCAATGGCGCCCACGATCCCGAGCGTGGTGCCAAGGAAAAACCCCCAAAGCGTCGATTGCAGAGTGATCCAGCCATGGTAGATCAGCGAACGCTTCGACCACGCGCGCCCATTGGCGGCCATGGCTCCGGTTGTTTTCCAAAGCTCCTGGCCGACTTGAGCGGGTGTTGGCAGGCGTGGGCGTTCGAGGCTGTAGCCAACCAGAACGTGGTCCGGGTTCTGCGCCATCAGCCGCCATACCGAAACACTCCGCCGCTCGACAGAACCTTCGGGTACCACTTCGACACCACTGCGCTCAACCTGATCGAGCGACAGGCGGATGTTCATCGGAGCAACCGCGAGCTGCCAGAGGGCGATCAACGCCGCGAGCACCGTCAAAATGGGCAGAAGCGTTTTCATTCCTTCAGCGCCCCACTATTCATAGCTGTGCCCTGCCCTCAGGCCTTCACGGACCCGATGCGCAAGTGCCAGGAATTCGGGTGTCTCACGGATGTCCAGCGGGCGCTCCCGGGGCAGAGTGCTCTCGATGATATCGGTGATCCGTCCCGGGCGTGGCGACATGACAACGATCTTGGTTGAAAGATAGACCGCCTCCGGAATTGAATGCGTGACAAAGGCGATCGTCTTCCCGGTTTTGTCCCAGAGCTGAAGAAGTTGCTCGTTTAGGTGGTCCCTCACAATCTCATCCAAAGCCCCGAACGGTTCGTCCATCAACAAAAGATCTGCATCAAAGGCGAGCGCGCGCGCGATCGAAGCGCGTTGCTGCATACCCCCTGAAAGCTGCCAGGGATGTTTGTTCTCAAATCCTTCAAGATCCACCAACTTCAGAACTCTTTGCACCCTGACGGCGAGGTCACTCTTTGGATAACCCATAATCTCTAGAGGGAGACGAATATTGCCGCCAATGGTGCGCCAGGGATAAAGCCCGGCATGCTGGAACACATACCCGTATGCGCGGCTTTTACGGGCCTCGTCCGGGCTCAGTCCGTTTACGGTCAAAGTGCCGGAGGTTGGTGTTTCCAGAGCCGCAACGCACCGCAAAAAGGTTGTCTTGCCACAGCCCGAGGGACCGATGAAGGATACAAAGTCCCCCTTCTCGACCGACAGATTCACGTCGCTGAGCGCATGCACTGGGCCGTCACTTGTCTCAAATGTCAGGTTGAGGTCTTGGGCAGCAATGACCGTCATGAAGTCAGTTTTCCAGTTCCCGATACCACTGGCGTTACAGGCGACCAATCACGCGCAACAATTTGGCCGAAGAGCGATGCTCTGTAGTCACTCAAGTAATTGAAAAAGTGCATATGTTAGACTTTCAGACCCCTGTCGCCGGAATGCCTGTCCGCTGGATCGGCCGCGGCTGGGTAAGCTCTTTCCATGTGCTCAGAGCCTGGTTCGTCACGCCATTGCCGGGGCGCTTGACGAAGCTGCCATGGCCCTCCTGCGTTTTTACCTCGCCGTCATGGATCGCCACGTGGCCGCGGGTCAGCGTGTAACGCGGAAGTCCCTTTACCTCTTTGCCCTCGAAAACGTTGTAGTCGATGGCCGACTGTTGGCTGCCTGCGGTAATCGTTTTCGATTTCTCTGGGTCCCAGACGACAATATCGGCATCCGCGCCCACGAGGATCGCGCCCTTTCTGGGGTAGCAGTTGAGGATTTTGGCGATGTTGGTGGAGGTCACGGCGACAAACTCGTTGGGCGTCAGCCGTCCGGTGGCCACGCCGTGGGTCCAGAGCATAGGCATGCGGTCCTCAAGTCCCCCTGTGCCGTTGGGGATCTTCGTGAAATCTCCAACCCCATACCGCTTTTGCTCGGTCGTGAAAGCGCAGTGGTCTGTTGCAACAACAGAGAGCGAGCCTGACTGCAGGCCCGCCCACAGGCTGTCCTGATGCATCTTGTTGCGGAAGGGCGGAGACATAACACGTCGGGCCGCATGGTCCCAATCGTCGTGGAAATACTCGCTTTCATCCAACGTCAGGTGTTGGATCAGCGGCTCGCCCCACACGCGCCTGCCAAGCTGGCGCGCGCGCCGGATCGCCTCATGGGCTTCTTCGCAAGACGTATGCACCACGTAAAGCGGAACCCCGGCCATATCGGCGATCATGATGGCGCGGTTGGTTGCTTCACCTTCGACCTGAGAAGGCCGGGAGTAGGCGTGGGCCTCGGGACCTGTATTCCCTTCGGCCAGGAGCTTGGCGGACAACTCCGCCACCACGTCCCCGTTCTCGGCGTGAACCATTGCGATCCCGCCCAATTCCGCGAGGCGGTTGAAGCTTGAGAAAAGCTCATCGTCATTGACCATGAGCGCGCCTTTATAGGCGAGGAAATGCTTGAACGTATTGATCCCGCGCTCTTCGATCACGGTCTTCATATCGTTGAAGACCTGCTCTCCCCACCAGGTCACGGCCATGTGGAAGGAATAGTCGCAATTGGCGCGCGTGGACTTGTTGTCCCATCGCTTGATCGCGTCCAGCAGGCTCTCGCCCTGGTTGGGCAGGCAGAAATCCACGACCATCGTTGTCCCGCCTGCAAGCGCAGCGCGGGTGCCGGATTCAAAGTCGTCCGAGGAATAGGTGCCCATAAACGGCATCTCTAGATGCACATGCGGATCGATCCCGCCGGGCATGACATAGCAGCCCGTGGCATCCACCACCTCGTCGCCCTTCAGGTCCGGCCCGATCTCGGTGATCATGCCATTCTCGATCGCGACATCCGCCTTGTAGGTCAGATCATGAGTGACGATGGTGCCGTTTTTGATGATGGTGGTCATGTTATTCTCCCGAAGTCACATCGAAATGTGCCTTGCCTATTGGGTGGTTCTTAGTTTGCAGCTCGAAATACACCGGTACCTCAAAGCTAATCTTCTGCGTATCCGAACGGGTAACATCGGCGCCGATTGAACCAAACGAAAGCAAGCTTAGCTCTCCGTTCCCTTCTTTGTTCACGGCCACGCTGATTTCAAACTTTACGAATTGCGCTCCTCCAGCCGGTTGCCCGTCAATCATGCCAGGAGCTATAAACAGTTGCGACTTAGACTGAGCCTCAGCGACACCGTCGGTAATTTCAAGAAGCGTCCGCTTTACAAAGTCCTTTACGTTCACCCCACAATCTCCGCCGTGTTCAGCACCGCGTGCAGCAGCACGTCTGTTCCCGCCTGCGCCCATTCCTTGCTGATCTCTTCGGCTTCGTTGTGGCTGAGGCCATCAACACACGGGCACATGATCATCGCCGTTGGCGCCACGTCGTTGATCCAGCAGGCGTCATGTCCGGCCCCTGAGACAATGTCCATATGGGTGTAGCCAAGCTCCACCGCAGCGTCGCGCACCGCCTTAACGCAGCCTTCGTCAAACGCAGGCGGGTCGAACTGGCCGACGATATGGCAGTCGAACTCTACGCCGATCTCTTCGCAAAGCTTCGGAGCTTTCGCCATAAACTCGTCAACCATACCGTTAAGCTTGTCGAGGAGATGTGTGCGCATGTCGACGGTGAAGACCACTTTGCCCGGGATGATGTTGCGGGAATTCGGGTAAACATCGATATGGCCGATGGCACCCACTGCGTTCGGCTGGTTCTTCATCGCGATCTCATGCACGAGCTCGGTGATAAGGGCAAGGCCCCTGCCCGCGTTCTTGCGCATGGCCATCGGGGTGGAACCAGTGTGACTTTCTTTGCCCGTCACGGTGCATTCAATCCAGCGAAGCCCCTGCCCGTGGGTTACAACGCCGACATCTTTGTTCTCGGCCTCGAGAATGGGACCTTGTTCAATATGAAGCTCGAACATCGCGTGCATCTCGCGTTCGCCGACCTCTTCATCGCCGACCCAGCCGATGCGCTTGAGCTCATCGCCGAAACGTTTTCCTTCCGCATCAACGCGGTCATAGGCCCAGTCTTGCGTGTGTTTGCCCGCGAAAACGCCGGATGACAGCATTGCGGGCGCAAATCGCGTACCTTCTTCGTTGGTCCAATTGGCGATAACAATCGGGTGTCTGGTTTTAATGTCGAGATCGTTGAGCGTTCGGATCACTTCCAAACCGCCGAGTACACCCAGGACGCCATCGTACTTTCCGCCTGTAGGCTGGGTGTCAAGGTGCGAGCCCATGTAAACTGGCAGGGCGTCGGGATCTTCGCCCGCGCGGGTGGCGAACATATTCCCCATAGTATCGAGCCCCATGGACATACCTGCCGCCTCACACCACGTCTGAAAAAGTGCGCGGCCTTCTGCATCCTCGTCGGTCAGGGTCTGGCGATTATTGCCTCCGGCAACGCCGGGGCCAATCTTCGCCATATCCATCAAACTGTCCCAGAGTCGATCCGGATCGACGCGGAAATTCTGCCCACCGTCCATTTGGAATTCCTTCTTTTCGTTCACGCGCTTCAGCGATTCCATCCCTGCGTTTGAGCGTGGAGCGGACAGACCAACGGGGTCAACTTTTTTTGACCAAATGGACAGTTTTTCGTCGATCTCACCGGGCAATTCTTGCAAGCTGATTGTGACTTGAGCATTGGTGAAGCCTGTGACCACAGCCCGCAAACCCACCCGAATTCAGCGCGAAAAGCGGGCCCTGATCCTGGAAGCTGCTCTTGACGTCTTTGCCGACCAGGGACTGCGCGGAGCGACGCTTGAAAAGATAGCTGAGACTGCCGGCATGACGAAGCCCCATGTGCTCTACTACTTTTCCTCAAAAGACGGGATTTACACCGAGCTTCTTGAAAGCCTTCTGGAAACATGGCTGAGACCTTTGCGCGATGTTTCCCCGGATGGAGATCCCATGACGGAAATCCTCACTTACGTGCGCCGCAAATTGCGGATGAGCCAGGAAATGCCAAGAGAGTCGAAGCTCTTTTCAACGGAAATCCTGCACGGTGCACCGCGAACGCGCGATCAATTGTCGGGCGACCTGCGGGCCTTGTTCGATGAAAAGGCAGCACTTATCGCAAAGTGGAGTACCGAGGGACGCCTTGCCAAGATAGACCCGCAACACTTGATCATGTCTATCTGGGCCACCACGCAGCACTACGCGGATTTCGATGTGCAGGTGCGGGCACTTCTTGAGCCCGAAGGCGAGGCTGTGCTTTTCGACACAGCGGATGCTTTTCTCACAGATCTCTTCACGCGGGCGCTGCGACCCTGAAAAGATCACAGCTCGCGCGGAAGCCTTCGGAACGTCATTCGCGCAGGAGCGCGTCCATGTCCCGAATTACCAATTCTGCCCGCGAGATTTCGAGAACACCCTCCGCGCGGAGTTTGTCCAGTGTTTGGGTCACCCATTGGCGTGTGGCCCCTACCAGAAACGCAATTTGTTCGTAGGTGATCGTCCGATCCACGATAACGGTAGTGCCTTCGTGGCGCCCTTGGGTGTCTGCAAGAATAAAGAGGAACTGTCGCAGTCTTTCCGAAATAGAACGCGTTCCAAGCATTTGGATCAGAGCCGAATAGCATTTGCCCTTTGCAATCAGGCCGTGAATGACTGCAACGGCGACATCAGGTACTTCGCGGACCAGCTTTTCCATACTGGTTCCGGACAAGAAAACCAGTTCACAGGCTTCCATTGCGTCAGCGGACCACACGTGACGACCACGTCCAAAGACTTCCGGTCCGCCAATGAAATGCCCAGGGGTCCAGTAGGCTAGCGTTATTTCACGCCCTGTCGGACCCACGTAGTAGGTCCGGGCCCGGCCGTTCTCGATAATCCAAATTCCTGTATGGCTGTCGCCCTGGTGGAAAATGCTTTGACCCTTCTCGAACGTGCATCGGGTGCCCATGTGGCGAAGCTTTTTCCGGTTCTCTTTGGAGATACTTCCAAGAAAGTCCGAGCCTTCATTGATGTCCAGGATGTACTCCGAAAGATAGATCGCGGCTTGGGTCGACGCGGTTTCTGATCGGTCGCGCTCGTGGATCATTGCCGTTCCAATGCGCCGAGGAAGCGCGCTATGGCGTCGATCTCTTGATCTGACACACTCAGAGCCTTCAGATGCAGGCCGGGCGCAGAGGCTACGTCTCGACGTCCTTCGCGGAAATCGGTCATCTGCTTAACCAGGTACGCGGGATGTTGAGACGCAAGATAGGGCACAGCAGGGTCGGACGCAGCAGAGTTGCGATGGCACGCAGCGCATCGCAACGCGTCAAACCTTTCCTTGCCAACAGCCGTGTCGTCGTCAGGGTACGGCGCAGGCGGGTCCTGGCTCGAAAACCAATCGGCTACGAACGGGATATCTTCAGGCTGGAGTTCAGTCACTATTGCTGACATCTGGCCACCGTCGTTAGTCCTTTTTCCTTCCAGGAAAGCTCGAATTTGATTCTCAATATAGTTTTTTTTCTGCCCGCCTAGGTTTGGAAACTTTGCCATATGCGAAACGCCAAACAGCCCGTGGCAAAGAGCGCATGTCTCATAGGCCGGGTATTGGGAGGGATCGTAGTCTGCGGTTGCATGCGACCCCCAGAAGATAATTACAAGTATCGCTAAGCTACGACTCATTGTCGTCGTGCGCGTGAGGCATCTCCTTCATCATCATCGGCTTGACAGATGCCTCTATACTTTGGGAGCTCCCATCAGAAAGCTCCAGCGTGAGCGTAACCGTGTCGCCTTCGGACACCGGGCCCGATGGCCGCATAAGCATGATATGCAGACCGCCCTGTTCAAGGGCAACGGACTGGCCCGGAGCTATCTCGATCAGGTCAACCATACTCATGGTCGCCACATCATTGACAACCTCGCTCTTGTGAAGATGCGCCATGGCATATCCTTCGGCGGTAACCCCGATGATCTGTTCGGCGGTTTCGCCGGGATTGGAGATTTCCATATACGCCGCGTGGGCCATAGCTCCCGGAGGGGCAACTGGGATAAAGGCGTCCTTAATATTGAGATCTCCTGCGAAAGCACTTGTCGGCAGCATCAGGCAAACGAAGATTTTGAGAGACTTCATTGAACAAGATCCTTTCTGTATGAGATTTGGAGCCGCGCCAGAAACTCTGCCGTTTGCGCGGGGTCGAAGGGCGGCTGAAGTTTGGCACGAAGTTTTCCGTCAGGCGCCACTACAGACACGGACGAGCTGTGCTGGACTTCGTAAAAACCGGTGCTGTCAGGCCGCATAAGCCGGTAAAAGCTGTCGGTGGCTTCGACCAACGTGTCGATCTGTTCGCGTTCGCCTGTGAAGCTTTCGAAATCCGGGTGAAAAAACTTTGCGTACTCGCTTACATACTCAGCGTCGCGTTCGGGGTCGACCGATATAAAGACAACATTTGGCACATTGTCGGGGCTGACACGCATGCTGGTTTCGGTGACCGCAGCCTCAAGATTGCCGAGCGTAAACGGACAAACGTCCGGACAGGACAGGAAACCAAACATGATAAGCGTCCAGGATCCATTGAGATCCTCGTCCGAGAAACTTTCTCCGACCTCGTTTGCGAACTCAAAGCCCGGCAGCGGTAGTGGCTCATCGAGCATGACCCCCTGCACCTGTGAGAGCGCCGGTGACGTAAACAGGGCGAACAGCAGTGCTAAGACTTTTTTCATAGATTCTGATCCTCAAAAGCTTTGCGGCTTTCAGCCTTGATGGTGTCCAGACACATTTGCCGGGCATTCATGTATTCCGGTGTTGTGGCCATCTCGGTTGACCGCGGTCGGGGCAGGTCGATCTTGAGGTCCTTGATGATCCTGCCGGGTGCGGCGCTCATGATAAGCACGCGGTCCGCAAGGAAGACGGCTTCATCAACATCATGCGTGACAAAGACAACCGTCGTTCCGAAATTGCGCCAGATATCCAGAAGGCTCTCCTGCATCATCAGCCGGGTTTGCGCATCCAGCGCCCCAAAGGGTTCGTCCATCAGAAGAACGGACGGGTAATTTGCCAGAGCGCGCGCGATGCCCACCCGCTGCTGCATGCCGCCCGATAGCTCTGCCGGATAGCGATTGCCAAATTTCCGCAAACCAACCAGTTCGAGAAATGTGTTCGCCGTCGAACCAGCTTCGACACGCGTGTGCCCCGCCATACGGGGTCCGAAGGCAACGTTTTCGTAAACGGTCTTCCAAGGCAGAAGCGAGTATTGCTGAAACACCATACCCCGGTCAGGACCAGGCTTTTCGACAGGAGTTCCGTCTAAAGTGACTGCGCCGGTCGTCGGGGTGACATAGCCCGCGATGACATTCAGCAAAGTCGACTTTCCGCACCCGGACGGGCCGAGAATACAAACAAACTCGCCTGCTGGAATATCGACAGATGTCGTCTCCACCGCCTGGTGGGCGTCGGCCCCTTTTCCGAAAGTAATCGAGACCTCATCGATTTTGATGTGGCCTTTGCCCTTGTCCGTGTCACGTGGAGGGGACTTGAATTTCAGAACATCAAGCATGGACGGGCTCCACATCCGGCGAGCGGCTCAAGCGCGATTTGCGCCAAGCGAGCACTACGATAAGGCAAAGCAACACCCCAAAGCCCGCGGTGGTTAAAATTGGCCCCAGTGTTTCGAGGGCGAGCGACGTCGACACGCCCAATCCCAACATCGCAAGGCCCACAACCCAGCTTGGCGTTGCACAACAGACAACCCAGCTCATTGTCGCGTTTGTCATCGCAACAAGACCGGCGCCCAAACCAGTTGTGGCCCGCATCGTGGCCGAAGCGCCCGTGCTGCAGCTGTCGCTTCTCATCAGCGAAAAGCAAAGTGAAATCATGGCGCCCAGAATGAACAGAACAATGAGTCTGGACGGGATTACGTTCAGGCTCCATTCAGAGATCCCGGTGCCATAGTCGTAGTTCATGCGACCGATTTCGATCAGCCACTCTTCCCAGATAATCGGGAGCATATCCCGCCAGGAAGGGGTCGACTGAATGATCCAGGACACATTTCCGATCCAGTCATAGAAGGTGACATAGTTTGGAAAAGCCTGGAACCGGACGATCAGGGCCAGCATCATAAAGACCTGAAAAATGAACGCGAAAATAAGCCCGTGAAGAGCCATCCGCTTTCGGTTTTTCCTCAGGTCCTGGCGTAAAATCTCCATCGTGGTCATCAGCGCGTCCTCTTTTGCCATTTGAGCATTGGCCGGGTGATTAATTTGACGGCAGCGGTGGACCCGGTTCCGAGAAAACCGATGACCAGCATGCCGACAACGATGTCTTGGTAGTTGATCAGGCTGTAGGCATCCCAAGTGAAATACCCGATGCCGTATTGGCCCGAGATGATCTCGCCTGCGAGCAGCGAGAACCAGCTGACGCCCATGCCAATCGCCAGACCGGCTGCAATGGACGGAAGAGCAGACGGGATGACCACGTGGCGGAAAACAGCCCAGCGAGAGGCGCCAAGCGACTGCGTCGCGCGCACCAGCACTTCAGGCGTTTGTTCTACACCATGGAGCGTATTCAAAACGATTGGGAACAACGCGCCCAAGAAGGTGATGTAGATGATCGAGCTTTCTTCAGTCGGCCACATCAAGATCGCGAGTGGGATCCAGGCCACCGCCGGGATCGGCCGGATAACTTCGATATAGGGCATGATAAAAGCCCGCGCGATCCGTGACCGGCCCATGATCAGACCGATCGATATGCCCAGCGCAGCTGCCAGCGTGTAGCTTATGAGGATGCGCCGCATGGATACGCCAATATGCGTCCAGAAAATCTCAGTTTGTATATGACCTACAAAGGCAGTGAACACCCGCCACGGCGACGGAACATTCTGAAAGTTAATGTAAAAATCGAGATTGATCGCAGTGACAACGTGCCAGATGACCACCCCAATGGTAAGCGACAGCAACACAATCCCCATGCTCGAGACGTGTTGCGTAGCCTGTGCCAGGCTAAACCGGTTGAGTGGTGACGCCATGGGCCGAGAAGTAGCTGCGCGCACGGTATCTTCTTCGGGCGCAGCATTTTGTGAATTTTCAGTCGCTAGGTCGTCTGACTTAAGAGCAGTTGCCATGGCTAGGCCCCTTTTAATGCGTCAACCGGCCAGAGCAGCATCTGGTGCTCCGGCCGTTCCCGTATCGAAGAGGATGGTCAGCCTTCAGTTATGAAGTCCGCGATAGCTTCATCGAAGGAAACAAGCGCCCCACCATTCGCAGCGGCAAAGCTCTCTGCTTCACCTTTTCGAAGGAAGGTTGCGTAGTCCTCGCCGGCTTTGACCCAGAACGCGGTCTTGCCGAACAACTTCAGCCCAGTTTCAACGTCATAGACATAAGTTGCGTTCAGTTTCGCGCCTGTACCCTGCATTTCGGCAACCGCCGTCAGAAACTCTGACGTCGATGGATAGGTCGATACGCCGTCACGGGCATGCCAGATTTCCATCGGCAGACCTTTGTTTGCCTCGACTGGGTCCACGATAGCCGCTTTGTCAGCATCATAATCAACCCCCAGCTCGGCATAGGCCGCGCGAATGTAGTCTTCGGTGATCCACGCGCTGAAATCGAGCGGCGGGATCGCCTTTTCACGCGTTAGTACGCCATGGTTGAATTCAAGCGCCTCAACCCAGATGTCTTTGATCGAGGGCTCGAGGGTGAGATGGCCACCTTCGGAAAAATAGAGATACAGAACCTCTTTCTCCACACCGGTCCAGCCTTCCATCAGGCTCACGGCTTCCATTGGGTCGCTGCGCACCCATTCTCCGGCCTCCCAAACGGCTTTGATGAAAGCCTGCACGACTTCCGGGTACTCTTGGGCGAAGTCTTCGCGCACCACGACTCCATGCAGATACGGCACTCCGGTTTCGGAGCCGTCGAAGATCTTCCGACCAGTCCCGCGGAATTCCATAATCTCAGACCACGGACAGAAATCCGAATGCGCATCTATCTTGCCCGCTGCAATATTTGCAGCGCCGACTGCTGGGCTTTGGTTCTTGAGAACATACTCGCTGGTCGGGATGTTGTTGTCCTGCATCGCCTTCAGCAACATGCCCCATGCGGCCGAACCGACAGGCGTGGATACTTCTTTTCCAACAAGGTCGGTAATCGAGTAAATGTCACTGTCTACAGGAACGACAATTCCATTGCCCGAACCTTTCAGATTGTAACCTGTTCCGGCAACGTAAAGCGTGCGGAGACTCTCGGTTTCCTGAAACTTGGCGCCGTTGACGATCAGGGGATAGTCCCCCATCACACCGAAGTTCAGCTTGTTGGCGAGCATCTGGTTTGTGATCGGACCACCTGAGCTGTAGTCCGCCCAGCTTATATCGTATTCGGCTTCGGCATACTTTCCGTCCGTCGGGAGGTACTTTTCAAGTAACCCTAATTCTTTGACGATGATGCCCGCGGTGTAGGTGTCGGTGCACATCGACTGGTGGCCGATTGCTATACTGATCTTCTCTGCGCTTGCCAGCGATGCGACGGGTACAAGCGTTGCCGCTAGCAGTAGTCCTTTCAGTGGGGTCGAAACTGTCATGGGGATCTCCTAGGACAAGTCATGGACACAATTGTCTCCCCATTATTTGCCGCAATCGGCCAATCTCAAAACGCGCGGGGGGTTGGTTTCGGCACGATCCCAAGGATGCTCAATATTTCAGCGGATCATATGCTTCTTTGATTGAAATCAACTCGCAAAAAACACAGATTTTTACCGAATCGATTCCAATTTTCTTGTTTTAAAACAATAGGTTAAAAACACTTTTGGGGAGCAAAGATGCCCCTCCGGGTAGGCCCGGAAGGGTTTTGGAAACAATGGGGCATTACCCCAAAATTACAGTGTTCAGGCGGCCAGTTTGCCCAGCGCCCAACGGACGTTTTTGCGAACGTCCGGGTCTGTGTCATCCGCGTACTTCTCAAGAAAGACCACTGTCTCAGGGACAGCGAGCTCTCCAAGAACCGCAGCGCATTCCTTGCGCAGGTTCGGCACTGGCAAATCCATCATTGGACCGATCTGCATTGCCGCTTCCTGCGCGCCGAGACGGCCCAGTGACCGCACAGCTTTCAGTCGAACTTGCCAGAATTCATCGCTTAGAGCGGCCCTGAGCGCCGGAACACAAGTCATTCTTCCCGACTTCGACAGAGTTTCCGCCGCCGCCTCTCGCACGATCCACTCCGGGTCCGACAAACCTTCGATAAGGGTGTTTTCTGCATGTTGAGACTTGGAGAAGCCCAATGCAGACAAAGCCGTCCTGCGAACTTGAATGTCTGTGTCCTTCGTGGCGTCGCGGAGCGCGGGTAAAGACGCTTCGTCCTGCAGCCACCCGATCACTCCGACCGCCTCCTGGCGAACTGCCGGTTCAACATGTTTCAGCGCTGTGACTGCTGGGCCCATCGCTTCGGGACGGCGCAGTTCCTTTATTCCCGCAAAGCATGCACCCAGCTTAACAGGATCGACGTCATCCAAGTGGGGCAGTATCGCGTCACCGGCAGAAGGATCCTTGAGTTCGGTCAGGCTAACCGCGGCGGCCTTTACAACCGTCGGGTCGCTGTCATCAAGGGCCAGAACCAGAGCCGCAGCCGTATCCGGCCCGTCAAAATCTGTGAGCGCTTGAGCTGCCTGTTTACGAACGCTTGGGTCTTCGTCCGAAATTGCGCGCGCGAGATAGGGAATGACGGTGGGATCGGCCAGATCCGCAAGCTCCAGAACAGCCATAATCCGCGTACCCGGAGAAGGGTCGTCTAAACCTTCGGCCAGTTCCGCAACGTCATCAAAATCTTCAAAAAGCGCGCTCACATTCGCCTCACTTTAGCAAATACGGAAGGTTGACTGTGACCGCGCCCGTCGGGCAGTCGGCTTCGCATGGCATACAATACCAGCACTCGTCATACTTCATGAACGCCGTCTTGGTTCCATCGAGACGCTCTGCGATCCGCAGAACGTCAAGCGGGCAGACGTCGACGCATACCGTGCAACCTTTGTCTGCGATGCATTTGTCATCGTCGACAATCACCGGAACTGTTGTTGCTGTCTGAGCGAGAGGCATTGTGCGGCTCCGTTATTATTCAGCGGCGACGGACGAGGTGCCGACCCGCTGCTTGTAGTAGGCATCCTTCTCATCATCGGCGATCTCGACGACATAAGGTTGCACGTCACGCTTCGCGTGCGCCGGTCTGCCGTCAGCGCCCTTGGTTAGGATGGTGTGGCAGAACCAGTTTTCGTCGTCGCGCTCGTATTCTACTCGATTGTGGTAGAGGCCCCAGCGGCTCTCTGTTCGGAACAGTGACGCGCTGGCGGCCATGTCCGCGCAATCAAGGATCGACGAGGCTTCGAGCGCGCGCATCAGCTCATGCGCGTCCCGGACATACATGCCTGTTTCCATATCCTCGCGGACTTCCTCGAGCCGCCTTTGAGCGAGCTCCATTTTCGCCGTGACTTTTGGAGGCTGCAGATAGTCGTTCACAAGACGACGGGTCTTGTACTCGATCTGATTTGGCGGGATTCCGTCGTCGCGCAGGGTTGGCGCAAGAACGCGTTTGCGCTCCTCCTCGACTGCACCCTGGTCAAAATCAGCGTAGTCCACATCGGCGACAAAATCAGCGGCGTCGAGCCCGGCAAATGCGCCGTTCGTGAAAGCACCAAGCATGTAATTGTGCGGCACATTCGCCATATCTCCGGCGGCATAAAGACCTGCGATTGTCGTGCGAGCGCGTTCATCCACAAACACACCGGACGCGGAATGGCCCGAGCAGAAGCCAATTTCGGAAATATGCATCTCTATCATCTGCTTGCGATAGTCGGTGCCGCGGCCTTTGTGAAAGTGGCCGCGTGTCGGACGTTCCACGATATGCAACACGCGCTCGATTTCTGAGATGGTTTCCTCCGCCAGATGGTTGAGCTTGAGGTAAACAGGCCCCTTGCCACCCTGAAGTTCATCGTAGAATTCCTGCATCATCTGGCCGGACCAGTAATCGCATTCGATAAAGCGCTCGCCCTTCGCATTGGCTGTATAGCCACCCATGGGGCCCGCGACGTAGGCACAGGCAGGGCCGTTATAGTCCTTGATCAGCGGGTTGATCTGGTAGCACTCAAGGTTCGCGAGCCCTGCACCCGCGTGATAGGCCATCGCATAGCCCTCACCCGAGTTAGAGGCGTTTTCGTAGGTACCGTACAGATAACCGCTGGTTGGCAACCCGAGACGCCCTGCAGCGCCCAGCCCCATGACAACGGCCTTCGCGCGCACGACCAGAAACTCGGCAGACCGGGTATTGACACAGATTGCGCCTGCAATCCGTCCCTCGCCTGTCAGTAGGCGCGTTGCCATAAAACGATTGACGATATTGATGCGTGCTTTGCGCAACTGGCGATACAGAGCCTTTTTGACCGTATCTCCATTGGGCATTGGCAAAACGTAGGTGCCGATATGATGCACCTTTTTGACATCGTACTCGCCGTTTTGATCCTTCTGGAACCGGATACCGAATTCGTCGAGCTCCCGGATAATGCCGTAGCATTCCTGCGCGTATCGATAGACGGCAGCCTGATCACAAATTCCATCATTCGCTATCGTAATTTCTTTTGTGTACTGCTCGGGCGTCGCATATCCGGGAATGACAGAGTTATTCAGCCCGTCCATTCCCATCGAAATTGCACCCGAACGCTTCACATTGGCCTTATCCAGAAGCACAACATTGGCAGACGGGTTCTTACGCTTGGCCTTCAAAGCCGCCATTGGTCCTGCGGTTCCACCACCGATTACAAGAATGTCGCAATCGATTTGCGTCAGACCATCAAGAATTTCATCCATTCCAGGCTCCCGGTAGGTGGCTTCGCTTCAGGGTGGGCTGCGCCCAATGGCGCCGATGTCAATTTATTGACACTCGACTTCGGAAAGTTCGCGCAAGAAGACAAACGGATAGATTGCCCTGTCATGACCGTCTGAAAAATGGACGTTTACGCCATAACTGCCCACCGGAAAGACGCCGGTAATACACAGCCCATCCGCCACCCGCACCTGGCCATGGTCGATGCGTTCTCGCAGCGATGTTGCGTCCCGGGCCTCGCGCCGCAAAAGCGACGCCTTCAGAATGGTCCGCTCGCCGCCGGTCCAATCGATGCACAATGCGCGTGCATCCTCGTCAATCGAATATGTGTCAATCACGACCAATCCTCGTCTTGCTGACCGAGAGCGTCGCGAAAACTCTGCGTTCAAAATAGCAATTAGTTTACGGACGCGAATGCTGCTTTGCGGCAATGAGGTGCAGATCCAGCGAGGACCTGAGCGCAATGACCTATGTGGTGACCGACAACTGTATCGCCTGCAAATACACCGACTGCGTCGACGTTTGCCCGGTAGATTGTTTCTACGAAGGCGAAAACATGCTGGTGATCCATCCAGATGAATGCATCGATTGCGGGGTCTGTGAGCCTGAGTGCCCGGCGGATGCGATCCGGGCTGATACAGAACCAAATATGGAAGAGTGGGTCGATTTAAATCGCAAGTACGCGGAACTCTGGCCCGTTATTCTCGAAGCGAAGGAACCTTTGGCCAGCGCTGAAGATATGGACGGGGCAGAAGGCAAGCTCGCGACCCATTTTTCTGACAAACCGGCCGCCGAGGCGGCGTGAGGATAACACAATGAATGTTCAAGCATCCGCCAGAATTCTACCCGACGCCCAAACCGTGACCGACGTACAGCACTGGACAGACACGCTCTTTTCCTTCCGGGTCTCTCGACCGCAGTCGTTGCGCTTTCGGTCGGGCGAATTTGTAATGATTGGGTTGTTAAAGGACGATGGCAAACCGCTGCTACGCGCCTATTCGATCGCTTCCCCGTCCTGGGACGAAGAGCTTGAATTCTATTCTATTAAGGTCCCGGACGGGCCGCTCACGTCGCGCTTGCAGAAAATCCAGGTGGGGGATCAGATCATTCTCCGCCCGAAACCCGTTGGGACACTGGTTCTTGACGCACTGCTGCCCGGTAAACGGCTCTGGATGATCTGCACGGGCACGGGAATAGCGCCCTTTGCGTCGCTGCTGCGCGACCCGGAGACCTGGGAGCGGTACGAAAAGGTCATCGTCGCGCACACCTGCCGCACGAAGGCGGAGCTCGCCTATGGAGCTGAGATCGTGGCCGCCCTTCCCGACGATCCCCTCATTGGGGAGCTTGTGGGTGACAGTCTCAAATACTACCCCACCACAACTCGCGAGGACTCGATGAACGTGGGCCGGATCACTGATCACATCCGCAACGGTAGTGTTTTCGAGAAGCTGGATATGCCACGCTGGACCCCAGACGAGGACCGCGTGATGATTTGTGGAAACCTGGCACTGAACAAGGAAATCATGGCTCTTTGTGAACAACACGGGCTGGAAGAAGGGGCCAATTCAAAGCCTGAGCATTTCGTTGTCGAAAAAGCCTTTATTGACTGAGCCATAAGTCCGAGAGCACTTCTATATCGATCGTTCCGAAAATCATTGTTTTCGAGGTGACGAAGGCAGGCGTGCCAAGAATTTCGAGATCGATGGCAAAGTCGCGGTTACCATTGATCCTTTCCGTTACCTCTGGGCTCTCCATGGCAGGCTCGATCTTAGAATAATCCAAGCCGAGGTCTGCTGCGACCAGCTCAAATCCGTCTGACCTTAGCGGCCCGCGCAGGTCCCAAAGACGCTCGTGAACGGCCAAATAGGCATCATCTCCATAGATCGTCTGCGCGGCCAAGGCGAACCGGGCTCCGCGCTCTGACCCCGGTGTCAGGATCGGCAGCTGGCGCATTTCGATCCGTACTTCCGGATGCTCTTCGACAAACGCCTCCAGGACGGGGTGGACCGCTTTACAGGGCAGACACCGGTAGTCGAAAAACTCAATGACGCGCAAAGGCGCGTCAGGTGCCCCCATGCCGAGGCCTGTGGGCTCGGAGAACAGATAAGGATAGGCATCGAGCTTGGCCTGAAGAGCCGCCTCTTCCTCGCGTTCTGTGAGCGCAGCCAGGGCTTCGAGTATTACCTCAGGGTTCTCCAGGATAAAGGCCCGCACCCTCTCATCAAAGTCCGACTCGTCGCTCCAAAGAGGCTGGGACGAAATCGTCATTGCTGAAGCTAAGATTATTGCAAGATCTCGGAACCGCATAACTGACTATCGCGGGTGGCAGGGCCCTTGGCACGTGAGTTCCCAACACAACGCTCGGTCAAGTGGAGCATGCTCAGTTTTTTTGCGCCCTCTCGCATCCGCAGGTCAGAACTTGTGCTGAACTATTTTCTTGAAAGCAGGCCAAATACGTTTCGCCGGGCTTGCTGAGCGTACCGCGAGGTCGCGTTGTTGTCGGGAGACTTCAGGCGCCTGGGCATCCAGGAACCGCCCTCTTTGATATTGGGGCGGAGCGCTGCTTTTTTCGGCACCTTACGGCTACTCTATCAAGCACCAACCATTGCATCTTTTTGCAGCTTTTCGATCAAGCTCGCCTGAATTGTCGGATCGGTTGCTAAAGAGGGCAGAGGCTTCGCTTTGCCGTTGGTCAGATAATTGCCGGTGCGCGCGCCATAGGTCTCAGGATTT
>JBCCXD010000016.1:0-22860 GCA_039192165.1 Pseudomonadota bacterium | reverse complement strand
TCTGCTCGGCAAGATGCTCCGCGAGGCCAGCGAGGATCCCGAGCTCAAACCAACAATCACCGCCACGAGGCTGCTCGCGCTGACCGGC
The DNA here is from genome assembly GCA_039192165.1 of Pseudomonadota bacterium. Taxonomy (GTDB): domain Bacteria; phylum Pseudomonadota; class Alphaproteobacteria; order Rhodobacterales; family Rhodobacteraceae; genus Dinoroseobacter. The sequence goes on along the minus strand of JBCCXD010000016.1, from coordinate 22,772 downwards.
TGCCGACGTGGTGAAATCCTCGGCCTCAAATGGAGCGAGGTCGACTTCGAGAACAGCTGTCTTCGCCTTTCGGACTCGAAGGAAGGCGCGTCAACGAGGCCGGTCGGCTTGCCTGTCATCGAGTTGCTTGAGGAGCGCAGAAAGACGGTCGGCAGTGATTACGTGTTTCCCGGGATACGAGGGGCGAATGTCTTTGGGAGCTTTCCGAACCACTGGCTCAAGATTTTCGGCGACGGCGAAATCCCCGACTTTACGGCGCATATCCTTCGTCACAGCTTCGCCAGTACGGCCAACGATCTGGGTTTCACGGAGAGTACGATCGCGGCGCTCGTCGGTCACTCGACCAGCTCGATCACCAGCAAATACATCCACTCACTCGATAGCGTGTTGGTCATGGCCGCCGACACCATCTCTGGCTACATTAAAGGTCTGCTGGGAGGCGCGGAGTACAAGCGCACAGCTTATACGCTTGATCGAACCGCCCGCAGGGAGGCGCTAGCCCGCTTCATGGCCCAACACGGTACAGGGCCTGATAAAGCGGTACAGTCTTAAACCCAGCGGTCGGTTGCCGTTACCAGGGCCTGCGCATTGGGTTCGGAGGCTACGACGACAAGAAAGATCGACCATCTCGGTAACGGTATCCGAGAAGTATGCGTACGATTGAAGCGCCGACTCCGGTTTCAGCTGGATGATCATTGGGGGTCAGAGTAGGAGCACCAGATCTTAGACGAACGCAAACTCCTCTTCGGCGCTATCCTGGCTGTCCTGCTCCTGATCAACTCAGGAGCCGGGCTCCTCTACATTTTCTTCGGAGAGTTCGGGCGCAACGACTTTGACAAAATCCCAATCCAAAAGACCGTGCGTGTTGAGGCCACCTGCCCTGCCGAACGTGTTTCCACATCCTATGTCGTCAATGCAGATCGCGACGAAGGCTACATCGCAATCATCTTCAATGGTGTCGGCACCAGCGGGCGGGATTTCTCCTTCGATGAATGCCAAAGCCTTCGGTTCTTCATCGGCGAAATCAGCCAGACCGACTTCTCCATTGGAGATACCCAAGGGTTTGAAAATATCCGCCGCGTTCCAAGAACAAAGGATCAGAACATCACCTGGAGCGAAGATGGAAACGGTTGGTTTTCTATAGACACAGCCTCAATCGATCCAAAGTCATCCGGCTTTTCCCTAAACATCCCCATTGATGCCCTCTTGTCCCGCAATGGGGCGGACACCTGGGCGATTGATCTCGACCTGATCTCGGTCTTCGCCGAAAGCAAAATCGTCCCGAACGGGATCCTCCCCTACGCCCTTGAAGTCCTCACCGACCCTGATCTCCTCGTCGATAGTATCGATCCTGCGCTCATCCGTACACGCCCGTTTCCCGGCGCAGCGACAAGCTACACAATCGAACTTGAAAACAGGGAAGTCACCGGCAATGATCCAGTTCTTCTTGGCGTTGACGACCCAAGCCAGTTCAACACCATCAACAACACCAGATTGCAGCTCACGCTGCGCGATCCGGAATATGCCGTTCGACGGGACGTCGGCATCCTCGTCCTATCAACCCTCTTCGGTATCGCCGTCACTCTTCTCTTCGAAACCATGCTCGTGCTCTCCGTCAGGCAATCCCTGGCCGGAAGTTCAACTTCGGGCGAAGGGCAACTAAAGACCCCCGCAAAGGAAGCAATCCCAAAAACAACCCCAAGAAAAACAAGGAGGAACGCAACAATGGCACATCCAGATTTACCCGTACCCGTCAAAACCATGCTGGCCAATGAAGGGCACCGGGTCCACCACCACCTGTGGCATTTCGTGCGCAACGAAACCAACTGGAACAACCTGCCCCAGGCCGACAAGGACAGTCTCACGGCCGATGGATGGGCAGCGCCGCGTTTCGATCAACAACCGGGGTCCGGCATCGATTTCCTGGGCATGCACAGGCAGATGATCGCAATGACCAGCCAAGCCATGGCCTCAGCAGGCGATCCAAACTGGCCAAGTGTCATCGGTTGGGACCCAATCCCCTTCGAAGACAACAATGCTGACTGGTCCGTTCCCGAATGGCAAAGCACCCCACCCCCATGGTCAAACCCCACCCAGTGGCAACGCTTCACCGACCTCGCCAACCACGCGCGCAGCGAAGCCCGCGTCGAAGAGATGAAGACGATCGCAGCCCTCTTCAAGGATCGGGCACATCTGCAATCCGTAACCCTCGATGAACTCGGCATTCAAATGGAATGGAGTATTCATGGCTGGATGCATATGAGATGGAGCGGTGCCCCGGCCGATAATGCCTTTGATGTTGATCCTGATAATGATTGGCTCTTCCTGCCTTGGTCTTCCCACGTCAATCCGACCTTCTGGAAGCTCCACGGTTGGATCGATGACCGGATCGCCGATTGGGAAGCCGCAAACAATCAGCAAGCCGATCTCAGCCAGGCTTGGTCAGGTCCAATGCCTGCAGCCGGTGGTATGATGCATATGGCAGAAGCGCGGCTCCTCAAACATCTCCCGCCGCGGGAAGAGTTCCCAATGCCAATGTCAGTGCGCGAGCCGATCATCGAGGGGCTTCTCCAAAAGCCAGAACTCAAAGCTGACTAGAGCATCAAGTTGGCGTCGCTGTCATTGAAAAGGTAAGCGTCAGATCAAGTTTTGGAAAACGGCAACAATGTCTTTGAAATAGGCACCACGCGCTGCGCCGGCGACCAAAGTCACCACTGTGATGAGACCAGACACAGCACGGCGCACGCCTCTGCCTTCTTCCGATCGACGAAGCAATTCGTAAGCGGTTCACCTATGTCGCCGCCATGCTTCCGGCGAAGAACCACACAGCGGCACAAATTTCAAAGCGGGTACGGGAAACGATCGGCTACCCATAATCCTGCCCCGTGTCCACTCATATCAATGGACAGATAGCGCACCACAAATCGCCCCGTTAGGTCGATTTCAACGAACGCTAGCGAAGGATCATCTACCAGAATATCAGAGCAAGACTTTTTTTGGTGGCAAAGCTAAAGACCTGGATCGGAGAGATGCAATCGCTTAACGTTGCACTGTCTGATGCCCCACGTTGGATAGAAACGCGCAACGGATATCAGCATAATGTAAAGTCCACGTCAGACCTGCGTCGACAGTGCCAAAAGGGGGTGTGCCTCTTGGCTGTCTGGTAATGGTATGGCATATGACTATGCGTTCTTTTCGCCGTGCGCACCGTTAACTCTGCATACACATCCAGCGCATCCCGTTCTCCCATGATTGCATCTGCTGCGGCATGGCCTGCAAAAAACCCACCCGAGAGCGCGTTGAAAAGGCCTTGAGACGCCACCGGATCAAATGCCGCCGCGGCGTCTCCTGTCGCCAGCCAGCCGGGTCCGGCGCAGGGGCTTAGACGCGCGTTTCGTGCGTCCCACATCTGCTGTCCCTCCTTACGGTCATCAGGATCGGGCAGCAAAACCGATATGTCGGGGGCGATGCCACCAGCACTGACAAATCCCATCGTGCCTCCCGTTTTTAGTGGTAAAGCGTACCACCAGCCATGGTTGGTCGCCTCCACCACCAGCTGCGGTCGGAACATCGACGGCATGTAGAATGTCTTTGCCACCAAGGACGCGCCGAGATGGAGGCGCGCACCCAAACGCCGGGCGAGATACGCGGCACGCCCGGTCGCATCAATGACAAAACGCGCCCGCAGGGTAGGCCCGCCACCCGTTGTCACACACCAGGCACCGGGCGCTCCGGAAATCCCACGGACCCGATAGGGTTGAAAAAATGCATTCTTGCTAGCGACCCGTGCTCTTAACATCGCAACCAAGGCGTGTTTGTCGAGCGCGATGGCAGGGCGGGTTATGGACATGCCATGACCCAGATACTCGGCATGTTGCCGTGACCAAATGCTCAACGTCGGACGCAACGCCACAGCGTGATCCAGACTGTCTTCCAAGCCAAGTCGAGTAAGGATCGGTTCTGCCGCCGGTGGCAGCATTTCGGCCCGAGGCGGTGCCTGTGGCACAGGCGAGCTCACAAGAGCAACCCGCATGCCATGTTCCCGCAAAGCCAGCGCTGCCGACAGGCCCGCCGGCCCATCGCCGCCAATCACAACATCAAACTGCGACGGCTTCATCAAACCTCGCCACGGCCAAACTGCTTAAACGTGGCTCTTTGCTCCGCACTTTGAGCGGTGACGGCGTCGCCTTCGTCTTCTGCGACTGGCTGATCTTGGTAAAGGGCGGTGACCTGGCGGGCCAGTGGCAGCGTGAAGTCACCCTGCGAAAACCCCGGCCATCGACCTGTTTCAACAAAGCACGGATCGGGCAAACCGGTGCCCGGCGGCGGTGATACGGCCTCAACTAACCCCAAACGCCACCAAGATGTCACCATCGCGTCAATGCGTTCAAGATACCCGCGCCGGTTGATATCTCTTAGCCAAAGCCTGCGGTTTGAAAAATGCCGCTGGCGCTGCAGGTCGGGTTGATCCGGCATCGTTGCCAGCTCAAAGGCCTCGGCTGGCATCACCAGATTTGGCACTCGAGCGCCCCAGAAACTGGGGGAAGACAGGTACAGGCTTGGCGTGTAAAGCGCCGCAGAATTGCAAGAGGCTTCATCCGTTTGCCACGGAACCCCAAGCCAGCGCGTCAGCGATCCTGCACCAGAAGCACCATGTGGCCCATCGGTATCAAGAGCCATCTGCCGCGTGAGAACCGGCCCGTAATCTTGCTGCACCAGCTCACCTTCTGGCAAGGTGCGCAGGCGATAGGGCGCCTCCCACATCGAGGCAAGACGGAACGGCCACGTGACTTCGATGCCTGGGTGAAACGGACCGCCCAGACATTCGTGAAGTCCTGCCCTGTCGAGTTCCTCAACCTGCTCTTGAGGCGTTAGATCGTCAAAGACACACAACTCTGGGAACCCGGCCCAGTCGGACGCAAAATCCCCCGCCGCCCACCGTTCGAGATGGTTATATTGTGTTTCCGTCACGGTCAGGTATTCAAGCGCCGGATCGACCCCGTCCCCAAACGTATCACCGTAAAATGGCGGAAGACCGGCCGCTCGGTCCTTTGGTGGCTGCGGGCGAAAGAGCGCCATTATAGCCTTTCGGAACGCGGTGCCCTGGGAAGATGCATCCGCCAAACGGGCGACGACTTGCGGATCTCGCGCATCGAGGGGTGTGCCTTGTCCCGCCAAGAGCAGGATCCCGTCATTGACCCATTGATGCGCGCTCATCCGGTCAAAGATCGTCCAGACATCCTTTGTGAACGAGGTCGACGTTGGTTTCGGCAACCACCCCAGTCGGATGTAAAGATCGCGCACCACGTCATCCATTGTGACGACGCCAAACAGTCCCGGGCCGTAGTTCGGCGGCGCCACCACCACATGGGCCGGGGCGGCTTCGAAACGTTGCCCATCGATTTCAAAGCTGGCGCGCACTGGTCCATCGCATGTGTCATCATGCCAGTCATCGTTATTGGCAAATGTCGTAGGTGGTGTGCCGGCGACACGTGGTTCCGACACACCTGTGCCTCCAAAGAACAGCAAACGCCCTGCCGCGTCAGTTTTCAGTTCGCCGAGATACACGTTTTTCCCGAAGAAGGTGCCATCATCAAAGCGGTACTGGGCACCCTGTTCGTTCGGCCCCGATATCTGACGAGGTGACGGCCGGATGTTCAGATCTTCTCTTGCTTGGCCCGTCAGTCCCGCATTGCGTTGTTCCGGCTCCTCCACATAGGAGGCATCGAGATCCATCGCGAACTCAAAATTGTACCACCCGGCTTTCAGATTGGCGACTTCAACACGCCACGTGAGCGTGCCATCTGCCGCCGTCACTTCGCGAACCTCGCCCGATTTGAGGGTCGCATAGACCCGGAAGCGGGGCACTTGCCGCTTGATCCGTCCCTCATTGTCACGAAACCCGTCCGGGTCATCCGGCACCCCGCCACACCGCTCTGCGGCGGGAAACCAGGCATCAGGCGCGTTGCCGATCCTGGCGATCCCAATGGAGGGGTGAATGGCGAGGGTTTCAATGTCGTCAGCGCGCATGGTCTATTCCTAATCAATAGTGGTTTCAAATTGAGAAGCGCGGGCAAACACGTCGCCCGTTCACGTTTGTATTCGTTCTACAAATCTCATCTTTGTCGAAGCCCCTGACCGATCGTGTTGGCGTAAATGGCCCGAGCGACCCCAACCGCGCGACGCGACATGTATTTGCCTACCGTCTTGGCGGCACTGTCACTGTGCTTGGTATTTTTCGTACGTCTCGCTGACCTCAATCGCAACTTCGAGAAGGGCGCCCTGGTGTTCAACCACAATCGACTTTGGTAGTGTCGCCGCTTGACCTGGCTGCACGCGCACCAACACTCTAGCCCCCAATCCATCGGTTGGAAGCGACAAATCCACCTCGTCCAACTCCAACATCCGAATAATCGTGTCGGGCTGTTCAGACAAAATAGAAAGTATGTCGGGTGCTTCAGCTTTGCGCATGTCAGATGGGTCGTATCGTGAAGTTAGCGTGAGGACACCAGCTGCTGCGGCGCCAGCCATAACCACCACCGCAACAGTGTATCGGTTCACATCCCAATGAATACCACGACGTGTCACTCATTTCCATCCAAACGATCGGGCAGCCAAAATCAGGTTACAAGCGTCAGTGGTCCGGCATTCAGTTCATTTTGAATCGCAGACATCACCAATCCAATGGGGTTGGCCAACGTGTGAGCCGAAGACCCGGCAAAGAGCAACCCAATCAAATTGTTGTCGATGTCGACGATACCGCTTCCGCTATCTCCTCTGTCACTGAACGGGCCATCATTGTCCGCGCTTGGAACAATCGCAATTTGGTTTCGAAACCGGGCTGGCCCAGTTGTGTAAGCCACTGTCGAAACGACGCCGATTGCACTCACGCGTCCTTCGGTCCAACCCGTGGTGCGGCCTGCTTTGTAAACCCGCGTCTCCCCTTGAACCGCACCGGCTGCGTCCACCGTGTAAGGCGGTGCAATGCCCTGGACCAAAGATCCGAAACCGATGCGCGCCAGCAAGCTTTGATCGCGTTCATCTCCCAGTTCGGCCGTGGCCACATCGACTTCATTGAGTTGGCCGGCTCTGAAGTCAATGTCCACCACCGACGAGACTTTTGCGATTTGCAGTCGATTGCGCAGCTTTGACGAGGTGTTCATGACCTGCAGCTCAGTGTTGGTGAGATCCAGTGTTCCAGGCTGAACAACCGCATTCCCAACCCGCGCCCCGTTTTCGTCGCCGATGACGTGGTTGTTTGACACAAGATGGATGTTTCCAGCCCCATCTCTAATGAAGAAGCCAAGCGTTCCGACGCCCAACGAGTTCGGGTAGGCTCCAACCGGATTGGTGATGCCGAGACCAATGCGGAGTGCATCGAACCGTTTTTGGAAATCAACGCTGGGCGGCGGCCCACCATACGCACCTCGTTGGGCAATCGGGACGGATAAGCCCGGCAGCGGCGAAAAGGCCCCTCCGGTTTCCACGACATCCATTTCCGGTGCACCCAAGGCAGGTGATGTTGCAGAGGCCGCGCTTGCAACGGATGCAAAGGCCGTCACGTTGTTGCGGGTGAGTTTTTTCTCAGGGATCTTCCTTTTGACAAAACCGACGATGCACCAGTCGCAACTGTCATCCTTCAAATCATCGGCGTTCTTTCTCCCAACGCCAATTGCCTCCAGCCCTGCATTTGGGTGAGTCAGCATCGCTTCGGCATTCTCATCTATCCAAGTGAGCAACGAGTTTAGCCGGCTATCTTTTTGATCATCGCCAATTGCATAATTTGAACTTTCAACCATTTTTTCCTCCAAATAGAATTTTTGAGAGAGACTGGAGAGCTCCCACTGAGTGGTCCGACTTAATTGTTAGTGCATGATCGGCCTTTGGTCGATGTTGACGACGGTCTCAGGCGGCGTGGTCTGGGGGTGCGACTTGTGGATCGGCGGCAGGTCCTTCAGCCCCTCGAAGCCCTGCGTCTGGAACCGTCGCTTCCACTCGTAGAAGCTCGTCCGGTCCATGCCGCGCTGGCGGCACGCCTCGGCGACATTCCCCAGCTCCCTGGCAAGCTCAAGAACGCTCAGGCGCTGTTGAGCGACCTTGCTTACGGCATCACGCGGGCCCGCGCTCTTCGCAGTCGATGATCGTCCCATGGGCGCTTCCTCCTTCCCGAAAATAGCACGGAAAGAAGCTTAGGTGGACATCTCATCCGTCTCCTTCTCGAAGACCAAGATAACCTCAGATCATAGCTTCCGTCAGTGTCCGAGTTTCGGGGAGCACCTCAGTTCGATGATTTCAAGGCCACGGAGGAGGACTTGAAGCTGAAACGGTTTCCCGTTCAGCCGTGACCTCGGTCATACGCCTGGCGGTCGAACGCGAGGTGCGAAAGAGGTTTCCTCAAAAATCGCGAGTTCAGACTTTCCCAGCTTGATGAGATCAGAGAGCCGCTTGGTATCGGCCTCGATTTTCTTCTCTGGATGGATGACAATATCCAGCAATGCTTCCACCGAGCTTCCGGCAAAAGCAGCTTGCCATTTTGCAATACGCCTCGACAGATTCTCAACGGTGCCTTTTGGCAGCATGCCCCGGCGTTCGAAGGATCGAAGCATCCCCATAAGGTTCGCGAAGCGGCGGCTGGGATTGGGATGAGATTTTTCGTCTCTTAACCCGAGCCTTTCACGTCTTAGTTCCAGAATGGCGAGTGCAATGATGGCGCCTTCGGCTGCCTGGGCAACGCGGTGTGCCGGATCGAGATTGCCGTCGGCGACAATGCCAAACTTTGGTGTCTGAACCAGGGTGAGGCAGAAATTTGTCAGCGATGCACCATCGGCGTCGAGTTCGAGGGCCTGGAGCACGTCGGAACTAAACCCGCCAGGATCTTCCATGTTCAATTCGTCAAGCGACAGTCCCAAGACTTCAGATGCAAAGTCGACATGGCCGATAAGTGTATGGAAGGCCTCGTGCATCCAGACAAAAGCGAGGCTGAAAAAGGTCATAGATCGGCCTAGCGCAACCTTAGACGGCTCTTCTAGGCCGGCCATCACCGCTTCATAATCGGCAGGTTCAGCCGGATCCGCGTCCGCTGCGGTGACGTAGTCAAAAATTCTCTTCTGATCTGCAGACAAATCTCCACAAGCCAAGAGCGAACAGGCCGCCGTCAAGCGCAGCGGCACGCCGAGCGTGATGCCGAAGAGATATTCATCGACGCTCCTACTAGCGCCGCCGTTAAACGACATGCTTTCGAACATACCCGAACTCGCGCGATAGTAATCGCCCCGCTTGTTCTTGTCACCCTGATAGGAGTTGCTGATCTGCTGTAAGCCCAACACCATATCGCCCAGCCATTTGACGTCTGAGGCAGGGTTCATCAGGGCGTTGAGATCGGCGGGGCCATCGTACTTACTGGCGTAGTGGTTGAAATCAGACCAGGTTTTCATGAGGATTAGGGTGTCATGATCGCGCGAGCGCTGCAAACAAAGACACGACATATTTGGCGAAGTAGATGTACTTATCGCGTTTGAAGAGATCGGAAGTTGGAGATGCGATCGCATCTGAGGTTGCCAAAGCGTTTGGCTCTGACTTTCGGCCGGACACCCTTCCGCGGGACGGTGCACTCCTTTTGACCGGATACTTTGAAGACATCCAAAGATCCCTGGCGCCTCAATTCGCCGACATCAATTTTGCGGAGTTCACCCGGGCAAAGCTGAATGCGCATGCCTCAAAACGCGAAGGGACCGGACCTTATGTGCACATCGATCAGCATCTCGATCGTTGGCTGCTGCTGGCCTATCAACTTCTGAGCATCCGCGCATTCTACAAGCTTGAGGGCGTCAACCGGAACGCGGTGAACGCCCTCATGACGACCTGTCTTCAAATGGCCTTTGACCCGACCGCCTTTGAGAGGATGCGGGCGGACAGCGTTCACCTTTTCACGAGTTACCCCGAGAGCCTACGCTACGCCCATCATCTGAGCGTGGGCGCTCTGGTCTTTGTTTGCTGTCACGAGCTTGCACATCATGACAACGATGACATTGGTGAGATGCCAAGCCATGCGATTGAATATGCGGCTGATCAGAAAGGGTTCGCATTCACGCAGGCGGTCTATGCGCAATCGAGGAATTTCAGCCTTCTTAAACCGGTTCCCATTGGCTTAGCGGGGATTGCAATTCTATTTTGGTTGTTCGACTTGATTGAACGGCTCGCCGCATCTGCAAACGGGCGCACTCGTCGCAAGCCATCCAAAACACATCCTTTCGCCCTTGATCGCTTCGGACGGCTCAAACCTGAATTGGAGGCAAATGCTGATGTGCGTCATTTCATGGGCGGGTATGGCGAGGCAGTTGCTCAGTTTCGAGCAGACATGGATCTTGATCAGGTGGCATAGAAAAACCCGGCCACCAAAGGATGGCCGGGCTAGCTCTGGTTTTCGTTCGGGTTAGCGTCCGACGGGTTGGAAGCGGACCAGGAGCACGTCGCGATAGGCTGGTTTCCCAGCACTCCAATTCTCACCGGGCTCCAGCATCAACGGCGTGACCTGATGAAGCACTTCCGCATCACGCACGAAGAGGATGTCCCCAACCCGCAGGTCCATCTGGACCATAGGCCTTTTGTCGAGATCATAGATCCGCGACAGCCCCCCGACGATGTTCTCGGTGCGATGCAAGACAGCGATCGCACCATCGACCATGTCCTGATGAGGAGCCACTGGGCTTGGCCAGGCGGGCGCCTCGATCGTCGGCTCGTACCGGATCGCAGACAGCTGAACCTGGTAGAGCTGTTCATGAGATGATTTCTCAAAACCCCAGTTGTGGAACACTGACCGGAACAGTTTTTCGGTCACAGGGTGTCGCAGGAAATCTTCGTCCAGCTGTTCGAACCGACGGACGGCACCGGCTTCTTCCGGGTTGAGCTCGGCCGGAAGCGAGTAGGTGCCGCGATCCTGCCAAGAGAATTCATCGCAGCTGAAAGCGCCCCAGCGGGTTTTGCGCGCCAGCTTGTTCTGCGTGTTTTCTCCGGGTTTGCAGGTCGCATATTCCGCCTGCTGGATCGCCTGAAAATCCGTGTCCGAGATGGCATCTAGATGCGCAACCTCGAACCCGTCTTTCGCGAGCGAGACCGGGCTCAGGAGACGAACCGCCGTATCACTCGGAACGAGGATCGGCGTTCCCTTCTGACAGCCGCCACAACCGAGCGCGTTGTTGCCGCAGTGATCTCTCATGCTAGTATGGTTTTTATTCATCATCGTACCTTTTCCTCTTTCTCCGTTTCGGATGAAGAATAGGTAACCTTCTGAAATGCCTCATATAATGAGGACTACCGACAAGAGTCTTGTCATTGAGAAAGTAAGCATGGCCGATCGGAATACGCACTGTCTTGAGCTTCGGCAGAAGCTGAAAGCCTACTACACGCACGACTTTCCGGACGATAAAATTGTCCTGCCGATCAAGAACCAGGCGGCCCTGGCGCGTGCCCTAAAAGTGCAGGATGCAACACTTCATAACTGGCTTCAGGGACGTAATGACGGCCGGGAGGATCACCTTCCCGAGAAGCATCTTAACTGGCTGACCGATCATCTTCTTGCGTCGACCATGGCTCGCCTTAATCGGGAGCAGGCTTATGATCTATGGCGACATTGTACTGCTTCAGATTTCTCGCGTCAGCTTCGCAATCAACCATCGTCGGACATCATGTCCATTCTGAGCAAACAGCCTCAAAGCCTCGATGTGGCGGTGGGAGATGCGCCGCCGGTTGAAGACCTGCAGATTTTCGAAGAGCCTTTTTCTCCGTTGCCAGAAGAACAGGTTCTACATGTCGGCGATCAGGTTCGCTTTGAAGTCAAGACGCGGGCTGGCCGATGCCTTGTTATTTTGGCGAGCTCGCCGGCTTCCTGGTACTGGATGTCGCCCAGTGAACAGCATGCAGGACCGACCGCAGGCGGCACTGAATTGGTTCCAGCGGTAAGGGGATACGGTATTGGGGACCGGGGTCCGCATCGTGTCATTGCGATCGAGCTTGGATGTGAGATACCGCCATTCGTTCGAGGGCGAGGAGAGCCGATGCATCTTGAACCCCACATGGTGCAAGCGCTCGCTGAAGAACTCTCAAATGGCGTGGGCTTTCGTTGGGGCGAGGCGCTTTTCTTTGCGGAGCGCCCTGAGCCCAACAACAGGATCTGACTATTCCCACTCGATAAAGGCGAAGCGCGCCGCCTCTTTCCCTCGGGTATATTGCAGTTCCTTCAGCCTATCGGAAACGGCGGTTGCGTCATCAATGCCCTTATCCGTGACTGTGGCCTGATCAATTAGATCGAGCGATTGTAGCACGACATTCATCTCATCGAATCTGGCTTGGAGCATGTCCTGAGACAACTCGACGTCAAAGGAGCTTTGGGATTGCATGATCTGGTAGATGAAGTCCCGTGTGTAAATCGCGCGAACGAGTGGATCTGGATGAGACGCATGGCGCTTGAGGCGTCGTTCTTGTCCTTTGACATAGGCAAACAGACCATAGAGCGCGCTGACCGTCAGCGAAATTGTATTCTCGGTAGCAATTTCACCCGGACCGAATACGGCGCGGGTCCGCTCATTCACACTTACATCTTCGATCAATTCTTCGATGATGTGGGTTACAAGGTACGCGCCGACCGAGTCAGCTTGATATTCCCGCAGCTGATGCAACCAGGCGACTTCCTTTCCAGAGGTTTCACGCATGTTGAACTCGGCATGGAAAGCTTTCTCATTGCGTGCTTCGAGGTCTTTGAGATGACCGCCGAGGATGTGGCCGAGCTCATGCAGGAACACGAAAGACGTGGCGATATCGGCCAGGGTGTAGGATGCGAACGCTCTAATTTTGTTCGTCTCGACGAGCCAGTTTTGTCGCTCACTCAGATCATTGGCTTTAACCGAAAAGGGAATGTCATAGGACACCTCACCTGTTCCTTCACTGCTCACCCAGGGAAGGTTGCTCCCATCACTCAGGAGCTTATCGAACAGGATCATGAGCAATACGGGAACAGCGTTTGAGATTTGGATGAGGTAGCGGTCTTTGCTCATCTCAACGGATGCATTGAAGGTCCCATCAACAACGAAGGTCACGTCAATCGACTTGCCATCCAGGTCGTAGGTCGATTGAATTTGATCAGCCAAAGACAGAAACCGTTTCCGCAAGGTCTGGTATTGAATACGGATGCCATCGTCCTGAATGGCATCAATTTCGTATACTTGGACCTCGCCCGATGTGAACATCAGCTGTCTTCGGCTTCATTCAGGGCGTTGAGCACCTTCGCAAACTCAATGAACGCGGCCTCTTCTTTCACGAACTGGTCGTGATCCATATCTTCGGAGCCGGCGCCATGCCATCTTCCTTCTGGCATCTTTAGCAGCGCCGCCACATCGCTTGCCGCGACCCAGGCCAGGTCATGTTCTTCCTCACGTGTTTCGTCGGACCATCCAAACTGCCGTGCGAATGTGAATGACAAAGCACTGGTTAGACGCATGGCGCGATGAACAGGTGCCGGATGGGACAGCGTGTAATGGCTGCTCATAGGGCTATGCGCTTCATCCAAGATCTGGAACAATATGATGATTGCGAGGGACAGCAGGAAGAATTCCCGCGAGGCCTGGGTCTCGGTCCATGTCGAAAATTCAATGTCACGATCCAGAGACATCATCATCATGTCGAGCGCGGAATGATCGGCGTCATATTCGAGGTTTCGAAGCGCGTCGCGTTTGTTCTCGGGTTCCGATGAGAAGTTCAGCGCCTCATCGATCTCCGACATTCCAAATTCTGATTTGAGGTAGGAAATGTGGCCGCGTACATGGTGTGCGAGCTCATGATAGACGATAAAATCAATGGCCCGCATGAATAGATCATGATGCGCCTGGAGCCGATCCGCACTCCACCCTTCTGCTTCATTCTCTCGCCAAATGGGATCCGAAAGGGCCATGGTTTCATCAACTGGTCCTTGAATCGGCGCCAGGTCATCAAACCAGACTTCAATCAGGTGACCGCCACCGATCCCTCGGTAGAGTAGAGACCAAATCGATCTGATGAGACCAAGATGGATACCGACGCCTTTGGTGTCTGGACGTTCGAGCGCCAGCGCATTTCGTTCGTCGCTGTCGATGAAAAACAGGGAGAGGTTATCGATCTGATCGCCGAAGTCTTCACGAGCAATGGCCGCCGCAGCGTTCAAATAGAAATGGCGAACCCATCCGCAGGACATGCGGTGGAATTCATCTAGATGCCCTGGATCAACCAGGCCTCCGGAGCGAATGACCACCTCGTCATTTCCCCAGAAGCCCCAGTCCTTTTCGATGCTCGCCGGCTCCGGGCTATCTTGATCGTCCACCAATGACTCGTTCGTCCAGATCAGGCAACCAACAGATAATTGTAGGCACACCGGCCTAGAACACCGTGTACCTGTTCCGCAGTCAAGGCACCACCGATGACGTCAGGCTTTTGGGTATCAAGCAAGCAGCCCGCTCGTTCCGCCTTACCAGATGGCTCTGCCAATACGTCCTCCCAAAGGTCCATTGTCGATCACGCATGAAATCAAGCACTTACTGAAGCAAGAACGAGGCAGCTGTTGGCCACGTATTCGTCTACTCTTATGAACAAAGGAAAGGTAACTGCACTACTCCCCAACTTCGGACCGCGGGAAGTTAGATTTCCCCGGTTCCTGCGCTGCTTCACAAGTTCATGCTGACAGACAAGCGACAGCTGCGGAACGGGTGAACCATGGGCCTTGCCAGAACCTCAAGCTTGGCTAGGCTCCAGAGCAATTCTCTTGTGCGCTCGATCTTGGGAGGAAACTGATTTGAAACTGACCTGTTGGAACGCCGAATGGCTCGATAGTGCGTGGGGAGTAGTGTCGGGGAAATACGCCCCCGAAGAGTACAAGTTTCCACACAATGTACCGAAGATGGCGGCGGCCAAGAAACGCATAAAAGCCGTCTCAGAGTACACAAAAATGCTCGACGCATCGATTTTATTCATTTGTGAAGCGCCGGAAGGCGAAGCCGAGATGAACGACTTCGTCAAAAAACACGCGAAGGAGTATGACCTGATCACCAGGCCCAGCGGTGAAAGTTACGAGACAGACGGGCGCCAGTGGCAGTGGTTCTTGGTCAAGAAAGATGTTTCAGACCGGATTTCTCCTAGTTTGGTGCCTGTTTCAACATGGCGTCAGTTCGCCTCGGACGAAGACCCAAGTATCGGAGCAGATGGTGAATGGAAAGTTGCGCTGCCGCGCTTCAAAACGGTGGGCGGTGTCAAGGACGTTCCTGTGTCTAGTCGTGTGCCCCACTCGTTTTACCGCGAGCCGCAGATCTTGCGATTTACCTTTGGCGGCGCTCAACACGAAGTCATAGGGGCGCATCTAAAGAGCAAATTTACCGGGGGCAAACCCCGTGCGCGCAAGACTGGAGAGAGCTTCGACGACTATCTCGATTCTTCTAAAAAGGTGCGCGAATACATCGCCGACTCTCATGCAGCGCGTGTGAAACTGAGTTCGGAAGCTTTGGCGATCCGAGCTTATCTCGACCGGCGCTTTTCTCAGGAAGCTGATCCATCGATCTTTGTGGTTGGAGACCTGAACGACGGGCCTGGGAAAGAGTTGATGGAGCGAGAATACCTCCTGCATGACCTTGTCTCGAATTTGCAGGGCGACGTGTTCTTCGCGCGAAAATTTTTGAACCACGCCCTATTCGATCAGCCAACCGAATTGAGGTGGACCAGTAGATTCAAAGATTCGCTCGATCCAGATCGAAACGAACACATACTGCTAGATCATATTCTCTTTACGCAGGCGCTGACGCGCTCGGGATCCAGCCCGCTCCAAGTCCAGTCGGGCGCAGGGCGCGTCGAGCATCTCTTGCATGAAGAGGCCGAGGCAGAACTCGGTCGTGGCCTTCTAAGTGACCACCGACCTGTCAGCGTCAACATCACGGCGAGAACGTCATAATGACACGCTTTGCAAAGTTTGTATCTACGTCGATCGCCTTTCTGCTTTCTGCAAGCATCGTCGCGGCGCAGACACCAAATCGTCTAACGGTAATGACCTACAATGTTGAAAACTTCTTCGATGCTGAAGACGATCCACGCTATCCAAACGATCGAGAAACCATAAATTCCACTGAAATTGTCGCCGCGAAAGCAACCGCAATTGCGCGAGTGATTTCCCGATTTGATGGTGGCGATGGACCTGATGTTCTTGTACTGACGGAGATCGAAAGTCAGACAGCGTTGTCTGCGCTTCTGTCGGCTCTCCCAAATGCGAGTGAATATCAAACCGAAGTGTTCTTCGACGCCGACCCAACGCAACCTGCGCCAAAACCGGACTTTCGGGGAATCGAAGTGGCAATCTTGGCGAAACTGCCGCTCGCGGACGGTTCAGTTCCGCGGTCACATGTCATCGATCTGACCGCTGAGCCCGCATGCAACGCAGATGACGGTTCACTCGGCTCCACGCGAGACGCCTTGCAAGCGGATCTGTCGTTGCCCGACGGGTCACTTCTGTCTGTGCTCGGCGTTCATTTCCCATCTGGAACAAACCCTACAGTCTGCCGGGAGATTGCCGCGACCACCATGCGTGATATCGCAAATGACATAGATGCAGATCGGACCGTGTTGATCGCCGGCGACTTCAACTTCAACTGCCGTGATGACGAGCAAGCCGCTCTGCGAGCGATATTCCACAGTTGGACACTACCCATGCAGCTTGACAACGGATGTGTTGGGAATGGCAGCCAATGGTTCTCGCGGGAAAACACCTGGTCTTACCTTGACGTGATCGCCGAGCGCCCCGGCGCTCCAGTTTGGTCAACGGACATGCGAACGTTCCGGCTCGTGATCAACGACTTTGAGCAATTCTTCTACCAAGATAGCATCCACAATCTCAGACCGAAAAAGTTTCGTCTCAACCGTTCAAACCCTGAAAACTCCGGGACAAGTGATCATTTCCCTGTTGCAGTCGATCTCACGCGATGAACGCTCTGCAGTACATGATCCGGAAAATCCGACGAGACGGGCGTGAAGCTGTGAAAATTGGGGGCGTTTGAGTGACCAGTTTTGCTGATACGGCTGCCGGAAAAATCCTAATCGGGGTTGTTGTTGCGATCATTGGGAGTCTGTTTGGCGCGTTTTTGACTTGGGTGACGATTTCCAACCAACCTCCGGCGGCTGAGATCGTGCCCAACATTCTCAATGCCGAAGCGCTGGCTGTAGTGAACTTCAGCGCAAAAGGGTCGATCGACCCTGATGGCGAAGCCTTGACGTACGATTGGTCCTTGAACGCGTTACCTTTTGGTTCGAACCCTGCGGCACGATGTTCACTGGCATCTGACCCGGCCATAGCCAACTGCC
Source organism: Pseudomonadota bacterium (assembly GCA_039192165.1). Taxonomy (GTDB): domain Bacteria; phylum Pseudomonadota; class Alphaproteobacteria; order Rhodobacterales; family Rhodobacteraceae; genus Dinoroseobacter. The sequence goes on along the minus strand of JBCCXD010000016.1, from coordinate 5,411 downwards.
AGTTTGTCATGCCCGGCACACACGCTGTGACCGTAACTGTTGAAGATGAAAGCGGGTCGCAGGCAGCAAAGTCGGCAACAATCACGGTTTCCGTTCCGAGTGGTTACTTCAGTCTTTTTATTCAGGTATCGGACGATGAAACCGTGCAATCCGCAGCCGAGCGTGCGCTTCTCTACGCGGTAGATTGGGGGGCTGTTCAGACGACGGTCGGACGCCCGGTGCTCATCTTTGACCCGGATCTTGGATCGTCCGTCTATGGATCGACGGTTGAACGAGACATAGAGCGGGCCAGAAGGGCGATCGCCGATAAAGAAGTTCGAGACAACTTCAAGATTGGTGGCTTGGGGCTTCGGCAAGAAACAAAGGACCTGATAGCCATTCAAGCTGCCGAGGCCGGGATATCAATTACTTTCTTTGATTTGGGTTTCGGGGAAATTGTCACTGGTGTGGAACGAGGCGTCGGGGATGGGGGCTTTTTGCTTTCAGACTCACCGGCGGCATTTTCACGCCTTCAGCGCGGCAAAACGCAATGACCCAACCTGTCTGCCGCTGACCTTCCCCCTAGTTTCGGGCAATTGCGACCTGGGATTTTCCACCCTTGCACTGTCTCCGAACCTTGGGCCACTCGGAGTTGGGATCTCCGGGTATTCGCAAGCTTCTTTCGAGGAGAACAAGTTTGGTAAAGGCCGAATTGTCCAGAACGCCTTCATCGAAAGCTTCAACGGGCGGCTACGGGACGAGTTCCTGAACGAGACGCTCTTCACGACGCTCCGCGAGGCCCGCGTCGGCCTCGCCGCATGGAAGGACGACTACAACCAGGAGCGCCCTCACTCGGCCCTTGGGAACATCCCGCCGGTCGAATTCGCAGAGAGGATGAGGATGGAAAAACGGGCCGCCTAGGCCCACTAACGCAACCGATGGACTCCCCGATCCACTGGAGGGAACTCGGGGCTCAGGTCAGAGCCTAGATTCTTGACCTCACAGCCCTTCTGACATACATTCCGGTAACGTAACCGGATAAAGAGCTGCGCCATGGAACATGCGAAATCCGTCAAACAGACCAAGGCGCGTGTAGCTCGGCACCGCTCTCGAACGGCTGCCAAGGGGTCTAAGCGCGTCGAAGTCACGGTGCCAACTCGCGATGCATCGCTAGTCAAGGCGATCGCAGGAGCGCTGCGTAGTGGAGGGGCGAAAGCCAGGCATATCCGCGAGTCGATCCAGCCGTTGGTGGATGCACCCAAGGCCAAAACTGGTGCCGAACTAGTCGCATTCTTCAGGAACTCACCGCTTGTTGAGGCTGAACTCTTGCTAGAGCGTGATCGTTCAAGCGGACGGAGTGTCGATCTCGATTGATGCCTTTCCTTCTCGACACGAACGTCATCAGCGAAACAGTCCGCCTAAGACCTGATCCGGGAGTGATCGATTGGTTGGGGCAACAGTCTCCAGAAGAGCTGTTTCTGTCTGCCATGACTATAGGCGAGCTCATGCGTGGCGCATGCAAGGTCAAGGAAAAGGCGCGCCGAGAGAAGTTGGCCAAGTGGATAGAAGAAGACCTCAGTCAGCAATTCGAAGGCAGGCTACTGCCTTTCAATGACGCCTCAGGTAAAATCTGGGGCCAATTGATGGGAGATGGAGATCGAGCGGGCAAGACCCCGGCCGCTTTTGATGCTCAGATCGCAGCCATCGCGATCGATCGCGGGCTAGTGCTCGTGACCCGTAATGTCTCAGATTTTGATAGATTTGAGCTCGAAATTCTCAACCCTTGGGAATAGCCCGGACTAAATTCATTTTGAGGCAATTTTCGACGCGATATGAACATCGAACCACTGCAGAAACGCAAAACAAGCGGCGAACTCTACACACGACGTTCGCCAACACTGCAGTACATTGAGACGAGCTCTCAATGGCCGTTCAGTGAATTGCTTGAGCGCGCATCGATACGCGACCGGCGACACAGCAATTATGTCCCCTCAGAAGTTCTCGTCTATTACCTGCGCCAGACGAAGTTGGACAATTCAGACGGTCGGTTCATTCAACTCTATGATATTCTGCGCGATCGTGTCGAAGCTGCGTGTCCACGGCCAAATCGACAAGTCGGCGAAAAGACCCATGAAGATGCGCGTCTTTCCGAGATACGTGATGCGACAGTCAATCACGTCACCGAGCTGATGTTCACCGACCGGCAGGGCTATGACGAGCAACTCGATATCTACGAAGTTGTCTTCGACAAGGCGGTCCGCGCGGCGCATATCACGAAGCTCCGTAAGGTAAACCAGCGGGAACGCGCCACTGAAGACGTAGAGGACGAAGTCACCGGAGACGTCCGCGCTGTCGTCGAAGCCGCGCTGGAGCGATACAAGAAATTTGACCTGACGGCTGAAGAGGATCTCGTTTACCGGATTCATCTGCGTGGCGCGATTGACGCTCTACCGACAGACGAACGAGAGGTGATTGATTTGATGCTCGCAGACATTCCCATTGAAACGAACAAAGATGGCGAAGCCTCGATAACTGAGCTTTTGGGCTGCGTGGAAAAGACTGTGCGCAATCGGCGGGATCGAGCTTTCGAAAAGATCCGGCAGGCATTGGCGTTGGAGGTTGACGATGGCCAGTAGAGAAGACGTCCTCAACGACTTCACTGTGGAAGAGGAGATGTCACCCACAATCCTCAAGGCATATCTCCAGCGCTACCCCGAATTCACCCAGGACCTCCTTGCGCTTTTCAACGAACTGTCGATGAGCGACCTGCAGTCGGCCGAGGGAAGCCTTCCCCTTGAGACCAAGGCGGTTAGCACTGAAACCCTGCGCGTCCAGCACGTCCGGCAATCCTTATTTGGAGCAGGTGTAAGGGAATTCGCGCGTGACCTCGGACTTCCTCGCGGCTTCTTCACTGGCTTGAATGCTGAGGTTGTTCATATCGCCTCGATGCCAACGAGCCTGCTGAAGACCTTGGCAAATAGGCTCGGCGTGCAAATGCAGGATGTCATCAGCGGCATGCAGCAAGGGGATGGCCAAGCCGTTGCGATGAAATCTGATGTAAAGCCGGGCACCATGCCAGCGATCGAATTCCAAGACTATGTCGAGGCTGCCGGTCTCACCGAGGAGGAGCAACACGCGTTGGAGACGTTGCTTGCCGAAGATGGATCGGATTGAAGCGATACGCGCCCGCGCCGCCGCCCTTCACGATCTCCGCGTAAGCAAAGGCGACAATCCGACGACCCCCTATGATTTCGTTTTAGGTGAGGCCGGAGCCCGCGATCTTGAGGTAAGGAAACTACCAGCAGGCCATCCGCAACTCAAAGGCGGCAAAGCTCTTCTTCAGAGAGCATCTGGCAGCATCCTACATGAAGATACGGGAAATACTTTTCTCGATGCCTTCTTGGTCGCCCACGAAATCGGGCATCACGAGTTTGGTGGCGAAGTTGATATTCCGCCAACGATGGAAATCGATCCGGCGCGATCTGCGGACCCCTCGTCGGTTGGCGCTGATCGTGTCGTCGACTACAGCAATCGCGCCCGGGAGGAGGTTCGCATGGACCTCTTTGCTCGTGAATTTCTCTTTCCGCGCGCTCTGGCTTGGTCGTGGCATGTCGATGAAAACTTGAGCGCAGATTACATCGCCAAACAGCTTGGCGCGCCGTATCCGATGGTTGCGGTTCAGCTTTTCGATGCGCTCATGCTTCCGCCAAGTGAGCCAGTCGAGAATGGGGTGTCGCCGCCAAAACCATTGAACGAGGAACAAAGACGCGCGGCGGAACACGCTGGAAAGGCTTTGCTTCTGAAAGCAGGTCCGGGCACCGGCAAGACACAGACGCTCGTTGGCCGGTTGTCAGTGCTTAAGGATCGCAGCGTCGATCCGGAGAGCATCTTGCTGCTCACCTTCTCAAACAAGGCTGCGGGTGAAATGACGGAGCGCGCGATGGCAGCCTGGCCGGAAGCGGCTGGGTCCGCGTGGATCGGAACATTCCACTCTTTCGGACTCGATCTGCTGCGCCGCTTCAATGATCGGGCTGGTTTGCCGCCAGATCCACGCCTAATCGATGCTACCGAAGCCATCGCGCTCCTCGAAGACGAGTTCCCACGCCTTCGGCTGAAGCACTTCAACGATCTGTGGGATCCGACCGACAATCTGCGATCCATCCTTTCGGCAATCTCCCGCGCGAAAGACGAAGTGGTCGATCAGCACCGCTACCGCGAACTGGCTCAGCAGATGGCTGATGCAGCGGAGACGGCGGAAGAACAGACCGCCGCAGAAAAATGCCTTGAGATCGCCTCCATTTACGACCTCTACGAACACCTGAAGTCGGATCGCGGTGCAGTTGATTTCGGTGATCTTGTCGCCCGCCCAACAACCTTGGTCGAGTCCGACGAGGCCGTGCGAAAGGAGTTGGAAGGGCGCTATGAACACGTTCTTGTCGACGAATATCAGGACGTAAACCGTGCAAGTGTTCGACTACTGCGTGCTCTGAAACCAGATGGGAACAACCTCTGGGTTGTGGGGGATGCCAAGCAGTCGATTTATCGTTTCCGGGGTGCTTCCTCCTACAACATCGACCGGTTCGAGACGGAAGACTTCCCGGGGGGGACGTCATTACAGCTCAGCATGAACTATCGATCATCCCAGGAGATCTGCGACACGTTCAGCGCTTTCGCGACGACACGAATGGAAGCTTCGGGTTTTCAGGCAAATGCGTTCAAAGGCAAAAGCGGTGTAGCACCGTGTTTCGTCTCAGTTGAGTCCAAGGATCACGAGATCGACGAAATCGCAGCACGCATAACGGCTGCCTGCGAAGATGAGACCACCTTTCGAGATCAGGCCGTCATCTGCAAAGGAAACGCGCGTTTGGCAGAAATAGCCGCGGGCCTGGAGTCGCGTGGGATTCCGGTACTATTTCTCGGTCCGTTGTTCGACCGACCGGAGATCAAGGAAGCTCTGTCTCTCCTGTCGCTTGTGATCGATCCGAGGGCCATGGCGCTGACGTGTATTGCCTCGATGAAACAATTTCGGATGTCCATCGAGGACGTCACCGTCGCCATCGAAGCCGTTCGGGCCGCCAAGAAACCTCTCCCGCTCGACTGGCGCACCCTATTGGAAACGGCACCGGGAATGAGCGACGACGGTCGGGCCTCGGCGAAAGCCCTTGTCGATGCGTTTGAGGAAATCGAGCCTACGGCAACCGCGTGGCAGGTGATCACCAAAATCTATCTGGACCGGACCCGCCTTGCGGCCGACATCGCAACGCAGGCTCGTGAGGGCAATGCGAACCCTGCGCTTGCCCTCTGGCAGTTTCAAAACTTCTTGCGCTCGGCCCTTCCCGAAAGATCAGGCTACCCAATCCGCGACCTCTTGGAACACGTTCGACGACTGGTGATCCTATCGGATGAGCGGGATTTACGTGATCTTCCTGCCG
>JBCCXD010000015.1:0-67009 GCA_039192165.1 Pseudomonadota bacterium | reverse complement strand
TCTGACGATGATCAAACTCGACACGGCCAAAACGCGCCCAAGCAAACGGCCAAAAAACTGTCGCGGGATGGAGCAGCCCGGTAGCTCGTCAGGCTCATAACCTGAAGGTCGTAGGTTCAAATCCTACTCCCGCAACCAAAAATAGAACATAAAAACAAAGCGCTAACGCCCCAAGGGGCGTTTTTGCATTTAGACAGTTTCCGTAAAAACACGTTTTGCAACGCGAAAGCACTCCAGCGCCTGTGGAACTCCGCAATAAATTCCAACCACATGAATGATTGCGCGAACTTCTTCTTTTGACACGCCGTTGTTGATTGCGCCGCGGCAGTGGATTTCCCATTCCTGCATTTTGCCTAAGGCCCCGATCATCGCGAGGTTGATCATCGAGCGCGTCCTGGCGTCGATTGTGTCATCTCCCCAGCCAAAGCCCCAGCACCAGGCCGTCATGGCCTCCTGAAAGGGGCGCGTGAAGTCGTCTGCTGCCGCAAGGTTTTTCTCGACATATTCCGCACCCAGAGTGGCCTTGCGGTGAGCAAGTCCCTTCAGGAACAGGTCTTCATCAAACTGATCGGTCATCTGGGTTCTCTCTGGACGTCATTTGATAGTTTACACGGTCGTATTCCTGATCGGGCGAACGCCCTCGGTCTGAAGCACCGACGACCGCAAGGGCGCTTCGTACGCCGCGTTGAGTTTCAGCTCGTCTTGGTCATCTTGGTTGTTCAGCCTCTTTTAGTCTAACGGGCTTTGATCGCGATATTCTTGGTCTGCACGTAGTTCCAAAGAGCCTCTCGCCCTTTTTCGCGCCCATACCCCGATTTCCCATATCCTCCGAACGGTGTCTCGACGCCGCCTGCATACCATTCGTTTACAAACACCTGTCCGGCCCGGAGCTTGCGGGCGGCCTGCGTTGCGCGGTCAAGGTCGGCTGTGAACACGCCGGCCACAAGGCCGTAGTCTGTGCCATTGGCGAGGGCGATCGCCTCGGCCTCATCCTTAAATGTCAGAACAGACAGAACAGGGCCAAAGACCTCATTCCGGGCAATTTCCATGTCTGGGGTGACCTGCGCCATTACTGTTGGTTCCAGAAAGGCCCCATCGCGGTTCAGGCGGCGGCCGCCGGTAATGATCCGCGCGCCTTCTGTCTGTGCCCGGCTCACCATGTTTTCCGCCCGGTCGCGTTGAGGGTCCGAGACCATTGCGCCCATATTCGCGCCAAACTCCGGCCGCTTGATGCCGGGCCCCACGGACAAGGAACGCGCCAGCGCCTCCGCGCGTTCCAGAAGTTCGGCGGCACGGGATTCATGGACGATGACCCGGCTCATTGCAGAACAGACTTGTCCTGCATTGAAGAAGATGCCCCACCGCATGTCGGTTTCGAACGCGTCGAGGTCCGCATCACTATGCACGATCGCGGCTGATTTGCCGCCGAGTTCAAGAACGCAGGGAACTACGTTGTGCGCGGCGGACGTGGCAATGGCAATGCCGGTGGCAACAGAACCTGTAAAGACGATCTGGTTCACGTCGGGATGCCCGGCAAGTGCCGCGCCGGCAGTTTGCCCCAGTCCGCAAACGACATTTACCGCGCCTGCCGGGAAACCGGCGGCCTCCGCCGCCTTGGCGATCCAGGCATGGGTCAGCGGGGTGAGCTCGGGTGGTTTGAGGACACAGGCATTGCCTGTAGCCAAAGCGGCCGACAGTGAACGCGCGGCCATCTCCAAAGGATAGTTCCATGGAATGATCTGCGCCGAGACACCGTATGGTTCATGCTCTGTCCAGTCGAGATATCCATCGCCAAGTGGAACGGATCGCCCTTCGATCGTGCTGGCCTGATTGCCATAATACTCGAAATAGAGTGCTGCGCCCTCGATCTCGATTTCGCTTTCCCATAGTGGTTTGCCCTGCTCCAGGGTCAGCGTATGTGCGATCTCCGCTTTATGCGTGAGAAGATATGTGCCCATTGCCTGAACCATCCGGCCTCGTTCAATCGGACGCATGCCGCTCAACGCACGCGACAGATGCAGACGGCGCGCAGCCTGAACAGCCCTGTCGACATCCGCAGCATCGGCGGCGGCGTGATCGGCCAGTGCTTTTCCGGTTGCTGGATCCAGAACGGTTAGACGCCCGTCTCCGCCGTCGACCCATTGGCCGTCGATATAGTTTTTCCAGAATGGAGCAAGATCGTTCATATCGCGCCGCCTTGCCGGTGTTGCGGCCTCTGCTCCTGCGCGAGGTCTGCTTCGAGCGCTTCTCGCATCCAGCGCTGGAGATGCAGGATTGAGTGTTCTGAGTTCACGCCGCAGGCCGGATCTACCACCAAAGGCCCAGGCACGTAGCCCCGCGACCGGAGCCCGCGCTGCACACTTTCAACAAGATGGATGTCCTCTTCTACCGTGGTGGCGCGGTCCTGCGCTGCCATTCGTCTCACAGTCTCGTTGTCCTCGCCCCCAACCGAATACCAGCCGCGCCAGACCGCAACATGCTCTGTGTCAAGAGCGCGCCAGTGGTAGGTGTTCAGCAGGTTTCCAGGATAGACTTGGAATGAGAACATCGGCCACAGAAACCAGGAGGAGTATTTTTCGTTATTCGCAAAGCCGCTGTGAATGTCGTAGCTCATCTGATCAAGGGACGAGGACTCGGTCGTATGCCGCAAGCAGTATCCCTGTGGCATGATGTTATAGGTTTCTGGTTTGATTACACCCGAAGAGAATGTCGGGTGATTCAGGCTACAGTGGTAGCATTCTGAGTAGTTCTCGACCGAGACCTTCCAGTTGCAGTGTTCGACAATTTCCACCCATTCCAGAGGCTTAAGGTCTGCCCAATGCGGCACAAACGCTTCAAGCTCGCCTTGCGCGCCGGGAAACCAGTCCTCCATAGGTGCGGCGTGCGGGTCGAGATTGACGAAGACAAAGCCAAGAAAGACCTCAGTACGGACTTCTGTGAGGCAGATTTTGGATTTGTCAAAACCGGGGACAGACTTGATGTTCGGGCCGGCGCGCAGATGCCCGGTCAGTTCATAGGTCCATGCATGATAGGGGCAAACGACAACACGGGTGGTGCCAGATCCTTCAACCAATTGATGCGCGCGGTGCTGACAAACATTGTAGAAGGTCCGGATAGCGCCGTCGCGCCCCATGATGGAAAACAGGCTTTCTCCGGCCAGTTCAAAAGCGAAGTAGTCACCCGGGTTCTCCAGCTGGCTGGCATGTCCAGCAAACTGCCATGTGCGGGCGAGCAGCCCGGACCGTTCGACTGCGAAGATGTGAGGGTCCGTGTAATAGAACGCGTCAAGAGAGCGTGTGGGTAGCGGAGAGATGGTCATTTCGGATCATCCACGTAAAGGCCAAGTTGATGGCGACGGCGATGAAACTGCGTCACCCGGTCCACGATTTCGTCAGAGGACACTGCGACCACAAAGCTGAGCAGCGTTTCCAGAAGAGCAATGAGCGAGATCGAAGACGGGAAAAACTGCGGCGTGTCGACAGACACAATAAACCCGTGGTCCGCCATGCGGATGATTGGGCTCGCCGGTGTATCTGAAATTGCAATGATCTTTACACTTTGTTCTCGTGCGATTTTCACAGCTTCGATCACTTCGCTTCGAAAGGGTGTAGACGTCATCGCAATCAAGACGTCATTCCCGTCAGCCCACGCCAGATCGTCGGCGGGGGTTGAGCCAGGGCGCGGGATCGCGTGGAAATCGGTCATCCCGGTGGAGGCGAGGTAGGTGAAGTTGCGGGCATTCGAGTTGTTCACGCCGACACCGAGGGTAAAAACCTGCCGACTTGTCCAGATATCCCGCGCAGCTTTCTCAAGCTGCTGGGATGAAATATCCGCAAACGATTGTTCAATGTTCCGTATCGCAGCTCCGACCATATCTGCGTAAAGCCCGCCGAGCTCGCCCGAACGGCTTATACCTTGCAACCAACGGGCACGATCCGGAAAGCTGACGCCGCCGCGACGAATTGCATCGCGAAAGGGTTCCCGGAAGTCGTCATAGCCTTCGAAGCCGACCTGCCTTGCCATGCGTACGACTGTGTTAGGTTTAACCTGCGCTGCGCTTGCAATCTCGCGCACCGTCGAAACGCCAACCTCTGTTGGGTTCTCCAGCACGTACCGCGCGGCTTTCTGCGCCTCGGGTGTCAGGCTGTCCAACTCTTCAGTGAGCCGGCTGAGAATCTTTTGTGATACATTTGTCCCATTCATAGTTGACGATGGTATATCTGTGCATTTACCTCTGTCGAGTAGAATCTTTCAATGATGGGGGCCAACATGCCGTCAGACGTCCCAAGCCACGCGCGCGTCGTCATCGTCGGAGGGGGGATCATGGGGGTGGGTCTCGCCTACCACTTGGCCCACGAAGGCTGGGGACCAGACGTGGTCTTGCTGGAAAAGGCAGAATTGACCAGTGGATCAACCTGGCATGCGGCTGGTCAGATTACGCATTCGACGTCGAGCTTCAGTCTGGGCAAATGCGTCGACTATAACATCGGTCTTTATTCCGGCGCGCTGGAGGCTGAGACAGGCCAAGCCGTTTCCTGGCATGGATGCGGCTCGTTTCGGCTGGCTTATACGCAGGATGAGATGGACTGGCTGCGCCATACGCTTTCGGTCGCCCGCAGTCTTGGCTTCAACATGGAGCTTGTCGGCCCGCAACAGGTCGCGGCACTTCATCCGTTTTACAATCTCGATGGGGTGATCGGAGCCCTGCACACACCGGACGACGGGCATGTCGATCCAACCAATGTGACCATGGCGTTGGCGGCGGGCGCACGGGCCCTTGGCGTGCGCATCATGCGTCGATGCCAGGCCACAAATATCACTCAGGACCCTGGCGGCGAATGGCGCGTCGAGACCCCGCAAGGCACCATTTTGTGCGAACACGTGGTCAATGCGGGTGGCACGTATGCGCGGCAGATGGGCGAGTGGTCCGGGCTCCAATTGCCCATGACGTCCATGACGCATCACTACTTCGTCACCGAACCTGTTCCGGAATTCAAGGATCTCGATCAGGAGCTTCCGGTCATCCGCGACGATAAAATGGTCTCTGGTTATATCCGCATGGAGCAAAAACGCGGCCTGATTGGGATTTATGAGAAAGAGAATCCAAACACCGTCTGGGAAGACCACTGCCCTTGGGCCGCGGAAAACGAGCTTTTTGACGCCGACTATGACCGGATAATGCCGTGGCTGGAGGAAAGCCTGAACCGTATGCCGATCTTTGCACCGCTCGGCATTACACGGGAAGTACATGGCGCCATTTCACACCCACCCGATGGAAACCCCTTGGTTGGTCCCGCGCCCGGAGTGCGGAATTACTGGTGCTGCTGTGGTACGCAGATTGGCATCGGATGGGGACCGGGTTTGACCCGCGAGTTGGCGCGCTGGATTGTTCATGGAGCTGCGGACATTTCGATGCGCGACTATGATCCGCGACGCTTCGGGAGTTATGCCAACAAGGAATGGCAAGTCGTGAAGGCGAAGGAAGACTATTGTCTGCGCCACGAAATACCGTTCCCTCATTTCAATCGATTGGCTGGGCGGCCCATCAAGCCATCACCGCTCTATAAGCGGCTAAGGGACGAAGGAGCCGTGTTCGAGGAGGTCTATGGATTCGAACGCCCGCGTTGGTTCGCCAGGGGCGGTGTGGCGCAGCAGGATCACTATTCTTTCCGCCGCACGGTCGTGGACGATATTGTTGCTCAAGAAGTGCGCGCAGTCCGCCAGAACGCCGGTATCATGGACGTTTCCGCCTTTACGAAGGTGATAGTCGAAGGTCCGGACGCTTATGAACTTCTCGATCGACTGACCTCCAATCGGATGCCCCAGAAAACCGGATCGATCGCGCTGACCTACCTTTTGAATGAACGTGGACGGATCGAGCTCGAAACGACCCTTGTGCGTATGGCCGACGACCAGTTCTACCTTGTCTGCGCGGCTTTCTTCGAGCAACGCCTGCTCGACCATTTGCAAAAGCACCGCGACGGCGCGGATGTTTCTGTCCGGGCGCTGTCCGAGAGCTGGTCCGCTCTCGCGTTGAACGGCCCCTTTGCGCGGGACATCCTTGCGTCTTGCACGGACGCGGCGCTCGACAACGCCGCATTCCGCTGGCTCTCGGCACAACAAATCACGGTTGCCGGCCATTCGATCTGGGCCTTCCGGATGTCCTATGCGGGCGAGCTGGGATGGGAGTTTCATATGCATAACACGGCGACAGATGATGTGTATGATGCGCTCTGGTCTGCCGGTAAGCCTTTTGGGCTCGCAAACTACGGCAGTTTCGCCATGAACGTTATGCGGATGGAAAAAGGCTTCAAGGGTGCAGGTGAGCTGACCAACGAGGTCACGTTGGCCGAGGCAGATGTGCTGCGTTTCGCGCGGGATGATAAAGACTATGTCGGCAAAGCGCTGACCTTGAACAGAGACAAAGCCTGGCTTTGTGCCTACCTGGAGATCGAGCCCGACGGAGAAGTCGATGGCCATGGCGGCGAAGCAGTCCTTCTGGACGGTCGGGTGGTTGGTTCGACTGCCTCCGTAGTCTTTGGCCACACGGTTGGAAAGGGGCTGGCCTTTGCCTATGTCACGCCCGAGGCTGCGGTTCCGGGAACCAAGCTGGAGGTTGTAATTCATGGCATCCCGCGGCGCGCGTGCGTCCTGAGCGAACCCGCCTACGATCCGCAGAGCCTTTTGCCCCGTACGGATGCACGTCTTCAGCCGGCGGTAGCGGAATGACCGGGCCTATGAGCAAAGCTGAGGCGCATAGTCGATCGGGCCGCGCGCTTATCAAACGGATATCGCTTTGGACCGTGCCGCTCACCAGCCACGAGACATATCATATGGCGGCCGGAAAGACATGCGCCACTGTCGAGACAGTCGTTATCGCACTGGACACAGACACAGGTCTGACCGGCTGGGGAGAGGTGTGCCCGATCCCACACTATTTGCCCGCCTACGCCGCTGGCGTTGCGCCGGTGGTGCAGGAGGTTGCACATCTTTTGCTCGGCGCAGATCCGGTCGGTCCTGAGGCGCTGATGGCGCGGCTCGATTCCTGGTTGATGGGCCATGTCTATGCCAAGTCCGCGATCGACATTGCCCTGTGGGATTTGACGGGGCAGGTGGCTGGCTTACCACTTTATTCATTGCTCGGAGGAAAATGCTCCAACACGCTGCCCCTGTATCATTCGATCACATCTGTTGCGCCCAACGAGATGGCGAGAATTGCGCGCGAGGCGCAGAAACAGGGAATAACGCAGTTTCAGGCAAAACTTGGTGCTTCCGGAGACTGGGAAACTGATGTCGAACGTCTGATCAAAGTTCGTGAGGCGATCGGAGAGGGACCACTACTGTACGGCGACTGGAACTGCGGGGCGGATCGCCTCCATGCAACCCGTGTCGGTCGTGCGGTGCGCCACATCGACGTGATGCTCGAGCAGCCATGCCGCACACTGGAGGAATGTGCAGCGGTACGCGCTGCGACCGGGCTCCCGATGAAAATGGACGAACTCGCGCGCGATACGCCTAGCCTGCTTCAAGCGCAGGCCCTTGGATGCCTCGATGCGGTGGCGCTCAAGCTTTCAAAGTTCGGGGGGCTTTCGGCTTTGCGACGGGCACGGGACCTGTGTCTGCATCTTGGCGCAAAAATGTGCATCGAAGACACTTGGGGCAGCGACATCGCGATGGCCGCCGCGCTGCACCTCGCCACCGCGACCGACCCGCGATTTGTACTGAACGTGTGTGATCTGTCCGGATATGTCGCGCCGCGTCTTGATCCGAACGCGCCAACGCGTTCCGGTGCGGTCCTTTACCCACCTGAAGGTCCGGGTTTGGGGGTGGCGCCCGATCGCGACAGCCTTGGACCCCCGCAGCTGATACTGGATTGAGCCCATGTTGAAGATACTGAATCAGGCAGATTGGATTGAACGTGCAAGATCCGTTCTCCCGGCCGCGGGATTTGGAAACTTCGATCCCGGTATTCTGATTGCGCACGGAAAGGGCAGCCGCGTGTGGGATGAGGATGGCCGCGAATATGTTGACTATCTGATCGGGTCTGGGCCGATGATTCTTGGGCACGGCCACGAGGAGGTTCTGGAAGCGGTTTTGGAGCAGGTTCCGCTGGGAATGACCTTTTTTGCAAATAACGCCAAAGGAATAGAGCTCGCCGAAACCATTACGGCTGCTGTCCCGTGTTGTGAGCAGGTGCGCTTTGTGACCTCAGGTGGGGAGGCGGATATGTATGCGATCCGTCTGGCGCGTGCGGCTACCGGGAAAACCAGAATTCTCAAGTTTGAGGGGGGGTATCATGGGATGAGCGCGGAAGCGCAGATGAGCCTTGCCCCGGCTCAGGAGGTAAATTTTCCGACCCCAGTGCCCGACAGCGCGGGCATCCCTCAGGCTGTGGCGGACGAGATGTTGGTCGCGCCATTCAACGATCTTCAAGCAGTTAACTCCCTCCTTTCGGAATTCGACGACGTCGCAGCGATCATTGTCGAGCCGTTGCAGCGCATTATCCCACCCCAGCCTGGGTTTCTGGAGGGGGTACGCAGGCTGTGCGATCAGTTCGGCGTCCTCCTGATCTTTGATGAGATCGTAACCGGCTTCCGGCTGGCCTATGGGGGCGCGCAAGAACGCTATGGTGTCACGCCTGACATCTGCACTTTGGGCAAGATTATCGGCGGCGGTTTCCCTCTGGCGGCACTCGGTGCCTCAAAAGAGCTTATGGCCCACTTTGACAAGGATCTGGTCGGGGCGGACAAATGGCTCATGCAACTTGGTACTCTGTCCGGAAACCCGGTGGCAGCCGTGGCAGGCCTGAAAACCCTTGAGGTGCTGCGGCGTCCAGGTCAGTACGACCGATTGCGCGAGCTTGGAACCGCGCTCATGGACATGCACCGCGCGGTGCTGGAGCCGTACGGCATCGACTACAGCATCTGTGGCGATGAAACTCTGTTCGATCTGTATTTCACACAGAACAAGTGTGTGGACTATCGCTCTGCCAAGCATGCGCATTCCGCGCATGGAGCTCTTTGGAACAAAACCTTGCGCGAAGAAGGCGTCTTCAAAAGCGCGGGTAAGCTCTATCCTTCACTTGCGCTGACTTCTGAAGATCTTGCGCTCACCCAAGCCGCACTGTCGAAGGCGGCGCTTAGTCTTGCGACTATTGCCGACGCATGATCCACAGGTCTGATGGCCTGACGGCTATTTGGTTCAGATTAATCGGAAAACATACGCAGCGCTGACAGCGGGTTGGCGAAATCATCGGTCCAAACCGCGCCACCGTCGGAGTTTATCTGCTTCCAACGCGTATCTTTGAGAATACCATCAAAGCGCGCTTTGTCCGGGGACATGATGACCACGATCGACGGGTAGCCGACGTCGGCATCCTTTGGATCCATTGACTGGATCGCTGCCTTCAGGCCGAGACTTTCGGCGATGCGGGCAAGAGGCATAGAGATGTCATAGTAGCGGTTTGAGATATGGAAGACGAGAACGCCGTCATCCTCGATCCGGTCCTCATAGAGCTGAACAGCCTCCCGCGTCAGAAGATGCATAGGAATGGAATCTGAGCTGTAGGCATCCAGGTAAAGGACATCAAATAGGAAGTCCTGCTGGTCCAATACGATGCGCGCATCGCCAAGATGGGTGACTGCATCCGGGGCGCACTCGGACATGAAATTGAATAAAGACGGGTCGCGGGCAACGCGGTCCACCATTTCGTCGATTTCATAGAAATCCCAAGTTTGGCCGGGTTGCGCATAGCACGCCAGTGCCCCAACACCGAGACCGACGACGCCTACGCGGTCAACCGATCTCCCATAATCGGATTCAACGATCTGAGCCATCGGACTGCCGGGATGGTAGTAAGCAAGTGGCGTTGGTTTCATGCCCATTTCGTCGAGACGCTGTGAGCCGTGGACTGTCGTACCGTTCACGTAAAGCCGCTTGCCGTGGGTGTCGTAGACTTTGTGGGCTCCAAAAAAGCTGCGGTCCCGGAACAGGTGGTCTTCGGCATTCCACGCTATGTCGAGCCCGACATAGGCTGTAAGCGCGACAAGTATCGCCACCGGGCTTTTGTGCAGATAGGTCAGAACCAGTGCAAATGCGACGAGAACAGCCAGCAAAAGAGCTACGGACAGGTCTATGTCGAAGGTGGCAGGAAGGGTATTGAAAGCATAAAACGCGCCGAGGGCGGCGAGCACAGCGATGGAGATGGAACGCTTTGTCGTCTCACCTTTATTCGCCAGCCAGAACAATAGCCCAATCAGAATAAGCGTGACGTAGCCTTCGTAGATTGCGGAAAAAATCGTCGGAGCAATCAGCGAATTAAAGACCCCGCCGAGGGCACCACCAACCGACATCGAGATGTAAAACACAGTGAGGTACCTGGCGTCGGGACGACGGTTATACAGCGTGCGATGCGCTTGCACTGCGATAACAAAGAGCGCCGGCGCGAAAAGCACCGCGCTGATGGGGGCATGGCGAGCGACAATGCTGCCGCTCATCAGGATTGCACAGACCGCAACTGATACAACTGCGGCGATGCCCAGATGTCTGTCGTGGATCAGTGTCTTGTTTGAGAAAGCTACGACAAAGGAAAGGATATACAGCGCCAGTGGTATCACCCAGATCAATGGCAGGGCGCCCAGATCCGCGCTCACCTTTGTGGTGATGGCCAGCATCAGCGATGATGGCACAAATGCAATAAATACCCAGGTCGCAATTTCACCGGCACTTGGGGCGGTTTTCGAAACCGTCTCTGTCTGGTTTTCGGGTTTGGTTTCGGCTCCGAATGAAGCCTGCAGGCCACTGATGATCATCAGCACCCCGAAGACGACAAAAGCACCTGCCCAGAGCATACCGATCTGCTCAGCGCCCAGGGTTGGTTCTGCAACCAACGGGAAAGCAAGTAGCGCGAGGAGCGAGCCGACATTGCTTGCACCGTAAAGGAAATAGGGGTCTTCGGCGGACGGTCCGCCCGATCGGACATACCACGCCTGCAGGAGCGGAGCGTTGGCCGAAAGCAGCGCGAAAGGCACCCCTACACCAAGCGCAAACAATTCCAGTGTTTGCCACGTCGTGTTTGCCGTTGCGTCGTAGCTCCAGCCTTCGGCTGCAGAAAGAGGCAGAAACGCCAGCGATGCCGCCCAGAACGCCACATGGATCGGCAACTGAAGCTTTGTCGGAACATAGCGTGTTAGCAGATGGGCGTAGACATATCCGGCGATAAGGACCAGCTGAAAGAAGAGCATTGCCGTCGTCCAGACAGCCGGTGCCCCTCCAATCTGTGGCAGTACCATCTTCGCAAACAGCGGTTGCAGAAAGAAAAGAAGGCTGGCGCTGAGGAAAATGGTGATCGTGAAACTGATGGCCGCAAGCAGGCTGCGACCGGCCCGTTTCGTCGGAAGAGGTTCTGCGATGCTCATAACTGCTGCTCGTTCTGGTGGTTCTGTTACTTCGATACCTTCACAGCGATATGGTCCTTCAAATTGGGCAAAATAATGTCGTTTCTGGAATGGTCGCCGGGAAAAAGCGTGATTTTACTGGCCTATTTGGCGTGACAGGCCCGCTGGGTCATGATGGTATGCCCGCAAGGTAAATCTGCGGAGTATCAAAAGACATGAGCACTCAGGAGCGTGCACGCTTGCCCGGGTTTATGTCGGAACCCTTGCTCCATTTTCTGGCGATTGGGGCGGTTATCTTTTTGGTCTATGCGCTTGTGGCCGAACCTGAGCCCCTGTCAGATGCCGGGACTGAGCTGGTGGTACAACCGGAGGTAGCCGAACAGCTTGTCGTTGGGTTTCGGCAAACCTGGCGACGCAATCCTACGGACCAGGAACTGGGTGCACTTCTAGCCAACTACGTGCGCGAGGAAATTCTTGTGCGGGAAGCCGAGGCACTGTCTCTGGACGTCAACGATCCGATCATCCGACGGCGGCTTGCTCAGAAGATGGAATTCCTTATCGACTCCGCAGCAGGGGCGGGAGCCCCAACGGAAGAACAGTTGCAGGCTTTTTTTGACGAGACCCAGACCGTTTTTGCGACCGAACCAAGACTGGCGTTCGAGCAGGTTTTTGTCGGACCCAATCCAAGTGTTGACGAGGTAGAAGACGTCTTGATCAGCATAGAGGCGGGGGCACCCGCAGCGCAGCTCGGCCAGGCAAGCTTGCTGCCTCGTGCCTTAAGACTGTCAGCGCGACCTGCGGTAGACGGCACGTTTGGAACTGGTTTTTTTGTCTCCTTGTCGGAGGCTGAGATTGGCAAGTGGTTTGGCCCTGTACGGTCCGGATTTGGGGTACATATCGCGCGGGTGATCGAGCGTGAGGGCGGCGGCGTGCCCGCATTGGCGGAAATACGGGATCAAGTCGAAGCGGCATGGCGGACGACGCAATCCGAGGAGGTCGCAGCGGAGTTCTATGCCCGATTGGAAGATGGCTACGCAGTTACCCTGCCATCCGATGATATCCTGCAAGGTTTGCTGGAATGAGATTTCTGGGGCTTATAAGCCTCCTGGCACTGGTCTTTCTGGCGCTGCCGAACACGTCCCGCGCCCATGCACTGCAGCCGGGGTATCTCGAGATCACGCCTCTTGCCGGCGAAAGCTATCGCATCTTCTGGCGCAAGCCTGATGTTCAGGGCCGCGCGATGGACATCGATGTAAGCCTGTCTGATGCCTGCAGCCCCTCCCGCGGGCCAAGTGTCACGCGTGACGCAGGCGCGTGGTCTGCAGTTTGGGTGACCACCTGTTCTGGCGGATTGGCAGGACAGACCATTGTGATCGAGGGGCTCGAACTGCAGCGCACCGATGTCTTGGTCCGCTACGAGCTTGCCACGGGACAGGCGCGCTCGGAACGGCTGACACCGGATCAGACCTCCGTCACAATTCCGGAAATACCCACCTCTTTTGATGTGCTGCGCACGTATCTGCCCTTGGGTGTGGAGCATATTTTGGGCGGCATCGATCATCTTCTCTTTGTTTTTGCTTTGCTGCTGTTGATCGAGAACCGGCGCAGTCTGATCATTGCGATTACGGCCTTTACGGTCGCGCACAGCATCACGATGGCAGCGGCAACACTGGCCTGGGTGTCGCTGCCCGGCCCGCCGGTTGAGGCTGTGATCGCGTTGTCGATTATGTTCCTCGCTTCCGAGCTTGCGCTGCGCGACGGCAAAAACCAACGCCTGTCCGAACGCTACCCCTGGACGGTTTCCTTCAGTTTCGGTTTGTTGCACGGGTTTGGCTTTGCGGGCGCCTTGCGGGATATTGGCTTGCCCGCAACTGACGTGCCACTTGCGCTTTTTTCCTTCAACCTCGGGGTAGAAGTTGGGCAGCTCGCCTTTGTGGCGGTCGTGGTTGTCTTGCAGGGTTTAGCGCGGCGATTCCTGCCCGGCGCTGGGCGGGTTTTCGCACCGCAAAGCCTTGCCTTTATCGTCAGCGCCTACGCCATCGGCGGTATTTCAGCCTACTGGTTTATCGACAGGGTCGCCGGTTTCTGGTCCTGACTGTGTCTAGCGCTGCGGCAGCACCCTGCTTGGGCTTGTCTCGCGCGGCAGTTGCCCGAGAAGCGCTTGGAGATCCGGATCGCCTGGGTTGGCTTGCAAAGCTTCCATCACAATTGCGCGGATGTTTCGGGGCGGCGCCCCAAGCGCGGCACCAATGCGCACCATCATTACCCATGCGTCGACGCGCTGCGGATCCAACTCGACAGCCTGGCGAAATGCTTGAATAGCCGACTGAAAATCGCGCCCGGTCATTGCAATCCCCGCAAGCTGAAGGTGCGTTTCAGGGAAGTCCAAACGTGTTGAAATGGCCTGGCGCCAGTCCTGCATCGCACTTTGGTATTGCGGTATAGCGGTCTGCGGAAAATACGAGGCCGGTGTATCAAGAAGACTGCGCGCGGCTTCTATGCGGACGTTGCGTACTTCGTCGCCTAATAGGGGAAACAGGCGCTCGACCCGAACCTCGATATTGGCGGCTCGTTGTGGCCTTGTCGCCGCAGCCCGGACAAGCGGGTCCGGATCTGCCAGTAAAGGGGCGACATCATCTGCTGCTGTAAAGCTCCCGGCGCGCTCCAGCAGACTCAGCGCAGTTGCGCGCACAATGCCCGGCAAGCTGGTGTCGCGTGCCAACGCGATCAGGTCTTCGGAGGCCGCTACTGCGTCCTCTCGCGCGAATGCAAGCACCGTCCCGTAGTGTGCGCCTCGATGACTGCTATCAGGATGCCAGGCCTCGATCTGAGCTGCTGCCCAGTCTGACGCCCGGTCCACATGGCATGTGGTGCAGGCATCGGGGGCCCCGGTTTGCGCGGTAAGATCGGGGCGTGGTATCCGGAAAGAGTGATCAGCGCGCCAGTCGTTGCCCATATAGACCTGTTCGACCATGTGGCAGTTCTTGCACTGGGCGCCCTCACTGCCCATCGGATGAAAATGGTGTGCGGGACTGTCGTACTCGGCCAGTGTCAGGCTGGGATAGTCGGGATTGCCTGCAGGACTGTGGCACTGGCTGCACACGGCGTTGCCTTCTACGATGCGCGTGGCGCTGTGTGGCTGATGGCAATCCAGGCAGCCGACCCCTTTGGCGAACATCTTCGATTGCAGGAATGAGCCGTAGACGAACACTTCGTCAAGAATTTGCCCGTCAGCGTGGTAAAGGCCTTCGCGGAGCAACGAGAGATTGTAGGCATCATTGTAAGGCGTGCCTGGCACCGGGTTACCGTCAAGATGCGCCTCGCGGCGTGAGTGGCAGCTGGCGCACAACTCGATTGTTGCATCGCGGTCCGAGAAATCCATTGAGAAGCCGTGGTTGGCAGGCGCTATCGAGCGTGCGCCCGTTTCGGCCCATGCAACATGAGTCGAGCCAGGGCCATGACAGGCTTCACAACCAACGCCGAACTCGACCTGCGAGGATGCATAGCTGTTTGTGCGGATGTCGAAGTTCTTTTCGAAGCCTGTCGCATGGCAGGCCGCGCAGCGTGCGTTCCAGTTCTTATACGCGCCGGACCAATGCAGACCGTCGCTGGGGGACAGATCTGAGGCGGGATAGAGGTGGAACCACCCGCCTTTTTCCGTATCCCAGACCACGTCAAAGCTTTGAAGCCGCCCGGGCTCGGTCTCGAGGATATACTGTTGCAAGGGCTCGACGCCGATCACCGAGTGCACGGGATAGTCTCGCACACTTCCATCAGGTTCTGTCACCTCGACGTAGTGCCTCTCATTGTCTTCGATGCGGAACCGCGCCTTCAATCCCCGGAGCTCAAATTCGGTTCCGTCGAAGTCGGCCGAAATGTTTCCGGAAGTTGCCTCAGTCCACGCGCCAGCATGATGGGAGCTTTCCCAATCCTGTGCCGCATCGGTATGACACCCGACGCAGCTCTGGGATCCGATGTAAACGGCGTCCTGAGCCTGTGCGGTGTGCCCAATTAGAACGAAGCTGGCTAGGGTAAGTGCCTGGCGAACGATTTGCATTTTAAGCCTTTGAACAGGATGCCTGGCAAAATCCGGATAGTGTCATAGCCCGACAGTGCGCAGAAGGGGCGCCCGGTGGCAACTGGCCGTTCACTCAGAGATGCGGCTCTTGAAACAAGATTTAGTCATCACTTTGGCTGGCTGGCCTGTTTCGGAACCAAGGATGCTGAGCTAAAGTTCCTTCATCACGGACCCGATAAGGAACTGTATTGGTGAGACATGTACTATGGGCGCTGCCCGCTGCAGCCCTTTTGACCATTCCTGCCCACGCGCAGGAGACCCCGATAATCCATGATGCGCAATACTACATTCTGGAAGCGCAGAATGGAGCGCAATGGGCTGAAGACGATACCGCAGTCGACGCCCTGTTGGCGGAGTTTCGAGAAGGCAATGACGGGCAGCCACCTAATATCGTTTCAATTCTGATCGACGATCTCGGCTTTGGGGACATGGGAATCCCCGAGTTAAACGCAGTGCGTGGCATCGAGACCCCAAACATCAATGCGTTTTCGGACGAGGCCATGCGTATGGTGCGCATGTACACGGAGCCGTCATGTACTCCGACGCGCGTAGCTCAGATGACAGGGCGCCTTCCGGTGCGCATGGGAATGGGCGATACCACCGTCGATATCGCGGGCTTTGGGCTACCCGGCGCCGAGGTCACGCTGGCAGAGGTGCTCAAGGGCGCCGGCTACGCGACCAGCCACGTGGGTAAGTGGCACATGGGCGATGTCGCTGAAAGCTGGGCGATGAACCAGGGCTTTGACTATGCGCAGCACGCCGTTCACCAGCAAGGACAACTGACGATTTTCAACGACGATGCAATTCGCGAGCAAGTCTCGGTCGGTATTCAGGACTTCGAGGCGGATTACATTGTCGACGACTGGTTCCGCCCGGACCCGGCTGCGATGGCAACCGTTATCGAAGGCGAAGCCGGTGGCCCGATCCGCGAGATCAGAATGGAGCCGGGCGAGCGCTGGAACGCTGAGAAATACGACGAGATGAATGAAGAGTTTCAACTCAAGGCCGTGTCGGAGTTGCAGCGGCTCGCCGAAGGCGAGGAACCGTTCTTTCTTCAGTATTGGCCGATGATCCCACTTGATAACACGCGCGCCGGCCGGGATGGACCGGAAAGCGTGAATGGTGGGCTATACGCGGACAAACTGCAGCTTCTGGACGAGTACCTTGGCGTCCTCTTTGACGAGATGGAAACACTTGGGGTCGCGGACAATACGATCGTGGTCCTGATGGGCGACAACGGTCATTTTACAAAATACTCTCCGCAGTCTGGCTTCACACCTATGATTTTTCGGGGCGGCAAGGGTGACACCACGGAAGGCGGGGTGCGGGTAGACGCCTTTATTCGCTGGCCTGGGATGATCGAAGCGGACTCGATGGTGAACAACATCATCCATGTCTCCGACCTGTATACCACCCTGTCGCGCATGGCCGGTGCTGAGGCGTTCATTCCGCGAGATCGGCTGGTGGATGGGGTGGATCAGTCTGCCTCAATCCTTTTCGCAGACGAGTCGAAAACGCGCCGGGATCACGTGATTATCTATTCTGTCGCGTCCCCCAAAGCGATTGTGAAGGATCAGCTCAAACTCAATCTGCCCGGCGCCGGGGAGAGTGCGATCCTTGCAGATTTCTTCGACATCTATCGCGACACGCACGAGAAGTACCCGGTCTCTACTGAGGTGGGCGCCTGGGGTGGTCAGGAATTCCAACGTATCCTTGGCCGTCACCTGGCCCGAAAGGAGATCTATCCTGACACCGGCCCAGCCACCGGAGTTCCCTATGAAGGGATTGAGAACCTGCGTCCGGAGACAGTCGCAGCTGTGGAGGCCTTTCTGGCCAAGCAAGCCGCCGTGCAGCGCTAGGCGCATACCGCGGCCGGGAAACTGGCCGCGTCTCATCCTGGGAGGGTCGGTGTGCTTAAGCCGTTTTTGTGTGGAGTAGCTTCTTTGCTGATTTGCGCCACCGGCGCGCAGGCAAATGACGTTCGTCTGGTTGTTCAAATCACGGTGGACGGGCTCCGAGGAGATTTGCTGAACCGCTATCAGCCAAGCTTTGGCGCGGATGGTTTCCGCCGACTTATGGAAGGCGGGATCTGGTATGCAGACGCCCATCACGACCACGCCAACACAGAAACAGTTGTCGGGCATGCAACACTGGCTACCGGAGCGTATCCTTCCGAGCACGGCATGGTCGGCAATGCCTGGTTTAATCGCGAAGACGGACGGCTGGGCTATAATATCGAAGACCCGAACTATGCGGTTCTGCCGGTACCTGGCTTCGGAGGCGACGGGGTTCAGGTCGACCCAACGCAGGCAGCGGCGGAAACGACCGGGCGATCGCCGACAAATCTTCTGGTGACAACTTTTAGCGATGAGCTGTTCAAGTCAAACGCCGGTCGCTCCAGAGTGATCGGTATCTCAGGAAAAGACCGCTCCGCAGTGACAATGGCGGGGCACGCCGGGAAGGCGTTTTGGATGTCGGTGGCGACCGGCGCTTTTGAGACAAGCTCTTACTACTATGACACCTATCCACAATGGGTCATAGACTGGAACGCTGCGAAGCCGGCAGATGCCCTGATCAATAAAGTTTGGGATTTGAGTGACCCGCGCGAGAGTTATCTGCTGGCCGACAACGACGATCGACCCTACGAGACCGATCTTCAGGGTTTTGGCCGCACATTCCCGCACACCTATGGCTCTCCGGACGACGGGCTTTATTACACACAGGTTCTGTTGAGCCCGTTGGGCGATCAGCTCACGGCCTCGTTCGGCAAGGCCGCCGTCCTGGGAGAAGGGCTTGGGCAGGATGCTGTACTCGATTTTCTGGGGATCAGCTTTTCCGGCGTCGATGCAACCAATCATTTCTTTGGCCCTTCCAGTTTGGAAAACGAGGAAATGGTACGTGCATTGGACAGCACGCTCGCTGATTTCTTCGCATTTCTTGATAAAGAAGTTGGCGCCGAGCATGTGCTTTACGTTCTGTCCGCAGATCACGGAATGCCGGAAATGCCAGAATACATGGCTGATCTTGGCATGACCACAACCCGGAACGGCCATACGGCGCTGGCAGATGAGCTCAATGCCCAGATCGCCCGGGAACACGGCGTCGAGACCGCGATTAAGGCGTTTTTTCGACCCTATATCTATCTTGATCAGGAGGCGATTGCGGCTGCGGGTGTAGAGCCCCGCAAAGTGGAACGGTTGATTGTCGATCGGCTTGCTGTGCAGCCTGGAATATCCATGGCAATGCCAAGCATGCCTTTCCCCGAACAAATTGGTGATTACCTGCAAGAACCGATCCGGCGGAATTTCCACCCCGCGCGTTCGGGCGACATCTATGTTGTGCAGTCGCCCTATTCGTTCCTGCTCGATCCTGGGGTCATAGCAGTTATGCATGGCTCGCCATGGCGATATGATACCCATGTTCCGATCTTGTTTGCCGGGCCGGGCATTGTTCCGCAAAAGGTGGCCCGGCGTGTCTCGACCGTCGATGTTGCTGTCACGTTGGCGCATCTCTTTGGCACCACTCAGCCAAGCGGTGCCAGCGGAATGGTCCTTCCTGAAGTTGTAGACTGAGCCGCCGGAGTTTAGCCCACGTCTTGCGGCGCAACGGCGACCGATTTCAAAACTGCAAAACACCGCGCGCCTGGTGCAAGACCAAGATTTCCCGCGGAGCGCTGGGTAACACGGGCGAGCACCGAGCCGGCGGGTGTGCGCAAGGATACTAGTGTGCCGGGTCCTTCTCCGGCGCGGATCTGTTCGACTTCAGCCGGCAGGATGTTCAGTGCGGAAAGACCCTCCGGCTCGTGTTTCGAAAGGATGACATCCTGCGCAGCAATCCGCACCCGCAGGCGCGCGCCGATGTCTCGGTCGATCCTCGGAAGGAAAATGGCCTGGCCACCGGCGTCCAATTCGGTCAGCCCATCGGGATGGTGCACTGCAACGCGCGCTTCCAGCACGGCGCCGGCTGCGCGGACGCCTGCGGGCGTCACCATCGGGTCACTGAGGACTTCAATTGCAGGTCCTTGGCGAAGGATGCGGCCGTCCTGTATCGCGATGACGGTCGTGGCCAGCCTGGCAACCTCGGCCGCAGAATGGCTGACATAAAGCACCGGAATAGACACCTCGTCCCGCAGCCGTTCAAAAAAGGGCAGGATTTCCGATTTGCGCGCCTCATCAAGCGCTGCGAGCGGCTCGTCTGCGAGCAAAAGGCGAGGTTTTGCTAGAAGCGCGCGCCCAATGGCGACCCTTTGTTTTTCTCCGCCTGAGAGGGCTGTGGGTCGCCGATCAAGCAGCCCTGCGATCCCAAGAAGTTCCAGCACTTGATCCAACCCCGGCCCCGTCCTGGAGCGGTCCGCAAGCGCGCTGCCATAGAGCAGGTTGTGTCTGACTGTCATATGAGGGAAAAGGCGGCCCTCCTGAAAGATATATCCAAGGTTGCGCTTGTTCGGCGGAAGGTTGAGGCCAGTTTTGGTGTCCGTCAGAACCCGGTCGTCGAGTACCACGCGACCGCTATCGGGGGTCAACAAACCTGCAACCGCGTTGATGATGGTGGTCTTTCCCGACCCGGACCGCCCGAACAGAACCGTGATGCCTTGTGGGGCGTCAAAGCCGAGATCGAGGGCAAAGTCGCCAAACCCGTGGCGCAGACTGACCGAAAGGCTCATTGTCCGGCGACCTTTCGGGCAATGCGCCGCGCGATGAATTCCGACGCCAAAAGCGCACCCATAGCGATGACGATTGCGATGGCGACAAGACGAATGGCCGCGCTTTCTCCACCGGGAACTTGCAGGAAGGCATAAATCGCGGACGGTATTGTCTGGGTTTGGCCGGGAATATTTGCCACGAAGGTTATTGTCGCGCCAAATTCGCCGATGGCTTTAGCGAACGCGAGAATTGCCCCGGCCAAAATGCCTGGCAGGGTCAAAGGCAACGTGATTGTGCAGAAGACCCGCAATCGGGAGGCGCCGAGGGTTGCGGCCGCCTCTTCAAGCTTCGGGTCAACAGCTTCGATGGACAGTCGGATCGCCCGGACCATCAGCGGAAAGGCCATCACCGCAGCGGCAAGCGCGGCTCCAGTCCAGCGGAAAGCAAAGACGATACCAAACTCCGCTAGGAAGGCACCAACCGTGCCCTGGGTGCCAAAGGTCAAGAGCAGCAGATAGCCGGTTACGACAGGGGGCAGAATAAGAGGTAGATGGACGAGGCCATTGACGACCTGCCGGCCTGTAAAGTTCCAGCGCGCCAAGGCGTAGGCCACGAAAATACCAAAGGGCATGCTCAACACCGTGGCCCAGATTGCCACCCGAAGGGAGAGCGCAACAGCAGACCATTCCTCGGGCGAGAGCCAATCCATACGCGCTCAGTCCGGCAATAGAGCAAACCCCTGCACAGCGAAGTGCTCGGCAGCCTCGGGTCCGGTGAGATACATCCAAAGCTGATCAGCTTCGACGCTTTGTGCCGTGGAAAGGCGCGCAACAGGGTAGCGGATTGGAGGATGCGAAGCCTCGGGGATGGCAGCAACAACCTCAACGCGGGGTTCGGCTTTGGCGTCGGTGGCATAGACGATCCCGTACGGCGCCTCGCCCGTAGCAACGAGGGCCAGAGCGGTTCGCACATTGTCCGACTGCGCCACCTGCGGCTCTACAGCGTCCCAAATCCCTGCGGTTTGAAGGGCCGCTTTGCCGTAGATACCAGCGGGCACCGCATCAACCAAGGCCATCGCCAGTCGCCCGTTTTCAAGACGTTCCGGAAGGTCATCCAGTTCCAGTGGTTTGGCTCTGAGCACAGGCGCCACGGCAACGAGACTATTGCCCAAGAGGTCCTTGCGCGTGCCTCTGGCGATCATCCCCCCGGCTTCGAGCACGTCCATCCAGTCAGTGCTAGCGGACAAAAACAAGTCCGCAGGAGCGCCGAGTTGAATTTGCCGGGCCAAAATGGAGGATCCGCCATAGGCTGCAGTAACCTTGAGACCTGTTTCCGACTGGTACGCTTGAATTGCGCTATCGAGAGCAGTTTTCAGACTAGCTGCAGCGAATACTGTCGTCTCTGCACGCGCGGTTACGCTGAGCGCCAGGCTGGCGACCACAGCAACAACCATTGGCACAAGCGAAGGCATATAGTGGCGAAACACCATGCCGATGAACCCTTTCGGTGAATCTCAGGGACTATCGCTGTCGTAACAGGGGCAGGGCAAGAGGAAAACCGGTGCCCGCGCAGCGCTTTACGCAAATACGGGTGCGGTCTAACCTTGTCGTCATGTTGTCCGTCCTTGCCCAGACCGACTACCGGCGCCTCTTTGCGGCGCAAGTCCTCTCGCTCCTTGGTACGGGACTGACGACCGTCGCGCTTGGGCTTTTAGCCTTTGAGCTTGCCGGAGCGGATGCGGGTGTGGTGCTGGGTACAGCGCTTGCCCTAAAAATGGTGGTCTATGTCGGTTTTTCTCCAGTTGCAGAGTTGATCGCGCGTCGGTTGCCCCGCAAATGGTTTCTGATAACACTTGATTTGCTGCGCGCGGGTCTCGTTCTGCTATTCCCGTTCGTAACAGAGGTCTGGCAGATCTACGCACTGGTCGTTCTTTTTCAAAGCTGTTCGGCCGGGTTTACGCCAGTTTTCCAGGCGAGCATTCCAGACATCCTGACAGATGAAGAGGAGTACACAAAAGCACTTTCACTCTCGCGACTGGCCTATGATCTCGAGTCGCTGCTCAGCCCGATGTTCGCAGGGTTGCTTTTGGGGTTTCTGACCTTCAGCAGCTTGTTCATCGGCACAACACTCGGGTTTCTGGCGTCAGCGGTGCTGGTGCTTGGGGTGACGTTTCCTGTCGTTTCTGAGGATCAAGCTCGCGGGAGTTTTCTCAAGCGTTTAACGCGAGGCAGTTGGATCTATCTCGCCACACCACGCTTGCGGGGGCTTCTGGCGCTCAGCTTTGCGGTTTCAGCTGCAGGCGCCATGGTAATCGTAAATACTGTTGTCCTGGTTCAGGATGGGTTTGGAGGGACGCCCCGCCAAGTCGCGCTTATGTTTGCCGCCTATGGAGCCGGTTCCATGCTGGTGGCGCTTAGCCTCCCGAGGCTGTTGAACCTGCTTCCGGAGCGCGCATTGATGCTGACCGGTGCAGCGCTACTTGCGCCAGCGCTGTGTCTGATCGGTCTTGCGGATGGGCTTGTCGAGACCGCAGCAATTTGGTTTGCGATGGGGGCTTCGACATCGGCTGTTCAAGTGCCCGCAGGGCTATTGTTGCGTCGTTCAGCCCATCCCGAAGACCGGCCTTCAGTGTTTGCGGCTCAGTTTGCCCTGTCTCATGCATGCTGGTTGGTCATGTATCCAGTCGCGGGATGGGGCGGCGCGCTGATCGGCCTGCCCGCTATTTCACTATTGCTAGCGGTGAGCGTGGTAGTGGTGGTCATCCTTGCGGCCAGAGTCTGGCCCACCGGCGACCCAGAGGTTCTTGAGCATGAGCATATCGAGATTGAGCATGATCACAGCCATGGAACAAGCGCGCATCACCGTGCCCACGCCATCGATGGGGATCCGACAGGGCGGCACCGCCATCGCAAGCTTCGGCACAGTCATCCTTTTGTGATCGACGACCACCATCCGATATGGCCAGAGTCTTAGCGAAACTAAGCGCGGAGAGGCACGCGTTCGACGACTTCGAAATGTCCATCTGACCGCTCGCCGCAGATACAAAGCGATGCGACCTTTAGCGGTTCGGCAAGGATGGGGCGCAACAGCGGCGCCAGTGCTATCTCTGTCAGTCTGGCCTCCGCATGGCTCAGAGGACCGGTCAGGGTCATGTGAAACCGGAACTCCTCCAATACATAGGGATATCCCCAGCGATCGAGGAGATGTCTTTGTTGATCCGACAACCTGTCGGGATTGCGACGCGCGCGCTCAGCTTTTGTCATCGGCGCGCGAAACGGCTCCAAGCCCTCCAAAACACGCCGAGCGAGGGCCTCCAGCTTGCTTGTATCGGTTGCCGGTACCAATGCGAGAAAGCTGCCAAGCCTCGCCAGCCGGAGCCTTTCGACCGCGAAAACTTCCTCGGTAGCCATCAGCGTATGACACACCCGCACTAGCTCTGCTTCATCTCGGCCTTTTGCGAGACGCATCGGAGCTTTGATCGTTCCGTGGAATCCGTATTTGCGAGGTCTGGCAGTGATTTCGGTGATTGGGCGAGGCAGCTCCAGCATCTGCATTTGTGTCGAAATGGTACCCCGCGCGATATCCCAGCCTAGAAACTCTGCGCCAAATCTAGACAGAGCGCTTTCGTCCGGAACCAGATAAATCGCATAGCGGGAATAGTCTGACATGAAGGTGCTCCATCGATGCGCAGGCTTCGATTGGCCTGGGCTCTCCCGCCCCGAGAGCAGGACGCTAGTCTTCCGACTTGAACGTGAAAACGCCCTCGGGTGGGTCAGTGACGATGCGCTTGGTCGTAAGATCTACGGTCGGTACCGACTCCACCGTAAATGGCAGCAGAGCGGACCCCTTCAACGCGGCGCCGCGCACTTCCAATAGGTCTCCGGCGCCGTGGTTGTGTACCGCCGCCACCTGACCCAGAACCGTGCCGCCTGTGTCCACAACCTCAAGACCCACCAGATCTGTGTGGTAATATTCATCATCCGGCAAATGAGGCAAAGCACTGCGGTCTGCATAAATACGTGTGCCCTTGAGTTTGTCCGCCTGCTCCTTGGTGCGCACAATATCGAGGCGCGCCGACAATCCGTTCTTTATTTGCCCGGTTAGTCGCAAGCTCACCCGCCTTCCGTCTTCGAACGAAAGCGGCACGTAATTCGCAATATCCTCAGGCTCAGCACAGAAGCTCTTCAGACGTATCTCGCCCTTGACCCCAAAGGCACCAGCGATGGCGCCGACGCACACCTTGTCTTTCATGGTTACCTTTCCTGTGATGCTTGGTCAGTCATCAGAACCCATTTGCGTAGCTAATTCGCTGTGCTGTCCGCGCCTTTCTTGCCCAGGCGTACGTCTGGATCCGCTTTGGGTTGCGAAAGCACAGCTGTCGACACCAAAGTAAAGGCGACCCGCAAATCGTACGAGCGACCCGGTGGCCTCGAGCGTCGGGCAACGGGATTTCGCTAAGGTATCCTATCAGAACGTCGCAGAATCCCGTTTCAGATTGAATGCGGCGCAAATAACGCCGCAACCTGAGTGCTCTCAGCCGCTTTGCCCGAAGCGCACAAGATCGTACAGGCAATCAAGCAGAAGCTGCGGCGGATTACTCCGCTGCAGTTTCCTCGGCAGCCTCTTCGGCAGGCGCTTCGTCTGCAGGAGCCTCCGCCTCTTCGGCAGCGGCTTCAGACGCTTCTGCTGCTTTAGAGGCTTTTTCTTCAGCCCGCTCCTGAGCCTTTTTGCCAGGTTCAGCTTTCTTCGGGTTGTTGCGTTCTTTCTTCTCCAGAGTGCCCGCAGCCTCGAGGAAGCGGGACACGCGGTCGGTTGGCTGCGCGCCCTGATCGAGCCAGTACTGGATGCGCTCCATGTTCAGTTTAACGCGCTCTTCGCTGTCCTTCGGCAGAAGGGGATTGTAGGTACCTAGCTTCTCAATGAAGCGGCCATCCCGTGGCATGCGGCTGTCCGCAGCAACAACGCGATAGAATGGGCGCTTTTTGGAACCGCCGCGAGCGAGACGAATTTTCATTGCCATTTTATTGTTCTCCTTGGCTTCTCTAGATGGGCTATCAGGCCCAAGTCTCTGTCATGATTGATGTTTCTTGTGGTGTTGTATGACTTCCTGAATGATGAACCTCAGGAATGCTTTGGCGAAATCGGGGTCGAGATCGGCTCGTTTCGCCAGGTCTTCGAGGCGTTCGATCTGCGCGGCTTCGCGACTCGGATCGGACGGTGGAAGGTCGTGTTCCGCCTTGAGTTCTCCCACGGCTTGCGTGTGCTTGAAGCGCTCGGCCAGTGTAAAGACGAGGATCGCATCCAGCCGATCTATGCTGTCGCGATGCTCCGCCAGGACCTGTGCCGCGCGGGAAACGGGATCGGGAGCGAGATCAGTCAAGGGGGAAGCCTTTCGGTTTGAAGAGCGGGTCGGCATAGTGGCTGATTTCCATCTCGATGCCGTGCGCCAGTTGCGTGTTGCGCAGTGCCTCCGGGCTCGGGTGACGGTAGACCACATCATGGCCATCGACGGTGGCAGCCTCTTTGTCTTTGGTGGCGCCAAGCCGCTCTGCGAGACGGATAGAATCAAGATCCTTAGGGTCGAGATAGCTAACCGCGCCATCCCAGCCCTGTGTTGCATAAAAATACGAACGGCAGGCGTGTGTGGCCTCCAGCGCGTAGCCATGGCCCGACTTCTCCGGCCAGATGATCCAGGCGATTTCACGCTCTGGCCATTTGGCGGGCTGCCATCCACCCGCCATTCCGTAAGTTTCGTCCGTTGTCTTGTCGTGGATCATCCACATGCCAAAGCCACGGATCTCCCAATGCCCGATTTCGGCGGCATAGAGCATCCAGATTTCATATGGGTTGAGCGGCCCACCCATGAAGCGGGAGCGATAAGAGGCGAAGGTTGCCTTAAAGTTCGGATAATCCTCTGGGTCCGGGCCGCGCAAGACCAGACGCTTGGTTTCCAGAACTGGGATGTCGCGGTGACCCATTACACGGCCTCCGGCGCGGGATGCCGCCAGATGTTCATTGTGCCGTACTGCCCGTGTTCGAACACGCCGTCTTGCACGCAGCCGAGTTTCGCCGCCAGAACCTCGGAGCGCGTGTTGCCGGGCAGGATCAGGCTGACTACCGTGTCCCAGTCCAACACGTCGTAGGCATATTTGCGGGCGGCATAGGCAGCTTCGAGCGCGTAGCCGCGCCCTTCAGCCCCTTCAAACAGGGTCCACGCAATCTCGGGTTCAGGCCAGTCATTGGGAAAATATGGCCCGGTGATACCCAACGGTGTGTCTGTTGCCTTGTCGGCGATCATCCATCTGCCATATCCGCGCAGATGCCAATGGCCGACCAGTGTCATCAGGCGGGCATGCGCGTCCGCAGCTTTGAACGGCCCGCCGACACCCGCAGAACGAGGGCTTTCGAGGAATGCACCATAAGCTGCTTCGTCGTTGGGCATCGGAGACCTGAGGCGCAGGCGCTCGGTCTCGAGCGTTGGAATCTTGATGAGCGTTGCCATTACTGCGGCGGCCTCCGGTGACGGTAGACAACCGTTTCTTCCGGCGACTCGCCTGTGGGCAACGGCGCGTTCGGGTCTTGCGCAGCGCCCAGTCGCTCTGCCAGCTTCCGCGAGCGTTCGTTTTCCGGGGTGATGTAGCTGACGAGTGTCGTTAGATCGGTTTCGCTCCACACCCAGTCGAGAGCAATCTGTGCCGCGCGACTGGCAATACTACGTCCCTCGAAGCCGTCAAGTAGGGTCCAACCGATCTCGATCTCCGGGAAATGCGGTGGTTGGGTCACAGCAACTTGGCCCGCGAACTGATCACCAAAGAGAATTGCCCATGAGCCGAAACCACGCAGCTGCCACGATACTATTTCAGAGCTCAATCCATACCAGAGTTTGGTTGGCGTATCCGGAGCACCGATAAAACCTGCGCGATCGGTGGTTTGGTAGAACTCCCACGCATCCGCGAAGTCCTGAAGCACGTGTGGGCGCAAGGTGACGTCACCATCTGTCAGGCGGGGCGCCTCAGAGCGCAAAGGACAGGTCTTCAGATCGGTGAAAGGCATCACTGCACCGACCCCCAATAGCGGTAGCAGGTGAACCCATCGATCGTTTCAGACTCGGTGCCGCCCAAGCGTTCGGCGAGAGACGCCGCCCGCGTATTAGCAGGGTCGCAATAACTGACGAGTTCCTGGAGACCGAGCGTGTCATGCGCGAAGTCGCGCGCGGCTGAAGCCGCTTCGTACGCGTAGCCGTTGCCTTCGCCCTCCGCAAGGAACAGGAATCCAAGCTCGTGAGCGCGATCGCCCGGCTCGCAGCCGATGAGGACGAAGCCCATAACGGTTTCATTGCGGCTGACGGCCCAAACACCGTGTCCTCGCAGCGGCCACGTGGCGACCATACGGGCGAAATCGTCCCACGCGTCCTCGCCCGTCATTGGACCGCCGACAAATCGGCCGCGCCCGGTGCAGACGATCTGCGCATAGGCGCCGAAATCGGCAAGCTGCGGTGGGCGCAGGGTCAATCGAGCCGTCTTAAGCGATGGAATAGTCTTCGCCATATCTCGCGCCCGCGCCATCGCCGCCGGAGATACCGGGACCGCCATGGGCGAAAGATCGCGGATATGCGCACTTGTCCGGGTCATTACTTTTTCTTGCCGAACCCGCTGAGGCCCGGGGGCAGGCTGCCACCGCCAAGGCCTGGCAGGCCACCGCCGGGCATTTTGCCCATGGCTTTTGCGGCCTTCTCCAGATCGGCCGGGTTCATGCCACCCATATCTACGGGCATTCCCGCTGGCATGCCGCCCTTACCGCCCATGAGTGCGCCCATGTTCCGCAGCATGCCTTTCTTGCCCATTTTGCCCATCTTCTTCATCGCATCGGCCATCTGGCGATGCATTTTCAGAAGCTTGTTGAGCTCGCTCACTTCCATCCCTGCGCCCTTGGCGATCCGTTTTTTGCGAGAGGCTTGCAACACCGCAGGGTTGGCGCGCTCCCGCTTGGTCATGGATTGGATCAGCGCGATCTGGCGACGGATGACCTTATCGTCGAAGCCAGCCTGATCGAGCTTGCCCTTCATTTTGTTCATGCCCGGCATCATGCCCATCAGGCCTTCGACGCCGCCCATCTTTTCCATCTGCTCGAGCTGGCCGCGCAGATCGTTCATATTGAACTGGCCTTTTTGAAAGCGCTTCATCATGCGCTCGGCCTGTTCCATCTCGATGGTTTCTTGTGCCTTCTCGACCAGCGCGACGATGTCGCCCATGCCGAGGATGCGGCCCGCGATACGCTCAGGCTCGAAGGTTTCCAGCGCGTCCATCTTCTCGCCGAGACCCACGAAGCGGATCGGGCGGCCGGTGATGGCGCGCATTGACAGGGCAGCACCGCCGCGGCCGTCGCCGTCCATACGGGTCAGGACCACCCCGGAGATGCCGATGCGTTCGTCGAAGTTCTCGGCTGTGTGCACGGCGTCCTGACCGGTCAGGCCGTCCACGACCAGCAGTGTTTCGCGGGGGTTGGCAACATCGCGCACGGCCTCAACCTGCGCCATGAGTTCCTCGTCGATGGACAAGCGGCCAGCGGTATCGAGCAGGTAAACGTCGTACCCGCCAAGCGAGGCCTGTGTTTTGGTACGTTTGGCGATGGCGACCGGATCTTCGCCTTTGACGATCGGTAGCGTGTCGACACCGATCTGAACGCCCAGTATCTGGAGCTGTTCCATCGCTGCCGGGCGGTTCACATCGAGCGAGGCCATCAGGACCTTTTTGCCCTCGCGTTCCTTCAGGCGTTTGGCGATTTTGGCGGTGGTGGTGGTTTTGCCGCCGCCTTGCAGGCCGACCATCAGGATCGGGGCAGGCGGGTTATCGATTTTCAGTGCGCCGGGGTCTTCATCACCCTTCAAAACATGGACAAGTTCGTCATGCACGATTTTAACGACTTGCTGGCCGGGAGTGACGGATTTGGTGACAGCCTGACCTGTCGCCTTTTCCTGCACCGCCTTGATGAAGTCGCGGGCGACTGGCAGGGAAACGTCGGCTTCGAGAAGGGCGACACGCACTTCGCGAAGCGCGGTCGAGACGTCGGCTTCGGACAGCGCACCTTGTTTGGTCAGACGGTCAAAGACACCCGAGAGGCGATCGGAGAGATTTTCGAACATGTCGGTTCCTTTCTCAGTCTCTCGGGTCAGATGACCCCGGTTGCGCAAAATCCCAAGCCCCAAAGCGGAAAAGCACCCGTGGGCGCAACGCGCTGACGGGTGGCGATCCTTGCCTGTGGCATAGGACCGGAGGGCTCAGGCTCTCCGGAAACTGGCGCGCATATCGCGCTTTTGAAGGGAGGAGTCAAGTATTGCCGGGGCAGGATGCCTCCGGCGGGAGTATTTTTGCAAAGAAGAAGAGGGGGCGTTTGGCCCCCTCAATTCTGATTAGGCTGCAATGGCATCGATTGCAGCGTTGGCTTTGGCCATTGAGGCGTCTGCGTCTACCATCATGCGGTCGGCTGCAACCACTTCGACGTCGTGGATGCCGATGAAGCCGAGCACGTGTTTCATGTAATCGGTGGCAAAGTCGATTTCGCTGCCCACTTCCGTTCCACCAGAGGCAATGGCGAGCACGGCCCGCTTGCCTTCAAGCAGTCCTTTCGGGCCTTCTGCGGTGTAGCTGAACGTGACGCCTGCGCGGGCCACCTGGTCAACCCATGCTTTGAGCGTTGAGGGTATCCCGAAATTCCAGATCGGCAGCGAGATAACGATGACATCGGCAGCCTGGAGTTCCGCGACCAGCTCGTCAGATAGCGAAAGCTCGCTGCGCTGCGTGTCGGAACGGTCCGCGGCTGGAGTGAAGTTGGCGCCGATCCATGCTTCTCCGACCGCAGGTAAACCACCGGAAATGTCGCGATTGGTTACGTTTTCTGCGCCAAGGCGCGCAACAATCTTGTCCCCAAGATCGCGCGAAACAGAGTGGCCTTTTCGTGGCGAGCTATCGATGCGGAGAACAGTGGTCATTGCGATATCCTTTGTGCCGATGTGTGAGTTCTGCGTGTCGCTGTACCGCAAATTAATTCTTGCAAAATCTCACACAACTGAGAATATCGAACAAAATTTGTTGATGGATGCACATAAATGCCGATAGAGAACTGGGACGAAATACGGACCGCCTATCAGGTTGCGCGACTGGGGACGGTGAGCGGGGCAGCGGATGTTCTCGGGGTGCACCACGCGACCGTCATTCGCCATATCGACAGTCTGGAAGGGCGGCTCGGCGTGAAGTTGTTTCAGCGCCATGCGCGGGGATACACTGCCACGGATGCAGGTCAGGATCTGTTGCAAGTCGCCAAGGTGACCGCCGATCAGTTTGATCAGCTTTCCGGACGTCTGCACGGGCACGGAGCGAAGGTCACAGGAGAGCTGATTATCACGTCGCTTGAGGTATTCTCACCTTTGCTGGCACCGGTGATAGCAGGGTTTCAGGCTGAAAACGACGATCTGATGGTGAAGTTTCTCACCGACACGCGGGTCTTTCGGTTGGAGTATGGCGAAGCGCATGTCGCCATCAGGGCCGGGAACAAGCCGGAAGACCCGGACAATGTGGTTCAGGCGCTGAAAACCCAAACTGTTATGTTCTATGGTTCGCAGGAATACCTCAAGAAACATGGGCCGATCGACCCATCGGGTGATTTCGAGGGACACCGCCTTGTAGGGTATGCGGATGACAACCCTCGCGCTCCGTTTTCGATCTGGATGCAGGAGAATGTTCCGCAGGAACAGATCGTTTATCGCGCCTCAGACATTCGAGCCGCGGGTGACGCGATCATCAGTGGTGTCGGAGCTGGTTTCTTGACCGCATGGCAGGCCTCCCAGCATGAGCATCTGGTGCCGCTGAGCGACCCGCTTGACGAATGGGCGTCGCGGATCTGGTTAATCACACATGTCGACTTGCACCGAACTGCGAAAGTGCAGAGCTTTACCACCTATCTGAAGGAGCAGGCCAAGCACTGGCCATGACGTCGCGCGGGCATCGTCCATCCTCGAAAGCGCGCGAGGGACATCTCGCAATGCTGGTGTTCTCGGCTTTAGTGGCAGGATCTTTCGCGCTCGGTGGTCGCATTGCAAATGAGATTTCACCCGTTGCGCTGGCAGCTCTGCGCTTTGCACTTGCTGGATGCGCGATCGGAGCGGTTGCCGCCGCAATGCGCGCGTTTTCGCGCGAGATGCTGGACGCGCCCTGGCGTTATGTCGGCCTTGGCGCACTGTTCTCAAGCTACTTCGTTCTGATGTTCGAAGGTTTGAAAACCGCAAGCCCTGTTTCAACGGCAGCGGTCTTCACGTTTACGCCGGTGCTGAGTGCTGGATTTGGCTGGTTGCTTTTGCGGCAGGTCACGACGCCGCGTATGGCGCTTGCTTTGCTGGTCGGCGCGGTCGGCGCGCTCTGGGTGATCTTTGATGCCTCCTGGACCGCATTTCTGTCTTTCCAGATTGGCCGTGGCGAGGCTGTGTTTTTTTGGGGCTGCGTGGCCCATGCCTTGTATGCGCCCCTGTCCCGCGCTTGGAACCGCGGGGAACAGATCGTGGCCTTCACTTTCGGAAGTGTTTTGGCGGGCACCCTGACGCTGGTTGTTTATGGGGCGCGCGACCTGGCGGCGACCGACTGGCAGGGTCTGCGTCCTATGGTTTGGGTGACGTTGCTGTACCTGGCGTTTGGTGCGAGCGCCGCGACATTCGTGTTACTTCAAGTTGCGACGCTTCGTCTGCCGGCGGCGAAAGTGATGGCCTACACCTATTTGGTACCAAGCTGGGTAATTGTTTGGGAAGTCGGCTTGGGCGCAGCGGCCCCGTCTCTGCCATTGCTGGGCGGCGTGGCTCTGACTGCAATCGCTCTGCTGCTTTTGCTGAAGCCGGAGGGCTAGGCGTCGCCCTGGTCATGCAGTTCTGTTTCCAGAAACCGCTCGAACGCATCAAGGTTCACGGCCTCGAACTGCCCAAAGCTCTGCATCCAGATCGAGGCATCGCGCAGCGCGTCGGGCTCCAGCTTGCACCATTTTACACGTCCCCTCTTTTCCTGGCTGATGAGGCCGGCACGGGTGAGGATTGTCAGATGCTTGGACACGGCAGCAAGCGACATCTCGAAAGGTTCCGCGACATCAGTCACTGCCATGTCGTCCTCCAGCAGCATCACGAGAATGGCGCGCCGGGTCGGGTCGGCGAGGGCAGAAAAGACTGTATCGAGCGTGTTCGACATATCTGCCCCTAGGCGTCATGGCGCTTTCGGTCAAGACGGGCCAAGCCCGAGCATTGCGCGAATCCAGTCCTGTTCGAGTTTCGAAGGCGCATAGGTGTGTTGCATGGTTGGCAAACGCGCATGAACCGAAAAGCTTCCATCGGATGTGCTTTGCAGATCGACACCATAGGGCAAACGGGCAAAGGTGCGGTAAGACACCCAGCTCTGCTGTCCCACGATCTGCAATCCCGAAGCTTTACGCTGCAAAACGCTTCTTCGCTGAATTGAGGAAATGCCGGGCGCGTCTCTTTCGGCAAGACCTGAATTGGGCGTTTTTGAAGTCTTTTTGCCTTCGACCAAAACAAGGTCCGCCTCAGCCAATGTGGTGGGGATCGCCTCGATACAGAAGCGGAAAGTATGCCGCAGATCCTTGGGGTCCTGGGGGGCTAACTGAGCGACATCGCGCAGGTCTGCGCAGGCGCTGCTTGCGCGTAACTGAAACCGAGTGGCGGGCGTGGTGTCGGACAAATCGAAAAGTGCCGGAAGGCGCGCGACGATCAGATCGGGTACGTGGGCATAGACCAAAAGTTCCGTGCACAGAGCATCGCAGCGCGCGTCTCCGACTCTTGTTGCTTCCGTGCGTTGGTGGGCAAGCGCGAGGTGGTCTGCCTCTGGTAGAGTCTTCGGCCATGCAACGT
This sequence comes from Pseudomonadota bacterium, assembly GCA_039192165.1. Lineage (GTDB taxonomy): Bacteria > Pseudomonadota > Alphaproteobacteria > Rhodobacterales > Rhodobacteraceae > Dinoroseobacter. The sequence goes on along the minus strand of JBCCXD010000015.1, from coordinate 33,994 downwards.
CCTTTTCCAAAACGCGCGCAAGGTCGCGCTCGATGGTGGGGTTCAGGACCAGCACCGGAAGAGTCAGCGGCGCGACGCCGATCAGGAGGCCAAGGCAAAACGCACCGGTACTGGGCATGCCGAGCGATTTCGCCAAGGCGGAGCTGGCCCAACCGGCCCCGCCACAGAAAACGATGAGCGGTACCGCGACCAAAAAGATCGCCACTGGCATGCCGACCACAGACCAGAAAAGCAGGCTTACGACGGCATCACCGATTGGTAGGAACAGCGGGATGCACAATCCTGCTAAAACGATGAGCGCTTTGCCCGCGCGAGAAATGGGAAATTCCATCATTGCTCTGTTTGCCTGACACGTACATCCTGATCCTGCACAATACTGGTCTTTGCGACCGATTTTGGGCACGCACCTGAAAACGAGCGGGCACCATGTTTCCCAAGATCAACCAATTGGTTGAATAAGCGATGCTTAAAGAAATGGGCCTTCGATGCTCCGGCAAACCTATGCGCAGTCTGTCGCACCGGGTTTTTATATATTTTAAACAGTAGTTTAGGGCTTCTTGAAATGTCGCTTCCACGCGTTGACTCTGCGCTTGGCTCCTCCTAGCGTGCGCGCAAATCCATTGGAGGGGCTTTTGCCGTGGCGGAGGATCCGCATCGCGAAAAGCTAAAGGCGCTCGAGGCGCGCATTGACGCGCTCAAAGACGCTCAGGCACCCGCCCCCCCGAAGGAAGAACACTACAGCCTCGCGCAGCACGCGTGGCGCATGGTGGTCGAACTTGTGGCCGGTCTCGGGATCGGCTTTGGCATAGGGGTCGGGCTGGACGCAGTGTTTGGCACAAAACCGATTTTCCTCGTGCTGTTTACATTGCTGGGCTTCATCGCGGGCGTCAAAACGATGATCGGAACCGCGCGCGAGCTTCAGGAAGATCGGATCAAGGCAGGTGAGCCTGCCGAGCGTGAAGGGGAATAGACCGTGGCGACCGATGAGAGCGGCAAGCTAGAGTTCCATCCGATGGATCAGTTTATCGTCAAGCCGTTGTTCGGTGAGGCGGGTGACCCGGTCCACTTTTACACGATCACCAATGTGACGCTATGGATGGCACTGGCGATTGGCGCAATCACCTTGCTTCTGGTTGTCGGAACACGCGGCCGCGCGATCATCCCGACGCGCGCGCAGTCGATAGCGGAACTCGCCTACGGGTTCGTTTACAAGATGGTGGAGGATGTCGTCGGCAAGGATGGCTTGAAGTACTTCCCCTACATTTTCACGCTGTTCCTGTTCATCATCTTCGCGAATTTTCTCGGGCTGATCCCGATGAGTTTCACAACCACTTCGCACATCGCGGTTACCGCGATCATGGCCTTTGCTGTTTTCTTCACCGTGACGATCATCGGGTTTGTTAAGAACGGTGCGGGCTTCCTGAGCCTCTTCTGGGTGTCTTCGGCACCGCTTGCACTTCGCCCGATCCTCGCGATCATCGAGGTGATTTCCTACTTCGTGCGCCCGGTCAGCCATTCCATTCGTCTGGCAGGCAACATGATGGCCGGTCACGCGGTTCTGAAAGTGTTCGCAGGCTTTGCGCAGGTCGGCGCGGTTGCACCGATCGCCATCCTCGGGGTTGTGGCGATCTATGGGCTCGAAGTGCTCGTGTCCGCGATCCAGGCCTACGTCTTTACCATTCTAACATGCGTGTATCTGAAGGACGCACTGCACCCGCATCACTAATCACTCGGGCGGGGCAGGCGCTCCGATCGATCCCAAAATTCCAATTCCATCGTAAGGAGAAACGATCATGGAAGGCGATATCGCACAACTCGGCCAGTTCATCGGCGCAGGCCTCGCAGCAATCGGTTCTGGTGCCGCCGCTATCGGTGTGGGCCACGTGGCAGGCAACTTCCTCGCAGGTGCTCTGCGTAACCCGTCTGCCGCTGCCGGTCAGACTGCGACGCTCTTCATCGGCATCGCGTTCGCAGAAGCGCTGGGGATCTTCGCATTCCTCGTCGCTCTGCTGCTGATGTTCGCCGTCTAAGCACCTTTCTTCGATCCTTACGGTCGGGCTGGCCCGTTGGGCCGGTCCGATGTGACCGAAGGCCAAGGAGGGAAACATGGCAACAGAGGCAACAGACGCCGCAGCATCCGCACCGGGTATGCCGCAGCTCGATTTTTCGACATTCCCGAACCAGATCTTCTGGCTCGTGGTGACGCTGGTCGTCATCTACCTCGTGCTCAACAAGGTGGCTTTGCCACGTATTGCATCCGTTCTTGCGGAACGCTCCGGCACGATCACCAACGATCTGGCCGCTGCCGAAGAACTGAAGCTCAAAGCCGTTGAGGCCGAAGAGGCATACAACAGAGCGCTTGCTGAGGCACGGGCCGAAGCTCAAAAGATTGTTGCAGAAGCGAAAGCTGAAATTCAGAACGAGCTGGATGATGCTACCGCCAAAGCTGATGCCGAGATCGCAGCCAAGGCCGCCGAGTCCGAAAAGGCGATCTCAGAGATCCGTGAAAACGCAATGCAGAGCGTGACGGAAGTCGCCAACGAGACCGCAGAGGCGCTGGTCGCTGCTCTGCTTCCTCAGGCATCCGGCGCTGACGTAAAGGCGGCGGTTTCCGACCGACTGAAAGGATGAGCGGGATGCGATTTCTAACTCTTACCCTATCGGTATCTGTTCTCGGAACATCGCCCGCCTTCGCAGCCAAGGGTCCATTCTTTTCGCTCGCTAACACGGACTTCATCGTCCTGATCGCGTTCATTCTGTTCATCGGGATCCTCGCCTACTTCAAGGTCCCGGGGTTGATCAACGGTATGCTCGACAAGCGGGCTGACGCGATCAAAGCGGAACTGGAAGAAGCCAAGGCCCTTCGCGAAGAGGCTCAGACCATTCTCGCATCCTACGAGCGGAAGCAGGCTGAGGTCACAGACCAAGCTGACGCGATTGTAAAAACCGCGCGGGAAGATGCGGAGGCCGCTGCAGCGCAGGCCAAGATAGATCTTGAAAAGTCGATCGCGCGGCGTCTGGCAGCCGCAGAGGACCAGATCGCTTCCGCTGAGGCGGCGGCTGTCAAACAGGTCAAAGACCAGGCTGTAACAGTGGCTGTTGCGGCTGCTGCAGACGTTATCCGTGACAAGCTCACCGCTGCAGACCGCGATGCGATGACAACAGCCGCCATAAAGGAAGTTCAGGATCGCCTGCACTGAAACGGCGCAAGGCAATCGATTAAAAAACCCGGGTATAAGCCCGGGTTTTTTTATAGGGATTGAGCGTGTTCGAACCGTTGGCGCGCTATCTCTTCATTGCGCTCCATTTCGCGCCAATCCGACAGTGAGCCCTCAACGAAATCCAAATGCAGCACCACTGCGGCGCGAGCGGCTTCAGCATCGCGAGCCTGCAAGGCATCATTGATTGCGCGGTGTTGTCCAAGAAGCTGGTCGCGTGTTGCGCGCTGTTTGAACATGATCTGTCGATTGTAGAAAACGCCCTCGCGCAGAAGCTCGAACATGGACCGCATCATGTGCAGCATAATGACGTTGTGGCTCGCCTCTACGATCGAAAGATGAAACTCCGCATCCAGCTTGGCTTCTTCGGACGGGTTGCGCTTCGAATGCGCGGCTTCCATTTTCTTGAATACAGTGTCGACGACTTTCAGATCCGTGTCGGACCCGAGGCGCGCGGCCCGATCTGCCGCCAAGGATTCCAAATCCCTCCGGAACGCAAGATAATCGAAAACAGCCTCGTCATGGGTCGAAAACAACCGCACCAGCGCCTCGGAAAACCCTGTCCCCAGGACATCGGCGACGAACACGCCGGAGCCTTTGCGTGTTTCGAGCAGCCCTCTGGACTGGAGTTCTGCAAGTGCCTCTCGCAAAGATGGGCGCGAGACACCAAGTTTCTCGGCAAGATCCCGTTCTGCGGGCAAGCGTTCTCCGGGCCGAAGGATACCGCGTAGGATCAGTTTTTCGATCTGCCGCACCACGGATTGTGAGAGTTTCTCAGACTGAATGCGTTGAAACGGCATAGTTTGCGCCCCCGGATTGGTCAAAGATTATGACCAACCTGGGTGTCTTGCAAGCCGTCTGCGTGACGGGTTCAGACAGTTGGCGAAATTACAATCTCTACCCGCCGGTTTTGTGCGCGGCCTGCTTCGTCTAGGTTGGAGGCGACAGGCTGATCCTCGCCGGCGCCAATTGCCAAAACGCGCCCTGTATCAACTCCGTTTTGGCTCAGGACCCCGGCCACGGACGCTGCGCGCTCTTTTGAGAGCGCAAGATTGTAGGACGCGGCGCCGGTATTGTCCGTATGGCCAACAACCCGCACTTGCGTGTCTGGGTACTCGTTGAGATTGCCGGCAAGAAGCCCAAGATCGCCGCGCAGGGTTGGCTGAAGCGCTGCGCTGTCCACATCGAACAATATGTCCTGCGGCATGGTCACAACGAGTTCTCTGCCGGTGTTCTGGATCAAGATCTCATCGCTGTTCAGGCTCTCGCGCAGCGCGGCCTCCTGCGCATCAAGACGATCGCCGATAATTGCCCCCACACCAGCGCCTAGAGCTGCGCCAATCAATGCGGTTTGAGTATCGTTCGTTGCGCCAAGCAAACCGCCGATCGCGGCGCCTGCGGCAGCTCCTGTGGCCGTGTTCTGACGGTTGGCGGGCACGGTGCAAGCAGAAAGGGCGAACGCGCCCGCTGCGAGCAGCAGAGTTGGTGTTCGGAGAAACATGGGCCTTTGGCCTCCTTAGCTCGATAGGATTTTTTAGCCCATAAGCCTTTGAAGGGCGTGGTTATGCAATAGCAAAGGTTGTATCGGCCCGTTTTATGCGGAGACCCGCGCGGCCTCGGGCTCGTTCGCGGCCCGCTGTGCGGTCTCGTGGGCGAGCATAGCGCGCTTTACAGGAAGGCCCCAGTGATACCCTCCAAGCCCGCCGGATTTGCGAAGGGCGCGGTGGCACGGGATCAGCCAACTGATGGGGTTGCGGCCCACCGCTGTGCCGACGGCGCGGACGGCTCTGGGGGCGCCAATTGCCTCTGCGATCTCAGAGTAGGTTGTGACTGTGCCTGAGGGAATGCGCAGTAGCGCTTCCCAAACCTTAATCTGAAACGGAGCACCTATGAGGACAAGGGGCGCTTTCGAAAGGTCTCCGGTGCCAGCGCCGAACGCGGCCTGCGCCCAAGGGCGAAGGGTTTCAGAATCCGGAACGAAGTCCGCCTTTGGCCATCGGGCCACCATGTCCTCCATCGCGGCGTCCTCGCCCGTTTCGGCGGCAAAGGCTATCCCGCAAATGCCTTTGCTTGTGCCCATGATAAGCGCCCGTCCGAACGGACTTTCAAACCAACCCCAGCGGATCGTCATGCCTGCGCCCTTTCTTGCAAATTCGCCTGGGCTCATAGCCTCCCATGTCACAAACAGATCGTGCAGACGACCCGTTCCGGAGAGGCCGAGTTCATTGGCGGTTCCCAGTGTAGTGAAGCTGCTTGAGAGGAGTGTCTTGGCGTGATCCAAGGTCAAATACTGTTGGTATCGCTTCGGAGACACGCCAACATAAGAAGAAAAGGTACGCTGAAGATGCGCCGGGCTCAAACCGGTGACCTGCGCGAGGTCCTCCAGTGACAAAGGTGTCCCACCTGCGGCATCGATCGCGTCGATGGCGCGGCGGATCACGTTGTAGTGGTAGCTCTTACTCGGGTCGGTCATCACGCGTCTCCTTTCGTAGTCAAACCTATGGGGTCGCCGCCTGCCTTGCGACCCGGAATTTGCGGAAAAGCGGCGCTTGCCGTCGTTTGTTCAGCGAGGCATTAGGAGCCATGGCTAAGCAACTGTCCTACCATACCATCCGCGAGATTTTCGCCCGGTTTCAGGCCTCTGATCCTGAACCAAAGGGCGAGTTGGATCATGTGAACGCCTATACACTTGTTGTGGCGGTGGCGCTGTCTGCGCAGGCAACCGATGTCGGGGTGAACAAAGCGACCAAAGACTTGTTCAAAATTGCTGACACGCCAGAGAAAATGCTCGCTCTCGGCGAAGAGGGTGTGATCAAGCACATCAAAACTATTGGGCTCTACCGCAATAAAGCAAAAAACGTGATCAAGCTCAGCCGAATTCTTGTGGAAGACTATGGCGGAGAGGTGCCAAATTCACGCGCCGCTCTGGAGAGCCTGCCCGGTGTTGGACGTAAAACGGCAAATGTTGTTCTGAACATGTGGTGGGGGCATCCGGCACAGGCTGTTGATACGCATATCTTCCGCGTCGGCAACCGGACAGGAATTTGCCCGGGCAAGGATGTCGTTGCCGTGGAACGCGCGATAGAGGATCATATTCCCGTCGATTTTCAACACCATGCGCATCACTGGCTGATCCTGCACGGACGTTATATCTGCAAAGCGCGCAAACCCTCCTGTGGGGTATGCCCCATTAATGACTTGTGCCAATTCGAGGAAAAAACAGCGTGACAAAATCGTTTCAAGTTGTCGGTATCGGCAATGCCATCGTTGATGTCCTGGCCCAGACCGATGACAGCTTTCTGGATCATATGGGGATCGAGAAAGGGATAATGCAGCTTGTGGATCGACCGCGGGCCGAGATGCTCTACGCGGCCATGTCAGAGCGGGTGCAGGCGCCGGGTGGCTCAGTGGCGAACACACTGGCTGGCCTTGGAGAACTCGGTGTGCGCTGTGCCTTTATCGGGCGTGTGAAGGATGATGCACTGGGCCGGTTTTACGCGCAGGGCATGGAAGCGGAAGGCACAGCCTTTCCAAACCTGCCGCTCCCAGAGGTCGAGGCTCCGACGTCTCGTTCGATGATTTTTGTCACGCCCGACGGCGAGCGCTCTATGAACACCTACCTGGGTGCCGGTGCTGACCTCGGCCCTGAGGACGTCGCGGAAGACGTGTTCTCCGACGTTGGTCTTCTTTTCCTTGAAGGATATCTTTTTGACAAGGTTCCTGGGAAGGCGGCATTCGAGGCCGCGGCCCGCTATGCACGCGCTTCGGGCGGACATGCGGGCATCACGCTTTCGGATCCGTTCTGCGTTGACCGGCATCGGGCAGATTTTCAACGACTGGTTGCCGATGAGCTGAATTTCGTGATCGGCAACCAGCATGAGTTCGAAGCGCTCTACGAAACAGATGATCTCAATCAGGCTTTGGCGCAGGCGTCCTCTGTTTGCGAATTAGTGGTTTGCACGCGGTCTGGAGACCCGGTGATCCTGCTGCGTGGGGATGCGCGGGCGGAAGTGCCGGTGCGGAAGGTCGTGCCAGTGGATGCCACCGGAGCAGGAGACCAGTTCGCTGCCGGGTTTTTGTACGGGCTCGTGACCGGTCAGGATCTGAAGACCTGCGGACGCATGGGAGTTGTCGCAGCAGCAGAGGTGATAAGCCACTTTGGGGCGCGGCCCAAAACAGACGTGCGCGCAAAATTTGTTGCCGAAGGCTTGATCTGAAGGAGCGGTCTGCCGAAAGGGATCTGGTTGCCGGGCAAAAGAAGCACTTGCCTGCTAGCCGTGATGGGCCGCGACGGTTTTCAGCTGAGAGAATCCATAGAGGGCCTCAAAGCCCTTTTCGCGTCCATGACCGGATTTTGCAACGCCGCCAAAGGGAAGCTCCACGCCGCCCCCGGCCCCGTAATTGTTGATAAAAACCTGGCCGGCCTGCAGCGCTTTGGCAAGGCGCATCTGGCGGGCGCCACTGTCCGTCCAGACCCCGGCCACCAGTCCGAAATCGGTACCATTGGCGATTGCAATAGCTTCGTCTTCGGTTTCGAAAGGCAGCAGGACTTGTACCGGTCCAAAGACCTCATCGCGGGCAAGGGCGTGGTCGGGGCTCATACCTGAGAGCAGATGTGGCAGTACATAGTGCCCGGTTTCAGATGCTCTGTCGGTCAAAACTCCGGTTGCAATGACGTGCGCGGGTCCAGCTTCTGCGAGGAAACCCTCGACGATGCTTTTCTGCCGCGCAGAGATCACCGGACCGACGTGGGGGTCGGACAAAGCGGGTCCAACTTCAAGGGTCTCATAGGAAGCAGCCATAGCGCGCGTGACCTCCTCGAGCCGGGATGCTTGCACCAGGATGCGCGAGGCAGCCGAGCAGGTTTGTCCGGCGTTCTGGATGCCAGCATTCACGAGGAAGGGTAGGGCGCGATCAAGATCGACATCGTCAAAAACGATCTGTGGGGACTTGCCGCCAAGTTCGAGCGTCACGGGGACGATGTTCTGTGCGGCGGCTGCCTGCACACTCGCGCCTACGGGCACCGATCCGGTAAAGCTAAGATGATCTACTCCGGGATGGGCCGACAAGGCAGCTCCGGCTTCCTCTCCCAGTCCGGGAACGACGTTCAGAGCGCCATCGGGTAGTCCGGCCTCTTGTGCAAGACGGGCAAAAGCCAGTGCTGTCAGGCAGGCCTCTTCCGCTGGTTTAAGAACGCAGGCGTTGCCCATCGCCAGTGCTGCACCCACCGAGCGTCCAATGATCTGCATAGGGTAATTCCAGGGGACAATGTGTCCTGTGACCCCGTGCGGCTCGCGCAGGGTGTAGACGGTGTAGCCTGCCTGGTAAGGGATCGTTTCTCCCATCACCTTATCGGCGGCGCCCCCGTAAAACTCAAGATAACGCGCCAGCGCAATCGCATCTGCACGCGCCTGCGTCAGCGGCTTACCCACGTCCTGCGCCTCCATCTCGGCAAGCCAGTCGACACGCTCTTTGACGAGGTTGCCCAGACGCGTCAGCACGCGGCCTCGCTCTGTTGCGGTTCTCTGGCCCCACGGGCCTTCAAGAGCTTTGCGCGCGGCCTGAACCGCTGCGTCGATATCCAGGGCCCGTCCCCGAGGAATTCGAGCAAGAAAGCTGCCATCGGACGGGTTTGTCAGGTCCAGCGTGCCGGTGGATCTTTCCCACACGCCCCCGATCAGCATTCGGTCGGTCGCAAAGCCCGGATCGTAGTCTGCTTCATTTGTCATGGGGCTGTCCTTTGGATGCGTATGGCTGGAAGCGGGTCTAGTTGGTGACCAGCAGCTCTTTCAAGGTCAGTGCCATCACACGGGCACTGTCGAGCATATCCTCAACTCCCACCCACTCATCTGGTTGATGAGCAAGGTCCAGAATCCCCGGGCCATAGGCGATGCAGTTCTTCAGCCGTCCGATCCTGTCGATATGCTTCTGGTCATAGGTGCCAGGGCTGACGACATAGTCGGGTTGCCGCGCCAGCACCGCCTCGATTGCCCGAGCCACCGAGCGTACGACGGGCGCGTCTTTGTCCGTCATGGTGGGAACCACCTCGAAAAGCTCACGGATCTCGTAGGAAAAGGTCGGGCGCTGGGCTTTTACTTTCTCGAGCAGATGCACGATTTCATCTTTGACCTCTGAAAGGTCTTCTTCGATTAAGAAACGTCGGTCGAGTACAATACGGCATCTGTCGGCAACACAGGGTGCAGGCAACCCGGTGTAGCCGGGATCCTGCTCAGGTTCCCCGCCATGGATCGAATTAATATTAAGCGTCGACTGTCGTGCGCCCTCGGGCACGACGGGCATCTGGGTCTTCTTCGTCGCGAGATAGGGGTAAAGCGCAGTTTCAATCTCGTGCAGGACCGCGCTCATATGCCGGATCGCGCTGTCTCCAAGAAAGGGCATCGACCCGTGCGCAATCCGGCCTTTGGTCTCGATCTCAGCCCACCAGACACCACGATGCCCAAGGCATATCCGATCCTTATTGAGAGGTTCCGGAATAATGACATGCTGCACGCGCTCGGGGTCAAACCAGCCGTTTTCGGCAAGGTAGGCTACGCCGCCGAAGCCGCCTGATTCTTCATCTGCTGTCGCTGAAATTTCAACCGCACCACTGAAATCTGGGAATGTCTCGACAAAGGCTTCGACCGCGACAATTGACGCGGCCAAGCCGCCCTTCATATCGCAGGCTCCGCGCCCATAGATGCGCCCGTCCAACAGCTCACCCCCGAAAGGATCCTTGGTCCAGCCATGGCCGACTTCCACAACGTCGTGATGTGAGTTGAAATGGACGCAGTCACCTGGCTGCGTGCCGCTTCTGCGGGCGACGATATTCCAGCGTGGAAATGCAGTGCTGTCGGCCGGTGCGCCTTCGGCGCGCACCAGTTCGCAGGTAAACCCGTGCGCAGTTAAACGTGCCTCAAGAAATCTGCAGATCTCGAGATAGTTCCGGCCAGGCGGATTCAGCGTCGGGATACGGATCAGGTCTTGGGTCAGCGTGATCAAGTCGTTGCGACGGGCCAGAATAGCTTGGGTGAGCTGAGTGTCGTCCATGCGCCGACGGTAGGTGCGGTCGAGGTGGGCGGCAATCCCCTCAATCCCCTTTTCAGAGCCGGGCGCGCACCCCATCTTTAGAGTGCGAACAAAAAGGAGCGTGTGATGGCTTTTCTGCGGGTCAGTCTGTTTGTTTTTATGGCGCTGGCCGTAGCGCACCTGCTGGCGGCCATGCTACAACGGTCCAGAAAAGCGCGCGCGCTTGAAGCCGATTGGTTGGACGCTGGCCAACCCGGATCTTTGGACGAGTATCTCGCCGCGGGTATGGTGCCGCTGGAGAAAGAGCTGAAACGACGCCTGATTTGGGGCGTCTACGGATTTCCGGCAGCCTTGACGGTGGCGTTGGCGATCCTGACGAATTGGGACTGAGGGCCGGGTAGACCCGGAAAAGGACTGAAACATGACCTATATCCGTTGGGGATTTAAGCTATTCCTCATCCTGCTGGTGGGCGGATTCCTACACTACACACTGCCCGGGCACGACGTTGTGCGGATTGTGGATGCCTACGAGCGCAGGGTTGATTTTACAGCCAACAACCGGATGTTCTGGGCGAAGCCGGACAGCGGCGCGCCAGAAACGGACAGCCGCGATGTCCGCTTTGTCGATGCGGTGCGCACCAATGGTCACGAAATTGTCTATCGCAACGAAGATACCAACTGGGGGTGGCCTCCCTATTTTAAGTTCAACGCCAGTGACCTGAATGCGCAGGCCAAGGACCTTGTCTCCACCAGCGACGCCCCCCAATGGGTTATTGTGCGTCACTATGGATGGCGCTCGAACTGGATGTCTGTGTTCCCGAACATGACCAGCTTAAACGCAACCGACACCCCCAACCCGACGATCATTCCATGGTTCAATATCGTCTTCTTCATTGTGCTTGGCTTCATCTTCTTCCGGATATGGCTTTGGTGGAGCCGGTTCGAGGAAGACAAAATTGAGCCTCTCGTTGATGAAATTGCCATATCATGGGGCCGGGAAAACGTACGCCCGAACACGTTCCTTGGGCGGATCGGCAAAGGGTTTGACTGGATCCGAGGCAAGAAGAGCGTTTAGAAGTCTGTGCAGTCTTTTTTGCCTGCGGCCTTGCGAAATGCTGCGCTTGGTCACTAACCTTGCCGCTGCTAGCTCCGGACCGAGGTCATGACGAGGCTGAACGCCCCATCCCGCGATTTTCTTCGCTGGTTGTCACTCTTTGTGACAACACTGTTGGTATCGGTGTTCTTTGTAGGCATGGTGCAGCCGTTTCTTGTTGCGCTTGTTTTGGCCGCCATTGCTTCGGCGATGTCCACAAAGCTCTTTGCAAGACTGTCGTCCATCACGAAGGGCCGAAAAGGACTTGCCGCGACCCTGACGCTTTTGCTTCTGCTTGTCGCTGTGATTGCGCCGCTTGCCGGGATAAGCTGGCTGGCTGTAAATCAGGCTCAGGGTATCAACGAAGCCGCGTCTGCTTGGTTGAATGATCTCTCTCAGGTTTCTCCGAATGATCCTTTGCCCGAGTGGGTGCCGTTCCAGGACGTGCTTGGCGATTACAGTGCCCAAATCGCAGCAAAACTTGGGGAACTGGCCTCCGCTGTGGGTGGGTTTTTGGTATCAGCGTTGGGCAGCATCACCCGCGGCACAGCTAGCTTTTTTCTGAGCCTTTTCGTGTTCATCTATGCTTTTTTTATTTTCCTGCAGATGGACAGGCCAGTGATCGATTTGTTGCTGTCGTACTCCGGTCTTGCACCCGCGACCCAGACCGCGTTGCGGGATCGCATGATTTCCGTCAGCCGCGCGACAATCAAAGGCACTTTTCTGATTGGAATCATTCAAGGTGTTCTCGGCGGTGTGGGATTCTGGGCCGCCGGAATCGACGGAGCTGCGTTCTGGGGCGTGGTCATGGCAGTTTTTTCGGTCATACCGGGGATCGGTCCCACTCTGATTGTGCTTTGCGGCGTCGCCTGGCTGTTTGCGCAGGGACTGCTCACGCCTGCCATTGGCCTTGGTATCTGGGGCATGGCAGTCGTCGGAACGATCGACAATCTGCTCAGGCCGAAGCTCGTGGGTCGTGACGCGGCCATGAACGACATTATGATCCTGATCTCTACTCTCGGAGGCCTTGCTGCGTTCGGCGCAGCCGGTTTGGTGCTCGGACCGGTCCTGGCAGGCTTATTCGTCACGCTTTGGGATACTTTCGCGACGGAGCATATGCACACGTCTAAGACCCTGTCGGAGGACGCCGGGCCAACGCAGGACTGAGAGGAGCGCTCAGACTACAATCCTGTGCGGGGCTCGGACACGCCAAAGGGTCGCGGGATCAGAACCAGCACTGCCCGCCAATCAGGCGCCATAAGGGACCCAGACCGTTTTAATCTCGGTCGCAGCCTCCAGCCAGACACGGGCTTCTGCATCGACGGCACCCCAGTCCCGGGCTCGGCCATTATTGACCCATGTCCTTTTGAGATTGCTCGCCGAAGCCGCCTCGATTTTTGCTGACAAATCGGTGGAGGAGAAAGACCACATTGCATCCACGCCGATATGCGCAGCCAGATGCGGCGCGAGGTCCGCATGCGTACCGGGCACGATGTTGACCACCCCGCCTGGTACGTCAGATGTGTCGAGCACTTGATAAAGATCAGTGGCGGCGAGAGGTGCCGGTTCAGACGGGACCAGAACGACACGGTTGCCCATGGACAGTGCTGCGCCCATCACCGTGACCAGGCCAAGCAGCGGCATTTCATCCGGGCACAGTGCTCCAATGACACCTATAGGTTCCCGCATCGCAAGGGCTACGCCGCGGATCGGGACAGGTTTGGCGGCACTGTCGAACTTGTCTGCCCAGGCAGCCCAGGTGAAAAGGCGGGCAATCGACGCCTCTACTTCAGCTTCAGCAGTACGGGCCTGCACCCCGGTCAGACCACGCAGGCGTTCGGTAAACTCTCCGGTGCGTGCGCTGAGGTTTTCTGCGATGTAATAGAGGATCTGTGCTCGCAAATGCGCTGTGCTGCGCGACCAGCCTGCTGCCCCGCTGGCTGCTTCAACTGCGTTGCGGATATCTTTTCGGTTTCCAATCGGTGCGTGGCCGAGCAAACGCCCACGCGGCGACCAAACCGTGCGCGAGTATCCGCCATCGGGGCGTGCTTGCTTTCCGCCGATATACATCTTGGCGGTTCGGTCGAGACCATCTGGCAACTCAGCCTCGCTGGGGGCGGGCTCGGGCGAAATGCGCTTCAAAGCCGGTGAACCTGGTGCAAAGGGTTTGGTGTAAGCTTGCAGCCCCTCCCAACCGCCTTCGCGCCCGAACCCACTTTCGCGCACTCCGCCAAATCCGGCAGCGGCGTCGAACATATTGGTCCCGTTCACCCAGACCACACCGGCCGCCAGTTTAGGAGCGATGTCGAGCGCGACGTTGATGTTTTCCGTCCAGACCGTGGCCGCAAGCCCGTAGCGGGTATTGTTGGCCAGATCGATGACTTCCGACGGCGTTCGAAATGTCGAGGACACCAGCACTGGCCCGAAAATCTCTTCCTGCATAAGCGGATCGGCAGGCGCAAGACCGGTGATCAGCGTGGGGGGATAAAAGCAGCCCTTCTTGGGCAGAGCGGTGGCCGCCGTGTGCGCTGTGCCGCTACTTGCGTCTACCATGGCTGCGATCTTCTTTCGCTGTTCCGGATCGATGACCGCGCCCACGTCGATGCATTTGTCCAGCGGATCCCCGATACGCAGCTTGGCCATGCGATTCAGCAGCTTCTTCTCGAACCGCTGGGCAATCCCTTCCTGCACGAGCAGCCGTGATCCTGCACAGCAGACCTGCCCCTGATTGAACCAGATCGCGTCGACCAAACCCTCGACCGCCGAGTCGATATCGGCGTCTTCAAAAACCAAATACGGTGACTTGCCACCCAGCTCCAGTGACAGCGCTTTGCCGGAGCCGGCCGTCGCGACGCGAATTGCGCGGCCCACATCGGTCGAGCCGGTAAACGCCACTTTGTCGGTGCCCTTATGCGCCACAACGGCCGCACCGGTTTGCCCATCCCCCGTCACGACGTTTAAGACGCCGTTCGGCAAGCCCGCCTCGCGGCTGACGTCCGCAAAAAGCAACGCGGTCAGAGAGGTCCATTCAGCCGGTTTCAGAACAACAGTATTGCCCGCAGCAAGGGCAGGCGCCACTTTCCAGGCAAGCATGAGCAGTGGAAAGTTCCATGGAATGACCTGCCCGCAGACCCCGTGCGGTACGCGTCCAGGCAGCTCAGTCTCCATCAGTTGGGCAAGTCCTGCATGATAATAGAAATGCCGCTGCGCCAACGGGATGTCGATGTCGCGGCTTTCCCGAATGGGCTTGCCGTTATCCAGTGTTTCGAGCGTCGCGAAAAGCCGTGCGTGCTTCTGCAAAAGGCGTGCGAGACCGTAGAGGTGTTTCGCCCGCGCATGTCCGGGCAATTTGGCCCATCGCGGTTGCGCTCGTCGGGCGGCCTGCACCGCAGTGTCCACGTCCGCTTCGGTGCCTTGTGTCAGTTGTGCCAGGCGCTGCCCGGTTGCCGGGTTCTTGGTCTCGAAATCAGACCGTGGTTTTGTGAAGGCGCCATTCACAAAGTGACCAAAGCAGGCATCATGGTGCGACAGCCAGGCTTGGGCGACAGTCGCATCTTCTGGCGCAGGACCATAGCTCAGATCGTCAAAGATCTCTTTCACACCCATGGCGCCGCGCCTTTCTTCTTTGTCCAAATACTCATTGCGGGTCCCTAGGCCAGTGCGTGGCGGTAGGCAGCGGAGTAAGCACCGGTCACGTGATGTTCCAGTTGGCGCTCTATGTCCCCCAGCAGGGATGAGGCCCCGAACCGAAACAGATCCGGCTCCAGCCAGCGTGCGCCGAGCTCTTCGTTCAAAAGCATCAGATAGACGAGCGCGTCTTTGGCCTTCGATATTCCGCCGGCGGGTTTATAGCCGACACGGTGGCCGGTTTCCTCGAAATAGCTGCGAATAGCACGGATCATCACAAGGCTGACAGGCAGGGTGGCGTTTACCCCTTCCTTGCCCGTGGATGTCTTGATGAAGTCCGACCCGGCCATCATTGCGACCATAGACGCTTTGGCGACATTGCGCAGTGTCCCCAACTCGCCGGTTGCAAGGATCGCTTTGATATGGGCGTCTCCGCATGCATCGCGAAACTCTTTGAGCTCATTGTAAATCGCCCGCCAGTTGCCCTGCAGGACGTGCCGTCGGGAAATCACGATATCGATTTCTTCCGCGCCTGCTTTTACGCTTTCGCGGATTTCTTTTACGCGCAGCCTGTAAGGGCTTAGACCAGCTGGGAAGCCTGTTGAAACCGCGGCCACAGGAATTTCTGTTCCCGCAAGGGCCGCGACTGCTGTGGGTACCATCTCATGGTAGACGCACACAGCCCCGGTGGTGATCGGCGGCATGCCGAGCGCTTTCAGAAGCGCGGGGTTTACCGGCTGCCGGGCCTTGGCGCAAAGCCGCGCGACGCGCGCCTCGGTATCGTCTCCAGCCAGGGTCGTCAGGTCAATCATCGTGATTGCTTTGAGTAGCCAGGCCGCCTGATGCGCCTTCTTCACACTGCGCCGTCCGGGCAAGCTCGCCGCGCGCCGCTCTATGGCCGAGGTGTTGGCCTGAAGACGGTCAACCCAGGCCTGGTCAAACGAAGTCCCGGGGTTCCGGGCGTCGGTTTTTTGCGGTAAGCCCGCCGTAACCGGGACCGGTTTGGGTTTCGCCGGGCTCTTTTTGGCCGAGACCTTGGCTGCGCTCACGCCATTCTTCCTTCTAATTCCTCGCACCCTGAGGCTGACATGGGTGCGCTGTCCGCGCAAGCGCGGGGCAACTCAAAAGCGTCGATCTCTGGACAGAAGAGGGCGGGGCGCGATCGAAGACGACAACAAAGGCAGCAGGCAAGATTGCGTGCGCCCCGAACTCAAGCTAAACGGACCGCGTCCAAAGCCGGAGTCACGCCCATGACCTTTGATCGTGCGATTAAGATTGCACCCTCGATCCTTGCGTCGGATTTTGCGAATTTCGGCGCGGAGTGCGCCGCGGTTGAGGCGCAAGGTGCCGATTGGGTTCATGTCGATGTGATGGACGGACACTTTGTACCGAACATCACTTTCGGACCGGATACCTGCAAGGCCATCCGCCCGCATATCAAAGGTACGATGGACGTGCATTTGATGATTGCGCCTGTCGATCCCTACATCGATGCATTTGCAGCCGCGGGGGCGGACATCATCACAGCCCATCTGGAGGCAGGTCCGCATATCCATCGTACGCTTCAGGCAATCCGCGGAGCCGGAGCCAAAGCCGGTTTGGCGCTCAATCCGGGCACTGGGCTCGACGCCGTTCCCCATCTGCTCGACTTGGTGGACCTGATTTGCGTCATGACCGTGAATCCGGGTTTTGGGGGCCAAAAGTTCATTCACAGCCAGATCGAAAAGGTATCGGCTCTACGAGAAATGATCGGAGATCGCCCCGTTCACATTGAGATCGATGGCGGTGTGACACCCTCTACGGCGCCGCTGGTTGCGGCGGCGGGTGCGGACGTCTTGGTGGCCGGATCTGCTGTTTTCAAGGGTGGCTCGGTTGACGATCCTGCGTCGTATGGCGAGAATATTAAGGCGATCCGCGCGGCTGCAGAAGCTGCCGTCTAAGCCAAAGCTCTACTCTGCAACTGATTTCAGTCTTGCCAGCAGATGATGAAACTTTTCGCCCTGTACAGCCACGTGATTTCTTAGAAGTGCGGCAACCTCGTCAGCCTGGCCTTTCGAAAGTGCCTCGACGATGCAGACATGTTCTTCCATTGATTGGGCCAGTCGACCCCGCAACTGAAGCTGCATTTTCCGAAACGGCCGCAGCCGCTTTTGTAGTCTCAGGACGTCCGATTCTAAAAACGGATTGCCCGCCTGCCCATAGATGATGCGATGGAACGTCTCGTTCTCGTGATAGTAGAGTTCGTGGTCACCATTCCGCATCGCCTTTTCGCAGGCCGCATTGGCAAATTTCAGGTCTTGCAAGGCCGCATCCGAGATACGCGAAGCAGCCAAGCGCCCGCAGGCGGCCTCCATTTCAGCCATATATTCGAACATGGACAACAACTCGACAGGGCCTGGATGGCGCACAAACACACCACGTCGAGGTATTTGCTCGACCAGCCCGGCTGTGGACAGCCTGTGAAATGCTTCTCTTACCGGCGTGCGAGAAACGCCGAAATGGTCCGCCAGTTTTATCTCATTAAGACGATCGCCATCGCTGAAGTGCCCGGTCAGTATCATCTGCTCAATTTCTGCAGCAATCGTATCGGCGCGGCGATTTTCCATGCACCAACTATTCTCAAACACTACGCAAAATGCAATAGCTGGAAAATTGTATACAATTATGTTGACAAGGAATGCAATTTACCTAACCTTATGCGTACCGCCGGGTTACTCGTGCGGCTTTAATGGGAGGAAACAAATGAAATCGTCTTTGCTCGCCGTTGTTGCGGCGTTCTCTACAGGTCTTGCCGGCGCAGCAGTTGCGGCGGACCTGCGTCTGTCGCACCAGTGGTCCACTTCGGATGTACGTCACCAGGTGGCACAGATCGTTGCCGATGAAGTCGCTGCCGCCGACGTCGGCCTTGATATCACGATTTATCCGTCCGGTTCGCTTTTCAAGGCACGCGAGCAGTACAAGCCACTGTCGCGCGGACAACTCGATATGACTGTGTTCCCGCTGAGCTACGCCGGTGGACAGCAGCCGGCGTTCAACCTGACGCTTATGCCCGGTCTGGTGAAGAACCACGACCACGCTGCGCGGCTCAATGAGAGCCCCTTTATGGAAGAGATCGAGGCCAAAATGGCCGAAGATGATGTGATGGTGTTGGTGCACGGCTACTTGGCGGGTGGCTTTGTCGGCAAAGACAAGTGCATCACGTCCCCAGATGATGTCCAAGGACTTCAGACACGCGCAGCTGGAAAGGCCTTTGAGCAAATGCTGGCAGGGGCCGGTGCCTCAATTGCATCAATGGCGTCGTCGGAGATTTACAACGCAATGCAGACGGGTGTTCTGAATGCTGCGAATACGTCTTCGAGCTCTTTTGTGTCCTACCGGATTTACGAGCAGGTATCCTGCTATACGCCGGCGTCCGATTTCGCTTTGTGGTTCATGTATCAGCCACTTCTTATGAATAAATCGACGTTTGATGGGCTCAGCGAAGAGCAGCAGGCTGCTTTGATGGCTGGCGCGGAGAAGGCAGAAGCCCATTATCTTGCCGAGGCCAAGAAGCAGGATGCAGCCTCTGCCGAGGTTTTTGAGAAGGCCGGTGTTGAGATCGCCTCAATGACTCAGGATGAGTTTAACGCATGGCGGGCCCTCGCGCAGGAGACATCCTACAAGCAGTTTATCGAAGATACGCCAGGCGGCGCTGAGCTGCTGGACAAAGCACTCGCTGTCGAGTGACACCGACGCGTTAACAAGACCAGGATCGGCGCGACGCGCCGGTCCCAAAGACCCCGGAAAAAAGCAAACTCGAGAGGTTCCCATGGCTGGGCAAAGCACTGCCGCCGTGGCCCGGACAGGTGATAACCTGTTCCTGAAGGCCGTGGCAGCGCTCTCTACACTTGCGGGCTGGATATCCGCAGCGATGATTTTGGCCGCGGTCGCATTGACCTGTCAGATGATCTTCGTACGTTTCGTTCTGAACGGCTCGACAGTCTGGCAAACGGAAGCCGTTATTTACCTCGCGGTGGGCGCAACGCTGATCGGGCTTCCCTACGTGCAGCGCCTGCGCGGCCATGTGAATGTCGACCTCATTCCGTTGATGCTGCCCCGCACCGTCCGGCGATATGCCGCTATTTTTACGCTCTCGATCTCTATTGCGATCATCTGCGTGATGTTCTTTTACGGATACGAGTACTGGCACTTCGCATGGGAGCGCGGCTGGCGCTCTGATACGGTTTGGGGCCCAAAGCTCTGGGTGCCTTACTTGGCTCTGCCCTTAGGCTTTGGCTTGCTGTTGCTGCAACTGGTTGCTGATCTCATCGCAGTCATCCTGCGCATTGATGCGCCCTTCGGACTCGAAGAAGGAGGGCCAAGCTGATGGATCCGCTGACACTGGGTGGCCTCGTTGCTTTGGGCACGATCCTTATTTTGTTCTCCGGCGTGTCGGTTGCGATCGGGCTGTTGATCGTCTCGGCACTGTTTCTGATGATTTTCGACGGTATGCGTTCGCTGGAACTGATGCCGGAGATATTCTTCGGCAAGCTCGACAACTTCGCGCTGCTGTCCATTCCGATGTTCATAATTATGGGCGCGTCTATCGCATCGACCCGCGCGGGTGCAGACCTTTATGAAGCTTTGGAGCGATGGCTCACAAGAGTGCCGGGCGGGCTGGTGATTTCAAACCTCGGGGCCTGCGCCCTCTTTTCGGCAATGTCCGGATCCAGTCCGGCCACGTGTGCAGCCATCGGCAAGATGGGCATCCCGGAAATGCGCAAACGCGGCTATTCGGACGAGGTCGCCGCAGGCTCCATCGCCGCGGGTGGCACGTTGGGTATCCTGATCCCGCCATCTGTTACGATGATCGTCTACGGTATTGCGACCGAAACCTCGATCGGGCGGCTGTTTTTGGCGGGTGTATTTCCGGGTCTTTTGCTGGTCGGGCTTTTTATGGCGTGGTCGCTCTACTCTACCTGGCGGTCGGGAAATACCGAGGTTTTGACCAAGACGGTTTATACGTGGAAGCAGAAGCTTGAGATCCTGCCTCGGGTCTTGCCCTTCATCGCGATTATTATCGGTGTGCTCTACGCCATGTACGGCGGGATCGCGACCCCATCTGAGACTGCTGCCGTTGGGGCACTGCTGTGCCTGTTGATTGCCATCGTCATCTATAAGCTCTGGTCACCTGTGAAGCTGTGGGAGGTGCTGCGCGACAGCACCAAAGAGTCGGTGATGATCCTTTTCATCATAGGCGCGGCAGGCGTGTTCAGCTATATGCTCAGCTCGCTCTTTATTACCCAGGCAATAGCCGAGTGGATCGGGACACTGGACGTCAACCGCTGGGTTTTAATGTTCGCTGTTAACGTCTTCCTGCTTGTGGCAGGGTTTTTCCTGCCACCTGTCGCGGTGATCTTGATGGCGGCTCCGATTTTGTTGCCGATCATCACAACCGCTGGCTTTGACCCAATTTGGTTTGCAGTGGTTTTGACGATCAATATGGAAATTGGTCTAATCTCACCACCGGTTGGGCTAAACCTGTATGTCATCAACGGAATTGCGCCTGACATCAAGCTCAAGACCATTCTGGCGGGGTCGCTCCCCTTTGTTGCGTGCATGGTGATTGCTATTGTTTTGCTCTGCTTTTTTCCCGGCATCGCTACGTGGCTGCCGAACGCTGTGATGGGAGTCTGAACATGAGCCTGATGGCGGATCTTCTCGGGACGGTTTTTGAGCGGCGCTATAAGGCCGGCACGCCTGACCCGCGGTCGCTGTCCGAGTTGTCAGAGGCGTTGCTGAGCAGCTCTGGCGAGGTGACCGGCGGGGCCTTGGCGCGTGCGCTGCTTGACCGCTATGAAAGGGCAGATTCGGCTGAGCGTGAGGCGTGGTATGCGTTTCTGACGGAGGATCTCGACCTCGATATCGTGGAGCTTACCGCGCGATTGGTCGAGTACGGCGAGACGCGTGATGCGGAGGTCTACCGCGCTTTTATGAACGTGGCAGAACCACCCAGGCAGGAGCTGATCCGCCGACTCAATCAGGTTCCCGGGGCTACGGCGCGGCTTGTCGGCCTGCGGGCCGATCTGCTTTCGCATCTCCAGGACTGGCCAGCGCTCGGACGAGCCGACGCCGATTTCCGGCACCTGTTCAAAAGCTGGTTCAATCGCGGTTTTCTGGTTCTGCGCCCGATCACATGGGAAAGCCCGGCTCACATCCTTGAGAAGATTATTGCCTATGAGGCCGTGCATGCCATTGGCCGGTGGAGTGATTTGCGAGCGCGGTTGGAACCCGAAGATCGTCGCTGTTTCGCTTTTTTTCATCCCGCGATGCCGGATGAGCCGCTCATTTTCGTTGAGGTCGCGCTAACAAAGGGTGTTCCTGGCTCGATCCAGTCGCTTCTTGCCGAAGACCGGGAAGAACTGACCGCATCCGAGGCCGATACGGCTGTCTTTTATTCCATCTCAAACTGTCAGGCAGGACTTGCCGGGATAAGTTTCGGAAATTCGCTGATCAAGCAGGTTGTCCGCGACTTGGAACGGGACATTCCGCAGCTGTCGCGTTTTGTCACCCTGTCCCCCATTCCCGGACTGATGAACTGGTTGTCTGAGGCCGAAATCGATTGGCCGGACAACCCGGAAGACCAGCGCGCCATCGCCGCCTACTACCTCACCACCGAAAAAGCGCGCGCGGGGCGACCGCGCGATCCTGTGGCGCGGTTTCACCTTGGCAATGGCGCGCTTGTTCACCAGGTCCACGCCGGTGCGGACTTGTCCGAAAACGGAGTTCGCCAATCGGGCGGGGTGATGGTCAACTACCTCTATGACCTCGCACGACTCTCTGACAACCACGAAGCCTTTGTGAGCAGTGGGGCGGTTGCTGCCTCCAAAGACGTCACTGCGCTGGCGCGCAAAGGGGTGCCGGAACCCCAGAAGAACTAAAGGAGCGCACTATGGCAAATCCACTTTACGACGCCCTATTCGGCCGTCACGCCGACGCGCAGACGACGTTTCTTGCACTTCCCGATGGCTCGACCCTGACCCATGACGCCTTTCTGCGAATGACTGCTCGATTTGCCCATACCATTGTTGCGGCCGGATGCGCGCCCGGCGATCGGCTTGCGGTTCAGGTCGAAAAGTCGCCGGAAGCTCTGGCGGTTTACGCTGCCTGCGTTCAGGCAGGCGTTATTTTCCTGCCACTCAACACCGCGTACACCGCTACGGAACTCGACTATTTTATCGGCAATGCCGGTGCCCGACTTGTCCTGTGCGACCCTCGCAAATCCGATGCTCTTGAGCCAGTTGCGGCTGCTCACGGTGCAACTCTGATGACCTTAGACGCCGCTGGCGCAGGAAGCTTTGCCGACGCGGCTGCCAGCAAGCCCGGTCGGTTCGAAACCGTGGTGCGGTCTCCGGACGATCTAGCAGCATTCCTCTACACATCTGGAACCACGGGCCGTTCCAAAGGCGCCATGCTCAGTCAAGAAAATCTGCTCTCCAACGCAAGGGTACTGGTGAACTACTGGCGGTTTTCGAAGTCGGATGTGCTGCTACATGCACTGCCTATCTTTCACACCCACGGGCTCTTTGTGGCTACGAACGTGATGCTGCTGGCCGGGGGCAAGATGATCTTTTTGCCAAAGTTTGACACTGAAACAGTGATCGAGCGTCTGCCCGAGGCTACCACAATGATGGGCGTTCCCACGTTCTACACACGTTTGTTGGATGACGCGCGCTTTGACCGGGAACTGACGGCGCATATCCGTTTGTTCGTATCCGGCTCTGCGCCGCTTCTGGCTGAGACACACCGCCAGTTCGAGGCCCGAACCGGACACCGCATTCTCGAACGCTATGGCATGACGGAAACCAACATGAACACCTCAAACCCTTATGATGGCGACCGTCGCGCCGGCACCGTGGGCTTCCCATTGCCTGGGGTTGAAGTGAAAGTGACAGATCCCGACACTGGCGCTGACCTGAATCCCGGTGAGGTTGGCGCGCTAGAGGTGCGTGGCCCCAACGTTTTTCAGGGATACTGGCAAATGCCCGAAAAAACGGCGGCAGAGTTGCGCGAGAATGGCTACTTCATCACCGGTGATCTGGGTCTGATCGATGCTCAGGGGTATGTCCAGATTGTCGGGCGCGGCAAGGATCTGATCATCTCCGGTGGCTACAATATCTACCCGAAGGAGGTTGAGCTTGCGCTCGACGAACAGCCGGGGGTGCTCGAATCCGCGGTCATTGGTGCGCCGCATCCCGATTTCGGAGAAAGTGTGGTTGGCGTGGTGGTGGCTGAAACCGGAGCGGAGATCGATACTGCTGCCATCGCGGACAACCTTCGCGACTCTCTCGCGCGCTTTAAGCAGCCTAAGCTTCTTGTGGTCGTCGACGCCTTGCCACGCAACACGATGGGCAAGGTTCAAAAGAACGTACTGCGCGATACCTATGCGAATGTCTTCTCAGAGCCAGTATCTCCCTGACAGGGTCCACTTACGCGGCGCGCACTAGGCTTGGTCCGGTCCGTCCGGATGGTCGAAGGCAACTTCAGTCTCGATGCTGGTCGAGGGGTTCGGCGGGGGTTCCGAGACAGGTTTTGATTTGGACGCTTCCGGCTCTGAGGTGTGCAACACAACCTGAACTGGTGGCGCGTTGCCTTTACGGTCCTCGCCGAAATAGAGCGTCTGATGCGGAAACGGAATCTCGATCCCGCGCTCGTCAAAAACACGTTTCAGAATGGCGTTGTACGCGCGTCCGACACCCCACTGTTTGCCGGGCGCAGTCTTTATCCGCGCACGCAACACTATGGCGCTCGCATCGAACATGTTGAGACCAAACCACTCAAGCTCTGCGATGATGAAGCGCGACTGTTCCTCATCCTTTTGCAGCTCTTCGAACGCATCGAACATTGCAGTTTTTGCCTCCTCAATGTCTTCGCGATAGGCCACCCCCATGTCGCAGACGTAGTAGGAGAAATCCCGCATATAGTTGGAAATCATATTCGCCGACGAAAACGGGATCATGTGCACGACGCCTTTGACATCCCTCAGCGTCACAGAGCGTACGGTCAGTTTTTCTACCGTACCGACGACACCCCCGACATCCACGACGTCGCCAACGTTCATGGCGTTCTCAAGTTGGATGAAAATACCTGTTATGATGTCTTCGACCATGCGTTGAGCACCAAAAGAAATCGCAAGGCCGAGCACACCAGCGGAGGCCAGAAGCGGACCAATATCCAATCCAAGCTGGCTCAGCGCAAGCATCAAGGCGACAACTACAATCACGATTGTGATCGCGTTGCGCAGCAGTGTGAGCAAGGTGATCATTCGCGGTGTGGGCGCTTCGCCCACGAATGGGTTCAGCTTGTAGTCCACCCAGGAAGACATCGACAAATACAAAAGGATCGCGATGAGGCCCACGATGATTGCGCCAACGAGGCCCGACATAACAGCCGCCCCAATATCGGAGCTGAAGATCCGGTACGGGGCAAGGATGTCGATGGTGCCCAAGGCAAGGAAAATTGCGCACACAATAATCAAAAGCCGGATCACTGTCAGGAAGGCGGGCATCAGCTGATTCAGGCGTGTCTCCAACATCGGAAGCTGCCCGGAAATGATCTTCGGCAAGCGAAGACGCCGCGTACTGGTGTCTCGAACAAGGGACGCAAGAACGTAGCCAACAAACAAAATCGCCAGAAACTGCAGCGTAGAGGTCATCAGCGGTAGCAGAACATTCCCGGTGCTGGTGCTTACGATCAAGAGCAGGATAATCAGGTATGTGAGCACAGGATAATGCCAGCGATCCGCAACCTCGCCCATCGCCTGATCGATCGCACCATCGCCTTCGTTGCGACGAAGCCATTCCGCAACTTCTTGCCGTTTGACCAACACTGCAGCGATGACAAAAAGAACGCTGATAATCCCAAGCAAAGAGGAGAAGGCACGCCCAACAAAAACAGAGGTTGCGTCAGTTACCGCAGCCGCGACGACAAGTTGCCCATATCCTAAAAAAACAATTGAAATCGAGGCAAAAAGTTGGAGCGTGCGCGCGCCCTTGTCCGGAATTGGCAGTAGCCGAAGGTCCGAGGAGTGTGGAGAGGTCAGGAACCTAAATCCAGTGCGGACAAGTTCCACAAATATGAAGGCCCCAAGATAGTTGATTTGAACCTGCGTCGCTTGTCCTTCTGGATTTGTGGCGGCAAACCAGGATCCTGCAGCGAACCCAGCAATGAAAATGGGAACAATCTGTAGAAGACTGACAGCGCCGCGCCGCCAGAATCTGTTCAACCATTTTTTGCCCTCGCCCTTTCGGGCAACGCGTCTTTGTATGCCAGCGCTGAGCGTCCAAAACCCCAAAAGCACGCCATAGGACACCAAGACGAGACCGCCGATTTCCGAAACACCGCGACTGATAAGCTCTTCATCAAATGCGCGCAGCGCGAGTTGCGTATTGTAGGGGATCTGTTCGACCCGTAGCACGAAACTGCGCAAATCGTTCACAATCGTATCGCGGAGCCACAGTAACAGCCGCTCGCCGATATTCGCATCGGCGGGGTCTGCAATCGCTTCTGGTGCGGGTGTTTCTGAAGCGGTAGCGGGGCTCGCCGTACCGCTTGAGCCTTCTTCAAGCTCCCGTATCAGAGCGTCACGGGCGTCCGGGTCACGCAGAATGTCGATTAGGTCCTGAACGGCTTGGGAGGGGTCTGCCGCAGGCGCTGGATCTTGCGCTTCGGGGGCGGGATCGGCCGCCTCCTGTCCTGGCGCCCCTGGTATAGGAAAAAGCGATTGCGCTGATGCTATACTGGTCAGGCCAAACAGGGTCATCAGCAGGGAAGCGATGATCCCAACTCGTATCCAGTTCAGCCAGGTAGAGCCACGCATCGGGACCCTCGATTCACGTTCGTTCTAACCAAGCCTGTACGCTCGCGCAGTGCAACCGCTTTGTAGCCCATGCCGTAAGCCTGGCGGGTTCAGGCGGAGGGTCGAATTGAGGCGCATCTGAAAATCGATTTGGCGGCAAATGGGATTGATGTGGGATCGGTAGAGGCGAAGGGCTGCCGGTTTATTCACCGAACTCGGACAACCGTGGGACACGGGCATCGCCCCCCTAAGCACCTCTCAAATGCTGCAACCTAGCCTATCATTCAATTGTGATTGGCTGGATGCGCTCGCCGATGGTAGCTCAGGTCTCACCGCCATTCGAAGCTGGGCTCAGAGTAGCGATGACAAAACCTGCAATATCCCGACGCGTGTTCGCAACGATGGCACTTCAGTCTGTTGCCCTTGCCTTTGCACCCTCGGCTCTTCTTGCAAAAACCATCAGCCGATTTAGCCTGTCCAGCACCGGCCACGCACTTGGAGGCTATGACACGACGGCGTACTTTGGGGCAGGCGTCGCAAAAGACGGAACAGATGCCGTTACAATCAACTGGAAAGGGGCAATTTGGCGGTTTGCGCGCCAAGAGGACGCGGTCTTGTTCCAGGCCAATCCTGAAGCGTATGCTCCTCAGTTCGGGGGGTACTGCACGCGTGCGATGTCGCTCGGCAAAGACGTTCCCGGAGATCCTGAAGTCTGGCGTATTTACGAAGGTAAATTGTACGTCTTTTTTGCAGCGCGCGGTGGCGAGGTTTTCGACAGCCAAGCAGAAGAAATGATCGCACGCGCTCAGGCGCACTGGAGCACGCTAACATTTTTTGAGTGACGCAGGGTTCTGTTGGCCAATTGCGGCTTCGAAATTTTGGCACTCAAAGCCTGTCGTTAGTCTTTTAATGACCCTCAGCGATTGCGATCCGTTGGGCCGGTCGTCGCAAACCGCAGCATCGTTCTGCGGCTCGTGTGTTTTGACACCAGAGATACAGAGCCGTTGCGCGATCAATTTGCGCCTCCTCTGGTCCATCTCGGTGTGGAGAGCAACCAAGCCAAAACTCCTGACAGGGACATCTGGCAAGGCCATTTGGTGACCGTCGGTGTGGCTCGCTGGGCGTTGGGCTGTTCTCGCGGTCAAATTGCGCTCACACCGCAACCAGGAAAAGCGCCGCCCGACCCTGGTGTTTTACCGGGATGGAGCGACGCTTGCAGAGTATCACATGGCCGGCCACTCGCGTTCGGACATGTCGGGCAGGAATTTGTCGGAGTAGACTGCCGAAGCTTCAGGCTCCTGCTCAAGCTCATAGGCTTCGGAAATGACCGTAATCGCTTCAGCGAGTTTGGTATCATCCACGACGCCAAGACCGCCAGCGACAGTCTCATCAGCACGCATCAACTCGTCGATCGCAAAATTGAGGCGTTGCAGCTCCAGTTCGGAATCCAGCAAAGGCTCGACTTTTAGCATTGCTTCGATCCCGAGATCCGGGTCAGCAACGATTTCAACCATCGACCGGTTCAGTGCGCGTACGAGTCCAGCAACCGCTTCAGGGTTTTCCTCAAGCAATGCAGGTGAGACCATGACCCCGTTCGAATAAACATCGAGTCCGTAATCCGCGAACGTGAACCAGTTATAGTCGTCCGGATCCTCGCCCATGCGGATCAGATTGATGAAAGCCGAGACGTTGAACACAAGCGTGCCTGCAATATCGCCGCGAACCATCAGTTGCTCCTGAAGGTTGGGTGCCATGTTCATGTACTCGATGGCATCCGGATCAATACCGTTGGCGCGTGCAAAGCCAGGGAAGAGGCGCAAAGTAGGGCTTCCGGCCGGGCCGCCGAGCAAATTGCCGGGCAGGTCTTCAAGAGACTGGATCGGG
The DNA here is from genome assembly GCA_039192165.1 of Pseudomonadota bacterium. GTDB lineage: Bacteria > Pseudomonadota > Alphaproteobacteria > Rhodobacterales > Rhodobacteraceae > Dinoroseobacter. The sequence goes on along the minus strand of JBCCXD010000015.1, from coordinate 6,309 downwards.
CCGTCTTTTCGCGTGACCATGACGAATGGCGCGCGGCTATAGACCTGATACACCATGATTGGCTGATCCCCGGGATTGAGCGCCGCCTGCTGGATGATCGCATTGATGTCGCCAAAACCAGCGTCATATGCGCCCGACATAATGCGCGTGACCGTCGCTGCCGATCCCTCGCCCTGGTCGATAGTCACTTCAAGACCTTCTTCCTCAAAATAGCCCTCCTGAAGGGCACGATAATAAAAGCCGTGAACGCCCTGGTGGACAAAGTCGAGCGTAAAGCGGACTGGCGTCAGTTCCTGGGCGAGACCGGCTGTGGACCACAAAGAGCCAATAGCGAGGATGGCCGATGCAGCGATACTACGGAAAGGTGCAAGCATTTCAGACAGTTCCTTCTTGTCAGTGGGTTAAAAGTGGTCGTATGCAGACGCGTCAAAAAAAGACTGGCCTGCGCGGTAGAGACGTTCCTCCGGGATCACGGGAGTTTCCCCGTTCTCAACAGCGGCATCGAAGGTAAGTTCGAGTTGGACACCGCTGGGGTCGTAGACGAAGAGTTGCCAAAGCTCGGTTCCGGGGACGAGAAACTCGCGCCACGGAAGACCGGCTTCGCGAAAACGGTCCACAAAAGCGTGGTAGCCGATTGCGGTGAGCGACACGTGGTCGATCGCGCCCGTGCCGGTTGGCGCGGTCCCGTCCTCGCCCAAAGCCGGTCCACCCGCGTAGACATGCAAAATGCCGAGACCGCCAGGCAGGGGGACGGCAAGCCAGGCACCGGGATAGCCAAAATCAGGACGCGGCATCTCTGTAAGGCCGATAACCTCGCACCAGAATCTGCGGGTCGCCTGCAGGTTTGATGTTTTCACTGCGACATGGAAAAGCCCGGTCACTACGGCGATCATGAAAGTGTCTCCCTCGAATTCGGATGTGCACCAGCGCGTGGAATGAAACGGTCCATTCCGACGTCCGCCTCAGCGATGCGGCGGTTGGCGTCGACAAGATGCGGAAATGCCGGGGACTGGCGCTGCTTGAGCTCAGTAAACTCAGCAGTGTACTCGACCATCAGCTCTGCCAGCTCGTCGTAGAGCATACCCTCGTCTACGCCGGTGGCTTTGCCGTCCCGCAGAACGACGCGCCCGTCCACGACCACAGCCGAGATACCGCGCCCACATTCCGAGTAAACGAGTTGGCGAACCGCGCTGTTGAATGGCTGAAAGGCGATATCCGATAAATCAATGAGCGAAAAATCGGCGCGCATGCCTTCCGCAATCGCGCCGACCTCGCCCTGTAGTCCAACAGCCTGTGCGCCCCCGGTTGTCGCGGAGCGGAGCGCTTCTGCTGCACCGACACCTGTCGGATGCCCGTCCATCGCCCCTGCGAGCAGCGTAAAAAGCTTCATCGCCTGGAACATGTTTTGGGTATCGCCGCAGCTGCAGTTGTCGCAACCAAGTGCAATGTTCACGCCTGCAGCCTCTAGGTCCAACAAGGGCGCGATGCCGCTCTTTAGCTTTAGATTGGCCATAGGGTTATGCGCAACACTCGCGCCCGCCTCGGCGAGCGCGTCAATCTCCTCTGGCGTAATCCAGATGCTATGGGCAATCGTCGTCTTGGGCCCCAGAAGACCGGTATCCGCGAGGCGCTTGATCAGCGAGCCTTGGTGTTCGGGATAGCTGCTGCGCGCCTTGGCGAGCTGTGCGCGGGTCTCGTACACATGGGTTAGGATCGGCAAACCATGGTTTTCTGCAAGGTCCGATAGCCCCTCAAGAAGATGAGCAGAGCACCGCTGCGGTCCGGATGGACTAATTGCCCAGTGCAGGCAAGGTCGTTTATGACCAATCCGCTCTATCTGAGACGAAACAAATGCCAGTTCGGCGGCCGCGTCGCCAGGCACCCCATCGACGAGATGCCGGATATCGGGTGGAAGGCCAGACGACATGAACGGCGCAATATCCAGTGCCGCCACATCGCGCACAGCCAGCGAAAGCACGACACGGATGCCCAGTTCTTCGTAGGCAGAGAGGATCGTGTCCAGTGCGGCTTCATCATGGGGCACGATCATGTTCATGTCCTGAACACAGGTCACACCGTTCTTTAGGCATTCCAACCCGCCTATCAACGTGCGGAGTCGCAGCTCTGCTGGCGAGCGCTTCCCCCAATACGCTGGCTGGCTCAAAAGGGCCCAAAGGTCAAAAGGCATGTCCTCCATCAGGCCCTTTGCCAGAACATCGTAGGAGTGGTAGTGGGCGTTGACGAAGCCCGGAACAAGAAGCTTCCCGCGCCCGTATATGACCTCGGTGCCTTCCTGCGGCGGCTCGCCCGACGCGGATATGCGAGCGATGCGGCCATTTGCAATATGCACGTCCCGAAATGGCGGATGGTGCGGGTCCGCATCTGGCAGCATTACGCGCGCGCCCAGGATTGTGAGGGAGCCCGCCGTCATTATATCGAGCCGCTCTGACTGCGCGTCGCCCAACGCAGTGCCCGCGCCTCGATGAGCGCGAAAGTCGCATAGAGGCTAACGCCCATGATCGCGAGGATCAGAAGCCCGGCAAAAACCAGCGGTACATTGAACGATGATGTGGCAATCATCATCATGTTTCCAATTCCACGATTGGAGGCCACGGTTTCGGCGACCACAGAGCCTACAAAAGCCAGAGTGATTGCAACCTTCAGCGAGGCGAAGAAGTAGGGCATTGCGCGTGGCAGGCTGACGTTCCAAAGGATATCGAGCTTGGAGGCTTTTAGCGTTCGCATGACGTCCTCAAGCTCGGGTTCTACGGTCGCAATGCCCATCGCCACATTCACAATGATCGGAAAGACGCACAGGATCACCGCCGTCAGAATGGCCGGGACAATCCCGTACCCGAACCAGAGTACGAAAATTGGCACCATTGCGATCATTGGGATCGAGGAGATTCCGATTAACAGAGGGTATGCCGTGTCATAGGCCAGACGGGACGATCCAATTAGCAAACCAATGGCAACGCCGAGCGTCACCCCGATGCCAAACCCGACCAATGTCGTGAAGAGCGTTCGTTCCGCATGTGGCCGTATAGCGCCAGCAAACTCCCAGATCACCGAGACGATCTCAGTCGGGCGCGGCAGGACGAATTGAGGTACGTCGAACACAATGCACGCCAGTTCCCAAAGCACGAAGAGACCAAAGATCAAAGCGATTGAAGGCGCCCGGCGCTTGACCACATCAATCATGACGTTTCCCCCTGCCAGAGCGAACCGAAACGATCCGGTCGCGCAGATGCTGGTTCAAAGCGACGAAGTCAGGTTTGAAGGTGTCATCAAGCGTTCTCGGTCGCGGGAAGTCTGCATGGCAGTCTTCTAGTATAAGGCCCGGACGCGCACTCATAACGCACACGCGGTTTGCCAGAAATGCAGCCTCGCGCAGGTCATGCGTGACCATCAGAACGGTCATATTTCGCGTCTCCCAAAGCGACTGCAGTACCTGCCACAGCTCCTCCTTCGTGAACTGGTCCAATGCGCCAAACGGCTCATCAAGCAGAAGAAGTTCGGGATCGTGCACAATTGCGCGGCACAGGTTCGCGCGCTGCTGCATACCTCCCGACAATTGCCAGGGGTATTTTTCGGCAAAGTCAATCAGACCGACCTGTTCAAGGAGTGCATCCACGCGGTCGCGGAACGCGCCCCGCTTCTTTGCCCTGAATTCGCGTCGGTAAGGTTGTACGATCTTGAGTGGAAGCATCACATTGCTGCGGATCGACAGCCAAGGCAGCATGCTTGCGCTCTGGTAGGCCATTCCTATCTTTACGGGTTCGGCGCCAGCCTCTCGTCCCCGGATAAAGACATGTCCCGATGTCGGCTCCAGCAATTCACCGGCGATCCGCAAGAGGGTCGATTTTCCGCACCCCGAAGGTCCGACAAGGGCAACGAAATCTCCCTTTGGGACGTCTAGTGTTGTCTCTCCGAGCGCAAGTGTTGAGCTGTCGCCCGACCCGTAGGTCACAGCAACCTTTTCGAACTTAAGCAGTGGTGTTCGCCGCGAGGGCGCTGCCGCGTGTGTTCGATTGGTCTGTTTGTCTGGCGCGTGGAGTGGAACAGGATTTACCATCTTATGCCTCCACGAACGACACGTGGGCGGCCGCAATGCGCCAACCTTCGGGCAGTCGCACCCAGGTTTGGCTCTGTCTGCCGGTTTTTTTGACGCCAGGGCGGCGGAACTCGGCGAAGGCTGTCCCAAAGTCGGCGCCGAATGTAGTGATCACAGTTCGGATCAGCGTCCGGTCAAGGCCGGTTGATGGCCGCGCCTTCCGGAACGCGAGAATTTCGTCTCGACCGTACAACGCTTCCTTTGGACCGTACCTGACCACGTCTGGGCTGGCCCAGAAAAGACGGTCCAACGTCTCAACCTCATTGGCTATAAGAGCAGCCTCATAGGCTTCGAAAGCTGCTGTCAGTTCCGCCAGTGCATTAGGGCTGTTGATCTGCATTTCAAAGCTCCAAAATTTTCCCGTCCACAGCGCGTCCGGTAAATCTGGCCGTCGGGGTATATTTTTGAAACAAGGGCTGGTTTGGGGTAAGTAAAGTTTTACTTATGGTTGGCGTAGGGGCACTTTTTGCGCTGCGCAAAATTAGGGCGGTTTCGGAAGACGAATGAGCGGCATTGCAGCAAATACAGTCGCCAGAGCAGACAGAAACTGCGTGGAGGACGTTACAAAAGGGACCCGTCAGCGGCTGTTGGATGCCGCTATTGAGGAGTTCTGCACGCAAGGCAGAAAAGGAGCGAGCACCGCCAGGATTGTCGAAACTGCGGGCTGCAACATTCGAATGTTGTACCACTACTTCGGCAACAAAGATGGCCTCTACCGCGCAGCACTGCTGCAGGTGTACGAGCAACTGCGCGAAGCTGAGCATCGACAGGATTTCTGGTCAGGCACACCGACCGAGGGTATTCGAAAGCTTGCCCACTTCACCTTCGACTATATGCATGAGAACCGGCAGTTCCCGCGGATGATACTCGCTGAGAATTTGTCGGGCGGGACAACGGTCGTCGAAACGCAAGAGCCCTACGCCCGCTCACGTGCGCTCATCGAAAACCTTGAGACGCTTATTGCGCGTGGTCACGCGTCAGGCGAATTCACGAGAAAACCAGAGGCCCTGGATTTGTATCTCACTGTTCTGGCGCTGAGCTTTATCCACATTTCCAACCAACACACACTGTCCTCGACATTCGGCAAGAACTTGGATGATCGCGACTTCATCACGGACAGGCGGAACCACGTACTGGAGGTGGTTTTGGGCTATCTCGGTAGTAATCTGGAGACTGGCCGATCTGGATGATCCTGTTGAGCGGAAGCAATTGGTCATGGTGGCCCCGAACGAGAGCAAGACACCTTTCGTCCACCTGTTTGCTGCCGAGAAAGTGCAGATTACAAAGGTGTCTTGGTGAGTTACACGTGTTCGGGCAGAAGCCGCTTTTCACATCCGGTCGAACCAATTGAAGACCTTCAACGTCTTGAATTGGCTTACCAGCGCGATTGGCACCAAAACCAACCTCGTCTTGGACCAAGCAATAAGGCCATAGCTTCAATGCCCGTTTATTCGCTGGTTACAGCGAAAGCGACCAGAGACTATCCTGTTGCCTAACATCCGTCTGGAACAAGATGCTTTGAAAACACTACATGGTGGCTTTCATCGGCTACTTCGCGAGACCGTTTCGAGAGGAACACTTGGCATCCTGGAAGTTGCTTCATGCAACTTTGTGCATAAGATCCCATAATAGAAATTAAGCTTCTAAAACCGCTCGCCCTGGGGCAATTCGGCTGATCTGTCCTCTGAGACTGTGGTGGCGATTTGTCACAAGACCCAGTCTCAAGCAGCTGAAATATAGCTGTCATTCTGGCAATGAACCCTAACTGTGGTCTTCAGGCGGACCCCTTGCAGGCTTGTGCTGAGCCGTATCCGCTCTATTTCTGATTATTTATGACTTGCAGTCTGTTATCGTTATTACGGAATCGCATTGCTAGCGCTTCGGCATTGATGGCAGTAGTCTAACGAGCAAGCAAAATTCCCGGTCATCATAATACGGAGCATATTCTTAAGGCGCCTGTGAGTGCAGCCACCAGAAAAGGTTTGCGGATTAAACAAAATCGCTGAAAAAATAGACTCAAAGATGGGAACTATGCTCAGAGAAATTTTCCCGACCATTTATATTTCAGGCTTGAAGAAATGAGAAATTTTTCACCCTCTTTGGTCTGGAAACTATGTACTTCGTTAGCTTTTCTGTTTTCTCCCTTTGCTATGTCTGACGCTCTTAGCTCCAGCTCTAAGGCCGAATGCATAGAT
>JBCCXD010000014.1:0-71229 GCA_039192165.1 Pseudomonadota bacterium | reverse complement strand
GACAAACAGTGAAGCTGACACCTCATAATCAAGACCAACCGAAACCAGTCCCTAAAGGCGTTGGATATACAGAAAATTAAGCCGCCGAAACAACCAAACCGCCCGCATATCCCTTCAGAATATACTACAATGTCAAAGAGCGCGAAGAACACGAAATCTGGTGCGCCCTAGATCGGCGCGCCCGCCTCGGTCCCTCAGAAGTTACCCACGAGCATCGCTGCCGCGTCGGTGAGGGGCTATTTACGGATCGACTCCGGCTTCCGCAAGAGGATTCTTCATAAAAAGGTCATTTTTTTTGCACCGGGTTTTTTTGCACGTAAAAACAGAGCCCTGCAAATATCAGAGCAGCGGTCAAAGCCCTCCGGGCAGGTGCAATCCCAAGGCGCGAAGCGCTCAATAGAGAGACCCCACAGTCCGGTGATAACGAAATGCCCTCTCCCGCCGAGGACAGACCCTGGTTGACCTGATAAGCTGGTCGCGTAGAGCTTTTTTCAGATCAAGCTGCTTTTTTGGGAGGGTATATCCATGAGCATTAGGACGACATCTGGCCGCGGGATACGCTATGCGTCCATTCTTGATACGGTCGGAGACACGCCCACAGTTCGGGTCAACCGGATCGCGCCTGACCACGTGACTGTCTATGTGAAGTTCGAAGCCTTCAATCCTGCGGGCTCCGTCAAAGACAGACTGGCGCTCAACATCATAGAGGCGGCAGAGCGCGAAGGGCGCCTGAGACCTGGGCAGACTGTGGTGGAGGCTACCTCCGGGAACACGGGTATCGGCCTTGCGATGGTTTGCGCGGCGAAAGGCTATCCTCTCGTGGTGACAATGGCCGACAGTTTTTCGATCGAGCGGCGACGACTGATGCGTTTTCTCGGTGCCAAAGTAGTCCTTACTCCACGCGCATTGAAGGGCTTTGGTATGTACTCAAAAGCCAAGGAACTGGCCGAGGCAAATGGCTGGTTTCTGGCAAGCCAGTTCGAGACGCCGGACAATGCCGCGATGCATGAGAGCACAACCGCGCAGGAAATTTTAGGGGACTTCGAAGGGGAGAAGCTGGATTACTGGATCACAGGCTACGGTACCGGCGGTACCGTCTCAGGCGTTGGGCGCGTCTTGCGCAAGGAACGGCCAGAGACCAAGATAATCCTCACCGAACCTGCGAATGCAGCGCTCGTGGGGTCTGGTTACGTGAATGCGCGGAACGCCGATCACCAGCCCACCGAGAGTCATCCCAATTTCGAACCACACCCAATCCAAGGCTGGACGCCTGATTTCATTCCTTTTGTTCTGCAAGAGGCGCTCGATAAATCCTACTACGACGCGCTGATCCCCATTCCGGGGCCCGAGGGGATTGCCTGGTCCCGCAGGCTGGCTGCCGAAGAAGGAATTTTTACGGGCATCTCCGGCGGATCGACCTTCGCGGTCGCCATGAAGATTGCCGAAGATGCGCCGCAAGGATCAGTGATGCTCGTCATGCTGCCGGATACAGGCGAAAGGTATTTGTCGACCCCGCTATTCGAAGGCATTGCCGAAGACATGACCGAAGAAGAGATGGCCATTTCTATATCGACCCCAACCGCGCAGATGGCCGCTGAATAACATCGCGGTGTGAAGTCTACGCCTGCCGTGTGGACCTGACCCGCGGCAGGCGTACGCGGAATGCAAGGAGTGACAGCGCGAGCCCAAGGTAGATCAAGGCCTCTACCTCCCAGACTTTTTGCACCATTACATTGTGTACGGCGCCCAGAAGAACCGCCGGATAGACCAGCTTATGGAGCTTCTGCCAAGCTGCTGCACCCATTCTACGGACAGATAAATTGTTCGAAGTGACGGCGAGCGGGAGCAGCAAAACGAATGACACCATGCCGATGGTAATATACGGGCGCTTGGCAATGTCTTTAAGCATCTGCTCCCAGTAGAGCTGCATGTCGAGCAACACCCAGGTCACCAGATGTAAAAAAACGTAGAAAAATGCGATCACGCCGATCGGCCGACGCCATTTCAGGAGGTTCAAACGCGCATGCCGGCGCAGCGGGGTGATGGCGAGTCCCAACAACAAGGCCTGCAGTGCCAGTATGCCCAACTCGTGTTCGATTACTTTCACGGGATCGACGCCAAGAGCGCCAACTGCGCCCTGCCACAACAACCATGCAGGCGGCAAAACACTCAGCGTATAAAGCGCCCAGTTGGGCGTGCGCCGCACAAGAGTGTTGATCCTGTCCCGCATCAGTAAAACTGCGTCAGGTCCATGCCATCATACAGGCTTGCGACCTCGTCCTCATAACCGTTGAACATTAAGGTTGGGCGCCGGCGTGCAAACAACCCGTCTCCGATCCGCCTTTCTGTGGCCTGAGACCAGCGCGGGTGATCGACCTCGGGATTTACGTTGGAATAAAAGCCATACTCGCGCGGCTGCAGCATGTTCCATGTGGCTGGCGGTTCCTCAGCGGTGAAGCTGATACGGACAATCGATTTGATTGACTTGAACCCATACTTCCAGGGCACCACCAAGCGGATCGGGGCGCCGTTCTGATTTGGCATGGGTTCGCCATAGATGCCTGTCGCCAAAAGCGTCAGAGGGTGCATCGCTTCGTCAATACGGAGCCCTTCGCGGTACGGCCAGTCAATAGACGTGTTACGCAAGCCGGGCATTTCAGCCGGACGCACCAGCGTTTCAAAAGCAACGTACTTCGCACCGGGCTGAGGTCCCAGCTTAGACAGTACTTTGTTCAACTCGACGCCGTTCCACGGGATGACCATCGACCAGGCTTCGACACACCGGAACCGATAAATTCGTTCTTCTATATCGTCCGCATCGATCAGATCCGCGATCGAATAGGACCCTGGGCGGTCAACCATACCGTCAACTTCAATGGACCAAGGCGAGGTTGTAAGCTGGCCCGCATACTTTGCGGGGTCGTCCTTGCCGGTGCCAAACTCGTAGAAGTTATTGTAGGCGGTGATGTCTTCGAATTTGTTAGGCGTCTCGCCACCTGCGAAATCCCGTGCTGCCGCTTCGAACGGCAGTATGCTGGCCGCACCCATGGCAGCCGCGCTCCGGAGCAGCGCGCGTCGATTCAGAAACACTTCCTTTTGTGTTACATCATCATAGGTAAGGTCGGTTACAAAGCGGCGCATCAGGTCCTCCGTTTACTTGCTTAGTGACAGGTAGCGATCCGCGCTGGCCTTTCCAAACCAAGTTGACTCACGTTTCGGAGGGGTTTTGCAACAATTCTCGGTGCCGCCAGTACCTTTAATCGCAAACCCCAGCGTTCACGGTGTCGTGATATATGCTTCATTTTACAGGGGCTTAGTCGGCTTTAGAGCGAGCAGAACTTCACAAGTTCTCACCCGTTTGTGAATTGAGCGCGAGAACCAGCGGCGCTTAGGCAGCTTTCCTTGCAGGTCAATACGAAAAAAAACAAATCGGCGGAATGCCCCGCGAAAAATCCCGACTAGATGCCGCGTCACCAACACAGAGTGCGCTGTGCGCTCTGGTCAGAGGAGAACGAACCATGATCCGTAGAACGTTTCTTGCGGCATCCGCCGCTGTAGTGATGGCTGGCTCTGCTTTTGCCATGGATAAGGATGACCCGGCAAAGGACATCGTAGACATTGCAATTGAGGCAGGGAGCTTCACCACTCTCGTCACGGCAGTACAGGCCGCCGGCCTCGTGGAAACGCTGAAAAGCGAAGGTCCCTTCACCGTGTTCGCACCCACCGATGAGGCATTTTCCGCTCTGCCCGCAGGGACCGTCGAAGACTTGCTGAAGCCAGAGAACATCGAGCAACTGACGGCCATCCTCACGTATCACGTGGTTCCGGCCAAAGTGATGTCTGGTGACCTGTCTAACAATATGATGGCCGGCACCGTGCAGGGTACGGATGTCACCATCATGACCGAAGGCGGCGTCACCGTGAACGGTGCAAATGTTGTGTCGGCAGACATCGAAGCCTCCAACGGCGTGATTCATGTAATCGACGCTGTGATCTTGCCTAGCAGCTAATTCGGCCCACACTACGTAGAGGGACGGCCAGGTTCTGGCCGTCCCATTTAATTGAACTTCAAGAAAAGGAGCGGGAGGACAGACCATGATGAACCGACGCACCACAATCAAATCACTTATGGCTGCAAGTGCCCTTGGTATCCTGGGCGCATGCGCAGAAACCTCTGGCGTAGGCACCGCAAACATCGCGCGTATCGCAACCACCAGCCCGGAGTTCTCGACGCTCCTGGCGGCAGCCCAGGCTGCTGACCTGACTGACGTGCTGGCAAGCGAAGGCCCGCTCACGGTGTTTGCTCCGACGAACGAGGCATTTGCCGCCCTTCCGGAAGGCACGCTCGACTCGTTGCTTCTGCCTGAGAACAAAGAGACGCTGGCATCGATTATCGCGTTCCACGTCGTACCGGGCTCCTACCCTGCGGAATCGCTAGTTGGCAAGACCGGCTCGCTGGCCACCGCTCAGGGTGGATCGCTGAGCATTGACGGAACTGGCTCCAGCGTGAAAGTGAACGACGCGTTCGTGACACAGGCAAACATTGCCGCATCCAACGGTGTGATCCACGTGATCGACAGCGTTATGCTGCCCTAAAGCACAAGAGCCCGGTCGGTTTTCTCCGACCGGGCTTGCCGCTCCTCCTCTCCTGCGCCAACCTGCGCGCAAACCGGAGCGAGAGAGAGCAATGACCGTTTCACCAAAATCGAAATGTGCTGTCGTGACCGGCGCCGCGCGCGGGATCGGTCTTGCGACGTCAAAGCTGTTTGCCGAGAACCGCTACAACGTTGCCATGATTGATCGCGACAGCGCCGCGCTGGCCGACGCGATCCCCCGGGTTGATGGAAGTCACGGCATTGACTGCGATGTTTCTGACCCGGGCTCAGTCAAGGGTATGATTGCAGAAACACTCAACACCTTTGGACGGATCGACGCGCTTGTTAACAATGCAGGCGTAGCGGATTTCGGACCGTTGGAGGAGACTGACTTCGCTCGTTGGCGCACCGTGATGGCCACCAATTTGGATGGTGTCTTCCTGTGCTCTCAAGCCGCCACACCGGCTTTGCGCGAAAGCCGCGGCGCAATCGTGAACATTGCATCTATTTCGGGTTTACGCGCTTCGACGCTGCGAGTTGCCTATGGCACCTCAAAAGCAGCAGTGATCCACTTGACCAAGCAGCAGGCGGCGGAGTTGGGGGAGCACGGCATTCGCTCTAATTGCGTTTGTCCTGGGCCGGTTCGCACTAAGCTTGCCATGGCGGTTCACTCGCAAGACATTATCGACGCCTACCACGACGCCATTCCACTCAACCGCTACGGCTCCGAACGTGAGATTGCTGAGGCGATTGTATTTTTGTGTTCTTCGCGAGCAAGCTACGTGACAGGTCAGGTTCTTGCTGCAGATGGCGGATTTGAATCAACCGGCATAGGACTGCCGGCATTGCGCCGCTGATCAGCTCCAACCGCTGTCCGTGTAGCCCTGTATCGTCAGACCATTGCCCTCGACATCCAGAGCTTTGCCCCGGCTGTTGTTGCGAAGCTCATCGACCATCCCGTCTCCGTCATGGTCAATAGCACACTGGCCACCATTTGGCGTACAGACCCTTATCTGCGTGGGTTGGGCAGCGTCCGGATTTTCGGAATAAGCGGAAGACGTTTGGTCGGGCGCTGCAACTGTCATGACGCCAAATCCTGCGGCGCCCAGACCGACTGCAACAGCAATTATTAAAACGACATCTATTGCAACTGCGCCCTCGTCACCGGTCGAGAACTTTCTCAATTTGGCAAGCCAACTCATGCCATTAAATCCTTCTACAAATCCGCCGCGAAATATGCGGGCACAAGACACTTCAAGTCAGGTACGGTTTAACCAAGCAAAATGACGAGAATAGGATTGAAATATGGTTTTTCGGCTACCGTATACTGGCAGCCGTGATCTGTTCTGGGGGCTTAGAAAAGAAGCGCCGCAGCAACGGACAAGCCTGACAGCATGACAAGGGACAGGTAGGCGACCTTAAGATGGTCGAGCTCAAACTTCGCCGCGGGCTGTTCTGCGCTGTTGATCTGCATTTCGGTCTCTCCGATTTTGAACATACGCCTTGCACTCTGCAGGGCAGCGCTTTTTGCGCCGTCGTCCGTTCTAAAACCGGTGAATGGCCGCGATTTGCCGCGTTCAGGACCATTCCAAGGCGTGGTGCGGCATCATTGTGACAGGATCATTCGCCGTGACACGACGGATCCGCTACCAGCCGGCTCCGCGCGGCCGGATCCTCGTATCTGCGGTAGCGGCCCTCAGAGGACGCCGGACAGTCGAGCGCCAATCCAGCCATCACGAGAGCTTTCCCGATGTCTTCGCCATCTGCAAAACAGGTCCCGTCCCAATAGCTCAACAGCCCGCTTCCTTTCATGCGGCAGGTTACCATTTTTCCGGAGACCAGTTCTTCGACATGCGCTTTTGCCCGATCACCTTGCGGGGTCCCCGCGGCAGGAAGGTCGATCCCATACAACCGCACGGCCTGCCCTGACATTACCAATGTGCCAGCGTCGGCCACGTAGACATCGCCTTGCGGGGCTGCAAGCAACAATACGAATGCTGCAAGTGGGACCATACTTCGCCTTCGTCATAAAACTGTTTCAAGACTATCAAATTATACTCTAAGTATCAATTTCTTAATTTTTTCTGTAGTTTTTCAGTTTTTATGGTTAAGAATTACGACGTGAAAGTTGGAACTATCATCTCGCGGGCGCGCCGCGCAACTGGGCTGAAGCAGAAAGAACTGGCTGAAGCGGCCGGCGTTCATGTACAGACGCTAAAGCGCCTCGAAGGTGGATCCGGCGCCGGCTATGAGACAGTTAAAGCGCTTGAGAAGGCGCTAAAGAAGCACGGTGCGCGCTGGGAAGAGACCGACAAGGGCGTCCGGCTGACCGTAGACTTCAAAGACTAAGGCAGCTGGTATGATAAACGCCCCGCCGGGGCAGCTTTGTCTCAACCTGTCTGCGCGGCATTGCATTCGCGCGCAGCTTCAATCGCCTTCATTGTCCCTTCGAGGCTGAGCACGAAGGCAAACTGGGTTTCGGGCAAAACGATCATTTCGTATTGCTGCATGATATCTTCCACGAATTTCGGATCATCGCTTAAGATGTAACCACCGGCGTAGCCATCGCGGAGGCTTGTGGTCAACGTACGCACTTGCCCGGCATAAAGACTGTCTCCGATCAATACTGCGATCGCCTCTGTGCCGGACTCAAGTCCGATATCCGCCTTAGTGAAAATACCCAGATATCCGACGCCGCGATCCGCTGTGAGCCCCATTTGCAAAACGTTCTCGACCGCGTCGACGCGCTCGATCATGCAGGTCTTTCGGTCCTCGTTCACGAACACATTCCAGTCCCCAACTTTTCCGTAGGGTGTAAAGGTCGTGTTGGGCGCGGGGATTACGTCTGAATTGGCGCTCGCGGCACCAGCAGATAAAACAATTGCGAGGCCAGCCAGGACAGATTTCAGGGTCATTCGAAGTCTCCTTTATGAGATGCGGCGGACGGAATCCGTTATAGAAGACTAGACGCTGAGGCCGCGTGGATGGTCAAACCTCATTTTCAGAAAAAGGGCCCTCGGAAAAGGGCCCTTTCGGCGTTAGTGAACCACGGCATCACTGGGCGGTTCCCGGTGTGAGGTCGACACACGGTCCCCGACGATAAGGCCGTCGCTGCCAGCGCTGACCGAAACCGTGTCTCCGTCTTCGACGTCACCGGCAAGGATCATCTCTGCCAGCTGGTCCTGCAACGCGCGCTGGATCACCCGTTTCAAAGGGCGCGCCCCAAATACCGGGTCGTATCCCTCATCCGCCAACCAGGTCCGTGCTCCATCATCCAGATCAAGACCCATGTCGCGGCCCGCAAGACGCTTCTGCAAGAGCTCAAGCTGAATGTCGACGATACCGTCCATATCCGCACGACTGAGCCTGTCGAAAATGATCGTTTCGTCGAGACGGTTCAAAAACTCGGGTCGGAAATGTGCACGCACTGCATCCATCACATCCCGACGCGCAGCTGATGCATCCGCACCATCCGGCAACTGGCTGAGTGCCTGCGCGCCAAGGTTCGAAGTGAGCACAATGAGCGTCTGCTTGAAGTCGACAGTGCGCCCCTGCCCATCCGTCAGCACACCGTCATCAAGAACCTGCAAAAGCACGTTGAAGACATCCGGATGTGCCTTTTCGACCTCGTCGAACAGAACAACCTGATAGGGCCTGCGCCGTACCGCTTCGGTCAACACACCGCCTTCGTCATAGCCGACATAACCCGGTGGTGCGCCGATCAGGCGGGCAACCGCGTGCTTTTCCATAAACTCTGACATATCGATGCGCACCATCGCGCTGTCATCGTCGAACAAAAACTCGGCCACCGCCTTGGTCAGCTCGGTCTTCCCGACCCCGGTCGGGCCGAGGAACAGAAAAGAACCCAGTGGGCGATTTTCGTCGTTCAGACCAGCTCGTGCCCGGCGCACGGCATTGGACACGGCTTGCACCGCAGACCGTTGACCGATCACCCGATGCCCGAGCTCTTCTTCCATACGCAGAAGCTTTTCGCGCTCACCTTCCAGCATTTTGGAGGTTGGAATACCCGTCCAGCGCTCAACAACGCTTGCGATCTGCTCGGGACGCACGGCCTCCTCGACCATCACATCGTCTTCCGCGCTTTCAGCCTCTGACAGTTCTTTTTCCAGCTCGGGGATCACCCCGTACGAAAGCTCCCCGGCTTTTGCCAGATTCCCTTCGCGCTTGGCGGCATCCAACTCGGCGCGCGCCCGGTCGAGTTTTTCCTTGATGTCGCGGGCCGAGGCAAGCTTGTCCCGCTCGGACTGCCACTTGGCGGTCATTTCTGCGGATTTTTCCTGCAGGTTGGCGAGTTCAAGCTCAAGCTTGTCGAGCCGTGACTTTGAAGCCTCGTCATCTTCTTTCTTGAGCGCTTCCGCCTCAATCTGCTTTTGAAGAATTTCGCGGTCAAGCGCATCCAGTTCTTCGGGTTTGGAATCTACTTCCATGCGCAACCGTGAGGCCGCCTCGTCGACAAGATCGATTGCCTTGTCCGGCAGGAACCGGTCGGTGATATAGCGATGCGACAGCGTGGAAGCCGCCACAAGTGCACTATCAGAGATCCGAACGCCGTGGTGCAGTTCGTACTTCTCCTTAATGCCTCGCAGAATTGAGACAGTGTCTTCCACCGTCGGCTCTTCCACCATCACCGGCTGGAACCGACGGGCGAGGGCGGCGTCTTTCTCCACATACTTGCGGTATTCATCGAGCGTGGTTGCACCGACGCAGTGCAGCTCCCCGCGCGCAAGCGCCGGTTTGATCAGGTTCGCCGCATCCATCGCACCGTCGGTCTTCCCTGCCCCCACGAGCGTATGCATTTCATCGATAAAGAGGATGATCTCCCCGGCGGCCGCTGTAATTTCCTGCAGAATTGCTTTCAGACGCTCTTCGAACTCGCCGCGGTACTTCGCGCCGGCAATCAACGCGCCCATATCGAGCGCCATCAGAGTCTTGTTTTTCAGAGACTCCGGTACATCGCCATTTATTATGCGCAACGCCAACCCTTCGGCGATCGCTGTTTTGCCCACTCCGGGTTCACCGATCAAAACGGGATTGTTCTTGGTCCGCCGGCTCAACACCTGCATGGTGCGACGGATTTCTTCATCGCGCCCTATGATTGGGTCGATCTTGCCCTCGCGCGCTGCTTCGGTCAGGTCGCGCGCGTATTTCTTCAGCGCATCATAGCCTTCTTCAGCGCTCGCTGTATCCGCAGTCCGACCCTTGCGGATTTCGGTGATCGCGGAATTGAGACCCATCGCCGTGACGGCCCCGGCTTCGAGCGCCTTCTTGGCCCCGGAGTTCACCACAGCCAATGCGGTGAGAATGCGTTCGACGGGTACAAAGCTGTCTCCGCCTTTGGTGGCGATCTTTTCCGCCTCGTCCAGCACCTTGACGGTCTGCTTATCCATATAGGTTTGGGCACCCTCGCCCGAGACCTTTGCGAGCTTCGACAAGGCCAGATCATTCGCCTCAGCCACGCGCTCTGGCGCGCCTCCGGCGCTCTTGATTAAATTGGCTGCGAGCCCCTGATCGTCATCGAGGAATGCCTTCAAGAGGTGCTCAGGCACCATACGCTGATGATTGTCGCGCGTTGCAATGGTCTGTGCGGCCTGAAGGAAGCCGCGCGACCGTTCCGTGAACTTCTCAAGGTTCATCGGTCTCTCCTTTGTCCAAGCGCCTGCTGTGTCAGAACGCCCGCCCGGCGGCACGTTCTATCGCAAGCCTCAAATGTCAGATGGGCCTGAAGAAACCGTTGCGCAAGGGCAACAATGACGCAGAGCGGGGTTTCTTACCTATCTGACAGAGGCACGCGCACGGAAAATAAAAGATACCGGGTTTAAGAGATCAAACCTGCCGGCACAATCGGAGGGTCGTATGCAGCGTTTCAAGACCCTGATCGGCGGGTTTGCGATCATCTATCTCGCGTTCGCCGTGCTGATCTACATACAACAGCGCAGTCTTCAGTACTTTCCCACAAACAGAAATCCGCCTCCAACCGATGTCGGCCTGTTGGGTGTATCGGTTGAAAAACTACGCACACCGGACAATGAAACTTTGGTTGCATGGGTGTCGCCTGCTACGCCAGGAAAGCCGACTGTTCTTTTTTTTCAGGGCAATGGCGGAGAAATCGCCGACCGCGCAAACCGTTTCGCTGCATATCAACGCGCGGGGTTTGGGGTGCTTTTCCTGTCGCCGCGCGGGTATGGCGGCAGCAGCGGAACGCCCAGCGAACAAGGTTTCATAATAGACGCCAACGCGGCCTACGACTGGCTGGCAGACCAGCAGACAGCGCCTGCATCCATTGCGGTTGTGGGGGAATCCCTCGGCACAGGCCCCGCCGTGCAACTGGCAGCATCCCGCGAGGTGGGCGCATTGGTGCTGGGCGCGCCCTTTACCTCGGCGGTCGACATCGCCGCCAGCCAGTTTCCTTGGCTTCCAGTGCGTCTGCTGATGAAAGACCAGTACCGAAGCATCGACCATATCGGGCGTGTGACCGCCCCAACACTCATCTTACATGGAGCTGCCGACACGATCGTCCCAGTTTCCTCTGGCCGCGCGCTCTATGAGGCCACGACCGCGCCAACGACTTTCGTGGCGCTGGAAGGCGCCGGTCATTCTGCCCTCTACCAATCCGACACATGGGCGCAGGAGATCGATTTTTTAGACACGACGTTTTCACACTAACGGGACTGGTCACCGACCATAGAATCAGCTGAAAGCGCAGCCCAGCGCAAAGCCAAGGGCTCTAGAGTATCGAACGAAGTGCCGCTTCGGCCGCGCATCCCCGCCGCTATGTGATCGTGACCCGATATCCACAGCGGGGGAAATGGACGCACACCGTGCCGACTTCATGGGTGCTCCGCTCGATTGCGATTGTGTCAGCGTCCGCGTATCGCACGAGGCCCTCGACCGGTTGTTCTCCACCATCCAGGTCGGGACTGACGGACACTGGCATGCCGGGCGCAAGACCTTGGGGATCATTCGGCGCAACCACAGCTTCTGTCATCGATGTCAGGTCGTGGGCGCGCGCAATTGCATCCTGCGGCGTCATGTTGCTCGGCGTGCCGTGGCCTTCCGCACGGATATTGCTTTCCCAACGCTCAAGACTGCCAAACTCGCCCAGCATTGCAGGACCGCCCTCCCACCGGCCCCGAATGAACCAGACAACGTGGTAGACCTGTGCATCGATCGCGGCTGGTTCGGCGCCCAGCAGAAAGTCACGCCCATCAGACAACTGTGCATCCAGCCAAGACAAAGGAGCGCGCACCTGCGACACCAGATGCGGGAGCTGTGCGTTGGCCGTCCTGAGCCCCTCCGCCCAGTTTTCTCCCAGGTACAAGCGACCCCGATCCTCTGCAAAATCCTGCGGCAGATCGGTACCAGCCGAACCAAGCACCAGCTTCACAGAAAGGTCGAAAAGTGGCCCATCTGTCCAACGACTCAAACACCACATCAACCCGGCATCCATGGTGGGAAAAAACGAGGGGGTTGGGAAACGCCGATCGAGCTCCCGCAATATGCACTGGCTGTCACAGAAGATATCCGCTCCGATCTGCATGACCGGCGTCCGGCGATATCCGCCGGTAAGCGCGGTTAGCATCGGTTTTGGCGGCAAACGCGGAATTTCAACGTCGCGCCATGCAATTTTCTTGATCCCCAAGGCAACACGGACTTTCTCCGCCACCGGCGACTGCGGATAATTATGCAGAATGATTTCGTTTGTCGGTTCTGACATGGCGCGCTCCCCTCGGCTTCTCAGTGCTCCGGCCAGCCTTATGCCAAACTGTCTTCTTGAAAAACCCGAAGCAAGTCTCTCGCGCGATCCGAGCCGCCTGGTCATCCCGGGGGTCTTGCTGCCTTGAACGGGATGAGGCATCACCCGCAAGACCGGAAAAAGAAGGAGCCTCAGGATGACCAAAGCCGACGACCGCCTTATCGTGGCACTGGACGTCCCGAACGCGCTTGCCGGGCTGGACATGGCTGCGAAGCTCGGTGACACGGTCAGCTTCTATAAAATCGGACTGGGCATGCTCACTGGCGGCGGTCTGGCACTTGCTAACGAACTGAAACAGGACCACGGCAAACGCATTTTTTTGGATATGAAGCTCTTTGATATCTCCAACACAGTGGAGGCCGCCGTGCGGGGGCTGGCGCAGTTCGACCTGGATTTCCTCACCGTCCACGGCGACCCGCACGTGGTGCGCGCCGCCAAGGAAGGCGCGGCGAACTCGGAGATGAAGATCCTAGCCGTCACGATCCTCACCTCACTCGACCGCGACGATCTGGACGCAAGCCTGATCAAACCCGGTGAGATCATCGATCTCGTTCCTGAACGCGCGGCCAAAGCACTGGAAGCCGGCGCAGATGGCGTTATCGCGTCTCCACAGGAAGCCGCTTTGATCCGTGCGCTGCCTGAAGCAGACAGCCGCCTGATCGTTACCCCCGGCATCCGGCCCTCCGGCGCAGCCGCGGGTGATCAGAAACGCATCGCGACCCCTGTGTCCGCCATTGCGGATGGAGCCGACCACATCGTCGTGGGCCGCCCGATCCACCAAGCGACGAACCCGCGCGCCGCCGCAGAGGCAGTGTTGTCGGAGTTGCGCGGGCCCTGAAAGAGACCGAAGGAAGGCAGACATGCGACCAGACGCTCCGGAGTTCTCGCAACTTTGGCCAACCACGCTGATGCGGCACCGCCTTCCCGGTGCCGAGCAGGCCAATGTCGTGCTGGCCGAAGTGATCGAAAAGATGAATTCCGAAAGCTCGGACATGACCACTGATTATCTTTCGGGGAACTTCCTGCTGACCCCCCACCCCGCGGTCAATTGGCTCAAGACCTGCCTTGACCGCGCAATCCTCGACTACGCAAGGGGAACCGGGGTTGATTACGACCTCGACTGGCACCTGCAAGCCTGGCCGAACATCAACGGCTTTGGTGACTACCACAATTTACACAATCATCCGCACAGCTGGCTTTCTGGAACCTACTATGTGCGCGTGCCCGGTGAAGATACCGCACCTGAAGGACGCTCGGACCGAACACCAAACGCGATCAGCTTTTTTGACCCACGACCGCAAGCCAACATGCTCGCGATCAAGAACGATCCCCAGGTCGACCCGGAACACCGCATTCAGCCAACCGCCGGGGATGTTCTGATATGGCCTGGGTTTCTGCACCATCTGGTGCACGTGAACTTGGACCGAACCGCGCGGATCAGCGTGTCATTCAACGTGATTTTGCGCATGAAGCCGGACTACGTTCCGGACTAGGTTCAATCCTCGTTAATATCGCGATCAAAGGTCTTCACCTGACCTTTTCGGATTCCCAGCACTTGGCGAAGCGCAAGCCACGAAAACAGGGACAGGATCGCAAAGCACAGGGTCAGCATCGGGAGCGATTGGGTAAATCCCGCTTCAGGCCCCGCGATGATCAGTGCCACGCCGGTCAAAACGGCGCCAATCCCAAAGCCCAGAAAAATGTATGCGGGTACGACAATCTCAAGGATCGCCAGCACGATCCCTGCGGCCACCCAAACCCAAGGTTGTTGCCACAACATCACGCCTTGCCTCTCAACATTTTAAACGCGTTTCCAAAGGCTTCGACGGCGTCGGCCGGAACAATTACGGTCTGTGTTCCCTGCCCGTTCGCCACGCCAGTCAGCGCTTCAACCTGTTTCAACGCGACCTGGTATTGCGCCGCTTCAAGCCCGTTGGCCTGAATGGCCGCTGCCACCACCGAGGTCGCATAAGCTTCGGCGTCAGCCTCAATACGCCGCGCCTTTGCAGCTTGCTCGGCCGCATAAAGCTCAGCATCTGCTGCCAGTTCGACTGCGCGTTTTTCACCCTCGGCTTGCATCACAGCTGCCCGCCTTGCACGTTCTGCATTCAGCTGCTGTAGCATCGCATCCCGCGTCGCCTGATCCAGATTTACATCCAGGATCTCCGCGCGCGTCACCTCAATTCCCCAACTGTCGACGGCATCCGCAACAGCTTCCTTGATCCGGTCTATCAGCGTGCTCCGATTGGACTGAACCTCGTCAAGTTCCATTTTGCCGATCTCTGCACGGACAATGCCAGCGACGGTTGTCAGGATTGCACCATCCACGTCTCGGATCCGGTATACGGTCCGCTCGGGCTCCAAAATCCTATAGAAAACACTGGTGTCAATCTGGACCAGCACGTTGTCGGACGTGATTGCATCCTGCGTTTGATTTGGCAGTTGGCGTTCCAGAATTGAGACCTGGTGCGCGACGCGATCCAGGAACGGGACAATGAAATTGATGCCCGGACCCAACACGGTTCTGAGCCGCCCAAAGCGCTCGACCACATGTTTTTCCGACTGTGGCACGATACGAATGCCCAGGAATACGCTGATCAGAACCAGCGCAGCCACGAGCAAGATCACGAGGTTCCCCCCCAAAAGACTTAACAGGACCTCTTCCATCGAAATGCTCCAAACCTCTTGATATTATTGAGAATGGGGGCTTTCCCCATACTCCGCAATACTGCATCCTCCTCTGGCCTGCGCGGGGCGGAAATAGGGCGCAAGCGTGATATCTGCGCACCCATACCCATACACCGTGCGCAGGTGCAGAGTACTTTCGTGGACACATATCCATATGCCGCTACCTCGACGCTAGGGGAGAAACACGGAGGGATTCCCATGACCCAATTTACCCGTCGCCAGGCCTTGGCTGCAGGAGCTGCACTTCCACTTGCCGCGGCAACGGCCAAACCGGCTGTCTCCATGACCGAAAAGAAGGGCGCTGCAAACGCGATCCACCGCCGCGTAAGCCTAGGCGATTTCGAGATCACGACATTGCTCGCTGGCTCTGCTATCCGGGAAGATCCCCAGACAGTCTTCGCCACGAACGTCAGTCCGGAGGAGTTCCAGAAAGTCAGCGAAGAGAACTTTCTGCCTTCAGATAAAGCGCAGTTTTTCTTTACGCCGACTCTGGTGAACACCGGTTCTGAAGTGGTTCTTTTCGATACGGGCCTCAATGCGGCTGGTATCACCGCCGCCCTGGCTGCAGCAGGTTACGCGCCCTCGGACATCGACAAGGTGGTTATCACGCATATGCATGGCGATCACATTGGCGGTTTAATCGACGGCGATGATGAGACATTTAGCGAAGCCGAGTACGTCACCGGTTCTATCGAACACAACCACTGGTCCGGCGCGGGCAGCGAAAGCTTCGAAAAGAGCGTGGCTCCGCTGAACGAGAAATTCACTTTTCTCGACGATGGCGGATCCGTCGCGTCGGGGATAACTGCTGTTTCTGCCTTTGGTCACACACCCGGCCACATGAACTATCGTATCGAAAGCGGCGGCAAGGCCTTGATTTTGACCGCCGACCTTGCGCCGCACCCTGTATGGTCGCTCGCACGTCCAGACTGGGAACTGCGTTTTGACATGGACAAGGCCGGCGCGTCCGCAAGCCGACGCAAAATTCTCAGCATGATTGCGGATGAACGCGTCCCGATGATCGGCTACCATTTGCCGTTCCCGGCGATCGGCTATGTGACAACCCGCGGAGATGGATTCCACTTCGTTCCGCATTCTTATCAGCTGGAGCTTTGACCCAACCCAAATCTCCCGGGCGCGAAACTGCGCTCGGGCAACCTGTCCGCAGCCCGCGTGTTGGAACGCTCTTGCGCAGAGCGACGATCGATGTTGGGCTGCTCCGCCTCTGGGCCGCCATATCGTTCGAACTTGGAACCTTCCCGCGAACATATCTTTGACATAGCTTTCCGCACAGTCGACGCACTGCCCGCCGTGTTTCGGACCCCGGCCAAGGCCGTTGGTCTGCTTGTTGAAGACTGGCCACCAGACTGGATACTCAAAGAGCTTGAAATCGAAGATCCGCTCGTTTTGACCGGGTTGTATGACGGGGTCCCGTTGACCGAGAAGTCGTCCTTCGACCAGCCGACGCAACCCGATACTGTCTGGCTCTTTCGCAAACCCCTCCTGCAAGAACTCCGGGAAAGGCCTGACGTCACGCTGACTGAGCTAGTCGCCCATGTCACGGTCCATGAATTCGCTCACCATTTTGGGTGGTCCGACGAAGACATTGCCGAGATCGACCGGTGGTGGGAGTAGCTTGGGCAAAGGGTATTTCCCTTGCGCTGGCGCGAAGCAGCCTGTCGCGGCGGCTTTCAGTTAGTCTTGCGCGTCGACGTCGTCTTGTTTGAACCTCGGCGACCTGAGATGACCACGCCACACTTTAGCCACTCAATGGTTGAGGCTGGCTGAACTGTCGCGCCACCGATTTACAATCGGGTACCTGCGATCCAACCAGAAGGCGCGCTTTGTCAGACGTGCGCCTGGCGCAGACTGATAGCGTTTATATTCGCTGATATAAATCAGATGCTCGACGCGTTTGACCGTCTCCACGTCGAAACCTGCTGCAACAAGGTCTGCAACGGATTTCTCTTCGTCGATGAGGCCTTCGAGAATTGCGTCAAGGATGTCGTAAGGTGGCAGGCTGTCTTCATCTTTCTGGTCGTCGCGCAATTCAGCCGACGGCGGTTTTTCAATGACCCGAGGTGGGATCACCTCACCCTCCGGTCCCATCATCCACTCCCGATGATTGGCATTTCTCCAGCGACAGGTTTCGAACACACGGGTCTTATAAAGATCCTTGATCGGATTGTACCCGCCAGCCATGTCTCCATAGATCGTGGCATATCCAACGGCGACCTCCGACTTGTTGCCGGTGGTCAAAAGCATCTCGCCAAACTTGTTGCTCAGCGCCATCAGCAGAAGGCCCCGCAAACGGGACTGCACATTCTCCTCAGCGATCCCTGCAGGTGTTCCATTGAAAAACGGTGCGAGCGCCTCGCCCACGGCCGCTCTCGGTCCTGAGATAGGGACTGTATCCAGCTGGCAGCCTAGGTTTCGAGCGACCGCTTCGGCATCTTCGAGAGAGTGATCAGACGTGTACTCGGATGGAAGCATCACACATCGCACATTTTCAGGGCCGATAGCATCGGCCGCGATCGATGCGACAAGTGCACTGTCGATACCCCCGGACAACCCGAGCAATACCTTCCCAAAACCGGACTTGGCCAGGTAATCCCGTAAAGACTGAACCATGACGCGGTAGTCGGCCTCCCATTCGTCGGGAAGAACCGCCTTCTCGGCTTCAGAGATTACCCAGCCTTCTGCGCGTTTGGTGAGAGCTAAATGCGCAATGGCTTCCTCCATCGCGGGCAGTTGCAGAGCAAGCCTGCCATGGCGGTTCAAAGCGAATGTTGCGCCGTCGAAAATCTGGTCATCCTGTGCACCAACCATATTGAGGTAAATAAGCGGCAACCCGGTCTCGATTACGCGGGACACCATCAAATTGACACGCGTTTCATGCTTGTTGCGATGATAGGGCGACCCATTCGGGACGAGCAGGATTTCAGCCGCACTCTCTGCCAGCGTTTCCGCGACATCCTCCAGCCATGCATCTTCACAAATCGGCGATCCAATGCGGAGCGGGCCGATCCGGTAGGGCCCGGAAACAGGACCCGACGCAAACACGCGCTTTTCATCAAACACCTCGGTATTTGGCAGATGATGCTTGTAAGGCCGGGCGATGATCTGGCCGCTCTTCAAAATCGCATATGTGTTGTAGAAAAGTTTGCCTTCCAAGAGCGGGCAGCCGATCGCCAAAGCCGGTCCGTCAGCGCAGTCAGTTGCCAGCTGATCCAGAACGCGCGCAGCGTCTGTCACGAAAGCCGGTTTCATAACAAGATCTTGCGTTTGATACCCCGTAAGAAACATTTCAGGCAGCGCGACCAGATCCGCTCCTGCGGCCTTTCCTTCCGCCCAGGCCTGGCGGGCTTTCTCAGCGTTCTCGCGCAGTGCGCCCAGCGTCGGATTAAGCTGTGCGACAGTCAGGCGGAATGTGTCGGTCATCGGCACCCCTCAGAGTTTGCTGCCGGGTATGTAACGCTCGGGACGCACCGAGGAAAGCACGATAAGCCTGCTCCTGCCACTCATCCAACAAGTCGGCCTTGGCCATTGCCCCCTTCGCCGCCCTGATTTAGCTTCTGCAGAAAGCCGGATGAGTATGGGTGCGGAGATGAAGAAAACCACAGTGCTTCAGCAAGTACGTACAGGCTCTCTTTGGGCGCTCGCAGTGTTAGTTGCGGCAATAGCCACATCATCTGCCGCCCAAGAAGGCAACCGGATTGTAAAGCAATTCGACGGTGGTGGAATCTACGAAGGCACGTTCCGCGATGGCAAACAACACGGCACCGGCACCTACACCCTTCCCAACGGCTACACGTATACCGGTGAATGGGTGGATGGCGAGATCCGTGGTCAGGGCGAGGCCCGGTTCCCCAACGGTTCGGTCTACATCGGGGCGTTCGTCGCCGGCAAGCCAGAGGGTCAGGGTCGTATAACCTTCGCCGACGGCGCGACCTATCAAGGCCAATGGGCGGACGGCAAAATGAGTGGCCAGGGCCTGGCGAGCTACGCGGACGGCTCGCTCTATGATGGCAACTTCGCGAACTCGCGTCACGACGGTCGCGGCGTTCTGGAAACAAGCGACGGCTACACTTACGACGGCATGTGGGTGGACGGCGCAAAAACCGGCGACGCACGCATTACCTATGCGGATGGGTCGATCTACGAAGGCGGCGTTTTGGAAGGCGTGCGCGAGGGCGAAGGCACATTGATCATGCCCGACGGGCTTGAGTACTCCGGTCAATGGGCTGCCGGCCAGTTCACAGGATCAGGCCGTTTGGTACAACCGAACGGGGATATCTACGAAGGAGCATTGGTGGACGGACGCCGGCAGGGCTCTGGCGTTATGACGTATGCAAACGGCTGGACCTATACGGGCAGCTTCGATGGCGATCTGCGACACGGCCTGGGGACCTTCGAAGGGCCGGACGGATACCGCTATGAAGGGTCGTGGATCGAAGGCCGTATCGAAGGCGATGGGACGGTGACCTACCCAGACAGCTCTGCCTATACCGGAAGCTTTGTGAACGGAACGCCAGAAGGGTTTGGAAAAATCACATATCCCGATGGCTCCACGTATGAAGGCGGTTGGGTTGCGGGCGTTATCGCAGGAGCAGGAACAGCGCGCTATGCAAACGGCATTGTGTATGAGGGCAGCTTTCAGAATGCGCAAACCCATGGGCAGGGCACGATCACCTATCCAGGGGGCTACAGCTATTCGGGAAACTGGGACCGTGGCGAGAAAGAGGGCAAAGGAAAGGCAACATATGCCGATGGATCCGTCTACGAGGGTGACTTCGTCGCGGGCCTGCGTGAAGGTCAGGGCTCACTCGTGCGTTCGGACGGGTTCCGCTATGAAGGGGCCTGGGGCGCGGGCGAAATGAACGGCATGGGCCGCGCCGTTTATACCAACGGGGATGTCTATGAAGGAATGTTCGAAAACGGTCGCCGCTCCGGAGAGGGCACGCTGACTTATATCGGTGGTCAGGTAGAAAGCGGTCAATGGCAGAACGGTGTCCTTATCACTCCACCCGACACGGCGGCTCCGCAAACAGACGCGCCCCAGCAATAGAGGCGCGGGTCTGGAAATCCGTTTCAAACGCGCGCACCTGACCCCAGAATCCGCAGGAATTGGTCAGCATCCCGTAGGACCGTCGTGCGATGCGCTTCGTCCATACGGTCGAAGGTCCGGTACATTTGCGCCATCCGCGGGTTCTTTTCAAACCGGTCGCGGTGGCGGAGCAGAAAGTGCCAGTATAGAACGTTAAACGGACAGGCCCCTTCACCGGTCTTCTGCTTCACTTTGTAGGCGCAAGTCTTGCAATAGTTCGACATCCGGTCGATGTACGCGCCCGAGGAAACATAGGGTTTTGACCCCAGAATCCCGCCATCTGCAAACTGGCTCATGCCGATCACATTCGGCGCTTCCACCCATTCATAGGCATCAGCATAGACCGCGAGATACCACTCGTGGACTTGCCGCGGGTCGATACCTGCCAGAAGCGCGAAGTTCCCGGTCACCATCAAGCGTTGAATATGATGGGCGTAGGCTTCATCCCGGGTTTGCCCGATAGATTTGGCGAGACAGTTCATATCGGTGTCGGCCGTCCAGTAGAACTTCGGAAGCACCGCATGATGAGACAAGGCATTCCGATCAGTGTAGCTCGGACCCTCGCGAAAATAGATCCCGCGCATGTACTCGCGCCAGCCGATAATTTGCCGGATAAACCCTTCAACCGCGTTCAGAGGAGCGTTACCTTCGCGGTATGCGGCCTCTGCGGCATCGCATGCCGCACGCCAGTCCAAGAGCCCGGCATTGATATACATCGACAAGACGGCGTGATAGAGAAAGCAATTCTCCGACAGCATGGCATCCTGATAATCGCCGAACTTGGGCAAGGCATGAGCTATGAAATGGTTGAGTGCGTGCTGCGCTTGCTCCGGGTCTGTCGCAAACCAGAACGGCCGCAAGGTGCCGAAGTTGGACCCGAAGCGTGACTCAACGAGGTCGAGCACCTCCTCGACCAAAGCGTCCGGCTTGAACCGGACAGGTCCATCGAAAGAGACGTCTTGCGGTGCCGGTTTGCGATTGTCATGGTCGTAGTTCCATTTGCCGCCTACAGGCTTGTCACCTTCCATCAGGTAGCCTGTCTTGCGACGCATTGTACGATAGAAATACTCCATCCGAAGTTGTTTACGCCCCTCAGCCCATTCGTCGAACTCAGCATGGGAGGCCAGAAATCGCGTGTCGGGCATCTGGTGAACCGGCAAAGGGCAATCCTCAAGCGCGCTGATTAGGCGCCACTCTCCGGGTTCGGTGGCGATGACCTCCTGAGCGCCTGTTTGCCCTGCGCGCCGCACCAGTTCTCCTGAAATAGATCCAGCGTTTTCGGGATCATCAAGACGGGTATAGGCCACCGTCCAGCCGGCTTTGCGCAGCCGCTCGGAAAACTTCCGCATCGCGGCAAAGAGAAATGCTATCTTCTTGGGGTGGTGCGGTACATACGATGCCTCATCCACAACTTCGGCCATGACCACCACATCCCGCGCGGCATCCGCCTCGGACAAGGCTGCGATGTCCGTGCTCAGCTGGTCACCAAGGATCAGGATAAGACGGGGAGAGTCTCTCACCAGGGCACCCGATGACCAGACCAGTCAAAGAACTGGCCCGTATCTGCCGGGGTCAGACCTTCAATGACACTGACCAGGTTTTCGGCTGCGTCTTCGGGCGTCACGGCTGGATGACGTCCGAGGTACTTTTCGGTAAATTTCGTAGCGACCGTCCCGGGATGCAACGCGACCACGACAGCGTGTTTATGGGTGCGAGACATCTCAATCGAAGCCGTGCGAACAAGCTGGTTCACGGCAGCCTTGGCTGCACGATAGGAATACCAGCCTCCAAGTCTGTTGTCCCCGATCGATCCAACCCGTGCCGACAGCACAGCAAATACAGCCCGACGTTCACGCGGAAGGAGGTCCGGCGCATGTCTAAGGACCAGAGCAGGCCCCAAGGCATTGAGTGAAAACTGCGCCAAAAGCCCGTCTGCGCTGACCTGCCGGAGAGATTTTTCCGGTCGAAGGCTATCGATTTCCAGAGCACCGGTCGCCACAATTACCAGATCGAAAGGCCCACCTGCGGCAGACAAAGCGGTGTCTACTGAGACAGAATCAGTGATGTCGAGCCCGTCGTCCGACCTCGAGACCCCTGTAACCTCATGGTTTTTTGAAAGATTCTTCGAAAGTGCGCGGCCGATGCCGCCGCTGCTTCCCAGCACCAACGCCTTTTGCATGTCTGCTCCGTATTTTCCTGAAAATGCGACTTAGGTCGCAGCGGCAATCTGCCGAGGCAGGAAATTAACCAACTCGGGTTAGCCTGATTTCAGACTTGGGGGAGGACACGAAAGGTGAGAAGGACGCATGACCAAACTCTTTTCTGGCCTCTGTACGGCGCTTCTGCTTAGCGGGCCTGCCGCTGCGTTGGAACTAAGCCTGGTCCGCACGTTTGAGGCGGACGGGCCCTCGGGCCTGACATACGACCGCACCTATTGCGGCCTGTGGATCGCAAACGAAACCAGCACTGTGCGGATGACCGACCCCTGGGGGAACGAAGTGCGCAGCTTTGAGGCGCCTTTGCACCGTGTTGATGCGATCGCTGTTACCGATGACGGACTTTTGTTATCGGATGGATCCGGGCTTTATCAAAAAGTAGATCGCGACGGAGAACCGCTATCGGAGCCTTTCCGGCTGTCACCCGCGTTGCGCGACACCGATGGGCTCTATTTTGATGGCATGACAAAGGACTACTGGGTCGCAGATGATACTGCAGCTGAGATTGTGCAGATCGGACAAGATGGTGTTACACGCCAGCGCTTGATTGGCTACATGCAAGAGCCGCAACTGATGGAGCCACAGGGCGTCACACTCGATCCGGTCCACGGCACAGTTCTTGTTGTCGATGATGCCGATGCAACCGACAGCCTTTTCGAGTTCTCACCAGAAGGCACTCTCCTGTCAGTGACTGCGCTCGACTTTGCGGGCTACGATGCGGAAGGCATTACCGTGAACGCCGAAGGCAGCCAGATATTCGTAGCATTCGACGATGGACACACCATTGCAGTGTTCGATTACACGCCGTCCGCGCTGGCTCGTCTGGGCGAGCCTTTGCCCTCAGCTTGCGTGATTTCGGCCTTGGAATCCGGCCAACCGCCCGTATAAAGGGCATATGACGCAACTGGTTCACTTCGAAACCCTGCCAAGGCTCGCCGCAAGCGGCGCGCTTTTTCGCGCGCGTCTCCTTCTTCTTAGCCGCCTCTGAGCGTGCCGTCGGGCGCGACCGCTCAGAGGTTTGCGCCGCGCCCGTACCGCGACAGAAACGAAGGCTAATCACAGAGACAAGACAATGACCCAAACATCCGACCAAGACCGCGTGTTGATTTTCGACACGACCCTGCGTGACGGCGAACAATCCCCCGGCGCCACAATGACCCATGACGAGAAGCTGGAGATTGCCGGGCTTCTGGATGAGATGGGTGTTGATATAATTGAAGCTGGGTTTCCCATCGCATCGGATGGTGATTTCGAGGCCGTCAGCGAAATTGCCAAAAATGCGGAAAACTCGGTTATCTGCGGACTTGCTCGCGCCAACTTCAAGGATATCGACCGCTGCTGGGAGGCCGTGCGCCACGCCAGAAAGCCGCGCATTCACACATTCATCGGCACCTCGCCGCTCCACCGCGCCATTCCAAATCTGACAATGGACGAGATGGCGGACAGGATTCACGACACGGTCACTCATGCGCGTAACCTGTGCGACAACGTACAGTGGTCGCCTATGGATGCGACGCGCACCGAATATGACTATCTCTGCCGTGTGATTGAAATCGCAATCAAGGCCGGCGCAACGACGATCAATATTCCGGACACAGTTGGGTATACCGCACCCCGGGAGAGTGCCGATCTTATCGGTCGCCTGATTTCCGACATTCCCGGCGCCGACGAGGTCATCTTTGCAACGCACTGTCATAACGATCTTGGCATGGCGACTGCAAATGCGCTGGCCGCGGTCGATGCAGGCGCACGCCAGATCGAATGTACAATCAATGGGCTTGGCGAACGCGCGGGGAACACTGCTCTAGAAGAGGTCGTGATGGCCCTGCGTGTTCGCAATGATATCATGCCCTATCACACTGGCATTGATACCGCGCGGATCATCAATATTTCGCGGCGCGTCGCGACAGTGTCCGGTTTTCCGGTCCAGTTTAATAAGGCGATTGTCGGCAAGAATGCCTTCGCGCACGAAAGCGGCATCCACCAGGACGGGATGCTGAAGAACGCCGAGACCTTCGAGATCATGCGCCCCTCGGACATTGGACTTTCAGAAACAAACCTCGTGATGGGCAAGCACTCAGGACGCGCTGCATTGCGCGCCAAATTGAAGGACCTGGGCTATGAGCTGGCCGACAACCAGCTGAAGGATGTGTTCGTGCGATTTAAGGCACTCGCCGACCGCAAAAAAGAGGTCTATGACGAAGACTTGGTCGCCCTCATGCAAGACAACGCAGAAAGCGCACCAGACCACATTCAGGTAAAATTCCTGCGCGTCATTTGTGGCACCGAAGCACCTCAATCGGCTGACCTGACCCTGACAATCGACGGTGTGGATGAACAGGTCACTGCGCAAGGGGATGGCCCTGTGGATGCAACGTTCAATGCGGTAAAACAGCTTTTCCCACACGAGGCACGGCTCCAGCTGTATCAGGTGCATGCCGTCACCGAAGGAACGGACGCCCAGGCCACAGTTACTGTACGCATGGAAGAAGACGGAAAGATCGTCACCGGACAAGCCGCTGACACGGACACGGTCGTTGCCTCGGCGAAAGCATATGTGGGTGCGCTCAACCGGCTGATCGTCCGTCGGAGCAAAACAGGAAAAGACAGCAAGGAAATCAGCTACAAAGACGTAAGCTGATCTGCTCGGAAGGGCCCGGAATGATCCGGGCCCTTCCATTTTCCGGCGATGTTCTGCCTATTTCGGCTTCAAAACGCCTTTACCAAGTTGGGTGCAGGGTCCATTAATTTGGAAACAATCCGTGGGGCGTAGACCCTAAAGAGATGATTCTAGGCTGGGGTAGATGGGCATGTTTGGTGGCTTTTCGCTGTTTTCTTCCGATATGGCGATCGATCTAGGGACCGCGAATACGCTGGTCTACGTGAAGGGCAAGGGCATTGTCCTGAACGAACCGTCGGTCGTAGCCTATCACGTTAAAGACGGAAAAAAGCAGGTTCTCGCGGTCGGCGAGGACGCGAAACTGATGTTGGGCCGGACCCCCGGCTCGATCGAGGCGATCCGCCCGATGCGCGAAGGCGTGATTGCAGACTTTGATGTTGCGGAAGAGATGATCAAGCATTTCATCCGGAAAGTCGCCAAGCGCTCCACCTTCTCCAAACCCAAGATCATCGTCTGTGTCCCGCATGGCGCAACGCCGGTGGAAAAACGCGCGATCCGGCAGTCGGTTATGGGTGCAGGCGCACGGCGCGCAGGCCTGATCGCGGAACCGATCGCGGCGGCGATCGGCGCAGGTATGCCGATCACCGACCCCACCGGGTCGATGGTCGTCGATATCGGTGGCGGAACGACCGAGGTCGCCGTTCTGTCGCTTGGCGACATTGTCTATGCACGCTCGATCCGGGTCGGCGGCGACCGGATGGACGAGGCGATCATTAGCTACCTGCGACGCCAACAGAACCTGCTGATTGGCGAGTCTACTGCCGAGAGGATCAAAACATCTATCGGCACATCTCGGATGCCAGATGATGGTCGCGGCGCAGTGATGCACATTCGCGGGCGCGATCTGTTGAATGGGGTGCCCAAAGAGACCGAATTGAACCAGGCCCAAGTGGCTGAAGCCCTTGCCGAGCCAGTCCAACAGATTTGTGAAGCTGTAATGACCGCTCTGGAAGCCACGCCGCCGGATCTTGCGGCCGATATCGTAGATCGCGGTGTTATGCTTACAGGTGGTGGCGCTTTGCTGGGCGAGCTTGACCTGGCGCTTCGCGAACAAACCGGTCTGCCTATTTCTATTGCCGACGAGTCTTTGAATTGTGTAGCTTTAGGTACAGGCAAGGCGTTGGAATACGAAAAACAACTGCGCCATACCATCGACTACGAAAGCTAAGAGCAGATCCCAACTCTCGCTGAGGAGTGACCTTGGCAAGACACAGTTACGAAGAAGAAAACCATTTCAGACCTATCCGCCGCGTGCTGATCGGGCTCTTGGTTTTGTGCCTGGTCGGACTGTTCCTTCTTTGGAGGATCGACAGCCCGAGGGTGGAGCGCCTGCGCGCACAGATTGTCGAGCAGATCGTTCCGGGCTTTGACTGGCTCATGGCACCGGTCACCGGACTGGTGCGCATGGGCGAGGATTTCCAGTCCTATGCACGGCTCTACGAACAAAACGAAGAACTGCGTCGCGAACTTCAGCAAATGAAAGCCTGGCGCGAAGCAGCCTTGCAGCTTGAACTCGAAAACGCACGACTGCTTGACCTCAACAATGTGCAGATCGATCCGGAGCTGACCTTCATCACCGGTGTTGTCACCGCAGACAGCGGATCCCCATTCCGACGCTCGGTGCTTTTGAATGTGGGGGCTGAGGACGGCGTTCAGGACGGCTGGGCGACTATGGACGGGCTTGGTCTCGTTGGTCGGATAGCCGGCACAAGCCGACAGACCGCGCGGGTTCTATTGCTGACCGACCCGTCAAGTCGCGTTCCGGTTATGATTCAACCGTCTGGCCAGACAGCGATGCTTGTTGGCGACAATTCAGGAGCTCCAAGAATCGATTTCATTGAAAGTCTGGAACAGGTCCGCCCCGGCGACCGGGTGGTAACGTCCGGTGACGGCGGTGTTTTTCCAGCAGACTTGCTTGCCGGGTCGGTCGCATTGGGAACAGACCGACGTTTCCGGCTGAGGCTTGCTGCGGATTACGAAAGGCTTGAATTCCTGCGGGTTCTGCGCAGCCCCGCCCCGCGTCCGGTGAAAGAAGCCGCTCCGATCGACGGTCGCTTGGATCCTGGCGGTGAAGACGCACCGATTGCAGCTCTGGATGAGGACTCCATAGATGGCTGAGCGCGCCAGTTTCCACATCTGGGCCCTGCGTGCTTTGTTTGTCGCGCTCACCATGGCCTTGCTGCTGCGAGGGCTCTTGCCACTAAACGTGGGCGCGCCGCAGATACCCGGCCCGGACCTGATACTTTGCCTGATAATTGTTTGGGTACAACGACGTCCCGATATTCTGACTGCACCCTTGATCGCTGCAACTGTTTTATTGGCGGACTTTCTACTTATGCGTCCCCCCGGGCTCTGGGCGCTGCTCGTCTTGATCAGTACAGAATTCCTGCGCCGCAGGGCCTATCGCACGGAAAGAACACCCTTCGCGCTTGAGATGGGCATTGCGACGCTGACCATAGGCGCGCTCATGCTAACGCAACGACTGGTCCTGACTGTCTTTTTCGTCGATCAGCCTCCGCTTACGACGGAACTGCTGCATTTTCTTACCACAGTTGCGGCCTATCCTGTTGTGGCGCTGGTGAGCATTTACATATTCGGGATCAAATCCCAACACGGCGACCCAGATGGAGCACGCTTTTGAAACGGCCAGACAAGGATATCGCAGCCTCCGCACGGATGATCACACGCCGCGGGCTGGTTGTCGGAGGCCTGATGGGAGGCGTGTTGGGGGTACTGGCCCTGCGCATGCGGACGCTACAGGTGGAGCAGGCGGAGCAATTCCGGTTTCTCGCGGAGGAAAACAGGATCAACATCCGGTTAATCCCGCCGGCGCGAGGCCTCATCTACGATCGAAATGGCGTACTGCTCGCAGGCAATGCGCCGAATTACAAAGTGGTCATCACCCGAGAAGAAGCAGGAGATGTCGACGCAATATTGGAAACGCTGACATCCATTGTCCCGCTGCCCGAGGATGATCTTGAGCGCGCCCGGCGCGAGATTTCGCGCCGCTCCGCCTTTGTGCCAGTGACCGTCGCAGACCGCCTGACATGGGAGCAGTTCTCAGAAATCGCCGTTAATGCCCCGGCCCTGCCTGGCATTTCGACCGAAGTTGGGCTGTCCCGCTACTATCCGTTGGAAGGCGATTTTGCACACTCGATCGGCTATGTCGGACCGGTGTCGGACTATGACCTCGAAAAGTTAAATGATGACGACCCGCTCTTGCAGATTCCGAGGTTCCAGATCGGCAAGACCGGGATTGAAGCAAAGTTCGAATATGACCTGAGGGGCAGTGCAGGCACCAGCCAGATCGAGGTCAATGCTGCTGGCCGCGTAATGCGGGAGTTGGAACGACAGGAAGGCGAGTCGGGCGCCAGTCTTCAGCTCACGCTGGACCACGCTCTGCAAAACTATACGGAAGCGCGCCTGGCCGGAGAAAGCGCAGCTGTGGTCGTGATGGATGTCGACGAGGGCGACATTCGCGCAATCGCATCGGCCCCGTCCTTTGACCCGAACCAGTTCGTGCGCGGCATTTCGGGCCCGGACTATCGCGCGTTGCTCAATGACGAGTATCGACCACTTGCTGATAAGACGGTCCAGGGCACCTACCCGCCCGGATCGACATTCAAAATGGTGACGGCGCTTGCTGCGCTTGAAGCCGGGGTGATCGGACCAGATGAGCGTGTGTTTTGCGGCGGGTTCCAGCGGCTTGGCACACGCCGCTTCCATTGTTGGAAGCGCGGCGGGCATGGCTGGATGGATCTGGTCAACAGTCTCAAGCAAAGTTGCGACGTATACTACTATGATGTCAGCCAAAGAGTGGGCATCGACAAAATGGCTGAGATGGCGCGCAAGCTGGGCCTCGGCATCAAGTTTGATCTGCCGATGTCGGCGGTCTCCGAGGGTTTGATCCCGACCCAGGCCTGGAAACGCGCCAACAGAGGCGAAGGATGGCAAGTGGGCGATACGCTCAACGCGTCAATCGGCCAGGGTTTTGTTCTGACCTCGCCCTTGCAGCTCGCTGTCATGACAGCGCGTCTGGCCACCGGACGCGAGGTGCAACCGCGCCTGGTTCGTGCCGTGAATGATGTACCGCAACCTGTCATCGCACCACCAAGCCTCGGGATACGACCTTTGTTTCTCGATCTGATTCAACGCTCAATGTACGAAGTGTCAAACCTGCGCGGCGGAACCGCATATGGGTCACGCGTAACAGAGGACGCCTACAAACTCGCTGGAAAAACCGGAACGAGCCAGGTGCGCAATATTACCGCCGAGGAAAGAGCAAGGGGCGTTTTCCGCAACGAAGACTTACCTTGGAACCGGCGGGACCATGCGCTTTTTGTTGGCTACGCCCCCTATGACAAACCAAAATACGCAATTTCGGTTGTCGTTGAACATGGCGGAGGAGGCTCAAAGGCTGCTGCGCCCATCGCTCGGGATGTGCTATTGCAAGCGCTCTACGGCGAGTTACCGCCGCTGAGCGCCTACCCGGCACACCAGCACAACATAATCGAGGAACGGCAACGCGGCCTTGAATTGCGTCCGCGGCAGGAACCTGAGCAGGGCCGGAGCCGCGCATGAGCTATCTCGAGTATAACGTCAAACGCGTGCCTTCGGGGGTTTCGAAGGTTTTGCACATGAACTGGCCTTTGGTGCTTTTAATCTGCGCCGTCGCCTCGTTCGGTTTTCTGATGCTCTACTCGGTGGCCGGTGGCTCAACATCGCCTTGGGTCGAACCGCAAATGGAGCGCTTCGCACTCGGCCTGTTCGCAATGTTCGTCGTGGCCTTTATTCCAATTTGGTTCTGGCGAAATGTGGCGATGCTGGCCTACCTTTTTGCCCTCGCCCTACTGATCGCGGTTGAGTTCGTTGGAGTTGTGGGGATGGGCGCCCAGCGCTGGATCGACCTGGGTTTCATGCGTTTGCAACCATCGGAATTGATGAAGATCACACTGATTATGTTGCTGGCGGCCTATTACGACATTCTGGATATCAAAAAGGTGTCACGCCCGTTTTGGGTTGCGATCCCAGTGGCGTTGATCTTGCTGCCGGTTTTTCTGGTTCTCAAGCAACCGGATCTCGGAACCTCAATTCTTCTGACCGCGGGTGGCGGCGTCGTGATGTTCGCTGCGGGTGTGCACTGGCTTTACTTCGCAGTTGTGATTGCAGCTGGCGTTGGCTTGGTCGCGACAGTGTTCTACTCCCGCGGAACGGATTGGCAGCTGCTTAAGGACTACCAGTTCCGGCGCATTGATACATTCATGAACCCTGAAAACGACCCGCTTGGCGCCGGCTATCATATCACCCAGTCCAAGATCGCGCTGGGGTCAGGCGGTTGGACCGGAAGAGGTTTCATGGAAGGCACGCAAAGCCGCTTAAACTTCCTTCCCGAGAAGCACACCGATTTTATCTTTACGACCCTTGCAGAGGAGTTTGGTTTTATCGGGGGCATCTCGCTTTTGATGCTCTACGGGCTTATCATTTTCTTTTGCTTGATCTCTGCCTTTCGGTCCCGAGACAGGTTCTCAGGCCTTTTAATCGTTGGCATCGCCGCCACGTTCTTTTTCTTCTTTGCTGTGAACATGGCGATGGTCATGGGGCTTGCACCCGTGGTTGGCGTCCCACTTCCGCTTGTCAGCTATGGCGGCTCCGCCATGCTGGTTTTGATGGTTGGCTTTGGACTGGTGCAATCGGCGCATGTTCACCGACCGAGGTAGCTCCGATCTATGACCCGAGTTGTGTTCGCAGGCCCCGATGGTCGTTGGGCGCAATATGAGTCTCCCTTGCGGGCTGCGTTGGCGGACGCGGGCATTGATGCGCGCCTTGATTGCGACGCGAGCCATCCCCAGGACGTAGATTTCTTGGTCTTTGCGCCGAATGGTCCCGTCGACGATTTCACACCTTTTTCCCGTCTGAAAGCAGTTTTGAACCTATGGGCCGGTGTGGAAGGGATCGTGGACAACCCAACTCTGCACGTGCCGCTGACGCGCATGGTCGACACCGGTCTTACCGAAGGAATGGTGGAATGGTGCGTTGGCCACACGTTGCGCCACCACCTGGGAATGGATGCCCAGATTGCCCAGCAAGACGGGATCTGGCGGCATGTCGAGTATATTCCACCTCTGGCCCGCACACGAAAGGTTTGTGTCCTTGGCCTCGGAGCGCTGGGAAGCGCAGTATGCCGTGCGCTCTGCGCCTTGAACTTCGAAGTCTCAGGGTTCAGCCGACGCCCTAAGGACATACCAGGCGTCAGCTGCTTCAGCGGCCCGGACATGCTCAAAGCGCTGGATACCGCCGAAATTGTGATTGCCCTTTTTCCTTATACACCCGCAACGGACAGCATTCTTGGAGCGGACGCTTTTGCGGCCATGGCCAAAGGTGCGGTTATTCTGAACCCCGGCCGTGGCGGTTTGATTGATGACAACGCGTTGCTTGCAGCGCTGGACTCGGGTCAGATTGGCCATGCAACGCTTGACGTTTTCAGAGCTGAACCGCTGCCTGCGGGGCACATCTTTTGGAGCCACCCAAAGGTCACGGTTACGCCGCACATCGCATCAGAAACCCGTCCGGAAACGGCAGCACGCGTCATTGTGGAAAATATCCGTCGAGGCCTGGCTGGGGAGCCGTACCTGCATTTGGTCGACAAAAAGAGCGGCTACTGACCATGGGCAACTTATTTGAGCCTGGGAGGACGCGACGGATCCAGACCTGGGTTTGCACCCGGGGTCTGTGCGGAGTCTTCGGGCAGGTCAGGTAAATCAAACCGCAGTCCATGTCTTGCAAACCGGCCGGCCGCGGGATCGGCGGCTTTCACAAAAGTCACATCGATCTCGCCGGCCTCGACCCCAGAAAAAACCAAGGCCTCCCGCACCGCCTGAGCAAGCCCGTCTTCTGCACCCGGCAAAACGTCAACAAACGCGAGCAAGTGCCCCTGGCGGCCGTCGGCGTATCGCACTCCCGCGAGATAGGCGAACTGAGCCAGACCAGCAGCAAGTGCCAGTTTAGTGTCGAGCGCCGCGATCAAAACTTCCGGCAAACCGAATGGCGCCATGATCTCTTCCGGAACTGCGATTGCTTCCTCGGGCGTTTCTCCGACAGTGCGCGCCAACCAGGCTACTGCTTCGGGCGGAAGCAGCATGGCGGAGGGCGCGACATCAAGGTTGAGCCCAAGACCAAGTCTCTGCTGACACAGCAATTCCGCGAGCATCCGGCCAGACAGCGCTGCATAGGGCGCAGGGCCTGCGGTGAAAGCGGTCAGGCGTTCCTCCCGGTCAAAAACAAGTACAAAACTTTGCTGTTCAACCGGAAAGAGGCGCGGTTTGACGTCATTCCCATCGGGCTCGTCTTCCAGCAGCAAGACCAGCTCCGCATCTGCAAGACGCTCAAAAAACCGCAGGCGAAGAGCGTCATCCTCCGGTGCGGCCTCCATCGCGGCATGCGCGCGGTCGAGCGGCGTGAGGTCGGTCATGCCAGTTCCTCGGCCACACGCGCGCGCAACACTGGGAGGAGGTCGGTAGAAAACCAGGGGTTCTTTTTCAACCACGCGTTATTTCGCCAGGACGGATGCGGCAACGGGATTACATTTGGCAAGACGTCGCGCCATGCAGCCACAGTAGCTGTCACACCGGCTTTTGCGATTTCGCCCAGATGCCACTTTTGAGCATAGCCCCCAATCAGAAGCGTGAGTCTTATGTCGGACAGCTGTTGCATCACCGGCGCCCGCCAGATCTTCGCGCAGATAGATGGGGGCGGCAGGTCGGATCCCTTTGGAGTGTAGCCTGGAA
Organism: Pseudomonadota bacterium; assembly: GCA_039192165.1. Classification (GTDB taxonomy): domain Bacteria; phylum Pseudomonadota; class Alphaproteobacteria; order Rhodobacterales; family Rhodobacteraceae; genus Dinoroseobacter. The sequence goes on along the minus strand of JBCCXD010000014.1, from coordinate 38,385 downwards.
AGCAGAAGGCCATAGGCACGATCGCAACCTGGTTTTTGTCATAGAACGTTGCTTCATCAATACCCATCCACTCGCGCAAACGGTCTCCGGACGGATCAGTGAAGGGCCGACCAGATTGGTGAACGCGCATGCCCGGGGCCTGGCCGGCGACAAGGATGCGTGCGCCCTTTTCAAACCAGACAACAGGGCGCGGGTTGTGCGCCGTTTCAGTTGCTCTGAAACGGTCACCGCATAGCCTGCATGCCTGAATGTCCGGGATCAGCGAATGTACGTCCATGCAGCGCAGCTAGCCCCGAAGCGTTGGAGGGGCAATCCCCTCTTGACTATTTCTATATTTCTATAATTATAGAAACATGGAAATAAAAAAGATCCCCCAACCTGCCTCGGACGTCGACGATGCCTCGACAGCCTTTGCGGCTCTTGGCTCTCCACAACGTTTGTCTGTGGTTGTCGCACTCGTTCGGGCTGGGCCGAAAGGTTTGCCAATCGGTGAACTCGGGCTGCGCGTAGGGGTTAGTGGCTCAACGCTGACGCACCATGTCAAAGCTCTGGTTCTGGCAGGGCTGGTATCGCAGCAGCGCGAAGGTCGCGTGATCCGGTGCTCGGTTGTCTACGGACGGGTCGAAGCACTCTCCGATTTTCTTCTGGCGCAATGCTGTGCCGACATAACACGGACAGAAGCGGACAATGACTGATATTCAAACCGATCTGACCCCGACAGTTCGCCCGTCCCGGCCGACCGCCTGGCAACGGCTGAGAGGCCTCGATGGGGCGATGATCCTGATCGTTGTGATCCCGCTTGTACTGATCGCAGCGGACCCCGAGGCCTTTGTGCCCGTCATGAAGGACGCCGCTGCAAGCTTTGCGCACACGCTCCCATTTATTCTTTTCGCAGTTGCGGTGGTGGCCTATATGCGCGCCGCCGGGGCCACGACAATCCTCGGGAAAGCGTTCCAGGGGCATGAGACCAGAATGATCTTTCTTGCGGCAGCGTTTGGCGGCTTATCTCCCTTTTGCTCCTGCGAAGTCATTCCGTTTGTGGCCGCCCTACTCGCGGTCGGTGCGCCGCTTTCGGCTGTCATGGCATTCTGGCTGGCTTCGCCGCTCATGGACCCGGCCATGTTTCTTGTGACCGCTGGGGCACTTGGCTTCGAATTCGCTTTGGCGAAGACAGCCTTCGCTATCATGATCGGGATTGGCGGTGGCTTCGCTGTAAAAGCCATCTCCGGGACAGCCCTGTTCGCTGATCCGCTAAAGGAACACTCAAAAAGCTCTTGCTGCGGGTGTGGCCCATCACCGTTCGAGGGCAAGCCGAACTGGCGCTTCTGGGAAGACAGCCCCAGACGGCAGGAGTTTGCGACCGTGGCGAAAGACAACCTAATCTTTCTCGGCAAGTGGTTGCTTCTGGCGTACCTTTTTCAGGGGATGATGATCCGCTATGTGCCGGCTGAGTGGATTGCAAACACCCTTGGCGGTGACGGCGCTTGGCCAATTGTCTTAGGCGCTATTGTAGGCGGACCAGCCTATCTGAATGGCTACGCAGCGGTCCCCTTGGTGGCCGGGCTACTTGAACAAGGTATGGCCCCCGGTGCAGCAATGTCGTTCGTAATTGCGGGCGGGATCAGCTCCATTCCGGCCGCAGTCGCGGTATGGGCTCTGGTGAAACCCAAGGTCTTCGCCTCCTATCTGGCCTTTGCCTTGGCAGGTGCGCTGGTTGCAGGGTTCGGTTGGTCCCTGCTCGCGTAGACGACTGCGCATGACATCCTGCTGTTTTGGCTGAGTGTTGTATTGCTCAAGCGGTAAAGCGACACCCCAAGCACACCTGCAAAGAAATCTGCACCACGCGCCATTGGAGATGAAGTGAACCAAAAAATTCACTGCGTTTTAAAACGCTTCGTTGTGGTGCATGAGGACTTCCGTTACGCATTGATCGATAATTAACAACAAAAAAGGCCCTACCATGAGCCTCGGGGGGGGATTCCTTTTTCTGATCGCCTTGCTGCCGTTTGTCGGTGCGCTGGTACCAGGCCTCATGATCCGTGCGGGACGGAACGCCTGCGCAGTCAGTACTGCAGTTCCGACCATCCTGGCGCTGACCATGTTGTCGATCCTGGCACCGGGTGTCCTGCGTGGCGAAGTTGTACAAGCCGAGATCGATTGGCTTCCGCAGCTGGGGCTATCCGCATCATTTTTCCTCGACGGCCTGGGGCTGCTTTTTGCGGGGATGATCCTCGGAGTCGGACTGTTAATCACGCTCTACGCACGCTTCTACCTGTCGAGCGAAGATCCGATGGGACAGTTCTATACGTATCTGCTCCTGTTTCAGGGCGCGATGCTTGGCATCGTAATCTCCGACAACATTCTGCTTCTGTTGATTTTCTGGGAGCTTACATCGTTGAGCTCTTTTCTGCTTATTGGATATTGGAAGCACTTGCCGGAAGGGCGTCAGGGCGCGCGGATGGCTCTCGCCGTTACGGGCGCTGGCGGACTTGCGATGATTGCTGGAATGCTGATCCTCGGCAATATTGCAGGCAGCTACAACCTGACAGACATCCTCCAGGCCGGCGATGAAATCCGTGCGTCGGAGTGGTACCTGACTGCGCTTGTCCTTATCCTCCTTGGCGCCTTCACCAAGTCGGCGCAGTTCCCTTTCCATTTCTGGCTACCCCATGCCATGGCCGCCCCAACCCCGGTCTCGGCCTATCTACACTCCGCAACGATGGTAAAGGCAGGTGTGTTTCTGATGGCCCGTATGTGGCCTGTCCTCGCGGGTACTGATGCTTGGTTCTATATCGTGGCTACGACGGGGCTTGTGACAATGATACTAGGCGCGTTGATTGCGCTCTTCAAGGACGACCTGAAAGCACTGCTCGCCTTCTCGACAGTCAGCCATCTGGGCCTTCTCACAATGCTTTTGGGGTTTGGAACCCAAGCCGCAGCCGTGGCCGCGGTGTTCCATATCATAAACCACCTGACCTTTAAGGCTGCCCTCTTTATGACAGCCGGCATAATTGATCACGAAACGCACACGCGTGACATCAAAAGGCTCGGCGGCCTTCGCCAGCTGATGCCGATCACCTTCCTGATTGGAACAATCGCGGCCTTATCAATGGCCGGTATCCCGCTGTTCAACGGCTTCCTGTCAAAAGAAATGATGTTGGAGGAAGCCTCGCATACGGACTGGCTGGGCAGCCACTATGCGGTTCCAATTCTGGCCACGCTCGGTGCGCTTTTGTCAGTCGCCTATTCGTTTCGCTTCGTGTCTCACGTTTTTCTTGGTCCGGTGCGCGACGACTATCCGAGCAAGCCCCATGACCCACCATTTGGCATGTGGGCCGCGCCCGCGCTTTTGGCACTTCTGGTCATCATTATCGGCGTCGCGCCCTTCCTCGCTGAAGGGATCGTAACTTCGGCGGCCAACGCGGTTACCGGGGCTGACCTGCACCCGCACCTGAAAATCTGGCACGGCGTCACTCCAGCCCTTTGGATGTCGGCAATCGCGACTGCCGGCGGCGCGGTCTTGCTCAGCCAGCACCCCAAGCTCGATCCGCTCTGGAACGCCGCGAAGCGGCCAGAGGCTAAAGTGATCTTCGACAAGCTTGTCGCGGCTATCGTCTCAACCTGTCGCGCCATTACAGAGGTAACACATAACGGCGCGATCAGCCGCTACCTGGCAATTTTCACTGCAACATCGGTCGTTCTCGGATGGCTGGCTTACGCGTCCGGCGGGCTTCCAGCTCCGACAAGAGAACTGCTCCCAGTGGCGCCAGTGATCTTTGTCGGCTGGATCATGGTGATCGTGGCGACACTTTCAATTGTCATTATGCACCACCACCGTTTCCGCGCACTCGTCCTGATCGGGATAATCGGACTTTCGATCTCAGCTGGATTTGCCTATCTCTCGGCGCCTGATTTGGCGTTGACGCAAATCTCCGTTGAGACGGTGACGATTATGCTGCTGCTGCTGGCGCTGCATTTCATGCCCAAAGTCACTCCGAAAGAAAGCTCGCTCGGTCTCAAACTAAGGGATGGCGCGATCGCCCTCGCAGCAGGCTGTGGCGTTGCTGCTTTGTCTTACGCCTTTCTGATGCGCGACGTCGAAACGATTTCGGGCTATCACCTTGACAACAGCTACGAAGGCGGCGGCGGGACAAACGTGGTCAACGTTATTCTCGTGGACTTTCGTGGCTATGACACGTTCGGCGAGATCATCGTACTTGGCATCGCAGGCCTCGTGATTTTTGCATTGATGCACGCTCTGCTCGACGGCCCAGCCGCGCGCCGGCTGATTAACATGGACTACTCACGGGATCGCTCAAAGGACCGGCATCCTTTGATGATGGTCGTGGTTACGCGTGTCCTCATGCCCATCGCAATTGTCGTGGGGCTCTATATTTTTCTGCGCGGTCACAACGAACCAGGGGGCGGATTTGTCGCTGGTCTCGTTATCGCGATTGCACTCCTGATGCAGTACATGGCCTCCGGGTTTGCATGGACGCAGGAACGCAAGCGGATCGAGTATCACACAATGATCGGACTTGGCGTGATTATTGCGGGCTTGACTGGAGTTGGCTCCTGGCTTGCCGGTGCGCCCTTTCTGACCAGCGCATTCACCTATATACACCTGCCCCCCATTGAGGAGTTCGAATTGGCTACGGCGATGCTCTTCGACCTCGGCGTTTTCCTGACCGTGCTCGGGGCCGTAATGCTGATGCTTTACAGTCTGAGCCGCATAGCACGTTTCGCGGGGGAGACAGTGAACGTGGAGCCAATGAGCTTCGACCCTGGCGAACAAGACGAAGAAAAGGCGACACCCTGAAATGGAGATTATCGTCGCAAGCAGCATTGGCGTTCTGACGGCTGGGGGGGTCTATATGCTTCTCCGGCTCAGGACGTTCCCCGTTATTCTTGGAATCGCGCTCTTGTCTTACGCGGTGAACGTATTCCTGTTCGCCAGTGGACGGCTGGCCATCGACCAGTCGCCGATCCTGTCGCCCTATGGCGAAGCGAATTACACGGATCCACTGCCACAGGCTCTTGTACTAACGGCAATCGTAATCTCTTTCGGGATGACAGCTGTATTGGTCATGATCGGTCTTGGCGCGTATCTGGAGGCAGAAAACGACCGCATCGATGTCGACCTTGAGGAGGCCAACAACGCCTCCGAGACTGGAACGCGCGTCTGATGCACTGGATTATCCTTCCCGTCGTCCTTCCGGCCCTGCTTGCGCCTCTTATCGGGTTCGTTATGCGACATGACATTACGCTGGCGCGTGTTGCCTCGATGACCGGAACGGTTCTGCTGGTGGCGATCGCGCTTGGTTTAACGGCTTTGGCCTCAGACGGTGTCACGCACATTTACCGTCTGGGAGACTGGCCTGCGCCTTTCGGCATCGTCCTGGTCCTCGACAGGCTGTCAGCGCTGATGGTCCTTCTGACATCAACTTTGGCGCTGATCGTTTTAATCCACGCGATTGCGACGGGCTGGGACGCGCGGGGCAGGCATTTCCACGCGCTCTTTCAGTTTCAGCTTATGGGGATCTGTGGGGCGTTCCTGACGGGGGACGTCTTTAACCTGTTTGTTTTCTTCGAGGTGCTTTTGATCGCGTCCTACGGGCTGATGATCCATTCCGGTGGTAAAGCGCGCATGCAGGCAGGCTTGCAGTACGTGGTTATGAACCTCGCAGGCTCAACGCTGTTTTTGTTTGCGCTTGGAACTTTGTATGCCGCGACCGGCACACTGAACCTCGCTGATCTCGCCATACGTGTCCCCGAAATCGCGGCAGAGGAATCGGCGCTTGTTCGCGTCGCGGCGATCCTTCTAATGATTGTTTTTGCGGTCAAGGCCGCACTTTTCCCGGTCCAGTTCTGGCTGCCGGCAACTTACTCCAACGCGCCGGCGCCGGTTGCCGCACTGTTCGCGATCATGACCAAGGTCGGCGCCTATGCGATCCTAAGGGTGCATACCACTGCGTTCGGGCCAGGCATGCCAGGGATAGAAGGGCTCGCAGGCAATTGGCTTTTCCCAGCGGCCATTGTTACGATCGCCGTGGGAGCCTTCGGGGTTCTTGGGTCGCGCCACCTGACGCCTTTGATCGCCTTTTCAGTCGTGGGCTCGATGGGGACGCTTTTGGTGGCCGTCGCTGCTTTTTCTCCCACCGCCACCACGGCGGCGCTCTACTACATGGTGCATTCAACATTCGCAGCCGCGTGCCTGTTCCTCATCGCCGATCTCGTTGTTACACGACGGACAAGCGACGTGCTGTATCCGGAGCCCGCAACCGTGCAGAATGGTCTTTTCGCAGCACTCTTTTTCGCAGGCGCGATCGCGATGGCGGGCATGCCGCCACTAAGCGGTTTTCTGGGCAAACTTCTGGTGCTCGACGCGCTTAGAGAGCCCGGGCTCATCGGCTGGGCCTGGACTGCAATTCTTGTGGGATCGCTCCTGACAATCGTCGGCTTCGCGCGCGCAGGAAGCACGCTTTTCTGGAAATCCACAGCGTTGCCAGTGCCCCAAGAGGACGGCACCGATGCCGTTGCCGCCGCTATGCCGGCGACCTCAACGCAAGTGGCTCCGGTCATGCTTTCCCTGGCTGTTCTTGCGGCCCTTGCGATTTTTGCCGGCCCTGTATCCAACTTTCTGGAAGAGACTTCGGCGCAGCTCTTTGACCGCGCAGGTTATGTTAATGCCGTCCTAGGCCCTGTTGAGGAGCGCTGAGACATGCTGCCTCGCCTAATTCCACATCCCCTTCTGAGCCTTACTCTGGTCCTTGTCTGGTTTGGGCTGGTTAATACATTCACGCTCGGCAACCTGATCCTTGGAGCGTTTTTTGGCATTGTCATCCCAATGATTACTGCGGCCTATTGGCCGAACCGCCCCACCATCGCACGCCCGTTAAAAATCGCAGAATACATCCTGATTGTGCTGTGGGATATTGTCGTCGCGAATGTTCAGGTTGCGATGATCATCCTGTTCAAACCGGAGCCAGACATCCGTTCGCAGTGGATACCCATCCCGCTGGAACTCACTTCTGCCGAGGCGATCACCGTTCTTGCGGGGACGATCACAATGACGCCGGGAACACTGTCGGCCACTCTCTCTTCCGATGGAAAGGCTATTCTTGTCCATTGCCTGCACACGGACGATCCCGACACTGTCCGCGAAGAGATCAAGGCCCGCTACGAACGCCGGCTTCAGGAGATATTCCCATGATCGAATATGCGCTCTTCTTCGCTTCAAGCTGCTACGGCGTGGCGCTCCTGCTGGATCTTTGGCGTATCACGGTTGGTCCAAGCGCAGCGGATCGTATTCTTGCGCTCGACACGATGGTGATAAACGTTATCGCCCTTTTGGTACTTTATGGCATCTGGCGCGGTACGGCGATTTATTTTGAAGCTGCGATGCTTATTGCCATGGTTGGGTTCGTCTCAACCGTTGCATACTGCCGCTTCCTGCTGCGCGGCGATATTATCGAATAGGTCTGGTTTCATGAATTTTTTCGCAGAGCTCCTTGTCTCTCTTGCCTTGGTCATCAGCGGGGTTTTCGGCTTCGTGGGCTCATATGGATTGGTTAAACTGAAGAACACTCTGCAGCGGTTGCACGCCCCAACAAAGGCCACGACCCTTGGAGTTGGGGGCGTGCTTGTCGCATCTATGATCTTTTTCTATGCCAAGACAGGGCACGTCTCAGTGCATGAACTCCTGATTACCCTTTTCTTATTTTTAACGGCGCCTATTACGGCTTACTTCATCGCCTCAGCGTACCTGGTTCGAAACTTGCGCGAAGATGATCTTCCGAAGAATGAAGGAGACTTCGGTTGGTCAATCTACAATGATCCACCGGAACCGGACCCTGATCGCTAGAAAAATCAGCCGCGCTTCCACCTTCTTTCGCGGTCCTTTTATTGAGCTTACCTTTATGCAGTATTTTGCTACATTTGTCCGCAAATGACGCGGGGTCGGCAGGTGAGCCTTAACCTGCGTCGCGTAAGCCAGTTTATGGTTTGAGGCGTGAGGCATTAAGGGTGATTGAGTTCGATCAGGTCAGTAAGTCCTTTTGGACCGGAAAAACCCGCAAGGTCATTCTCGACCAGGCTTCCTTTCGCGTGGAACCCGGGAACTCCCTTGGCATCCTTGCGAAGAACGGCACTGGAAAAACGACCCTCATAAACATGATGGCAGGACTAGAAAAACCTGACGAAGGCCGCATTCGGCGCGAGGGTAGGATCTCTTTTCCACTGGGGTTTATGGGCGGTATCACGCCAAAACTCACCGCTGTGGAGAACGCCCGTTACATCGCAAAGCTCTACCACCTCGATGAAGACTATGTGGAAGCCTTCTGCAGATATTTAGCGGGCATCGAGGAGTACTTTGACATGCCCGTGGGCACATACAGTGCAGGCATGCGGGCGCGGTTCTCGTTTTCGTTGATGATGGCACTGGATTTTGATTTCTACCTAATCGATGAGGGTATGCCTGCAACCATGGATGTGGGCTTCAATCAGCGCGCAGGCACCGCTATGAAAGACAGGCTGGATCGCTCAACTCTTGTCATCGTCTCTCATGATGCCAACACTCTGGAGAAATTCTGTCGATCCGCTGGCGTGCTGAAAAACGGAAAACTCATCATCTTCGACACGCTCGAAGAAGCGAAAAGGCTCTACAATTATGAAGCCGACAGTTAAGAAATTCAGGATCCGCCGAACGGATGTCGCGCATTCATTGGCGCGGCAAAATTCAACGAGCGCGAAAACGTTGAAGCCCTCGGAGCCTCAGATTCAGGACGCGACCGAGCGGAGTTCGGCGACCCAGCCCGCGCCCTCATCCCAGCAGGACATCAAACCCGACACTCCGCCTAACCCGCAGCAAAACGCGTCAGCTACACCAAAGCAGGCGGAGGCCGCTCAAGAAAGACCGGCTATCAAAACGCCCAATCGACCAAAACGGCCTCCAAATACCAAGAAACCTCCGAGCTCAAAAGGAAAACCAAAAACCGCCAAACCCGGAGACACGACCGATGCCGACATTCTCGCCGAAGGACTAACGGGGCGGCAACTCCGCATTGCCCGCCGCGTGGCCTTGCGCCATGGGCTTAAGCCAGAAACAGATCTGGATGCGGTGCGCATGCTCAGAGCGCAAGGGATCGACCCTTTCACACGAGAGTCAATCTTGGACTTGGTAGCCGAGAAGAAGAAGGCGAACCTGCCGGCAACCGTTCCCGACACCCAGGTCGCAGCACCACCGGTGCAAACCGAAGCTGACATCGCGCGCGAAGTTCAAAAGATTCAGCGCGAAATCGCGCAAAGAAGACGGAGACGCATCGCGCTTTTGACGGCCCGACTGACCGCCTTTGTCTTTATCCCCACGCTTCTGGCAGGACTCTACTACTTCCTCGTTGCAACGCCGATGTTCGCCACGCACTCCCAGTTTGTTATTCAACAGGCAGACGGCCAAAACGCGGGCGCGTCCGGCGGCATCGGTGGCATGTTCGGCGGTGGCATGGGGGGCACAACGCAGGATGCAGTAACGGTCCAAAGCTACCTGACTTCGCGCGAAGCGATGCTGCGTTTGGATGAAGATCTGGGATTCAAATCGCATTACTCATCAAGCGAGATTGACTATTTTCAGCGGTTGGCTGAAGGCGCGACGAACGAAGACGCCTACGCACTCTACACCGACAAAGTGAAGATCGGGTTCGATCCAACGGAGGGCATCATCCGCATGGAAGTGATCGCCACCACACCCGAGGATAGCGAAGCTTTCGCCACAGCGCTTATTTCCTATGCGGAAGAGCAGGTCGACAACCTGACCCAAAGACTTCGCGAAGACCAGATGAGTGGCGCCCGCGACAGTTACGAGGACGCAGAAAACAAAGTTCAGCTCGCACAGAAACGCGTCCTAGACCTGCAAGAGTCGCGTGGGGTTATGAGCGCAGAGCTTGAGGCCTCGACCCAGATGCAGCAAATCGCGACCTTTGAGCTGCAGCTCGGCAATGAACAACTGCGGCTTCAGGAGTTGTTACAAAACTCAAACCCCAACGCATCGCGCGTGGCGCTCCTTGAGGGGAACATCGACCGGCTTACAACTTTGATCGCAGAGCTCCGCGCCGAGATGACCGAAGGTGCTGGAGGACAGGCCTCGCTGGCGCGGGTCTCTGGCGAGCTGGTAATCGCGCAAGCCGATCTTGAGACGCGGCAGGCGTTGCTCAGCCAGTCTTTGCAGCAACTCGAAAGCGCCCGGATCGAGGCCAACCGTCAGGTGCGCTACCTGTCACTCGGTGTGCGCCCGATCGCACCGGACGAAGCGAGCTATCCGCGTGCATTGGAGAATACGTTTCTCGCCTTTTTGATCTTTGCTGGTATCTATCTGATGGTATCGCTGACCGTTTCGGTTCTGCGTGAACAGGTTTCTGGTTAGATGAAAACGATAGACTTGCAAGGAATGCGCGTTGGCAACGATTTGCCACTGACCGTGATTTCGGGACCGTGCCAGCTTGAAAGCCGCGCTCACGCGCTGGAGATCGGCAATGCCATGAAAGACGCCTGTGCAGCTGCTGGCGCCAGCTATGTTTTTAAGGCGTCCTATGACAAGGCGAACCGAACCTCTGTCTCGGGCAAGCGCGGCATGGGCATGACAGCGGGCCTCGATATCCTCGCAGACTTGCGGCAGACGCTGGACGTGCCCGTACTTACAGATGTGCACGCGCCCGACCATTGCGGCCCGGCAGCAGAGGCCGTCGACATCCTGCAGATACCGGCCTTTCTGTCACGTCAAACCGACCTTCTGCTGGCTGCAGGCGAGACCGGCGCGGCGATAAATATCAAAAAGGGACAGTTTCTCGCTCCATGGGATATGGAGAATGTTGCCGCCAAAGTGGCATCCACAGGCAACGACCGGATACTGCTGACCGAACGCGGCGTGTCTTTCGGGTACAACACGCTGGTTGCAGATATGCGCAGCCTGCCGACCATGGCCCGTTCCGGCTATCCGGTGGTGATGGATGCCACCCACTCTGTGCAGCAACCTGGTGGACAGGGCGGGTCCAGCGGCGGACAGCGCGAGTTTGCGCCTGTGATGGCCCGCGCAGCCGTGAGCCTTGGCATAGCAGCGGTGTTCATCGAGACACATCCTGATCCAGACAATGCACCCTCCGATGGCCCGAATATGATTCACTTGCACGACATGCCCAGACTTATCGAAAGCCTCATGCAGTTTGACCGTCTTGCCAAAGCCGACCCACTGCGCGTCTAGCCAAAGATCACCAACCAGAACCCGAAAGGAATTCGAGCAAGTTTTTTGGCCAAGGGGCTTGCACTGCCCAAGCTTGGGTCGTATCTCCATCGCCACTGTTGGGGTGTAGCCAAGCGGTAAGGCAGCGGTTTTTGGTACCGTGTACCGTAGGTTCGAATCCTACCACCCCAGCCAAGCTCTTCCCTGCTTTCGGACACAAATACCTGGCGACATAAGTTCAGCCTATTTCCGTGAGTATGACGGTTAGGTTTCTTTCGAGAGACGCACGCAACGCTGCTCTTTATGCTCCAAAAAGCTTTCGCATAGATCGGAAGCCATAGGATCGTTGCGAGAGGCCATCATGACCGACCAAATCACTTTCGCCCGGCTCTCGGAGATTGCACCAGCCGAGATTGCAGCGCATATGTCGGATCCTCGCGTGGCAAAGCACATGCCGCTGCTAACGTCTGTGTGGCACGAAAAGGCCGCGGAAAAGTTCGTTGCCGGCAAGGAGGCGACCTGGGCCCGAGACGGACTTGGTCACTGGGCATTTTTGCTCGATGGCCGATACGTCGGATGGGGAGGTTTCCAAAAAGAAGGTGACGAGTGGGACTTCGGGCTGGTTCTGAAGCCCGAGGTTTTTGGGATGGGCACGCGTATCGCCAAGAAGGCACTCAAAATTGCATTTGCTGACACGCGCATTTCCTACGTCACATTGCTTTTGCCGCCATCCCGCACCAACCTGGGCGCCCTCCAGAGGCTTGGCGCAAAGCAAATCGGCGAAATCGAATATGACGGGTCAACATTTCTCAAGTTTCGGCTGGATACAGAATAACTGCTGCGTTCGGGTCCAATGCCCTTCGTTCGTTGCTCGGTCGCCTGCTCTGCAGGCTGATCGCTGCACGAAAAATGGCCAGTATCAACTCGCATGGCTACTAACCGAACGATCCACTGAGCAGCACGAACGCCCAAAACGCTGTAGAAAAAAATACCGTCGCCGAAAAACTAAACTCTGCCCAATTCTTCATCGGTGCCTCGCAAAACCTGGCTGAAATCGCGGAAGACGCATGTGGCGACGCAATCTCGCCACTTTTCAGCAACACTCATGGAAGGGAGGAAACGGTTGAATTTCCGGGGGTGCCGCCCATGAGCCTTTTTGATGTCGCGCAAAGCCAAGCGACGCGCCGGTCTCGGGTTTACTCCGGCAGGATCAGGCGGTCGATCTTGGGCGCAGGTCTTCAACATCCAGCGATCTTCTTGCACTTGCCGAAATGCGGCGGCACATCCCTGTCAGAAGCGCTCTATGCGACGGTCCCAATTCACAAACGGGTTGGCGTGATCGACGCTCTGTCGACACGGCGCGCAGCCTCGGTTCTGGCGTTTGGAGAAGACAACGCCTGGCGATGCCATGACGATCTTGAGCATGGGCAACACACATTCGATCTGCGCGAGCGGATTTTGCTGACACATGGGTGTTGGAATACGTTTCTTGTGCACGGCCATTTACTTCTGTCTGACCTTTTGCGCACGCACCTGCTGGGTCGATACAAGCTTCTGACTATCATGCGCGAGCCAGTCGCGCGCACCATCTCAAACTATCGCATGGCAGTCGCAGCGGGAATTGCTGACCCAGACCCGGAGGTCTGGCTTTCAAGCCCGATCGCGCGCGCCCATTGCACGACGTATCTACGGTATCTGTCGGGCCAGCACAGTGTTCCATTGGAGGCGGAGCCCACGGGTCTGGCCCGCGCGAAAGAGGCACTGGAGGACTTTGCACTAATTGGCTTTCTTGAGGAAATAGAGCGCTTTGCACATTCCTTTGAGCACGTGTTTGGAGCTGCCCTCAATCTTCACAAATATAACCAGGCTCAGGGGCCCAAGATCTCGTTCACCTCGTCACAACTGGACCGGCTGCACGAGATGTGCGCCTGGGATGCGAGCCTTTACGCCCATGCAAAAGACCTGCAGGACCACAAAGATGAATGAGAAAAGCCGCCGCTTACGCGTGGCCTATTTTGCGCATGACTGGGGCGATGCGGCAATCGGACGGCGTGTTGCGGGGTTCGCTCGCGACAGAATTGATGTCGCGGGGTTCGCCAGCTACCGCACAGACACTACTCGGCCGGGGTGGGTCTCGGTTGATCTTGGACAAACCTATGACAATGGCTATTTTCAGCGCCTGCAAGCCATTCTCCGAGGGGCCAAAAAGGCACAGATCCCAGCGCTGGCGGATGCAGATCTGATCGTAGCGCGCAATCTGGATATGCTGCTGACTGCGCTGCGCGCCAGGCGGCAGGCCCGTCTGGCCACCCCCGTGATTTACGAGTGCCTCGACATTCACAGGTTTGTCGCGCGTCAAGATCGGATTGGCACGCTTTTTCGCACAGTAGAGCGCCACGCACTGCGCAATTGCGCCGGGCACTGGGTTTCTTCTCCGGCGTTTTTGACCGAGCACTTTGAACGCCACTACCCGAAAGCCAAAGGCGCGCAGCTTTTGGAGAACCGCTTACAGGCGAGGATCGGGGTTCGACCGAACAAGTTCAAACCGATTGGAGAAAAGCTGCGGATCGGCTGGTTCGGTAATCTGCGATGCGCAAGATCCTTGCGTCTCTTGTCCAGGCTTTCCAAGCAATTTGAAGATCGGGTTGAGATCGTTCTACGCGGATACCCCGCCCAAGCGGAAATTCCGGATTTTGATCACGTCGTCAATGCGCACCCCAATGTGACCTATGGTGGTCGCTATCATTGGCCTGACGAGCTTGGATCAATCTATGATCAGGTGGACCTTGTCTGGGCAGGCGACTTCATGGATGCAGGCCTGAACTCACAATGGCTCTTGCCCAACCGGCTCTACGAAGGTGGATGGTATGGGTGTCCGCCGGTCGCGCCCGCAGCCTCTCAAACAGGCCAGTGGATCGTCGCTCAGGAAAGTGGTTTTGTGCTTGAAGAACCATTGGAGGAGACCCTGCCCCGGTTTATCGACCGAGTGCTCAAAAACCCGAAAGTGATCGCGGCGGCGCGTTGCCGGTTGCTGGAGCTTCCGGACACTGTCTTCGTTGAACCGCCGGGAACACTGGCACGCCTGGTAAAAGAGGCAATCCGGTCACAAAAACCCCGCTTCTCCAAGAGCATTTCGCAAACCGAAGCTAGTATTGCGTCTTCGGCGTGAGCCTTATGAGACCCGCCGTGACGCCGAGATGCAGGACCCCGCGGCGCAGCCACCAAAGACGCCGCGTTGCGAACCTCGCGGATACCAAAGCGCAGAGCAAGCAATACGCAGCCTTAAGTATCGCGACAAAAACAAGCCGTGGCAGTGCCCAAAGCCGTGCATCCCGACGGCTTAACTCTCCGAACACATGCCCCGAGTTAAAACTACGTCTCATTAACCAAGCAGCACTTAACCTCGAAGGGCTGACATCTTCGTAAACCTCGGCGTTGGGGCAAATTCCCAAGGTCGCACCCGTTCGCCACAGTCTGTGAAAATAGTCTGTGTCCTCTCCTCCGGTGCGTCCCTTTGCGACGTCAAATCGCAGCGAACGGGTTGCGGCGCGACGCATATCAACCAGCGCGTTGCAGGTGTGCCCCGTGCGCACCTCGCCCTGTCGAACAACCGGGCGGTTGGAATGAAAGTCGCCCTTGGCGATGTGATTGGGTGCATCAGAAGGGTATATCGCGATGGCAGGACCAAATACTGCATCATAGCCGTCGCGACCAAGGGTCTCATAGAGGTGCACAAGCCAACCGGAGTCGACGATTTCATCATCGTCAACCCAGGCAATCAAATCCGCTGTAGACTCTTCAAGACACGCATTCCGGGCAATCGAAATGTTACGCGCCGGCGCATGCAGATATCTGATTTCAAATGGTAAAATTACGTCAGCGATGATCGGGGCTGCGCTTGGCTCAGTGTCGTTGTCCGCCACTATAACGCGAAGTGTAGTCAGTCTCGGCCACTCAAGATCGCTCAACGAAGCCAGTGTTTTCGCCAGATGAGATCGCCTGAACGTGCAGATGCAAATATCGATGGATGTCGTTTGCACTGCCATTCTTACCCCGTTTGCGCTTGCACTGCGTTCTTGTGAGAAACCGCAAAGACGGTTCTCAAAAAACCAAGTCCCCATGCGATGTGCATCGCGCCAAGGGCCGGACCGGCCCACAGGCCATAAAGGCTCCGCAAACGTAGCGCGGCGATCAGCGATGCGCCCGACAGCACAGCGCCGTAAAGCAGGGGCCAGATCAGACCAAAAGGCGAGACCAGCGTCAAAGGCAGAGATGCAAGCAGAAGAAGCGTGTTGAGAACCGGAACCAGCTGACGCAAACGTGGTCGTGCCCGGTGTTTGCGCAGCGTATGCGCGCGGCCACGACCGTAGTTGGCATATTGCCGCCAAAGCGCTGGCAATGTGGGGCGCATAACATACGAAATACGCGTTTGGTCCGTGAGCCAGATTTTACCGCCTTGTTTTATCAGCCGTACATCAAGTTCTGCATCTTCGTTGTGGCTGAAGCCCGGATCATAGCCGCCAACGCGCCGGAACCAGTCTATGTCAAAGGCTGCGTGATGACCGTGATCGACAAACTGGGCTTTTCGCCCTCCTCGGTGCGCTGACCCGCCCGAGCCCAATGGTGTGTCAACGATCCAGGCGGCAGCTTTCTGAAACCCATTCTGGCCAGAGGCGTCCATCGCGGTAACCACCGACGCCGCATTTACGCGGGCATGCTCTCGCGCCAAGGCCTGAACATAGCCTGCGGGATACACTGCATGAACGTCGCACCGAACCAAGAGCCTGTGATGCGGTTTGGAAAACTGCGCAACAGCGGCATTCACACCGGCAGATTGCAAGCGGTCCGTATTGTGCAGAAGGTGGAGGTTTGGATACAGATGCCCCAGACGTTCAACGATCTTTGGAGTACCGTCCGAACTGCCTCCGTCCGCCACAACAATGCTGCAGCGGGACATCCAGCAATCAGGGCGCATGAGAGAGCGCAGGCAAGCCTCGATGTGCCCAGCTTCGTTCAGGGCGGGCAGCACCACCAGAACGTCTTTTGGATCTATGGATGCGGACCCAAGATCTGTGATCGCACTTCGAGGTTCATTTCGGGTCTCCGTCATCATTGGTGGACCGGTCCAGGAACAAGCCGACAACCAACACCAACAAAGGTCCAGCAAGGAAAAACGCCGCGATAACCACCCACAAACCGGCCCCTGCCAGATACGCGATCAAGGATAACGCGGAACTCAGAATCGGCGCCAAAAACAACAGCCCCTTCACAACTCATTCTCCTCTTAAAAACAGAGACAACGATAGCGGTGTAATTGGGATTTGAAATGTTCATTTGTTGTTTTGTCCTTGGCGCTTTGACGGCGACAGGGCTTTCGGCCCGCGCCGTTCGAGGTGAGCGGACCCAGATCAGTAGGCGCCGCGGCCGTTCAACAGCACGCCAATAGTCTTGGCGATGAGTTGGATATCGCTGCCGAGGTTGCAGGTCGCGACGTATCTGCAATCCAGCTCAATGCGGTCACGGAACGAGATATCGCTACGTCCGGACACCTGCCAAAGACCAGTGATTCCCGGGCGGGCTGCTTGATATCGTCGGGCGGCTTCACCGTAGTCGTTCACCTCATCGAGAGTGAGAGGACGCGGCCCGACGACACTCATTTCGCCGCGCAGAACATTGAAGAACTGTGGTAGCTCGTCGAAGCTCAGACGTCGCATCAGGTTGCCAACCAGTGGAATGATACGGGGGTCATCTTTGAGTTTACGGTGCTGAGTCCACTCCTCTTGCGCGTCTGGATTCGACGCCAGATAGTTCGACAGCATCTTGTCGGCATCGGGCACCATTGTGCGGAACTTCAAGCAAGGGAAGGGCACGCCGTCATAGCCAATTCGCGTGTGCGAAAATAAAACCGGTCCAGGTGATACGACCTTAATAATAATGGGCAGAACGATAAAAAACGGCAGCGCACTGAGAATTGCGATCAGGCTGAAAGCGATGTCAAATACACGCTTTGCGACGCCACCTACAGGGACATTTGTACGATTTTCAGCTGCAGAATCTATGTGCGGTTCATCAGCTCTAATTTTGGCTTGGCAAGAGTCCATTAGCTAACCCCCCCGGATTCAGAAATCGCCAGCAACTGCCAGTAAGGGCGGAAATGTGTCGGAACTAAGGCTCTGGCGCGCGGTTGTTTTTCTCTTGCTCTTGCGGTCCGATGTCTTGGCGAAGTTCCGCTGATTTCGCTCAAAACTTGTGCGGTATATAAACAAAACTAAGAAAAAAGCGCTCTGCACAGTGCAGAGTTTAAACCGACTGAACTCGCTGTTTCCAAGCTCACACGCAGTCCAGACCCAAATTCGGCCTTAATTGCACAATAAGAAAACAGTGCGCCTCCATTGCTACGGCTGCCATCAATGCTGCGAGGCAGAAACGCGCACTCTGCACGTGCGAAGAATTCGGCAACGTGAGACCAGGCGAGGGAAACTACATGCCTAAGAAAAATGGTGATCGCCTTTTCTCGAATCGGTATTCCGCGGGCTGCAGGACCGGATCCTCAAACCCATGATAACCGCAGTGGCCAGAGCAGTATCAGGCTCGGAAACTTGGCGAGCAGGTGGCGCTGCAGGGGTCATGATTGCAGCGCGCGTGGTTGGGGCATTTGGCACACTCGCCTATACGGTGATGTTGGCGCGCATTCTCAGCCCACAAGAATTTGGTCTGGTTTGGACGCTGTGGTCCGGCGTATTTATCGCAGCCTACCTCTCGACCCTGAACATCGGCGCAACGGCAATCCGCGAAGTCGTGCGGGCTAGAGCTTCGGGGAACGACGCGGCTGCGGCCGGATTTGTCGTCATCAGCCGGCGTATCCTTTTCTGCGCCTGTCTGCCGGTGATGATGGCCTTCGTGGCATTAATCTGGGTGCAAAACCCAGAGATGGCGGAAAGCCATGCTTTGGCAGTACTGCTTGCCGCCGCGACAATCCCTGTTATGGGGTGGAACGCAACCAATGCCGCGCAGGCGGTCGCATTGGATCAGGTGGTGCGCAGTCAGGTGCCGGGGATGTTGCTGCGCCCTCTCGTCTTCTGTGTGGTCCTTGGGGGCGCGTGGATCTCTCAAACGCCATTGACGCTTGAGAGTGTCCTGGGGATTTACTTGTCGATTGTAATCCTGATCGCGTTTGTGCAATTCACTTTGCTGCGGCAGTTTTTCGACTTCATGATCACAGCCAGGCCAGACACATCCGGCTGGCAGCGCTGGCTTGCAACCGGCCTTTTGCTTGCACCAAACAGGCTTCTGACCGACCGTCTGCGGGACGTGCTTCTGCTGATCGCTGCAATACCGCTGGGCGCTGTCGGAGTGGCACAAATGGCAGTAGCGCTCAGCGTTGTGACATTTCTCAGTTTTGCCGTGAATGCCGTCGAGACGAGCTTTGCACCAAAAATATCGAAAGCCATTACGCGCGTCCTGACCTCAAACACATGCGCCAAAAAGGACGCCGACATTCTGCAACTGATCGCGATGTCTGGCGCATTTAAGATTGGTCTTGTCGCGATGGGGGCAGCTGTGCTGTGGCTCTTCATGCCACTGATTATTCATCTTTTTGGCCCGGAATATGCGGCGAGCACGGGAGCGATCTGGTGGCTGTTTCTCATACCGTTGGCCAGTGCCGTATTTGGCAACACAGCCTTGGTGATGCAGCTTTTTGACAAACGCCGTGTGTTTTTCCTGACAAGCGTCATAGCGCTTCTTTCCCTGCTGCTCGGAGGCATGTTCGGTGTGCCCAAGCTTGTCGCCAGCGGAACGGACGCGCTTGGGGCGACTGCCGCTGGATTCGCGCTCACTATGATTGCCCTCCAGGCTCTTCGATGGGCCCTGTGCTGGGTCATCACCGGACTGGACATGTCCGCATTTGGTGCGCTTTGGCGCTGGCGGAGGCAGCTTTCGGACACACAAAAGGAACCTGGGGGAAATACATGAGGGTTTTTTTCTGTAAAGTGGACGGCGGCAATTTCGGCGACGACATGAACGAATGGTTCTGGGATGAGCTCTTCCCGGATCATTCGGAAATTGCGCCCGACACCACACTTTTCGGGATCGGCAGCATTCTTTGGCGGAAGAACTTCATCGGAAATGAAAAGGTCGTGGTGATGGGCAGCGGCTCAGGCTATGGCGTTGTGCCAAGCGAGTTGCCCAAGGGCACCAAGATCGGCTTTGTCCGCGGTCCGCGCACGGCAAGACTTTTGGGGCTAACACCGGATCACGCAATCACAGACCCTGCGGCGATGGTGTCCACTTTCCAACGGTTTCAACATATCAAACCCGGCGGAGACACGGTGTTCATTCCGCATGTGGGAACCGCCAAATTGCCTCTGAACTGGGAGCGCATCGCGCATCGAGCTGGCGTTCGCTATGTCTCGCCAGCTGGTGAAAGCGAGGAGGTTATCTTAGCCCTTGCTCGCGCCAAACTGGTCCTGGCGGAGTCACTGCATGGGGCAATCATTGCGGATGCGTTCCGTGTCCCGTTTGTTCCAGTTTCGATCTCCCCCACCTTCAACAGGCACAAATGGCTGGATTGGTCCGAGTCTCTCAACCTCGACATTCAGTTTGAAGAGTTTCTCCTGGGCATGAAACAGGTGCGCAACCGATTGAACCAGGCGAGAAAGAAGCTCTCGGTTAAAAAAGCCTTTTCGACAAGCGCCCCCGACACATCTGATACCAATGGAACACGCGTCGCAGACGTGGTGTCCCAAGACGAGAAGGTACAGGCACGAAAGTGGGTCTCTCGCCTTGAACCAGCGGTCGAGATGATGCTGATACGAGACCTGAAACGAGCGGCCCAGTCGCAAGGCTTTCAAAGCGATGACAAGATTCTGCGCACGCGCCAGGATGAGATCGCCAACCGGGTCCAGGAGATGCGTGAGCGTTTGGCCGCCTGAGCGCTAGTTCGGGCGATTTTTTCCAAGTCTAGCGATTTCGATCTGCGACGAGACCGCAAGCGCCACAAGAATAACGATCAGATTGCCATGCTGTGCATGCAGCAAGGGATTGAAGAGCGCCACGCCCACGCCCGCAACAAACAATGTCAATGTCATTGCCGGCCATACCTCGTTCGAGACCGAATAAAAGCGCATTGCGGTGAGGGCTATGCTTGTTAGCGTCACAGTAATGCCGATTACTCCGCTGATACCCAAGGCCACCCAGATATCCAGGACAAAGTTGTGAAAGCTGATCAACCCATCTCCGTAGGCGCGTTGCATCTGATCAACGGCAAGAAACGTTCCGCTTTCCCAATAGGCGTCAAAGCCAACACCAAACCAGGGAGTTTCAGAAATTTGGAGAGTGGCCAGGCCCCAAAGCATCGTGCGCCCGGTCAGGTTTGAGCTTTTACCAAAGGCGCCCAGAACTTCTTCGACCGGGTCAAAACCACCGAAGGCCATGGCAAACAGTAGTGCCATAACGCCGATGCTGCCGACGCCAAATAGCGACAAACGGATCCAAGCTGGATAGCGATGCTGTGTGAGTAAGATAAACAACCCGGCGGAGGCCAGCATAACAATCGCCGATGTTGCTGATTTGGAAAGAAAGAGGGCAAACGCTGCTGAAGCGAAAATACCAAACAGCAAAGCACGGCGAGGAAGCGTTGACCTCCTGTCAATCAGCAGCGCTATTGTCACGATTCCCAGCAGCAGCGACATACGCCCAAGCGTGTTCTTGTTGCTGAACACTCCAAGAAGCCCACCGGCATAGGAATAGACCTCGCCAAACATTCCCGTAGCCCAGTTTACCAGGGACAGGGCAATCAAGGGCGTAAGACCCAAAAGCACAATCATGGCAATGTCGCGCGGCCTGTAGCGCCAGCCCATCCAGATCGCGGCCATGTATGTCACGATCAACTGCATTGCCGCGTAGGCCGATGCCCCAGGCGAAATCGACCAGACCGAAGACAGCGCCGCGACCATCGGAAAGGCCATAATCGCAGTGTTCTGGCGCAATACGTCAAAGAGCGCGCGCGTATGCATGGCATATTTCAGGGACACCATTGCGTAAACCAGCGCCCACAACAGCAACGGGGGCAAAAATCGATGAATCCCCTGGCTGCCTGCAACGATGATCATTACCGCAAGCAGCAGGTCATACGCTGCAGCCACCAAGACGTAGCTGCTGAGGGGCCTTACACCCGGTTTCCTGCCTACAGGCTGGGCATATTCAGAGGCGGAAGCAGAGCTCATTGACGCGGACCAAAGTGAAAATTCGCTCCATCAAGGTTCGACTTGTTGAGATTGCGAAAGATAAGCGTTTGCGGGGCCTGAGGCTCTTGCTCGTCAATCAGCCAAAGATCTTTTCCGACTTGCTCGAGCCGGCGCAACGCGTCTGAGCTGGTTTTAAATGTCCAGTCTCTCAACACCAAAGTGTCGTCCGGTGCAAAATCCATGATGACTTTGGATCCACTGCCGCCATCAACTACGAACCGGTCTTCGCCACCTCCACCGGTAATGATGTCAAAGCCGCTTTTGGGATGGAATGTTTGCGCCGCAGTGCTTCCGATCAGACGCTCATCTCCATCGGTTCCTCGCACATCTCCTGCGGCAGTTTCAATTCTGGACTCCGGTGTGCGCGCATAGACCCTGACATGATCGACAACAAACAGACTGGAGAACGTCTCCGCATCTTGGGCGGGATCCGGAGCGCCGGCCCATTTGCCGCCAATCTGATTATTGAAGATCACGGACATAGGCCCGTGTACATCGCGCGGGGTTGGCGTGCGGTAGATCTCCTGCAGGTCATCCCTGCCGGCGCCAAACCACCAGACGATCTCATGCGGCGTCCAGCTCACCGCATACGTGTTGAACTCATCGAAAATCTGGCGCCCGAATGCCTCGCCGACGTCCACGGACTTTGCAAAAGTGAACCGCGGCCCCTGCGGGCGCTCCCGTCGTATGGCGGGTTTTGGTGCGCCATCCTCAATCTCAAATGGATTGGCCAGCATTGGCTCAGGTACAAAAGACCGATCCGCGCCAAGTTCGTCAAAATGTACCCTGAGGTGGAGCCTATTGTCGGGTGAACCATGACCCTCACGTCCGTTTTCGCGCCCGAGCACCTCAAAAATATCGATCTCCGGCGGCCAGCCATTGACTGAAGGTACAAGCCAGAAGGCTGACCAATGCCCCCTGCCCTCGGGCAGCTTGGCACGCATCTCGAAATACCCGTAAGTCTGAGACCAACTCGAAAACGTCGATAGCGAACCGGAGTAATACCGTACCTTCTGCACGTCGCGGTCCGCATAGCCGGACTTTCGCAGCAAGGCGTGAACATCGCTTAGGTCTTCTGCCGGAATTGGGGCGGCTTTGACGAACAGCTTGCCATCATGAACGCTAAAAGCATCAAGGCCAAGTGACGTACCATCTTCGCGGTTCATCTTTGAATTTACATAGAGCGACGGCGGACCGTTGCCGATATATTTTTGGCGGCGCGGATAATCGCGCCAGACCCCTGTCACGCCATCGAAGAGACTAAGCGGACGGTCAAACTCTTCTATCAGAACAGGCGTGTAGCCTGCCATGTCTGGGCCTGCTTGTGCCGGCAAACCGGAAACTCCCAACAAGGCGAGCACAAGACAGAAAGAGCAGCTCAGATGGACCATTGCTCAAAGCTCGGTCCAGCCAGTTTTCGAAACCGGGCTGTATCTTCACGCAGCAGGTCGCGCGCTGCTTGCAAAACACTCGTTCCCAAAACCGGCGCGTAAATTGGATGCCGACGGGAAACCGCTCGACCAAGAGCCTGCTTTGTGTCGTTGGGAATAAATCGATCGATATGGCGGCCAAGTCTGGAACGTGCCAACCGCTTAACAAAAGGTGGAATGCGCGCCACCTGATCTGCGGTGTTGGCGGCGCCAATTTCTTTTACTTGCTCTCTCGGAAGCCCGAGGAACCCGGTGATCTCGTCCACAACCACTTGAGGGCTCCTGCACAGGATATCAAAGTCAACAATCAGAAGTTGTGAGCGATCGAAGTACGCCAGGTATTTCTCAAGCTGATTAGCATAGCGGCTGCATTCAATCATGTGCCGGCCATTCTCACTGCTGAGCAAGTTTTCTGGTGCTTTGCGCATATGGCCGTGAAGCCAGGAATGCCGGTAATGCGACGCAAACCGCGCGACCGGATCACGCGCTATGAAGATCAATTTGGCATCCGGCGCTACGGCATGGATGCGTTGGGGCACCCCTGGGAAAATGTCGTACTTGGTATAGTTTGGCGACACCTCTCCCAGACACTGCCGGGAAAGGTCAAATTGCGATTTGTACCACTCCATCCCCAAGCCGGCCCTGCGATCCCTTAAGAAAAAGTCGGTCTCCTTGATGCGCGGCATACCTGTATCCGAGCGCTGGTCGAGATAGCGGTTGAGCGTTGTGGTCCCCGCCTTCATCGCACCAATGACAAAGAAATGCGGAGCAAAGGTCTTGGCGCTCCCGCTGAGGGCTCGCTTTTCGTTTGCTTTGCTCAACAAGATCATCTGATCTGCTCTCTCATCCTCTTCGGCTATCATTCTTCGTACCATGCAGAGGCGCGCAAAGGCTGCGCGCGGCTCGCCCGCGCCCGCAGGTACGTGTAGAGAAAAGCCAACTTGCGCAGCTTGATCTGGCCCCTTAGCGCCATCAGCGGAGTCGCTTTGTCGTAAAGGCTATCGATGCGGCGCGGCATGGCCGACAGGCCATAAGTGCCCAGGTGCTCCTGCAGCAGGTTCATTTGCAGATCGCGCATTTGATACCGCATTTGCCGTGCCCAGAGAGCGCGCAAACCACGAAGGTTTGTGAATGGAATGGACTCATAGGCAAAAAACGCTTCGGGCACGGGGCGGATGCGTACCGGATTTGGCGTGCCGCCGGGCTCCAGGTCTCTGAGCAAAAGCCACCGCAAAAACGGATCATCACCGATGAGCCCAACCGGCATGTTGATAGACTGCGCTTTGATCCGAGCCAGTGTTTGACCTCGCAAAGCATAAAAATTCCCCGGCATGCCGTGATGGATAAGAATACGCTGTGCCCAGGTTTTGGCGCTTCGGCCACCTTTCGGGAGAGTCGACGCGGCCAGTGCTTCAGGATGCTTGGCCAGGTGGATGCGGATTGCATCAAACGAGCCGGCCGAAACTTGAACATCACCGTCAACGAAAACATGCATGTCGCATCCGTCCGGAGCCAGATGGTTGGCATAAAAGCTCCATGCATTGGCCTTGTCGCCCAGAGCGATGACGACGGGTCGGATACGTGGGTCGTCCTGCGCAAACGCGCGAACGATTGTCTCGGTTTTGTCTGTGGTACCGTTGATCAAAACGTAAACCGGATCGTCCGGGCCAAGACCCGCTTGCTGCAACGCACAAAGACTGGCCGCAATGCCATCAGCCTCGTTATGCGCGAAAACTGCGACGGAGGTGCGGTCATGCTGGCTCATCGCGAAGTCCTTATGCCGCCGCTTGCGGACGCGCCGGAGTATCGCGTCCGGCAGCAGCCTCAAGTTTCGCCGAAGACGGCACCATTGTTAAAACAGCTCCGACTGACTTGCCCGCTCTGTTCAATCCACGCGCCAGCGCCAACTCAAACTGCTCTACCGGGTTGAATCCCCAGCGAACCGCCAGCACGACATAGTCCGCCAGGTCAGCGCACATACGGGCATCCGGGCTCTCAGAAAGCGAGCCGATATCGAGTACAACGACATCGCACTCTAGCTTGAGGCTTTCGAGGTATTTCACAATCGTGCCGGGATTGATTAGTTCAATCACATCTGCGGCGTTTGAAGCTTCGACCCGCCCGGAGAACTCGAAATCTGAAAGCGGTTTTGCCGTCTGGGCATCCGTTTCTCCGGGACCATCAGCGCTTTCTTCCACAGTACGGGTGGCAAAAACCCGCGACAAATCGGGGTTTCGCAAGTCGAAGTCTATCAGATGGGCGCGCTTTCCCTGTTTGGCGTAATAGGCCGCTATATTGGCGGCGAGGGTCGACTTTCCTTGCAGTGGTGACGTTGAGGATACTGCGATGATTTGTGCGTTCTCCGCAGAGGAGCTACTGGCCGCCGCATCGAAAACAATCGACCTGATCGTCTCAGAAAACTCGGAAAGAGGAAAATCGACCGCATAGGTCAATTGCGCCATGTTGCGTTCGCGTTTTCCGCCACTCAACTTGGGGGAGTTGACGTCCCGCCGCCTTTGGCCCCACGGGAAACGGAAGGGCAGAGCCGCCCCACTCATACGCGGGATCGCCCCCATGTAGCGCAGGCCCAGCGCTTCTATCTGGCTTGGCTGGCGAATACGATCGTCGAGCTGCTCAATAAGAAAGATCGCGACAAGGGCGAGGAAAACGCCCGCGACTAGTCCTAGCACCATGATCTTGGAGGTCTGCGGAGCACTTGGTCCCGCCGGGACCTGGGCCGGGGTCAGAACCCGCGCCGAGCTTGTGTTGTAGGCGAAGTCGTCAGAGGTTTCATGAAAGCGCATCAGAAGACCTTGGTAGATCGCGCGCGTACCATTGGCGCGCATCTCCAATGCTCTGAGCTTTGCCTCCTTTTCCGAGACCATTGCCACGTCTTCGCGCAGCACGTCACTGCGGTCTGACAATCGTTTTTCTTCCGCCAATGAAAACTCAATTTGGTTTTCAAGCTCGCGCGCGACGCGCTGATACTGCAGGTCAAGCTGCGATTTCATGGCGTCCAGCTCGTCTGAGATAATGCCCGCCTGCGAAGAATTTCGAGTGCCGTTGACCGCCATTCGGGCGACCTCAATCTCTGCCTGAAGAATTTCAGCACGGAGCTGTTCTATGCCGCTCACACCGATATCGGTAACATCTGTGGCTGTGGTGCCGTTGTTGAGCACCGTACGCACACGCTCCAGCAAGAGTTCTTTCTCAAAGCGGTCACTTCGCAACGTGACCAGCGCAGCGTTCAGCTGGGACAACTCAGCCCCGACCACCTGACGGTCACCGGAGTCGATCCTGCTCACCAGTCGAAATTGATTGACCTCTTGCTCGGCAAGTTCAAGATCTTCGATTGCCTCGCGCAAAGCCGTAGAGGACCAGCTGTTAACCTGGGCCAGGCGCTCTGCCTGTACTTCCAGACCGCTTGCGAGATACTCCTCAGCATAGGCATTGGCGATGGCGGCTACCTTTTGTTTGT
Source organism: Pseudomonadota bacterium (assembly GCA_039192165.1). Taxonomy (GTDB): domain Bacteria; phylum Pseudomonadota; class Alphaproteobacteria; order Rhodobacterales; family Rhodobacteraceae; genus Dinoroseobacter. Next base: position 12,000 of record JBCCXD010000014.1, on the reverse strand, counting down.
CGGTGTGCTTGGCCGTGATCTCGATGACATAAGTGTTGCCAAGACGCCCGATTTGCATCGCGCGCCGCAGTTTTGAAACGGCGCGCCGTTTGGCTGCCTCTTCCGGGCTCAGCACACCTGTTTGATCTTCATCCGCGGTGGGTACAAACAGCGATTTAAGGCGCGCAGTGAAATTTGGTGTTGCCGTCTTTTCCTGGCTGAGAGGGTCGGGAGCGGCAAGATCAAGTCTGTCTACGACCCTTTCCGCAAGCGCATTCGACGTGAGAATTTTGACCTCTGAATCCACAACAAGCGCATCAGAGCTGAGCAGAATGCCACCCGCCTCTTGGAATCCTCGGCTTTCGCGCGGGTCGATGTAGATTGTCGTTGTGGCCTGATACACCGGGGTCATGGTCACAACGCTGAACAACGACAGAAGCAGGCATACAGCTACAAAACCGCTCAAGAGCCATAGGTGACGGCGCACGGCCCTGAAAGCGGACGACAGGGCATGCGCAATGCTGGGTGGAGCACTGCCCTCGCCGTGCGGGGGGGTGAGCATATTTCGCTCGATCAGCGTCACGTTTTGAGTTCCTGTCTATCAGTGCTTTCGGTTCGTTTCTTCAACTGGCGATGGGCGTTTGGTTCGTTCGCGCAGCACAGTCTTGCCAAATGGGCCAGGGTAAGGACTGGCGGTTCAGCATATCCGCCAAATCCACCACTTCGGGTGCGAAATACTCGATCAACTGATGCCTTGTGCTCTCGTTCATAGGCGGAATCCAGTCGCGCAGAGCGGCACTATTTGCTTTCAGCAAACCCGCTACGGGCGCTGTGGATTTGAGCCGTACCAGCTGCTCTTCCAGCCCAACCTTTCGCATAAGGTCACCCCCGCCACGCAACGCGCGGCGCAACAACGGAAAACGGGCAATATCGCTTACATTGCGCCGTTCCGATGCAACCGCCGACACAAAGTCGGTATCCACACCAATAAAATCATAAACCTTAGCAGCGGACCGGACCGGGTCTGCGTGGACTTCTTCGGCAAGCAAGACCAGGACCTGCTGCGGTCCAAAGACCTCCAGCCAGCGCTTGAGATGTGTGAAATACCGGCCTTGCTCCAGATAAGCCGGATTATTGCGAAGACCTTCTTCAAAAGTCTGGGGCGCGATATGCCCCTTGATGACTTCATGAAGGTGATTGGAATAGGCCCGTGCTATGGGGTCGCGAAGGAGTGCGATGATCTTGAGGTCTTCGTTATAATGCCAGGCTCGGGATGCAGCTCGGGCATCATAGAAATAGGAAGGGGACGTATCGCACCGCGCGGGATTATCTGCAAGACGGCTGAAATGGCGCTCATACCACTCGTAGCCCCGGTCAAAATAGTAGGAAAAAAAATCGACTTCCTTGGGATGTGACACCCCAATCTGGGGGTGCGCCCCAAGTACGGAGTGCATCCACGACGTTGCACATTTCTGCACACCGATTCCGATCACGGTTGGTTTCATAGCACTGTCCCCCGACAACCCCGAGAACATGCCTGCGTTGCAGGCGCGACTGGGCCAGAGCGCCCTTTGGCACAACTCAGGCGTCGTGGGGAAATGTGGCTAAACTGTGGTTTCGCACTCCAAACTTCACAGGCTCGCGGATTGCCGCCCATGCGTGCCCAAAGAATGGTCACTTTGGAATCATACTTCCCAAAGGTGCGGGTCCCTGCGTGCAGACCAGCCCTTGCATCCGCTGAAACGAGATTCGCCGGAAAAGCAACCTGCGCGCCAAGCGCCAACAAATCCGGAAGATTGAAAATATGGTACAAGATGGTGCTGCTGGAGAGAATTGAACTCTCGACCTCTCCCTTACCAAGGGAGTGCTCTACCTCTGAGCTACAGCAGCAAACCGCATGGTGTGACCCGCTTGCGTGGGCGGCTGATTAGACCCAATCGGATCTTAGCGCAAGCTCAATCTGGACGCTATTTAAGCGCTGCGATAAGACACACACATGGCAGAAAAACCCAAGGCAGGCGGCGACACCAAAGCAACAACTGCAAAGGCAGAGCGGGCCGCACGTTTGAAGGCCGCCTTGAAAGCGAATATGGGGCGCCGCAAGGCACAAGCACGCGCGCGTGCCGAAAAAGACAGAGCAGAATAAGGTCGTTTTCACATGGATCAAATTGCGGTTCGGGGCGGGAAAGCCCTGTCAGGTACAATCCCGATCGCCGGTGCAAAGAACGCCTGCCTTGCACTGATGCCGGCAACGTTGCTGAGCGACGAGCCGCTTACCCTGACAAACGCACCGCGCCTCAGCGATATCGCAACAATGACCCAGCTTCTGGCCTCGCTCGGGGCCGAAGTCAGTGACCTCCACGACGGCAAAGTGCTGGCTATGTCGAGCCACGATCTGGACAATCATACCGCCGACTATGACATCGTTCGAAAAATGCGCGCGTCCATTCTCGTGCTTGGTCCGATGTTGGCGCGCGATGGGCATGCAGTGGTCTCGCTGCCCGGAGGGTGTGCCATAGGGGCGCGACCGGTCGACCTGCACCTGAAGGCTCTGGAAGCTCTTGGAGCAGAGCTTGAACTGCGTGATGGCTATGTCCACGCAAAGGCCGTTGGCGGACTCAAAGGGGCCGTAGTGGAGTTTCCGTTCGTGTCCGTGGGGGCTACGGAAAACGCGCTTATGGCAGCCAGTCTCGCCAAAGGAACGACGGTGTTGAAAAACGCTGCGCGCGAACCTGAAATTGTCGATCTGGCCCAGTGTCTGAAAGCGATGGGCGCGCAAATAGACGGCGAAGGCACATCTGAAATTACGATCCAGGGGGTCGAAAAACTTCATGGCGCCACCCATCCGGTTGTCACCGACAGGATCGAATTGGGCACATATATGCTGGCCCCTGCAATCACCGGTGGAGATGTTCTTCTGGAGGGCGGTCGCCTCGACCTGATAGGCGCCTTTGCCGAAAAGCTGGACCAGGCAGGTGTTCAAGTGACTGAGGAACCCGGTGGTTTACGGGTAAAGCGCAAAAACGGACGGGTGACCGCAATTGATGTGGTCACCGAGCCCTTCCCCGGATTTCCCACCGATCTGCAAGCACAGATCATGGCACTTTTGTGCACCGCCGACGGCACCAGTGTTCTGGAAGAAAAGATCTTTGAAAACCGCTTCATGCATGCGCCCGAGCTGATGCGCATGGGCGCAGAAATCGACGTCCACGGAGGCACCGCCACCGTTACTGGGGTCGAGCAGCTAAAAGGCGCGCCCGTGATGGCGACCGATCTGCGCGCCTCGGTGTCTTTGATCCTCGCGGGGCTCGCCGCGCAGGGTGAAACCTTAGTCAGCCGTGTCTATCACCTCGACCGCGGATATGAGCGCGTAGAAGAAAAACTCGGCGCCTGCGGCGCGCAGATCGAACGGGTGCAAGGTATATGACCGAAGATGCGACTTTCGAAGATGGCGCCGAGCGCCCTTTGCGATTGAAAGCTGAGGACGCGGACGACCTGCAGGTGTTATCCGCATTTGCCCAAGACGCGGTTCTTCCGGGCTCTGAAATTTCCTGGAACTCGGGGCGGCGTCGCTTTGGAATGCTCCTCAACCGCTTCCGCTGGGAAGACACAGATCGCGCCGCCAGAGGAGGCCGCCCGGTCGAGCGCGTGCAAGCCGTGTTGGCCGTGGATGATGTGCTTCGGGTTCAATCAACTGGCGTCACCCGCGACAGGGATACCATCCTGTCTGTACTGTCGATTTCGTTTCAGCCGGGCGACGATGGCACTGGACGGATCGAAGTGACGCTGGCGGGTGATGGCGCAATAGGCCTTGATGTCGAGTGCTTGAACGTCACTTTGAAAGATGTGACACGCCCCTATCTCGCGCCGTCGCGCCGTACGCCCTCCCACGACTGATTGCCGCGCTTGAGCGCCTTCACATGCACGGCTATGAAGCTGTCCGAAGGAGAGCTGGCCAATGCCCATTTTTTTGAACGCCGCCGATGCCTCGTTCGAACAGGAGTTCACCAAGCTTCTGTCAATGAAGCGCGAAGACAGTCCAGACGTGGACAAGACAGTGGCGGGGATTATCGAGGAGGTGCGCAATCGAGGCGACGCTGCGGTAATCGAGCTGACTGCCAGGTTCGACCGGCTGCAACTGACACCGGACAAGTTCGCGTTCTCGCAGCAGGAAATCGACGCCGAGATCGCTACAGTCCCGGCAGAGGAAAAAGCTGCGCTTCAACTCGCGGCCGAACGCATCCGGGCCTACCATGCGCACCAGCTTCCGGAGAACGTGCGTTGGACTGATCCGACCGGGGCGGAACTTGGGTGGCGCTGGACACCCGTATCAGCCGCGGGGCTCTACGTGCCCGGCGGTCTGGCCAGCTACCCTTCGAGTGTACTGATGAACGCAATCCCTGCGCAGGTGGCGGGTGTAGAGCGGTTAATTATCTGTGCACCAACTCCGGACGGTGTTGTCAATCCACTGGTCCTTTTGGCCGCCCGGCTTTCCGGAGTGGATACTGTCTATCGGATTGGCGGCGCACAAGCCATCGCGGCAATGGCCTATGGCACCGAGACCATCGCCCCGGTCGACAAGATCACCGGGCCTGGCAACGCGTTTGTAGCCGCAGCAAAGCGCAGGGTCTTCGGCAAAGTCGGCATTGATATGATTGCTGGCCCTTCGGAAATACTGGTCATTGCGGACAAGGACAATGACCCTGACTGGATCGCGGTCGACTTGCTCAGCCAGGCGGAGCATGATGAGAGTGCGCAATCCATTCTTATCACCGATAATGCTGCTTTTGGCCGTGCGGTCGCAGCCGCAGTTCGGACGCGGCTCGAGACACTTGAGCGCCGCAAGATAGCGGGTGCAAGCTGGCGGGATTTTGGCGCAGTCATTACTGTATCCAACCTCGAAGACGCAGCACGGCTGTCAAATCGGATCGCCCCTGAGCACCTGGAGCTATGCGTAGACGACCCTGAGGCACTTTCGGAGCTCATCACCCATGCGGGCGCGATTTTTCTTGGCGCCTGGACGCCTGAAGCCATCGGCGACTATGTTGGCGGACCGAACCACGTGCTCCCAACCGCACGGTCGGCGCGTTTCTCATCAGGGCTGTCTGTGATGGATTTCGTAAAACGTACAACCCTCGCACGTATGACCCCCGAAAGCCTTGCCGCCATTGGCCCCGCTGCCGAGCAGCTCGCCTTGTCGGAAAGCCTCGAAGCCCACGGGCTTTCAGTACGCGCACGGCTGGATCGACTGAACAAGGAGGGGGCTGAATGACAACTCTGATCGACATCTCGATAGATGACAGCGCTCTTCCACCGCCCACGCCCGAGATCGAGCAGGAACGGCGGGTCGCGATTTTCGACTTGCTGGAAGACAATACCTTCCGAATATCTTCGCGCGACGGGCGCGACGTGCCAGCCGGGCCTTATCGGTTGCAACTGGCCATCCGCGACCGACGTCTGGTGTTCGAACTGGGCGCGGAGGATGGAGGCCCGATTGGCGAGTTTCAGCTGTCACTGACCCCGTTTCGCCAGATCGTCAAAGACTACTGGCAGATTTGCGAAAGCTATTTCGAAGCCGTGAAGAGATTACCCCCTGCGCAGATCGAGGCAATCGATATGGCACGGAGGGGAATCCACAATGAAGGCGCAAGAGTCTTGGAGGAACGGCTCGACGGCAAGGCAGAGGTCGACACCGACACCGCCCGGCGCCTCTTTACGCTTATTTGCGTGCTGCACCACGGAGGCTGAGGCGTGGCCTTCCCATCCTCGGTACTGTTTTGCTGCGATCACAACGCGATCCGCTCGCCAATGGCCGAGGGCATGATGAAAAAATTCTTTGGCCAACGCGCTTATATCCAGTCGGCCGGAGTCAAAAGCGACCTCGATATCGATGGGTTTGCCGTGGCTGTTTGCAGCGAGATCGGTGTGGAACTGGAACGTCATCGCTCCCGCACTTTTGAAGAGATGCAGGAATGGGGCGACGACCTGAGCTCCTTCGATCTTATTGTTGCACTGTCGCCGGCCTCACAACGCCAGGCGCTGGAACTGACCCGTGTGTTTCACCTTGAACTGGAATACTGGCCGGTGATGGACCCGGTTGGCATTGGCGAAACCCGCGAAGCCAAACTGGGGGCCTATCGTCAGACACGCGATCAGATCAGAGATCGCATTGTCTCGCGCTTCGGTCCACCGGGAGGTGATGCATGATCCAGATCTGGTGGTTGTGAACGGGTCACAAGTCCGGCAGAGACCAAAAGTTAGCCTTGAAACTTGAGGAAACTGGGCGCATATGGTGACGCGCTCGCATCGAGGCGGGCGAAACAACTACGGAGATATCATGGCCAAGGAAGAACTGCTCGAATTTCCAGGCGTCGTGAAGGAACTCCTGCCGAATGCGACGTTTCGGGTCGAGCTGGAAAACGGCCATGAGATTATCGCACACACGGCAGGCAAAATGCGCAAAAACCGCATTAGGGTTCTCGCTGGCGACAAAGTTCAGGTCGAAATGACGCCCTATGATCTGACCAAGGGTCGGATCAACTACCGCTTTAAGTAAGCAAGCGCTGATGACAAAGCGGACCCGGCTGATCCTTGGCTCGGGCTCCCCACGACGGCTTGATTTACTGGCGCAGATTGGCGTTGTACCGGCTGCAGTGCGCGCTGCGGATATTGCGGAAGAGCCGCATTCGGGTGAACGTCCGCTGGCCTATGTACGGCGCCTCGCACGCGAGAAGTCCGAGGCGCTTTCGGTGGGCAATGGCGAAGCGCTCCTGACCGCGGACACAACTGTATGTGTCGGTTTGCGTATTTTGGGCAAACCGGAAAACAGGGAAGAAGCCGGTACGTTTCTGCGGCTTATGTCAGGACGGCGCCACCGCGTGATCACAGCGATTGCACTGCGCAGCCCGGAGCGTTTCGCGTCCCGCGAGGTGACAACCACACTTCGTATGGTGACGCTGAGCGACGACACCATTGCCGCCTATCTTGATAGTGGTGAATGGGAGGGCAAAGCCGGAGGATATGCGATCCAAGGCGCCGCAGGCGCCTTTATTCCGTGGTTGAGCGGCTCCTTCACTGGCGTTGTGGGTCTGCCTCTTGCGGAGACGCACGCGCTGTTGCGCAGCTTTGGCGTTCTTGAGGCGACGCAATGAAAGGCCGCGTTGTTATCCTTGACCACCTGAACGACCGACGCGCAGCGGCACTTCTTGTCGATGGCGTACTGGAGGATTTCGCGCTTGATCCGCCGGAGGCCACTCCCGCTCTGCCAGGTGCCATCTTCAGGGGCGTGGCCAACCGGCCCCTCAAGGGCCAGGGGGGCACGATCATCGAGCTGGAAGGGGTCAATGGGTTCCTACGTGGCGGCGGCAACCTGGCCGTGCCTGGCAGACCGCTTCTGGTGCAGGTCACAGGCGTCGCGGAACCCGGCAAAGCGATTCCGGTGACATCCAGAGTGCTGTTCAAAAGCAGAACTTGTATCGTAACCCCTGGCGCACCAGGGGTGAATGTCGCGAAATCGATCAACGATGAAGCCAGGCGCTTTGATCTAAAGTCGCTGGGTGAGGAGCTCTTGGGGGGCGCAGACCAGGGAATCATCTTCCGGTCTGCTGCAGCCGAGACCGAGCTGGACGACGTGGCCCAAGACCTGCGCGATCAACTCGACCTCGCCGCCGCTGTCTTGGAAGACGGCCGAAAAGGACCGCCAGCCTTGCTGCTGGACGCCCCTGATGCCCACCACCTGGCATGGCGGGATTGGGGACGTCCAGCACCCGATCAGGTTGTCACTGACCCCGGCGGTTTTATGGAGTTCGGCATTCTGGACGCGCTCGACGATTTGAGGCGGGCCGGCACCTCATTGGATACAGGTGCACTCTTGTTTGTGGAGCCTACGCGCGCGATGATTGCCGTTGATGTGAATACCGGTCGAGACACGTCTGGCGCGGCTGGCTTAAAAGCCAATATCGCCGCCGCGCGCGCCCTGCCACGGCTGTTGCGCCTGAAAGGTCTGGGCGGTCAAATAGTGGTCGATTTCGCACCAATGCCCAAAAAGGATCGCAAGCAACTCGACCAGGTTTTGCGTGCAGCGTTTCGCAACGATCCTGTGGAAACCAGTCTTGTCGGATGGACGCCTATGGGCCATGTCGAGCTGCAAAGAAAACGCGATCGCCTTCCCCTCTACGCACAGGATCTGCCATGAGTTGTCCCATCTGCCAGAAAGACACGTCAGAGCGCTACCGTCCCTTTTGTTCAAAGCGTTGCGCGGATGTTGACCTGGGGCGCTGGATGACGGGCAGCTACGCGATTCCAGTCGAAGAGGCGGAGGATTTCAGCGAGGATACCAAGCCGGAACCGCACGATACAGAACGTCCACACTAAGAGAGCAAACACAGGATTTTTTTGCATTTGCGCCTCTGGACACTCTTCTGGCAAGCCACTAGAACGCTCGCACCCTGAGGCGGCATGCCCGCCCCGTGCCCGGGTAGCTCAGGGGTAGAGCAGTGGACTGAAAATCCTCGTGTCGGTGGTTCGATTCCGCCCCCGGGCACCACTACATCAGGTTAAACGTCAGGAATCCTTCAATTTTTGTTGTGGGAAGTAAAGGCGTAGACCATGTTGGAGACCATATCCGCACCTTTCACGTTCTTGAAAAAGGGCATTTACTATTTCTCAAGACGGGTACCGAGAGACCTGCATGGCCATTACAAATCAGGCCGCATTACATTCTCTCTTCGAACACGCTCAGCGATTGTTGCTGGGTCTAGAGCTGCACTTGCCGCTCGTAGACTTGATGAACACTGGTATCAGCTTCGCATCTACGACCTGGATATCCCGGGCAGGCATTTGCTTCGTGAAACAGTGAATCTTCCCAAAACCTGTTCAGTCAGGACAGAAGGCGCTGCCGGTACGTCTTTGAAACTGAGCGAGGGACTTAACCTCTACTTGCGATTCAAAGAGCACGACCGCCCTAAGACATTCCGTAGAGCGGCAGAGCGCGCTTGCGGTTACTTGATTGATGCTTGCGGAGACAAGGAGTTAACTGCCTACAGCCGAGTAGATGCGAACAATTTTCGTGACATACTGATTCAAAAGGGTCTCGCTGGAAGCAGCATCTCTCGGTTAATGGGCACTATTCGCTCTGTCTTTAACTTCGCCACTGCTGAAAACGGAATTAGTGTTATCAATCCCTTTGCAAGTGTGAACTACGATCGAAATGCTGGAGTTCGGGAACGCAAACCCTTGTCGATCGAGACCATTAGGCTCTTGCAGGCTAAGTGTAGAGAACATGACGATGATCTGCGATGGCTGGTCGCACTGGTTTCGGACACTGGATTGCGCCTGGCTGAAGCTGCTGGCCTTGCGAAGAATGACTTACAGCTCGAAAGCTCTACACCGCATGTGATAGTTCAACACCACTCATGGCGTCGTCTAAAGACGCGGAAAAGCGCAAGAAAGGTTCCTCTGGTTGGCGCTTCTCTATGGGCTGCTACGCGCCTTCTAGATGATACTCAAGAAACCAAGTATGCTTTCCCTCGCTACAACTTGAAAGAAAGCACTAATGCTAATTCTGCGAGCGCAGCAGCAAATAAGTGGATTAAGAGGTACTCCTCGAGCGGATGCACTATGCATAGCTTCCGTCACTCTATGCGTGACAGATTGCGGGCGGTGGAGTGTCCCTCCGACATAGTAGACCAAATTGGTGGCTGGCAAACTGATGGAATTGGTCAGAGCTACGGAACGGGCTACCCGGTTGCCATTCTAACGAAGTGGATTCAGCTCATCAGCTAAACCCAGAGAATACAACGTACAGTTGAGCCTTGAACGTTAAAAATCACATGATATAAATAAATTACGAGGATATCCTCGTTCGCACGAGGGCTTCCTCGCATAACGTGCTGTGCAACTGCGGCATGAGATGGAACGTCCAAACAATATCTGCGTACATCACGCATACAACCTCATGGTGAATGGAGGATGCCCTCGTGCCTAGGAATCCATTTATTGGTTACCGCACCCCTAGCATCCCAAATGAATTGAGTTCTGTTCCCGAGCTCTCAAGGCACCTAAACCTTAAAGGAAAGGAATATCGATATATATCTGTAAATAAGTTTGAGCAGTATAAATCAATTGAAATACCAAAAAGAAGTGGGGGAGTTAGGCTAATTTCAGCACCAAACAGCAGGCTGAAGTTTTTTCAAAGAAGGATTAATTTACTGCTTCAACCTCTCTATAGTGAGAGAAGTTGTGTACATGGCTTTGTTTCAGAAAAATCTGCCCTCACAAATGCCCAGGAGCATCTTGGCCGTAAGCATATCGTAAAAATCGATCTTAAAGACTATTTTGGACAAGTAAGTACAAAGCGGGTAGAGGGAGTATTGAGAAGCATTGGTTTGCGCTCTGATGTTTCAAGAGTAATCGCAAATCTGTGCACCCTTAGGGGCTCTCTCCCACAAGGTGCGCCTACCAGTCCTACATTGGCAAACATGGTGACTTTTCGGCTGGACCGGAAGCTCGTCGATTTTTCAAAGACACGTAGACTCCGTTATTCGAGGTACGCTGATGATCTCGTTTTTTCAAGTTATTCTAGACCGAGGATCATCGATAAGAGTATCGAGTCAGACTATGCAAAACTAAATCTCTCCGACCTTGATGATGATCTTCTTGCGATATTTCAGCACGAGGGCTTTGAGCTCAATGAAGAGAAGCTTTATTATTGCGGGCGAAGCTCAAGGCGCACAGTTACCGGGTATACAATAAACGAAAGAGTAAACGTGCCTAGGCGCCACGTAAGACGAATTCGAGCGACTTTGCATAACGTTAAGAAGAATGGCTATGACGCCGAGCAGCGTTTTTTTTCTCAAAAAACACGCTCTATTAAATCACTTAGTCAATCTCTTCGGGGGCAAATTGAATGGATTGCTTTTGCCAAAGGCCGCAGCGATCCAGTGTTTCGGTCGTACGCAGAAAAGTACAACAAAACATTTTCGCACAAAATAGTTGTTGGGCCGGACTTATCAAAATTGGCTGATTTATCTACTTGGGTTTTGGAAACATCTCGACCTAATGGAGATGGCAGTGAGCCACAGGGTACTGCGTTTTTCTTAGAAGGTGTTGGTCTAGTGACAGCAGCGCACTGCGTACCAGACAGTCACAAAATAGAAGTTTTTCGATTTGATTTACCTAGTTCTAAATTTACTGTCACGGTGGACAAAAAAAGCGACCTATTAGACCTAGCAATTTTAAAACACTCTATTCCACAGTCAGAGTTTCTTGAGTTACAACAAGCCAAAAGAGAGCCGAACATAGGTGAAGAGACGATACTTTGGGGTTTCCCAGGTTATAGCGCAGGACATAAACTGGAGGAGCGGCGAGGTCGAGTAGTCTCTCATCCAGTAAAACATGCTATCCCACTAATATGTGTTGACCAGAAGATAAACCAGGGAAACTCCGGTGGTCCTTTGCTAAATAGTGAGCGAGAAGTGGTTGGAATTGCACACAAAGGAGGCCCTAGTGAAGCTCAGGACTTAGCTGTGAAAGTGCATATGTTCGGTGCTAACTGGGTCTAGTATCTTGTGTGCTAAGGCAAAGCGCTTCCGTTCGACGTCCACGACTACTTACCTAATTTATTCGCAAGTCACCCAACATGGTCTACGCCTTTACTTCCCACAACAAAAATTGAAGGATTCCTGACGTTTAACCTGATGTAGTGGTGCCCGGGGGCGGTGTCTTATTCCCCGGCACTGGCACCTTCGACACGTCTTCCTTCAACGCATCAAGGGGTATCAGCCGGGGTGAATCGACGTCAACAGGCGCGTTTTGGTCTACGTTTTGGTCTACGGTGCCCCTGAGAGCCCCTCAGTGACTCCCTGAGCCCCTATTCGATTCCCGGGGGCGTACTCACACTGCTCTGAGGAGATGGCTGTCCTAGAGGGGTCCCAGAGTCTCTGGAGCCCTTTTGCTTAAATGAGAATGGCTCTCAAAATGGCCCCTTTATCAGTCTTAGTCGTCCGTATGACCCTCCTCAGG
>JBCCXD010000013.1:0-72989 GCA_039192165.1 Pseudomonadota bacterium | reverse complement strand
GACAAACAGTGAAGCTGACACCTCATAATCAAGACCAACCGAAACCAGTCCCTAAAGGCGTTGGATATACAGAAAATTAAGCCGCCGAAACAACCAAACCGCCCGCATATCCCTTCAGAATATACTACAATGTCAAAGAGCCATCAGACACAAAAACGAACAAGCCGCCAAAATTTAAATTGGCGCGACCCGCTCACCTCTGCCTCTGATATCCGCATACCCGGCGATCTTTTTTTTCGTCCGATGTGCGTCCCGTTGGTGCCTCAGCGCCGCCGGTGAGGGGTCTTCTATGCCTGCGCGGTACGAGTCGCAAGGCCCTTTTTTCGAGAATTCCATAAAAAGTTTTGCAGGCTCGGTCAGGCTTGGGCTCCTAGATGATGGCGCTACCAGATATGGGGTTGGCCGCATTCGAGAAGTATGCGTCCTCTGAGTTGGACGCATCTTGGGTCCGCCCCCAAGCGCGACAAAGCCTTAGCGACACATGGGGCTCTAGTAACTTCTCAGGACGAGCAGTGCCTGGTGCCGCGCAGAGGACCATTTGGACGAGAGGTTCTGCTGATCTCGCGCACCTTTTGAGATGCGATCGCTGGACCTTTCGGGTTCCCTACGGCCACGGGCTTACGCCCAACACAGCGTTATGGCCCAAGATGAGGATCAGCCATCCAATGACACCGCAGGTCAGGCGCGCCACATCCTGAGGTATCTGCACCAAAGGTGCTTTTGCAGCCCGAACGCGGTTTCGGATGCGCGCCCAGTCAGCCCCCATGAGGCGCTGCCGGCGCCGGTCGATTATCTTCATGCCCAGGATCGAAAACCCGGCAAGGCAAAAAAATAAGACCCCGAAGGCAAGACTGCCGTTGGCAACCCCGTGCAGAACTGCCCAGAGCGCAAGCGCCACCAGAAGCGGATGGCGCGTTGCGCGCACCAAACCCGGCGCGTCGGGATCAAATCCTGAGTCAGGCCCTCCGAAAGAAAAGGGATTCGGCTTACCGAGGCTCAGAGCCACAATCAGGCTTGCAACCAGCATGCCTGCGATCGCCAGCCAGTTCTGCCAAGGAGCCCAAGCCCAAATCTGGACGTAGGGTGCGCGCTCAGCCGCGACAATTACCCATCCGAGCAAAGCCAGCGACAGGGCCGAATAGAACGCTGCGAATCCGTGTGAGCCGATGCGTGCGACCAGCCAAGGTTTTACCGGTGCCCGCACCGGAATGGTGTGGCTGAGAAGGAATGCGACCAGTGCAAGTACAAACTCAGACCAGCCCACGAAAACCTCCCTTTAAGCGATGTCCAGCAAAGCGAAGTCTGGTTGTTCGGTCCTTGATGTGGATCATGCCTCTTTGCCCTGCAGCCGAGAAAAAACCGCCGTCGCAGATGCGAGGCGGTTCTGATGTCTGCGGTGGCACACAGTATGCCGGGCCGTATGGGGCCTAGCCCTGACGCGCCTTGAAGCGACGCTGGGTCTTGTTAATTACGTAAACGCGGCCCTTACGGCGCACAATGCGGCAATCGCGATGGCGCTGCTTGAGCGAGCGGAGCGAGTTCTTGACCTTCATGGGTCTTCTCCTGATCGCGGCGCGCTGTGCGCCTTAAGTTGCGGCCATGCGGCCTGGATGGTGGGCGGTACTGGGATCGAACCAGTGACCCCTACGATGTCAACGTAGTGCTCTACCGCTGAGCTAACCGCCCGGTGATGTCGGTCAACAGCAAGCAGACCACGTCGCCTACCGCCGAATTGGTCCGCGCTCTATAAAAGGAGTCGGATACGGGTTCAAGGGCTTTTGGAAACCGTCGTTTCCAGTCTATGTTGCACGCTATGACGACTGCTGCATATACCCTCGGAACTCCGGTCGCGTGTACAAGTTGCACGGTATTTGCTTCCCCGCATTCCGGGCGCGCCTACAGCAAGGCTTTCTTGCGTACCAGCGTACTGGACCAACAAACGATACGGTCCTCCGAGGATGCGTTCGTAGATGAGTTGATTTCATGCGCCCCGCACCACGGTGCCCAGAGCATTTCCGCAACCGTGCCGCGCGCCTTCGTCGACCTGAACCGCGGGCCGGACGAGCTCGATCCTGCGGTCGTCAACGGTTTGCGCAGGGTCACCCATAACCCCCGGATCAGTTCGGGCCTTGGGGTAATCCCGCGGGTTGTTGCGAACGGCAGAGCAATCTACCGGGGCAAGATGACCCTTGCCGAAGCGCGCACAAGGCTCGAAACCTATTGGCATCCTTATCATGACCAACTGCGCGAGATGATCGACACCACGCGCAACGCGTTCGGCCAGGTTGTTTTGGTCGACATGCACTCGATGCCACACGAAGCAATAGAAGGGCTTAATCACACGCAGGCCCACCGCCCTGATGTCATTCTGGGTGACCGGTTTGGCGCTGCAGCGTCCGGCCATGTTGTCGACCACATCGAGGCCGCGTTCAGAGCCGTGGGTTTAAAGGTCGCGCGGAATGCGCCGTTTGCCGGCGCCTATATTGCACAAGCTTACGGTCGCCCCTCCCGCAATCAACACGTCGTTCAGGTGGAAATCGATCGGGCCCTTTATATGGACGAGACCCGGGTCGAACCACGACCGGACTTCGCCGCCTTCCAATCGACTATGTCAGATGTGATTGCGCAGATTTCCAGTTTTGGGCGGACCAGCCAGACGCCACTGGCCGCCGAGTAGGCACTCCAAGCCCACTATCGCAAGGCCCGCCCCTTAACGATTGCATCTGTGCCAAAGCGCGCCCGAATTCGATCCGTTGCCCGTTCCGCGTCAGCCCGTTTAGTGGCGTCGGGATCGAGCAGATCTCCAACGCGGTCTGCGTCCAAGGCATCCACCAAGTCGCTCAAACCCACGCCGAGGAGTCGGTAAGCCCCGCCCGGAGGAACGGCCTTAAAGAGCGTCTGCGCTTCGCGAAACAATCGGTCAGCCATTTGGGTAGGGTCGCGCAGGGCGTGGCGTCGCGTGATCAGCTGATGATCCGCGCGCTTCAGTTTGAGCACGACAACACGTCCGGCCAGACCCTTGGCCTTGGCCCGCGAGGAGACCTTTTCTGTCATGCGCCAAAGATGCCCTTCGAGCAGATCAGGATCAGCCGTGTCTTCCGAAAACGTGGTTTCGTTCGAGATCGATTTGACCGGTGCTCGCGATGTGACCTGACGGGCATCCTCACCCCGTGCCAGATGCCACAAACGCAGGCCCATAGACCCGAAACGCGCCACGAGCTCAGATTGCTCCCAACGGCGCAGATCCGAGAATGTCTGAATTCCGGCAGCTTCCAGACTGGCCTGTCCCGCAGCACCGACCCCCCAGATCAGGCCAACTGGCCGATCGGCGAGAAACGCCTCGGTTTCTGCCTTTCCGATCACGGCAAACCCACGCGGCTTGTCGAGGTCCGAGGCGACCTTCGCCAGAAACTTATTGTGCGACAACCCAATCGACCCTGAGAGGCCGAGTTCGGTTTCCATCCGCCGGACCAATCCCGCCAGCATCACCGCAGGCGGCGCCCCGTGCAGCCGTGCGGTTCCTGTCAGATCTAAAAACGCCTCGTCGAGCGACAAGGGTTCTATCGCCGGAGTAAGCTCCTCCATCATCGCGCGAATGGCGCGGCTCGCCTCGGCATAAGCTTCCATCCTTGGGCGGATGACCACCGCGTCCGGGCAAAGTTCAAGGGCTTTGAACATCGGCATGGCCGACCTCACGCCACGGATGCGCGCAACATAGCAGGCGGTGGAGACAACCCCGCGCCGCCCTCCACCGATAATCACAGGCTTGTCGGCAAGAGCAGGATTGTCGCGTTTCTCGACACTGGCAAAAAAGGCGTCGCAATCCATATGCGCAATGCTCAGGTGCTCAAGTTCAAGGTGCGACAACAGCCTTGGACCATCGCAGGACGTACAGCGCACGCCACCAGCTTCAGGCTCGGTTGGCTCAAAGTGTAAGCAGTCGCGACACAGCGTCGGCATGGCAGGAGATTGTCCTTTCGGCCAACTGGACTCGGCTTGGAACCGAGTCATAATGGCGAAGGTTAAAGAGGTTTCATGCCATGGAACAGAGGGTGGACAAGGATTTCAAAGGAGTGACCCTGGCTGTACTCTTTGATGAGAAGGTCGTCGTTTCACCCGGACAACCCTCGGATACAGGCCCACGATGGAGCCTTCCGCAAGCAGACCGCGCCGGACACGAAAGCCCAGCAGATTGCGCTCTGCAGCTCTTGAAAACCACGCTCGGTCTGGATTTGCCGATCACCCGATTGAACTGGCCCATCGTCTCACTTGACGCGCACGGAGACGCGCGCTGGTTTTTCACCGCGTGGATCACGCCGATGGAATGGGATGTCGTTACCCGCAGCGGTGGCCTCGAAGATGGAGTCATGCTGGGCGTGCAGGCGTTTCTTCATGCGCCTTCGACCCCGCATCATCAGAAATCTGCGTTGCGCGACTATCTCGATCAGCCCCGACCGGAAGTGCGTCACGGTTAAACGACACGCAGCGCGGGCGAGCCGCTAGTCGTAGCTGCGCGTATCTTCAATTACGAGGCCATCATTGGGTAGGCTGCCGGGGTTCACGACCTCGACTGTCCCTTTCAACTTCAACACAGAGGAAATCGTGGCAGCATAGGCATCGGCATCACCGCCCGGGCTTTCGAACTTAACACTGAGCGTGTCCATGTCGCCCGCGCGGCCGGCAATAACCCGGGCACGTGTAACCTCCGGATGGGCCGCAACGAGTTCGGCCACCTGCTCCGGACGCACAAACATGCCCTTTATTTTTGTCGTCTGGTCTGCGCGTCCCATCCAACCTTTGATGCGCTGGTTGGTCCGCCCACACGGGCTTTGTCCAGTCATAACGGCAGACATATCCCCCGTCGCAAACCGGATAAGCGGGTAATCCGGGTTCAGCGACGTGACAACAACTTCCCCCACCTCGCCCTCTGGAACTGGGTCGCCAGTTCCGGGTCGAACGATTTCGACCACCACGCCCTCTTCGACGATCATTCCTTCCATCGCCTCGGATTCATACGCAATATTGCCGAGATCCGCGGTAGCATAGGCCTGCAGGCATGTGATGCCCCGATCCGCGTAGCCTTGGCGCAGGCTGGGGAACAAGGCGCCTCCGGACACAACGGCTTTCGTGATACCCAGCACCACATCCATCTCGTCGGCTTTCTCAAGAATGACCTTAAGATAGTCGGGCGTGCCGGCATATGCCGTGCTGCCCAGATGGGCAGCTGCCCTGACCTGTAACTCGGTCTGCCCCGTGCCGGCGGGCAACACGGTAGCTCCCACTGCGCGCGCCGCGGATTCGAACATGATGCCCGCAGGGGTCAGATGATAACCAAAGCAATTCTGGACCAGATCGCCCCGCCCGACCCCGGCTGCATGAAGGAACCGCCCCAGGCGAAACCAGTCGCCGTCGATACCACCGGGCTCATAAATTGGACCCGGCGACTGGAAAACATGGGAAAAGCCGCTCACCGGCTTTGCGGCAAACCCGCCGAGCGGTGCATCGGGTGTTTGCGCGCCAACCAGCGTGGTCTTGCGGAGCACCGGCAGCGCGGCAAGATCTTCAACCGATGTTATGGTGGCGGCCTCCACTCCGCCGAGAGGCACGACAAAACCGGGCAGGTCTTGGGCGCGCGAAATCTGATCGGGGAGAGCAACGGCAAGGGCGGCCAAACGTTCGTCCGCACTGCGAGTTTCGGCGGCATCATAGAAGCGGGACATGGTCGGTCTTTCTGCTGGAGGCGCGCAATGGGCG
The DNA here is from genome assembly GCA_039192165.1 of Pseudomonadota bacterium. Classification (GTDB taxonomy): domain Bacteria; phylum Pseudomonadota; class Alphaproteobacteria; order Rhodobacterales; family Rhodobacteraceae; genus Dinoroseobacter. Next base: position 67,235 of record JBCCXD010000013.1, on the reverse strand, counting down.
GTTATCGGCCATTCGTCGCAGGTTCCGTAAGGTCAATTGAACTGAGCTGGCAGCCTCGGTAACGTGTCCGTGAACGCGCGCTTTGGGGAGGAGCCCATGGCCCTGAAAACTGCAACGTCTCTCTCGGACAGCGAGATCGACGCTAGAATTGTTTTTCATGACGCGAGCGAAGTCATGGAGGTCAGCTTCGACGAAATAGAGTTTGACAACTCTGAAGACGTGAACCGGTTTTACGACCGGCTTGAGGCTCGTATTGCTGACACCGGGCACGAACGCTGGTTTTTTCTGGTCAATTACTCTGAAACACGGATCGATCCCGCAGCATGGCTTGCTTTTTCGCGCCGGGGCAAAGCTCTGAACCTTGCCCATAGCCAGGGCTCGGTGCGCGTCGATGCCTCGGACATCACACGACGCCAGATCGAACGCGACGCCGGAACTGAGGCGTTTGATCCAAACCTTTTTGTGGATCGGCAGGCAGCGCTGGACAGACTTGGCACGCTGCCCTCGCAACGCAAAACTCCCCGAGTCGAACATGCGAGTTTCAATGCGAGCGGCATCGCCGCGCGCCTTAGGTTTCTCAAAGCCGAGCGAATCATGGAGATCAACTTCACCGATTTGCATTTTCGACACGGGACAGACGTGGATACCTGCTATGATGTCCTGGAGGCCGAAGCGGAAGCTGCCGGTGGTCAATGGTATTTCCTGATCAACTACAGCGGCTGCCGGATTATGTCCGAAGCCTGGGTCCAGTACGCCACGCGTGGGAAGCGTTTCAACGAAGGGTTTTCGCTTGGCTCTGTGCGCTATGCGCCGGGTTCGGAAACCGAAACCGACATTCGGTTGCGCGCCGAAAGTCAGGGGTTTCGCCCCAACATCCGGAACACACGCGCTGAGGCTCTGGAGCGGATCGCGGAGATGAAAGCCGAGGCGCAAAGTTAAGCGGCGCGGCGGCGCGGTCCGCCGTCGAGCGCCGCGGTCAGGTTGGGGCCTCAGCTCCGCTTCTCCGGGATATCTCAATAAAACGGGAATGGCCACGCCCGCGGCCTTAGCTGAGCCAGCGTTTGCGGCGGCGGTAGGAACGTACGTCGCGGAAACTCTTTCGGCCTTCCTCGGACATGCCAAGATAGAATTCCTTAACATCAGGGTTCTCGCGCAGCTCTGCGGCCGGTCCGTCCATCACCACACGGCCCGACTCGAGGATGTAACCGTAGTGGGCAAAGCGAAGCGCGACATTGGTGTTCTGTTCAGCAAGCAAGAAGGACACCCCCTCTTTCTCGTTGAGGTTCTTAACAATGCCGAAGATTTCTTCCACCAGCTGTGGGGCAAGACCCATAGATGGCTCATCAAGCAGAATGGTTTCAGGACGCGACATCAGCGCGCGCCCGATCGCGCACATCTGCTGTTCGCCACCCGATGTGTACCCCGCCTGGGATTTACGTCTTTCCTTGAGCCGTGGGAAATAGCTGTAGACCAGCTCCAAATCATCGGCGACGGCGGCGCGCCCATCGCCGCGGGTATAAGCCCCGGTGAGCAGGTTTTCTTCCACCGTCAGGTGTTCGAAGCAGTGACGTCCTTCCATCACCTGAATCACACCGCGTTTTACCAGGTCAGACGGGCTGAGGTCCTGCACACGCTCGCCCCGGTAGTTCACCGACCCTTTGGTAACCTCTCCGCGCTCGGACCTCAGCAAGTTTGAAATTGCTTTGAGGGTCGTGGTCTTGCCAGCGCCGTTGCCTCCCAAAAGCGCCGTTATCCCACCTTTGGGCACACTCAGGCTGACACCCTTCAGAACAAGGATGACATGGTTGTAGATCACCTCGATGTTGTTGACCTCAAGAAGGGTCTCTTCGGTGCCGCCGGAGTCCAACATAACGCTCCCCCAAGTCTGCGTCTGGCCCGGGTCAAACCGGGCCAGACAGTTTCGGTCAGTTGCAGCGCGTGGAAATGTTGTTTTCGGCTGCGAAGGCTTCGCTGTCGGCCATAACAAGCGGCTCGATCACCGCATCATCCGAACCAATCCAGTCAGTCACGACATTCCAGGTCTTTGCAGAGGCATCCCACTGCTGGACCTTGGCGGATCCTGCGCCGCCGTGATCCTCGCAGCTGACCGAGAAGGCCGGTCCGAAGTTCGGCATGCCCAGCTCTGTCATCCGCGCTTCGGTGATTTCCAGCGCTTCCATACCGTCGCGCATCATCGCTGGCGTGATATCCATCTCGCCGTGGATTTCCTGCGCCTTCAGTGTGGCTTCCGCCGCCAGCATCGCGGCATAAAGACCGCGGTTGTACAGCACCGTTCCGACCTGATCGCCAGCGCCCGCAGATTTGCCGGCATCGATGACATATTTCTGCAGATCGGCATAGATCGGGAAATCGGAGCCCACATTGTGCATGTTCAGCGACTTGTAGCCGTCTGCCGCCATGCCGGCGGGGATCACATCATTTTCCGAACCTGCCCACCAGTTGCCGATGAAATTTTCCATCGGGAAACGAATGTTTGCAGCTTCTTGTACAGCGACCTGGTTCATCACGCCCCAGCCCCACATTACCACATAGTCGGGACGCTCCCGGCGTATCTGGAGCCACTGGGCCTTCTGTTCCTGACCCGGATGGTCCACGGCAATCGTTGAAAACTCGAAATTATGGATCTTGCTGAGCTCTTCAAGGGTGCGGATCGGCTCCTTGCCGTAGGCAGAGTTGTGATAAAGAAGAGCAACTTTCTTTCCGTCAAGCCCACCTTCCTTGGACATCAGGTGGTTCACGATCACCGATGCCCCATCCCAGTAGTTGGCCGGATAGTTGAAGACATGGCTGAAGATCGTGCCGTTGGCTGCCGAGGTTCGACCATAGCCCATCGTATGAAGCGGAATGCCGTCTGCGGTCGCTTTCGGAATGAGCTGATAAGTGATACCGGTCGAAAGCGGCTGATAGACAAGACTGCCTTCACCTTTCGTCGCTTCGTAGCACTCCACGCCCTTTTGCGTGTTATAGCCGGTTTCACACTCCAGCACGCGGGTCATTACCCCCCCGATTCCACCATCGCGCTCGTTGAGAAGCGTGAAGTAATCGGCGTATCCATCCGCGAACGGGATACCACCCGCTGCGTAAGGACCCGTCCGGTAAGACAGAGATGGATAGACAAGATCTGCCATGACAGGCGCTGCGATCATCGTCGCGGCAACGGCCATGCTGGTCAGTTTCAGTTTCATTGCGTGTCCTCCCATTGGTACGCAGTTCCTAGTGTTTCGAAGCTCCCCCGCTCCGTCGTTTTGACCCGCTAGTGCGGGAACGGCCAAAGCCGCAATTTCTCCTTCGCCAAATCCCAAAGCCGTGCAAGCCCGTGGGGTTCAACGATCAGGAAGAAAACAATCAGTCCGCCCAGAATAACGAACTCGAAATGAGCTGCAATTGCGGTGTCCCAGCCAAGGCCGCCCACCATCACGTTTTTCAAAAGGACCGGCAAAAGCACGATAAACGCCGCGCCCGCGAGCGAGCCGAAGATCGAACCAAGCCCGCCGATGATTATCATGAAGAGCACAAGGAAAGACTGATTTATCCCGAATGCTTCTGTCACCTCGACGGCGCCCAGATAAACCGCAAAGAACAATGCGCCCGCAACGCCGACAAAAAAAGAACTTACAGCGAAGGCGCTCAGCTTTGCCCGTAGCGGGTTCACGCCAATGATCTCTGCTGCAATGTCCATATCACGAATTGCCATCCAGGTCCGCCCGATGGTGCCTCGTGTCAAATTGCGTGCCATCCAGCCAAGCACAACAACGAAGGCAAGACAGAACAGATACTTTGGCGCTGCTTCGGCATTCGGCCCGGTTATTGCGTAGCCAAACAGGGTTCTTTCCGGCGCATTGATCTGACCCGAGGCCGAATAGTTGTAGAACCAGGGAACCTTGTTGAAGAGCCAAACCAGAAAGAACTGCGCTGCAAGCGTCGCAACCGCAAGATAGAAGCCCTTGATCCGCAAGCTCGGCAGGCCAAACAAAACCCCGACCGCTGCAGTCACAAGCCCGCCAAAAATCACGCAAAATGCAATGTTCAGGTCCGGATAGGCTGTCATTATCTTGTAGCAAGCATAGGCGCCGACCGCCATAAAGCCGCCTGTACCCAGGCTGACCTGTCCACAATATCCGGTGAGGATGTTCAGACCGATCGCGGCGATTGACCAGATCAGAAACGGCACCATGACCGCGTTGGCCCAGTAGTCATTGATGACAAAAGGGACAAGGAAAACTGCCAGAGCCAGCACAATCCAGTAGCGCACCCGATCGAACTTGATGGGAAAGGTCTGGCTGTCAGCCACATAGCTTGTCTTGAAGTCACCGGCTTCGCGGTAAAACATCTCGGTCCTCTCCCTTCAGGCAGCCAAAGACAAAAAGGGCGCACGAAGGTCGACCCTCGCACGCCCTTTCGTCTGTGGCATCGCAATACAGCGACCAGCGCGCAAGCCGTTCAGCCGCGCGCTTCCTCCCAGGTCGCATCCACAGGTTCCGATGGCCGCACATGCAGCCCTTTTTTCATTTCGCGCGTCAGTGCATTGACCCGAAGACGAGCATAAATACCGATTGCCAGACCGAAGACACAGAAGACCGCGCTCGCCCAGTCGAATGGCCGGTCCCCAAATGCTCCGGACAGTGCAATGAACCCAAAAGTCCAGAAGGCCGTGAAGGCTATCACACAGGCGATTGCCCAGAACTTCTTCATGCGCGTTCCACTCCTTTCGGGCGTTGACAGGTGCAGCAACTGCAACGTGCCAAGCACTAAGACCAGCGGAATCGCATTGCGTCAACAGGTATCTTGATTGTCGAATATATGCGCCGCAGCAACGCATTAGCAGAGAATTCACGCTGCGGCGCGGCATTTCGGTCTTGCTGACGCTGCCCGAAAATCGCCACATCCCTGCGCGTGTCTTGCCCAACTGCACCCGCATCCTCTGCGTGTCGAGACCGGAGTTTGCTATGACCACGCTTGCCCAGGAATTAGAAGACCTCGAAGCCCGTCGTGCCGCAGGCACATTGTCCGAGGAGGACGTTGCGCTCGCCAAAGATGCTCTTTTGCGCCGTGCATCGCGCGAGAGTTTCAGCACGCCAATTTCACCCGCAGCCTCAGAGTCGGCGGAGCGAAACATACTCTTTGCGGGCGTGTTCTCTAACCTGATGTTCACGATTATCGTTCTGGCCATGATCGCAGTCGCGGCGTACATGTTCGTGCCACTGGTTGTCGCCATCCCGGTGATGGTTCTGTGCATTATCGCCTTGCCGTTCATCTGGCTCTGGGAATGGGTTTGCGATCTCTTCAGCTGACGCATTGGCCCGCTACACCCTCTCGATAATTCTTTCGCCAAACAGGCCTTGCGGCCGGAAGACGAGGAACACCAGTGCAAGCACATAGGCGAACCAGTTTTGAGTTGCGCCCCCCAAGAAGGGCTGCCCGATAAGGAACTCGAAAAGCTGTTCACCCATGCCGATGATCAAACCACCGACAATGGCGCCAGGGATCGAGGTAAATCCCCCCAGCATCAGCACCGGCAGTGCCTTGAGCGCAATCAGCGAAAGCGAAAACTGCACTCCGGATTTTGCGCCCCACATGATCCCCGCCACAAGCGCCACGAACCCGGCAATGGCCCAAACGAGAACCCAGATGAAGTTCAGGCTGATACCCACCGAAAGGGCTGCCTGATGGTCATCGGCAACGGCGCGTAAAGCGCGGCCCTGCTTGGTATACTGGGAAAAGATCACAAGGCCAGTCACCAGAACGGCAGCAATGACCGTCGCGGCGATGTCGAGATTGTCGATAAAGAAGCCGTAACCGAAAAGGTTGAAGGTCACTTCGTCGATGGTCGCATTCAGACCCTGCGGCAGCCCGACATCGAGCTTTTTTATCTCAGCGCCCCACATCAGATCGGCGACACCCTCAAGGAAATATGCAAGCCCGATCGTTGCCATGAAAAGGATGATCGGCTCCTGATTGACGAGATGTCGGAGTACCAGCTTGTTCACAAGCCAGGCGAACCCGATCATCACAATCACAGTGAGCAAGATTGCCAGGATCGCCGGCAACTCCCATCCGAAGTAGTGAATGTTGGTGCCAAAAACAGCATTGATCAGATGCGCAAAGGGCACCTGCCCTTTCTGGATACCGACCAGCGTCATCGCCGCGAACAGAGCCATGACCCCCTGGGCGTAGTTAAAAATTCCCGAAGCTTTGAAGATCAGCACAAAGCCAAGCGCGACAAGGGCATACATCACACCCGCCATCAAGCCGTTGAGCGTGACCTCCATCGCGAAAAGCAATTGATCAGGCATGTGCCGTCCTCCACTGCCGGGCTGGATTGCCAAGGTTTGAGCAACTCGCCGGGAAAAGGTGCCGCCTTTTGTTCAAAACCGGGTGCATCTCAGTCATGTGACACTCCCAGATACGCGTCGATCACGTCCTGATTGGCACGCACTTCGCCCGGTGTGCCATCGCCTATCTTCTTACCGTAATCCATAACGACCACCCGGTCGGACAGGTCCATGACCACGCCCATATCATGCTCGATCAGGGCAATGGTTGTGCCAAACTCATCATTCACGTCGAGGATGAAGCGCGACATATCCTCTTTCTCCTCAACGTTCATCCCGGCCATGGGTTCATCGAGCAACAAGAGCATCGGCTCCGCCGCTAAAGCGCGCGCCAGTTCCACCCGTTTCTTCAATCCGTAGGGCAGCCGCCCGACAGGGGTTTTCCGGATGTTCTGGATTTCGAGAAAGTCGATAATTTTCTCAACTTTCTCGCGATTTTCGGTCTCTTCGACCTGCGCGCGCCCCCACCAGACAGCCTGATCTATGACGTTCGCCTTCATATGGGTCAGGCGGCCCGTCATGATGTTGTCGAGCACACTCATGCCTTCAAACAGAGCAATATTCTGGAAGGTCCGCGCAATGCCCTGCCGGGCCACCTGGTAAGGCTTCATCTGCGCCCGCTTGGCGCCCTTGAACCAGACTTCCCCCTCCTGAGGCACATAAAAGCCCGAGATGACGTTCAGCATCGAGGACTTGCCCGCCCCGTTCGGCCCGATGATTGCGCGGATTTCTCCTTCGCGGATATCGAAGGAGATATCTTTTATCGCGGTCACCCCGCCAAATCGAAGGGTGATATTCTTCATCTCCATCAGGACGCCACCGATCTTGCGGCCATCTTCAGTGACGTATCCTTCGGCTGGTTGGTCCAGCATATGCGCCCCCTATTCCGCTGCTACCGCCTGCGGCGCGCGCGCTTCGACGGTAGTTACGTTTCGAATTTCGAGCGTGGCCTTGATCGAGCCCTTGCGCCCATCCTCATAGGTCACCTCAGTCTCTGTGGAGACACTTTCGGACCCGTCATAGAGCGCATTAATCAGGTCGGCGAATTTCTCTTCAATGATCCTCCGGCGCACTTTGCGGGTCCGAGTAAGCTCGCCGTCGTCGGCATCAAGCTCTTTGTGGAGGACGAGAAACCGGTGAATCTGGCAGCCCGACAGCATTTCGTCCCGCGCCACGCTTTCGTTGGTCTCCGCTATGTGGCTCTGGATCATGTCAAGCACCTGGGGATGCCCGGCAAGCTCCTGATAGGAGGCATATGCGATGTTGTTCCGCTCCGCCCAGTTGCCCACGGCCGTGAGATCAATATTGATAAAAGCAGTGCATGTGTCGCGCCCGGCACCGAAAACAACAGCCTCCAGGATGTTCGGATAGAACTTGAGTTTATTCTCAACGTATTTCGGCGCGAACAGCGCACCAGACGCCATCTTTCCCACATCCTTGGCGCGATCGATGATGCGCAAATGACCAGTATCAGGCTCGATAAAACCGGCGTCGCCTGTCGCCACCCAGCCTTCGGCATCTTTGGTGGAGGCTGTGCTTTCCTCGTTTTTGAAGTACTTCACGAAAACGCCCGGTGAGCGATAGAAGACCTCGCCACTGTCGTCGATCCGCAACTCCACGCCCGGGGTTGGCGTTCCCACGGTGTCAGCGCGCACTTCGTGGTCTTTCTGCTGGGTGATGAACACCGAAGCTTCTGTCTGACCGTAAAGCTGCTTCAGATTTATGCCCAAAGACCGATAGAAATCGAAAATCTCCGGCCCAATTGCTTCGCCAGCCGTATAGCCCACACGAATCCTGCTCAGACCCAATGTGTTTTTCAGCGGGCCATAGACCAGCAAGTTGCCAAGGCTGTACTTCAGCTTTTCAAGCGCGCCTACTCGCTCTCCATCCAGAAGTTTAGGGCCGACTACCTTGGCGTGCGCCATGAAGCGCTCAAACAGCCATCTCTTGAGATTGCCCGCGTCTTCCATCCGGATCATCACGGTCGTGAGCTGCGTTTCGAAAATACGCGGCGGAGCAAAATAGTAACTTGGCCCGATTTCACGCAAATCGGTCATCATCGTGTCTGCGCTTTCGGGACAGTTCACACAGAACCCGGTCCAGTACGCCTGACCAACAGAGAAAATGAAATCACCGACCCAGGCCATCGGAAGGTAGGCCAAAATATCATCGCCGGGCACCAGATGGTCGAACTCGGCTGAGTTTTTCGATGTGATAATGATGTTGTCGTTGGACAGCACCACCCCTTTGGGGCGTCCGGTCGTGCCAGATGTATACAGCATCACGCAGGTCGTATTGCCGTCCTGTTTGGCGAGGCGCGCTGCCATCTCTCGCTCGCCTTTGTCGCGGGTTGCGCGGCCTTCATCCTGAACAAAATCGAAGAGGCGCAGATGCGTGTGATCGTACTTTCGCATTCCACGTTTATCGAGATAGATCACTTCCTCCAGCGTTGGCAGACGATCCTTAACCTCAATGACCTTGTCGACCTGCTCCTGGTCCTGCGCAATTACAAAGCGCGCTCCGCAGTGATCGAGCACGTATGCGATCTCTTCGCCGACGCTATCCTGATAGATCGGCACGGGTACCGCACCGCACATCTGCGCAGCAACCATTGACCAATACATGTGCGGTCTGTTGCGCCCCACGAGAGCAACGTGGTCGCCTTCATTCAGACCCATATCCAGCAGACCGTATGCCAGCGCTTCGATCTCGTCCCGCGCTTCGGCCCAGGTCCAGCTCTGCCAGATCCCGAATTCCTTCTCGCGATAAGCTGGTTTGTTTCCGAATTTTTCAGCGTTTCTGGCCAACAGACGCGGAAACGTATCCAGCTGACCGTCGGCCGCTGCGGTACCCATTTGCATTATCCTCCCTGACCGGTTTTTGGACCGGAATGCCCGCTATCTTGCGGGTTAATTTATACTGTGCAGCAAGAGTAAGGGAGGTCAAATATTTTTTTTGAACGCGCGTTCAAATAAAATCAGATCAATGATGGCGGGAGATCACGTCATCCTCGGCCTCTGAAACATCAACACCCAATGCATCGAGACCACTTTCAAGATAGTCGGCAAGAAGCGGCTCTTTCATCAGGTATTTTTCCGTTGGAACTGTTGCCTCTTCCATTGCAGTTCTTTTGGCCTCAACCAGTTCGGACGCATCGAAATCGTCGCGGCCAACCCACATAACGGCCACGAGGCTCGCCTGTTCATCCTCGTTCAGATCCGCGATGTAAGCCTCAAGCTGCGCCTTGGCCATTTTGCCTTCCCGCGCCAACAGGATGACCCGTGCAATTTTTCCATTGCTGATATCGAGCATGCTGGCCTCCTACTTCACCACAATCTCAGCTTCCTCAATGCCGCGACCGGTTGCAAGGGGCGCTTCGACGCGGGTCGCGTCAGGCGAAAATGCGATAGTACAGCCAATCCGGCAGAAACTGGGATATCCGGAACATTGACCCGAAAAGGGACGGGAAGCTCCGTTTAAAATTATCGGTCATCATATGCTCCACCATTTCCTGCGCGGCCGCATCTGGCTCCATAATGAAGGGCATTTTGAAGTCGTTCTTGTCTGTCAGACGGGTCTTTATGAAGCCCGGATTGATCACTTGAACGTCCACGCCTGTGTTGCGCAGATCAGCATACATACCCTCGGCCAGATACATTACACCTGCCTTGGAGGCGCCATATCCGGTCGCACCGGGCAATCCGCGAAATCCTGACAAAGAACCAGTAAGAACAATATGTCCCGACTCCCGCTCCAGCATTTTTGGCAAGACGGCCCCGACGCACCGCGCCGCGCCGGTGAAGTTGATGTCACACATCGCCTCCACCTTCTGCGCGTCCCAGTTTTTGGCGGATAAAGGCCAATAGACACCCGCAAGGAAAACCATGCCGTCGATATCACCAATCTCGGACGCTGCAGCTTCTACAGATGCCATGTCAGAGATGTCGACCGGCACAAAAGACGCCTTGCCGGGCAGTTCCGCGACAAGCTCCGCGAGCCTGTCGGAATTGCGCGCAGAGACGATCACCTCAACACCCATCCGGCTCAGATGAAAGGCCAGAGCCCGGCCCAGCCCTTCGGATGCGCCAACCAACCAGTAGCGCTTAGCAGTTAAGTCTCGCACGTAGAGGTCCTTCTAGAGTTCGGGCTCGGGCCGGTTTATTCCGCAGGGGTAACAGCTTTTGGACGCATGGTAGCCACCAGTTCTGCCACCTTGATCCCGAACTTGCGAAATTGGCTGCGGTTGATGATCGCCCCATTTTCAACCAGGTACATCCAGTCCGTCGTATCCAAAACATGGCCGCCCGCACTGTCAGGTAGTTTGATGCGATAGTTAAGCTTCACGCCAGAGCCCTTCTGCCAGCCCTCACCAGCGCCAATCAGATCCGGCGCCTCCGCTCGAATTTTGCCGTCATTGCCAATCGACAGATGCCATTCGCGTGCCTGTGTCGCACCGCTGTCGTAGCGAAAATTCTCAGTCATTTTGCCGACATTACCGTCCCACTGTGCGTCGAAATCCGCCACAAAGCGCGACGTGACACGGCCAGTTGGACCATAAATCACGCCTTCGCACTGGATCGGTCCATTCAGGTGCTTGCGGATGTCAAAGTCGGGGCCCTTATCGGCGTAGTCATCTGGTGTCTGGGCCAGAAAACTCAGTTTCTTCTGAACGAAGGCAAAAATACCGAGCGCCAGCAGAAGGCCGACGAAAACCAACAGAATGTATTCCATCATTCTTCTTCCTCAATTCGCGTTGCGGCCAGCAAGCCGATCGCAACAAGTTTCAGGGCACAGGGAACTATCGCGTAGAGCACTGTAAGCAGCGCCAACGCATCGGGCGGGTTGGTTGTGCCGGTCTCAAAACCACGCGCCTCTAGCAGGGGAAGTAGCGCGACTGCGGCAAAAGCCAGTGTGAATTTGGTCACAAGAGACCACAATCCGAAGGCTTGCCCTGCCGTCGGCGCTATTTTCGCCATGCGCCGGGCAAACATGGCAGGCAAGAGCGTAAGGTCTGCGCCCATAGCAGCCCCAGAGCCGACGCAAACCAGCGCAAACCAGAGAGTATCACCGGATCCGAGAGTTGCTGCGCCCCCAAATGCAAGTATCGCCAGGACCATTGCCATAAGCAGCGCGCGCTTGGCGCCGATGCGCCTGGCCATCCGGCTCCACATCGGAGCGGCCGCGGCTGCCGCAAGAAAGAACAACAACAAAAGAGGTCCTTCCATACCTGGCGCTTGCAGACGGCTTTCGACAAAAAAGAGAAAGAGAGTCGAACTTACGGCCACCGGTGTTGCATTCACCAACGCCAAAAGAAGCAGACGTCTCGCTTGAGGGTCACGAAGAACTACGCCAAATCCAACTTCGCCCGGCGCGGCTGCAGCGCCCCACTGGTCGCGCATCAGGACTAGCGCAACAAGACAGAGCAGACAAAAACCAAGCGAGAAACCAAGAAAGGGTGCGTCGGTTCCCATCAAAAGTGTTGGCGCGACAGCGGCTGCACAAACTCCCAAGAGCGCGCCTGTCTCTCGCCAGCTTGCAAGGCGCAAATGGCCCTGCCCTTCAAGGCCCTCTGCTGTTGCCACGCCCTGGGCATAAAAGCTGATCGTCAGAAAACTGAATGCCGAAAACAGCACAGTCAGCATGCCTGCAAACCACCACATCGGCGCAATTGGTGGCGTAACCGCAAACAACCCAAACATTGCAATAGCGAGCAGTGCAACCGCACCCGAGACCATACTTGCGCGAATGTGCCGGGTCTTCTCGGATAACCAGCCGAGAGCCGGGTCCTGAATGAAATCAAGGAGCCGCAAAACAAACAGCACACCGCCCAGCGCGGCGAGGCTCACACCGAACTCGTCCACATAGAATTTTGGGGCGTGAATATAAATCGGAAGCCCTGCAGCCGAGATCATCGCCGCAAAGACCGCAAACCCTGGCAGGCGCACACCGGCGACAGGGGCCGCGGAGGTTGGCGCGAGGCTCACCGCGTCACTTCCTCTGAAGGGGGCTCCGGGCGCGCCCGATAGATCGCGCCCTTCGCCCAGAGCTTCAGAGCCTGCCAGTGTATCAGGCCAAGCACCCGACGTGACCCGAAGGGTCGACGAAAACACGCACGCAGAATTCGCCAGGAGGTCAGTGGCTGGCGCAACCCGGTCAGTGTCGCGAATACCCCTTCGTTGCCTGTCTGGTAGTCGATCCAAACACCCACGCGATCGGCCCGAAAATCGAAGCGGAACGTATAGTCCCCATGGATTGGCTGAAAGGGAGAGACGTGGAAGATTTTCTTGGCTTCCAAAGTGTCCAGTTGGGTTATCGGACGCTGGTCGTCGTTGTAGCAAAGATAAGAATGACGATCCCCAAATGTGTTTGTAACTTCAGCGATCACGACCCGCAGCGCGCCTTCCATGTCGTGGCAGAGCCAGAAGGACACGGGGTTAAAGACGTGCCCAAGCATCCTTGGCTGCGCAAGCAGAAGAATCTGGCCGTCAGCAACATGCAGGCGGTTTTTGTTCAGGACATCGCGTACCCAATCGACACCCCTGCCACTTCCGGGCGGGCCGCCATGATCGATATCATAGAGCGCCGCAAGGTTCCTTCGGTTCCGTCCGAACAAAGCGGGTCTCGATAGCTCGGCTTCGGGGTCGACCATGACGTAGTCGATCGAGTACCGGAACGCGTTTTCCACGCTACCACGTCGACCATGGAAGGTCTGGCCTTCGATATGGTCGAGAACACTCACGCGGCGGCAACCTTCACAGGAACATCGCGCGCGGCGATCCCATCGGCCACCTCCAGCGCACTTGCGAACCCATCTTCATGAAAGCCGTTTTTCATCCAGGCGCCACAGAACCACGTATTGCGCATCCCTTGCATTGATGTGATCGCAGCCCGCCCGTTCTGAGCCGCCAGATCGTAGACCGGGTGACTAAAGGTTACGGTATCATAGATCAGTTCTTCACGTATCCGGCGGGTCGAGTTCAGCGTCACAAATAGCGGGTCGTCCTTCGGGATGGGTTGTAGCGAATTCATCCAGTATGTGAGGTCAATCCTGTCACGGGCGCCACCGGCTGCTTCACAGTAGTTCCACGAAGACCAGCAGATTTTACGTTTCGGCATAAGGTTTTCGTCCGCATGCAGAACCACTTCGTTTGGTTGATACTTGATCGCGCCCAGTGCCAGTCTTTCGGCTTCAGAACTGTCGGCTAGCAGAGACAATGTGGTGTCTGAGTGGGTCGCGAAAACGACATCATCAAACGCCTCCCATTCGCCCCCTTCGACGCGCACGAGCACGCCGTTTGCGACCCGTTGAACACCCTTCACCCGCGCTGCACTGCGCAACTCAACGCCCGATGTATCCAGTCGAGCGGTCAGCCGTTTGACATATTCGATAGACCCACCGTCAACGGTATACCACTGGTGGTGACCTTTGGACGACAACAAGGCATGGTTCCTGAAGAACTGCACAAGGGTCTGCGCCGGAAAATCGAGGATCTTTTTTGTAGGCGTCGACCAAATCGCGCCTGAAAACGGAAGAATATAATAGTCACGGAACCAGTCTCCCGTGCCCAGACGTTTCAACAACTGGCCAATCGTAAGATCGGGCTCGTCCGCTGCCTCCAGCGCGTGCTTGTTGAATTTCAGAATATCACGGACCATGCCCAGATATGACGGACGCAACACATTGCTTTTCTGAACGAAAAGCGTGCGCAACGTGCGAAGTCCGTACTCCAGCCGCCCGCCATCAATTGACGCGGCGAAGCTCATATTCGACTTCGTAACCGGTACATCAAGCTCATCAAAAAGCTGCGTCAGATGCGGGTAGTTCGAATAGTTGAAGACAATGAAGCCGGTGTCGACAGGTTGATCCCCGAATTTTCCGGCCAGAACGGTCCGGGCATGGCCACCAAAGCGGCCTTCGCCTTCGAACAGCACAACATTGTGGTCCTTGGACAGGAAATACGCAGCTCCCATCCCGGATATGCCACCGCCGATTACCGCAATACGACGCGGTGCGCCCCTCATCTTCTCGAATGGCATGAACTCTCGATCCTCAAGTGTATACTTTGTTTGACATACGCGCTGACAACAGATCTGGATCAGCGCAATGCCCTTTTTCTGTCAGTCGGTATCGTTTTTCGTGAAATGCACATAGATTTGACGTGCATGCCGTCCAGTGAACAGAGTATGATCGGGGCGCCCCAATACCCGACGGAGCCCATTTAACGGTGTCTATCGCCACGAAACCGCGTGCAGACCAGTCCATCGATGAGGATTGGGCTGCACTGATGGTCGCCATTCGCGACCACGAGGACACGCAGGCATTTGCGGCGTTGTTTGCTCATTTCGCGCCTCGGGTAAAAGCATTTCTTCTGAAATCAGGAGCCAACGAGACCCTCGCGGAGGATTGCGCACAGGAGGTTTTGACAACGGTCTGGCGCAAATCGCACCTTTTCGACCCGTCTCGCGCAACCGTGGCGACCTGGATATTCACCATCGCCAGAAACCGAAAAATTGACCTGTTGCGCAAGGAACGGCGCCCGGAACCGGAGGATCTGCCCTGGGGACCGGAACCGGAACCGGACGCAGACGATGTGATTGCACTGGAGCAAGAAAGAAAAAAAATGCAATCTGCATTGATCCAGTTGCCCGACAAACAGCGTATACTAATTGAACGTTGCTATTTTGGAGACCTCTCCCATTCCGAAATCGCCGCGGAGACGGGGTTGCCCCTTGGCACAATAAAGTCGCGGATTAGGTTAGGCCTTGAGCGGTTAAGACGAGAAATGGACGCAGATAAAGAGTAGTATGACGCAGATTAAGCATCATTTATCAGACGAGTTGATTATGGCGTATTCGGCGGGTGTTCTGCCGGAGGCGTTCAGCCTTGTTGTGGCAACTCACATTTCGATGTGTGATGAGTGCCGCGCGGCGCTGGAAGCCCATGACGCCGTAGGCGGCGCCGTCCTGGAAGACGCCGGTGAGGCCGCGTTGGCACCTGATGCCTTGGCCAAGTGTCTGGCTGATATTCAGAAACTGCCGCCGAAAGGTCCCATTTCCTTTAACAAGCCCGCAGCCTCCACGCCAAAGGATGTCGTGTTGCCTGACCCACTGCTGGATTATGTGGAAGGTGGCATTGATGCCGTGAACTGGCGGCCAGTGGGCTTTGGAGTGAAACAGGCGATTTTGCCAACGTCCAAGGACGCCTCGGTCCGACTTCTTTACATCCCCGCAGGAGTAGAGGTGCCGGATCATGGACATCACGGAACCGAACTTACGCTTGTTCTGCAAGGTGCATTCCGCGACGAATTTGATCGCTTTGGTCCGGGCGATATTGAGATCGCTGACCCGAATGTAGAGCATACACCGGTGGCGGAAGAGGGTCCCGCTTGCATTTGTCTGGCCGCCACTGACGCGCCACTCAAATTCCGCAAGTTCCTGCCAAAGATCGCACAACCGTTCCTGCGGATCTGACCGCGAGCACGGCTCTGCCTCTAATTAACGCGCCGGCAAGGCGCGTTTTTTATGTGTCCGGGCGGGTTGGCAGCAGGCGCCGCGTTGCTTCCGAGACCAATTCCGCGACAGATTGCTGTGTTTTGGCGAAATCTGCTTTGCCATCGATCCACAGGAAAGAGGTGCCGTGAACAAAGGTCCAGAGCGGAAAGGACTCGCGCAAGACTTCCTCGTCGACCTCATCTTTGCCGAGATATGCCGCTACTTGCACCAGCAGAGAGTTGTAGCAGCTGTGCCCGGCATCTTCGATTTCCGATCGTCCATAGTTTTCGGAAAACATAAGGCGGAACATTGCGGGATTTGTCTCGGCAAAATGGACATATTCTATGCCGCCCGCGGCGATCGCGTCCTTTGTACCAAAAGGATAAGCAGAGCCAGCCGCGATCAGCCGCGCGGTCATCTCTTCCATACATTCGACGATCAGCGCGGCAATCATATCAGTCTTGTCCGCAAAGTGGCGGTAAGGCGCGGCTGTGGAAACACCTGCACGGCGGCACGCCTCAGAAACCGAAAATCCATCGGGACCCTTTTCTTCGACAAGTTGTCGGGTCGCGTTCAGGAGTTGCTGGCGCAGATCGCCATGATGATACGCGTCTTTTGCGCGCACTTTTGTTTGTTCTGCCATCGCCCACTGCCTCATTTTTCGGCATGTTCATGCGTTCACACGTGAGTGTGTAATGACGCAAAAAATAAATGTTAGACTTTCTAACACATGCCCCCTAGTTACGTGTAATGTAAGCGACTCTAACTTCACGTGCAAGCGTCAGCGACGAACCACGCACATGGGAGCATAGGACATGACCGAGAAACACTCCGCTGAACCAGGACTGTTCCGCCGTATTCTTCGCAGGACCGCAATCCTGACAGGTACGGGCCTGGCCATCGCGCTCTCTTTCGGCCTTGTAACCGTTGGCGCTGACATGATTGCGGCACGCGCAGCAGACACTTCCACCGCGCCGGAACGCCCCGCGACGCCTGTCGCTGCCTCCCCCTTAGAGCTGCAGGCGGCTTACGAAGTGTCGTCTAAGTTCACCGGCCCCATCGAGCCGGCACGGAATACTGATCTTGGCTTCGAGCTGGGCGGAACGCTTGCAGAAATCCTGGTGGATGAAGGAGACGAGGTAGAGGAAGGACAAACCCTTGCACGCCTCGATGTGCGCGCACTTCAGGCAGATCGTACCGCACAACAGGCGGCGATCGAGGCGGCGATAGCCCGCCGCGATATTGCTCAACTCACTGCCGATCGCCAATCCGAGCTTGCAGCCCGCGAGTTTGCTTCGCCGCAGAGGCGCGATGAAGCCACATTCAATTTGGCAGTTGCCCAAGCCGACATTGCTCGCGCCGAGGCGGCCCTTACGGCGATTGATGTTGCGTTGGCGAAATCTGAGATAGTGGCCCCCTATAGCGGTATTGTCCGCGCCCGACTGGTGGACGAGGGCGCGCGCCTTGGGCCGAACCAGACCCTGCTGGTTTTGCAGGATACGCTGGTACAAATGCGGGTCGGTGTGCCCGAGGATCTGTCGAACCGCTTCAGCACTGGGGACACCGTGGATGTCGAGCTTCCTTCGGGTGTTGTGACCGGACGCGTCGCGCGGCTGCGCCCAGATCTGGATCCTGCAACGCGGACAAGGGGTGTACTTATTGAGCTTCCGACATCTGTGTCGCCAGTCACAGGTACTCTGGCTGAAGTGACGCTGACACGAACGGTTCCGGTTCAAGGCGCGTGGGTCCCGCTGGGCGCGCTGAGCGAAGGAATAGACGGACTCTGGACCGTGTTTGTCTTGCCAGACGACGTATCCGAGCTGCAGCGCGTTGCCGTTACTCTGGAGCATGTTGCGCTCGACAATGCGTATGTCGCTGGCGCCTTCCCGGAGAACGCGCATGTGGTAACCGGCGGAACGCACCGGTTGAGTCCCGGCCAGACCGCAACACTTGCTGTCGGAGGCTGAACAGATGCGCGCGCTGACTTTTCAGAACCCGCGTCTTGTGATCCTGATCTTGCTGGTCATCATCTCGGCAGGGGCATCTGCCTTTCTTTCGCTGGGCCGGCAGGAAGACCCGACCATAACAAACCTCAACGCGACGATCACGACGCTGTATCCCGGTGCTGAACCGTCGCGCGTGGAAGCTCTGGTGACGCAACCGCTTGAGGAGGAAATGCGCGAGCGTCCCGAAATTGATGTTATTTCATCGACATCTTCCACCGGCGTCTCGGTCATCAGCCTCGAATTGAACGAAACAACCGATCCCGACATTATTGAGCAGATATGGTCAGAAGCGCGTGACGGTGTGACGGATGTCGCGCGCAGTTTTCCGGACGGCGTGCAGCCACCGGAATTTGACAGTGACGGCATCGCTGCCGTTGGCGCAATTTTCGCAGTCAGCCCGGTAAGCGGAACCCTGCCCCCTGCGATCCTTGCCCGGTATGCCGAGCAATTGGCCGAAGACTTACGCAACGTACCCGGCACCGCCAGTGTTGAGAGTTTTGGGACCCCTCAGGAGGAGATCCGCGTTCGTCTCGATCCCGCCCGGACCGCGGCGCTGGGACTAACACCGGATGACGTTGCGAATGCAATTCGTGCGGCAGATGCAAAGGTCCAGTCCGGACGTCTTCTGAACGGCCAGGCGGATCTGCTTCTTGACGTTACAGGCGACATCGAGGAGCTGGAGCGGCTGCGAAACATTGTCCTCGTTCGCGGCGCGGACGGACAAATTGCCAGGCTCGCGGATATTGCGGATGTCCAGCGCGCGCCTCGCGATCCCGCAGCAAGCATCGCACTGATCGACGGTAAGGCTGCAGTCCTATTGGGCGTCGAAGCTGGCAATGGACTGCAGGTCGACGTTTGGATGGGCTGGGTCAAAGAAACCGTCGCTGATTTTGCCCCGACTTTGCCGTCAGAGTTACAGGTCGAGCAGATATTTGACCAGTCGGTCTATACCCAGGAGAGGCTGCTCGAAGTGGCCACCAACATGGCTATCGGGGTTGGCCTGGTGATTGCGGTCCTTCTGGTTACACTCGGGTTGCGCGCGGCCCTTATTGTCGGTGCGGTCTTGCCGCTTGTCAGCCTTGCGACTCTCGCTTCCATGAATTTTATCGGTCTGCCACTTCATCAGATGAGCGTGACCGGTCTGATCGTAGCGCTTGGACTGCTCGTCGACGCCGCGATTGTCATGAGCGACGATATTCGACAGCGGCTCGCGGCCGGTGCCGCAAGACTAGAGGCGGTGGACACTGCAGTCAAACGGCTGTCCGCGCCGCTTTTGGCGTCTACAGTAACCACGGCGCTCAGTTTCATGCCAATGATCCTGCTGCCCGGTCCCGCAGGGGACTTTGTCGGGTCGATCGCCGTAGCTGTTGTGATGATGCTGACGTGGTCGCTTATCATTGCCCTGACGGTAACACCGGCTTTGGCTGGCTGGTTTCTGCCAGACGCAGGGCGTGGTGCAGGCATTCGCTCCGGCGCGCTTGGTCGCTGGTTCCGCGCAACGCTGCGCTGGTCGGCAGCCAACCCAGTACGCTCCATCGCCCTGGCTCTGGTCCTGCCGGTTTTGGGATTTGTGACCTTCCCGACGCTTGTGCCACAGTTCTTCCCGGCCGTAGACCGCAACCAGTTCCATGTCGAAGTTGAAATGGCCCGCGGCACTGCAATCGATGAGACGCAGCGCCTTGTGGCGGTTATGGACAGTGAACTGCGTGGGATCGAGGGGGTGACGCGCGTTGCGTGGACGCTTGGCGAAAGCGCACCCGCCTTTTACTACAACCTTGTGGGATCACGCAGCTCCGAGCCATCCTTTGCGCAAGCTCTTGTCACGACCACGTCTCCCGACGTCACAGCCCGTATCCTGGCCCCGCTTCAAACTCAGTTGACCGCCGCCCATCCAGAAGCCCGGATCCTTGTGCGTGGTCTGATCCAGGGCCCTCCCGTGGAGGCTCCGATCGAGCTGCGTGTGGTCGGCCCGGACCTGCGCACCCTGCGCGAGGAAGGCGAACGCCTACGTGCTGTTCTGCAGACCGTGCCTGAGATAACAACTGTGCGCGCCAATCTGGAAGGCGGGGCTCCGAAACTGGAAGTGAATATCGACGAAGCTGCGGCCCGTTTGGCCGGACTGAGCCTGACCGATATCGCGCGCCAGCTGCAGGCAGGTCTCGACGGCGCCACTGGTGCAACTCTGATCGAAGCGTCGGAACAACTTCCGATCCGCGTCGAACTTGGTGGCAGTGTGCGCGGAGATGCGGAACGTATTTCGCAATTGCTGATTGTGCCTCCGGCTGGGTCCGGAAATGGGACAAGCCAGACACTGCCTGCGCTTCCGCTATCGGCGCTCGCAGACATCACGCTTGTCCCCTCAGATAGCCCAATCGCCCGCCGCGACGGATCTCGGGTGAATACGATACAAGCCTTCATCACAGCGGGCACGCTACCCGAGTCGGCACTGATTTCGGCGCAGGATGCGATTGCGGCGTCTGGCTTTGCCCTGCAAGACGGCTACACGCTTGAAGTCGGCGGGGATGCCGACGCGCGAAATGACACAATCACCAACCTGCTCGCGCCGCTCGGGCTGATAGTGACTCTTTCTGTTGCCACGGTGGTGCTGGCTTTTGGCTCATTCCGCTTGGCCGGTGTAACCTTCATGGTAGCAATTCTTTCGGCCGGGCTCAGCATCCTGTCGCTGGCGATTTTCCAGTATCCGTTTGGCATCACAGCAGTCATTGGTGTCATCGGTTCCATTGGGGTGTCGATCAATGCCGCAATTATCATTCTGACAGCGCTTCAGAAATCGCCCGGGGCCTCGCGCGGCGACACAAATGCTATGGCAGATGTGGTCATGGATGGCTCGCGCCATATCATCTCGACGACGCTGACCACATTCGGTGGCTTCCTGCCATTGATCCTCGGAGGAGGCGGGTTCTGGCCTCCCTTCGCGATGGCGATCGCAGGGGGTGTACTGTTGTCTGCAGTGATCAGTTTCTACTTCACACCAGCGATGTTCGCACTTGTGCGGCCCCGCGTGAAAGAAGTTGAGGTCAGAGATCGACCTGAAACCGGCCCGCCAGCGCTGAAAATCGCCGCAGAGTAGTTTAGACCTTCAGCACGATCTTTCCGATATGCGCAGAGCTTTCCATGCGTGCATGGGCCGAGGCCGCGTCTTCCAGCGCGAACTCGCTGTCCATGACCACCTTGATCTTGCCAGCCGCGATCAGCGGCCAGACAGTTTTGCGCAACTCTTCCGCAATACCAGCCTTCGCCAGGTCAGACTGTGGACGCAGAGTCGACCCCGTAATGGTAAGCCGCCGGACCATCACCTGCGCAAAATTTAACGCCACTTTCGGTCCCTGCAGGAAGGCGATCTGAACAAGGCGGCCATCATCGGTGAGCGTTTTGATATTGCGCGGCAGATAATCGCCACCGACCATATCGAGGATCAAATGCGCCCCTCCCTCGGAGCGCAGGATCTCAACAAAATCCTCTTGTCGGTAATTGATAGCCCGCTCGGCCCCTAGGCTGACACAAGCATCGCACTTCTCTGCGCTGCCTGCTGTCGCGAAGACGCGGGCACCCAGTGTCGCAGCAAGCTGGATCGCCACGGTGCCGATGCCGGACGAGCCGCCGTGCACCAAAAAACGTTCACCACCGATCAACCCACCGCGGGTGACCATGTTTGACCAGACGGTGAAGTGATTCTCGGGCAAACAGGCCGCCTGATCGAGCGGCACACCCTCTGGAATACCAAGGGCGTGATCGGCATGGCAAACCACGTATTCCGCGTAGCCACCGCCCGGGGTCAGCGCGCAGACCTGATCACCGAGTGTCCAACGCGTAACGTTGACGCCAAGGCCCACCACTTCGCCAGCGACCTCGAGTCCAGGCAGGTCACTCGCCCCCGGAGGCGGGGCATAATTGCCCGCCCGCTGAAGAGCATCAGGTCGGTTCACACCCGCAAAAGCCACTTTGACAAGAATCTGATCGGCACGCGGTTGCGGCACCGGACGATCGCAAGGGCGCAGAACAACGGGGCCGCCGGGCTGGGAAATCTCGACAGCGCGCATGGTCTCGGGCAGGGGCATCTGGTCTTCCTATTTCGGCGTGAAGGAACCGGGAAGATCCGCACGCGACATCTGATTGGGCGCTTTCATCCTGCTCAGCACCCAGTTGGGCCCGGCGAAGAGATTTCGCAACAGCGGGTTTTTGTTCACCGATGCCTTGAGTTCCTCGATTCTCATCACATCGTCAATGCGACGGTCGAGAAAAGCCCAGGTCGCGCTGTGCCCGTCCGAACTGTCGCCCAGCCAGTAGAGCACTGTTGAAGAATATACACCGCTCAGCGTTGCGCGCTTGGTGTACCAGTTGCCGTCGGTCGAGGTGTCTCCGAGCGTGCTCCAGATCAGGTCCGCTGTGCCCCAGACCAGTCTCGCACCCTCCGGCGCATACATTGGCAGCGCAAAAAGCGTAGCACCGCGGCGAACGGCCTCTTTGTCCTCGATCGCTTCAAGGCGAAAGCGCACGGCGGCGGCGACCCGGTCCCGGAAACGCAGAGCGCCCATATCCTCGGACCGAATTTTTGCAATCATTGCGGCGTCCCCGCGCTTGTGGAACGCGATGGCAAGGTCGATTGGTCCGCGCGGAAAGATCGAACGCGCGACAGATCGGTCGACACCTGCGTCTGCGCAGGCGGCGGCAAGCGCTGTCTCCGACCAGCCATCGAAGGCGACATGTATCAGGGCCGCATCGAGGATTGCATCTTTCGGATCAGCTGCGGTTTGTTGCGTCTCGGTCATCTGGGTGCCTCCGTCGCGTAGTAAATCCGTGTTCGACTAGACAAGGTAGAGGGGCACTGCTATACGGCCACCTCCTGCTTTTCAGCAACTTTAACTTAGGAAGGTGGTGACAACCACATGCAGGTCAGCGTTCGCGACAACAATGTCGATCAGGCACTGCGCGCTTTGAAAAAGAAGCTGCAGCGCGAGGGTGTGTTTCGGGAAATGAAGCTCAAGCAGCATTACGAGAAACCGTCCGAGAAGAAAGCACGCGAGAAGGCAGAAGCCATTCGCCGTGCACGCAAGCTCGCCCGTAAAAAGGCTCAGCGCGAAGGTCTTCTCTGAGAACGCCCAACGCTGAAGAGCGGCTTACACCGCTCTTTTAAGACGACCCCCGCGGCCCTGCCCGGGGGTTTGTTTTTTTTGGGTGTGTTGGCAGCAGTGCCGACAGTCTTTCCAACTATCGCGGGTCGGTTCCCCATTTCGCAGAATTCTTGCTGCACTGGTAGACTGGGTCTGCGCGTCCTCAAGATGACTTGCCGGGCGCGTTCACTCGGTTACTCTGGTCCTGACTGATTTCAGAACAGGTAGTGCAATGTTGAAAATCATTAGACTGAGCGTGCTGGTGCTCTTGGCCGCGTCCATGCCGGTGCTGGCCCATGAAGGAACCGGACTTTCAGGCGGATTCCTTTCTGGGCTCAAGCACCCGGTGCTTGGCCCGGACCACGTTGTGGCTATGGTCGCCGTCGGCCTTTGGGGCGCCATTCTCGGGGCGCCAGCCATTTGGGTCTTGCCGCTTACCTTTCCGCTGGTGATGGCCTTTGGGGGTGCATTGGGTGTACTTGGCGTTCCCATTCCTGCGGTCGAAACCGGTATTGCCGCGTCGGGCTTGGTTCTGGGTCTCATGGTGGCGCTCTGGGTGCGCGCGCCATTGTGGATTGCTGCCGTGATCGTTGGGATCTTCGCGATCTTTCATGGACACGCGCATGGTACGGAACTGCCAAATGCCGCAAATGCGTTTGCCTACGCGATTGGATTTGTCATCTCGACCGGGCTTCTGCACATGGTGGGTATCGGGCTCGGCGCCCTGAACAAACTCCCAAAAGGCAATCTTGCAATCCGGGGCGCAGGCGGTTTGATCGCGCTTGCCGGGGCTGCGTTCCTGACCGGGATCGCATGATCCGACGGCACGTCGGTGCAGCCGCAGCAGTCTGCTCTGCAGCCTTCCACGGCAACCCGGCGAAGGCGCATGCCTTTCAAGCCGGGCAACAGGGTTACGAGCTTTTTGTTCAGGGTGTCGCGCAACCTTGGCTCGCCCTGCCCACCGCACTTGTGCTTGTGGGGACTGGATTACTCCTCTCGATCTGGCGCGAGGAAGGTATGCTGGCCGCCTGGCCTGTGGTCGCGATTTGCGCGGTTCTTGGGTTCGGGCTGGGCCCCCTCGCCCCTCCTGTCAGCGCGCTTGGACTGGCAGGAATTGCGCTGGCAATCGGTGGTATGGGGATTATCGCACCTCGCTTGCCTTCACTCGTACCGCTTTTCGCTGCCGGCGCGTCCATGCTATTGAGCGCGCGCTATCTGATGGAGGACCACCCGCTTGGCGATCTTCCTTTGCCTTTTCTGTTCGGCATGGCAGGAGGAGCGCTGTCCGCGATTGCTCTGCCTGCCGGCGTGGTTCAGGCCAGTCGCATGCTGACGGAGGCAGACTGGCTGATGATCTTCTGGCGTGCGTTGGCCTCATGGGTTGCCGCAATCGCCGTCCTGATGGGTGCGTTTGTGTTGCGCGGCGTAATCTAGACCGGCAGTGCGGTGGTCTTGAACACAGTCTTCAGCGCAAATGAGGACTGGATTTGCGCCACCCCGGGCAGCTTGGCAAGATACCGGCGATGAATGGCGGCGAAGTCCTCGGTATCCGCTGCGACAACCTTCAACAAGTAGTCAGCAGAACCCGCCATCAGATGACACTCCAGTACATCCGGGATGCGCGCCACCGCTGCCTCGAACTCGGCCAGCACCTCGTCAGCCTGGCCACTCAAGGTGATCTCTACAAATGCGGTTGTCTTTCGGTTGACGGCACGCGGGTCAAGCAACGCAACATAGTCGCGGATCACGCCGGCTTCCTCCATCCGCGCGACACGCCGGTGGCAGGCTGAAGGCGAAAGGTGCACGCGTTCTGACAGCTCAGCATTTGACAGGCGTCCTTCCCGCTGCAAAGCAGCCAGCAAGCGCAAATCTGTCTCGTCTAGATTCGTTTGCACGCAAAGTTTTCCTTAATAATTTACTGAACACGCAAAATTCTTGTGAGAATGTACTGTAATACGCGCAAGTTTTCAAAGCAATTCATCTCGGTTCTGTCATGCTTGATGCATCAAAAAACCCATCCTCAGCAGGGAGGTTCACATGCTGATTGGCTGCCCAACCGAAATCAAACCCCAAGAGTTTCGCGTCGGTCTGACCCCGAACGCCGCCGCCGAGGCCATCGCGCATGGCCACAGCGTCATCGTCCAAAAAGGCGCTGGCACGGGCTCAGGATTTGAAGACACCGTTTATGCTGCAGCAGGCGCCGAAATCGTGGATACCGCCCAAGAGATCTTCGCACGTGCCGACATGATCATAAAGGTCAAGGAGCCGCAGGCCGTGGAGCGCGCTATGCTGCGCGAAGGTCAGCTGCTGTTCACGTACCTCCACCTTGCACCGGACCCAGAACAGACCCGCGATCTTCTTGCGTCGGGCGTTACGGCAATTGCGTACGAGACCGTCACCGCACCGGATGGCTCACTGCCGCTACTTGCTCCAATGTCCGAAGTCGCTGGACGGCTGGCCCCGCAGATGGGGGCATGGACCCTGCAAAAGGCCAATGGCGGGCGCGGCGTTCTGATGGGCGGCGTC
The DNA here is from genome assembly GCA_039192165.1 of Pseudomonadota bacterium. GTDB lineage: Bacteria > Pseudomonadota > Alphaproteobacteria > Rhodobacterales > Rhodobacteraceae > Dinoroseobacter. The sequence continues at coordinate 41,726 of JBCCXD010000013.1, read as the reverse complement.
CCTGGCGTGGGCCCCGCCGAAGTTGCCGTTATCGGCGGAGGTGTGGTGGGAACTCATGCTGCACGCATCGCTGCGGGCATGGGTGCGCGTGTAACTGTCCTTGACCGGTCACTGTCACGCATCCGCCATCTGGACGAAGTGTTCGGCGGCGTTTTCAGCACGCGTTATGCAAGTCGGGCAAATACCGCCGAAGAAGTTGCGCGCGCCGACATGGTCATTGGCGCAGTCTTGGTGCCAGGCGCTGCCGCGCCCAAGCTCGTAAGCCGTGCCCAGCTTTCTGACATGAAGACCGGTGCCGCAATTGTTGATGTTGCCATCGATCAGGGCGGCTGCTTCGAAACCTCCCGCGCAACAACGCACCAGGACCCGATCTACGAAGTTGACGGCATCATGCATTACTGCGTAGCCAATATGCCAGGTGCAGTGGCGCGCACGGCAACACTCGCGCTGTCGAATGCCACACTGCCCTATATGCTCAACCTTGCCGACAAGGGCTGGCGGGACGCCGTTGCGGACGATCCGCATCTGCGGGCAGGCCTTAATGTACATGCGGGCAAATTGACCTATCGCGCGGTTGGTGAAGCGTTGGGCCTGCCGGTCACAGACACCGACCTCCTCGCGGCCTGAGCTAAAAAAAGGCGCCCAATGGGGCGCCTTTTCCTTCAGCCGGCTTTCTGGATCTCGACCGAATGCGGATAGGGGATCGAGATGTTTTCAGCATCAAACGCTTCTTTGACCTTCTGGGTCAGGGCGAATTTCAGCTCCCAGTAATCCGCCGCGTTGCACCAGATGCGTGCGGTCAGATCGACCGAACTGTCGCCCAGATTGGTCACCCGCACCCAAGGCTCGGGATCGCTCAGCGTGCGCTCATCTTCGGCCGCAATCCGAAGAATGATGGATTTCGCTTTTTCAGCATCGTCCCCGTAATCGATACCGTAAACCAGATCGACCCGCCGCGTATCATGCGCCGAAAAGTTCGTGATGATGCTGCCCCAGGCCTGTCCGTTGGGCACAATGATCTGGACGTTATCTGGGGTAACCAGTTCGGTCACGAACAGGTTGAGGTCCTGTACCGTTCCCGAGGTTCCGCCAACATCAATGAAATCGCCCAGCTTGTAGGGACGGAAAATGATCAGCATAAACCCGGCGGCCAGATCGGCCAGTGTCCCTTGAAGAGCCAGACCGATTGCCAAAGTGGCAGCACCGAATACCGCGACAAGGCTTGTTGCCTCGATCCCGAATATCCCCAGCACGGCGACCAGCACCATAAGCAGGATCACCCATTTCACCATGCTCGCCGCAAAATTTCCTATGGTCTTATCGATGTGCGGCGCGCGATTAATTCGGTTGCGGGTAATCGCTCCCACCCGCCCGGCTACGATCCAGCCTATGACTAGAACGATCAGGGCTTTCGCAGCGCTCCACAGGAGCGGTAAATAAGGTCCGGCCATTTGGCTCAGGTCGTTTGAAATCGTTTCCATGGGGGATCCCTCAAATAGACTCGCCCCCGACCCTACAGAATTTGATCTCTACGAAAAGCCCGCTTGCGCGCTGTTCGCAGCCTGCGCAATGACTGTGCATAAATCGGCCTGTTTGCGCCGGTCAGGACCGCTATTCTGGCGGCAAAGAACAGGAGATACCGCATGCTTGACATGTCCGACCACCCCATCACCGCGCGCTGGCCAGCAAAAAATCCAAGTCTCTTGCAGTTGTATTCCTTTCCAACGCCCAACGGCGTGAAGGTTTCCATCGCATTGGAAGAGATCGGGCTGCCCTACGAAGTGCACCGAGTGACCCTTGCGGATGCCGACGTAAAAAGCCCTGAGTTTCTGTCTCTGAACCCGAACAACAAGATCCCGGCAATCATAGATCCGGACGGGCCGGACGGCAAACCACTCGCGCTTTTTGAAAGCGGCGCGATCCTGCTCTATCTGGCCGAGAAGACCGGCAAGCTGATCGGCCAAACCGCATCTGACAAAGCGCACATAACGCAGTGGCTTATGTTCCAGATGGGAGGGCTGGGCCCGATGTTCGGACAGCTGGGCTTTTTCGTGAAGTTTGCCGGTTCCCAAGTCGAAGATCCGCGGCCGCGCGAGCGCTACATCACCGAAGCAAAGCGCCTGCTTGCTGTTCTCGAAGGTCAACTCGACAGCAAGGATTGGATTGCAGGCGACTATTCCATCGCCGACATTGCCATCTGCCCATGGCTGCGCGGATTGGAGTATTACGGCGCGCGCGACCTGGTCGGCTGGGACGCCCACCCGAACACAGCCGCTTACCTTGAGCGTTTCCTGGAGCGCCCGGCCGTTCAGACCGGCCTCGTCACACCCCCTCGTGAGGGATGAGGCTTGTTCTCATCGGCTTCGGGGCTATCGGGCAGGCGGTCGCGCGCGCCTTGCCCGCAGCGCAGATCGGCGTGCTGACGCGAACTCCGCGCCCCCTGCCCAATCACGCAATCGCGCTCGCGTCACTTGACGCCGTGCGCGGGTTTGCTCCCGATCTGGTGGTCGAGGCCGCAGGACAGGACGCCGCCCGCGCGATGGCACCCGGACTCCTGATGGAGGGGTTTTCTGTGCTCCTCGCATCGGTCGGAGCACTGGCAGACCCTGAAACCGAGGCGCAAATGCGCGCCGCGCCACGCGGGGACGCGCAATTGCTGGTCCCGGCAGGCGCCATCGGCGGAATAGATCTGCTGGCGTCGCTTGAAAAGTCCGACATCGCGCAAGTGACGTACACTGGCACAAAGCCTCCGGCGGCCTGGGCAAACAGTCCGGCGGCCGAAAACTGCAACCTGTCCGCTCTGACCGGACCAGAGGTGCTTTTTGACGGGACCGCGCGGCAAGCGGCCCTGCGGTTTCCCAAAAACGCGAATGTGGCGGCGACCCTCGCCCTCGCAGGTGCTGGATTCGATCGGACACGCGCGCGCCTTGTTGCAAACCCTGCCGTGCAGGGAAACAGTCACGCCTATCAGGTGCACGCACGCGGCGCAGAGGTCAGCTTCGAAGTCACCGCCCTACCGGATCCGCACAATCCCGGCACATCGGCCACGACCGCACTCAGTCTTGTCCGCGCAATCAGAAATCGCACAGACAGTTTTGTGATCTGATCACTCCGCGGCCGCGGCCTTGCCTGCGGGTAGCGTGCCCGTCAGAACATACCGCAAAACCTCGACGACCTGCGCAGGTTGCTCGGCAACTGCCAGTGCCGCGGCGTGCACTTCTTTCAACGCATGCTGATGCTCGGTTGGATTGAGAACGATGATCGATTTGCCGAGGGCGGCGGCATATCCTGCGTCAAAGGCTGCGTTCCATTGCTTGTATTTCTCTCCGAAGCGCACCACCACGATGTCGGCATCTTCTATACCCTTTCGGGTCCGGATCGCGTTGACCATCGCACCCTTGTGATCGTGCCAGTACTTACTTGGCTCCGCCCCGAGGATCGCAACGCCGCAGTCATCGGAAGCCGCATGATCGGTTACGGGCGCTGAGAAGGCGACATCCAACCCCCGGGCGCCGTCGATGATTTGTTCCCGCCAATCGGTGTGGATCTCACCCGACAAATACACTTGCAAAGCCATTCACCCTCTCCCTCGCTGTCAAAAGGGCCCCTTGTCCCCAATTCAAGTCAAAAAATATCCCCGTCGGAGGCAAAAGCAAACCGACGGCCTTAAGCCCCGGCGGCCCTGTAAACGCATTCTCAGCTCCGCAAGGCCCCGCCGGTCGCCTTTTCAACCTTAGCGACGATCTTTGCGGCAACCGCTTCAATCTCCTGTTCGGTCAGGGTCTTGTCCGTGGGCTGCAGGCGCACGGTGATCGCGAGCGACTTCTTCCCGTCACCCAGCGCCCCGCCAATAAACTCGTCGAACACACGCACATCGGTGATCAATCCCTTATCGGCCCCTGCCGCGGCATTGGCCAGTGCCAGCGCCTCGACCTCTGCATCCACCACAAACGCGAAATCGCGCTCGACGGGCTGCAGATCGCGCAAAGTGAGCGCCGGACGCGTCGCAGACGATTTGCGCGGCGCCGGGATTTCTTCAGGCCAAAGTGTGAATGCAAGGACCGGACCCTTCAGGTCCATCGCCGACACGACCTTCGGATGGAGTTCTCCAAACACGCCAAGAACCTTCTTCGGGCCCAGACAAATCTGGCCATGTCTTCCAGGATGCCACCATCCCGAGCCACCACGGAGGATCTGGACCTTGGCCGGCGCCCCGATTGCATTCAGCACAGCCTCTGCATCCGCTTTGACGTCAAAAACATCCACAGGCCGTGAGGCGCCATGCACGTCTTTGGGGCCGGTGCGACCCACCAGCAAGCCGGCCACCTCGGTCACCTGCTCTTCCGGTTCGCCCCCCTGGAATGCGGGTCCGACCTCAAAGAGAGACAGATCGAGAAACCCACGCGCCTGATTGCGCGCCGCGGCCCGCATCAGCCCTGGCAGAAGCGCCGGCCGCATATGGCTCATTTCGGAGCTGATCGGGTTTTCGAGGGCGGTGGCGTCTGTACCACCGCCGAAGAGGGCCGCAGCCTCCTGGTCAATGAAGGAATAGGTGACGCATTCGTTGTAGCCAAGCGCAGCCGACGTCCTGCGTGCCATGGCTTGGCGGCGCTGCTGCAGCGTCTGCACCGGTTTGGGCACCCCGGCAGACGGGCGCGGTAAGGCCGTGCCCTTCAGCTTGGTCAGTGAAGCAATCCGAGCGACCTCCTCAACCAGATCTGCCTCGCCCAGCACATCGGGGCGCCAACTGGGGACATGCGCCATATCACCTTCGAGCGTAAAGCCCAGCGCTTCCAGGGTGGCGCGCTGTTCTTCCGCCGGGATGGTCATCCCGACAAGGCTCTGCACACGGTCGGTGTCGAGTTTGTAGGCCCGCGCCACATCCGGGATTTCACCGGCGACAACCACATCCGAGGGGGCGCCACCCGCATTTTCGAGGATCATCCGGGTGGCGTGCTCCAGACCCTCGGGTGTCCAGTTTGGATCGATCCCGCGTTCAAACCGGTACCGGGCGTCAGAATTAATCCGTAGTGCACGACCGGTGTATGCAGTGCGCACCGGATCAAAATACGCCGCTTCGACGAAGACGTTCGTGGTGTCTTCCGTCACGCCGGAGGCCAGTCCCCCCATCACACCGGCGATGCTTTCGGGACCGTTATCGTCGCCGATGATGACCATGCCTTTGCCGAACGTGTAGTCTTTTTCGTCCAGACCGACGAGTGTCTCGCCTCCCTTGGCGCGATAAAGACGCAAGGCGTTGCCAGCGATCTTGTCAGCATCGAATACATGCAACGGGCGGTTGCGATCATAGGTAAAATAGTTTGTCACATCCACGAGAAACGAGATCGGGCGCAATCCGATCGCGCGCAGGAGATCCTGCAACCATTCCGGGCTCGGCCCGTTTTTCACGCCCCGGATAACACGGCCATAGAAGACCGGCGCAACGTCAAGCGTATCCTCATCGATTGTTACAGATACCGGACACGGGAAAGTACCGGCAACGGGTGCGCAGTCGCGCGGGATCATGGTACCCAGCCCACGCGCGGCAAGGTCTCGGGCAATCCCGCGCACACCGAGCGCGTCGGGGCGGTTCGGAGTGATAGCGATCTCGATGACCGGGTCGATTTTGGCCGGCTCATGAGCCGCGAGCCAATCTGGGAAAGACTGCCCTATATCGCCGCCAGGCAGCTCGATGATGCCCGTATGTTCGTCGGACAGCTCCAGTTCCCGCTCGGAAGCCATCATTCCGTGACTCTCGATACCCCTGATTTTGCCCACGCCAATGGTCGTGTCGATGCCCGGCACGTAAACTCCCGGCCGCGCCACAACGACTGTGATCCCCTCACGCGCATTCGGCGCCCCGCAAATGATCTGAGCCGGCCCTTCGCCGTAATCCACCTGGCAGACCTTCAGCCGATCTGCTTCGGGGTGCTTCTCAGCGCGCACCACTTTTCCAACAACGAATTCCTTAAGCTTTTCCGCGGGGTTCTGCACGCTTTCGACCTCGAGCCCGAGGTCGGTGAGCGCATAAAGAAGATCATCCAAAGATGCGTCGGTGTCGAGGTGCGCTTTCAGCCAGGAAAGGGTGAATTTCATCGGGGTAAATCCATTGCGAGCGGTGTCCCGCGCGTCTTAACGGAAGGTGCGCCCCGGTTAAAGGGGGCGCTTGACATGGCTGGATTGGGACAAGATTGGCGCGCTATGACCTCTTTTGCCTCAAATTTTAGCCGAATTGATGGGCTAGCTTTTCTTCCCGAAACACTCCGTTTGTCACAACCAAGAGACCCATGGGCCAGTCGCGCTTTATCATTTTCCCAGCTCTGCTTTCCGGCATAATGCTGCTTGGCGTGATCGGCTCCGGATATGTCATGAAATCCGCGCCGTCACTTGGAGATACGATTCTGAGCGCAGATGCGTTGTCGGTCAGAAAGTCGGACCGCGCATCTGTAATCCGGATCGATCTGATCGGTGAAAAGGCGAGCCGTTGCAAGGCGGGATCGGGATTCGGGTCGATGCGCAAAATTTCTTGCAAATCCAGTGGCGCCTCGATGCACAAGCGCGGAAACATCGTCTTCGCAAGACCGCCGAGGTAACTCCGTTCCACCGAAAGCTGCGCACGTGGCCATCTTCCCCCCATTGTTTCGCCACAATTTTGCCCAAGTTTCCGGACAGGAAACACAGTGTTAATGATTGGTTAACAATGGGGCAAAACGGCCTTCCCTGTCCGGAGGTTTGGTATGAGGCTTTCCCGATCGGCACAGCAGAGCGATGGCAGCGTCCTTGCCGAGATGATCCTGGCAGGTGCGGTCTTTGTTGTCGTCGCAGCGGCGGTGGCGGACTACGCGGTAAGCCGGAAGACATCTCCGGTGAGCATTGTGCACATTGAACCAGGACCACCGACCTTGATTCTCTCCGAGTGACGCGACAGAAGCCCGAAAGCCCCGCGAACAAGCGACAATCGTTCAATTTCCGCAAAACAATCGGCGGTACTCGACAGAATTGAGTATATCGCCACAATTCGCCCCTGTTTTGCCACATTCCAAGCTAAAACGCGCCTTATCGCTGCATCTCGGACCAGACATGGCTGCCCGTGGATAGCTCCCACACCTGTCTGGACAAAGATAACAGGGTTGGGGGACACCCGGAATGAGACACCGTTTTCTAGGAAACGACTCTGGCGCCGCACGAAGTTCGCACCTGTTTGCAGTCGCAATGATGGTGGCTGCGGTTGTGACAGTCTCTGCATTGTCCACGGAACAGGACAGGCGCGCAGAGGCGCTTGAAAGTTTGTCCGACACGCAGTTCTTGAGCAGCCAAAAACTGCAGTGAGGGGCAAATCGCGGGCGTCCGAGCAAGCCAGCAAACGGACGCCCGCACTTTCTTCAGATCAGCGGCTCAACCCGCCGGCCAGCGTCGGCACATCCAGTGGTACGAAACCATAGTGGCGCAGCCAGCGCAGATCCGACTCGAAAAACGCGCGCAGATCCGGGACCCCATATTTTAACATCGCAATCCTGTCGATCCCGACCCCGAACGCGAAGCCCTGCCAGTTCGTGGGATCTATGCCGCCCGCTTCCAGCACTTTGGGATGCACCATGCCGGAGCCGAGAATCTCCAGCCAGTCGTCGCCTTCGCCGACTTTCAGCTGACCGCCTTCCCAGGAACAGCGAATATCAACTTCCGCCGAAGGTTCGGTGAAGGGAAAATGCGACGCACGAAAGCGCAGCTCCACGTGATCGACCTCGAAGAACGCGCTCACGAATTCCTCCAGCACCCATTTCAGATTGGCCATAGAAATGTCTTTGTCGATGGCGAGGCCCTCGACCTGATGGAACATCGGTGTATGGGTCTGGTCATAGTCAGACCGATAGACCCCGCCGGGACAGATTACCCTCAGCGGTGCACCATGAGCCTGCATCGCGCGGATCTGAACCGGGGACGTGTGCGTGCGCAGGACAGGCGGGCGTCCGGTCGCGCCTTCAGGCTGCTTCATATAGAAGGTGTCCATTTCTGCCCGGGCCGGATGGTGACCGGGCATGTTCAACGCATCGAAGTTGTACCAGTCGCTTTCGATCCGAGGGCCTTCGGCGACAGCAAACCCCATGTCCGCGAAGATCGTTGAAACCTCTTCAGACACCTGGCTGACCGGATGCAAAGTACCCTGTGGGCGGTTCCGGCCCGGCAAGGTTACATCGAGCCACTCATCACGCAGCCGGGCGTCAAGTGCAGCATCATCCAGCGCCACTTTCTTGGCTGCTAGGGCAGCATTGATCTCATCCTTCAGCGCATTCAGCGCCGGACCAGCGACCTGCCGCTCCTCCGGGGTCATTTTGCCGAGCTCGCGCATCTTCAGGCTGACTTCGCCCTTCTTGCCAACAGCAGCCACGCGCAGGGATTCCAACGCCTCCTGATCTGCGGCCTCAGCGATTGCACTGAGATACTTGGTCTTGAGATCGTCCATCCTGCCCTCCGGCCTTGTCGGGGGCGAGGGGTAGCTCCGCAGTCCGGGTTTTGCAAGGCTCAGCCGAGCGCGGCTTGCAAAACCCGCGCTTCGGGTCCGCGCAACACGGTCCGCGCCGTAGCGGACCCGGGCACTGCGGGGTCGGCGAGATGCGGAAAAAGGGTCAAAAGCTCGGTTCGGGTGTCGGCGTGACAGGCTGCGAGGCTTTGTGCGCCGGGATGAAAGCTCTCTGTCCAAAGCCCATGTGCGCGGATCAACTCATGTGTATCGAACAGAATGTGGTGATAAAGGACAATTCCTCCTGGGCGACGGAAGACCCGGTCGCCGTCCACCAGATGGCAGGCAGGCACCAGAACCTCCGGCGTGCCGAACAAAAGCTCCGGCTCCCACCCGCTGAGCAATACGCGGTGTTGAGGGGAGACCCGCAAAGATCGCTCTAACCCCTGCCAGCCGACCGAAAACTCAATCGGCGCCAGAGCCCCCAGTGCACGTACGGATTGACGGTAAAGCCATCGGATGGGACGGGAGCCATGATCGCGGGTAAGGACGCAATCACCCACCTTGAGTGTCTCGACCGCGCAAGGGCCATGGACCGTGTCGACCCTGGTTCCGCTGGCAAAACACAGCGTCTCCCCGCTGCTGCGTTCGGTCAGCGGGACGAAAACCGGAATGTCCGGGTTCGGTTGGTTAAACTGGATCGAATAGGTCGCCTTGTTGGCGCTGGTGGGTGTTGCCACGTTCAGCGATACCGCGCCCTTGGCCGCACCATCCTGGGCGAGGATTTCAGAATGGCCCCCGCCAATGTCTAAAAAACTCGCAACATCGCCAGAGGTTGTGTTGGTCAACGCAACGGCTTCTGCATTATTTGTCCCCCCACCGGTGGGATCCGTAAGCAAGAAGGGGAAATCCTCCGACGAGATCTGAAAGACTGTCTCTCCGGATGCCTCGTCAAAATTCACCCGAACATCCGGATGATCCAGCCGAACCTCAAGCCCAACTTTGCCGGTGTGTTCGTAGAAGCTTGCGGTAAATTCTGCCGGATCATCGTCAGGAGACAGCGCAAACTCGGCAAACTCCGCCACGCCTGATTTTTTGGCATAGGCATTTGAGTAATGAAGTTCGCTGATCCGCGCCATATCCGCCTCCGTTCTGGAGGGAACAGATCTAGAACATCTTGGTTACGAGAGCGTTGCGAGGCAACCTTAGGTCCGGAGCCACCGGTTGCTCGGATTGATGCCAATTTGTGCGGTAATGCTCTCCGTTCGGGATATGGAGCGGAAAACTGTGGACAATACGAGACGGAATTCCAGCCAGTTGCCTTTTTTTCCTTGATTTAAGGCAAGCGGCAGCTAGGGCACGACAAGCCAACCTGGGGATAACCTGTGGGCAACGGCGCATTATACTAGGAAAAACCGCGCAAAATTGCGCGGCTTCAACTTTCACATCAGTGATCTCTGAGACCTAAGCCAGAGCGGCCTTTGCCTTCTCAACAATCGCACCGAAAGCTTCCGGTTCATGCACGGCCAGATCGGCAAGAACTTTGCGGTCAACTTCGATTCCGGCAAGGCCAAGACCGTTGATGAATTTTGAGTAGGTCAGCGCATCGTCATGGGCGCGCACAGCCGCATTGATCCGCTGAATCCACAGCGCACGGAACTGCCGCTTACGCTGCTTGCGGTCGCGGGTCGCGTACTGGTTGGCTTTGTCGACAGCTTGGGTTGCGGTGCGGAAGGCATTCTTGCGGCGGCCATAATATCCTTTGGCGGCCTTGATGACCTTCTTGTGACGGGCGTGGGTAACGGTTCCACCTTTGGTACGGGACATCTGTTCGACCTCCTTAGCGCGAATACGGCATGTAAGATTTCACCAGCTTTTCGTCCGGTGCGCTGAGCGTGGTGGTGCCACGGGCATTACGGATGAACTTGTTGGTGCGTTTGATCATGCCGTGGCGCTTACCGGCCTGTGCAGCCTTCACGCGACCTTTGGCCGTCACTTTAAAGCGCTTTTTCGCGCTCGACTTGGTCTTCATCTTGGGCATTTGCGTCTCCTAGGTCTTAACGCTTGTTCGCCCGACTCGGCATGCCACTTTGGCCGGTACGGGCGTTTGAGCGGCCCCCATTAGAGGGGATCGCCGGTTTTGGCAAGGGGCCTCTGTGCCCTAGCTGGGTTCGTTCGCGAAGATCAAACGTTCTTCGCAGGGCGCGACACGCAGAATGTTGGTGGAACCAGGCTGATTGAACGGGACCCCGGCGACCACGATGATCTGATCGCTTTCCGCAGCAAACCCTTCGGTCCGCGCGGCGCGCGCCGCAGCAACGACCGCCATCTTGAAACGGTCAACCTCGGCGGTGATCACACAATGTGCCCCCCAGCTCAGTGACAAGCGGCGCGCTGTACCAAGGCGCGAGGTAAGCGCGATAACGGGGACCCTTGGTTTCTCGCGGCTGACTTTCAGCACAGTCGTGCCGCTTTCTGAAAAGCAGCAAATCGCCTTGATGCCAGTCGTGGTTTCCGCAATCTCGCGCGCGGCGGAGACAATTCCATCCGCGATGGTGGACTCAGTCTTCGGTCGGGACGCTTCAATCACCTGCCGGTAGGTCGGGTCACTTTCAACCTCAACAGCGACATCGTTCATGGTGCGCACCGCTTCAATCGGATAGTCACCCGCGGCCGACTCCGCACTGAGCATCACCGCGTCTGCGCCTTCATAAATTGCAGCCGCCACATCGGAGACTTCGGCGCGGGTGGGCATCGGCGAAGTGATCATAGACTCCAACATCTGCGTGGCCACGATCACTGGCTTGGCCTGCGCCCGGGCGCCGCGCACCAGACGCTTTTGAATGGGAGGAACCTTCTGAACGGGAAGCTCCACACCGAGGTCACCGCGCGCGACCATGATCCCGTCGGACGCGTTCAGAATTTCGTCATAGGCTATGACAGCCGCGGGCTTTTCGATCTTGGAAAGGATCGCCGCACGTCCGCCGGCGAGCTTGCGGGCCTCTTCGACATCTTCGGCGCGCTGCACAAAGCTCAGGGCAAGCCACTCCACTCCCAGAGTGCACACGAATTCCAGGTCCTTGCGGTCCTTGTCCGACAGCGCGGCAAGCGGCAGAACGACATCCGGCACATTCACGCCTTTGCGGTTGGATATCTCGCCACCAACGACCACCTCGGTCTCCGCGAAATCCGGGCCGCATTGCGTTACCTTGAGCACGATCTTTCCATCGTTCACCAACAAACGCGCATTGGGCTCGAGTGCTTCGAAAATCTCTTTATGCGGAAGGGTAACACGCGTGCTGTCGCCCGGCTTCTCTTCAAGATCAAGCCGGAAGCTCTGGCCGGGCTCAAGCATCTCGCCGCCTTCGGCAAACTCGCCGACGCGCAGTTTAGGCCCCTGCAAGTCAGCAAGTATTGCGATCGGGCGCCCGGACTCGCGTTCCACCTGCCGGATGATTTCGTGGCGTTCACGGACGTCATCGTGAGAGCCATGGCTCATATTCAAACGAAAGACATCCGCGCCGGTCTCAAAAAGCGTGCGGATCGTCTCGTAATCACTGGAAGATGGCCCCAGAGTGGCTACGATTTTCAGATTGCGATGACGTCTCATACCAGCTCCATACCATTGCCGTGTTAGCGGTATCATGACGGTGCGCCGCCCTCTAGTGGCAAATCACCTCAACCCAAGCGTTTGTTCCTCAGCGATCCCGTTCTCGGGGCACTGGCGTCCAGGGCTGCGGAGCGGTATGGGCAAAGGGTGTGACGTTGGGATGAAGATGCACGAGCCAGCTTTCGTCGAAATCGAGGGGCCGCAGGACGCCGAATGGGTGATCATTTGCGACCACGCCCGAAACGGCGTGCCCGCGGATGTTGCGGGCGGGGACCTTGGACTGCCCGCTGCGGATATGGCCCGTCACATCGCGTATGATCCCGGCGCAGAAGGGGTGACCCGAACGCTGGCGCAGGAGCTCAGTGCGCCGGCAGTGTTCGCCACGTTTTCGAGATTGGTCATCGACCCAAACCGCGGCGAGGATGACCCGACTCTGTTGATGCGCCTTTACGATGGGACCATCATTCCGGGAAACCGGCACGCCGATCCGACTGAGCGCGAGCGCCGCCTCGATCTTTATCATCGTCCCTACCACGGTGCGGTCTGGAGGGTTCTAAACCAGCACCCCAACGCACATCTTGTATCCATACACTCCTTCACGCCGAAGCTGCGCGGCCGCGCGCCACGGCCTTGGCATGTGGGTGTCCTTTATGCCGACGACCAGGGGCTTGCAGCGCCCGTCTTGGAAGTACTGGGCGAACAGCCGGACCTCTGTGTTGGGGACAACGAGCCCTATTCCGGACATCTGCCGGGCGACACCATGTATCGGCATGGGGTCAAAACAGGCCGGCCTCATGTCTTGATCGAGTTCCGAAACGACCTCATTTTTGAGGTGCAAGACCAGATCGCCTGGGGCAAGCGTCTGGCGGGAATTTTGACAGAGGCGGCAATGCGGATGCGCCAAGCCGACAAATAAGGAGACACCCGATGGACGACCAGACTCGGATCGAACTGGAAGCTGCGGCTTTTCGTGCGTTGCGCAAGCACCTGATGGAAGAGCGGACTGACGTACAGAACATCGACATGATGAACCTTGCGGGGTTTTGTCGGAACTGCCTCAGCCGTTGGTATCAGGAAGCTGCGCAGGAGAAGGGGATCGAAATGGAAAAGGACGAGGCCCGCGAGATCTTTTACGGCATGACAATGGCGGACTGGAAGGCAAACTATCAGACTGAGGCCAGCCCGGCGCAGAAGACCGCCTTTGACGTCTCGTTCAGGGAAAATGTCAGCGATAAGCAAGGCTGATTTGCATCAAACCGCCTGATATACTGCGCCGCACCCAGGTGAAGGAGTTTACCCATGGAACTGGATGCGCTGGCGGCTTTTTTTGGGTGGATGACCGTAGTCAATCTTGGCGTTTACCTTGCGGCTGTTCTGTCGATATTCACCGCGCGAAAGCAGATCATGGGTCTGCATACAGGCATTTTCGATATCCCTGAGGCCCGCGTTCGGGAGCTATGGTACGCGTGGCTGGGCACCTACAAGATCGCAATTCTGAGCCTGAATCTGGTACCCTATATCGCTCTGCGTCTTGTCCTCTAAAAGGACAAGAACCAAACACCGATAAGGCACCGGCATCCTTCAGACAGCCTTAGCAAGGCTTTCCTCAAGATAGATTTCCCGCAGCCGGACTGCGACGGGACCAGGTTTACCGTCGCCCACCGGTGCACCGTCAACTTCCACCACCGGCATCACGAAAGTTGAGGCCGAGGTGATAAACGCCTCCCGAGCGTTTTTGGCCTCCTCAATCGTAAAGGAACGCTCTTCGACCTTCATCTGGGCTTCGCGCGCGAAACGCAGCACGGCCGCGCGCGTGATCCCGTGCAGGATCTCGGTGCCCAGATGGCGGGTCACAATCGTTCCGTCCCGGGTCACGATATATGCGTTGTTGGAGGTCCCTTCGGTGACAGCCCCGTCCTCCACCATCCAGGCATCGTCCACGCCAGCGGCCTTTGCCATCATCTTGCCCATCGAGGGATAAAGAAGCTGAACTGTTTTGATGTCACGCCGCCCCCAACGCTGGTCTGCGATAGAGATCACCCGAATGCCCGTCTCGGCCGCCGGCGAGGCCGCCAGTGTCTTGGATTGGGTAAAGAGCACCAGCGAAGGCTCTGCATCTGTGGGATACGCGAAATCGCGATCCGCTGCGCCGCGAGTGACCTGAAGGTACACCAGCCCTTCGGCAACGTCGTTGCGCGCGACAAGCTCGCGGTGAATCTCAAGCAATTCGTCCATCGACACCGGCGCGTCCATTTCAAGTTCCGACAGAGACCGCTCCAGGCGTTTTGCATGGCCTTCAAAATCGATCAGTTTTCCATCCAGCACCGACGTTACTTCATAGACACCGTCCGCAAACAAGAACCCACGGTCAAAGACTGAGATCTTAGCTTCTTCCTCGGGCACGAAGTCTCCGTTGACGTAGACAATGCGGCTCATGGGTCAGTCCTCCGGTAGGGTTCCCAGCGATATGGCGGACCGCCGCACACAGGGTCAAGCGCGATGTTGCATCACGCGGAAACAGGCCGCAGGTTGTGTCCATGAAGAATGCTTTGACATGGGACGAGATCGCAAAACTGCGGTCAACCCCGATCGCTGATGCCGTCCAACAAGCTGAGGAACGCAAGGGGGACTACAGAAAGCACCCGGTCGATCTTGGCTCGCCGGAGAATTCCGAGCCTCTTGTGGAACTGTCCGGGCGCGGTATCGCAGGGACCAACCACTACCATCGGTCCGACAATCCCCCTTACTACCAGTCGATCGCTGGCAGCATTTCAGGTCTCTGGTTGCGGCGCGGAGTTTCCGAACGCCTGGAGCGCGTATCTGCCAGGATCGCACCGGTCGGGTTGTCTCTGTGGGTCTATGACGGCTGGCGGCCTGTAGAGGTCCAGAACAGTTTTTACGACGACTGGATGCCTGCCTATCTGCGGCGCTCGCGGGGGCTTGAAGGCGATGCGCTGTGGGATGAAGTCGGAAGATACTGGGCCAAAGGCGCAGAAGGGGGCAGGATTGACCCCCACTCGCCACCGCCCCACGCAACGGGAGGCGCGGTAGATCTTACACTCCGTGACCGCTTCGGTGCGCCTTTGTATATGGGGGCCATTTTCGATGATGTTACCGAAGTTTCCAACACAGGCCGGTTTGAGGCGCTGCCGAAGGATGCGGGGTTCTCCGAGGTTGAAGCCTGTGCGAACAGAAGGCTGCTGTTTCACCTGATGGCCACTGAAGGGCTGGTCAACAACCCTACCGAATGGTGGCATTTCAGTTTTGGCGACCAGATGTGGGCAAGGATCACCGGCGCAGATGCGGCGCTTTATGGTCCAGCGGGACGGCCAGGTTAGGTCTCCGTCTTTCTGCTGCAGAGAAAGTGCGCGCAACCGTTGACTTTAGACGCCCAGTCCGGTGTTGCCCATCGCCAGGAATTTGTTGCGGCGATCGGCGATCAGCGCCTCGGCAGACAAGGCACCAAGCTCGGTCAGAAACGCATCCAGCGTGCGCCCGACAGCGGCGATTGCATCTTCCTTTTTTCGCTGAGCGCCACCGATGGGCTCTGCGATAATCCGGTCAATCACACCAAGCGCGATCAAGTCCTGCGCTGTCAGGCGCAATGCTTCCGCCGCTTCCTTCATCTTTTCGGCATCTTTCCACAAGATGGATGCGCAGCCCTCGGGCGAAATCACAGAATAAATGGAATGCTCCAGCATTGCGACACGGTTCGCGGTTGCGAACGCGACCGCGCCTCCCGACCCACCTTCGCCGATTACAACCGACACAAGCGGTACTCGCAACTGCAGGCATTTTTCGGTCGCGCGGGCGATGGCTTCGGATTGGCCCCTCTCTTCGGCACCCTTGCCGGGATAGGCGCCAGGCGTGTCGACAAGGGTGATCACCGGAAGGCCGAAGCGGTTGGCCAGGTCCATCAGCCTTATGGCTTTTCGATAACCCTCGGGGCGCGCCATGCCGAAGTTTCGTTCAATCCGGGACTTAGTATCATTGCCCTTTTCGTGGCCGATCACCACCACTGGCCGATCGTCCAAACGGGCGAGCCCGCCCATCACGGCATGGTCATCAGCGAAGTTCCGATCGCCAGCAAGGGGCGTATATTCGTTAAAGAGGGCATCTATGTACTCTTGGCAGTGAGGACGGTCGGGATGGCGCGCCACCTGGCATTTCTGCCAGGGGCTGAGATCGGCATAAAGATCGACGAGAAGTTTGCCCGCCTTCTCGTCCAGTGCGCTGACCTCTTTGTCTATATCCATCTTATCGGAGCTTTGCGCCAAAGCGCGCAGTTCTTCAGCTTTGCCCTCGATTTCGGCAAGGGGTTTTTCAAACTCGAGATAGTTCTGCATCGCAATAGGCTCCGGACCTTTGAGCGCCTATATGGCCGTCTGCAATTGACGATGCAACCAATTGGAACGCGCCAAGCGGACAAGGATTTGGCATTCCTAGCGCCAGATCAGGAGCATTCGATCACGCCGGGTTTCAACTTATCAGATCCAACCTCCAGGACGGCTTTGCGGTTTGAAAGCAATTCTTGACTGAAATAATCAATATTCCTACTCCTGAAGCACCACCCGAACTTAAAATCAAACGCGGGTTGGTGCAGAGAGGGACATTTGGATGGAACATCGGGATACAGCCAAAACATCCGATCCAGCGATTATCCCCAAACCGCTGCTGAGCGCTGTCATTGCATTGCTCGTGCTTATTCTGGCTGTTGTGACAATAGCGCGCCTTACCGGGTATCCAGTTGCCGCGCGAGCGCCGGAGGGTGACATACTTCAGGAGCGGATTTTGTACTTTTCGGGCGCGCTCGACGGGTCTGCCTATGTCAAAGATAGGAATGGGGATGCAATCGCCGATTTTGAGGCTGGCGAGGCTGTCTTCATTTCCACGATTGCGCGCGTGATGGAGCGCGAACGCATGAAAATTCAGGCCGATCCCGAAGAACACTATATTCTGCGCCTTCGCGAAGGCGACAGGCTTGCGCTCTATGATCCGGTTACGGATCGGGAAACTGAGCTTATGAGCTTCGGGTCTGACAATGTGGCGGCCTTCATGGCGCTGTTGGACCCGCCCGATATGTAAACCCAACTAGACATTTCCTATGTCATTATATCTTGACTATTACGGTCAAGTACTTCAGCATCTTTCCGTGAAGTGACCTAAGAGCTACACAGGATTTTCCGTTTCGGATGAGCCCGGCATTCTCCGCAATTGTCCGCATCCGAATGAGCAAACGGACCCTTCTGTGTAATGGCTTTCTCGGCAGCTAAGGGGCGAAAATCCCCTAAGTCGAACAAGCATCGCGCCAGTTCTCCAACTGTAAGGATCCATCGGCCCCGAGCGGGTCCGAGGGTTTTGCATATGCCTCGGCCGGTGGGTTCTCCACGCCCTTGGCCGGGGCGGCCACAAAACGCACCCGTGCCACTCGGAGCGAGCTTGGACTTTGGGAGGGAACAACAAAATGCTCGATGACACACTAGACTTCACTGACGCGTTCAAGACAGAGGCAGTCGAGCCCAAAACGTCGCCCAGTCAAATTCGACGTTCGCAGAAGGTAGAGGTCTATCAGGAATACCGGGTGTATTTTGCCATTATCTTTCTGACGCTTCTCCCAATTGCCAGCGCAGTGAGCCTTGGCACACTTCTCGCTTCCAGAGGCAAGACATGGCGCAATCCGATCGCTTGCGCTCTGGGACAAACGCGGTGCATGGCACCGCTGATCTTTACAGCATGACAGACCAACCGATCTCTGCATCGCTGTCGCGTGTCCGTGCACGCCATGGGGCACCTTTCGGCGCGCTTCGGGCATCAGCTCGCCGCGCATCGCTGCCCACAAAGCTCATGTTTCACATACTACCAGGCGCGACGGAACACCTGGAGAATTCCAAGACAGGAGATCCCGATGGCATTGCTAGCTTTCGAGAAGAAGTATCGCGTTCGAGGGGGCACGCTCCTCGGAGGCGATCTGTTCGATTTCTGGGTTGGCCCCTACTACGTGGGCTTTTTCGGGGTGACGACCCTTTTCTTTGCGCTGTTGGGGACGTCATTGATATTCTACGGGGCCGCGCTGGGTGACACCTGGAACCCCTGGCTGATCTCGATTGAACCCCCGGAGCTTGAAGTCGGGCTGGGAGTTGCGCCGCTGGCAAAGGGCGGCCTTTGGCAGCTTATTACGATCTGCGCACATGGCGCCTTCATTAGCTGGGCCCTGCGCGAGGTCGAGATCTGCCGAAAGCTCGGGATGGGCTACCACGTGCCCATTGCTTTCGGTGTGGCGATCTTTGCTTACACAACCCTCGTTGTGATCCGCCCCGTACTGATGGGTGCCTGGGGGCACGGCTTTCCGTACGGGATCTGGTCGCATCTCGATTGGGTCAACAATGTTGGCTATGCCTATGGAAACTTCCACTACAACCCGGCGCATATGCTCGCAGTGACGTTCTTCTTCACGACGACACTCGCGCTCGCCTTGCACGGGTCACTGGTTCTGTCCGCCGCAAACCCTGAAAAGGGAAACGAAATGCGGAGCCCGGACCACGAAGACACGTTTTTCCGCGACTTTATCGGCTACTCGATCGGACCTCTTGGGATCCACAGGCTCGGATTACTTCTGGCATTGAACGCCGGGTTCTGGTCCGCCGTGTGCATCGTTATCTCCGGGACGGTCTGGTTCGATGCCTGGGCAAACTGGTGGTATTGGTATGTCGACCTCCCGTTCTGGATCGACATCGAAGGAGGCGTAAATGGCTGAGTATCAAAACATCTTCACGCAGCTGCAGGTCCAAGGCCCCCCTGAAATGGGGGTCATCGAAGACGTGGACATGAAAGAGCGGAGCGCAAAGACTGGCTTTTCAACGCTGATTGGCTGGTTTGGAAACGCGCAGCTTGGGCCTTTCTACCTGGGTGGACTCGGCGTTGTGTCGCTTGCAACCGGAGCGATCTGGTTTCTCATGGTCGGCGCGAGTTACTGGGCGCAAGCCGGCTACAATCCGGCTGTCTTTATGCGCGATTTGTTTTTCTTCTCGCTTGAACCGCCTTCGCCCGACTATGGGCTCAGCATGCCGCCTTTGCAGGAAGGGGGTATGTGGCTAATCGCAAGTTTCTTTCTGCTCGTGTCTGTTATGACCTGGTGGGCGAGATCCTACTTCCTCGCCAAGCAGCTTAAGATGGGCAAGCACGTGTTCTGGGCATTCGGCGCCGCCATCTGGCTGTTTCTGGTTCTTGGATTGATTCGTCCTGTCTTGATGGGAAGCTGGTCAGAGGCCGTTCCTTACGGAGTGTTCAGTCATCTTGACTGGACGATGAACTTCTCGGTCATTTACGGAAATCTGTTCTACAACCCGTTCCACGCGCTCTCGATCGTTTTCCTTTACGGATCGACGCTTCTTTTTGCGATGCATGGCGCAACCATCCTCGCCGTCTCGCGGTTTGGCGGAGACCGAGAACTGGAGCAGATCGCGGATCGGGGAACGGCATCCGAGCGTGCGGGTCTTTTCTGGCGCTGGACAATGGGATTCAACGCGACAATGGAAGGTATCCATCGCTGGGCATGGTGGTTTGCAATCCTAACCCCGATCACTGGCGGCATTGGCATTCTTCTGACCGGGACCGTGGTCGACAACTGGTATGTCTGGGCACAGGACCACGGCTATGCGCCGCTTGACTGACAGAAGGGAGGATCACTCATGGCTACGAATGAAAACCATCCGATAACGCATCAGGATACGACACCGCAGCTCATTCGCTTTGAGATCGTAAAGCAAATGCTAAAGGGTTCGGGGGTTGCTGCCGGCGTGCTTCTGTTGCCTGCGGCGTTCATCTTCTGTGTGCACCTGGTGGGGACACTGCTGCCGCCCGAGTCCAAGGAAGCCGTCGATCCGACGCCAGACTCGTTTGTTGTGGAGTAGGAGACTGCTGCGTTTACCAAGATAGCTCAGCAGGCCAACCTGCAAGGACGGCTCTGGAGTTGGGTTGATATAGAAGAAAACCGATGGGCGGTTGCATGAGCAAGGCGCCCATCGATCACGAAAGACGCTCCGATCTGCGCCGCAAAGGTCCGAACAGCCATATCGCCCCAAAGGCAAGGCCGGCAGCCATGCCACTCATAACAAACCAACGGACAGCTGCCGGGTTTGCCAGCGCAACCGAGCTGGAAATTCGATCCACCTCGAGCTGGCCGCCATCCGGCAGATAGCCCGCAGTTTCGCGGACGAACCGACCCTCGAAATACTCGCGCAGGACATATGCCCGCGCCTCACGGTCAGTGTCTGGAAAATCGATCCTCAGGCGCTCATCGCCCCCTACTCCGCGTCCAAACAAGCCGAAATACAGACGGGTGTCCGCTATGGTAAGAGCGGCAGCGTCGTCTTCGACCGTACATACTGCGGTCGCAACAACAGCGTCCCAAGGTGTCATAAAGGGCTGGGGCTGCGCGGCCGGATGCACCATAAGCGACATAGCTTCAAATCCTGCAGCGGATCCGCCAGCAGACAACTGCACTTGCTCAACAAGCGCGTCAGCAACGTCGGTGCTGCCGGCGAGTTGAAACTCACCGATCGGAACAGTCCCGTTCTCGCTAAAAATAAGGCCTGGAGTTTGGCCCAGGAGCGCCTCGATTTCCAGCGCGGGCAGCGAAACGTAGACTTCCGTATCGTGCGCGTCTCGGTTGATGATAAAGGTAACCGGGTCGGGCGCCGACGCCTGATCGGCGACCAGCGGAGATCCAGCAATACCGAGGAACGCCATAAGTGAGATGCGTGCGCAGAAGCGCTTGGCACAGCTTCCTGCACTTTTTGCCTCATCCGTCATCCAGGCTGCTCCTCCAAAACCCTGAAATACGCAGTTTGTCTTTGTCCCAGCCAGATGACTTTGCAGCCTCACGGATCCGTGTGGCTTGCTGACGCTCTCCGGCAAACCAAATATGAGCATCCCTGTGATCCGGCAAGGCCTCCAGCACTGCATCTGCCAACACATTGCCGTTTGCACGGGTCAGCCAGACCACATCAATCCCGTTGGGTATGTCGATGGGGTATTGGCATTGGGCACCATTCTCGGCCTCCAGAAAGAGCGCGCCCCGCGCGCCGTCAGGAAGGTTTTCCAGTAGCCTGGCCGCCGCAGGGAACCCGGTTTCGTCGCTGGCCATCAGCACGTTGGCTGCCCTCAGGAGGCCACCCCCGGAGGGGCCGAGAACACCCACAACCCGGCCCTTTCTTTCGCCCGCCAGCATGGACTGCGCCCACTCAGTGGTGCGGCCTCCTTCATGAAGAAAGACATCTGTCACCAGCGTGTTGGACGCGGCATCCATGAAGCGGGTGGTGTAGACGGGCCGATGCGGCGCGCCAGGTCCCTCCGCCCACGCAACCGATCCGTTGGGCGCGACACGTGGCCATTCGACCTCGGCGTCAGGTGGCTGCTGAACAAGCCGAAAGTGGATCGACTCGTCGCCATGCCGCGAAAAGTCGTCACCTTGAAGTGTGACCCGCAGAAAAACATCGCCAAGTTTCTGCACGTCCACCGCCTGAGCAAAGGTAAAGTTTGCGGGAAGCGAGGTTTCGGCACTCGCATCGGACCAACGCATCGCTTTTGCCACCTCGGGCATAAGGTGCGCCATCTGGCTTGCAACAGCGCTTTTCATCACAAACAGCCAGTAGCCATCGACCGCCGCGACCATTCCGGCGGTTTCCGAACGGGTTCCTGGGCGTAGCCCGATCAACCCATGGGCGGTTTCAAGCGTGATACGGTCAGGGGCATCCTCAAGTACCTTCAGGCTGGAGGCTTTGGCCTGAGCAACCAGTATTTGTCGCATCGCCGAAAAGGCCACACCTGGCAGGTCAGCTTGCGCTTGGTGGCCATAGGTCGCCGAGATCATCGCATCACCTCCTGTGGTCCTCTACGTCCCCTGATCGAGACCGCGTGGATCGAATTTGCCTCCTTCAGCTTTCCCTCCGAATATGGGAACTGCTGCAGTTCTAGTACGCGTCTAGGACTCGAAAAAAGCGCCAGGCGCGACTAAAAAAGGTGGCCATCTTTTTATGAAGACCCCCACCGGCCGATCCGACTTCGGCGCTTGCTCCGAAACGCGCGCCGGTGGGGGCAACATTGAACTGCGCGGCAAGGCCAGCACAGCTCAAATCAAACGAGCCGCACGCGCGCTGCGCCTCTGCCTGTGTTGGGATGCGGGCAGCATCGAAGAGAGTTCCGCCAGACTGGCAAGAAAGTCATCAGAGCATGCTCCTTCACACAGGATCATTGCATGGGTCCGCGCCGGACCTTTTCTATGCGCGTGCACCGCCGAAAACACATTCATGAATTGCCGTTCGTGCTCGCTAAGAATTTCCGCACACCCAGGGCAATTCGGATTGTTGAAGTGAAAACAAGATGAGCGAGACCTGCGCATAGCAAGGACGCTATCGAGCACCGCCGTCGCGATCCGACATGCTACGTCTTCTGGAAAAGTTCGCCGACATGTGTCGCTTGCAAGCAGCCACGATTGAGACTCAGGCACGGCGAAAGCCTGCCAATAGAACCGGGCCACTGCGAGAATGACCAACTCCAGGTCGCTGTACCCATATGCCGCGACGGGCGTTTCGTTCTCGCCCAGCGTCCGGCTACAACATGTATCTTTAGAGGCAGATCTCATTCGATACCGAGTCCTTTCATTGGGGATTTGTTCATGAAGGCCTCGCGTTCTATCGCACTCGAGAAATAGCGGTATAGCCTTGCTGAGCCCTGCGGGCTGAAACTTGGATCCTCAATACCTGACAAATTTTGTCGGTAATGTCCATGCGTTTTTTCGGATTGGCCTTCTACGACCCGGAACCGCACAAGTCGCGGAACATCGGTCGCCTGTCGCGAGAAGCCAGAGTTCACCTGATAGAGTCTCAGATGCACGTCAGAAGTTCGCAACGCCACTCTTTGCCCTCGGGCGCATGCGCGGACATAACACTCAACGAAGATGAGCGGCCTTTTACTATTTCTCAGCCTTGGACGCGGAAAACCACATTCTTTGAAATACGCCATCCTTAAGAACCAGCGCGTGATAGAGCGCGGCGGAGATGTGGGCCAGCACAACAACTGAGATCACTATCGCCCCTACGTAGTGGGCAGACTTCGCTAAAGAAGCCAGTTGGTCGGAGCGTGGAACAAGAGACGGCACGCCCCAGGCGTCAAGGCTTTCTATGGGAAAGCCACCCGCCTTAACGCGCACATAACCGAAAATTGGCATGGCGATCATCAAGGCATACAGCGCGAAATGAGATACGGCTGCAGCTCTACGCTGCATCGGTTCAACAGTTTCCGGCAATGCAGGCGGCGTATGAAGCGCCCGATAGGCCAGCCGGACAATTACCGCGACCAGCGCAAGAATACCCGCGTTCTTGTGAAAGATGAAAAGGGTGTTGCGGACGGATCTGGGCAACTCCTCCTGCAACATGGCAAATCCAGCAAGAATCATAGCAATAATCAAAAGTCCGATCGCCCAATGCAGAAGTCGCGCTGTGAAGCGATAGCTCGTGGTGACATCAGACATGATGCGTCCTCCGTTCCGCGGGTCTCACAATTTCAGGTCTCGCATATACCTAGCGCGTGTGTCACGAAAGCTACTCTCTTATGGGGGCATCCAGAGCGGATGCGACCCCTGCAAGGCTTCCAAATGCGCACAGTTTCGCGAGTAGTCCTTTAGCAGGGTTGCGCAAGTGCGCGGAGTAAGCAAGCGTTGGGCAGACAAAGGACAAATCATGCCCCACACACATAAAATTACACGTCGCCATGTCCTTGGATCCGGCCTCGCCGGCGCCGCAGTGACCGCTGGATTAATACCGTCTCTTGCCACAGCTCAAAACGCTGTGCGAATGCAACTGAGCTGGCTCCACTCCGTCCAGTTTGCAGGAAGCTACATCGCTCAGGACAGCGGGCTTTGGCGCGAGCAAGGCATTGAAGTTGCGCTCGACGCGGGCGGCCCGAATGCGCCCGTCGAGCCACCGGTGGTGTCCGGCACTGCCTTGGTTGGGATCTCGGCTGCCGATTACACGGCCGCTGCTGTGGAGAATGGCGCAAACTTCCGCATTCTGGCCGTAGCGATGCAGAAGAACCCGTTCGCCATTACGTCTCTGCCGAAAAACCCGGTGGCAGTTCCCAGTGATCTAGAAGGCAAACGCCTCGGAATGGCGCTCGCCAACATGCCCGTGCTGGAAGCACTCGCTACCTTGAATGATTTCGATGCCAGTGCAGTCGAGGTCATCCCGACCCAGTACTCGGCGGCGCCGCTTCTTGCTGGAGAAGTCGACTGCCTGCTGAGCTGGGAAACCGATCTGCCTGTGGCTATGGCTGTGCAGGGGGTCGAGAGCCAGACGATGCTGATGGCAGACCATGGTTACTCTGTACACTCGCAGACCTATATCGCGACTGAGGCCGCAATTGCGGACCGACGGGACGAAATCGTGTCACTGTTGCGCGGCGAGGCGCAAGGGTGGGAAATCTACCGCAAGGACACGAACGCGGCCGCTCAACAGACCGTCGACCGCTTCCCTGATCAGGGCCTTGATCTGGCCGTGCAGGAGCTTCAGGCAGAACGTCAGGTTCCGCTGATGTTCTCCGAATTGACCGATGCGAACGGCTTTGGGTGGTTCACTGAAGATACGATTGCATCAAACATCGAAACGCTGGCGCTTCTTGGCCGCAAGGTCACGCCTGATCTTTGGGACCGCTCTATACTTGAGGAGGTTCATGGCGCCTGAACGCGCGGCTCCCCCGGAAGTTGTCTGCCATGCCCTCGCGCGTGATTTCGATGGCCTGGAGGTACTGTCCGAGTTCGATCTGACCTTCGCCGCAGGAAAAACAACGGCGCTGGTCGGTCCGTCGGGTTGCGGCAAGTCAACCTTGCTGCGCTTGATTGCAGGGCTCGACACACCTTCCGCAGGTGACCTGCGTATTGGCGGGCAGTCAGCAGATGCAGTGCGCGCCGCCGGCGATCTGGCAGTGGCGTTTCAGGACCCGTCTTTGCTGCCGTGGCGGACAGCCCGGGGCAATGTCGCCCTCGCCCAGCGCCTGGCCCGACAACCGATCGACGTGCCGGCAATCGATGCCCTTCTGCATCGTGTCGGACTGACAGGTTTTCTGGATGCGCGTCCTGGCGCATTATCGGGTGGTATGCGCCAACGCGCCGCGATCGCGCGCTGCCTGATCACACGGCCGAAGCTTTTGCTGCTCGACGAGCCATTCGGCGCCGTCGACGAGCTAACCCGCCGCCAGTTGGGGCTCGATCTACCGCCGCTCTGGCGTGCGGAAGGTACGACCGCTGTGCTGGTAACCCACTCAGTCACGGAAGCAATTCTGCTGTCAGATCGTGTGGTGGTGTTCTCGCCGCGCCCGGCGCAGGTGCTTGAGGATGTCGATGTGCCGCTCGCCCATCCTCGCTGTTCAGATATGATATCGACGGATGTCTACGAGGCGGCGTTTACAAAGATTTCGGCGGCGTTGGCGAAAGGTGAAGCGCTTCGGCAGGGCGCACTGGCAGCGCAATGACACATCCAGAGCTATCTGTATCCGTCGGGTCTGCTCCTAACCTGCTGCGCATCCCGGGCGCGAAAAGCGCGTTGGGTACGAGCGCCGTACTTGCGGTTTGGCAGCTGCTTGCCTTTGTCACGACCGATACCATGCTGGTGGCAAACCCTTTTGAGGTTTTACGCCACACGATAGAAAATTCCGGCCTCTATGCGCGCGCAACCTGGGCCACAGTGACGTCTGCCGCCTGGGGGTTCATGCTTGGAAACCTCGCAGCGGTCTGTCTTGCGGCGCTGGCCAGCGTACTGCCCAGAGCACAGGGCGTGATTTCCGGGCTCGCTCTTTTGGTATTTTGTCTGCCACTGGTTGCGACCGGCCCCATCTTGCGTGTTCTCTTCGGTCCCGGAGAAGGCCCGCAAATCACCCTTGCGGCACTGGCCGTCTACTACACGACATATGTACCTGTACTGGTGGGTTTGCGTGCCGTACCAGCTGCATGGCTCGATCTCGTAAAAAGCTATGGACGTGGACGTTTTACAGCTTTGATTCAGGTCCAATCCCGCGCGGCGTTGCCATACCTGATTTCAGGTCTGCAGATCGCGGCTCCTGCCGCGATACTGGGCGCGCTCGTGGGCGAATTCACCGGTGCAGAACGCGGACTGGGCGTGCTGACCCTTCAGGCCATGCGTGATCTGGATGTCACCGCAACATGGACGATTGCGACGCTCGCAGCAGTGCTGTCCATCCTCCTGCATGCTCTGATCGGCCACCTAGCGCGACGTTTGCTCAGAGAGGACCCGCCGCTCATCCTCGCGCCACCTGTTGCACAGAACTCCGGCAGGCGGCCGGGACAAGGCACGCGAACGGCAGTGCTTACCGCATGTGCCGCCCTTGGGCTGTGGTGGGGTCTTGCGGAGATATCGCAACTTAGCACGTTCTTCTTGAAGCGACCGGACGATGTCTGGTCTTTTTTGGTTTCCGGCGATGCCGCAACAGACAACCGCGCTGTACTTATCGCTGCGAGCTTTGACACGGCCAAGGCCCTTTTGCCGGGATATTTCGCCGGCCTTGCCATCGGCGCAGGCCTTGCGGCCCTTCTGACGCTCTTGCCTGGCCTTACGGCCTTTGCCATGCCTCTTGCGATCGCGCTGCGTGCGGCGCCGATTGTGACGACTGCTCCGCTTTTGGTCCTGGTGGTGGGCCGGGGCTTTGTAGGCAGTGCGATCCTTGTTGCCGTACTGGTCTTCTTTCCGGTGTTCATCGCTTGTTTGCACGGGCTCTCCAGAGCGCCCGGTCAAGTCCTCGATGTGATGGAGAGCTATGCGGCCAGCAGGTGGCGCACGCTGATCTATGCCCGCCTGCCCGCTATGCTTCCGGCATTTTTCGGCGCCGCGCGGATGACAGTACCGGCTGCGGTCCTTGCGGTTACGGTTGTTGAATGGCTGGCAACTGGACGCGGTCTTGGAGCACTGATGGCTCTGTCTGCTTCGTTGTCGGACTACGGCATGCTCTGGAGCGTAACCCTGGTGGTGTCTCTGCTGGCTGTTGCAGGATACGCGGCCGTTGCATGGATCGAACGACACGTTTTATCGATCTTTGCCAGCGAACAAGTTCGATGAGCCCAAAACGCAAGGCCGTTTTCGCGATCCCGGGAGATCTCGATACCGTTACTGGCGGATACATCTACGAGAAACGCCTTCTTGAACACCTGCGCAGAAGCGGACGCGAAGTCCGACATCTGCGACTCCCCGACAGTTTTCCAATGCCCTCTGACCGCGACATGGAAGTCTCCGCCGCTGCCCTTAGCGACGTTGATCCCGGAACACCAATCATCCTGGATGGGTTTGTATCGGGTGGCATCGATCCAGTCGCGCTGGCCAGCATTCGAGCGCCCACGATCGCGATGGTTCATCATCCCCTGGCCATGGAGTCAGGTCT
Organism: Pseudomonadota bacterium; assembly: GCA_039192165.1. Lineage (GTDB taxonomy): Bacteria > Pseudomonadota > Alphaproteobacteria > Rhodobacterales > Rhodobacteraceae > Dinoroseobacter. The sequence continues at coordinate 14,217 of JBCCXD010000013.1, read as the reverse complement.
CGATGCGGCGCAAAGGACCCACCTTTTCACCACAGAGCGCGCCAATCTGGAGCTGGTAGATCACGTGCTTGTCCCCAGTCCGCACACTGCTGGCTTACTTGTGGGTGAATACGGAGTCCCCGCCGAAAAAATCACCATCGCGACGCCCGGCACTGATCGGCCACTCCAACCGCAAGCTGCGATCGAGCCGCCGTTGATCCTTGCGGTTGGCCTACACCACCCTCGCAAGGGTCATGATGTTCTGCTGAAAGCGCTCGGGTTGATTGCGGATTTGAACTGGCAAGCGTGTGTTGTCGGCAGAATTCACGATGCCCCGAGTTTCGAGGGTCTTTTGACCCTCCGCCGAGACCTTGGTTTGGAGACTCTGGTTGAGATTCAGGGACAAGTCAGCCAGGAGGCCCTGGACAGGCTTTGGACTAGGGCGCAGATCTTCGCGCTGGCGTCGGAATTCGAAGGCTATGGCATGGTCTTTGCAGAGGCGCTGGTGCGCGGTCTGCCTGTTGTCGCCTGCCGGGCAGGGGCAATCCAGGATACAGTTCCGGAGCGCGCAGGTCTGTTTGCGCCGCCACGTGATCCAGAAGCTTTTGCAAACGCGCTGCGCACGCTGCTTGCCACTCCTTCGCTCAGGGCAGCTAAAGCTGAGGCGGCGCGCGCCGCAGGCGCAGATTTGCCCGAATGGGACGACACCGCTCGGATTGCCGGCGCGATCCTTGATCGGCTCTCGAACAGTTAGGGCATGCGCAACTTGGCATAGACATCACATGGCTTTGCGCCGGGTTCGAGCTCTTCCATCCACCGATCCAGGGCAGCGCGATCAACCCAATCGTCGAACAGAAATCTGCCTTCTTCGCCGCGTGCCACGTTGAACATATAAATTCCGATCCTGCCAAGTTGGTCGAAGGCGGCGCGCGCGCGGGTTTCCAGGCCAGGGATCACTTCAAGCGAAATCATTTCGACGGGCGTGCTCAGTCCGGCTAAAACCTCGGCCTCATGCCCCTCAACATCGATTTTTACGTAGGCAGGCCGCCCATGAGCCGCAATCAAAGCATCAAGTGTGGTGACGACTGTCTTTTGTTGCGCAGACCAGTCAACTTGCTCAAAGCCCGGTACTGCTGCCGCTTCCGCGCGAAAGCCGGATGATAGCGTCGACACCGTCGGATGCCGTGGCGAGACATGAAGGACTGCCGTTCCCACCTCGGCGCCTGCCGCGGCCTTGATCAGCGTGATCCCCGTTGGCAGGGTCAGTTTGAGGATCCGGTGAAGCGGCTCTTGCGGCTCCAGAGCCACCACGCGCGCGCCAGCCTTTTGCAGGGCACGACTGCGGTTGCCCAAATGCGCACCGATATCGAATGCCAGGTCTCCGGGAGACAACAAATCTGCATAGAATCGGGCCTGCGCACGGGTGCGGTCAGGACGGCAAAGGTAGATCGCGACTGAACGGATCAGTCCAGCCATCGTTGCAAGTCGGCTCATAAGAGCCAGACTGCCGCTCTCTCAATGGGAGCACCAGTCATTAGTTTAGTCAGCGCAAAGAACGGGTTAGGAACATGCGCGCCCTGAGGAACGAAACGAGCATGATTTCGCCAGAACACGCAAAGTTCAATGGACTGGAGCTGTGCAAAGTCCATGTTCACGTCGGACTTTGACTAAGGCAGAATCTGTGACCCTTTTGCAAAATGATATCTTGGACAAGCAAGACACATCTGTGGCTCAGCTTGAACAAGAGGCCCCCACCCCTCTTAACGCCACTCCAGTTTTCGCGGGCGATTGCCCATCGACCCTCAAGAAACGGAGGCTTTTCGTTCTGGCGTTGAATGTTTTCACAATCGGTGCGCTGTTCTCCGCGATGACGGCCATTCTTTCATTCGGCGGTCTGATATGGATCGAGGTCGTGATGCTGGGAGCCTATGGGCTGACGCTACCCTGGCTTTCCATTGGTTTGTGGAACAGCTTGATCGGCTTTGCCCTGACGCGTCGGCATGGCGCTCGGGCGGCCAATCATGTGCTCCCGGCGCTGGACCAAATCACCGGTGAAGAACCGATAACCTCGCGAATAGCCATTGTGATGCCGCTTCGAAACGAGGACCCACACCAGTCGCTTGCTCGCATGCGAAACTTGCAGAATGCCCTTCATCAAAGCGGCTGGGGAGACCAGTTTGATTTCCACATTCTGAGCGACAGCAATCGCCCAGAGGTTATCCGGCAGGAAGAAACCGGCATTGCCGCCTGGCAGTCAGACACGCCAAAAACTCCGCCTTTTTATCATCGTCGCATCAAAAATATTGGTTACAAAGCCGGCAACATCGCTGAATTCCTGGACCGGAGCGGCGGGGAGTATGACTACTTTCTGCCACTGGATGCCGATAGTCTGATGGGAGCAGAGACGGTCCTGCGGCTCGTCCGGGTCATGCAGGCGTCACCGCAAATCGGCCTGCTTCAGACGCTCATCACCGGGTTGCCCTCACGCACATTCTTCACGCGGGCTTTCCAATTCGGGATGCGGCACGGCATGCGCTCGTACACGCTCGGCTCGGCTTGGTGGCAGGCCGATTGCGGGCCGAACTGGGGACACAACGCACTTATCAGAACAGACCCGTTCCATGCTCATTGCATGCTTCCGACTTTGCCGGGACGCGGGCCGCTGTCCGGGGATATTCTCAGTCACGACCAGTTGGAGGCATGCCTTTTGAGGCGCGCGGGCCATGAGGTCCGCGTGCTGGCCGAAGAAAGCAAAAGCCACGAGGAAAACCCGCCAAGCCTTGCCGATTTCGTGCGACGCGAACTTCGGTGGTGCAACGGCAATCTGCAGTATATCCGGCTCCTGGGGCTTAGGCGCCTGAAGCCCATTAGCCGCTTGCAGCTTCTGCTGGCAATCCAGATGTACGTGGCTGCACCTGCATGGATAGCCTTTATCGCGCTTAGTGCCTGGCTCGCCGCTCAGGATCAGCAGGTCGCGAATGTGCCGCTCTGGGCTGGCCTGGGGTTGTTTGCCGTGGTCATGACAATGAACCTGATGCCGAAGATCATGGGGATTGGCCAAGTGCTGTGTGACCCGGCACAGAGTGCGGCGTGGGGCGGGCGGGTTCGCGTTGTCCTTGGCGGCTTGGCCGAGATCGTATTTTCGATGCTCACTGCCCCGATCGTCGCGTTCAGCCTGACGCTGTTTGTGATCGGGATGCTCTTTGGTAAGCGCGTCGGCTGGGATGCGCAGCAACGCAGCCGCGCTGTTTTGCGCTGGAGCGAGGCGACGCGCGTGTTCTGGCCACAGACGCTGGGTGGTCTGCTTTTGATGTTCTGGCTCTGGACAACCGCGCCCTGGGCGCTGGTGTTTGGCGCAGCAATTGTTCTGCCGTTGGTCTTTGCGATCCCGATCGCGGTTTTGACGACCCTGCCCGCGATCAACGCATGGTCGCTTGGTCATGGGCTGTTTGATATCCCGGAAGACCGCGCCCCGGAGCAGGCCGCAGGCGCGGAGTCGCTGATTTTGGCTAAAGCAGGTTAGCCACCGCGCTCACATCCAATCACTCCCCCGAGAGAGGCAGTCGCTTCAGATCAGACATCCGCATATGAAGGTCGCAGACGCACGCACCTTCAATTGGCCCTTAGGAGACTCCCATGAAACGCCTCATCGCATCCACTCTGCTGGCGCTGCTGCCAATTTCAGCCTTCGCCGGCGACCAGTATATCGACGAAACCGGATTTGCCGTTTCGGGGTACGACGTTGTTTCGTATTTTAGCCTGGAGCAGGCACCCGTCGGAACCGCGCAGCCGGAAGGTGTACAGGGCAACCGGAACATCACCGCTGAGTACAACGGAGCCACCTTCGCGTTCTCAAGCGAGGCCAACCGCGATACATTCCTGGCGGATCCTGCAAAATATGCCCCACAGTTTGATGGACACTGCGCCTACGGCGTATCGCGCGGCGGCAAGGTGCCAGCCAACCCAAACCTGTGGCGGATCGTGGACGGCAAGCTTTACCTCAATATCACTGATGTCGTCGTAGGCCTCTGGGAAGAAGATATTCCGGAAAATATCACCCTTGCCACCGGCAATTGGGGCGGCATCGCGGAGGATCCTGCCTCGACCAGTACGATCCCGAAGTTTACCTCCTCGGCGCCCACCAACTAGGCGCAGGGCTTGACCTTGATCTCCCGCCGTTCTTTGCTGCTGCTTGGCGGCGTGGCGGCGGTTGGTCTTGGCGGTTTTGCCGGCTTCACGAAGTGGAGCGCACCCGCGGAGACCGCACGGACAATGACCCCTCCCGAAGCGCTTAGAGCGGCTGAGGCAGGGGAGATCCTGCTGATCGATATCCGCCGCCCGGACGAATGGGAAAGGACGGGGGTGCCCAAGAATGCGCTCCCGCTCGATATGCGGAAGGAAGAGTTCTTGGACGAGCTGCAAAACGCGCGGGTTTCGCTCAGTCAACCAGTGGCTGTGATCTGCGCCAGGGGCATTCGTTCGGCACGGTTAACGCGCCGCCTGGAAGCGGCGGGAATTGGGCCGATCGTGGACATCCCGGAAGGCATGCTCGGGTCTCGATCAGGACCTGGCTGGTTAAGCCGGGAGCTGCCTGTGATACGGGTGAACTGAGTGGCCGGGCGCGCCGCCTTGTACGGATTTGTTTCAGCCGCCTTGATTTCGGCATCGTTTGGAGTGGCTCCTGCGGCTGCATGCTCGCAAAACACACCGTGCGAGCTTGGCGAACGCAGCTACTTTGTCGCTTTACCGGAAGATGTGTCGGGGCCTCTACCGGCCGTGGTTTACATCCATGGATGGGGGGGCAGCGGGGAAGGCGCGCTGAAAAACAGCGGCATGGTCAACGGCTTTCTGGAGCGCGGTTATGCCATTGTCGCGCCCGATGGCGTGCCGCGCAGAGGCCGCAGTGGACGCAGCTGGCGTTTCCATCCTTTGTCTGAAGGACAAGACGAAGAGATCGCCCATCTGTCCAGGGTGCGTGAAGACGCGGTTGCACGCTTCGGGCTTGATCCGGAGCGGATCATACTCGCTGGATTTTCCATCGGCGGATCGATGACCGCCTACGCAGCCTGCCACGCGCCCGGCAGTTTTTCTGCCTATGCACCACTCGGTGGGAATTTCTGGCGCCCGCATCCCGAAGGCTGTGACGGCCCTGTGCGCATGCTGCATACCCATGGCTGGATTGACGGCACCGTTCCTCTGGAGGGACGGGTGGTCAACGGTCTGCCGGTTGAAGATCCAAATGCCTTCACCCAAGGCGATATTTTTCATGCATTGACGATCTGGAGGGCTGCAAATGGGTGTAGCCACCTGAAGGCGGACCGTTTCGTAACAGACGGCCCCTTCTGGCGCCGCGCCTGGGACCGCTGCTCTGAAGGGTCGGCTTTGGAATTCGCTCTTTTCCCCGGAGGCCATTCCGTTCCGCGCGAATGGCCGGGCCTCGTCGCTGATTGGTTCGAGGGTCTCTAGCGCGGATCCCTGACGCCTCGCGGCGTCGACCACAGGTCTAAGGGGTTTTCGGGGCTTTCTTGGGCTTCCAAGGCTGGGATTTGTACCAAGCGACAAGATAGGCGATGCCCGCAATGATCGTCGCTCCAAGCAAATTCACCCAAAGCATCGAGAAATGGGTTCGACCGGCCTGGTCCAAAAGTGCGCCCAAAAGGCGGGCAAGAAACATCGAGGCGATGAAAACGGCAAGCGATTGCTGCCCGACTTTCATGATAACGGCCACCAGCGACTGCCAAACAGATGCGACCAGCCCGCTGGCGTCGCGCGGTTTCAGCCTATGCCCCATGGGGCCCGCGACCACCCAGGCGACATAGGCAATCGCCAGAAAATGCACATATCTCAGGATGCCGAAATCGGTTTTGTTGAACAGAAAGGTCCATTCCTTGCGCCACTCAAGGAACCAAGTGAACTCGTTGAATACGCGGAAATAGGCGAATGGCACCGAGGCGAAGACGACCAGCACAGCAAGCACCACAAGCCGCCAATCCACCGGCGGCGCAGGGATCCAGCGTGACATCAGTGCAAAGCCTGTAAAGAACACGAGCTGCCAGCCGAACGGATTGAAAAACCACTGGCGATCAGACCATGGCTCGGCCGGAAAGTTCAGGTCGAAAAGTGAAGCCGATAGCCAGACCGAAATCACCGCAAGAGCCGCCAGTCCCCGATGGAGCCCGGCAAGAGCGACAACAATGGGCAGCATGGCAAGAATGACCAGGTACATCGGCAAGATATCAAAGTAGTTCGGCACATAGGTCAGCGTCATCAAGCCGACGAGGTTTTCCTGCGTTCTATCGAAAAACGGGTACAGGTTGAGCTGGCCTAAGTAGTCGCGCCCGCCCGGAAAGAGCGCGTTCAACGCCACCATAGCAGCCGCGACAGCAAAAAAGAGACCGATATGCGCCCAATAGACTTGCCAGACGCGGTAGCTGACCCGGATTGTGCCCATCACGTTGCCCTGCTCTCGGAACACACGCCCAAACGCAACAGCACTGGCCATGCCTGAACAGAACACAAAAATCTCAGTCGCATCCGAGAACCCGAACCGCGCAGGGATCCAGAGTGTTACCCAGTTCCCCGGAATATGAGCGATCAAAATGATGAACATCGCAATGCCTCTGAAAAAGTCGAGGCGGATGTCTCGCACGCCTGCCGCAGGCTGGACCTTAGCGGCGCGCGCGGTAAGGTTCGGAGAGTAGGTCGGGTCCGTCATAGCCATATAGATAACCCGAAATTACTCGGCTGCAGTGTTTGTTGTGGCGAGCGTCCCTGCGCTGGCAATCTGCGCCATGCGTCGCTCTGTGAAGCTGTCCTCGCGGCCGTTCCGCAAGATGGTCCGGCTGCGCAACAGAGCCTCGGTCTCAGCAAAGCGACCGGCGCGCAGGCCCGCCTCAATCGTTAGCCGCTCGAAGATGTCACGTTGGGCATGGCTGCCCCCCATGCTTTGAAAATCCGGCTGGGCGGCTTTCAGGTAGGCGAAAGCGGTTCCATAATCGGCCTCTCCGAATGCGGCCAAACCCTGAGCCGTGGCGATACCCGGAGAGGTCATCACCTCAGCCATATCGTCGTGGTTTTGCGCATGAGTTGCCACCGTCGCATTGAGCCGTGCTACCCCGTCGGGCCGGGTCTCGCCGATCAGAGCGAGCATGTAGTGCAGATCTGCGAAAGTCAGGCAACCGTCCTCGGCGCGCTTTTCGGCGAGGTCTGCAAGCTCTACCCACCGGTCGCCGACACTGACCCCTTCGATTTCAAGACGCATAAGCAAAGAACTGGCGTTGGAGAAGTCCCGGTAGTCATCGGTTTTCTCATCCCGGACCTTGGTATCGTAGAGCCTGAGCACCGTGTCAAAATCGCCCTTGTCGAGATGCAGAAGAGCTTTGTGCCACCAGACGTGGAACCGAAAATTGTTGCAGTGACTCCAAGCGCCAAGATTGTTGTCAATCAACGCAATTCCCCGGTCGGTGTTCCGTGTCATGTCGTACACGTGCGCGACCGCATGCAGACCCCAGGCATCATCGGTGGTATAGTCGAGCCCCCGCAAGCCCACCCGCTCGGCCTGACCATAGAGTCCGTTTTCCTCAAGCGCGAACGCATGACACCCCAGCAAATAGCCAAAAAGCGGGTGCGAAGGTCCGTGAGCGGGCAGCACACGCTCGACCGAGCGAAGCATGCCCTTGATGTCACCCAGCATAAAGCGGATGCCATGGGACAGCTTCATACTTATCGTGTCCGCCGGGTTGAGCCGAAGAGCGTCTTCCATACGCTGAATGGACTTCCTGGGCTTGCCCCGGAGCCAATCCTCCAAGCTCATGCACCAAAGCCGCTCTCGCCGTGTGGCGCCCCCCAAAGCGAGCGCTCTGGTCGCCTCCCGGCTGGCGGCTTCCGCGACGGTTACAAGCTCCCGACGGCCGAGCATGAGGCATGCCAGACCGTTCATCGCATGGCCGATCGCGAAATCAGGCGCTTGGTCGAGAAGGTTTCCAATATGCTCGGCGGTTGTTTGCCCATGGGTAAGGACACCCAGAACAACACCGTTCCAGGATTTCAAAGCAGCCTGATCCGTCAGACTTACTTCGCATGAACAAATGTCGGTCAGCATGGGCTATGTCTCGCGCGACTTCGTCTCCGGGCACCTTTTGATAACGCAGCTGCAGATAAACTGCGCATCACCACTCCGTTACGACCCAATTTGGTGAGGTCCGCTCAACTCAACGTGAACGTCGTTGACGTCGATGTCTGGCGAGAATGTCAGGAAGCGCGCCGGTGTGCGCGCCAAACCGCGGTGGTGGCGACGCATATTTTACTGGCGTTTTAGAGAGTTTTAATGGGTTTCCAATCAAATTCTGGACGTTACGCGCTGCCGTTGGATCAGCAATCGTTACAACCGCTCCGCGCGACTGGGCTTGCGCCGAACCCAGCGCATCCGCAACCGAGTGAATTGGGCCGCAGGGCACGCCCGATTTCTGTAACACTTGGACGATATCGTCTTTCAAGAAGTCGCCAAATATTTCATCCACGGCTGCATTGAGCGCGTCCCTGTTTGAAATACGCAGCGGATTCGTCAGAAATCGATCATCCTGCAGCAGATCGGTACGGTCGAATGCCTGGCAAAAAGCCTGGAACTGAGAGTCGTTTCCAACGGCCAGGATCACATGGCCATCATGGGCGGGAAACACCCCGTAAGGCACAATGTTGGGGTGACCGTTCCCGCGACGAACCGGCGAAACACCGGAAACAAGATAGTTGGTTCCTTCGTTAATGAGCCAGGCCATCTGACTGTCGACGAGAGAGAGGTCAATATGCTGTCCCTCCCCGGTCGCTTCACTGTGGCGGAGCGCGGCGAGCATACCCACGGTGGCGTACATTCCGCACATAACATCTGCAATCCCGACGCCAACCTTCATCGGAGGTCCCTCAGGATCACCGGTGATCGACATGATGCCACCATAGCCCTGCGCAAGAAGATCATACCCTGGCCGGTCACGGTTGGGGCCTGTCTGGCCAAATCCGGATATCGAGCAATACACGAGACCGGGATTGATCATCGCCAGCGACGCATAATCGAGCCCGTATTTGGCGAGACCACCGGGCTTGTAGTTCTCAACAACAATCTGCGCTTCGGCTGCAATACTCTTCACGAGTGCCTGTCCACTCTCGGTCGAAAGGTCCGCGGCAACGGAGAATTTGTTGCGGTTGGAAGAGGCGAAGTAAGCGCTCAGATCCGAGTCGCCATCCTTTGTTGCGACAAAGGGCGGACCCCAGGTTCGCGTATCATCACCTCCGGTTTTCGGGTTTTCAATTTTGATGACCGTTGCGCCCAAGTCGCCAAGAAGTTGCGTGGCCGTAGGCCCAGCAAGAATGCGGGATAGGTCCAGCACAAGCACGCCTGCGAGCGCGCCCGGAGCTGTCTCGGACTCAGAAAGCGCCGTCATAGGCCATCCGATCTATCTGCACCGCGATCACGCTGAAACACTCCGCTTGCAGCGCCTCTTTCAAAGCAAGCCGCAACTCCTGCTCGGACGCCACCGTGAACCCCTTACCCCCAAAGGCTTTGCCGACCGCCTCCACATCGGTGCCAGCAAAATCGACGCCGGTATTTTCAAGTTGACGCGACCGTTGTTTCATTTCGATCAGCGCAAGCGAGGCATCCACGAACACGACGAAAATAGTCCGCAGCCCCTGTTCTGCTGCCGTCGCCAACTCACCCACCACCATAAGGAACCCGGCGTCCCCGGAGAACGAAACCACCGCGCGAGCTGGCTCCACAATCTGCATGCCCATCGCGATCGGCACGGCACAGCCCATCGTACAAAAGCCCGAGGACTGCGTCAGCGCACGCGGAAAGCGACAGGTCCACATCTGGCTGAGCAGGATGCGATGTGCACCGCTGTCCGCAGTAGCAAGGGTGTCTTCCGGAAGCACCTCCTGACAAACCGAGATGGCTTGCGCTGGGCCCCATTTCGCGCCGCGCGGAAATGCGGAGCCCAGAGCGGCGCGGGCCATATCAACCTCACCATTGACCCAGACATCCGCTATCCTGTCTGGCAGGAGCGCAGCCGCGGTTTCGGCGACATCTCCGACGAAGTTGTACGTTGCCTGATGCATGTAGTGATGGTTCGGCGCAGCGGTTACATCGATCACCACTTGACGCGCCGGATCCCAGGGGGTCTGCCAACCGATCCGCATTTCGATCGGGTCGTAACCGAGCGCGAGAATAACGTCCGCCTGCTGAACCAGAGGGAGCAGGATCGCATCTGCCTTTGGCGAAAGGCCTGCACCGCCGAGCGCCAACGGATGATCCTCCGGCAGCAGACCCTTTGCCTTATAGGTGGTGACAACCGGAGCACCCAACGCCTCCGCAGCGGAGGCAACTGCGCGCGCGCCCTCATTGGAAAGGGCATCAAGCCCGGCCACGATCAACGGTCTTTTGGAGTCTCTCAGCGCTGCGCGCGCAGCCTCAAGGCTCGGCGCTGCGGGCACCATCTTTCGGGCGGTCGGTCGCAATGTTCCCTGTCCCGAGGCAGCCGCTTCTGCAACCGAAATCGGCACGTCGATGTGCACAGGGCCCGGACGGCCCTCGGTCGCAATGCCAAGCGCTTTGTCAACAATAACGTGCGCGGCACCCGCGCTCAGAGTAAAGCTTGCCTTGGTGACGCCCTCAAACACGCGGCGCTGGTCCAACACTTGATGCGTGTACACTTGGGCCGTGTCGGCGTCGACGCATCCGGTGAGGACAATCATAGGCACGCGATCCTGCCGCGCGTTTTCGACAACGTTTATCCCGTTCAGTGCGCCCGGCCCTACTGTGGCGAGCAAAATGCCTGGCGCTCCGGTACGATGATAAGTGCCTTCGGCCATGAAACCGGCGGCGTTTTCGTGGCGGCAGAGCACAAACTGGATGCCCGCGTTACGCAGTGCATCGAGCAGGGTCAGAACCTCGCCACCCGGCATGCCGAAGGCCCATCGGCATCCTTCGTCATAGAGCCGTTTTGCCACCACATCCGCCGCGCGCATGTCACCCCCGCTAATCAATCCGCAGGAGCTATGCTGCAGAAACGGGTTCGGAGCAACATACCCCACGGCAATGTCATCAACAGGCGGCGTAGCTACACTATCCCACGTCTGGTCGTGCAAAGCTCACGAAGGCCGAAGCATTTCAGATTTCGTAATCGTCAGAGCTGAAGCAGCAACATCGTGAAACCCGCTATGAACACGGTTTCTGTAACCAGCAGCGCAATCGCCGCGCGTCCTACATTCACAACGTCCTTCAGCGACGTGTTGACACCAACTGCAGCGACGGCCGTCAGCAAGGCCCATCTTGAAACACCTTCGGCCAGGTCAACCAGCGAAGCTGGCAAAAGGCCGAGGGAATTTACTGCGACCAAAGCAAAGAACGCGACCACAAATGCTGGGACAAGTGGAGGACGGGCGCCTGTGCTTTCAGAGCTCTGAGCCGCCCGCCGGATGATTATGGCGGCCACAAAGACTACAGGGGCCAACATCGATACGCGGATCAATTTAACCACCGTTGAAATCTCACCGGTTTCCTCAGACAGGGAAAACCCCGCACCAACAACCTGTGCAACATCATGAATTGTAGCGCCAAGAAAGATGCCTGCGGTCAAGCTGTCCATCCGCAAAATCTCGGCAAGGATCGGGTAGAATATCATCGCAACCGTCGACAATACGGTGACCCCAACCACGGTGAAGACAAGTCGCTCCTCGCTGCGGTCATCCTTGGGCAGGATGGCTGATATCGCCAATGCGGCTGACGCACCGCAAATTGCAACCGCACCTGCCGACAGGAAAGAGAACCGCGGGCCGAACCCGAAGAAGCGACCCACCAGCATTCCGAAGAGAATTGTTGCGACTACAACCGCGACCGTCAGACCAACCACACCCCAGCCAAGATCGGCCGCCATTGCGAAGCTTATGCGGGCGCCCAGAAGCGCAACGCCGATCCTGAGGATATGACGGGACGCAAAGCTGATCCCCGGGCCGCAGGTTGGTTGTTCGGTCAGGAAGTGCAGCGAGATTCCAAAGAGCAACGCCATCAGCATCGCTGGCGCGCCGTAGTGATCAGAGATGAATTGAGCTGCCAGCGCAATCATGCCAGCCACGAGCAGGCCTGGCCAAACGTTTCGGACCTTCGCGCCCCAATCAATCAAGCGTGCTTGCATGAGTTCCTTTGGCCACCGACGAAAAGGCACCGTGCGGTTCGCCACAGGCGAGGCTTTGGCGCATAGCAAATTGTGGAGTTTGCGCAAACCAAGAGATTGGCCTGGCAGGGGCGGAGGGGCTCGAACCCCCGACCCTCGGTTTTGGAGACCGATGCTCTACCAACTGAGCTACACCCCTATGGCCAGCGGCAGGGGTATGGTGGATTGACGGGGAAATCAAGTGTGGTTTTTGCCATTGCACGCTGCAGGCATATTGTCACTCTGCAATCGGTCGATGATGGTGGCCCTATGTCCATTTCAGGCCTTAACATAGAAGACCCCGAGGTTCTGTTTGCCGCGGCGCCCTGGAACCTCGACGAAACGCGCAGTGCTGAAGCGCAAATCGACGTGCCAACCATGCTCTCGCCGGAAGAACGGCGCCTTTACTACTGGGTCGCACGCCACTGGGCGCAGGACGCGGGCGCACTGGTAGATCTGGGCGCTTTCGCCGGGGGCTCCACTGCGCGTTTGGCCGCGGGACTTGCGGCCCGCCGCGGCACAGAACGCGTTTACGCCTATGATCGCTTTACGGTCGATGAAAAGAACAAGGCGCGCATTCTCTACAGGCAGGGCGTGCCTGAGTTTAAAGGCAATGACCTCAAGCCTCTCGCAGAGCAGTACCTGAGACCCTGGAAAGACCAGATCTTTCTTCGGCACGGAGAGATACAGGACATTGGCTGGGACGGAGGGCCGATTGAAGTTCTGGCCGTCGATGCAGCAAAACATGCGGCCAGACTCGATATTTTCGCCTCGCATTTCTACCCGCGCCTCATCCCAGGACGCAGCATCCTCATTCAACAGGACTTTCTGGCCTGGAACCAACCGTGGCTGATGTTGCAGATGCTTAAGATGAGCGCTGCTTTTCACCCTATCGCCTACGCGACAAACAGCACTGTCCTTTTCATGTGCACTGCGCCTGTTACATCTGCGCTGATTGCAAGCGCCGAGGTGGGCAGTTGCAGCGATCAGGAGCTAATCGACGGCGTAAGAGAGATGCGCGACCGCTTGGAGGATTGGGGTATGGCGGCGCGCTTTCGCAAGGCTATTGCAGGGGTCCGCGCAAATCCGGGCAAACGCATTTCGTGGCAGATGCGGGCGCCCAGACAAGCCTAGCAAGTCAAGTCTGCGGCCTGCACTTCAAGGCGCATAGGCCGCCAGTGCATCCAAATCAGCACCGCAGATCGCGCTTTCTGCGGACAAAATCCGCTCAATGGGCCAATCCCACCACGCGATCTCGTTCAAACGTGTCACTGTTTCGGGATCAAAGCGCATCTTTACCACGCGGCCAGGGTTTCCAGCGACCACAGCGTAGTCTGGAATTTGTCCTCCCACGACAGCGCCTGCCGCTACAATCACGCCATTGCCGAGTACCGCACCCGGCAGGATGCGCGCATCTTTTCCAAGCCAGACATCGTGGCCCAGAATCGTGTCGGGGCCGGACCAGTCCGGCAGTGACGGTCTGCCGCTTGCAGTCGTATGATCGAAGACAGCGAATGGGAAAGTTGAAAATCCGTCCCGGCGGTGGTTGGCCGAGGCGGTGATAAAAACCGCACCATCGGCAATCTGGCAAAATTTGCCCAACACCAGACGCTCGTCAGAGTTAGGGAACAAATATGGCGCAAGATGCTCCGCCCAGTTGGTCGGCGGATGAGCTGTGCTCGCATAGCTATAGTCGCCCACTATGAACCGCGGATGATCGATCACAGCCTTCAGGAACACCGTTCCTTCGTGTGCGGTTCCGTCTGGCAATATCAGCGGGTTTCGTATGTTGGCGTTAGGAAATAGCGGGGTCATATAGCGCGGGTTTCGAACCAGTTGGCATAGAAAAAAGGGCGTTCCCAAAGGAACGCCCCTATCGCGTACACCATGTGCAGCGGTTACTCGATGATTTTCGAGACGACGCCTGCGCCGACGGTACGGCCGCCTTCGCGGATCGCAAAGCGCAGGCCGTCTTCCATGGCGATCGGGGCGATCAGCTCGACGCCGAACTTCAGGTTGTCCCCCGGCATCACCATCT
>JBCCXD010000012.1:0-95447 GCA_039192165.1 Pseudomonadota bacterium | reverse complement strand
TCCCGGCCGGTGCGGGCCCAGACAGACCCCAAACCCACACGACACGCCCACAACCACGGCTCTCAGACCAAACCCCACACCCCTGGACAGATGAGAGACCAAAAAGGTGCGTCGCGGAACGGCTGGCTTGCGCGGTAAAAACCCCAAAGCCGGCCGTTTTCTATTCAGAACAAATGAAAAAAGAGAAAAGGCGGCGCAAAAGCACCGCCTTCTCGACTGATACGGTACCAGAGTACTTAGCTTTCGGCTGCGTCTTCTTCGACGTCGACCTCTTCGGTCACCTCTTCAGCTTCATTGTCTGCAGAACGCAGACCGGATGGTGCCGATATGTTCGCGATCACAAAGTCGCGGTCGATGGTCGGCTTGGCGCCCTCCGGCAAGGTAACGCTACTAATCGTAACCGTGTCGCCCACACTCAGTCCGGTGAGGTCCACTGTGATGTGATCGGGGATGTCGGACGCTGTCACCTTAAGTTCAACTTCCGGACGCACAACGGTAAGAACCCCACCCTTCTTGATACCTGGCGCAAGCTCTTCGTTCTCAAACTCAACCGGGATGAAGAGGTTGACCTTGGACGTGCGGCGCAGGCGCATCAGATCGACATGGGTCGGCAGGTCCTTTACCACATCGCGCTGCACACCGCGGCAGATCACACGGACGTCTTCCTGACCCTCAACCTGCAGGTTGAACAGCGTTGACATGAAGCGGCCGGCCTTAAGGCGGCGCAGCAATTCATTGAACTTGATGTTGATAGGAAGCGGATCGGCGCCCCCTCCATATACAACACCCGGGACGTACCCTTCGCGACGCGCTTGGCGGGCGGCTCCCTTGCCTGTCCCCTCGCGTGCCACGGCTACCAGATCTGGAATCTCACCAGCCATTGGACTTCTCCTAGTTTTTTCAATCCGCTCGCGGCATCCTCCAGGGTGTATGCCCGCGAACCCGCGCGCCTTAGACCCTGTACTCGGGTTTGACAAGACCAAACTGGCCCTGGCAGCCGCAAAAGGTGTCACCCGGTCTTCAGATAACCGGCCTGAGCCACCCGCGCGTACAGAGCAAATTCGGAAGCACGGTCACGTCTGAGGGCGCTTTCCAAAGAAGGCGAAAGCGGCGTTGGCCTGGACGGCGAGACGTTTTCGCGGGACAGCGTAATCTCGCGTGCGAGCTTGTCTGATAACCACCGCACCAATTGATCCGTCTGAGCATAGTCAAAAAGGTGGGTAACCCGCACTTCGTCCACCTTGGAGGACACGAATTTATCCTGCGTCCAGATACGCGCAACAGGGGGGGGATTTTCCTGCAGACTGGCGTCTATGAACGCATCAAAGCTCATCTCTGCCGTCGACATCTTCGAGCCGTCGAACTGAGGTCGCGCACGATACCGATACCAGCTTCGCATTCGGTCCAGTGGATCCCGGACCACTGCGAGCGTTTCGAATTTACGCCCAAATTGTGCTTCCAGAAAGCGGACCCAAGAGTTGCGATAAACCCGCCAGGGCATATGCCGCACGTCCGGTGGGCCTAAAACCGCCAGCGATGCATGGGGGGCGAGCGCCGACTCCAGCGCTGTGTTCCCGGTTTTCGGGATCGACAGGATGACCAAAGCTTGATTGTGGAATACCAGCATGCTGCATCCTTGTTCACACGAACAGGATGCAGGTCAGCAAATCCAGTGTCAATTCAAGCGCTTGATCTCTTAGCCAGCTGCTTTCCAACGCGTAGAAAAATCGTCCGGCATGAGCAATACAGAGGGGTCGAGCTCTTCAACGCGGCGGCGTCCGCAAAGCGCCATCGAGCGGTCCAGTTCTGTATGCAACACGTTCAGCGCTTCTGTGACTCCTTTCTCTCCCATCGCGCCGAGGCCGTATACGTAGGCGCGTCCGATCATGGTGCCCTTCGCGCCCAGCGCCAGCGCCTTGAGGATGTCCTGCCCGGAGCGAATACCGCTGTCGAGATGCACCTCTATTTTATCGCCAACAACGTCCATGATTTGCGGCAGCATACGGATGGAACTCAGGGCGCCATCAAGCTGCCGCCCGCCGTGGTTTGAGACAATGATAGCGTCCGCCCCTACGCTGAGTGCTTTTTGGGCATCTTCCGGATCGAGGATACCCTTCAGGATTACAGGTCCGTCCCACCAGTCGCGGAACTGCTTGATCCGCTGCCAGTCAAGGGACTGGTCGAACGCCTCGGCAATCCACGTGCTGAGCGACGCGGGATCGGACACGCCTCCGGCATGGCCAACAATATTCCCAAAGAAGCGGCGCTTGGTCCCCAGCATTTCCAGCCCCCAGGGCACTTTGGTCATCATGTTGGCGACAGATGCAGGGGTGAGCTTCGGAGGAGCAGAGAGACCATTCTTGATGTCTTTGTGGCGCTGGCCCATCACCTGGAGATCGACCGTGATCACGAGCGCAGAGCACCCGGCCTCTTTCGCGCGCGCGAACAACCGCTTCATGAAATCGTCGTCTTTTAGAGTATAGACCTGAAACCAGAAGGGTTTGTCCGTGTGCGAGGCCACATCCTCAATCGAACAAATCGACATCGTCGAAAGAGTGAAGGGCACACCAAACTTGGCTGCCGCCTTGGCCGCTTTTATCTCGCCATCGGCATGTTGCATGCCCGTCAGCCCCACCGGGGCCAGCGCCACAGGCATGGCCACATCCTGACCAACCATCTGACTTGCAGTCGAGCGGCCGGTCATATCCACCGCGATCCGCTGACGCAGTTTCAGCAGATCGAAATCGGTCGTGTTTTCGCGAAATGTGGTCTCGGTCCAGCTTCCGGATTCCGCGTAGTCGTAGAACATTTTTGGCACGCGGCGCTTGTAGATCCGCTTCAGGTCCGCGATCTCTGTAATAACTGGCATAAAGACCCCCTCGGCTATATTGGTAAAATTTAATGACCAATGTCGCAGCAAAGGTCAATGCGGCCAATTGGTCGCGCCTGTCAATTTCTCTCGGGCTGCGCTAGATGTCGCGCCATGTAAGAGGGTACGCGATGAAGCTTTTTGTGGGACTTGGTAACCCGGGCGCAAAATACGCGCGAAACCGGCATAATATAGGGTTTATGTCACTGGATCGCATCGCTGACGACCATGCTTTCTCCCCATGGCGTTCAAAGTTCCAGTCAAGCCTGAGCGAAGGCAGGTTTGGCTCCGAGAGAGTGGCCCTTTTGAAGCCCGAAACCTTTATGAACAATTCCGGGCAAGCTGTTGGCGAAGCAGTGAGATTCTTTAAAATCGAACCCGAGGATGTAGTTGTCTTTCACGATGAGCTGGACCTAGCGCCTGGAAAATGCCGGGTCAAAACCGGCGGAGGGCACGCCGGCCACAACGGTTTGCGCTCCTTGCATGCGCATATTGGGCCGGACTACGTGCGCGTGCGGCTGGGTATCGGGCATCCGGGCCACAAGGATCGCGTATCGCCTTATGTTTTGAGCGATTTTGCCAAAGCCGACGGTGACTGGTTAGACGATCTTCTGACAGGAATCGCGGAGGGCGCCCCGGAGCTCGCCGCCGGGGACACCGGGCGCTTTATGAACGCGGTGTCGTTGCGCACCGCGCCGCCAAGATCGTCTGGAGGGAACGCAAAGTCACCCGCGCAGGGCGCTCCGAAGCAGCGGTCCGACACAAAGCCTGCGCAAGCCAACGAGACCGCAACGCAGAAAGATAGCCGCAGCCCACTTCAAAAGCTCGTGGACAAGTTTCGCTAGCCTTGCCGCCACTAAACAGGCGGGCTACCTGTATTACAGGTTAAGGAGTGCCCCGATGAGTAGCGAACGCGCACAATCTCTCAACGTCCTGGGCGGGGCGCTTCAATCCTGCTCGATTGACCCCATGACAGGGTTCTACCGCAACGGGTGCTGCGATACGTCCGACATGGACCAGGGAAACCACACCGTCTGCGCTGTTATGACTGCGGAGTTCTTGGCCTTTTCAAAATATGTCGGCAACGATCTGTCCACCCCACGGCCCGAGTTCATGTTTCCGGGACTTAACCCCGGGGATCAGTGGTGTCTGTGCGCCGGACGATTCCTGCAAGCGCATGAGGAAGGCTGCGCACCCAAAGTGAGGCTCGACAGCACGCATATGCGGGCATTGGAGGCGGTCTCGATCGAAGTGCTCAGCGAACATGCGATCGATGCAACGACCGGTGACTAGTGTCTTACCGGTCCACAAGCGTTTCTGACATAAGGTCTTCGACAAACAGGCTGATCAGCTGAGATCGGTTTGAGACCCCCGCCTTGCGATAAATCGCGTTGGTTTGGGCCTTCACCGTCCCTTCGGAAGTGTTGCGCATTGCGGCAATCTCCTGCAGAGCAAGGCCTTTAAGAGCGAACAAAGCTACGTCTCGCTCGGCCGGTGTCAGTCGCCATTCCTCAAAACGTTGAGCAACAAGATCCATGAATGCACCTGATGCGGCCTGAAGCGCCTGTTCCGCGGCCTGCGTCCGCCGTCGCGCCTGATTGAGCGCCCAGGCACCAAGGACAACACCGAAGGACAGCCCAAGTGCCGCGCCAATTTCAATAAGTTCGATCAGCGCCCAGTCGAGAGGAACAAAGGGAACGCCCAGAACCGAAAGCAGAATGTCCCCAACAAAGAAAAAAGCGCAAACAGCCTGCAGAACCAAAAGTGCGATCAATGGCACCGTGTAGCTCTTCATGGCGACGTCCTTCCGCCTAACGTCCCAGGCAGGCGGGGCGACTAGTCTTCATCGTCATCACCGTCATCGCTGTCGTCGTCGCCGTCGTCCGAACTGTCGTCCCCATCATCATCGGAATCGTCGTCGGAATCGTCGTCCTCGTCATCGCTGTCGTCGTCTTCGTCTCTATCGTCAGAACCCGAAAACCCGGACCCGCTTTCGGACGAGCGAGCCGAGCCGCCTGCACGATCGTCGGCGTCGTCACTGCCTTGTCCCAAAGGCCCCAAAAGACCTGCGAGCCCAGCCGCCCCCTGCCGCCGGGCAACATCTCGCAAAATCGCTCCGCTGCGCGGATCGAACACCGTCTCGCGCCGGAGGTCACCTTGTGTGGAAATCACCCGCATGCGCCCAAGGAGTGTCCTTTGCACTGACTGGATTTCGTAACCCTGTTGGCCCAGCTGGCGCACCACGGATGCTGTGACATCCGCGAACACAGGTACCGAAGCTAGCGTAAGCAGTGCCACACCAATCAGAGCTTGTTTGGCAATCGATCGCATATCCAAGTCCAAAACCGCACGCGGTTCTCATCCCAAACACTTAGTTGGTCGGTTTTATTTCACCAGAGCTACACACTAACGAATTCACAAAACAGCAAGGGGGCGGCCTAAGCGCACCCCCTGCCCCTTGTTACGCATTGGGTCAGCGCATTGCCGCAAGGTTAGTCATCGTCGCCATCGTCATCGCCGCCGTCGTCGTCTGAGTCATCATCGGAGTCGTCATCCCCATCATCGTCAGAGTCGTCGTCGCCGTCATCGTAGTCATCTTGGTCGTCGTCAAAGTCCTCATCGTCGCCGTAGTCTTCATCCTCGTCAGAGTCGTCGACCGTCTCTGTCCAACCACCGTCAACGAACACACGTTCGATGTCACGGTTGCCATCGTCGATTTCGACATCTCCTTCTATAAGATTTCCAAGCGCGTTGCCTGCGCGATTGTAAGTCAGGTCAACATCGATATCGTCTCCTTCTGCCTCAACATCAATTTCGTCCCGTTGGACCCGGACACGGATGCTTTCAAACTGGCTAGGCTGGTAGCCAAGAGAGCGCAGTTCTGACAGCGCGCGCTGTTGAAGAGTGCTGCGCTCTGCGTCACTGAGACGGCCTTGTGCAGATGCGGTGGCAACGAAAGTTGCGCTGGCCATACCGGCGACAAGCGTGATCGCGGTGGTTTGTTTCAGAAGTTCTTTCATCTTCTGTCCTTTCTTGTGCGCCCGGAACAGATCGAAGACGCGACAGTGGTGGCTGGGGCTCGTGTGACAGGACGATGGGCAGTTTCGAACATATGGAAATCTGCGGCAGGTTTATTCCACCAATTTCGGCGGCAGGTTTAAGCGCCTAAACCGAAGGTATACGCGAAAAGACCCCCACGCATCGGTGCGCAGGGGTCAAAGAATCAAAAATTTTTTTCTTTTATATTTAGCTCTTAAGAGCCATCCATATCGAAACCAAGCGCTCTGGCCACGGTGAAGATATCCTTGTCCCCGCGTCCGCACATATTCATGCAGATGATGTGGTCTTTTGACAGCTCTGGCGCGATCTTGGCGACATGCGCAAGCGCGTGGGAAGGTTCGAGGGCGGGGATGATGCCTTCGGCTTCGCAGCACAGCTGGAACGCCTCAAGCGCTTCTTTATCGGTGATCGACACGTACTGCGCACGGCCAATATCGTGGAGCCACGAATGCTCCGGCCCAATCCCGGGATAGTCCAGCCCCGCAGATATTGAAAAGCCTTCAAGGATTTGTCCATCCTGATCCTGCAGCAGATAGGTCCGGTTGCCATGTAGCACTCCAGGACGCCCCCCCGTCAGCGACGCGCAGTGCTCCATCTTGTCGTTGACGCCCTTGCCGCCTGCTTCGACGCCAATGATGTTCACGTCTTTATCGTCAAGGAACGGATAAAAGAGCCCCATCGCGTTCGAGCCGCCGCCGATGGCCGCAATGATGGTGTCGGGCAAACGCCCCTCGGCCGCCATCATCTGTTCTTTGGCTTCTTTGCCGATGATCGCCTGAAAGTCGCGTACCATCGCCGGGTAGGGATGCGGCCCCGCGACAGTTCCAATGCAATAGAAGGTGTCACGGACATTGGTCACCCAGTCGCGCAGAGCGTCGTTCATCGCATCCTTCAGGGTCCCTCGTCCGGATGTGACTGGCACGACCTCCGCGCCCAGCAGCCGCATTCTGAAGACATTTGGCGCCTGCCGTTCCACATCATGCGCACCCATATAGACCACGCATTTCAATCCGAACTTGGCACACACTGTGGCCGTGGCCACACCGTGTTGCCCTGCCCCGGTTTCCGCGATGATCCGGGTCTTGCCCATGCGCCGCGCAAGGATGATCTGGCCAAGCACATTGTTGATCTTATGCGCGCCCGTGTGGTTCAGTTCATCGCGCTTGAGATAGATCTTTGCGCCACCCATCTGTTCGGTCAGCCGTTCGGCAAAATAGAGGGGACTCGGGCGGCCGACATAGTGGGTCCAGAGATAATGCATCTCGTCCCAGAAACTCTGATCGGTTTTTGCAAACTCGTACTGCTTTTCCAGCTCGAGGATCAGCGGCATCAGCGTTTCCGACACGAAACGGCCACCAAAATCCCCGAATCGTCCGTTTTCATCCGGCCCGGTCATGAACGAATTGATCAGATCGTCTGGCACGGAAACCTCCCTGTTGCCATCAGCTTTGAGACACACACGGTCCATATCGTGGAACGCAGCAAGAGGAAAGCAAGCGATAAAGGCTTTGGTTGTTGTGCTCGGACTATTTTGCGCAGCGACGTCCGCAACCGCAAAATGTGTGCACTTGGCCGCCTTCAGCGCGTATCAGGGTCGGGTGGTCGAAGCACCTGAGATGACATTTCTGGCGTTGCAAACAGTTCAGCATCAAGGTGGTGAGCAGTACGCGGTGTACATGCACAATCTCCTTCCGGATGGCGGCATAGACGGAAAACACCTGTGCGGTCTGTTTACATTGGATTTTTTCGGGAGTGGGCGTCCGAACCCACCGGACGTTGGAGAGATCAGACTTGCATCGGCGCTTCTGCTTAGAACCGGTGTCGATTACGAGGCGGCTTATCCAGACGCATTTCCAATTGCGCAGCGCCGCGGGCAATTCGTAACTCTACCACGTCAGGATGTATGGATCGGGTTGTTGCCGGATGGGCTGACGACATCAGAAGAATCCGAAATCGTAGAAGACCGGATCTCCGAGCATTCCTCCTGTGCCAGAAGCATTCAGATCAAAGCCGGGCGAGCGGTGCTTATACCGACGTGCTGACTGTAATCAATCGCGCTTTGCACGGTTGGCGCTGTTTACAGATCATTCCAGGCTCTTCTTGAACCCGACATGGCTGGCCGTGAAGCCCAGCGCTGTGTAGAACCGCGCGCTGTCATGACGGGTCTTGTTCATCGTCAACTGGATCAGTTTGCAGCCCGCCGACCGGGCGCGGGCCTCTATATCAGCAAACATGTGTTGGCCCGCGCCCTGCCCGCGGAACTGAGTGGCAACCCGAACAGACTCGACCTGAGCCCGTCTCGACGCGCTCAAAGAGAGACCGCTGATGAAAGTCAGCTGATAGGTCGCAATCACCGTATCGCTTTCGTCTAACCCTACGATCAGATGGTTGTTGCCCTCAGCGCTCATCGTATCGAACGCGGCCAGGTAGGTCTCAATCGCCCCCAGTTCGCGATGCGATCCCAGAACATCGTCCGCCAGCAATGCCACGACGGCCGGTACGTCGCTCCGTGTCGCCTTACGAAACCGCAAGCGCATGTGCAGACGTTACAAATTTTTTGATCCGCTCCGGGTCTTTGACGCCTGGCGCGCTTTCCACCCCTGAACTGACATCGACCTGTCTTGCTCCGGTCAGACGTACCGCTTCTGCAACGTTCTCGGGCGTCAGTCCTCCGGCGAGCATCCAGGGCACCGGCCAGCGCCGCCCCGCAATCAGCCGCCAGTCGAAGGCGACTCCATTTCCACCAGGCAGATCCGCGCCCTTAGGGGCTTTGGCATCAACCAGCAGTTGGTCCACGACCGGTATATAGCTTTCAAGCCGAGAGAGATCTGCCGCTTCCGCCACGCCAACGGCTTTCATGACTGGCAAGCCATAGCGCGTTTTCACTTCGGCCACACGTTCAGGGCTTTCAGCGCCGTGAAGTTGTAAGATGTCCAAGGGAACTTCCGCAAGCAGCGCGTCGAGCTCTGCATCGTTCGGGTTCACCAAAAGACCAACCTTTGCCACCCCATCGGGCACTGTGTTCGCCAATTCTGCGGCCTGCGCAAGAGAGACGTTGCGCGGCGATTTCGGAAAGAACACCAAGCCGACATAACGCGCGCCGGCCTCGACCGCTGCGCGCATGTCCGTTGTGCGGGTAAGCCCACATATCTTTACCGAAATGTCGCGTGTCATAGGCCCGGCTTATCGCGCCCCGCTGCCATCCTCAAGCAGCGCAAGGATTTCGTCCTTGCCTTCGTCCACCGTTTTTTGGGACTTCATAACCTCAACCTCGCGCTTCAAACGGCGCGCTTCGGTCCGCTGTCGGGACGCTTCGTTACGATGCTTGGTTTCCCGAAGCCATTCCGAGAAGAAACCTATCAGCAGACCTGCGGCGATACCTCCAAAGATCACAACGTAGAGCGGAAGCGATATTGAAGCATTGTAGCCGGCAAACGCGCCCATTTCGCCCGGAAGCAAGGTCAAGGTCACCAGGTTGCGGTTCGCGAAAGCAATCGTCAGCAAGCAAATCGCGAGGATCGCGAGAAACAGGTACTTAATATACCGCATGACCTCAGCCTTCTTTGCCGTTCAGTCTGTCCCGCAGAAGCTTACCGGTTTTAAAGAAAGGGACCGCTTTGGCTTCGACATCAACGGCCGCGCCCGTACGCGGGTTGCGGCCGGTGCGTGCGTCGCGATGCTTCACGGAAAATGCACCAAATCCGCGGAGCTCAACGCGGTCTCCGTTGGCCATCGCCTCTATAATCTCTTCGAACAGGGTGTTTACGATCCGCTCCACATCGCGCTGGTAGAGGTGCGGGTTTTCGTCCGCAACGATTTGAATCAGCTCCGACCGGATCATGTTGAATTCCTCCCTCCCGAGACTCGGGCGCAAACGCTCCGACCCCCGTACTATAGCGGCAATCCCAAAGTCTGGAAAACGCTAATGCCGTGGTGATGGGGCAAATTACCGGGGAAATTCCGCACATTAGCCACTTCAATTGGCATGTTGCCGGAGATTCAACCGCACCGTGTGCGAATCGCTGGCGCGCGCAAACCAACGTGTCTGGCGAATTCTGGCCGCACCCAACACACAGCACACTAGCCGTTGGTTTATAGGCAAGACGAGAGCTGTTTACGGATCGTAAAGGAATGATCTTCACGGTAATGCCCAACTTTTGCTGGTTTTCGGCGGTATCCAAGTGCCGAATCCGCGTACCGGGGGCAGACCTTTGAAACCTGATGTAACCATGATTAAGAGAACACTCGCTGCCGTTGCCATGACAGTCGTCGCCGGATCTTCCGGAGCTGCAACCATTTCGAACGGAAGTTTCGAAGATATCGGGGGCGGCACCCTCAACAGTTCGGGCTGGAACCTCTTCACCAGTATCCCTGACTGGACAGCAGATCACCGCGTTGAAGTGCAGTCGAACCCGACAATTGGTGCCGTTGATGCGCAGCACGGCTTTCACTACGTGGAACTCGTTACAAACCGGAACGACAGCTTGCTGCAGGATGTCTTTCTTGAGATTGGGATGTACAAGCTCAGCTTTTTCTACAGCCCCCGCGTATCGACGACCGGCACAACCAGCAATGATATGGCCTATTCGGTGGGCACACCTCAGGACACATTAACCTCAGGCGTTGTAGAAGGCGGACCCGGCCCGGACACACCGTGGGGATCCTGGACGGAGATCACGAGCGTCTTCAGCGTGACAGAGGCCGGAAACTACACCTTGTCTTTCACGGCCACAGGCAGTGCCAATGCGCGCGGTTGCGGCAATTGCGGCGCTCTGATCGACAATGTCACACTTGCGACGATGCCATTGCCTGCATCTTCTTTATTGCTGCTTGCAGGTGTTGTCGGACTGGGTGCCGTTGGTGTTCGAAACCAGCGACGTCGCGGCTAATCTCGCTCTTCCAAGACTGAATTCCCTGCCGACAAAAAAAGCCCCGCGGTTGCGGGGCTTTCTTAAGTCCTGGTGGTAGACGCTTACTCGTCGCCTTTCAGCGCCGCGCCGAGGATGTCGCCAAGCGATGCACCGCTGTCTGAAGACCCGTACTGTTCGACGGCTTCCTTCTCTTCAGCAATTTCACGCGCTTTGATGGAAAGACCAAGGCGGCGGGTTTTGCTGTCCACGTTGGTCACGCGCACATCAACCTTGTCGCCAACACCAAACCGTTCGGGCCGCTGTTCGGCGCGATCGCGACTAAGATCAGAACGGCGAATGAAGGATTTCATGCCTTCATACTCCACTTCGATCCCGCCATCTTCGATTGCGGTAACCTCGACGGTAATGACAGAACCACGCTTCACCCCGCCAACTGCTTCCGCGAACTTGTCGCCACCCAGTGCTTTGACGGAAAGCGAAATCCGCTCTTTTTCGACATCAACTTCCGAGACGACCGCCTGCACCATGTCACCCTTACGGTAATTCTGGATGGCTTCCTCGCCACGCTGATCCCAGCTGAGATCGCTGAGATGCACCATTCCGTCGATGTCGTTGTCGAGACCGATGAACAGGCCGAACTCGGTGATGTTCTTGACCTCACCCTCAACCTCGGTGCCCTCGGGATGGGTCTCCGCGAACACTTCCCAAGGATTGCGCATGGTCTGCTTGAGGCCAAGCGACACGCGACGTTTGACCGGATCAATTTCCAAGACCATGACGTCCACTTCCTGTGAGGTGGAGACGATCTTGCCCGGATGCACGTTCTTCTTGGTCCACGACATTTCGGACACATGGACGAGGCCTTCGACCCCCGGCTCAAGCTCCACGAAGGCGCCGTAGTCGGTGATGTTTGTCACGCGGCCCTGATGGACCGAGCCCAACGGAAACTTGCCCTGAACATCGTCCCAAGGATCGGCCTGCAGCTGCTTCATACCCAAGCTGATTCGGTGAGTGTCCTTGTTGATCTTGATGACCTGCACCTTCACCGTCTCGCCGATCGACAGGATCTCGGACGGGTGGTTAACACGGCGCCACGCCATATCGGTCACGTGCAGCAGGCCGTCCACACCACCCAGATCGACGAAGGCGCCGTATTCGGTGATGTTTTTGACAACGCCATCCACAGCATCGCCTTCGGCAAGCTTGCCAATAACCTCGGCACGCTGTTCGGCGCGGCTTTCTTCGAGGATCGCGCGGCGTGACACAACGATGTTGCCACGGCGACGGTCCATTTTGAGGATCTGGAACGGCTGCTTGAGGCCCATAAGTGGGCCTGCGTCGCGCACTGGGCGCACATCGACCTGCGAGCCTGGCAAGAATGCGACTGCGCCGCCGAGATCAACTGTGAAGCCACCTTTCACTCGACCGAAGATCGCACCTTCAACGCGCGCGTCGTTTTCGTACGCTTTTTCGAGCCGATCCCAAGCTTCCTCTCTGCGGGCTTTGTCGCGGCTGATAACAGCTTCACCGCGTGCATTTTCGACGCGGTCGAGGAACACCTCCACTTCGTCGCCAACTGCAATTTCTGGCGCTTCGCCAGGATTTGCGAATTCCTTCAGATCGACGCGGCCTTCCATTTTGTAGCCTACGTCAATAATGGCTTGTCCCGCTTCAATTGCGATAACCTTGCCTTTGACAACAGAGCCCTCATCGGGTGTGTCAATTTCGAAGCTTTCATTCAGGAGGGCTTCGAATTCCTCCAAAGATGCTGATTGAGCCATTTGGTCTCGTATTTCCTTTACAACATTTTTCTGGCCGAGTGGTTGTGTCCACCGGTCTGTAGGGTCTGATTACTGGCTCTACTGATGCATCATTTAAAGCCAACAAGGGCCGAAGCATACCGCTCGACCCCTATTTGCTGCATGCGACCAGCAACTGCCATCTGCTCGATGCGCGCGATATAAAGAACGGGCTGCTCTGTTGCAACCCGTTCTGAGCGCTACATCCGCAGGTTTTGGCTCATATCTCGAGGCTTTTTGGCGCCGCGCCGCCCTCAACCGCTTTTTTGTACCATCCCGGCTGACGACCGCGACCGGACCATGTTTGCGATGCATCCTCAGGGTTGCGGTACTTTGCAGGCGCGCTTGCGCCGGTTTTTTTCGACGATGAGGCCTTACCAAGTACCTCAGAAACACTCATGCCAAATTCTCGCGCCGCCTTTTCCATAGCGTCACGTGCGTCTTTTATGCGTTGTTTCTCAAGACTGATTTTAGCTTTTCGGATATCAGACGCCAGCTTGTCCAGCTCGCTCATAGACATCATGCTTAAATCAATTTTAGGTTGTGCTTTGGGTTTCTTAGCCATGCCTTTCGCCTCCCTTAACAAAAACTAAAAGACTAAAAAGCACGCTTGGAGTTGGCTTGCAATTAAATGAAAAAGTATTCTTTTTAAGGTGATGCAAATCCGCAATTCTGCATTTCTTCTGAGGTGATTGCCAAAGCTCTATGAATGGCCTCCGAAACGGACATTTCGGATGTGTCCAGAACGGTCGCACCCTCAGCGACAAGCATTGGGGCATCAGCACGGGCCGCGTCTCGGGCATCCCGCGCGTGGAGATCAGCAAGCACGTCCTGAAGGCTCATTTTGCTCCCCTGTTTTGAGAGCTCAGCGTGCCTCCGCATGGCCCGCACGTCATCCGAAGCAGTTACGAATAATTTCACCTGAGCCTCGGGGCAGATTACTGTGCCGATGTCACGACCGTCGAGGACTGCGCCACCTGCTCGTTGCGCAAATGCGCGTTGAAAATCCAGCAACGCCGCGCGCACCTCGGGAAGCGCGGCCACCTGACTTGCCTGCTGACCAACTTCTGCGCTGCGAAGATCATCCCGTGCAAGATCCTCAGGCCTTAGTCCGCGCGCTGCGTTTTCCGCGCTCGCCCCGTCCAGCACACGTCGCGCGGCCGCGCGATATAACAACCCCGTATCGAGATGAGCGAGCCCGAAGCGCTCGGCAATCGCACGCGCGATCGTTCCTTTGCCCGCAGCCGCCGGTCCGTCAATTGCAACCGTAAAACTCATGGTACCTGTTTTGTAAGCTTGGGATCGTCTTGCGTCCGCTGCGGCAACCCGTCGGCTATGTCGTAATAGGCACCTTTGTCTGTACAGTAGATATGGCCCGCAATGCGCAGGTCAGAATGAACATCGAGTGAACCGGCGAAAATGGACAGATGCGCTCCCGGACCGTCCCAGAAAAGATTGGATCCACAAGTGCAGCAAAACCCCCTGCGCGCTGTCGGTGACGAGGCAAACCATGCCACATCGCCTTCAATCCTCACGCAATCGCGCAGCGCCGATGTTGCGGCAACGTGATGTCCGCTGGTTTTTCGGCATTGCGTGCAATGACAGGCGATCACAGGGCGCAATGGGCCCTCAACGCTGTAGCGGACCCTACCGCACAGACAGCTGCCCGATGCCGTCATCCTCCGCCGCGCTCCAGCTTGGCGCCAAGTTCCTCCATCAATGGTTCGAAGATCGGAAAACTGGTTGCGATTGGGCCGGCGTCGTCCACCGAAACCGGCTTCTCGGACGCCATTCCGCAAATGAGCAAGCTCATGGCGATACGATGGTCCAACCGGCTTTCGCAGGTCGCGCCGCCCTCCACGGATCCAGCCCCACCTCCGTGGACCACCAGAACGTCTTCGTCCTCTTCGACCTTCACGCCGCAGGCCTCCAACCCACGCGCCATTGCGTCGATCCGATCGCTTTCCTTGACCCGCAGCTCCTTGACACCCCGCATCACTGTTTTGCCCTCTGCGTTGGCGGCAACCACCGAAAGGATCGGGTATTCATCTATCATGGAAGGCGCACGCTCAGGCGGCACCTCAACACCCTTCATTTTATCTGAAAAACGCGCCCGGATATCCGCAACCGGCTCGCCGCCCTCAACCCGTTCATTTTCGTAAGTTAAGTCCGCGCCCATCTCACGCAGTGTCTCGAACAGCCCAGCCCGCGTCGGATTGAGCCCGATCCCTGGCACAAGCACATCCGA
The DNA here is from genome assembly GCA_039192165.1 of Pseudomonadota bacterium. Classification (GTDB taxonomy): domain Bacteria; phylum Pseudomonadota; class Alphaproteobacteria; order Rhodobacterales; family Rhodobacteraceae; genus Dinoroseobacter. The sequence goes on along the minus strand of JBCCXD010000012.1, from coordinate 80,600 downwards.
ACCCTTAACAATAAGCGCCGCGCAAACCGGAAAAGCCGCCGAACTGGGGTCGCGCGGTACAGCAATGGTCTGTGCCACCAACTCCGGCTGCCCGGTGAGAGTGATCGTATGCCCTTTCTGCGCAGGCTCGACCCTCAGGTCCGCGCCAAAACTGCGCAACATCCGCTCTGTATGGTCCCGGGTAACTTCTGCTTCATAAACAACAGTTTGTCCGGGTGCATTCAAGCCAGCAAGCAAGATCGCAGACTTTACTTGCGCCGACGGAACGGGCACTTCGTAAAGCACTGGAACCGGGTCCTCAGCCCCAACCATAGTCATAGGCAACCTGCCACCCGTGCGCCCCACAGTTTGGGTTCCAAACATAGATAAGGGGTCCGTCACGCGCCCCATTGGACGCTTGCGGAGGGACGCGTCGCCTGTGAATGTGGCCGTCACAGGAGTGGTTGCCAGCGCGCCCATGATCAAGCGCACGCCGGTCCCTGAATTTCCGCAATCGATCACATCCTCAGGTTCGCGGAAGCCGCCGACGCCGACCCCGTGCACGGACCATGATCCAGGGCCATGCTGGGTCACCTCGGCGCCAAGCGCCCGCATCGCATTTGCAGTGTCGAGCACGTCCTGCCCCTCTAGCAAACCGGTGATCTTGGTCTCCCCAACCGCGAGTGCGCCAAGGATCAAAGCCCGATGCGACACGGATTTGTCGCCCGGAACCTCCGCAGTGCCAGTCAGCGCCTGTGCCTTATGCGCCGTCATAGGAAGTGGATCACCGTGGCCGGACATTGGTCCTCCTGCAAAACTGAGAGTGCAGCGACTGTTAGCGGACACACCCAAGAGCGTCCACACCAAATAAACCCCGCCCCTCTCACCGTCTGATGAAGGTCAAGTAGTGCGGTGTGCGTCCCTCGCGCAGCGCCTTTTGTTCATAGCGGGTCGAGATCCAGTCATCCCACGGCTTGCGCCAGTCTTGAGGGTCGTTGGCTTGCCACTCGAAACCAGCACGGGGGACTTCCTCGAGAGCTTGCCGAACGTAGTCCGAAATGTCGGTTGCGATACGGAACTCAGCACCAGCCTTCAGAACCCGCGCGAGGGGCTCAAGATGCTCCGCTGTAACAAAGCGGCGGCGATGGTGCCGCTTTTTCGGCCAGGGATCGGGATACAGCAGAAACGCTTTCGCCACCGAGTTTTCGGGCAAAACATCCATCAGATCGCGCGCATCCCCGGGATGGACTGCCAGATTCCCAAGCCGAGACTTTCTGATCTTCCCGATAAGCATTGCCACACCGTTTATGTACGGCTCGCAGCCTATGATACCGACCTCTCTGTAAAGGCCAGCCTGATGAACCATGTGCTCGCCTCCGCCAAACCCGACCTCAAGCCAAACAGGCCGGTCGCCAAATAACCCTCGAAGATCGAGGGGCGTCCGTTCCGGGTTCTCCTCCCAGTTGACCGGCCCGGGCGATAGTGCGGCAAGGTCTTCGGACAGATAGGCTTCCTGCGAGGCGCGCAGGTGTTTGCCTTTGCGCCTGCCGTAGAAATTGCGCCACGGCGCACCTTCAGGTGCATTTTTTGGGGTCCCGCTCATCATGGCGGGAGTTCGCAAATGCAGATCGGAGGGTCAAGGGGCGGACTATAGCCTGACCTGATCCGATCCATTCAGGACCTTAGCAAAAGTTATCTTTGCGTCCCCTTCTCGCCAAAAATCCTCGATTTCGGCAACCTTGTGATATCCCACAGCCCGATAAAACGCGCGCGTCTTGGAAAAATCGGATGTCCCCGAGGTGTCGACAAGAAGCAACCGGTGCTGCGCCTCTGAAAGGGTCTTCTCAGCCGCAGCGACCAGCGCTTTTCCAACACCACGTGCCTGGCTCGAAGGGGCGACGGCAAGGGCTCGCATATTCCACGTGCCATCGGTCAATGGCTCGGGTTGCGCCAAGACAAATCCGAGGATATCGCCCTGAAGCCGCGCTGTCAGACAGACATGGCCCTCCGCCTGCCCCTCGGCCACGAGATCGGCAAGCATCTCGGGTGGAAATAAGTCTGTATCGCGGATTATTGAACCCAATGGAGGAAGATCATCCGGTCGGATCTTTGAGATTTCGAGATGTTGCATATGAACCTCCTAACGGTTGTCGAGTTGAGCGCGCACTGACGCCAACCCTTGGCGGGTAATGCGATAGGGGCGCCCCCCGTGCGATCGGATCAATCGGCGCCTGCGGAGCCTTTCAAAAACGGTCAAGGTACAATCGCTCAGCACGTGGCCATCTCGGGTCACGCACATCACGCGACGTACTTTCCCATTATCGCTGCGTTCGAACTGAATTGCCCCACCTTGCGCGAGGACATGCAGAACCCTCTGGTCCTGTTTGGAAATGTTCATGAGTCATCTCGGAAGTTTAGTCAGCAAGAGCGTCCCGCTGGCGTCAGCGCAGCGAGACCGTATTCATGAACTCCTCCACGGGAGTTCAGATGCGCGATGCAATCTCTTGCATAAAATCTCCGGTTTCGGGCAAGCACCCGTTGCAACCGGTCTAAGTCTTCGTATCGATCAGATCAACCCAAAGAGCCCTCAGAACCACTGACCAGGTTCGATGAATCCAAGCTCCAGCAACTGCGCAGATGACCATTTGAAGGGCACAGAGTTTTGCCAGCGAAAACTGTCTATTGCGTGAGTGCTGCCAGGATTGGCCTTTAGCGCTTTGGCCGCCTTGAACGAACAGACTGCTGCGGTCAGGTTGTGGTGCCACTTACAGGCAATGGTGTTGTACTCGGGATCCGAGAAGGTGAAGTCTTCTCGCAACTCAAGGCCGGGTTTCGCACGAAAGAGCCCCACGCGATCTATCCGCCGCAGTTCCGGTGATACATGTTCCTCAAATCGCCAGCGCAAACCACCGTAGATGTCATGCTGTCGCTCGAGTCGTTCATTTCCTTCGCCGTGCCGGTCGAGTGAGAAATAGCCAATCCGGTCGAAAAACGCGTCGTCCCGGGCGACACCGGTCGGCGTTGCAGCCAAATCACCGGCATAAAGATCAATGACGTAGGTGACCATCGCATCTCGCCGTTCTTCGGCATGGAAAGCCAACAGCTCACCAACTGACCGGGTCTCGGCAAACGGGTAAAACAGGTACTCCGCGTTATACCCCCAATAGAACCATGTCCCGGGTGCTTCAACGGACACCCGGGTTACCACCTCGGCCACGGATGCACGACCACTGACTTGAAAATCAACGCGGTGCACCTGGCCTGCAAGCGTTTCGGGCAAGGGCAGCGCGCCCGCGCCGAACAGCACGGTCTCGCGGAAGCCTTTGTCGAGGTGGTGTTGCAGCGTGGAGGCCAGCTCCACACCGTCCTCGGCAAAGATTAGCGCCACAGGCCCGCGCGTCAGCATGGGTTTGCCTTGGCGCAGGAACTCATCAAGGTTTGCAGTGCGCAATGGCCGTGTCGCCTGACAGGTCTTCATCGTGGGACCCTTCCCGATTACCCGCACGATTGCAACGCCCTCTGCCGTTGTGTAGATACGCGCCCGATACACCTTTTCCTTTAGTTCAGGGGGCCATGATGGCCAATCCCAAGAAGCTCTATATCAAGACCTATGGCTGTCAGATGAACGTCTATGACAGCGAGCGTATGGCAGAAGCTCTGGGCGGCGAGGGATATGTGCAGACCAATCGCGCCGACGACGCCGATATGATCCTTCTGAACACCTGCCATATTCGCGAAAAAGCGGCAGAGAAGGTCTATTCTGAACTTGGCCGGTTTAAGCCGCTAAAAGCTGAAAAGCCGGACCTGAAAATTGGCGTCGCAGGCTGTGTCGCGCAGGCGGAGGGCGATGAAATTATGCGCCGTCAGCCACTGGTCGACTTGGTGGTTGGACCTCAGGCGTATCACCGGCTCCCGGACCTTGCGGCAAAGGCGCAGGCCGGCGTTAAAGCGCTGGATACCGATTTTCCGGAAGAGGATAAGTTCGACCACCTGAACGAACGCCCAAAAGCAAAACGGGGCCCAACGGCTTTCTTGACGGTACAGGAAGGCTGCGACAAGTTCTGCGCCTTCTGCGTTGTCCCGTATACGCGCGGGGCTGAGCTCAGCCGGCCGGCCGCTCGCGTCCTGGCCGAAGCGCGCGATCTGGTGGAACGCGGCGTGCGGGAAGTCACGTTGCTCGGGCAAAACGTCAATGCCTATCACGGTCATGAAAATGGCCTCGCCGGCTTGATCTGGGAGCTGAACGCAATCGACGGGCTGGAGCGTATTCGTTTTACCACGTCGCACCCCAACGACATGGATGACGCACTCATCGCGGCGCATGGCGAGTGCGAAAAACTCATGCCTTATCTGCACCTGCCGGTGCAATCGGGGTCTGACCGCATTTTGAAGGCCATGAACCGCAAGCACACGGCCGAAAGCTATATCCGGCTGATCGAGCGGATCCGGGCCGCACGGCCTGACCTGCTGTTGTCGGGCGACTTCATCGTAGGCTTCCCTGGGGAAACAGACCAGGATTTCGCCGATACGATGGCGCTGGTAGAACAGGTTGAATACGGCCAGGCCTATTCGTTCAAATACTCCGCCCGTCCGGGCACGCCGGCTGCTGAAAAACCGGAGGTCGACCCGGACCTTGCAAATGCGCGGCTGCAGGAGTTGCAGGCGTTGCTGACCCGGCAACAACGCACGGTTCAGGACCGTATGGTCGGGCGCCGGGTGAAAGTGCTTTTCGAAAAACCCGGGCGTCTGGAGGGACAGATGGTTGGGAAATCGGAATACCTGCATGCTGTGCACGCGCATGCTCCGTTTGCTGCCCGTGGTGATATTGTTTCAGTAGATGTGATCGAAAGTGCCTCCAATTCTCTGGCAGGCCGTCTCGTCGAATGAGCGGCTATGCCCCAAGAAGCTGTGGTTTTTCCGCCAGCGCACACAAATCCTGCACTCCGCGCTTGCCCGAATCCTTCGCCCTTGGCACGCTCTGACCACAACCCTTTGCGGAGATCTTCTTGGCCCTGAGCGCAACGACACCGCCCACCGCACCGACAGCCCCTCAAGAACGGCTGATCGAATTTCCTGACAACCGGGTCCTCATTGACCTTTGCGGCGAATACGATCGCAACCTCGCCCAAATCGAGCATCAGCTGGGCGTTCAGATTTTGCGCCGTGGCAACATACTGGCCGTTTATGGCGAGCCGGATGCGCAGATTAAGACCGAAAGCGTGCTGCATGCGCTCTATCAACGTGTGGAAGCAGGTCGATCGGCTGAACCTGGCGATATCGACGGGCTGATCCGTCTCGGTGTCACTGAAGAGGATCCCGGTGGTCTGGACGGCGATCAAATGGAGATGTTCAAGCCCGGCCAGATAGAGATCAAGACACGCAAAAAAACGATCGAGCCCCGCACCGAAGCGCAAAAAGCCTATGTCGCTTCGCTCTTCAACACTGAACTGGCCTTTGGCATCGGGCCCGCGGGCACCGGCAAGACCTATCTCGCAGTTGCTGTTGGAGTGTCGATGTTTCTGGGGGGACATGTTGACCGGATCATTCTGTCTCGTCCTGCCGTGGAAGCAGGCGAACGCTTGGGATTTTTGCCCGGCGATATGAAGGACAAGGTCGATCCCTACATGCAGCCGCTTTACGACGCGCTCAACGATTTCTTGCCCGGAAAACAGGTCACCAAGCTGATTGAGGAAAAGCGCATCGAGATTGCACCGCTTGCCTTCATGCGCGGGCGCACCCTGTCGAACGCATTTGTTCTGCTTGATGAGGCACAAAACGCCACGACAATGCAGATGAAGATGTTTCTGACCAGACTTGGTGAAGGCTCACGCATGGCGATTACCGGCGACCGGTCACAAGTGGACTTGCCCCGCGGGGTTACATCCGGCCTGCGCGATGCGGAGCGCATTTTGAAGGGCGTGCAGGGCGTGTCCTTCAATTACTTCACGGCCAAGGACGTGGTCCGGCATGCCCTTGTTGCGCGGATTATCGAGGCATACGCCGCCGATGACCCGGCCTGAAGCCCGTGTCGAAATTGCGCTTCAAGATCCCAGGTGGACGGCGCTGAAGCTCGACAAACTTGCTGTCGAAGCTATCACGGCCACGCTTTCGAAACTCGGGATGTCCCCTGATGCGTTCGAAGTATCGCTTCTTGGATGCGACGACGCGCGTATTGCAGCTTTAAACGCGGAATTCCGCGGTAAACCCGCACCAACCAATGTTCTGAGCTGGCCATCTGCAGACCGCGCGCCCAAGACCCCGGGCGCGCTGCCGCGCCTTCCTGACCCGGACACTCAAATGGAGACCGAACTTGGAGATCTCGCGATTGCCTATGAAACATGTATGGCAGAGGCACAAACCGCGAAGATCTCTGCAACAGCCCATGTGACCCATTTGATCGTACATGGAACATTGCATTTGTTGGGTTTTGACCACATTTCGGACGCCGACGCAGAAAGAATGGAGACTTTGGAAGTGGCAATTCTTGCAACTTTAGGGATTGCTGACCCATATGACATTTCTGTGCTAGACTAAACTTGCCCGTTTCGACGGGTGTAACCTTGGAAAGGAGCCATGTCCGATACTTCTGACGGGTCGTCTCCCGCAGCGCGTGGCGCGCAGGACACCCTGACTGGCAGCACTCGACCCCGTGGCGGGGTCCTGAGCCGCCTAAAATATGTGTTTTCCCCCAATTCGATGTCCTTGGACAGCGAGGACCCCCACCCCGTGTCCATTCCTCAGGTGAATGGCAGCCCGCTCGCCGTGGGTCTTGGCAATCTGCGCCGTATGCGCGTGGAAGATGTTGCCATACCCCGCGCAGAGATTGTTGCGGTCCCCTCGGACATCTCTCGCGATGAGCTGGTTGAGACCTTCCGCGAAAGCGGCTTGAGCCGCCTTCCGGTCTATCGCAATACGCTCGACACACCGCTGGGAATAATTCACCTGAAGGATCTGGCGCTGCGCTTCGGGTTCAATGGAACTCCTGCGAAGTTCTCTTTGCGGGGCATGCTTCGACCGCTGCTGTTTGCCCCTCCTTCTATGCCCATCGGCGTCTTGCTTCAGAAAATGCAAAGTGATCGGATGCATATGGCGCTAGTTATCGATGAATATGGTGGCACCGACGGGCTGGTAACGATCGAAGATCTGATCGAACAGGTCATCGGCGAAATCGAGGACGAGCATGATGAGCCAGAAGATAGCTTGTGGAGCCGGGAACGTCCTGGGTGCTATCTAATTCAGGCGCGCGCACCTCTGGACGAACTCGAAGCCGAATTGGGAATCAAGCTGCGCGAGGACGAAGACGAGGAAGAGATCGACACCCTCGGCGGTCTGGTCTTCAAGCTCTCGGGGCGCGTACCTGCTCGTGGAGAGGTCGTCCCCCACGACAGCGGCACGGAATTCGAAATCGTCGATGCAGATCCAAGACGCATCAAGCGTATCCGGGTCCGGCTCGACGGCCCCCGCGCACCCGTTCAAACGGCAAACTGACCGCGCAATGAGCCCCCTCCCGCCGCCTGCCAGCCGCAGCGTCCTGTTGGCAGGCCTGTCGGGGGCCATTGCCGCCTTAGGCCACGCGCCTTTTGGTTTTCCGATGTTCGCGCTGGCCGGGTTCGCCGTCGGCGTTTGGGTGGTCGCGCAGTCCGACGGCTGGCGTCGTAGCAGCTTTCTTGGATGGGCCTTTGGTTTTGGGTATTTTCTGGTGTGTCTGCACTGGATTGTTGAGCCATTCCTGGTGGACCCGCCCCGCCATGGCTGGATGGCGCCGTTCGCACTTTTACTGCTGCCCGGCGGACTTGCGCTGTTCTGGGGAGCTGCTGGCGCACTATCTGCGGTTCTCGTTAGGCCAGCCCGCCGCGCTGTCGGGTTCGGTCTGGCCCTCGCGCTTGCAGAAATCGCACGCGGCTATGTGCTTACGGGCTTTCCATGGGCGCTTTTTGGCAGCATCTGGCTGGATACGCCGATCGCGCAATCTGCCCGCGTACTGGGGCTCCATGGCCTAAGCACGCTGACGGTCCTCTCTGCAGCGGGCTCGGTTGCCGTATGGTGCGCATTGTCCGGAACGTCGCGCGTTTTGGCGCTTTTGCCAGCAACGCTGATCTTGTCTGTTCTGTTTGTCTACGGCGCGTCGCTGCCTCCGGCTCCGAATGCAGTGGACAGCGCACCTATATTGCGGCTCGTACAACCCAATGCCGAACAGCATTTGAAATGGGAACCGGATTATGTCCGGATTTTCTATCAGCGCCAGCTGGACCTGACGCTCGGGACTGGCACCGCGGATCTTGTGATCTGGCCCGAGACATCGATCGCCCAGCCGCTTGGGACTGCCGGGCCCGTGCTGGAACAAATTAGCCGGTTCTCTGGTGGTGCTCCCGTCATTGTTGGGGCGAACCGCTGGCGACCGGAAGGTCCGGGAAACTCTTTGGCAGTGATTGCGGAAGGCGGAGTGATCGAAGCGCTCTATGACAAGGCGCATCTTGTGCCCTTTGGCGAGTATATCCCTATGGGAGACTTCGCGGCCCAGTTTGGAATTAAAGGACTGGCAGCTCGGGAAGGGGGCGGTTTCGCGCCTGGTCCCGGACCGCAACTCATCGACCTTGGCCCTTTAGGCACCGCGCTGCCTTTGATCTGCTACGAAGCTATTTTTCCTCAATTTGGCCGGACGCTTGCACCGGATGCAGACTGGATGGTGCAAATTACAAATGATGCTTGGTTTGGACGCTTTGCCGGACCTCAGCAACACCTCGCTATTGCGCGCTTCCGCGCTATTGAGCGCGGCATGCCTCTGGTGCGAGTAGCCAATACCGGGATTTCTGCAGTGATTGATGCGCGTGGCGCTCTCGTCGATGCATTGCCTCTCAACGAAGCCGGCGCTTTGGACGTTCCTCTCCCGCCAAAAATCGGCACGACGCCGCATGTGCGCGTGGGAGACTGGCCGGCGGTCGCGCTTCTTTTCGTGTCATTTCTGTCCCTGCTGGCGTTTGGCCGCAGAACTGGCGATTGAACTTCCCGGAACTGGGGTATATGCGCCGGAACAATTGCAGTCACAACGGCTTCCTGGCGTGGTTGCGTACACATGAATGGAGCACCCTCATGGCAAACCGTCCGAATTACACTTTCACCTCTGAGTCGGTCTCAGAAGGCCACCCCGATAAAGTCTGCGACCGAATTTCAGACGCCGTCCTGGATGCTTTTCTAGCAGAAGAGCCCGAGGCGCGCGTCGCTTGCGAAACGTTCGCCACAACGGATATGGTGGTTATCGGCGGAGAGGTTGGGCTCAGCGATAAGGGGCGCTTGCACGAATTTATGGGCAGGATCGACGAGATCGCCCGCGACTGTATCCGCGACATTGGCTACGAACAGGACAAATTTCACTGGCAGACCGTCAAGGTCCAGAACTTTTTGCACCAGCAATCCGCTCATATAGCACAGGGCGTAGATGCCAAGGACAACAAGGACGAAGGCGCGGGCGACCAGGGCATCATGTTCGGCTATGCCGTCAATGAGACGCCGGAGCTTATGCCGGCTCCAATCTGCTACGCCCACAATATTCTCCGAAAACTTGCCGAAGTTCGCAAATCCGGCCAAGAACCAAGCCTGGGACCGGATGCGAAGTCGCAGCTTTCGGTGCGCTACGAAAACGGAGAACCAGTTGGGGTAAGTTCGATCGTTTTGTCCACACAGCATATGGATGAGGCCATGACCTCAGACGACGTGCGCGCGGTTGTGGAACCTTACATTCGAGCAGAGTTGCCTGATGGCTGGATTTCACCCGAGACCGAGTGGTGGGTGAACCCGACAGGAAAATTTGTGATCGGTGGGCCGGATGGCGACGCGGGGCTCACCGGACGCAAGATCATCGTCGACACATATGGCGGCGCGGCGCCCCATGGCGGCGGCGCTTTTTCTGGCAAAGATCCAACCAAGGTCGACCGTTCCGCAGCATACGCCGCCCGCTACCTGGCGAAGAACGTGGTGGCGGCGGGCCTGGCCCACCGTTGCACCATCCAGCTTAGCTACGCCATCGGGGTCGCCAAGCCGCTCTCGATCTACGCGGATACACATGGAACAGGCGTGGCAGACGAGGCGGCAATCGAAAAAGCCGTTGGAGACCTGATAGATCTCACGCCCCGGGGAATCCGGACCCATCTGGGCCTGAACAAACCTATCTACCAGCGCACTGCAGCATATGGACACTTCGGACGCGCGCCCGAGGATGATGGCGGCTTCAGCTGGGAGCGTACCGACCTTGTCGAAGCGCTCAAAGCAGCGGTCTGATCGCAATTGACCTAAGAACACGAAAGGCGCCCGAGGGGGCGCCTTTTATTCTAGGTTGGGGGACTGTCTCAACGCGCCTGGCGCAGACGGATCACCACATCAACCTTGGATATCTCCATCCCCTCTGGCGTTTCTGGCAGGCGCGCGATCTCAAGCTCACTCGCAGGGGCGTCGCTCAGACGGTTGTCATCTTCCCAGTAAAAGTGCGGATGATCGTCTATGCGCGTGTCAAAATAGCTCTTGGACCCGTCGACCGTAATTTCCTGTACCAAACCCGCTTCGCAGAAAGTGCGAAGAGTGTTGTAAACCGTTGCCAGAGAAACTTTCTCGCCCCGGGACTGAGCCGATACAAAAAGGCTTTCCGCCGTGACATGCCGGTGCAATCCGTCGCCCACAAGCAACTCAGCCAGTGCCACGCGCTGGCGCGTTGGGCGAACGCCGCCTTTGGCTAGCCACTCAGTTCCTCGATCGATCGCGGTCTGGGTCATCGTGATAGGCCTTTCATATCCTTATATATATGTCCGCAGATACCGAAATATCAATTGCAAATCGTTCGCAAGAAAAGCGCATCTGTTTTTCGCGCCCCAGCCAGGACGCATGTACCGACACAGAGGCGGCTCTTGTCACCTATGAAACACCGGTGATAAGGGTCCGGGACAAAGCAGAACATACTGAATTTTTTGAGCGCTCAAGGATGCCCGCGACATGACGGCCTACCCCACCAGTTTCAATAAAGATGACCTCCTGAAATGTGCGCAGGGGGAACTTTTCGGGCCGGGGAATGCTCAATTACCTGCGCCGCCTATGCTGATGATGGACCGGATCACGGACATCAGCGGCGATGGTGGGCCCCACGGTAAGGGCCACGTGGTCGCTGAATTCGACATCACATCTGAACTTTGGTTTTTTGACTGCCACTTTCCAGGTAATCCGATCATGCCGGGCTGCCTCGGACTGGATGGCCTATGGCAGCTCACTGGGTTCAATCTTGGATGGCGCGGCTGGAAAGGCCGGGGCTATGCACTTGGTGTCGGCGAGGTAAAACTCACAGGCATGGTCCGGCCAGACCGCAAGATGCTGCGCTATTTCGTCGATTTCACGAAAGCGGTTCAGACACGACGCCTTACAATGGGCGTGGCCGATGGCCGCGTCGAGGCCGACGGTGAAGTGATCTACCAGGTCAAAGATATGAAAGTCGCTCTGTCGGAAAGCTGAGCGAGGGAAAGGAGCACGCAATGCGTCGCGTCGTCATTACCGGGATGGGAATCGTCTCTCCCATCGGCAATTCCGTGAGCGAGGTAGAGGCTTCGCTGCGCGCCGGTCGTTCGGGAATTACCTTTTCCGAAACCTATGCAGAAAACGGCTTTCGCAGTCAGGTCCATGGTGTTCCTGACATCGATTTGGCTGAGAATATCGACAAGCGGCAGCTGCGCTTTATGGGCCCCGGAGCAGCATTTAATTTCATCGCGATGGAACAGGCGATCGCCGATAGCGGACTTGAAGAAAAAGACGTGTCGAACGAGCGGAGCGGACTTGTTATGGGCTCCGGAGGTCCCTCGACCTCAAACTTCTTCACAGCCTTCAACATTGTAAAAGAAAAGAAGTCGCCCAAACGCATGGGCCCGTTCATGGTTACGCGCTGTATGTCGTCGACGAATTCGGCTTGTCTGGCGACACCTTTTAAAATCAAGGGTGTAAACTACTCAATCACGTCAGCCTGCTCGACATCGGCACATTGCATTGGCAATGGCACCGAACTCATTCAGATGGGAAAGCAGGACATTGTCTTTGCCGGCGGCGGAGAGGAGATCGACTGGACCCTTTCCTGCCTTTTCGATGCTATGGGAGCGATGAGTTCTAAGTATAACGACACACCAGAAACCGCATCACGCACCTTCGATGTCGCCCGCGACGGCTTTGTAATCGGAGGTGGCGGCGGGGTTGTAGTTCTGGAAGAGCTGGAACACGCAAAGGCGCGAGGCGCAAAGATCTACGCCGAAGTTACCGGTTATGGCGCCACTTCCGACGGTTATGACATGGTTGCCCCCTCCGGTGAGGGCGGCGAGCGCTCCATGCGGCAGGCTTTGGCAACGCTCCCCGAAGGCCGCAGCATCGACTACATCAACGCGCACGGGACCTCGACGCCCGTCGGCGACGTGACAGAGGTTGAGGCAGTTCGACGTGTCTTCGGAGATGGTTCGACGCCGCCTATCGCCTCGACCAAGTCACTCACCGGCCACTCACTCGGGGCCACCGGGGTCCACGAAGCAATATATTCGCTTATTATGATGGGCGGCGATTTCATCGCGGCTTCTGCCAATGTCACGGAGTTGGATCCGGCGATCAAACCTGAAGAAATTGTAACTGAACTGCGTGAGGGGGTATCCCTTGACAGCGTTCTGTCCAACAGCTTCGGATTTGGCGGAACCAACGCAACGCTTGTGATGTCGAAGTATTTGGATTGAACGGCTTAAACAGAAGGTTTTCCCCAAATGACTGGAGCAATGCAGGGCAAACGTGGCTTGATAATGGGCGTTGCAAACGAGCGGTCGATTGCGTGGGGGATAGCAAAGGCGATGTATGACGCTGGCGCTGAGCTGGCTTTTACCTATCAGGGAGACGCCTTCGGCAAGCGGGTGGAGCCACTGGCAGCAACGGTTGGCTCGGATATTCTTGTGGATGTCGATGTTACAGACGATGCATCGCTCGATCTCGCGTTTGCAACGCTGAACGAGCGGTGGGGCAAGCTGGATTTCCTTGTCCACGCCATTGCGTTCTCCGACAAGACAGAGCTGACCGGACGGTTCGTGAACACCAGCCGCGAAAATTTCGCGACGTCGCTGGAAATCAGCTGTTATTCTCTGATCGAAGTGGCCCGCCGCGCCCGCCCGATGATGACGGATGGTGGCACCATATTGACGCTCACCTATCAGGGTTCGAACAGCGTTACTCCGTTCTACAATGTTATGGGTGTGGCCAAAGCTGCGCTTGAGGCGACGGTGCGGTACCTTGCGAACGACCTGGGCCCTGAGGCTATTCGGGTGAACGCAGTCTCACCCGGTCCGATGAAGACGCTGGCCGGTGCCGCGATCGGTGGGGCGCGCAAAACCTACCGACACACCGAACAGAATGCTCCGCTAAGGGCAAATGCGACGCTGGAGGCGGTGGGCGGCACCGCTGTCTGGCTGGCCTCAGATGCAGGCGCGTGCACCACTGGTGAAATTGTTCGCGTGGATGGCGGATACCATGTTTTGGGCATGCCGCAGGTCGAAAACATCTGAGCCTCGCCGCTTAAAGCTGTAAATCTGGCTGCCACCCTGTCTGAAAGGGCAACTGGAGCTCATTATCCCTGGCTGTACTCTGAGATGGAGGTCTGCGGAACAAATTCTCAGGCAGGTCATCCAGTTCAAAGGACGAAGGGTGTGACCCAGTTCACGTACGGCGACGTTTCGATTGGGTATCGGGACGACGGACCACCACAAGGTCGGGTTGTGGTCTTCGCAAATTCGCTCGGCACCAACCTTGAGCTTTGGGATAACATCGCCCCGTACCTACCAGAAAACATAAGAGTTATTCGTTACGACATGCGCGGGCACGGCAGATCGCGTGCCATGCCTCCACCTTACACAATGGGTGCGCTTGTACGGGACGTGGAGTGCCTGCTTGACCACTTGCAGGTCCGGGATTGTGTTTTCGTTGGGCTCTCCATCGGAGGAATGGTGGCTCAGGGCCTCGCCACAAAACGCCTTGATCTTGTGCGCGCGCTGGTCCTGTCAAATACGGCTGCCAAAATCGGCCAACCGGCAATGTGGCAAGATCGGATTGCAACCGTCCAGGCCGACGGGCTAGAGGCCATTGTCGATGGCGTAATGGAAAAATGGTTCACACGTGGATTTCGCGGTTCGCCGGACATAGCTCCGTGGCGCGAGATGTTTCTGTCTACTCCACCTGAAGGTTATTGCGGTTGCTGCGCCGCTATTGCCGGGACAGATTTCTACACCCCGACCAGTGGACTTCGCCTACCCGCACTTGGGATAGCCGGAAGCGAAGATGGCTCCACCCCGCCCGATTTGGTGCGGGAAACACTTGGTCTGATCCCAGGCGCCCGATTTGAGTTGATCCGGCGCGCGGGGCACTTACCGCACGTAGAGCAACCGGAGCGATTTGCGGAGCTCTTGGGCGAATTTCTCGAGGAGATCGGGCATGTCTGAGCTGTCCGTTCTTCTGATACATGGCGAGTTTCATGGGGCCTGGTGCTGGCGGGACGTGGTTCCTGCGCTGCACAGTCTCGGCATCGCGGCACACGCCATAGACTTGCCCGGACATGGCGCAGATCCAACACCGGTCAGGGAGGTTTCCTTAGAAGGCTATGCGCGTGAGGTGATGTCGAACATGTCCGATCGCTCTCTTATGGTCGGGCACGGCATGGGCGGGTACCCGATGTCGGCGGCGGCTGAGGCGAAGCCCGACCTCGTCGCGGGCCTGGTCTATGTCAGTGCTTTCGTCCCTCAGGCTCAGAAATCCATTTCGGATCTGCGTGCAGTTGCACAGACCGACGGACTGAAAGGAAAAACTGAACTCGCTGATGAAGGGCACAGCCAGACAATTTGCCCCTCCGCAGTGGAGGATTTGCTCTATCACGACTGCCCGCCAGGCACACTGACCTATTCTGCTGCCCGTATTAATCGCGAACCGGTCGCTCCTATGCGGACACCGCTTCAGTCGCTTGACCGGGCGGAAGGTCTTCCCAGGTTTGGTGTGATTTCGGAGGCCGACAAAGTCATCTCCGCCGAATTTCAGGCACAGATGTACGCAGATATTTCTGAGGAAAACACTGAGCGCCTGGGCAGCTCCCATGCTGTTTTCTTCAGCAAACCCAAAGAGTTGGCCGAGACAATCGCACGATTTTCAACAACGCTTTGAGCATTATGTCTACTAAAGTGGACACTAAGTGTCAATTATTGCTTACAGTTTGATTTCAGAGTAGGCTAGGCAGGATCTTCAATCCGGCGCCCAGCAACGACCATGTCTGACACAGCACATTCTGCGCCGCGTTCTGACGCCGAACCAACCGAAGCACCTCGGCTGGCGTTTTTATTCATTCTGATCACTCTGGCCATAGATGCGATGGGCATTGGCCTGATCCTCCCGGTTCTGCCTGATCTGATCTCCGAACTGCACGGCGGTACGCTTGGGCAAGCGGCGCTTTGGGGTGGTGTGTTGTCCACTGCCTACGCAATTATGCAATTCCTATGCGGTCCGACGATCGGCTCGCTGTCCGATCGCTTTGGCCGCCGCCCCATACTCCTGATCTCTCTTACGGTTATGGCGCTCGACTACGTGGTTATGGCACTGGCAGGTTCAATCTGGCTTCTGCTGGCCGGACGCATTGTGGGCGGGATCGCGGCGGCGACGCAGTCCACAGCCACAGCCTTTATTGCAGACATCTCCAAACCTGAGGATAAATCAAAAAATTTCGGGCTCGTGGGCGCAGCCTTCGGGATCGGATTCGTCGTAGGACCCTTGCTTGGTGGCTTTTTGGGTGAGCTTGGGCTGCGCGCGCCGTTTTATGCGGCGGCGGCGCTTGCAACCCTCAACCTGATCCTTGGGTACTATGTTCTGCCCGAAACCGTCACCGATAAGATTCGGCGTCGTTTTTCTTGGCGAAGAGCCAACCCTCTGGGAGCTTTTAAACACATCTCCGCCCTGCCCGGCGTCGGCCGTTACCTCGCACTCTTTTTTCTCTATGAACTTGCCTTCTTTGTGTACCCGGCAATCTGGGCCTACTTCACGCGGGCACAGTTCGGATGGGAGCCGGGCATGGTTGGTCTGTCCTTGGGCCTGTTCGGTGTCGCGATCGCGGTTGTGCAAGGCGGGCTGATCCGTTGGATCATTCCGACATTTGGAGAAAAATCCACGATCCTCTACGGCTTCATTTTCAACTTTTGCGCCTTTTTTGCGCTTGCGACGGTCACGTCTGGGACTGTCGCTCTTATCCTTACGCCGCTGACGGCACTCGGCGCCGTCGTCACTCCGGCATTGCAGGGCCTAATGTCGCGCGCCGCCGGCGCTGATCAGCAAGGCGAACTGCAAGGACTGGTCTCATCGATACGCGCAGTGGCTGCTATCGTGTCTCCGCTTGTCATGACACAGATCTTTTTTCTCGCGACCGATCAGAGTTTGGGTGTCGACGCGCCCGGCGCTCCATTCTTTTTGTCCATGGGGCTTATGGCGCTCTGTCTGGTTCTCTTTTTGTCAGCGCGCCGTTCACGCGTCGCCGCCTAGAGGTCAGGCGATGGTTGGGCGGGTCAACTCCTCGGGGGGCAGAGCATTTGGACCGATACCCGACCGGGCCTCAAGCTCCACATTTAGCCCGGCTCCGAGCAGTACGAGAAATGCACTGATATAAAGCCACATGAGAAGCGCAATCACTGCGCCTATGGATCCGTAGACCTCATTATAATTGCCGAAGTTCGACAGGTAGAAGCTGAATGCGACAGACGCAAAAGCCCAAAGCGCGACCACCAGAACGGCGCCGGGCGTCAACCATCGCATACGCACGCATGTCCGGTTCGGCCCGTAGCGATACACAATTGCCAGACCGACCAGAAGAACACCGACAGCCACAACCCATCTGACAAGGCCGAGCGCGAGGGTCGCGAACGCACCAAGCGGCAATAGCGCAAGAACAAATGGGGTTACTACAACCATCGAAAGCGCCACAAGCGCCACACTAACAAGCACCGACGTTAGGCTAAGCGCAGCCAGGTAGTGCCGCCAGCTTTTCCGGTTCGGTGTCCCATAAATGGCATTGAGCCCGCGCATCAGGGCGCTGACGCCGGCGCGCGTCGACCACAGCGCAGCGAGAATAGACAATAGCGTGGCCCAGCCCAAAGTAGACGATGTGGTCGAGGTCAACGTGTCGATCTGAGTATCGATGAGCCCATATGCCTCCTGCGGCAGAAACTCCTCCATCAACTGGACCTGATCGTCAACAACGACCGGATCCGCCACCAACCCCCAAAGCGCGATAACAGCAGCGAGCGCAGGAAAGAGCGCAAACAAACCGTAAAATGCAACACCGGCCGAGATGAGACCGAGATTCCAGTCATCTATCTTGGAAAACACCTGCCTCATCGCCTGCGCCCAGGTTCTTGGCGGGTGTTGGAACAGCACGGGCATTTAGGATCTCCGGTCCTGATTTGTTGGGTTCAGTTTATTTCATCCTGACGGAAATGCGATGCGATCCTAGGGTTTTCCCCCCCTTTCGCGGCGAACTCAGGGCGTAAACTGGCCATAGGGAGGATTTCTATAAATTTTGAGCTGTCCGCCGGACCGGAGCAATTTTGACGCCTACGAGAATATTGCGCTTCCGGTTTTGGGAAAGCTGCGTGCGAAAACCAAGGCAGCCGGGCTGTGGGCGCCTCAGGCGCCGAAAGATCGCGGCGGCATGGCGCTGTCTACTGTGGACCGCGCGGTTTTCTACGAAAAGGCAAACCGCTCAGTCTTCGCGCCAGTTTGCTTCAATTGCGCTGCGCCAGATGACGGCAATATCTCCGTTCTGGCAAAACTTGGCACGCCCGCACAACAGGACCGATGGTGCGGTCTCGATAACCCATGGCGATTTCCGTTTGGGCAATATGTTGCTTCACCCGTTCGAACCCAGGGTCATCGCCGTACTCGACTGGGAGCTTTCAACCCTCGGCCATCCGATGGCGGATCTTGGGTTTGCATCGGTGGCATGGTTTTCAGCGCCTGAAGACTACGGAGGTCTGCTCGGTTTAGATTTGCAGCTTGAGAGCTTACCCTCCCATACTGCATTCGTAGTGGCCTATGACGAGGCCGCGCAGGCTCCATCCACGTTAAAGCCGTTCCATATTGCCTTTGCGATGTTCCGCTTTGCCGTGATCTTTGTTGGCATCGCGGAGCGTGCCACCGCTGGTAGCGCGGCAGGATCAAATGCAGAAAGGCTCGCCCCGTTGGCTGCCGCTTTTGAAAAACGGGGATGTGATGTTGCGGGCATCTAGCCTGGCGCCGCCTCAGGAAGCCTGGGCTGTTGCCACCGTGACAGCGACCTCGGCATCCA
The DNA here is from genome assembly GCA_039192165.1 of Pseudomonadota bacterium. Taxonomy (GTDB): domain Bacteria; phylum Pseudomonadota; class Alphaproteobacteria; order Rhodobacterales; family Rhodobacteraceae; genus Dinoroseobacter. The sequence goes on along the minus strand of JBCCXD010000012.1, from coordinate 62,260 downwards.
CAGCAACGGTCGCGACAACACCAGTGTTGTCACTGAAGTTATAGAGCGCCAGCGTATTGCCTTCGCCGTCCTCGACGGGCGCTTCCGAGGACTTCGAGAAGCTTCCGCTTTCGTTCGAGACAAAGGTCACTTCGTCTCCTGTATCTCCGTAAATCGTCGTGGTGCTCGCCGGCGCGTTGGCAAGCAAGCCCCCCAGCAAAGCATCGGGGCGGTCCGACAGACCAAGAATGTCTGCGCCAGTCAGCGTCAGGCTGTTGGCCAAGCCATTGTCAATATCCACGGCATCGACCGTCTGGTTTTCCGCCAGCGCAAGCAATGCCCCTGTAAGATCACCTGCGATGTCAAACTGCGCGATCGACCGTCCGGCAGCCAAAGCCGAGGTAGTTTGGGGTCCCCCAAGTGTTTCAGAGGTAAAGAGCGTCAGTTCAGTCGTGGACGCATCACCGTCCAGATCAAAGCCCGCTTCCACGATTAAGATATTGTCGTCACCTAGCAAGCCCTCGATGCCTGCGATATCGGCCACGTCCAGAGAAATACCGTCATCGGTTTCGACAAGTGCGGAGCTTGTCTCGTCGGCGATTTCGCCCAGATCTTCGCCATCGACAAAAAGGCCAACGGAAAGCTCTACAAGGTCCGGACTGAAAACCGGCTCCACGTCGAATTCATCAACAAAACTGTCGGGTCCGTCGAGTGGCGTCGTAGAGATCCCGAGGGCCTGAGCGACGTCAGGGTCAACTTGCCGACCGTAGGTCAGAATATCCAAGGACAGATCATACCCGCCAAACCAGGCCAGCAATTGCGCGGTGCCCGTGAATGCAGAAAGCTCCACTGGTGAGCTGCCAGGCGCAACAACGTAGAGGAAGTTGCTCTCCTCTGCCGGCTCTGCTGCAAAAAACTCGTTGGCCGCAAAGGCAGCAAACACCAGGGACGCCGGCGAGCCGGAGGCAAAATTGATCGACGATATCGCGGCCCCGAGAGCGACGTCCTGCAGGTCGAAGGTCTGATTTACGCCATCCACACTGCTTAACGCAATGAGCCGAACATCGACCTGAGTTTCAGATCCCTCGAACTCAAGCGCGATATCAGAAATGGCTTGCGCAACAGAAGCAATGGCCTCTTCGATCTGGGCCGGGCTTACCGAAAATGACCAGTCGACGACAAGCGCGACATTGACAGCGCTGGAGGGACCAGCTTCGGTTACCAACTGTATCTGTCCGGGAAGGATGGGGTCGCCCGCCGTGGCGTCGATAGAAATCGAGACATTCTGCCCCCCATCCACCGTCTCTGACGCAGACGCCACAAGCAAGGACACCAAAGCTTCCGAAACGCCACCATCGCTGTCTTCGGCGATATAACTGAACTGATCGACGCCGCGGAACCCGGGGTTTGGTATGTAGGAGAATGTCCCGTCCGGGTTCACTGTAACCACACCATTTTCGGGGATTGTCTCACCAAGGCCGAAGATCACCGCCCCGTCACCCTCAAGATCGATCGCGCTTAGCGACCCTGAGAGGGTGCCATCGTCGCTCTCTTGAACGACGACATTGCTCACCTCAGGTGCATCATTGGCGCCAGTGATAGTGACGGTGACCGTTTGCGTGGCACTCGCCCCCGACACATCGGTGACGGTCGCTTCAAACGACTCGACGACAACCTGACCTTCTGCAAACGCCTGAGCCGCCTCGTTATCGAGTGTGTAGGTCCATGCGCCGGTGTCCGCGTCAATCTCAAAACGGCCAAACTCTCCGTCGGCGGAACCGCTCCAGACGAGGCTGTCACCGGTGTCGATGTCGCTTGCTAGCAATTGGCCTTGTGTACTGGTCGCAGCGTCCTCGACTGTGGCGCCGGCGGCCGCGCTCGGCGGATTGACCACAACCGGAGCGTCATTGGTCCCGGTGATTGTCAAAGACACAGTTTGTGTGGCACTCGCCCCGGACAAGTCTGTGACCGTGGCTTGAAACGCTTCAACCGCGGTCTGGCCTGCCCCAAAGGATTGCACGGCTTCATTATTAAGCGTGTAGGTCCATGCGCCCGTGTCGGCATCGATCTCAAACCGGCCAAATACGCCGTCGGAGGATCCACTCCAGACGAGGCTATCTCCGGTATCCACATCGCTGGCCTGTAGCTGACCCTTGGTGCTGAGCGTGCCATCTTCTTCTGTCTCACCCACAGCGTCGCTGGGTGTGCTGGTCACAACCGGCGTATCGTTCACGTTGGTAACTGTCACGGTAACGAAAGACTCAGCGACCCCGCCGGCACCGTCAGACACAGACACCGTAAACTGATCGGACCCGGCAAAATCCGGGTTGGGGACATAAGTGAATGTGCCACTTGTGGTCAAAGCCACAACACCCTGAGAAGCCGAACTGACCAAGGAAAAACCGAGTGTGTCGCCGTCAACATCCACCCCGGCAATCTCACCTGACACCACACCATCTTCTACAACGGTCACAGCTGTCGGGGACACCTCGGGCGCATCGTTTACTGCCGCAACCAGAATGGTGACGTTGCCGACATCGGTTCGGCCCTCGCTGTCAGTGACCTGATAGGAAAATTGGTCTTGCCCGTTAAAATCGGGGTTCGGCACATAGGTGAAACTGCCATCCGAAACCAGAGAGACGAATCCGTTCTCGGCTTGGCTTAAGAGCGTGAACGTAACCGGAAGGGTCGATCCGGCCAGAATTTGCCCTGGAATGCCAGTGTCGGCTGCGGGGTCTTCTTCACCCGCAACAGTCACGCTTGGCGCCAAGGGCGGATCAAGCGGCGTTTCCGGCGCGCGGAGATCAAGGCGTCCATCCTGCTGGGCCGGCTCACCGCTATCCGATGGCGCCGAGGGCGGAACAGACGGCGTGCTCGGAACCGATGGCGCATCGTCCTGAGAGTCAACATCGAGGTCCGAGGGCGGCACCACAGGTGCGGCGTCCGGCGTAACACCATCGCTCTGTCCGGTCGGTGTCACGAAGTCGCCGCCGTCGAGCACACGCTGACTTGCCGCTTGAAAGGCCGCAACGGCCTCGGTGATCAATACGCTGTCAGATGCGTCTTCTTCAGCGGTTCGGTCCACTTCCAACGGCGGGGAGCCGTCACTGGTGATCACCCATTTCGTGCCAACGGAATCGATATCCGCGATAGGGTTTCCATCGAGATCGAACACCTGCACCAAGCCGATGCTGCCATCGGGATCGCGCAGCAGAGATATCTCAACCGTAACAACACCTGCCACTGTGGAAATATCGACTAAGACTGTCGTGCCACGGATCCCCATCGTTGATGTCGGCGTGATGATATCAATGCCGCCCGTTGGCGCGATCTGCCCCGCGATAAAGACAAATGCACCCTCTATGAGGTTGAAGGTCGCCGAGTTGTCTGTGCCAGCAGGATCGTAGACAAGCTCGTCAATCACCATCCGCGCGTCGGCGGACAAGGTAAAAATAGTTCCGTCAACGAAAGTCAGCGAAAGTCTGGAGGCGGACCCCGTCTCGACAAGGTCACCGAGAAATATCTGGCTGTCAGGCCCAAGTTGCTCAATGGTGCCGTCCAGCCTTTGCACTGTGGCGGTACCAAAAAAATTCTCAACCTGACCAATTGGATTTATGCTGGGCACGGGCCCCTGCTGCGCATAATCCCCGGGGGCCAAAGGTCCTGCCAAGACTTCCGCGGTCTGACCCCTCAGTACAGATCCATTGGGTGCGTGAATGTCGGCCGGCTGCGCGTCGGAGAAGTAGTTTGGGAAGAGCAGAGTTGGTGCATCCGCGTTCTCGATCAGCAGGTCTGCACCGGAGCGCAAGAACGCGCCCCCAAAAAGCAGATTCGCGTCCGGCGCGACAAGCGTGCCGGAGCCATCGGGCTCCACGGTTACGACTTGACGCGTCTCAAGATCAGAAAAGGCTGCCGTTAACGCCATGAACCCACCACACCTGAAAAAAAACTACAGCGAGCACCTTACCGGTCCTGGCCGCCGTGAACAAAGGGAATCCGGTTTTTAGCCACTTTTTCGCCGCATTATCAAAAGAAATGCGCTTCCCGGCCTCGCTTTAACCTTGCGGGCCGACCTGAAGACGGGCGACTGATTCGTAAATCATGCCTTACTCACGGCCCCGGGATTAGGCACACACTTGACGCTCACGCAGCTTGCGGGCCTTGATGCAGCCAAGCACAGAACACCGGAATACATGCCCGAACTTGGCCGAAAACTCGCTCGATATACTGGTTGGACGCAGCTTGCAGGACTGATCATTTTGATCACCATGCTACTCTTGCGTGTGATGGACCCCTTGCCTTTGAGCGGTCTGCGTCTCGCATCTTTCGACTTCTACCAGCAACTGCATCCAAGACCGTACGAAACAGCACCTGTCACTATCCTCGATATCGACGACGCAAGCCTTGAGGAGCTCGGGCAATGGCCTTGGCCGCGCTCCCGCCTTGCCGATCTCGTCGACGCAGCAGAAACGGCCGGTAGCACGGCCCTTGCCTTTGATATCGTGTTTGCAGAACCTGACCGTCTCTCCCCGGGACGGGTCGCCGCCGACAATCCGGAGTTGCCTGATCTTGCGCGCCGCTCGTTGACGGAAATGCCGGACAACGATGCTCTTCTGGCCGCCGCTTTTGCCCGCAGCCGCGTGGTGGCCGGACAGACGAGCCTGCGCCGGTCGGAAGCCCCGCAGTCACCAACTGGCCCGGCCTTGCAACCTTTACCTCACGCACTGATTGGCGGTGACCCGCGCCCATGGCTTCTGACGTTTCCGCGCGCGATCCGCAATCTCCCGGCGCTGGAAAATGCCGCGGTTGGTCAGGGGGTATTCTCGGTCCGGCCGGATGCCGACGGAATTTATCGCCGGGTCCCCGTTGCTCTGGTTGTAGAAAACCAGTTCCGGTTGGGTTTGGCGCCTGAACTTCTCCGCGTCGCAAGTGGCGGCGGGCCGTTTGCAATCCGGACGAATACAGCAGGCGTCGAAGGCGTAGTTCTCGCCCGCCAACTTGTGCCAACAGACCGGGATGGCACAGTTTGGCCCTGGCTAAGCAGTCCGGTGTCGACGCGCTATGTCTCAGCGGCAGACCTTCTTGCCGGTCGGATCCCAGAAGGGCGAATGAAAGACCAACTGGTGCTGGTTGGCACATCAGCCATCGGTCTGGAGGACTTTCGCCCTACCCCACTCGGAATATCCATGGCCGGGGTCGAGATCCACGCACAGGTCCTCGAAAACATCCTGAGCGACTCTCTTCTGGTGCGCCCAAACTATGCAATCGGCGCAGAGCTTGCGCTGGGAGCGACCCTGGGCCTGGTGTTATTGCTTGCCGCTCCGCTAATCCCTGCTCTGTGGCTGAGCCTTGGCTCGGTCATACTCGTCGGTGGTGTGGCGGCTCTAAGCTATGGGAGTTTCGTGCAGGAACGGCTTCTTCTCGATGCAACATGGCCCTTGCTGACAATTCTGATCCTCTTTCTGGCAATGTCTACCGGGAACTACCTGCGTGAGGAACAGCGCCGCCGCCGCATTCGAAGCGCGTTTGGCCAATATGTCTCGCCCGAGCTTGTGACCCGGCTCAGCGAGAGCGAAGACGCGCTGACCCTCGGTGGCGAAACGCGCGAATTAACTCTTCTTTTCAGTGATATGCGTGGCTTCACCGAAGTCTCTGAAGCGTACAAGGAAGATCCCCAGGGATTGACCGAGCTAATGAACACACTGCTCACCGCTTTATCCGATCCCATCCTCGCGGAAGGCGGAACCATCGACAAGTTCATGGGGGATGCCGTGATGGCATTCTGGAATGCACCCCTGTCTCATCCAACGCCAGCTAAGGCAGCGTGCAGGGCGGCGTTGGCCATGCAGGCAGGGGTCGCACGCCTGAATGCAAAACACGAGACAGAAGCCGACACGCGGAAGGCTCATGCAGCTCCGCTCCGCATCGGTTTGGGCGTAAACACTGGCATGTGCGTGGTCGGAAATATGGGCAGCGCAGCACGCTTTGACTACACCGCGCTCGGCGACGCTGTGAACCTTGCAAGCCGTCTGGAAGGACAAGCCAAAGTCTATGGCGTGGATATTGTTCTGGGCGACAGCACATGCCGTGCAGTAGAGGGCGGCTTTGCGACGCTGGAGCTCGACCTGATCCGGGTCAAAGGCAAAAGCGACCCTGAACGCATCCACGCCCTGCTTGGCGATGCCACGCTCGCCCAAACAAGCGCTTTCGAAGCATTGCGTCACGCAGCAGAGATCATGCGATCTGCATTTCGCAGAAGGGACTGGCATGCAGCACATACAGCTGCCGATAAAGTACAGGCTTCGGCTGCAGCGGCAGGGCTCAATCTGGATGGTTTGGCAGAGCTTTACCGCGCCAGAACCGCAGAGTTGCAACAAACCCCACCCGCGGATGACTGGGATGGTGTCTTCACCGCACAGACAAAATAATCAGCGTTCACGCAAAGCCTCTGCACCTGCTCGCCGCAGGGGGTTGAGCAAATAGCTCATGACAGTGCGTGATCCGGTCTGAATATCGACCTGCGCCTGCATACCCGGACGTATCGGAAGGCGCGTTCCATTATGCTCAAGAAAGTCGTTTTCAGTGCTGATCGCGACACGGAATACTGGCGTGCCTTCCGCATCTTGCAGCGCATCTGCCCCGATGCGTGCAACTTCACCCTCCAAAGCGCCGTAAACCAGATAGTCATAGGCCGTTATCTTGACCGAAGCCGGTTCACCCAAAGATATGAACGCCACATCACGAGGCGAGATATCCGCTTCGATCAGTAGCCGATCCTCAACCGGAACGATCTCAAGCACCGGAGCACCAGGCTGGACCACCGCGCCGATCGTCGTCGCGGGAATGCGATTGACGATGCCCCGTGCCGGTGCGCGCAGCAGGGTGCGATCCACGCGGTCCGTTGCCGCCTCCAGCCCTTCATTGACGACAGCCAGCTCCAGTTGCACCCGGGCAAGACGTTGCCGTGCACGCAATTGATGGCCTGCGCGTGCGGCATCCATCTGGGCATTCGCCTCGCGTATTGCGGCCTCCAGGGTTGGTTTGCGCGCCTCTCCCACGGCCAGATCGCCTTCCAGCTCCGCCACGCGCGCCCTCAGGCGAAGCAGCTCGATCTGAGGCACTGCCCCGCGTGCAACCAGATCTTCAGTCAGTGCAAGTTCATCCCGCAAGGGGCCAAGCACAGCCGTTGTTTTGATGGCTTCCGCCCTCAATTCGGTGAGTTCGCCTTCGCGGCCGGCGCGCTGATCGGCAAGCGCTTGCAACTCACTTTCAAGCTGCGCACTCCGCGTCTCAAGAACCGCCAGTTCGGCCGCGACAGCGCCTGGCGCGCGCTGCTCCAGCCCTTCGGGAAAGTTGACCTCGTCGGCCATTTCTGCCTCAGCTACAAGCCGGGCAGCTTCAGCCAAAAGGGCATCGCGGCTTTGCAGCAATTCCCCGCGCTCGGCTGCAAAACCGATATCACTGATCTGCGCAAGAATCTGACCCGCCTCAACGAGATCGCCTTCCTCAACATCCAACGCGGTGATAATCCCACCTTCGAGACTCTGGACCACCTGAACTTGCTGCGACGGCACAACCTGACCGGTGCCGCGCGCAATCTCCTCGACTTCCGAGGTTGCGGCCCAGTAACCAAAGGCGCCCAAACCGCCCGCGATCGCCAGCAGCAAAAGCCATCCGGCCCCACCGCCACCCCGCCCTGCAATCTGACCGGGCTTCTGAAGATAACTGTCTTCAATTCGCGCTCCGAACATCAAGCTCTCTCCGAGTTCGTCAGCTTTTTGGGCGCCAGCCGTGTCATGATCTCCTCGCGCGGTCCTTCCAGCACTTTGCGGCCCTGATCCAGCACAATGAAACGGTCAGCAATCTGCGCCAGCGACTGGCGGTGCGTACAGAGAATAATAGTCACACCGCTTTCTCCGAGCTCGCGCAGGCGAGCCGTCACAACAGCTTCCATCTGTTGGTCCATCGCATTTGTCGGCTCGTCCAGAAATAGCAGCGGTGTCTTCCGAAGAAGCAACCTGGCAAGCGCCACTCCCTGTTTTTGTCCGCCAGACAAACGGTTTCCACGTTCGCCGATCTGCAGGCTCAGTCCTTCAGGAGCCGTTGCGACAAACTGATCAAGACCAGCTGTGTACAACGCGGCCTGTATGTCCTGGTCAGTGGCGTCCGGCCGACCAATTGTCAGATTTTCTCGCAGGGTTCCCGTAAAGAGCTCTGCATCTTGCGGAAGATACCCGATCCCGGCGCGCAACTCGGCAGGATCATACTGTCCTTGCCCAATTCCATCGATAAGAATAGTGCCCGCGTCAGGCGCAATCAGCCCGCAGAGCAACTTGCCGGTCGTGGTCTTGCCGGAACCAACACGGCCAAGGAGCGCCACGACTTCGCCTTCCGAGATCGTAAAACTCACGTCGCTGAGGGCAGCGACATCATTCCCGGGGTAGGAAAAACGCACTTCCTCAAAAGCAGCTGAACCCGAGGTCACACGATGGCTGCTGCGCACCCCTCGTCCTTCCACAGGCAAGTTCATCAGGTCATTCAACGCAGCCATGGCGCGAACGGCATACTGGCTTCGGAAGACTGTTTGCGCGATGGCACCCAACGGCGCCAGAACACGCCCAGCCAGTATATTTGCTGCAATAAGCGCCCCGACCGTTATGCTGCCCTCGAAAACCAAAAAGACACCCCAGACAATAATCAGAACGCTCACCGCTTGTTGTACGGCGAGCGTGCCGTTTGTCGAAAACGCAGACCAGAACCGCGTGCGTCCTGAAACCTGCGTTGCCGCTGCAGTCGCGATATCCCATTCGCGCTGCATAACGGGTTCCGCGTTCAGGCTTTTGATGGTCTCGATGCCCGACAGGGTTTCCACCAGAACTACGTGCCGCTTGGTCGCGAGCTTTTGCGCCTCAGCAGCAGCCCTTCGCATCGGCGTCTGTGCCAGAACTGCGATAGCGATCACAACCGGAACCGCGACCAATGGCACCCATGCAAGAGGACCGACAAAGAAAAAGAGCGCCGCTATGAAAAGCCCGATAAACGCAAGATCGATGAGCGAGACAAACGTTGCTGACCCGAAAAAGTCGCGAACAAGTTCGAAATCTCGAATGGTCTGGACCATACCCGCCGCACCCCCGCGTCTGTCCAGCACACGCACGCGCATCGCTTGAGAAAAAATCGCGGATCCGGCGCGAAGATCAACGCGCCGCCCGAGCCCATCGAGGATCGCAGCACGAAGTGCCCTGAGAACCAAATCGAGGACAATGGCAATCCCGACGCCCGCGGCGAGCGTGCCCAATGTGACGAAAGCCAGATTGGGAATGACCCGGTCGTAGACATTCATCACGAAGATCGGCAGCGCAAGACCGAGAAGGTTGATCAGGAACGCTGCAAGAGCGATCTGAAGCCAGCCTGCCCATTGCGCGCGTACAGGCCCCCAAAACCAATGGGGTCCGGACTGTGTTGTCTGCGCAATAACAGGGTCGAGGCGACTGTCGGTTGGATCCGCAGACGGGCGCACAAGCACCACCTTTGGTTTCAGATCCGCAGTTCGCAGCGGCGTGCCGGGTGCATCCTCGGTGGCGTCCGCGGCGATCCATTCCGAGCCACCTGCTGCAGCCCGCAAAACGACCGGGGTGCCATCCTGAAGAAACCCGATCGCGGGTAACAAAGCGGCGTCGAGCTGGCGCGGATCGCGGGCAAGTGCATCGCCTGTCAGTTGCAGTTGGGCCAACGCGTCAACAAGATCAGAAGGGTCCTTCGGGTCGAAGCCGGCGCTCAATCCGACGCGCAGCGCTTCTGTCGAAAATGGCCGTCCGTGGGCTTTCGCAAACCACCGCAAAAGGGCCACACCGTTTTCTGATGTGCCCGTTTTCGAATGTGGATCGGTTGCGGCGGGCACTGCGCTGGCGCCCGTCACCGCAACGGTTCAATGGCGGTATCGAATACCGCCGTTGGAGAAATAAGCGCTTTGGTCTGGAACCCGGGCTCCAGCGCCACACCAGAGGCTTTCACCCCAAAATGACGGGCAAGCCGACTTTGAACCGCCAGCAGCCGGTATTGGGTGAATGCAAATGTCGCCTCTGTAGAAATTCGGCGGAACTCGACCGCAAACAGAGCGCGCTCCGCTGCCAGAACGTCAAGCAAGGGCCTTGCAGAGGCTTCAAATTCCTCGGTAAATTGCTGTACGAGCGAAAGATTGGCGCGCAGCTGGCGCTCCAGCAGAATGGCGCGCTCCGTTGCGCTTTGAAACGCATTCCAAGTTCGTTGTGCAAGCGCGGTGACTTCTCGCAATGCCTCATCCCGTCCTGCCTGAGCTTCTGCAACCCTTTCAGCCAATGCACGGCTTTCGGCAGAACGCCCGCCGGAGTAGAGATCCCAATTCAACCTGAACCCGACAAAAAGATCGGACTCCTCCCCGCTTGAGCCTTCCAAGTTATCGCCGTACATCGCTCCTGCGTTAAGCGAGAACCTCGGTAAACGAGTGGACTCAACGATTGTTTTTTCATATCGCGTGCGATCGATCGCTGTCTGAGCGGCCTGCAGGCGAAAGCTGTTCTGAATCGCTGTCTTGATTAACTGGTCCTGCGTGGCCGGCAGATTGCTGATACGCGGAATTGACAACGCGCCCGACGCCGGCTGTCCGATAACACGTTCAAAGCGTGCATTTGCATCGCGCAAAGCTTCCCGCACCTCCAGCTCGGCGAGCTCAGCCGCATCAATCCGATCCGACACTTGCAAAGCACTCGACGCAGGTAAAATCCCGCCCTCAACTTGAATGCGGACTTGGTCGCCAATTTCTTTGTGGCGGGCAACGTTCCGCTGTGCGGCTGCGACAAGGCTGCGGTGACGCACCACATCGATATAGGCTTCGGTTGCATTCAGCGCGAGCGTTTCAGATGCATCGAGCAAGCGAAACAGGCTTCCGTCAAGCACTGCAGCTGTTTGATAAACAAGGTTGGAGCGACGATATCCATCGAACAGCAAAAGCTCCGCCGACAGCTCGACCTGTTGGGCAAATTTGGTGGAGTTATTGTCTTCAGGCGACAGTCCTGCCGGGTCGTCAACCCGCTCGGCGCCGCCCTGAGCAAAAAGGTTCAAGGTCGGCAGGTACTCACGTTCCAAAGCACCAAGATCTGATGCGTTTGCGCGCGCTTCGGCGGCCACTCTATTCACGGACGGGCTGAGCGCCATCGCAGCACGCACCGCATCTTCCAGAGTCATTGCCGTCGCGGGAGCCCCTAGCCCCGACACTAGCGCAAAGAACATCATACAAAAAATGCGGACCATTCTGACCCCTTCTTCTCCTTCACTAAACGCGAGGTTTAAAAAAATATCAATAATGCAGGGCCTTTAGACCGATATCAAAAAAGACTTTCATGGCAATCATCTCGTTGCGCATGGCTCTTGTTCGGGGCATGCCCGGCGCACTCAGGCAAAAACCACTGCAACTATCGCCAGATACGTCGCTTGATGCAGAGCCTGATCGGTACCGGTGATGTCCCAGAAACGCTTTTGCATGGGGCTGACCCCTGCGCGACGCGTGGCTGCGTCCTTGGCCCAATCAATGTGATAATGCGCGAGCATCTCTGCACTGCAAAGCGCCACGATAAGGCCAATCCCCGCCGCAGGGACATAGATTAAGAGTATTATCAGGGTCAAAGCGCCATGAACCGTTGCGTGAAGCAGACCGGCAGGGTGCCCATATGAGCCTTTGTTTGCGACCATCCAGCGCGTCTGCCAGAAGAAATCAGCAAACAAATGCTTGATTTGTAATAGCAAAACCAGAAAGAGAGCACTGGTTACCATTTACACGTGCCCGCGAAACATGTCCGTGGGCCGCCTAAAAGCGCCGGAGTCTTCGTTGCTCGCTGACACTGAGACCTGGCAGGCCGCTCTGAAACTGGTTTTTCAATTTTCAAAGCTGCGTCACCGGCTTGACCGTCATCGAGAATTCCAGTTTTCGTGTGACACGCTGATGCGCGTCAGGTCAAGCGCCGCCAAGGGAGAGCCCCATGTCCGACCTTCGTATCCTGATTACAGGCGGGACCATCGACAAAGTGCATGATCCGCGCAGTGAGGGGTTGGCATTTTCTCCGGACGGTGCCACGCACGTCCCTGAAATGCTGCAGATCGGGCGCTGCCATTTCCCCTCGACTGAAGTGGTCATGCTGAAAGACAGTCTTTACTTCGATGATACGGACCGGGCCGCGATCCTGCGCGCGGCTACAGACGCCTCGGAAAAAGCGCTCGTGATCACGCATGGCACAGGAACAATGGGCGACACGGCTCGGTATCTCGCAGAGCGCATTACCGCAAAGACCATTGTCCTCACCGGGGCGATGCGACCGTTTTCGCTCTATGCGTCGGACGGGGAATTCAACCTGGGCGGCGCAGTTGTGGCGGCACAAATCCTGGACCGAGGCATCTGGGGCGTTATGAACGGGCGGGTTTTCCCCGCCCGTGATCTCAACAAAAACACTGATCTCGGCCGGTTCGACGCCTAGGCCTTTGCCGCTTCAATAGCCTCGTTGCACCGCGAACAGACGCCCGGGTTCGCATGCATGCCGACATCCGGAAGGATCTTCCAGCAGCGCTGACACTTCTGGCCTTGAGCCTGCCTGAACACCATGCCGACTCCAGGGACATCCGGCAGAGTGAAAGCGTCCTTCGGAATAGGATCTGACGTTATTGTCAGCTGGGAGACAATGCAGGTATCAGCAAAACGCTCGGGGTCCAAAATTCCGGCCAAGTCGGGCGAGACATACACCACAGGCGCAGCTTCAAGGCTAGAGCCTATAACTTTGTTTTGCCTTTGCAATTCCAGACCGCCAGTCACCACGCGACGGACATCTCGGGCCATCGCCCAACGCCCCTGAGCTTCCGGGTGGCGCCATTCTGGGCGCGGTTCAGGAAAGTCCTGCAGATGTACGGAACTCTCATCGCCTGGGAACCGTTCCAGCCACACCTCTTCCATTGTGAAGACAAGGATCGGTGAAAGCCAGGTGACGAGACGGTGGAATGTTTCGTCGATAACGGTGCGCGCAGACCGACGTGTTAGGCTGTCCACAGGGTCGCAATAGAGCGCATCCTTTCGGATATCGAAATACACAGCCGAGAGCGAAACGGTGGCAAAATGGAACAGTGTCTGAAACACACCCTGGAAATCGTATTTGGCGTAGCCTGCGCGCACCTGTTCGTCGAGTTCAGCAAGCTGATGCAGGTAAACACGCTCCAACTCCGGCATATCCTTTGGAGCAACGCGCTCGTTTTCAGAGAACCCGTCCAGCGCGCCAAGCATGAAACGCATCGTGTTTCGTAGCCTGCGGTAGCTGTCCGCAGTGTTCTTGAGGATTTCAGGTCCGATACGCAGATCGACCGTATAGTCGGACTGCGCCACCCAAAGGCGCAGAATATCGGCGCCATACTGTTTGGTCACCTGCTCCGGTGCGACGGTGTTGCCGAGCGATTTGGACATCTTCATGCCCCTCTCGTCCAGCGTGAAGCCGTGGGTCAGCACACCGCGATACGGAGCATGACCCCGTGTACCGCAGGCCTGCAGCATCGACGAATGGAACCAGCCACGATGTTGGTCGGTGCCTTCCAGATAAAGATCTGCTGTACCGTCCTGCGATCCATCGGGACGGTCGCGCAGCACGAAGGCATGGGTGGAGCCGCTGTCGAACCAGACATCGAGGATATCGAACACTTGCTCGTAGTCGGTCGGGTTATGGTCGTTGCCGAGAAACCGCTCCTTCGCGCCCTCCGCATACCAGGCGTCTGCACCTTCCGTTTCGAACGCATCAGCGATCCGGGCATTCACCTTTTCATCCCGCAAAAGAAAATCAGGATCAGTGGGTTGCGCGTCTTTTTTGACAAAACAGGTTAGCGGCACACCCCAGGCGCGCTGACGGCTGAGGACCCAGTCGGGGCGGGCTTCGATCATCGAGTAGAGCCTGTTGCGACCGGTCTGCGGTGTCCAGGTCACGAGCTCATCGATAGAGCGCAGCGCGCGTTCGCGGATTGTTGTGCCGTAGCTGTCCTGACCATCACCTACTGTCCGGTCGATGGCGGCAAACCACTGCGGCGTATTGCGAAAGATCACCGGGGCTTTTGAGCGCCATGAATGCGGATAGCTGTGTGTGATCCGGCCACGTGCCAACATCGCTCCAAGCTCGACCAACTTGTCGATAACCAAGGTGTTGGCTTTGCCTTCCTTCCCCTTCGGCGTGATGATCACCTCGCCCCCAAAGAACGGCAGGGTGTCCCTGAACGAGCCGTCCTCGAGCACGTTATAGGTCATCTGCAGCCCGTGCTTCACGCCGAGGATGTAGTCGTCTGCGCCGTGGCTGGGCGCCGTGTGGACAAACCCCGTACCAGCGTCGTCCGTCACGTGATCGCCCGGCAACATGGGCACATCGTAATCCCATTCGCCATTCGCACCATCCGCCCCGCGCATCGGGTGCGCAAGACTGAGCAGGTCAAGCTGAGACGCGGTGACATCCCGCAAACGGCTCCACTGCGCCGGCTCCAGCCGCGCTTGAGTGAAAACGCTTTCGGCCAAAGCATCGGCGATAAGATACTTGTCACCAACCTCGGCCCAGCATTCTTCCGGAGTACCGGTCACTTCGTAGAGCCCGTAAGATATCTCTGGGTTAAAGGCGACGGCTTTGTTAGACGGGATCGTCCAGGGAGTGGTGGTCCAGATGATCACCTGCGTGCCCAAAAGCTCGCTGCGCGCGCCAGTGGGTTCCACCGCGCGTACCACCGGAAATTTCACCCAGATCGTGTGACTTTTGTGATCGTGATACTCGATCTCCGCTTCGGCAAGCGCGGTTTTCTCGACAGGCGACCACATCACAGGTTTGGAGCCCTGATAGAGCACGCCCGTCATGAGGAATTTCATGAACTCCTCAGCAATCACCCGCTCAGCGTGGAAATCCATTGTCAGGTACGGATCTTCCCAGTTACCGGTCACACCAAGACGCTTAAACTCTTCACGCTGGATATCGATCCAGCCTTCGGCAAACTCACGGCATTCCTTGCGGAACTCGTTGACCGGCACAGCATCTTTATCCTTGCCCTTGGCGCGGTATTTTTCCTCGATTTTCCATTCGATCGGCAAGCCGTGACAGTCCCAGCCAGGCACGTAGCGCGCATCCTTGCCCATCATTTGTTGCGAACGGACGACCATGTCCTTGAGGATCTTGTTCAGCGCATGACCGATATGAAGGTGCCCGTTCGCATACGGAGGACCATCATGCAGGGTAAAGGGCTCGCGGCCCTCCGCTTTGTCGCGCAGGCGGTCATAGACGCCGATCTCTTCCCAGCGCTTCAGCCAGTCCGGCTCCCGCTTTGGAAGCCCGGCGCGCATCGGGAAGTCAGTTTTCGGCAGGTTCAGAGTATCTTTGTAGTCGGGCGTTTCGGCGCTCATCTCAGGCGTCCTGTTATGTCGAATTGGTATCTGGATTTGGGGGCGCGGTGGTCCAACGCCGATGTCCCGGCGGCTCAGGTCAGGCGAGCGCCGGGCATATAATTCGAATAATGATCGCGAAACGACACATCATGCGCTGGCTTATAGGCGCGTTCTGCGGTGGGGGCAATTGGCACAATGCAATCAGTTCAATCGTTCACATGCGCCCAGACGCTCGCCATGACGACAGAGCCTTCTCCAACACCCGAGGCCACACGTTTGGTGGATCCAGACCGCACATCCCCGACCGCAAAGATACCCGGCAAAGACGTCTCATAGGTCGATCGCCCACCTACATCGCGCCCTGTCCGGACAAAACCTTTTTCGTCCAGCTCTACGTGACCCTTCAACCACCCGGTGTTCGGCGCGGCTCCGACCATCACGAAAACCGCACCCGTGGGCAGTTGCCAGTCCTGACCTGCAGCCTTGTCTCGGATGGTGACGCAATCCAGCGCACCATTTCCCTGCAGGTGCGTCACCTCTGTACGCCTGTGCAAGGTAATCGACGGGTCCTTGTCGAGCCGTTCCGTCAAATAGGATGACATCGAGGCCGCAAGGCTTTCGCCCCGTATAAGGACATGTACATGCCGCGCAGTGCGCGACAGGAACATTGCAGCCTGGCCAGCTGAGTTTCCACCACCAATCACAACGACATCCGTGTTGCGACAGTAACGAGCTTCAACATCCGTAGCCGCGTAGTACACACCCGTACCTTCAAAATCCTCCAGTCGCGGGATCGGCAGCTTTCGATACTGTACGCCGGTCGCGACCACGATGGACTTGGCACAGATCTCAGTCTGATCGTCGAGCGTGACGCAGAAAGTTCCGTCTTCCTGCGGCTCAAGTCCTGTCGCACGTCTTGGCATCGCGAAACGGGTGCCGAACTTCATTGCTTGCACTTCGCCGCGCCAGCACAGATCCGCCCCGGAGATCCCGGTTGGGAAGCCCATATAGTTTTCAATGCGGCTAGAGGTTCCGGCCTGCCCTCCGATCGTCAGATCCTCGACAGCCAGGGCCTTGAGACCTTCGGCGCCAGCATAGACCGCAGCTGCGATGCCCGCAGGCCCGCCGCCAACAATCAGCACGTCGTAAATCTGGTCGCGACCCAGCTCCATGTCGATGCCCAGGATTTCGGCTATTTTTCGCGGGGTCGGATCTTCCACAACGGTGTTCTTGCCAAAAATCACGCAAGGATGATTTGGGAGGATCGAACAGGCCTCGGCAATCTGCTCAGCCTCGCTGTCGTCCAAGTGCAGCGAGTTGTAAGGAATGCGATTGCGGCTGGCGAAGGCTGCAATCCTTCGGATGTCACGGTCCTGATCCGCGCCTATCAACGTCAGAGCGGCCTGTTTGCTGTCGAGCATGCGCCGACGACGGGCAGCGAACACAGTCACTATGATGTCGCTCATCTCTGGAATGCTAGCCATCAAATCCAGCATCGCTTGGCGCGGCACGCTTAGAATCTGCGAGTCCTGAACCGCCCGAGCCCCCATCAGCGACTTGCCTCCGTTAAGAAAACTGATTTCGCCAAAAAACTGGGTCGGCCCAAGGGTCGCGCCACCGCCGTAGCGTTGCCCGTCAACAGGGCTGAGAGCCTCGACTTCGCCCGAGACGACGTAAAAAAAGACCTCCTGTGGATCTCCGAGATTTATGAGCGTCTCGCCCGCTGCGTAGTCGCGTATCTCTCCGACGCGGCGCATCGCTGCGACATGGATGTCTGCGAGCGGGGTGCGCACCATAGTTGTGAGGTCAGGGGCAAGCGTATCCATTGCTTTCTCCGCTTAATTGAGGCTGAGGGCTCAGCTTGACGTTGGAAATAGACCTGTAAGAGCCTGTTTCACGAGGTTGGTAACAGAGGGTCGGCGCTTGGGCCCAAACGGAAGCGGGCGGCAGACTTCAATCGCAGCAACGCCGACGCGTGCAGTCAGGGCTCCATTGACCACGCCCTCTCCGAACCTTCGGGATATCTTGGACAACACTCCGCCACCAGCGACCGAACTGATAAGATCGTCGCCAACCGCAACAGCCCCTGTTGCAACCAAATGGGCCAGAACCACGCGTGTCAGCCTCCAACTGCCCAGCACGCCGGAGCGACCGCCATAAATCTCCGCAATCCTGCGGATCATGCGGAGATTGGCCACAAGCGCCGCGATCACATCGGCAAGTGCGAGCGGCACAAGTGCCGTGACCGCTGCAACCTGCCGCGCCGCTGCCGAAACTTCTTTTTCTGCCGCGCTGTCCAGCGGTGCAAGAAGATCTGTTTCGACCACGCCAAACACCGCTTGCACTTCGAAGAGCTCTGGCAAACGGTCTCGGAAAGCGTGCCGCGCCTGCCCCAGCTCCGGCCGATCATGGTATAGACCGGAAATACGCAAGCCTACGTCTTTAGCGTCAGTCAGACTGTTGGACGAGAGTGCGGCGTCCGCGCGCTTTTGTAGTGTATCGAGCTTTGCAATCCGCGCAAAAGCACGCCATTCGCGCCAAGCAAGGATCAGCGCACTAAAGAGCACCAACGCCAGAAGACCGGCGGCAATCGTGCCCAGAATCGGGTTTGCCACAAGCAGAGCAGTCGCGAAATTCGCGGCTCCAATCGATGCCGCGAAAAGCAGCAGCGCTCCAAGCGCGGACCAGAAGAGGCGCGAGACGCGCGAAGTTGGACGCGCTGCGAGAGCCGCTGCCTGCTGCATCGCGGTCCCCTGGATGCCCTCAAGCCCGACATCCGGAACGGGCAACGCGGTCGCCGGATTAAGCTGAGCATCCGCTGTCTGCGAAGTTTCGTCTTCGAGCTCTATCAGAACGGCGCCCTTGGGGTCGGTCATGCGGGTCTCCTATCTAAGCCGGTCGCCAAGCAAGAATTCTGCGGCGCGGTCCAGCCGGATATGCGGCGGACCCTCTCCGGGGCGCAGGGTCAGTGCCGCAGGTGCAAACCGCATCGCCGCGTAGTCGCCCTCGAGCCAGCCGGCGGCGCCTTCACGCGCCGGAGCCAAAACCGCCATAGGGTCCTTCGGCAGTGTCCCTGCAAAAAATGCCGCTTCTTTGCCAGTGTCTTCGAGGCGCCCCCGGACCAGATCAAGGCTGCGCCCCTTGTGTGAGCGCGTTTCTTCAGTTGTGGCGCGCAAAGCGGCGATTGCCATCGCGCCTGTTTCAGCGCCGGCAAAATCAGCGCGGCGCCGCGCATCCTGAACCAAGGCTTCCATAATTGCCGACAAACGGGCGTGTTGGGTGTGGTGAAGGTGGTCAGCCTTAGTCGCGGCGAAGAGGATTTTGTCGACGCGCTTGCCCAGAATGCCGCTCAACCAAGAGTTTCGGCCGGGTCGGAATGCACTCAGCACATCTTCGAGTGTACCACGCAGATCCTCGAGCGCCGCAGGACCTGCGTGCAGCGCTCCCAGCGCGTCCACCAGAACGATCTGGCGATCGAGCCGCGCAAAGTGATTGCGAAAAAACGGGCGTGCAACCTCTCGTTTATAGGCTTCAAAGCGGCGCTCGAATTCGCGCCCGAGCGTGCCGCGCCCATAGGCCGCCCGGGGCAAAGGTGCGAAAGTCAGCACCGGTGAACCTGCCATTTCTCCGGGCAGAATGAAGCGGCCGGGTGTGCAGTCGGAAAACCCCGCGGCGCGCGCGGCCTGCAATGCATCGGTATAGCGCAAGGCGAGCGACTGAGCATCTGTTTCGACAAGGCGCGCTGACGGGTCGGCGACCGCCAACTGATCTAGATAGATCTGACCGCCGGGACGGTTCTCGAGCTTGCCAAGCATGTCATCAGACCAATCAGCAAAGGACCGCTCCAGCAAACCCAGATCGAGTAGCCATTCTCCAGGATAGTCGATGACATCCAGATGCACCGTGCGCGGTCCGGAAAACGCGCCCAGCAAACCAGCCGGCTGAACCCGTAGCGACACCCGAAGTTCAGAAATGGCACGGGTGCTTTCCGGCCAGCTGGGATCCGTTCCCGTAAGCTGTGCAAGATGCGGCTCAAATTCGAAGCGCGGCACGGTATCGTCGGGCTGAGGTTGCAGATAGGCGGACTGGATCGCGCCACTGCTTGCCGCCTGAAACTGCGGCATTCGCCCGCGATCGAGCAAGTTTGCGACGAGCGATGTTATAAATACGGTCTTGCCTGACCGGCTCAGCCCTGTGACCCCCAATCGGATAACCGGCTCGAACAGAGCCTCGCGCGCAGCGCCCGCCGCGCCTGAGACCCTGCGTTCAATCGTGTCGGCAATATCAGAGATGATCAAGTAACCGGAACCTTTGCTGCAGGCCTCAACATAAGGATGCCCACAGCCCGTTCAAAGGGCGAAGGACGATTGTCTCCTCGCTGCGAGCAGGCTATCCCCGCGCGCATGCCAAGATTTGCTTTCAAAATCGAATATGACGGTGGTCCTTTCGCAGGATGGCAGCGTCAAAGGGCACAGGTTTCGGTGCAGGGCGCGATTGAAGACGCATTGCGCAAACTCGAGGCAGACCATCCCGGCATTGCGGCCGCTGGTCGTACGGATGCAGGGGTACATGCGACTGCACAGGTCGCGCATGTCGATCTTAAAAAACACTGGGACCCTTTCCGGTTATCCGAGGCGCTCAACTATCACCTCAAACCTCTGCCCGTTGCGGTGCTGGATTGTGCGCAGGTTGCGGACGATTTTCATGCAAGGTTCTCAGCGCAGGAGCGGCGCTACCTGTTCCGTCTTATTGCCCGGCGTGCTCCGGTTACCCATGATCAGGGGTTGGTCTGGCATGTGGCCCATCCGCTCGCACTGGAGCCGATGGTTGAAGCTGCTGCATTTCTTATCGGGAAACACGATTTCACAACGTTTCGCGCGGCCGAGTGCCAGTCCGCGTCGCCAATCAAGACACTGGACGAAGTGCGGGTTGAGGCCGAGCAGGTTCAAAATGGGACCGAGTTTCGGTTTCATCTGCGTGCACGCAGCTTCCTGCACAATCAGGTGCGATCGATAGTCGGCACGCTTGAAAGGGTTGGGGCCGGGTCTTGGGCGCCAGATCGCGTCAAAGTTGCGCTCGAGGCGCGAGATCGCGCCAAATGCGGACCGGTCTGCCCACCGCATGGGCTCTATCTCACAGGCGTATCCTACCCTGAGGACCCTTTTTCTTAAGGAAAATCAACGATCGGAAACAATACACCGAAATTGTTTCCTTTAGGCCGCATTGTTGCCCTTTTCCGACGCGAAACCAGACGCTGAGGACAAAGCAGTTGAGTTAACCAAGGACTCAGTCGGTTGCCCTCCCCTTTGCTTTTGGGGAGGCGAGTGGCGCGTGGCACATTGAAACGGGCATGTCCGAGCCCAGCGCCGCACGTTATTCCCCTGGGTTCGGAGGCACAGCGGCGATGAACATTCGCCATGAAAGACCGATGCCAGACATGGCATTCCGCATGCAGGCCCCTTTGGGCCTGTCATTGCCGGACGGTCAGCGTGCCTCCGTACGCGAGTGGTCGCTTACGGGCCTCACCTGCGAGGATCTGCCTGACGAGCCCCTTGTTGAAGCAGTTTTATCTATTCCGTTTCAAGGCGTTGTTCTCAGCTTTCCCGTAACGCTGGAAAAAGACCCTGGTCAGCCTGTCTATCGTTTCCGCAATCTGACTGGCCGACAGCGCGAGACCCTTAGCCTTTTCTACAGGTCACTCCTGTCAGGCAAAATGGCCTCTACAGGGGACATGATCACCAGTTTGGACACACCGGTTGATTTGATCCCTATGGAAGAGACTGAGCAGGAACGGGAAATCGCGGTGTCGACCAAAACACCGCGCGGATTCCGCACTTTGATGGTCCTGGCGGTCTATGTTGTCCTGAGCATCTCGGTGTTTGGCTATCTCGGATCTCTGGTTCTTACCCGGATAAACGAGATTACTGTGCAGCACTCGCGCTTCATCGCTCCGATTGAACCTGTATCCGCCCAGGTTTCAGGTTTTGTGAGCGACATTATTGCGGACCCCGGAGGCTTCGTTGCAGCGGGCGACCCGATCCTTCAACTCAGCGATCCTCAGGCGGAGAGGCGTCTCGAAGACCTACGCAGAGATAAGGTGGCTGCAGAAGTCGCGCTTGCTTCTTCGATGGCGGACCTTGCCCGGCACGAGTCGGGGCGCGCCGCTGAGCGGCGCAAGAAAATTGCAGCACTGGATGCCGCGATTGCCCGGCGGCGGCCGCAGGATTTCTTCGGCGGATATGATCTTGACGAGGTCGAAAAGGCGACACGCGAGCTTATGATGTTCGACAACGGACTAAGCTCAGAACCGCGAGATTTCAACTCGATCGGAGCGCAATATGTTGCGCTGGCCGACGACCGGCGACAAAGGCTCAGAGTGATCGAGCGCGATTTCGAAACCTATCGCGCAGCGCTGAATAATCTGACCGTAATCGCGCCCCGCGACGGGCGCGTTGCCGCGTTTCTTGTCTCAGAAGGTCAGTATCTACGCGCGGGCACGCCGCTCCTTGATTTCGAAGAGGATCGGCCGCGAACGGTGCAAGGCTGGCTTGACCATCGGTATTCCGGAGCAGTGTTCGAGGGCATGCCCTCGGTCGTGACGTTTAACCTGACAGGAGATAAACGCGCTCTGGACGCCCGGGTGGTTCGCGTGGAAGCTGCCCTCGATCCGGCGCGGCCTAACAACTACGGCATCATGGTCGTGCTTGAGGCTGACGGCATCTCAGTCGAGGAAAGCCGCGTGCTGTTTTCGCGCAATGCGCCTGCCGCGGTGACACTCAAGCGCGATTTCTTCGGGTGGTTCTGAAATGTATCGCGATCGCCACGAAGAGTATGTTTTTGCCAAGGACCTGAATGCCCGACTGCGCGAGTATTCCGGGCCGCGACCGAGCCTCTGGGACCGCTGGCGCCCTGACCGTGTCGTGACGATGGCGGCGCTGCTGATTTTGATCTTTGCGGCTCTTATCCTCATGCCCAACCACTTTTTTAACCCGGAACTGCGCAGCGTGACCCTGATGCTGGGGGCGCTCGGTCTCTGGCGATTTGGTTGGTGGTTCAACCATGCGATCCGGGCAGAGCTATACGCCCGCGGCATGTGGCCCGATATGCGCAAGGCGGCGGATCGGATCTGGGACGCCGGGTGGCGGCCGCGCCGCCTGCATATCCAGATGACCACATACAAAGAAAATGTGGCAATCACCCGTGTCGTTATTGGCTCAATCGTTGATCAGGTGCGGCGCGAAGGCATTCCAACAACACTCTGGATTGGCACGGGGCACCCCTATGATGAAGAAGTCATTCGGGAGTATCTGGAAACACACGCGCAGGACGCGGACATCGATGTCACTTTTGTGCGGCAGAACCAGCCGGGCAAACGGATGGCGATTGGACTAATTCTGCGCGGTATGGCGCGGTACGTCACAGATCCGGACGACCTGGTTATCTTTATGGACGGCGACGCGGCCTATGGCCCCGACGTGATGCGCAAGTGCCTGCCCCTTTTTGCTGCCGACCCGGAATTGCAGGCGCTGACGACCAATGAGGAAGTCATCTGCTACGGACCTGAATGGGTACAGTCCTGGCTCTCCATGCGTTTTGCCCAGCGCCGCCTGGCAATGCAAAGCCACGCATTCTCCGAAAAGGTACTGACACTGACGGGCCGCATGAGCGTCTTTCGCGCCAAGCACATCATATCCGAGAAATTCGTCCGGACGATCGAGGCCGACCACCTCGATCACTGGCTCTGGGGGCGGTTCCGCTTCTTGTCCGGGGACGACAAGTCCAGCTGGTATCATCTGCTCAGTCACGGGTCGAAGATGACCTATGTGCCCGATGCGATGGTCTACACGATCGAGGTGATCGAAGGCTCCGGCTGGACGCGCATGGTCGAGAATTTTCGTCGATGGTCCGGCAACATGTTGCGGAACGGGGCGCGGGCAATTGCGCTTGGCCCCCGAACATGCGGGTTTTTCATCTGGTGGTGTCTGATCGACCAACGATTGGCGATCTGGACCATGATGGTGGGCCCCGCGCTTGCACTCATGGCGCTTTCCATCGACCCAATCTATTTTATCAATGTTATTATCTGGGTCGTGGCCTCGCGCATACTGCTTTGTTCTTTCCTCTTCAGATATGCGCGAGAGCCCGACCTGAAATGGCCATTTATCCTGTACGTGAACCAGATCCTTAACGCGTGTGTGAAAATCTTCATGATCTTCCATCTCTCTAAGCAGAAATGGGCTAACCGGGGCAACCAGACCTCAAAAGCCGGGACCGGTCGCGTGGCGCAAATGCAGAACGGGATCGCAAAGTTTCAGCTCTACACGGCGGTGGCGACGTTCCTGACGATCGTCGCGATTATGGCAGGCTATCTGCCAATGCCGATTTAAGGGTCAACCGGCTTGCTGCGCGCACATTGACTGGCTGTCAAAACCTGCCGGCATCCAACCACCAGACTTCAGACCTACACGTCCGGCGCCCTCCGTGGTCACGTAGCTCCAGCCATCGGCGGGTATGTGAAAAAAATAGACGCTATCGCCCGGATCGATCTGGCCAATCACCGCGCCCTGTTGCGCGTTGGTATCGCGTAGGGGCAGCGCAGCCCCACGCCACCCTATACAACCGAAACCCTGTCCGCGATCCTCCGGGATCGGCAAGGTAACCAGGCGTTGCCGGATAGACAGGTCCTTTAGGTCGAGAAAGGTCTGCGACGTGTCAACACGACACCCGGCAATTTGCTCTGCTTGATTGAACTGCGCGATCAGCTGCGCAAAAGCCGGGCTTGGCTGCACACTGGCGCCAATGCAGCCGGTATTGTCAAAAACGGCCTGTCCCAAGGGAGAGCCAAAACAGATCCCTGCACGGTCCATAACCGCATTGCGCGTAAACCAGAGATCTTCGCAATACCCCGCGTGCGCGGGCGTTGGGCCGCCTATAGCCGGCAGCAAAAACAGCGTGAGAAAAAACCGAAACACGGGCCTAAGCTGGCCCGTGATCCTAGGATCGGTCAAGTCCTGAGTGACTTACCAGCCAATCCCGTCAACATGTGGTAAAGAGACTTCGTCGGAGAAGAGTCGAACAAGATCGACGGTCGGTTGAATGCTCGCCTTTACAAGGTCACGATAACGTCCATGGTTATGCGTCACCACAATCGCATCGGCTTGCGCGATTGCGTCCTCCGGGCGGGACACCAAAAGACCCGGCAGGTCTTCCGCGAGGGACCGCAGACCCGGGGCGCCATGCGCGACATAGGACAGCTGAGCTGATATCCGGGTCTCAGGCGTTATGGACATGTCGTGCGCCGCAATTTCAACGCCCTCTGCCCGCAGAGCTGCAATTACTTCAAGCACTGGGCTCTCACGCAGATCGTCGGTCCCTGGTTTGAAGGCGAGGCCCAGCACGGCGACGCGCTTGGCGCCAGTGTCTCGCACCATGCGGATCGCTTCTGCGATGTGAGCTTCATTCGACGCCATAGCCCCCTTGATCATCGGCAGATCGACGCCATTGGTCTCGGCGATGTGGCGCACAGCACGGACTTCTTTGGGCAGACACGATCCACCATAAGCAAAGCCAGGCTTCAGGTAATACGGGCTCAGGTTCAGCTTGGTATCCTGACAGAAAATCTCCATCACCTTGTGGCTGTCGACGCCCATCGGTTTACACAGTCGACCAACCTCGTTTCCGAAGGTCACTTTGACCGCGTGCCATACGTTGTCGACATATTTTACCGTCTCGGCCGTCTCGATCTCGCAAAGGATGGGATTGCGGTCTACCGGCTCAAAAATCCGCGCAACAATCCGCGCAGCCCGATCGTCGGACGCACCGATCACTGTTTTCGGAGGTTTGCGGAAGTCGGAAACCGCCACGCCCTCGCGCAGGAACTCAGGGTTAAAGCACACGCCGAAGCTCTCGCCGCACAGCAGGCCTGATGTCGCTTCGATTTCAGGCACCATCACCGACATCGTGGTGCCCGGAGGAATGGAACAGCGCAACACCACAACGTGGTATGCGCCGTGCTGGTTTTCGTTTTTCAGCGCAAGTCCTTCGCCAATCGCGCGGGCAGCAGAACGGATATACCGATCATCGCAGCCACCGTCCGGTGCGGTCGGTGTGCCGACCGAGACGAAAGTCACATCTGTATCCTGTACGGCCCGGATCAGATCGTCATGCGCTGAGATGCGGCCTTCCGATACACCCCGGTTCAGAAGGTCGCTCAGTTCATGTTCATGAATCGGGCTGCGACCGGCCGCGATGGCCTCCACCTTATCGGCATCCAGGTCCACGCCCACGACGCGATGGCCCAGATCGGACAGACACGCAGCTGATACGGCCCCGACATATCCTAAACCCACCACAGAAACTGCTGGTTTCTCCTCGATCACGCGTAGCGGTACAGCTCTTGCCGCGCGATTCAGTGGTTCATAGGTTCCATCAGCCATGACGCCCTCGTTAAACTTGGCGCCACGTCCCTGGCGCTCCAAGGGCAGAAAACAGGGTTAATTTGTTTTAAATTTGTTCGAACAAGATGGGGAAATTGGGCAATTTCGGGACTATGTTGCGCAACTGGCTACAATCGCAGAAAGCGTCAGCTGATTATGTCTCCTGACGTTCCGCCCAGCCTGCGAAAATCTTTTCAAGCACAACAACGACATAATAAAGAACGATCCCGAGGAACGCGAGCGCGATGAGGACTGCGAACATCAGCGGGTAATCGGAGTTCGTCTTGCCGCTATCGAAAAGCGCCCCGAGACCGCGACCGTGGGGGCTGACAATCTCCATCAGGTTCGTTCCGATAAACGCCAGCGTCACGGCCACTTTCAGCGCCCCAAAAAACTCCGGCAGGGTCTTTGGCAGCGCGATCTTCCAAAAAATCGTCATCTTGGAGGCACCGAGCGAGCGCAAGATATCGCGATACTCTGGCTCCAGAGTGCTCAGTCCGATGGAGACCGAAACCGCAATCGGAAAAAACGAGATCATGAAGGCAATTAAGACTGTATTGAAGTCGTGCGCGCCCACAAACATCAAGGCTATGATCGGCACGACGGTGGCCTTGGGGATTGCATTAAACCCGACAAGGATCGGGTAAAGCGCGTCGCGCATCACACGCGAGAAGCCCATGATCATCCCAAGCGCCGTGCCAAACAGAATTGCAAGTGCAAGGCCCGCAACCGTCCGCCACAGCGTCTGCCAGCCGTAAAGCAGAAAGAGCTCCCAATATTGAGTGAAAGCAGGCCCCAGATCGGATGGCGACGCCATTTTATAGTTCGGCCAGTCATTGGCCCATACCAGCAGTTCCCAAAGCAGCAAGAATATAATGATGGCAGCTGTCGGAACCGCAATCTTGGAAAAACTCATTCTGCGGCCTCCGCCTCGGCTGGCTCGCGGCCCTGGGCAATCTGGATCTGGTGCCGCAGAATATTGAGACGCTCAGCAGCTTCAGGCGTATAGAGGTCGTCGAGCACACGGGTGCCTGTATTCGGTACATCCATCACGTACTGCGCGTGCGCCGGACGCCCGGACATCACAACAATCTGGTCAGCAAGAAAGATCGACTCTCTCAGATCATGGGTGATCAGAAGTCCTGTGAAAGGCTCTTCGGCCTTTACCTTGTGCATGGTTTGCCACAGATCTTCCCGCGTGAACGCATCGAGCGCGCCAAAAGGCTCGTCGAGGATCAGAACTTCGGGTTTGTGCACAAGCGCCCGACACAAAGACGCGCGCTGGCGCATACCGCCCGAGAGTTCAGAGGGTTTCTTGTCCTCGAACCCAGCGAGCCCCACGAGCCCCAGAAGAAACCGCGCTCTTTCTTCACGCGCAGCCCGGTTAAGCTTGTTGGGCACGATCTCAAGCGGCAGGATCACGTTATCGAGGATGGTGCGCCATTCCAGCAATACGGGGTTCTGGAAAGCCATGCCAACCGTAGAGCGCGCGCCGCGTACACGCTCACCATGAAGCCAGACTTCGCCCTCATCGGGTTTCATCAGGCCAGAAACAAGGCGGGTCAGGGTGGATTTCCCGCAACCCGACGGCCCGACCACAGCGGTAAACCCGCCCTCTTCAATCGAAATATTCAGGTGGTCCAGAACGTGCAGCGGCCCGCCATCGGTGGAAAATGTATGCGAAACGTCCTTGATGTCGATCAGCGCTGTCATGCGACCCCTACCCCGGCAATCCTATGAAACCGCCTTTTCTTCTTTGCAGAAATACTCCTGCCGGAGGCACCCGGCAGAAGAGGGCGCGCCCGTCTGGGCGCACGCCTCTGGCTCAGTTATTTGATTGGGAAGTTGCCGTCAGGCAGGTAGCTGCCATCGAAATAGGCATCGATTGGCAGCGCCGGGTTCTGGAATTCGTAGTTCAAAGCCAGTTGCTCCAATGCAGTCGCCATACGGTCTGCATCGATCCCGCCCATGCCATTCTCCATTACGTAATCCGTGGCGACATTGGCATCAATCGACAGTTGTAGGCGCCGCTGCTCCAGCGCGACATCCGCAGCCGGATTCCGTGCGATCACGGCTTTGGCCCCCATCTCAGGGTCGGCGATTACGTCTTTCCAGCCAGCTGCCACAGCGCGCAGAAATGCCTCTACCGTTTCACTGTTTTCGGCCGCCCAATCAGTGTTCACGAGGATGGCGTTCCCATAGAGCGCAAGGCCGTGATCGGCCATCAAGAGCGTCGAAATATCATCTTCTGGCACCCCGAGCCGCACAAGGTTGAGGAAAGAAGAAAACGAAAAGCCCGCGATTGCATCAACTTGGCCTTCCGCGAGCATGGGTTCACGGGTCGGGAAGCCTACAGGTTCCACTGTTACCTTAGTCGGATCGAAGCCCGCCGCAGCTGCAAATGCCGGAAACTGAGCCCAAGCCCCATCTGGCGGCGGAGCGCCCAGAATGCGGCCTTCAAGATCCTTGGGTGCACTGACGCCCTGGCTCTTGCGCCCGATGATCGCGAAGGGCGGCTTGTCATAGACCATCATCACTGCCTTGACCGGTGCGCCCGGGTTCTGGTCAAGGAATTTCACGACCGAATTGATATCGCCAAACCCGATAGGGAAAGCGCCGGTGGCGATTTTGGGTATCGTGTTGACCGAGCCGGAGCCGGCTTCAATGGTGACCGAGAGACCCTCGGCTTCAAAATGGCCGTTATCGATTGCAGCGAAATACGCCGCTGACGGTCCTTCGAATTTCCAATCAAGTGCGAAAGGCACCTCAGTCTGCGCATGCACCGCACCAGCAGACACAGCAAGCGCCGCCGCAGCAGCAAATTGAGTAAAGCGTTGGAACACGCGTCGTCTCCCTGTTTTACCTGCCCCCCAGAGGGCGTTTGTTCAAACAAGCAAAGGTCGCAGCGACCTCTGGCTCCGCGCCAGCCTTCTAAACGAGAGGCCGGAGGTCAAGTTCTGGAGGTGATTTTTTAGGTGAGGCCTTGGGCAAACGCCCAAGAATTAAGCGATGCCGCAGGGCGCTCAGAACCAAAAAAGCCGCGCGGGCGCCGCGCGGCTTTTTCAATTTAGGCCTACACAGAAGGATCAGTGTTTTTTCTTCTTGGGCGGCATGAGGTCAGTGATCGTGCCTTCAAACATCTCAGCCGCGAAATTCACCGTTTCCGACAAGGTCGGATGCGGGTGGATCGTGTGACCAAGGTCCACCGCATCGGCTCCCATCTCAATCGCAAGTGCCACTTCCGAGATGAGATCACCGGCGTTTGTTCCCACGATACAGGCGCCGATCACGCGCTGATCAGACGGATCGAAGAGCAGCTTGGTGATCCCTTCGGAGCGTCCGTTCGACAAAGAGCGCCCCGAGGCTGCCCAGGGGAAAACGCCCTTTTCGTACTTTATGCCCTTGGCCTTGGCGTCAGTTTCGGTCACGCCGCACCACGCCACTTCCGGATCGGTATAGGCCACAGAAGGGATCAGTTTGGCGTCGAAATGCCGTTTCTCTCCTGCCGCAACCTCTGCCGCCACCTTGCCTTCGTGCACAGCCTTGTGCGCCAGCATCGGCTGGCCCACCAGATCGCCGATGGCAAAGATGTGCGGCACGCCTGTGCGTTGCTGGCTGTCGACCGCAATGAAGCCGCGTTTGTCCACCGCAACACCGGCCTTTTCGGCATCGATCAGAGCGCCGTTGGGTTTCCGCCCCACAGCTACAAGGACCTTGTCAAAGGTATCGGTGCTCACCTCGCCCTTGTCGTCTTCAAACGTCACCTTGAGGCCTTTCTTGAGCGCCTCAACTGCTGTCACCTTGGTTTTAAGCCGAATTTGTTCGTACCGCCCCTCGATCCGCTTGTGCAGCGGTTTGACGATGTCCTTGTCGGCGCCGGGGATGATCTGGTCCATCAGCTCCACCACCGTAATATCGGACCCAAGCGCGTCGTACACACACGCCATCTCAAGCCCGATAATGCCTCCGCCAAGGATCAGCATGCGTTTGGGAATATCCTTCAATTCCAAAGCGCCGGTCGAGTCTATGATCCGGTCATCGTCTGGAAGGAAAGGCAGGTTCACAGGCTCCGATCCCGCCGCAATGATGCACTGATCGAAGCTGACTTTTGTGGTTTTGCCATCGTCATCTTGCACTTCGATCATGTTTGGCCCGGCGAATTTGCCATAGCCGCGCACAACGTCCACTTTGCGGCCCTTAGCGAGACCGCCGAGACCGCCGGTCAACTGCCCCACCACGCTGTCTTTGAAGCTGCGCAGCTCGTCCAGATCGACTTTGGGTTTGCCAAAGCTGACCCCATGAGCGCCCATTTCCTCGGCCTCTGTAATGACTTTGGCGACATGCAGAAGCGCCTTGGATGGGATACACCCCACGTTGAGGCATACCCCGCCGAGGGTTGGGTCGCGCTCTATAAGCACGACCTTTTTGCCCAAGTCCGCCGCACGGAAAGCCGCAGTGTATCCGCCAGGGCCGGAGCCAAGCACGACCACTTCACCATGCACATCGCCTGGGCCGGTCGCCGTGCCGGTCGCCGCCACAGCTGCAGGAGCCGCCGCGGCGGGCGCTTCTGCCGGAGCGGCGGGAGCCTCGGATGCCCCTGCCCCTTCGAGCACGAGGATCAGTGAGCCTTCGGAGACACTGTCCCCTTCGGCCACTTTGATCTCCTTCACCACGCCTGCGGCGGGGCTTGGAACCTCCATGGTCGCCTTGTCGGATTCCAATTCGATCAGTGGGTCTTCCTCGGCCACGGTGTCGCCGACGGAGACGAGGATCGAGACCACGGGCACATCCGTGAAATCGCCGATATCGGGTACTTTAACGTCCATCGATCTGTCTCCTTACCACATCAGCTTGCGCATATCGCCAAGCAGCGTCTTGAGCGTCACGCAGAAGCGCGCGGCCAAGGCGCCGTCGACGGCACGGTGGTCGTAGCTGAGCGACAGCGGCTGCATCAGGCGTGGCTTGAATTCCTCGCCATCCCAGACCGGCGCCATCTTGGACCGCGTTAGACCCAGGATCGCCACTTCCGGCGCGTTCACGATGGGCGTGAAGCTGGTGCCGCCGATCCCGCCAAGGCTGGAAATCGTGAAGGTCGCGCCCTGCATATCCGGGCCTTTAAGTTCGCCTGCGCGTGCCTTGCCGGACAACTCCATCAGATCTTTCGAGATCTCGACCAGCCCCTTGCGATCAGCATCCTTGATGACCGGCACCATCAAACCATTGGGCGTATCTGCTGCGAACCCGATGTTATAGTAGTCTTTCTTAATCAGCTTATCGCCATCGGGATGGATTGAGCTGTTGAATTCCCAGTGGGTTTTCAGCGCACTCACAGAGGCTTTAATGACGAAGGACAGGAGCGTCACTCGATAGCCCTCTTCCTTCGCCATTGTGTCCATTTCTTTGCGGTACTTATCCAGATCAGTGATGTCCACCTCATCGTTGTGCGTGACGTGCGGGACGTTCAGCCAGGACCGATGCAACGCCGGACCGGAGATTTTTTTGATCCGCGGCATCTCCACATCTTCGACTGGGCCGAATTTAGAGAAGTCGACCACGGGGATCGGCGGAATACCCATGCCACCTGCGGGTGCACCACCCGCTGCGGCGGCAGGCGCAGTCGTGGACTTGAGATACGCCGTTACGTCTTCGCGTAGGATACGTCCCTTGCGGCCCGAACCGTTGACCTTGTTGAGGTCCACATCGAGCTGCCGCGCGAAGGCCCGCACGGATGGGGAGGCATGTGCCTTACCGAAATTGGCGTCCGTGACCGGCGAAGGGGCCGGCGCGGCGGGCGCAGCGGCTGCGGCCGGCGCAACAGCAGGTGCCGCGGGAGCCGAGGCCGCTGGCGTAGCTGGCGCCGAGGCCTCGGCACCGCCGTCAGCTTCCAGCATCAGGATCAGCGAGCCTTCCGAGACGTTGTCGCCTTCGGCGACCTTGATCTCGGCGACTGTGCCTGCAGCCGGGCTCGGCACTTCCATTGTTGCCTTATCGCTTTCCAGCTCAATCAGCGGATCTTCTTCTCCGACTGTGTCCCCCACGGACACCAGGATGCTGACCACCGGGACATCGGTGAAATCGCCGATATCCGGCACTGTTACTTCAATTGCCATCGTTCTGTCTCCTCGCGTCCCGCTTAAACCAAGCGCGGGTTCGGCTTGCCGCCGTCAATGTCGTATTTGCTAAGCGCTTTTTTCAGCACCGCGTCAGTGATTGCGCCGTCTTTGTGCAGCTCCACCATGGCAGCTGCGGCGATATGGTTCGCATCCACCTCGAAGAAGCGCCGCAGGTTCACCCGGCTGTCTGAGCGACCAAACCCGTCTGTGCCCAGAACCGTGAAGCTTTGCGGGACAAAGGCCCGGATCTGCTCAGCATAGTTCTTCATGTAATCGGTCGCGGCGATGACCGGCCCTTTCGCACCATCAAGCTGCTGTGTGACAAATGGCACCCGTTGCTCAGCAAGTGGGTTCAGGCGGTTGTGCCGCGCACAATCCTGTCCATCGCGCGCCAGTTCGTTCATCGAAGTCGCTGACCAGATATCCGAGGTCACACCGAAATCTTCCTTCAGCATCTCGGCGGCCTTGATCGCCTGCACAAGGATCGTGCCCGACCCCATCAGGTTCACATGCTTCTTGCCCGGCTTTGCGGTTTTCTGGAACCGGTAGAGGCCTTTGATGATCTCGTCTTCCACACCCATCGGCATGTCCGGATGGCTGTAGTTCTCGTTCATCAAAGTGAGGTAAAAATAGACGTCCTCCTGATCTGAATACATCCGCTTCAGACCGTTGTGGACGATCACAGCGACCTCGTACTGGAAGGTCGGATCGTAGCTGATGCAGTTCGGGATTGTCCCGGCCAGAATATGGCTGTGCCCGTCCTCATGCTGGAGCCCCTCGCCATTCAGTGTGGTTCGCCCGGCGGTGCCACCGAGCATGAAGCCTCGTGCTCGGCTGTCACCGGCGGCCCAGGCCAGATCCCCGATCCGCTGAAACCCGAACATCGAGTAGTAGATAAAGAACGGGATCATCGGCACGCCGTGATTGGAATAGGACGTCGCAGCGGCAATCCAGTCCGCCATTGCGCCCGCTTCGTTGATGCCTTCTTGCAGCACCTGGCCGTTCTCACTTTCCTTATAATAGGACATCTGATCGCGATCTTCGGGCGTGTATTGCTGACCCATCGGATTGTAGATGCCGACGGAGCGGAAGAGACCTTCCATCCCGAAGGTGCGGCTTTCATCCGGGACAATCGGGACAACCTGTTTGCCGATTTGCTTGTCACGCAGAAGCGTAGTCAGGATCCGAACAAACGCCATTGTCGTTGAAATCTCACGACTTCCTGTCGACTTCAGCTCCTTTCCGAACGCATCCAGTGCAGGAATCTCCAGTTTCGGAGCATCGCGCCAGTCGCGTTTCGGGAATTCACCGCCAAGCTCTTTTCGACGCTCCATCAGATAAGACTTCTGCGCGTTGTTGAGCGAAACAAAGGGCGCGTTTGGCAGGTCTTCGTCAGAGACAGGAATCTGGAAACGATCGCGAAATGCCCGCAGCTGGTCTTCGGCCATTTTCTTTTGCTGGTGGGTCGTATTCTGCCCCTCACCCGCGCTTCCCATGCCGTACCCCTTGATGGTCTTTACCAGCAGGCAGGTGGGCGTCCCCTGATTTTCGGTCGCTTTCTTAAAGGCTGTGTAAACCTTCTGCGGATCGTGCCCTCCGCGGTTCAGTGACCAGATCTGTTCGTCAGTCCAGTCTTCAACCAGCGCGGCGGTTTCCGGGTACTTCCCGAAGAAGTGCTCGCGAATATAGGCGCCGTCTTTTGATTTGAAGGTTTGGTAATCGCCATCGACGGTTTCGTCCATCAACTGACGAAGCCGACCGGACGTATCCTTTTCCAAAAGCTGGTCCCAGCCCTTGCCCCACAGGAGTTTGATAACGTTCCAACCGGCCCCCCGGAAGTCGCCCTCAAGCTCTTGAACGATCTTGCCGTTGCCGCGCACAGGGCCATCAAGCCGTTGCAGGTTGCAGTTGATCACGAAAATCAGGTTGTCGAGGCCTTCGCGAACAGCAAGGTCGATCGCGCCCCGGCTTTCCGGTTCATCCATCTCTCCATCGCCAAGAAAGCACCAGACTTTGCGATCCGCCATGTCGATCAAGCCACGGTTGTGCATGTATTTCATAAACCGTGCTTGATAGATCGCCATGAGCGGACCAAGGCCCATCGAGACGGTCGGGAACTGCCAGTAGTCAGGCATCAGCCATGGATGGGGATAGGAACTCAGACCAGAGCCATCCACTTCTGACCGGAAATTCTCCAGCTGCTCTTCGCTGATCCGACCCTCCATGAAGGAGCGGGCGTAGATGCCAGGGATGACATGGCCCTGGAAGAACACAAGATCACCGCCGTGGATTGCAGACTTCGAGCGCCAGAAATGGTTCAGTCCGACA
This sequence comes from Pseudomonadota bacterium, assembly GCA_039192165.1. Lineage (GTDB taxonomy): Bacteria > Pseudomonadota > Alphaproteobacteria > Rhodobacterales > Rhodobacteraceae > Dinoroseobacter. Next base: position 27,989 of record JBCCXD010000012.1, on the reverse strand, counting down.
TCGTACATGACGGCCGAGGAGGCGAAGGAAGCGATATGACCGCCGTATTCGGAGCTGACCTTGTTGCGGCGAACGACCGTGGCCATCGCGTTCCAGCGATTGATCGTGCGGATGCGCCACTCCATTTCCATATCACCCGGAAAGTCGTACTGATCATCAACCGGGATAGTATTTTGGTAAGGCGTGGTGGCGGAAAACGGGAGCGTCGCCCCCGCGGCGCGCGCTTGCTGCACGGCTTTGTCCAGCAAAAAATGCGCCCGGTTCGCCCCGTCTCGCGCAATTACGTCTTCAACCGCATCTTGCCATTCTTGGCTTTCGACGGGGTCGATATCCGTCTTGAGGTCGCTCATATCCCTTCGTCCCTCCGATATGTGGCCAAAGCAACGGCCCTTATGTCGTTCAGCGTTAAACCAATTCACTAAAGGGATTTGAGCTCGTCGGATCGACATAGCCCACACCCTCGCAGAACCAGTCGGTCCGCGCTTGCGGTATATGCGCCATTCGGCGCTGTTTAAGCTCGATTTTCTCTTGAGACGGCGTTTATCATAACTGACATAACGTCAGCACCCCTGCCATACGCATAGCGCCACGCGCTCAGCGCATAACTGGTTTAGCGTTAAACTTTCTCAAGATCCTCCCCGTAATTCTTGGCCTTAGACATCTTTCCGATGCCCGGATTGAAGCTATTGGTGGGATCTACAGACTTGTAGAATTCCGCCAGATCCGGCTTGGCCTTATAAAGGTGGCCCACATTGTGTTCTGCCGGGTACTCCGCTCCACGTTTATCAAGTATTTGAAGCATTTGGGCTTTGAGCGCTTTTGCATCTACGCCCTTCTTGACGATGTAATCCTGGTGCATGACGTGGCACATTAGGTGGCCGTAATAGACCTTTCCGACAAGCTGATCCGCGATCTCGTCTGGAAGTTGCTCGAACCAATCCTGATCGTTGCGGCGCAGTGCTATATCAAGCGCAAGAATTTCTTCCACCTCATCAGCGTGGACATGTCCGTATCGCACCGCGGCGCCAGCGGCAGCAAAACGGTGCAGCCCGGCAATCTTGGCATCCCTGGTCGTGCAGGTCACAAACTCGGCACCCCGACCCTTTAGAAAGGTCGGCAGGAACTCTTCGGCTTCTTCTATGCCCCCATCGTGCATCTTTAAGATCAGATGATGCTCGAAGCGATCCCGGTAGTCGCGCAAGAACTTCGGGAGATGCTGGGGCCAAAGTCGCGCTGCAACTTGCATAAACTTGTCAGTAAACCCGCGCGTTACCGCTATTTTGTTGAGCCGGGCGTCCACAGCGCCTTTGAGCGCAAAGAACATCGGCAACCTATCGGTCCCGAGCTTATCGATCATAACCAGCGTATCTTTGCCGTATTTCGCCGCGATGTCGAAGCACTCCCTGTGCATGTATTCTGCGGAAACCGGCAGAGTTTTAAAATGCTTGAGAATATGACGCCGCAATTCGGTCAAATCTGCCGGGTCGTTCGTGCCTATGTAGAACACTTTTTCGCGTGCATAGTTCGCGAACGTGTCCAGCCGGACGGCAAAAACCACCAGTTTTCCCGCGCAACCAGACACATCATAAAGCAGCCGATTGTCATTGTTGTATCGGGACGGGGTATCCGACTCCACGTCGCGCAGGATGGTTGTGTAGTCCGGATCAGACGCGTTGCGCCCTTCCGGGGTCGGGCTGTTCTTGTCGTAGTCCCCAGTTTCAAGCCGCGTGAGGATCTCTTCAGGCGTTTCTCCCAAGTCGATCCCAAGGTTGTTGACCAGCTTGAGTTGTCCGTTGTGGGTAACCTGGGCGAAGAGCGCCAGCTCGGTGTAGCTCGGGCCGCGTTCGCAAAGGGATCCGCCGGAGTTATTACACACACCCCCGACAATCGAAGCGCCGATACTGCTCGAGCCAATTACGGAGTGCGGCGTTCTGTTAAGCGGTCGCAGCATTTTCTCAAGCGCGAAGAGCGTGTCACCGGGCAGGCTTACCACCTGTTTTCCATCCTGCAGCAACTGCAGCCCGGTGATCCGATTGGCGTTCAACAGAACAACGCCTCGGTCATAGGCGCCTTTTGGCGTAGACCCCTCGGTAAGACCTGTGTTGGCCGCCTGCATAATTACGATTTTGTCTGCCGCAACACAGGCTTGAAGCACGTTCCATTGTTCGAGCAGAGTGCCAGGCCGAACAACGCACAGCGCGCCTCCTTCTCCGGAGCGAAACCCCTTGCGGAACCGCTCGGTATTTTTGTCGCCTGCCAGCAAGTAGGACTTGCCGACGATCCCGCGGAGGGTCGATAGAAGCTCTGCATCGGTCATGGTCGTCTTCCTCCTCAATAGGCGACTGACGGCAGCCAGGTGGCAAGCGCCGGCAGCAGGAAGACAAGCGCAAGGCCAGTCAACTGCAGAAGGACAAAGGGGATGATCCCACGATAGATGTCCATCAGCTTAATCTGCGGCGGGCACACACCCTTAAGATAAAAGAGCGCGAAACCAACGGGTGGCGTCAAGAAAGATGTTTGCAGGGTGACTGCGACTAATATGACAAACCAGACCAGTGCCGGGTCATCCAGAACTCCGAAACCAGGAATTGCGAGCCCTAGTCCAGCAACCACAGGCCCCATTAAAGGCAACACAATCAGTGTGATTTCGATCCAGTCGAGGACGAAACCCAACAAGAACACAATAAACAGGATAAACAGAATTGTCCCATTCGGCCCCAGACCAGTGGAGGCGATCACATGCTCGATCAATTCATCGCCGCCAAGTTCCCGTAAAACATACGAAAATACCGTTGCACCCAGAAAAATCGCAAAGATGTAGGCGGTGGTGTTGAATGTCGAAACCAACACGTTCCAAAGTTTCTTGAACGTGAGTTTGCGATAGCCGACCGCCAACGCCGTCGCCCCTAAAGCACCAACGCCGGATGCTTCGGTCGGCGTCGTGATGCCCGCGAAGATGGAACCCAGCACTGCCAGGATCAGGCCCAGTGTCGGCAGCACAGCAATAAGAACATCCCTGACCGCCGCCCAGTCTGGGCTTTTCGCGCCCTCGGGCACAGGGGCCACTTTTTCATCTAACTTTGCGATCACAAAAATATAGGTCAGGTACAAGGCACCGATGATCACACCTGGAAAGACTGCGGCCATAAACAAATCGCCCACAGACAAAGCCATCTGGTCAGCCATAATCACCAGCATAATCGACGGAGGGATCAGAATGCCCAAAGTCCCCGAAGCCGAGACCACGCCTGCTGCCAGACGCGGAGAATACTTCTGTTCCATCATTGAGGGCAGCGAAAGAACGCCAAGCAAGACTACTGACGCTCCGATAATCCCCGTTGATGCAGCCAGGATGATCCCGATCATCGTCACCGTGATCGCAAGGCCCCCGCGCGTTTTCCCAAAGAGGCGCTGCATCGACGACATAAGCCGTTCTGCGACGCCGCTTTCATCCAGCATGAGACCCATAAAAATGAACATCGGAAGCGCGACCAGAACAGCGTTCGACATGGTCGCGTAAACACGGTTCACCACGGCGCCAAGTGTCAGGTAATCGAGCCCGGTAAAGGTACTTTCCAACCCGGTCCACACCATGAGGTCATTGTCGAACAGGAAAGCGATACCGCAATAGGCAACACCGACCCCAGCAAGAACCCAAGCCACTGGAAAACCGGTAAAAAGTAGCGCGATGAAACTTAAAAACATCGCGATGACAAGCTTTTCCTCGGTCGTCTCGACAGCAAATGTCAGACCCGCGGCGACCACGGCGAAACAGAACATGGCGAGCAGAACAGTCCGCAGGCCCTTGCCGCGCCGCTCTTCTTCGTAGTTGGCCAGCAATGCATGAATATCGTGGATCAGCCGCGCAAGCGCCGCGACGCCTAAGAGAACGAAGCTGATGGGGATGATCGCCTTGAACGCCCAGCGCCCCGGAAGACCGGTTGGGCTGTCGGACCGCTCATTCACGCGGAAGCTCTCGTAGAAATAGTCGTAGCCCTGATCAACCATCAGATAGATGAACGGCGCAACAAGGGCGAGTATGCCCAATACCTCAATCACGCGCTGCGCGCGACGCGAAAGCTGCATATGCAAGAGATCCACGCGCACATGGCTGTCGGTGACCATAGCGTATGAGATGCCGATCATGGTGACGAGCCCGTAGAAATGCCACTGGATCTCGTCGAGCTTCGGAAAATTCTGGTTCAGCAGATACCGGAAAAGAACCTGCGCAACGATGGCCGCAACCAATGCGATATTGGCCCACATGACGACGTGGCCGATCGATTTGACTGTTGCGTCCAGGGCCTTTGCCACAGCTTGGGGGTCGCGATCTTCATGCTCGAGCAGATGTTCGTACGTTTCGATCGGATCTTCGATATCAATGGTCGGATTGGCCATGGGGGGGCTCCTCTCTCCCTCGGGTACCATTTGGCAAACGCCGGGATGTTTTTGGGACGGTCGCGTCTGAAACTCAGCAAGCGGCCACGCGCATCTGGCGGCGCGTTTAAGCCGATCTAGTGCGGGACGGCGCTGCAATCTGGGAGGGGTGCGCGCCGCCCCACAATCCTGCGCAGTGACTTACATCCGCGGCAGGAAAGCGTTTTCTTTCCAAAGCTTGTAACCGTCTCTGAACTCATTCAGATCCGTCAGAACCTTGTCGAAGAATTCGTCGTTCGCGGCTTCTTCAGCGGCGACTTCGTCCCATGTTGACCGGAACAGCTCCAACATCTCTGGCGACCATTGCTTGATAGTTACCCCATTGTTGTCGATGTTATCCTGAAGGGCGGCGAATTGGATCGCCTCACCTTCGGCAAAGCTGTCGGCCATTGAAGCTTTGCAGGCGCTTTCGATGATCGCTTTGTGCTGATCTGAGGCTTCGTTCCACACGTCCTTGTTGATCAGAAGCTCAAATACAGTGGCCTGCTGGTGCCAGCCGGGGAAATAGTTGAACTTAACAAGCTTGTGGAACCCGAGACGCGCATCAATCGCTGGCATGGAGAATTCGGTCGCGTCGATGGCGCCCTTTTCCAGTGCCGGGAAAATCTCGCCTCCGGGCAGCAACGATGTTGCAACGCCGAGCTTCTGCATAACCTTGCCACCGAGACCGAAGAAACGCATCTTCAATCCCTGCAAATCCTCGGCAGAATTAATTTCTGATGCAAACCACCCCGAGGTTTCCGGAGCGATGATCGCGCAGGGCAGAACCTTTACGTTGAAACCGGCCTGATCATACATCTCCTGGTACAAATCCATGCCATTGCCATAGTAGAGCCAGGCCATGTACTCGCCAGCTTCGGGCCCGAACGGCACAGCCGAAAACAAAGGCGCGGCGGGGATTTTACCTGCCCAGTAGCCTGCTGTGGTGTACCCGGAGTTGATTTTTCCGGAGGACACTGCATCGAGGATCTCGAACGGCGGGACCAGTTTTCCGGGCTCGTAAACCTTCATTTTGATCGTGTTGCCCGACATCACGTTGAGCTGGTCGGCAACGCGCGGGATCGGCGAGCCCAAACCGGGCAGCGCGGTCGAGAACGCGATTGGGGTTTTTAGCAAAATCTTGTCTGCGGCGTGTGCAGCAGGCGCGGCCAAAAGGCTCGCAGCTACAGCAATGCTGGTCAGGGTGGTTTTCATTTGTCTCCTCCACGAGAAAATGCAGGCTTCGAGGCCTTGATTTGGAATTGTTGCCTAGGAACACTCCTTGGTCGCGCATTGGTTCATAAAATTTACCATCCCACTTTGGCAAATTAAATTTACCAGAAGATTATTCGGGGTTTCGCTTCCAGATACTTCTGCAACGACAGTTGAGATTGGGCAAAATATTGTTTTTAATAATTTTTTTTCCCATTTGCCAAAGACGGCTCCGGCAACTTGCTCCAAAATGACGCAGCTTGCTTTCCAGAGCCTAAGGGCAATATAATTGACCGATAGCGCCTGACATACGCAAGAAATGGACTCCGACATGACCGACACGCGGAACGTCTTCGACCCGATTGACCACGACTCGGTCGCAGATGCGGTCGTGGAAAAATTAGAAGACCTGATCGTGAACCGCGTCCTGCGCCAGGGCTCTAAACTGCCGGCTGAACGGGATCTGGCCGAAATGCTCAGCGTGTCGCGCCCCAAACTTCGCGAGGCTCTGAAAAGGCTGGAAGATGAAGGACTGATCGATGTCATAAAGGGCGAAGGATCGTTTGTGGCCAAGCTGACAAACGAAGCGATGTCGCCAGCGCTGCTTGATCTATTCTCCCGTCACGGAGACGCGTTCTTCGAGTATCTCGAATATCGCCGCGAGCAAGAAGCATTCGCGGCGCGCCTTGCTGCGGAACGGCATACAGAATTTGATGCCGAAGCCATTCGTGCCGAAATTGCGGTTATGGAAGAAGCGCAGACCGCCAACGATTTGCAGACTGGCATGCAAGCCGATATCCGGTTTCATTCGGCGATCGTGGACGCAGCGCACAACACAATGCTGAATCACATGATGACCTCGATCTATGATCTCACGCGCAAAGGCGTTTTTTACAACCGCGAGTATCTGCGTGCCATCGACGGCACCGGAGAGGCGCTGCTGGCACAGCATAAAGAAATCGCACAAGCCATCCTTTCGCGTCGGTCCCGCGATGCCGAAAAAGCGGCCCGGGATCATATCGATTTCGTCGAAGCCTCTTTCCGCCAGGGTATGGAGCAAGCGCGACGCGAAACCCTGTCGCGAAAGCGGCGCATGGCCTCCGATCAGGATTAGCGCCTCGACGCAGAGCAGCCTGCGCCCTAGCTTGCCTCCACCAAGGAGGTCACTCATGTCCCTGAATGCATCAACCGTTTCGGCAGGCACGGCACTCGAGGTCTTGCGTACCGGCTGGCGTGCACAGGCCTCGGGGCAAATGACCGCGAGCTGGATGCTCCATGGTGCACCAGGCGTGGGCAAAACACAGATTGTAAGACAACTATCTGAGGAGATCGACGCTCGGCTTTTTGATCTACGCCTGACCACAATAGAGCCGCAGGACCTGCGAGGGCTGCCCTACTACGATCATGAGAAAAGACGGACCGTCTGGTATCGGCCAGAGGATTTGCCCGATGATCCGGCACAGCCGGCAATCCTGTTTCTGGACGAGCTGACGGCGGCTCCGCCCCTGCTGCAGCCGACCGTCTACGGGTTATTGCAGGAACGACGGGTCGGAACCCACCATTTGCCCGATAGCGTGATGGTTGTGGCGGCCGGCAACTCCACCGAAGACGGCGCCGTGGCCTACGAAATGGGAACCGCTCTGTCCGATCGGTTGATCCATGTGCATGTGGTTGCGGCAGCCTCGGACTGGCTTGAAAACTATGCGGTGCGACACGGCTTGCACCCGGCCGTGATAGCGTTCATCCGCGCGCGCGGAGACCTTCTCGATACCGGAGCGGAGGCCCTTGCAAAAGGCGATATCATCGCTGCCACGCCAAGATCCTGGGAACGCGTAAGCGATATCCTGAAAACACGGCCCGAACGGCGCATGCGGGATACTCTGATCGCTGGGACAGTTGGCGCAGCAGTTGCCGCAGAGTTTGCGCTTGTCGCTGACGACGTCGCCGCGCAAGTGCAAATTGAAGACCTTATCAGCGCAGATGCGAAGGCGCGGCTGGTCTACTATCCGACCAGTCTCCACGGGCTTTATGCCCTAACCTATGGACTGATCGGGGCACTGGATGCGAAAACCGCCCCAAAAGTCATAGAAGTCATGGCCGAAATCGGAAAACTCTCTGAGCTGGGTGATGCGTCAGTCTATGCCCGCTTTCCACTGGAAGAACTGCGTACGCATGGGTTCGAATTGCTGATTGCGCGGGGACTGGCACTTGGCCTTGAGGACATCTTTCTTAAAAGCCCTGCCTATGCCGACTACGCCGCAGAGCGCGAAGCCGCCGGCGTGGCATGAGCACACAGCGCCATTCGCGCCGGGCTTCGCCCGCCCTGCAAAAACTGGCCGAAGATGACCCTGCTTTTGCTGCGCTTAGCCTATGGTGCAACCATCGGGATGCGGAAATCGACGGCTTTGCACGAAGCAATGCTCAAACGATAACCTACGGCCCGGCCTACGCGACACTCAGTCTGCAGGAACAGGTCGGTCTGGCCGCGCATCACGTGCTTCATATCGCGCTGCGACATGCCGGACGCGGCGCAGGATTGCGCACACGGCTGGGCGATGCGTTCAATGAAGGCATGTTCAACCTTGGAGCGGACGCGCTCATAAATGATACCCTCGCCGAGATTGGATTGATCCAGCCGCGTCCGCATGTCTCGATGGCTACTCTGGCGCTCGCAGAGGACACCTTACGCAACTGGGATGTTGAGCGGCTCTATTTCGAGCTCTCGGGGCGCATTGCGAAAGCGGGGCAGGCAGAACGTACCGAGTTAATGATGAGAGCTGCCGCAGAGGGTTTTTCTGAGGACGTCGACTTCGAGACGCACGGTGCGGAAGAAGATAGCAAAAAAGGCCCCAGTGAAAGCGAGTGGCGTCAGCATCTGCACCGGGCGCTGGAGGCAGGGCGCTTGGCTGGTCGCGGACTGGGCATGCTGGGCCACAGACTTGCCGACATCCCGGAGACAAGCACTCCTTGGGAAGTTTTGCTGCGCCGTCTGGCAGCCCGAGCGCTACAGGATACCGCCCATATCACATTTCGCCGCCCCTCAGGCCGCTGGGTCGCTAGTGAAGCAATAGCACGGAACGAAAGACGGCCCGTTCCGGTGTTTGAACCGAGCCAACAATACCGGCTGCATCAGCCGAGGATCGTCCTGGCGCTTGATAGTTCAGGGTCGGTGTCGCCAGTGCAGTTGCGCCTGTTTGGCGCTCAAATCGGAGCCATCGCCCGCCGGGGCGGGGCAGAACTTCACTTGCTGGTGTTCGACGAAGATGTGCGCTCCGCCCAACAGCTCGCGTCGCAAAACGTTGCGCAAACCCTCGGAGCGCTCGATCTGAGCCGTGACGGCGGAACAGATTTTCGCCCGGTGATCTCGCAGGCCGTGAGCCTTCGACCCTCGCTGATTGTTGTGCTTAGCGATCTTGAGGGCCCATTGCCGGATACCGCTCCGCTCTGTCCGGTAATCTGGGCGCTGCCGGGCCACCCGCCTGCGCCACCCCCCTTTGGAAGGGTTCTGACGCTCGACGCCTAGTCGTTGCCTCCGCGCGCTGCAGCGATCGCCCGCAGCCGCGCGTGCGCGGAAACATCCCTGGGGTCGAACGTGAAGCTACGCATCTCGGTATTTTGTGCGACATTGACCCGTCGCAGGTCTTGCTCCGAAAGCTGCGCATCAAAGAGCGTTGCAGAAAGCAGCTCTCGTTCGCGACGCGACAGGTTGAGGAACTCTTGTGTTTCTCCATCCATCTGCACCGAAACAAGCGTAAGGGGAGGTACCCGCAGAAGCGAGGATTGTTCGATGACCAGGTGCAACGTTCCTGTGCGCAACTCGCGCGCTGCGGCAACCTTCATCAGCGCTTCTCTTGCGCGCACCTGCAACAGATCAAGCTTCTGGTCGGCCTCTGCTTCGGTCGCGAGTTTTTGGCGTTTTTCAGGGCTTGGGATCGATAAAACATAACTCTCCACAAGCAGTACAAACCCGAACATGGCCAGCGGCGCCTGGCTAAGGCCCAGTGACCATTCTGGGCGCGCAAGAATGAGCGCCGGAAACGGAGACAGCGCCACGATGTAGCGCGGAAGGGATTTTTCGAACAAAACCCGCCAGAAAAGCCGCGTGCGAAAAATACCGCGTGGCCACACGGTTACGCCCAGAGATAAAAGTCGCTTGGGCGCTTGCCGGATTGTCAGCACCGATCGGTTGAAGACCGTTTCATCACTCAAAACGAAGATCATGGCCCAGAGCTAGCCGCACGACTGCCTCTGTCGAGCCGTTCAGTGCCCGTTCCGGAGTGCGTCAATCTCGGCACGCGCAGCCATGGAAGTACCCGCGCCCGCGCGCGTGACCGAGATGGCCGCTGCGGCGGTGGCAAACTCCGCCGCTTCGAGCACTGCTGCCCCTTCGGACAGAGCGACCGCCAAAGCACCATTAAAAGCGTCCCCCGCACCGGTGGTATCACGCACAGCTCCCGCATTTCGCGCGGGGATATGATTTGTTTTTCCTGCGGCGTCGATCCATGCGCCTTGACCCCCCAGCGTGATGATCGCCGCACCCGCCCCTCGCTCCTTTAAAGCGCGTGCGGCCTCAGACGCACTTGAAACATCGGCAACCGCCACGTCGGTCAGGCCTTCGGCTTCGCTTTCATTGGGGGTCACGAGGTCACACAAGCGCAGCACTTCGTCATGCAGCTGTGTCGCAGGCGCTGGATTTAGAATGGTTGTGACACCCGCATTACGCGCCAGTTCCAGACCCGTTTGCGCCGCATCAACTGGTGCCTCAAGCTGGGTCATAAACACGCCTGCACCTGAGATCAGGCTTTCCTGCGCAACAAGATCAGCCGGTGACAGATCGTTTGCCGCACCGGGCGAAACGATTATGGCGTTCTGTCCCGTCGCTTCTTCGAGGAAGATAAACGCCGCGCCGGTTGGGCTGTCACCTTCAATCAGATGCGGGACAACTCCGGCCTCGGACCAGGTGGACACCGCAAGCGCCCCAAACGCATCCTGCCCTAAACGCGTGATAAAATGTGTATCTCCCCCGGCCTTTGCAGCTGCAATCGCCTGATTGGAGCCTTTCCCTCCCGGGCCAAGCGAAAAGGCAGAGCCAAGAAGGGTCTCGCCCATACGCGGCAGGCGCTGCGCGGTGAACGCAGCATCGGCAACGAAAATCCCCATGATCACAATTGGCCGCCCCATGTCACCTCCAGCGTTTAATTGCAGACAGAGTGGCACGGCACCGGCATGCCGGCAATGTCGGCTCACAGCAAAGCGAGATTGCCTTTCCAGGCGCGGACAGGCAAATCTCGGTGCAAGCATATTGGCGGAAATCGAGGGAGGAGACATCAATGGCCTTGGTCGGCACCCTGCCCCGAAACGAAGACGGAATTGCCGCTGCCGTGGGAATCCTCAAGCAACAGTTTGGCGACCGGCTCCAAACTGGGGCGGCTATCCGAGCGCAACACGCACACACGACGACGTGGCTGCCCAACCAACCGGCCGATGCGGTTGTGTATGCGCGCTCCACTCAAGAGGTGGTAGAGATCGTGCGCGTTTGTGCCAACCACCGCACGCCGATTATCCCCTTTGGCACAGGGACATCTCTTGAAGGCCATCTGAACGCACCGGGCGGTGGCATCAGTCTCGACCTAAGCCAGATGGACGACATTCTTGAGGTCCATCCGGAGGATCTCGACTGCCGGATCCAACCCGGGGTCACGCGCAAGAAACTCAATACTCATCTGCGGGATCAGGGTCTTTTCTTTCCTATCGATCCCGGGGCGGATGCGTCCCTGGGCGGCATGGCGGCAACACGCGCCTCGGGAACGAATGCCGTCCGCTACGGCACCATGCGAGACAATGTCATCGCGCTCGAAGTGGTGCTGGCCGACGGGCGCGTTGTCCGCACGGCGCGACGCGCCCGCAAAACATCGGCGGGCTATGATCTGACACGGCTGATAATTGGCTCTGAAGGTACATTGGGCATCATCACCGAACTGACGCTCCGTCTTCATGGGATACCAGAAGCAATGTCATCCGCACGCTGCTCTTTCCCGAGCGTAGAAGCAGCCTGCAACGCAGTCATTCTGTGCGTGCAAATGGGCCTGCCAATGGCGCGGATCGAATTGCTCGACGCTCTGCAGGTGAAGGCGTGCAATTCATACTCCAACCTCTCTTTGCCGGAAGGTCCGCTTCTCTTGCTCGAGTTTCATGGATCGAAGGCCGCCGTTGCGGAACAAGCCGAAACGTTTGGGGAGATCGCGGCGGAGACGGACGGGTTCGATTTCTGCTGGTCCGAGAAGGCAGAAGAGCGTTCAGCGCTGTGGCAAGCTCGGCACGATGCGTATTGGGCATCGATCGCACTACGGCCCGGATGCAAAGCGCTGTCGACCGATATCTGCGTTCCAATTTCCAAGTTTGCCACATGCGTGACGGCAGCGCAGACAAAGCTCGAAACGATGAGCTTGATGGCACCGATTGTCGGGCATGCAGGCGACGGCAACTTTCACTGTCTTCTGTTGCTTGACGAAGAAAATCCGGACGAAATCGCCAAGGCCGAGAACTTCACAAGATGGCTCGCTGATCTGGCCCACGCCAACGATGGCACATGCACGGGCGAGCATGGGATCGGCCAAGGCAAGGCAGACTATCTTGGTGCGGAGCTAGGGGAAGGCACCGATGTGATGCGGGCGATTAAATCAGCGCTCGACCCGGATAATATCCTCAATCCCGGGAAGATCGGACTATGAGAAGCAGGTTGCTATTGAATGCCGAAAACAAGCGCTTTTATGTCTGATCCAGACCACTTGATTCCGCCCGGTTCAGGCTACGGTCGACTGCAGCGGCATCGGACGGTCCCGCGCGATGGAGACGGACATGAGTATTATCCCCTTTCCGGGACACGGTAGCCAGGTGGTGCGAAACGATCCAATGGCCACGTTTTCGATCGAGGTGATGCCGCGTACGGCTGCCAAGATCGAGAGCTTTTCCGCGTTGCTGCCAGCGGGAACACGGATCTACATCGCGCATCTTGATGGCACTCCGTTCAGCGATATGCTGGCAACCGCGCGGCGCCTGACTGATGAGGGCTTCCCGGTCATGCCCCACATCCCGGCTCGGATCGTCAAAGATACCTCCGTTCTGGAGGACTGGCTGCGGGCATATCGCGATGACGCCGGCATCGATCAGGCCCTCGTGCTCGCTGGCGGAATTGGCCAGCCCCAAGGAGCTTTTGAAAGCTCTATCCAACTTCTTGAAACCGGGCTCTTTGATGCATTCGGGTTCACGCGTCTGCATGTTGCGGGCCATCCAGAGGGAAATCGGGATATCGATCCGGATGGCACGACGCAGATGGTCGACGATGCCGCGCGCTGGAAACAAGACTTCGCAGAGCGCACTGATGCCCAAATGGCGCTGGTTACTCAGTTCGCGTTCGAAGCCAAGCCGATCGTCGACTGGGCGGCGCGCTACGCGGCTTCCGGCATCGATTTACCAATCCATGTAGGCATAGCTGGGCCCGCGAAGCTCCAGACCCTGCTCAAATTCGCCATCGCGTGTGGAGTTGGCCCATCGCTGCGGGTTCTTCAGAAACGGGCGCGCGATGTGACGAAACTGCTAAAACCGATCGAACCGACGGCGTTGCTGGCGGATCTCGCCGCTCAGCTGCGAACTGGTCCGCCCACGCACATAGAGCAATTGCATGTTTTTCCGCTTGGCGGCATCCCCGCAAGCGCGGAATACATGGCCAATGCACAGTCGGACATTCGTGCGCAGCAGTTTAAGGGCTGACCCCTCAGAACAGAGCGTCATAGTATAGCTTGGCAGCCAAGATACCTAAAAAGCTGAGAACAAGCATGTCGAAACCGCGCGGTGACATACGACGGGCCAGCCATCCGCCAACGGGCATGAACGCAAAGACTGGAAGGACGGCGATCACTCCAAGGATCAGGATCGTGGGCGTCATGAATCCAGCGACCGCAAGGCTGGGGATTTGCGCGACAGTCATCGCTGCGAAAAACGCTGAGATTGTCGCTATGAACGCAGGGCGAGACAGGCGCAATGCGTTGAGAAAACTCACCGACACAGGCGCCGAAATCCCGGCGGCACCCTGCAAAAGTCCTGCGAGAAGACCGGCCGGCCACACAAACCTGCGGGCAAGCATTAGGTCAAAACGGAATTCTGGAACCGTCACGCGAAGCGCGATGTAGGCTGTCACTGACAAGGCCACCAACAACATCAGGGGTTCAACAGGCAGCGTTGCGAGCAAAAACGTCCCCGCGACCGCGCCCAAGGCGCCAGAAAGCGCGAAGACGGCGGTAAAAACACCGGAGAGATGCGCCGCACGAAACCTCCACAGCTGCCAGCAGTTTGTAAAAAAGTTTGGTACTGCAATAAGCGCCACGGCCAGACGCACATCGAAGAACGCAGCTATGACCGGCACAGCGATCACAGGCACCCCTGCACCCGTCGCTCCCTTCAGAACACCACCAAGCGCGAGCGCAACGAAAATAACCGATAGGGTCGGTAAGCTCAGCTCCAGCATGTCAAGCTCGCGGCGCGATCTCGGCAATCTGGTCCAGAAGATCCAGCGCTACGGTGAGTCCACGCCCGGTCGCGGTCGCCATCTGGGGCAACACCATCCACTCAAGCGCCCAGGCGGACCCGGACCTCTCCTGCTCAAAAACCAGTGTTCCGTGCAGAGCCGCAACCTGCGCGGCGTTGAAACGGGCCAGTGTGACCAAAAGCTCCGCGAGCACAGGATTTCGCTTGTGGGCCATCGCCGACGAGCGACCACCGGCATCCAGTACAATTTCGTCGATACCCTGCTGTGCCATAAGGGCAATATCTTGTCCCAGTTTGCCCAAACCACCGCTCAGATGAGACAACCAGTCACCGAAGCGAACGAGCCTGCCACGATCGGTATGCGTGGCAGGGTCTGGAACTGAAAGCGCCAGCTCAACCGACATCTGCGCCGCCAGATCCGATTGCGCGCGCCCAAAGCTTTCCCCATCGCCAACGGGCCCGCCCAGGCTGAGAACGGCAACCTCGGAGGTCACGGCCGCACATCGGCTTTTGGCGTCGGTCAGCGGGGACATCCAGCTTTCAATCCGGTGCGCGGCAGATATGGGCAGCGCTGCTTGCATGCGCGTCCGCCCCATGATTTGCCGCTCGCCATACCGGCCAAGTAGAGCCTCGAGCCGCTCAAGCACCTTCGTCAGCCGCGTGTCGAAGAGCCTTGCCACCTCGCGCAAAGTCATTGCCGTTGCCGTGTCGATTACATCTTGCGACGTCGCGCCTGCGTGGATGGCGTCTGGTGCAGACAAGGTGCCTCGCAGCTGCTGCACCAGCGAGGGGACGATAACACCGTCCCGTGCAACACCCTCGCGCAGCCGATCCCAGTCGGGTTCGAAGGCCTCAAACGCTATGCGCGCGGCTGCTGCTGTCGGTGCATCAATCCGCTTGATTGCCTCGAGAGCATTTATCAGCGCCCGTTCGAAGGTCAGCATGTGCTCAAGTTGCGCATCTGCTGAGAAGAGCAACTGAGTTTCGGGATCACCAAACAACCCTGACAGGCCCGTATGCTCAAAAACACTGACGCTCATGCGCTTCAAATATCCAAAAATACGGTTTCGTCGGGCCCCTGAATGCGAATATCGAAGCGATATCGCCCCTTTTGAACGGGTTGGGCAATAAGGGTCTCCGCGCGGGCAGGTTGTTCGATCCGGCTCAGCAGCGGGTCGCCTCTGTTGTCTTCGTCAGGGAAGTAAAGGCGTGTCGCGAGTGCAAGGTTAATTCCGCGCGCCATGATCCAAAGCGCGATATGGGGGGCTTGAACACGCCGGTCGCGCATCGCAACCCTGCCCGGCTTTACCGTCTTTAGTTTGAATTCGCTGCTGTCCAAACTCACGGCAAACCGTCCAAAGCCGCTGACCGCAGGGTCGGCGGAGGGCAGACCCGGGAAAATGCCAGCTGCATCCGCTTGCCAACTCTCCAACAACACGTCGTGCATCGGGCATCCAGCGCCATCGAACACGGACCCTACAATCTCAATAAGCTCGCCTCTGGCACCTTGACTGATTGGGTATTGCCCAAGATCACCCGGATAGATCCCGTCGAGGCCAGCGTAGCTTGGAACGCAACCGATGTGCACGTATGGACCAGCAGTTTGGGACGGGGTTTCACGCAGCGTCTTCGCGGGTTGGGCCATATCACATCCCCTCCGGCCGGTTTTCAAAATGGGTTTGGTGGCGACCGCGCAAGACAATATCAAACTTGTATGCCAAATGGTCGAGCGGCTTAGAGGCTGCGATATCCAGTGGCGCCACAAGTCGATCGATCTGCCCCCTGTCCTTGATGGTCGCAACAATCGGGCAGCGTTCGATAAGCGGGTCGCCCTCAAAGTACATTTGGGTGATCAGCCGTTGCCCGAACGCATGGCCGAAGAGGCTGAAATGGATATGCATCGGGCGCCAGTCGTTCTCTCTGTTGGGCCATGGATACGCGCCGGGACGTACGGTCATAAACTCATACCGCCCTTCGCTGTCTGTAAGAGTTCGCCCGCAACCGCCAAAATTAGGGTCGAGCGGCGCAAGATACGTATCTTTCAGATGTCGGTAGCGGCCACCTGCATTGGCCTGCCAAATCTCGATCAGAGAATTCGGGACTGGCCGCCCGGTCTCGTCAAGCACGCGCCCGTGCACGAGAATGCGCTCCCCTATTGCCGAAGCAGCGCCCTTGGACCAATTCAGGATCAGGTTGTTGTCCAGCGCGCCAATTAAGCCATGCCCAAACTTCGGGCCGGTTTCTTCGGTCGGAGTGCTGTCCAGCGACAGCAAAGGCATCGTCGGAGAACGCGAAACAGAGCTCTTATATTCGACATCATGCGCGACAGGATGCGCTGCGCGATCGCGCGGAATCAACGGGGCAGCGTCATAGGCACTAGTCATTCTGCTCCGCCTTCATGTCCGAAAAGGTCGCCCGGGCAATCTTGAGCGCATGGTTGGCTTTTGGCACACCCGCATAAATCGCGACGTGCTGAAGCGCCTCGGCGATGTCTTGCGGGCTTGCCCCAGTGCGTGAAGTAGCCCGGATATGCATTTCAATTTCATCAAAATTTCCGGTTGCAGCAAGCAGCGCAATCGTCAGCATTGATCGCTCCCGCAACGAAATCGCCTCCGAAGCCCAGACTGTGCCCCAAGCGCCTTCGGTTATGAGTGTCTGAAAGCTCTGGTCGAATGATGTTTTGTCAGCTTCGGCGCGATCCACGTGCGCGTCTCCGAGGACCTTGCGCCGCACAGCCATACCTTTGTCGTAACGTTCTGCCATCAGTACGGTAACCCCACATAGTTGCGCGCCAGGACTTCTTGAGCTGCGACGTTTTCTTGTAAGAATGCCAGTTCCGCGCGCTGTATTCTCAGGTCGAATTCCGACTGATCCGGGAAGCGATGCAGCAAGGACGTCATCCACCAGCTGAACCGTTCCACTTTCCAAACCCGGGCCAGCGCGCGCTCCGAATATCGATCGAGCCCCTCCCTCTCTCCATCGCCATACCAGGACCGCAGCGCTTCGTTCAGGTAATGGACATCAGACGCTGCCGTATTCAGGCCTTTCGCGCCTGTAGGCGGCACGATATGGGCGGCATCCCCGCAAAGGAAAAGACGGCCCCATTGCATCGGTTCGCAGACGAAGCTGCGCAACGGTGCAATAGATTTCTCTATGGACGGACCGGTTTCCAGCCGCTCTGCGTCACAAGCCGGAATCCGCTGTTTGAGCTCCGTCCAAAAGGCGGCGTCGCTCCACGCCTCAACCTTCTCATCGAGCCCACATTGGATGTAATAGCGTGACAGCGTCGGCGTGCGCATCGAGCAGAGCGCGAACCCGCGGTCCGAATTTGCGTAGATCAATTCATCATGAACGGGCGGCGTCTCGGACAATACCCCGAGCCAGCCGAACGGATAGACCTTCTCGTATTCTCGCCGCAGGTTTTCAGGGATTGCGCGGCGTGAGACACCGTGAAAGCCATCGCAACCTGCGATGAAATCGCAATCGAGGCGTGTGTTCTGGCCTTCTTGCGTAAAGGTGATGCTCGGCGTGCGTCCGTCGAGGTCATGGAGCACAACATTCTCGATCCCGTGCAGGACCACCCCGTCGCGGGCATCTGCGGCTTCGTAAAGATCTCTCGTAACCTCAGTCTGACCGTAGACCAGCACTGGCTGACGTACATGCTCGGTGAAATCCAAACGAAAACGATCGCCGTTATAGGCCAACACGGTCCCATCGTGGGTAAGTGCCTCTTTTTGGATCCTTTTACCGACACCTGCAGCCACCATCAGTTCGACAAATCCCTGCTCGAGCACACCGGCGCGAATTCTCGACAGGACATGTTCGCGGCTTTGTCTTTCCAGCACGACCGTGTCGATGCCAGCTCGGTAGAGCAGCTGAGACAGAAGCAATCCTGACGGACCGCCACCAATTATTGCCACCTGTGTTCGCAACGTCATTGCGATGGTCCGCTTTCGGATTTCATCCGGGCAACATTGCCCTGCATCTTTCGTAGGACCTGAAGAAACACTTCAAGATCGTCAGGATCGACGCCCGCGACCAACTCTTCTTCCCTGCCCAAGGCAACAGAGAGCAGTTTTTCGTGCATATCCTCGCCTGCCTCGGTCAAAGCCCAGGTCTTGCGGCGGGGATCGCGGGCGCTCTGGGTGAAAACTGCAAGCCCACGTTCCGCAAGCCGCTGAAGCGACCGGCTTACCGCCGCCTTGTCACCTTCGAATACTTCGCAAATGCGCGCTGCGTGCAGATCTGGAGACAGTCTTAGAGTGGAAATCACGCGCCAATCCACCACCCCGAGCTCGAACCGGGCCAGATAAGCGGCCGAGGCTCCCGCTGACAGCGGATTGCTAACGGTCTCAAGCAGGTGAGGAATATAGTTCT
This sequence comes from Pseudomonadota bacterium, assembly GCA_039192165.1. GTDB lineage: Bacteria > Pseudomonadota > Alphaproteobacteria > Rhodobacterales > Rhodobacteraceae > Dinoroseobacter. Next base: position 9,440 of record JBCCXD010000012.1, on the reverse strand, counting down.
TAAGGTTGAGCAGACGTACGCCGCCCCGGTGTGCGACGGGGTCGGACCGCCGTTTGCGCCTGTGCGCACCCGAAGTAGGTGCAGACTGAAGCTGGCTCATCCGCTCCTCCCGACGCGATTGACCCTGTTCTGTCTCAGAGCATGCGCAAACGAGTTGTCATGTCAACTCATTTGCCCCGCGGTCAAAGCGCGTTTACGGGGAGTTTTAACATCGGGCGGCCATCTTCATCGGTCGGCACCTCCCCGGCACGCATGTTCACCTGCAAGGACGGTATTATCAGCTTGGGCATGGATAATTGCGCATCCCGTGCTGTGCGAAAGGCAATGAACTCGTCGCGGGTCTTGCCGCCACCAACATGGATATTTGCAGCCTTTTCTTCGGCAACGGTGGTCTCCCACGCGATGTCACGACCGCCGGGCCCGTAGTCGTGGCACATAAAAAGTCGCATCTCGTCCGGGAGCGACAAAACCTTTTGAATACTGTCGTAAAGCTCTCCCGCATCTCCGCCCGGAAAGTCCGCGCGCGCAGAGCCTCCGTCCGGCATGAAGAGCGTATCACCCACGAAAGCGGCGTTTCCGACAACATGGGTCATACAGGCAGGCGTGTGCCCGGGCGTATAGATCGCGACTGCCGGGATGCTCCCGATCCGGTAGGTGTCCCCATCTTGGAGAAGTCTGTCAAACTGGCTGCCGTCGCGCTGAAACTCTGTACCTTCATTGAATATCTTGCCGAAAACATCCTGAATAATCTGGATTTTCTCGCCAATCGCTATTTTGCCGCCAAGCCTATCCTGGATGTAAGGTGCCGCCGAAAGATGATCCGCATGTACATGCGTTTCGATGATCCACTCGAGGCTCAAGCTGGAGTCCTCGATAAAATCGATCATCCGGTCCGCATGCTTGGATGTGATCCGACCGGCCGCGTAGTCGATATCCATAACGCTGTCGACAATGGCACAGGCCCCGGTTTTTGGGTCACTCACCACATAGGAGATCGTGTTGGTCGCTTCATCAAAAAATGCGGTCACCAGCGGAACATTTTTCATATCAATGGGATAGTCCAGCATTCTCATCCTCTCCTCACCACGGTCAGACCGATTTCGCAGCACCTCAGCGCCGGTGGAAGCCGCATGCTGCAATTGCGCGCGCTGCCAGTATGCCCGCAACGGGCACAATCTCAAAGACCATGACGCCCCCTCGGCCTATGGCGAGCCGGGAGAGCCCGGCGCTCCAGCAGCGACACAAGGCAAACCACTGAGCTTCGGATTACAACCTACCAGAATGCAACGCTCTACGTGCCAGCCGCGTTCTGGAAGGTTCTTTCGTTGGGTCGTGAGCGGCCGTCTCTGTGCGCACTCGAAAAGGCTACAGTTCCAAACTGCGCCCGGTATGTGACGTCGTCACAGAAACGCACCCGGTCTTTATGTGCCTTTAACCATATCCGGCGGCGCGAAGCTGTCAGTTCTCGCACGTTTCCAGCGCTTCAGATAGCCCGCGTGGTAATCCTCACCGCGCAGCAAAAACCCTTCGGGCATGTACCGATAAACCTCATCGCCGGTAACCATCCCTCTGTCTGTCTCGCGTACCATCAAATGATGCGGCAGAAACTCGATCGGGTGTTCGAGCCCCGCCGCACCTGTCATTTCTCCAAGTGCCTTCATGGTGTTACGATGAAAGCAATAAACCCGCTCGGACTTGTCCAAGACATTCAGCGCCCGTGCACGCATCGGATCCTGCGTCGCGACACCAACGGGGCACTTGTTTGTGTGACAGGCTTGCGCCTGAATGCATCCGATTGAGAACATGAAGCCACGCGCAGAGTTGGCCCAATCCGCCCCAATCGCCAGCGCGCGGGCGATATCGAAGGCATGCACAAGTTTGCCCGAGGCACCAATTTTGATCTGATCGCGGAGCCCGGCGCCACGCAGCGTGTTGTTTACAAAACTCAAGCCCTCGACCAGCGGCATACCGATATGATTGGCGAATTCGAGTGGCGCCGCGCCTGTGCCGCCCTCCTTACCGTCCACAACAATGAAATCGGGAACGATACCGGTCTCCAGCATGGCTTTGACCATGCACATAAACTCGCGCCGGTGCCCAATGCAAAGTTTGAAACCCACCGGCTTGCCCCCGGATAGTTCCCGCAGCTGGCCAAGGAATTCGCAGAACTCGAGCGGCGTCGAGAAAACGGAGTGGCGCGCCGGGGACACGCAATCGATATCCATCGGAACACCCCGGGCCTCAGCAATTTCCGGTGTGATTTTCGAGGCAGGAAGCACGCCACCGTGTCCGGGCTTTGCGCCCTGGCTGAGCTTGACCTCGATCATTTTCACCTGCGGCTCGGCAGAAAGCTCGCGGAACCGTTCGGGATCAAACTTTCCGTCCGCATCCCGGCAGCCGAAATAACCAGACCCGATCTCGTAAATCAGATCGCCACCACCTTCGCGGTGGTACTTGCTGATCCCACCCTCGCCGGTGTCATGGGCGAACCCGCCGCGCTTTGCCCCTTTGCTCAGAGCCAGGATCGCGTTGGCCGACAAAGAGCCGAAGGACATCGCGGATATATTGTAGATAGACGCGTCGTAAGGTTGTTTGCACGACGGGCCACCGACGCGAATGCGAAAGTCTGTGTTTTCGATGTGCAGTGGCATGACCGAATGGGTGATCCACTGATAGCCGGCGTCATAAACGCGCTCGCGAGTCCCAAAGGGACGCTTGTCTTCAACACCCTTGGCGCGCTGATAGATAATCGTCCGGTCATCACGCGAAAATGGCTCCTCATCCATATCGCTTTCGATCAGGTATTGTCGGATCTCCGGACGAATCCCCTCGAACAGAAATCGCATATGCCCGATCACCGGATAGTTCCGAAGGATAGAATGCGAATTCTGCAAAAGATCGAAGACACCAAGCAGCGAAAGACTTGCAAACCCTAACAGCAAAAACCAGAACCATCCGCTCATGGAAACCATAAAGGCCGACGCAATAGTCAGCAAAATAACTATAAAAAACACGGCATAGCGCGAGATCATGGGGCTTCTCCTCCACGCGGGCAAGAGTGGCACGCTTGTATGACTAAACCCTAACCGCCGTTGAGAATTTTCCGCAACACCTTCATGTGATGACATCCGGTTTTGAACGCCCCGTCAGCGCGGCGAGCCCGGTGAGTTCTTCGACAGCCGCGATAATCGGCTTCAGCGCGATCTGCGGGTCCTGATCGAGCTTGTCGGGATCTGTCTCGACATCTTCAAGGTAGACCCTCAGTGTCGCCCCGACGGTTCCGGTTCCGGACAACCGCAGCACAAGCCGCCCGCCCCCTTCAAATCCTACACGAAAGCCCTGCCCGGATGCGGTGCTCCCATCAACCGGGTCTTTATAACCAAACTCATCGGCCATTTCGATCAGGCGCCCCTGCACCTGTGTTCCAGGCAACGACGCCAACGCATTCCGCAAGCGGCTCATAACGGCCTCTGCCTTGTCAGTTTCAACTGCCTCATAGTCATGGCGCGAGTAATAATTACGTCCGTAACGCGCCCAGTGATCGCGCATCAAAGCCGCCACTGACTTGCCGGTCGCGGCAAGAACATTGAGCCAGAATAGCACGGCCCAAAGCCCGTCTTTCTCGCGCACATGGTTCGATCCTGTCCCAGCGCTTTCTTCTCCGCAGAGCGTGGCGCGCTCGGCGTCGAGAAGTGTGCCAAAGAATTTCCAGCCTGTGGGCGTCTCAAAACACTCGATCCCAAGAGCTTCCGCAACACGATCGACGGCCCGCGAGGTTGGCATAGACCGCGCCACGCCCCTGAGCCCCTGCGCATAGGCAGGCACGCTGCCGGCATTTGCCGCAAGAACCGCCAGACTGTCGGACGGTGTCACATAGGTTCCGCGCCCGAGGATCATGTTTCTATCGCCGTCCCCGTCCGAGGCGGCCGCGAAGTCTGGCGCCTCTGCGCCCATAACCAGATCGACAAGCGGCTTGGCCCAGATCGGATTTGGATCTGGGTGCCCGCCACCAAAATCAGGGCTCGGAATGGCGTTGATTACGCTGCCAGGCCGCGCGCCCAATCGACGCTCGAGGATTTCAACCGCGTAAGGCCCCGTAACTGCGTGCATGGCATCGAAACAAATCGTTTTGCCCGCAGCAAGCATCGCGGCAATGGCCTCAAAATCGAATATTTCCGCCATCAGGTCCGCATAGGCTGAAACGGGGTCCACCACCTCAATCACTGTATCATGCAGCGACCGCGTGCCCGGCGTTTCCAGGTCGACATCCTGGGCGTCGAGCATTCTGTAGGTGTCGATCGATTGCGTCGCGGCATAGATGCGATCGGTGATGGCCTCAGAAGCAGGGCCGCCGTTCGCCGCGTTGAACTTTACTCCGAAATCGCCGTCCGGTCCGCCCGGGTTGTGGCTGGCCGAAAGGATGATCCCTCCATCAGCATTCCGGATACGGATCAGATTTGATGCTGCAGGCGTGCTCAGAAGCGCGCCCTGCCCCACAATTACGCGTGCTGCACCCGACGCCGCGGCCATGCGAAGAACAACCTGCGCTGCCTCGGCATTGAAGTAACGGCCGTCCCCACCCAGAACGAGCGTCTTACCGGCCACGCCGCCAATTCCGTTCCAGACCGCTTGCACATAGTTTTCAAGAAAATGTGGTGTTTGAAAGACATGTGTCTTCTTTCGAAGTCCAGAAGTCCCAGGTTTTTGTCCCTCGATAGGAGCAGTGCGCACGACATGAACCGACATGTTGTCCCTCTCTCACGCGTCCTTGTGACGCAACGCTCACAGCATGGGCGTTGGGGGGGCAATGGTCAAAGTCAGATCTGCTCCGGACTTTGTCGCGCGGTGTAAAATCCACGCATTCCGTGCGCAGCAAGAAAAGGTATATCAAATTTTCGCCTTTACCGCGTCTAAGCCCAAATTACCGACGCTTTTTGTCAAAAACCACTTGCTATTGCGAGATATTCGTTTAGTTGACCATTCTTGTAAGGATTATCTTACAGGGAGCTAAATATGACTATCTCACGTACAACCTCGACTCTTGCTTTGACGGCTGCTGCCATGTTCGGCACGACCGTTGCTGCCTACGCAGACGGTGAACTGAACCTGTATTCATCGCGTCACTATGACACAGACGAACGCCTCTACTCTGACTTTGAGGACATGACCGGCATTACCATCAATCGGATCGAAGGCAACGCCGACGAATTGATTGCGCGCATGGAAGCCGAAGGGGCAAACAGCCCTGCGGACGTCTTCATGACAGTCGACACCGTGCGCCTTACCCGCGCCAAGAACCTGGGGCTTCTGCAGTCAGCTGAAAGCGCAGTGCTGGAAGACCGTATTCCGGCGTATCTGCAAGACGACGACAACCAGTGGTTTGGTTTCTCGCAGCGCGCCCGGATCCTGTTCTATGACAAAGACAAGGTGGAAAACCCACCGATGACATATCAGGCGCTGGCAAATCCTGAATATGAAGGCATGATTTGTATCCGGTCCTCGACCAACGTCTACACTCAGAACATCGTTGCGGCACTCGTTGACCATCTGGGCGAAGACGCCGTTAAGGGCTGGGCAGAAGCGGTCGTTGGCAACTTTGCGCGTGCCCCTCAGGGCGGCGACACCGACCAGCTGCGCGGAATTGCGTCCGGTGAATGCGGCATCGCAATGTCGAACACCTACTACTATGCACGCGCGACCCGCAAAGGCGACAGCACGATGTCCGAGGACGATCTTGCACGCATTGGCTGGATCTTCCCGAACCAAAATGACATCGGCGCGCATATGAACATCTCTGGCGGTGGGATTGCTGCAAACGCGCCCAACAAAGAGAACGCGGTTAAGTTCCTGGAGTACCTCGCCTCCGACCAGGCGCAGCAATACTTCTCTGCGGGCAACGATGAATATCCTGGCGTGCCAGGGGTTGGTCTGTCTGACTCTGTGGCCAAGCTGGGCATCTTCCGTCCGGACACCATCGAGCTGTCCGAGATTGCCGAGAACATCGAGGCAGCACAGCGGGTTCTCAACGAATCCGGCTGGGAGTAATTCCTGGACAATCCGCTACAGAGAGGCGCAGTCATCTGACTGCGCCTTTTGCATTTCAGAAGGGATTTGACATGAAACACAAAGCACTTGTGTATATCGCTCTGATCGCAACACCTGCTGTGCTCGTTGCTGGTGAGATGGAACTCACGCTCGGCGAGATCGGCCTCCGGGAGTATTACTGCACCCATGAAATGACGCTAAACAATCAGTCCCAGACGGCTGTGATGGAAGTGAGTGGCCACTTTAATTTCTATATTGGCGAGGAGCAGGTCGGCCGCAGCAAAGGGACCTGGTTCATGAACATCGCCCCGGGTGAAAGCAAAACGGCCACTTTTGAAACTCCGAACGCACCATGCAACGACGTTGAACGATACGAGTTCGTTGTTGGCGCCTGCCGTGTTACGGGACCTGGGTTCGATCCGGTGGAAAAATGCTCTGCGATGATAACCGGGCTCGGACTGATCGACGTCTTAGCACCTGGCTCTTAGCGCCCTTGTCGGCTCACCTGCCTGCATAGCAAAATGACCGGCAACAGTCCCACCGCGACAATTAAAAGGCTCGGCACCGCCGCCCCCTCAAGCCGCTCGTCAGACGCCAGCCTGTAGGCATGTACCGCCAGCGTGTCATAGTTGAACGGCCTCATGATCAGGGTTGCCGGAAGCTCTTTCATAACATCCACAAAAACAATCAAAAGTGCAGTCAACAGGCTGGGTGTGAGGATCGGAAGATGAACGCGCCGCAGCATCCCATATGGCGTTTGTCCAAGCACCCGGGCTGCCGCATCCAAATTGGTGTTGATCATTGCCTGCCCCCCCTCATAAGACCCGATCGCTGCAGCGAGAAAACGGATCATATAGGCCATTACGAGCACCCAGATGGACCCAGTCATCAGCAGCCCGGTGCGGATATCGAAATTAGCACGCATGAAGGCGTCGATCTGATTGTCCAGCAAGGCAAACGGAACCAACAAACCAACAGCAATAACACCGCCAGGAACCGCATAACCCAGCCGCGCAACATAAAGCGTGCTATCTGAAAACGGGCCGGGCCGGAGCCGGTGAAAGTATCCAATGACGACGGCAGCGAAAACGGTCACGATCGCAGCCACTGACGCCAGGGTCAGCGAGTTCGAAATAAAGCGGACGTAGCGCCGGCTGAAAAGATCCTGTTCCGAGCCAAGCCCCATCGCAAAGAGCGCAAAGACAGGCAGGATCACGCCAAAAACAACGGGCATGGCACACAGGGCGAAGGCGCCCCATCTTTGCCAACCGGTCAGGGCAGCGCGCGCCATGCTCTCTTGCCGTTTGCCCCCGTGGTATTTTGCGGCTCCGCGGCTTTGACGCTCCAATACGGCCAGAAGTAAAGCGAACGCCAGCAGACCGAGTGCAAGTTGTGACGCGGCCACCCGGTCGCCGACATTGAACCAGCTGGTGTAAATTCCCGTTGCAAAGGTCTGAACGCTGAAATAGCTGACGGTTCCGAAATCGGCGATTGTCTCCATTGTCGCGAGCAGAACGCCGGCTGCAATCGCGGGTCTGGCCATCGGCAAGGAGACCCGCAAACACGCGCCCAACGGTGAGCAGCCAAGCGCACGTGCCGCGAAATAGGTTGTGGCGCTCTGCTGCAGGAAAGCCGCGCGTGCCAGCAGGTAAACATACGGGTAGAGCACCAGTGTCAGCATTACAGTGGCCCCTCCAAGTGAGCGAACCTCCGGAAACCAATAGTCCCGCGGCCCCCATCCCATCACATCCCGCAAAGTCGATTGCACGATCCCGGGATGGTCAAGCACATGAGTATACGCGAAGGCCAAAACATAAGCCGGAAATGCCAGTGGAATAACCAACGCAATTTCGAAGAACCTGCGTCCCGGGAAGTCGGTCATGGTCACCAGCCATGCCGCGCCGGTTCCCATCATGAAGGTGCCAAGGGCGACGTAGAGAACAAGCAGAACGGTGTTGGCGATATATCTCGGAAGAACGGTGTCTGCCAGATGCGCCAGAGTATTGCTACCACCAGAAAGCGCAGTGATCAGAACGGCAAGCATGGGTAGCACGCACAGCGCCGCAATGGCTACGGCGCCAAACCGCAGAAACCGTAACTCTTTGGGCGCGCGTTTTGCCTGCTCTACACTGGAGGATATCGCGTCAGCCGGCACCACAAGCTCCGTTTGCCATATTGCTCGCGCGATGTAACCGGCTCCACTGGCAAGACACAAGATGTCCGTGCACGAAGCGGGTACTTGACAGAGAAACTTGGCCCCAACGCGTCGTGATCCCTTGCGCTGCCAGCTGCAGCACGCATGAATACACGCACTTGAACCTTCGGAGGCGCAGTCATGTCCCAGCAGCATGTCGACATTAATTCGGATATGGGCGAAGGGTTCGGGCCTTGGAAAATGGGCGACGACTCGGCCCTGCTCGACGTGGTGAGCTCGGCAAACATTGCCTGCGGGTTTCATGCGGGAGATCCGGTGATCATGGCGCGGACCATGCGGATGGCGCAGCAGAACGGGGTCGGGATCGGCGCGCATCCGGGCTTTGACGATCGCGCGGGCTTTGGCCGCCGCAGACTCCGTATGAGTTCTGAAGAGCTCAAAGCCATGATCACCTATCAGCTTGGAGCAGCGCGCGCGACGGCAACTGCAGCGGGTGGGAGCGTGCGCCATCTGAAGCTGCACGGGGCATTGTCGAACATGGCTTCCGAAGATGCCGAGCTCGCCCGCATCTGCTACGAAGCCGCTCTGAGCATCGATCCGGACATCGTCATCATGGTGCTTGCAGCCACAGCGATGGAAGACGTCGTGCGCGACTTGGGATGCGCCTGGGCCGGCGAGATCTTTGCTGATCGCGCCTACAACGACGATGCGACGCTTGTGGCGCGTGGCACCGAAGGCGCCATGATCCATGACGCCGATGAAGCCACGGCGCGCATCTTAGATATGCTCAAGGACGGTGCGATCATCGCGCGTTCCGGCAAGCGTATCCCGACCCGGATCGATACGATTTGCGTGCATGGCGACAGCGCGGATGCAGTGACCATGGCGCGCGCGCTCCGCACCGGCCTCGAGGCCGCTGGGGTGACAATCACCCGGCTTTAGGAGGGTGGCGCCGCATCGATCCTAAAGGCACGTCCGAGGCAAGAAAAGGCTGCGTACCATGTTCGCGCGCAGGCAGGGCCGCGCGCCACTTGGGCCAATGGTGGGCTGAGATTTTCGCGGGACAACGCGCTGAATAGAAAACGGCCGGCTTTGGGGTTTTTTTACCGCGCAAGCCAGCCGTTCCGCGACGCACCTTTTTGGTCTCTCATCTGTCCAGGGGTGTGGGGTTTGGTCTGAGAGCCGTGGTTGTGGGCGTGTCGTGTGGGTTTGGGGTCTGTCTGGGCCCGCACCGGCCGGG
>JBCCXD010000011.1:0-105892 GCA_039192165.1 Pseudomonadota bacterium | reverse complement strand
TTCCCAGTTCATGCCGCCACCTCTTGGGCTTCGAGCCATGCGTGGACTTCTTCTTCGCGCCAGTACCGGCGGCGTCCGATGTAGATCGGCTTGGGGAAATCCATTTCTGGGGTGTTGAGCCACCGCCACAGCGTCATGTCGGAAATGCCGCCGCAGATTTCGCGCACGCGGTGCGCTTGGATGCGGCGGGTCAGTTTAATCTCTGTCACGGTGCCATGCCTTTCGTGTTAGGTCATGGCACCCCATAGAAGGCAAAAAAAGCGTCCAGGTTAATAGTAAAGTCCGATAGACTTAGCTTTTCGGCGCTCGTCTTTATGTCAGACGCTGCCCGCCTCCAACTGCACCACGTTGTTCGCCTTGCCGTCCACGATATATCCGACGAACCGTGCCCAGGCTTCCAGCGCCTTGCGCTTTTCATCTGCGTAGTCGTGCCGCTGATACACCGCCACTATTCCGCCGCCGGTGCCGCTGATGTGGTTTAGAACGGCTTCTGTGACGCGCACCGGGATGCCCAGCCGGGCCATGCCCGTCGCCGCTGTGCGGCGCAGGTCGTGAAAGGTCCAATGCGGGATCTCGACGGGCGCGCCGCGCTCTTCTTCGGCCACCTCTGCCATGTGTTTGGCGATGTTATTCCGGGCCTTGAAGTAGCCGCTGAGCGGGGTTGTTCCCGTTGTCGTGAAAATGAAGCCTACGTCGCCTTTGACCGGCTCCATCCGGCTGAGAATGGCTCTCACAGCGTCTGACAGTGCTAAATCATGCGTGCGTCCATTCTTCGTGCGGCTGGCCGAAAGGTGCCACACGTCGCCGAGGCGTTGGCCGGTCAACAGGAGCGTTTGCCCAAGGCGCCCCCAAGGCTGTCCGATCCCGCCGCAGGCTTTCCAGAACCAGCGGATCTTGTTGTCACTGAGAACGCGGTCGCGGCTCTTTTCCTTCGCGACGGCTTTGACGCCGAGGGCAGGGGAGGTTTCGATAATGTCCCGGTCCACGCACCAGCCGAAGAACTTGCTGAGATATGCGCGGGTCCGGTTTGAAGTCGTCACCCTGCCACTGGCCGCGATTTCGTCGAGGAGTTCCACCACGTCGCGCCGGGAAATGTCTTGTATCTTGCGCTCACCCCAGACCGGCAGAATGTCATGTTCAAACGCACGCTGAACCGCCGCACCGCTCTTTAGCTGCGATAGGTGCCGTTGTGAGTAGAGGGCGACCAGCGTCTTTACCAAGTTGCGGTCGGATAGCTGCGCCTCAAGGCGTGCGGCCTTGGCCTGCTTTTTTGCTAAGAAAGGGTCGTTGCCGGTGTCGATTGCTTCCAGCGCGTCGGATGCGGCTTCCCTTGCAGCTTTTACTCCCATGACCGGCCAGCGGCCTAGTGTGAGCTTCTTCGGCTTGCCGCCGTAGCGATAGCGCAGTGCCCACGATTTGACGCCGCTGGGCTGCACCACCAAGTACAAACCGGACAAAGCAGGGTCGGGGATCTCGACGCGGGTTTCCTGCGCTTTCAGCGCGTCCACAGTGCGGGTCGTAAGGGCCTTCGCCATAATCAGTTGGTCCTCTGGGGTAACACTGGGGTAACACTTTTGGCCGATTGGCGCTGTTACCCCGAGTTACTTTCAACCTCTAACATGTTGTTTAATCATCATAAAAAAAGGTATGGTATCGGTTTCGGATGTGCTGATTAGTTAGGGGGCGATATGGCCCGAAATTCGATTTGTAATCAGTAGGTCCGCGGTTCGAGTCCGTGTGGGGGCACCATCCATCCTGGACAATACCTGACAGTTGGTTTGCGTCAGCCCTGTACGCGCTCGGGCTCCTTGATTCACAGAGGAAAACCGTTTTTCCGCTAGTTTAAACCAGTACTCTGACGTGGTTTGGGTGTTGGCGCAGCGGGTCTTCACAACACTGCAGAGTGCTTTGGAGTGATTTGCCGCCCGCAGGTTTGCGGCTTGAGGACGTGGCGTTCATCACAGATGTCCTCTGGGCGCGCGGCGGCGGGCGTCGTTTGGCGGTCGGACAGTCGTGATTGGCGCGCCGCGTTTCAGATCCAAGGGAAAGGGGCCTCGCGAGACCTCTTCGGGCTGCACTTTCAGCACTGCGCTGCCTGAGCTTTTGGGACAGTTTGCAGCCCTGGCCAGATGCGCAGGCTACACTTTCTGACAGGGCTTTAATCAGCAGGCAGTGAAGTTTTTGAGAATCATTCGCAAAAAACTGCTTTACTTTTTGCGAATGATTCTCATATCGATCGATAGATGCAATCTGCCCCGTATGGGAGAAACACGACACATGCTCAGAACACTGCTCGCCGCGACCGCCGCAACAGGACTTCTTACATCCACCGTCCTTGCTGAAGACAAGTTCATGGCCGCGACCACCTTTACGGTGATTGCCGACATGGCGCAGAATGTTGCCGGTGATGCCGCCGATGTTGTCTCGATCACCAAGCCGGGGGCTGAAATCCACGGCTATCAGCCGACGCCGCGCGATCTGCTGAGGGCGCAGGATGCAGATCTGATTATGTGGAATGGCCTTAACCTAGAGTTGTGGTTCGAGCAGTTCTTCGGGACCCTGCGCGACGTTCCGGCCGTTGTACTGACCGAAGGTATCGATCCGGTGCCGATTGCCACAGGCAGCTACGAGGGCAAACCGAACCCGCATGCCTGGATGTCGCTCGATAATGCTCTGGTTTATGTCGACAATATTCGTGATGCATTTATCGAACACGATCCGGATAACGCGGACACCTATCGTGCGAACGCCGAAGCCTACAAGGCCGAGATAACCGACGCGATAGCACCGCTTCGCGCGCGGGTTCTGGAAGTGCCTGCAGCACAGCGTTGGTTGGTGAGCTGTGAAGGCGCATTCAGCTACCTCGCGCGGGATTTCGGGATGCAGGAGCTTTACCTGTGGCCAATGAATGCCGACGAGACCGGCACGCCGCAGCAAGTGCGAAAGGTGATCGATGGCGTGCGCGCCAACAACATCCCGGCGGTATTCTGCGAAAGCACCGTGAACAATGACCCGGCTTTTCAGGTCGCGCGCGAAACGGATGCTGAATTCGGTGGGGTACTTTATGTGGACAGCCTGACTGAAGCGGACGGTCCGGTTCCGACCTATCTGGACCTTTTGCGGGTCACCTCTGAGACGCTGGCCATGGGACTGACCCCGGCGGTGAATTGATCATGCGAGACCTGGCCCCGGATACACGTCCTTCGGCCGTCGGGCTCTTTGCCCGAGACGTTACTGTAACGTACCGCAATGGTCTGACAGCTTTGTCGAACGCCAGCTTCGACGTGCCACGCGGGTCCATCACGGCACTTGTAGGGGTAAACGGGGCCGGCAAATCAACGCTGTTTAAAGCAATAATGGGATTTGTTCCCGTCGCGCGTGGCGAGATCGAGGTCATGGGCATGACTGTGCGCGAGGCGTTGCGTCAAAACCTTGTTGCCTATGTCCCGCAGGCGGAAGAGGTCGACTGGGCTTTCCCTGTGCTTGTCGAAGACGTGGTGATGATGGGGCGCTATGGCCATATGGGTTTGTTGCGACGCCCTAAGAAAGCTGACCACGCTGCAGTGGCCCATGCACTGGAGCGGGTTGGCATGTCCGCCTTTCGGACACGACAGATCGGCGAGCTGAGTGGCGGACAGCGCAAACGGGTCTTTCTGGCCCGGGCTCTGGCACAGGACGGGCAGGTGATCTTGCTCGATGAGCCGTTTACGGGCGTCGATGTGCAGACCGAGGAGGCGATCATTTCCCTTTTACGGGATCTCCGGGCCGAAGGTCGGGTGATGCTGGTGTCCACCCACAACCTTGGGTCTGTTCCGGAGTTCTGTGATCGCACGATTTTGGTGAAGGGTACGGTGCTGGGCTACGGCCCGACCGAAACGACCTTCACACAGGACAACCTTGAACGGGCCTTTGGCGGCGTTCTGCGCCATTTCGTGCTGGAAGGCTCCGATCTGCACGACGACGACGACGCGCGAAAAGTTGTGATCTATACCGACGACGAACGGCCCCTTGTGACCTATGACGAGGTAACGCAAACCACATCGCCCACTCCGGACCAGCAGAGTCAGAAACCCGGAGGAGGGGAATGAGCATTCTTCTGGAGCCCTTCGCCTACAGTTACATGACCAATGCAATCTGGGTGAGTTCGCTGGTCGGCGCAGTCTGCGCATTTCTGTCGGCCTACTTGATGCTAAAGGGCTGGTCGCTGATCGGGGATGCGCTGAGCCATGCAATTGTACCGGGGGTAGCAGGCGCCTATATGCTCGGACTGCCATTTGCGCTTGGTGCGTTTTTGGCCGGTGGGCTTGCGGCGGGCGCCATGTTGTTCCTGAACCAGCGATCGGGGCTGAAGCAAGACGCGATCATCGGACTGATCTTTACCGCTTTCTTCGGGCTGGGGTTGTTTATGGTATCGGTCAGTCCCGTTCAGATCGATGTACAGACAATCCTTTTGGGCAATATCCTTGCAATCTCGCCAACGGACACTTTGCAGCTTGTGATCATCGGGGTTGTCTCGATGGGCGTCCTGCTTGTTCTATGGAAGGACCTTTTGGTTGCGTTCTTCGACGAAAATCACGCCCGGTCGATCGGGCTTCGGCCGGAAGCGCTGAAGTTTGTATTTTTCGTGCTGCTTGCCGCCTGCACCGTGGCCGCGTTGCAGACGGTTGGCGCGTTTCTGGTGATTGCGATGGTGGTGACACCAGGGGCAACCGCGTATCTGCTGACGGATCGCTTTCCGCGCCTGCTGGCAATATCTGTTGCGATCGGCGCGGGGACATCGGCGATGGGTGCGTATGTCAGCTATTTCCTCGACGGAGCGACAGGCGGGGTGATCATCACATTGCAAACCTGCTTATTCCTGCTCGCGTTTTTCTTTGCGCCTAAGCATGGCCTGTTGGCGGCCAAGCGCCGGGCGGCCGAAGCGCTGCACGAGGAAACCGCCTGATGGATCTGCTGCTGGCCCCGTTTCTTTTTCCTTTTATGCAGAATGCGTTCCTGATTTCAGTTCTGATTGGTATTCCTTGCGCTATCCTTAGCTGTTTTGTTGTTCTGAAGGGCTGGAGCCTGATGGGCGATGCGATCAGCCACGCGGTGCTGCCTGGGATTGTGCTGGCGTATGTGCTGGGTCTTCCGCTCAGCGTTGGTGCGTTTGTCGCTGGAATGTTCTGTGCCTTGGCCGTTGGCTATCTGGGCGCCAACAGCCGGGTAAAACCGGACACGGTCATGGGGGTGGTGTTCTCAGGCATGTTCGGGATTGGCCTCGTGATCTATGCCAAGGTCAATACGTCCGTACATCTCGACCATATCTTGCTAGGCAATATGCTCGGCGTTGATGCTTCGGATCTGTGGACGGCCGGCGTTATCGGGATTGTCGTTTGTGGCGTGATGACACTGAAATGGCGCGATTTTCTTCTGCATGCGTTCGATCCTGCACAAGCCCATGCAGTCGGTTTGCGCACAGGGTTGCTGCATTACGGGATGCTGGCCCTGATATCGTTGACGGTTGTGGGGGTCCTGAAGGCTGTTGGGATTGTGTTGGCTGTTGGTTTGCTGATTGCGCCTGGCGCGATCGCTTTTCTAATCACCAAGCGATTTGAGCGGATGTTGATCTGGGCGGTTGCCCTGACCGTCTTTGCGGGTATCGCAGGTGTCTATGCGAGTTTCTGGCTCGATAGCGCGCCGGCCCCGACCATGATCCTGATCTTGTCGGCGATGTTCGTAATTGCCTTTCTGCGGCGGCTTTGGCTGAACCATCACCTGGCACAGACCCCTGCGCCAGAGCCTCAGCCGGTGGAACTTCCCACGCCCTGAGGCGCGCCCTGCGCAAGATAGGCGGCACATCCGGTGAGGGCTGCAAAATCGTCCTCCAGCATCCAGACCGGGAACTGGCGCATGAAATCGGCAAAACGGCCCTTGTTGGCAAAGGCCTCAGAAAACCCGTGCGCGGCCAGATAAGGTCCCATCGCCCGCGCAACTCCACCGACAAGATAAACGCCGCCAAAGGGCAGGTGGATCAGCGACAGGTTGCCCGCGACAGTCCCCATCAGGCCGATAAACAACTCCAGCGTATCCAGAGCATGGCGGTTGCCGCGTTCTGCGGCTTCCATGATCTGAGCGGCGTGCGGTCGCTCGCTTCGGTCCGGCGCTGCATCGAGAAAGGCATGCACCCGTTCCAGCCCGCGCCCCGACAGGACATCCTCGATCGCCGGAAAACCATGCGCGGTCTCCACAAAGCGACACAGGCGCAATTCGCGTTCGGTGCGCACCGGCAAATTGGCATGGCCGGCCTCTGAAGGTGTCACCAGAAGACCGCCGGGTGTCGAGATTACCGCCGCGGCATTGAAGCCCGTTCCGATGCCGATCATCAACCGGGTTTCGCCGGGTCTCGAGGCCGGGCGCGACACAACGGGGGTCAGGTCATGGTCGGCAACATGATTGAGCGCGTAGCCCTGAGCAACAAGATCGTTCAGGAGGGCAACGTGATTGGCTCCGGTGGCTTCGCGCAACAACGCTTCATCCATCCGCCAGTCCAGATTGGTCAGGCCGCCGACACCGTTTCGCGTCGGGCCGGCAAGTGCGACACAGGCGCCAGTCACCTGTATAGATCTTTCCTGAAGATACGTGCGCAACACTCTGTCCAGGCTGGGATATTCTGCATTGCGATACTTGGTGACGGTGTTCTGTCTGACTTGCGCCCCATCGGCCAGAGCAACACGCGTATTGGTGCCGCCGATATCGGCGACAAGAACGGGCGCGGTGTCGGGCTGGGCCATGGGGCCACCTCAGAATCGAATTTGTTTGCGCTAACGGTGTAGCGCCTTTGCAAAGGCCTCGAAAGAGGCTTTGGGGCGCCGCGCCAGCGTTTCAAAATCCACCTCGACCAGCCCGAACCTTTTCCCGTACCCCAGAGCCCATTCGTAGTTGTCCAGAAGGGACCAGACAAAATAGCCAGCAACAGGCACTCCCGCATCCAGAGCATCCTTCGCAGCACCCAGGTGCTGTGCGAGGTAGGAAATACGATCCTTATCCTGGATGCCGCTTCGCGACGCCATGCCGTTCTCCGTCACGAAAAGCGGCAGATCTCCGGTAAACTCGGAGGCGACCCATGTCAGGAAATGGCGCAAGCCGTCGGGATAGACTTCCCATCCCATGTCAGTTGTCGGAAGCGGGCCCTCTACTTCGCTGAGCGCGGGCCATGGACCAGGAACTGCGGCAATACGCTTACAGGTGTAGTAGTTTAATCCGAGCCAATCGAGAGGCGCCGAAATCAACTCCATATCCGCGTCCCAGCCGGAGGGGAGGTGCGGCGCCAGGCCTTCAAGCGCGGCCTCGGGATAGCAGCCCTGCATCAGTGCCCGCAGGTAGAAACGGTTGTAGTAGGCATCAAACCGGGCGGCGGCGGCCCGATCTTCGGAACTATCGGAGGCGGGGTGGGGAAACTCGAAATTACACACTGCGCCAAGGTTCGTCTGCCCGCGCTCGCGCA
The DNA here is from genome assembly GCA_039192165.1 of Pseudomonadota bacterium. Classification (GTDB taxonomy): domain Bacteria; phylum Pseudomonadota; class Alphaproteobacteria; order Rhodobacterales; family Rhodobacteraceae; genus Dinoroseobacter. The sequence continues at coordinate 98,406 of JBCCXD010000011.1, read as the reverse complement.
TTTCTGACAAGGCGGTTCCATGGGCAAGCAGGATATGGTGCATTGCCCGCGCTGTCGCCCGAATATCGCGCAGCCCCGGCGCGTGTTCGCCCGAAAAATGACCAAGCCAGCCGACGCAGTGCGGCTCGTTAATGGGTGCAACAGACCACACCCTGTCGCCAATCCGGTCCAGAATTGTGTGGGTATAGTCAGCAAACCAAGAAGCTATATCGCGATTGCGCCATCCCCCCAGATCAGCCAGAGGCGAAGGCAGTTCCCAGTGATAGAGAGTGAGGGCTGGTCGGATCTCGCGCGCGACCAATCCGTCAACCAGCCGATCATAAAAATCAAGACCTTGTGCATTGGGTTTTCCGCGTCCTTCGGGAAGGACCCGCGCCCAAGAGGTCGAAAACCGATATACATCCACGCCCAGCTGATTCAGCAGGTCGAGATCTCCTTCCATCTTGTGCAGGTGATCGCAGGCAACCGCGCCATTCTCGGCATTCACGACATTGCCGTGCGTGGCGGCGAAGTCATCCCAATGGGTCCGTCCTGCACCACCCTGCGCGTGGCCCTCAATCTGATAGGCGGATGTTGCCGTTCCGAACAGAAAACCCTCGGGAAACGCTGTGCGCTGCGGCAGATCGCTCATGCGAGTGTCAGGTTCGGGCCAGTACGGTGGCAGGCCCGGTGGACGCGCCCAAAGTCAGATCGCATTCCCAGAGCTCCTGTACCGTATCTGCGGATGGGTTGGAGATTTGCGCCAGGAGCAGTTCCGCCGCACGCCGACCCGCGTCCCGAACCGAAGACCGCGTGGCGGTAAAAACCGGTTCTGTATCGCCGTTTTTGAGATAGCTGATCTCATCATCGTGGGTGACCACCGACACATCACGCCCCATGCGGAGACCTTTCGCCGCGATCGCCCGGCGTACGCCGATTGCCATGATAATCGACGAGACCAGGAACGCGGTCGGTGGCGTCGGCAGACCAAGCATTCGAGTCGCTGTATGGAACCCAAAGGACTCGGTCATCTCGCCTTTAGCAAGCCATTCCGCGCGGACCTTGCATCCGGCGGCCTCCATCGCCGTCATAAAGCCCCGGCGCCGCCGCAGGGCGAAATCCATTGTTTCGTCGCCATTGATTAGGGCGATATTCCGATGGCCGAGATCGCAAAGCAGTTTTGTAGCCCGTTCGAACGCCCGGGTGTTGTTGATGTCGAGCCAGCTGTAGCTCTTGTCATCGATCGGTGCGCGCCCGTGGAAGACAAAAGGCAGTTCCAACTCCCGCAGCAGGTCAACCCGAGGGTCGTTCAGGCGCGGGGCATGCACGATCATTCCATCCACCGCCCGGCGTGCGGCGAGATCGCGATAGGCATAAAGTTCATTATCGCGGTGCACCGTCGACAACATCATGTCATAGCCTGCTGCGGCATAGGTCTCACCTGCGCCGGCTATGAAGTCGCCGAATATGGGGTTCACCATCTCTGTCGCGCCTGAGGTCGGGATCACGTGACCAATGGTCATGGCCCGTCCGGTTGCAAGCGATTTGGCTTGTGCTGACGGGGAATAGTTGTGTTCCTTTGCCGCAGCCAGGATCCGCATCCGGGTCGCCTCGGACACCTCGGGGTACCCGTTCAACGCGCGACTCACCGTCGTGGGAGAGAGACCGAGTTTTTCCGAAAGTTGCTTGAGGTTCATGGGATTCTTAAGCGGTTATGGGCGCGTCCCGGCACTCTAGGACGCGAAAGAGCTGTTCGTCAAAAGCTTAAAACCAAGGCAATGCTCCCTGCTGAGTATATTTCGTTGCAAAAGAACTAGGCAGGCATTGGTTTTGTGTGATTGACTTATGGGGTGCCTTTGAGGAATGTACAAACATCCAAAGCGCTTTGAATCGGTCTTTTGGGCCGTGGCGCATAGCGAAAAGCCGGCGCGAAACCACGTGTCGCGAGGGAGGATACAGATGAAAAAATCGCTTCTGGCGGGCGCTGCGGCGTTCGCCCTGACTGCACCGTTCGCGCATGCTGGTGGGCATTTGCCTTTTTCTGAGGGCGAAGGCGCATTTGACTGGGACAGCTATAAATCCTACGCGGAGGCCACCGACCTGTCCGGGCAGGATTTGGCGATCTTCGGCCCGTGGCTTGCCGGAGAAGCTGACGCATTCGGCGCACTTGTGGCCTATTTCAACGAGGCCACGGGAGCCAATGCGACCTACGTGGGCTCTGACAGCCTGGAGCAACAGATCGTCATTGATGCTGAAGCAGGTTCTGCCCCTGATCTGACCGTATTTCCGCAGCCGGGGCTTGCCGCGACGATGGCAAGCCGCGGGTTCCTGACGCCGTTGCCCGAGGGCATGGACGGCTGGATCGGCGAGAACTACGCTGCGGGTCAGTCCTGGATCGATCTAGGCACCTACACGGACGCGTCCGGAGACGACCAGCTGTATGGCTTCTTCTTTAATGTGAACGTCAAGTCGCTGGTTTGGTACATTCCAGAGAACTTCGAGGATTTCGAGTATGAGATCCCGGAAACAATGGAAGAGTTCAAAGCCTTGATGGACCTTATGGTCGAAGATGGTCAGACACCGCTGTGCGTGGGTCTTGGTTCGGGCGGCGCAACAGGCTGGCCGGCAACTGACTGGGTCGAAGACCTGATGCTTCGTACCCAGCCGCCTGAGGTATATGATGACTGGGTCAGCAACGACATGCCGTTTGACGATCCCCGCGTGGTTGCGGCGATTGAGGAGTATGGCAACTTTACCCGGAACAACGATTACGTTGTGGGTGCGGCAAATGACACGGCCGCAATCGACTTCCGCGACAGCCCGAAAGGCTTGTTTGATGCGCCCCCGGCCTGCATGATGCACCGCCAGGCGAGCTTTATTCCCGCCTATTTCCCGGAGGGCACAGAGCTAGGAGAAGATGCCGATTTCTTCTACTTCCCGGCTTTTGCTGAGAAAGATCTCGGGCGCCCGGTTCTGGGGGCGGGGACGCTTTTTGCGATCACCAATGACAACCCTGCTGCGGGCGCGTTTCTCGAGTTTCTGAAGACGCCGTTTGCCCATGAGGTGATGATGGCGCAGGGCGGGTTCCTGACCCCGCACAAAACGGCCGATCTTGAGACTTATGCGTCGGACACTGCGCGCAAGCAGGGGGAGATTTTGCTGAACGCGACCACGTTCCGGTTCGATGGTTCAGACCTGATGCCCGGCGGGGTCGGGGCGGGTACCTTCTGGACCGGCATGGTGGATTATTCCTCCGGGTCGAAGTCAGCCGCGGAAGTTGCGGCCGAAATTCAGGCCTCCTGGGACGCACTGAAATAAGCGCACCACCGCGCTGCCCGGGACTGTCCGGGCAGCGCATACCCCAGTTCAATATGCGGGGAGAAGGGTCATGCATCCGGCCATTCAGGGCATTCTGACCATCGTGATCGGCGTCAGCGCCTGTGTGGGGTATTTCTACTTCGCAAACCAGTTTTTGGACAAAGTACTACTTCCGGCAAAAGGGCCGAATGCAGGGCGCAACATCAACCGAGCCAACCAGATAAGGCCGTGGATCTTCCTGTTTCCGGCGATGTTCGTTCTGTTTCTCTATCTCGGGTATCCGGTGGTAGAGACCCTGCGCCTGTCACTGGTGGAGCGCGTGCCGGGCGGTGGGTATGACTTTGTAGGGCTCGACAACTACGCGCAGATGGCCTCGGAGCCGAAATTCTGGGAAGCAATGCGTAACAACATGTTCTGGTTGGTTGTTGTGCCTGCAATGTCCACAGCTTTTGGCCTGCTGGCCGCGCAGCTCACCGACCGGATCAAGTGGGGCAATGTTGCCAAGTCGATCATCTTTATGCCCATGGCGATTAGTTTCGTAGGCGCCTCGGTGATTTGGAAACTGGTTTATGACGGTCGGCCCATCGAGCAGGAGCAAATTGGCATCCTGAACGCGATTATCGTTGCCTTGGGGGGTGACCCGGTCACCTTCCTGACGATCCCGTTCTGGAACAACTTCTTTTTGATGATCGTGCTGGTCTGGGTGCAGACAGGGTTTGCAATGGTGATCCTGTCTGCCGCGCTGCGTGGTATCCCCGAGGAAACGGTGGAGGCCGCCATCATTGACGGCGCATCCCCTTGGCAGATTTTCTTCAAGATCAAGGTGCCACAGATCATGCCGACGGTTGTGGTGGTCTGGACCACAATCACACTCGTGGTGCTGAAGGTCTTCGACATCGTGTTTGCGATGACCAATGGGCAATGGGAAACCCAGGTTCTGGCCAATTACATGTATGACAAGCTCTTCCGGGCCAATGACTGGGGGGTGGGTTCGGCCTCGGCCATGGTGATCATGCTGCTGGTAACCCCGATCCTTGTTTGGAACATCCGCTCCGCGCGTAAAGAAATGCGTTGAGGAGGGGCTGAGATGGACAATATCGCAGGTTCCAAATCGTCGCTGACCTGGGCGGTGCATATCTCGGTTGTGGCACTTGTTGTGCTCTGGCTTCTGCCGACGCTTGGGCTTTTCGTCTCGTCGTTCCGCACAGTCGAGCAAATCTCTGCGTCGGGGTGGTGGAAGGCAATGGTTGCCTCTGAGCAGAATATCACCCTGCGAGCCGCGGACCCTGACGATTTCCGCGTACAGCAGGGCGATCTGTTTGTCGTGGAAGGCAACCTTTTTGAGGAGGCGGGCATCAGCGGTGCTGATATCTCTGTCTGGGGGACATCGAGCCGGAACATCTCGGCCTATGCCGCGGGCGAGACCGCCGATCTGGGCGAGGGGGAGACCATCTCCGTGCAGTCGGACGGGTCTTATGTCTGGTCGGGGAATGACGACCAGATAGGCGGACGTGGGCAACGTGTGTTTGTGACCGCCACGACCCCGCCGGAGTTCACCCTCGACAACTATCGCAACATGCTCTTCGACCCGGCGAATTCCGAAGGTATGGCAAAAGCCTTCTTCAACACGCTGACGGTGACCATTCCGGCGACCATCATACCGATCCTTGTGGCGGCATTCGCGGCCTATGCTCTGGCCTGGATGGAATTCCCGGGACGCGCGCTGTTGATCGCGGCTGTCGTGGGACTGCTGGTCGTGCCACTGCAGCTCGCGCTGATTCCGCTTCTGAAGTTGCACAACGATATCGGGATCGGGAAAGGGTATCTTGGCGTCTGGCTTGCCCATACAGGTTTCGGGATGCCGCTCGCGATTTACCTGTTGCGGAACTATATGGTGGGGCTTCCGCGAGACATCATCGAGAACGCCAAAGTCGATGGTGCCACTGACTTCCAGATTTTCACGAAGATCATCCTGCCGCTCAGTTTTCCGGCGCTGGCGAGTTTTGCAATCTTCCAGTTCCTGTGGACATGGAATGATCTGCTGGTTGCCAAGGTCTTCCTGATTGACGCGACCGGTCAAACCACAGTGATGACCAACCACATTGTGGAACTGTTGGGCACGCGCGGGGGCAACTGGGAAATTCTGGCAACTGCGGCGTTCGTGTCGATCGCAGTACCGCTTCTCGTTTTCTTTGCAATGCAACGCTATCTGGTGCGCGGTCTTTTGGCCGGCTCCGTTAAATAAGGACATGACAGCCGTGAATGCAGTGACAGATATGCGGCAGGCCAAGGGCCTTGTCTCGGACCCCGACTGGTGGAGGGGCGCGGTGATCTACCAGATCTATCCGCGCAGTTTTCAGGATTCCAACGGCGACGGTATCGGTGACTTGCCGGGTATCACGCAGCGGATGCCCTATATCGCATCGCTCGGTGTGGATGCGATTTGGATCAGCCCCTTCTTCATCTCGCCGATGAAAGACTTCGGATACGATGTCAGCGACTATTGCGATGTTGATCCGATGTTTGGCACGCTGCGGGATTTTGATGCTCTGGTTGAGGCCGCGCATGCCCACGGGCTTCGTGTCATGATCGACCTGGTGCTGAGCCATACTTCGGATCAGCACCCTTGGTTCGCCGAAAGCCGCACTCAGCGCGATGGAGAAAAATCAGACTGGTATGTCTGGGCAGACCCAAAACCTGATGGGACTGTGCCCAACAACTGGCTGTCGGTTTTTGGTGGGTCAGCCTGGCAATGGGATGCTCGGCGTGAGCAATACTATCTGCATAATTTCCTGGCCTCGCAGCCCGATCTGAACTTCCACAACGTGGATGTTCAGGAGGCGCTACTTGACGTGGCGCGCTTCTGGCTGGAGCGGGGCGTTGATGGATTTCGTCTCGATACCGTCAATTTCTTCGTGCACGACGCCTTGCTGCGCGACAACCCGCCATTGCCGCCCGAAGATCGCAATGAAAGCATTGCGCCACGGGTAAATCCATACAATCACCAGCGGCACCTTTACTCGAAAAATCAGCCGGAAAACCTTGAATTCCTGGCTAAATTTCGTGGAGTGATGAACGAATACGATAGTATTGCCGCTGTGGGAGAGATCGGGGACGCCCAAATGGGGCTCGAAATACTCGGTCAGTATACGCGGGGCGATGAAGGCATTCATATGTGCTATGCCTTTGAATTCCTGTCTAAAGACAAGCTGACCGCCCAACGTGTGGTTGAGGTGCAAGACAAGGTAGACCTCGTGGCGTCCGAAGGCTGGGCGTGCTGGGCCTTCTCGAACCATGACGTGATGCGCCATGTTACCCGCTGGGGCGTTTCCGCGGAGGGACAGCGCGCGCTTGCCACGCTGATCATGTGCTTGAAGGGATCAGTCTGCCTGTACCAGGGCGAAGAACTTGGACTTGCTGAGGCAGACGTCGCCTACGAGTTTTTGCAGGATCCTTATGGCATTGAGTTCTGGCCGGAGTTTAAGGGGCGGGATGGCTGCAGGACCCCGATGGTGTGGCAGAGCCAGTCTGGCTTCGGCGGATTTTCAACGGTCGAGCCCTGGCTTCCAGTGTCCGATGTGCACTTGCAACAAAGTGTAGACGTTCAAGACGTAGCGCCTGGTTCGGTGCTCAACCACTACCGGCGCGCAATCGCATTCCGCTCTGCCTATCCGGCGCTCGCGAAGGGCAGCCTTGCGGATTTGCGCGCGGATGGCGAGGTCGTGAGCTTTCGGCGCGTGCTCGGTCCGCAGGAAATAGAGTTTGCTCTCAATATGGGGGAGACTCCGCGGATTCTGGACCGTCCCAAGGGCGGCTGGACGCCGATCGGTGTGGAACTGGGCGCGGCCGTGCCAGATGCAGATGGGCGTGTGCACCTTAAGCCGTGGCAGCCCGTTATCGCGCTAAAGGCATAAAAAAAGACCGGGACACCGGGACGGCCGAGGGAGGAAAGGGCCATATGGCAAATCTGAAGTTGAGGGATGTGGAAAAGGCCTATGGCGAAGTCAGAGTTCTGTCGAACATTGATCTCGATATCGACCAGGGGGAGCTGATAGTCTTTGTCGGTCCGTCGGGCTGTGGGAAATCGACTCTGTTGAGAATGATTGCAGGGCTGGAACGGATCACTGGCGGAACGCTGGAAATCGACGATGTCGTTGTCAATGACGTGCCGCCTGCGCAGCGCGGTATAGCCATGGTGTTTCAGTCCTATGCACTTTACCCGCATATGACCGTGCGCGAAAACATGTCTTTCGCGCTGAAGATCGCGAAAATGCCACAGGACGAGATCGATAAGGCAGTGGCCTCAGCCGCCGAGAAGCTGCAGCTCGGACAGTATCTTGACCGCTTGCCCAAGGCGCTGTCCGGCGGGCAACGCCAGCGCGTGGCCATCGGACGCTCGATTGTGCGCGACCCGAAGGTCTATCTTTTTGATGAGCCGCTGTCCAACCTCGATGCCGCATTGCGGGTGGCGACAAGACTTGAGATTGCGCAGCTGAAAGAGGCAATGCCCGAGTCTACAATGATTTATGTGACCCATGATCAGGTCGAGGCGATGACCCTTGCAAGTCGGATCGTGGTCTTGGCGGGAGGCGGGATTGCACAGGTTGGCAGCCCTTTGGAGCTGTACGAAAAGCCGGAAAACGAGTTCGTGGCACAGTTTATTGGCTCGCCCAAAATGAACCTTCTGCCAGCCAGAATAGTCGGAACCGGAGAGACCACGACCCTTGAGATGGACGGCGGCGCCCGGGCGATATCGCATTATCCATCCGACGCGGCTTTGATGGGGGCAGAGGTCAGTGTCGGTGTCCGGCCTGAGGACATGGTTGAGGTCACGGATGGTGGGGCCTATCTGTACGAAGGCAAAGTCGGCATCACCGAGGCCCTCGGGGAAGTGACCTTACTTTACTTTGACGCGCCCGCGGGTGTTGAGCCTGTCATCGCCAAGCTGCCCGGTATCCACAAGGATCTGAAGGGGCAGGTTACGCGCCTGACGGCAGACTCCCAGAAAGTTCATGTGTTTAAAGATGGCGTGTCTCTGCTTTATCCGAAAGGCAAGCACGTCACCTTCGCGCCGCATTAAACGCTGGGTTTTATGAAGGAAAAGCCCCGCTCTTGCGGGGCTTTTTTAGTGTTTTGAACGTCTTGCGGTTTTGCGCTCCGCGCAGGGAGTATTTCGAGAAAGAAGACGGTTCAGCCGATCAGGCCCGGTAGAAACAGAACAATGCCGGGGAAAGCGATCAGGACTGCGACTGTGGCCACATCGGCGACAAAAAAGGGCGATGCGCCGCGGAAGACATCCTGCACATTGATGGGCAATTTGCTGTCCTGCGCTACGCCGGCGACAACAAAGCAGTTCAGGCCGATGGGAGGCGTGATCAGGCAAAGTTCCGCCATTTTGACCACAATGATCCCGAACCAGATTGCCACTTCTTCGGACGTCATGCCGAAGGCTGCGGCCTCGCGTGTTACATCCGGCCCTCCGTTCAACGCTAAGACAGCCGGGAAAGCTACAGGCAGAGTGAGGATCAGCATCCCGATTGCGTCCATGAACATGCCGAGGATCACATAGACGCCAAGGATCATCAGCAAAATCAGGTAGGGCGAGTATTCGAGGCCACCGATCCAGCCGGCGAAGGTCTCAGGCAGCTTTGCGAACCCCAGAAAGCGCACATAGATCAACACGCCCCAGATCATCGTGAAGATCATGACTGAGAGTTTGGCCGCTTCCATCAGCGCGCCCTTGAGCTGGCCCCAACGCATGCCCTGCCAGAGCGCCATGATCAGCACCACGAAAGCCCCAAGCGCGCCGGCTTCTGTTGGCGTGGCCCAGCCGAAATAGATCGAATAGACGATGATGAAGACCACGAACAGAATTGGAAGCGCGCCCGGCAACGACTGGAACCGCTCTCTCCAGCTGTATCCGGAGACCGGTGGACCCAGCGTTTTGCGGTATTTGGCAAGCCCGATGACGAGGCCTGCGTAGATCAGCGCTGAAACAAGGCCTGGAAGAAAGCCAGCAAGTAGCAGCTTTCCGACAGATTGTTCGACAATGATGGCGTAGATAACCAGGATCGCAGAAGGCGGGATAAGCGAAGCCAGCGTGCCGCCTGCAGCCACCACGCCCGCAGCGAAACGTTTATCATAGCCGACTTTCAGCATCTCCGGGATCGCAATACGGGCAAAGACAGCGGACGTGGCGACAGATGCTCCGGACACGGCGGCAAACCCTGCGGTGGCGAATACGGTTGCAACACCAAGGCCTCCGGGCAGCCAGCCAACCCAGCGTTTGGCAGCCTCAAACAGATATCGCGTCAGCCCGGCGTAATAGGCCAGATAGCCGATCAAAATGAACGTTGGGATGAGCGATAGGCTGTAGGTTGTTGATTTTGAGTGCGGAACTTGCCCCGCGAGCTTCATGGCCGTGACCAGCCCACGGTCGAAGCCCTGCTTCTCCATGAAGAAGATGCAAAGACCCAAAAACCCGATAAACGCCGTGGCAAATGCAACGCGCACCCCGATCAGCACAAGGATCACCAGCAGGCCAGAGAGCCAGAGCGACACGTTGAAGATATCGATGCCGTCGAGCAGCACCTTCATGTCGATCAGGTCATCCATCGACGGTCTTTGCCTCTTTATTGGCTTGCGTTGCGGCGTCCTCGATCAGTGGCACGGCAACAGGCGCAGTCTCATTGCGCCGAAACGCACGCCCGTAGCCCCAGATTTGAAGGGCCAGGCGCACCCAAAGAACCGCCAATGACACGGGTACAATCAGTTTTGCAGGCCAGAGCGGCAGTGCGATGTCGATGGAACTGTCAGTGGACCACAGAGGGGCAGCCCAGTCGAAGCTGCGCTCAAAATGGAACCATGTGCCATAGATCAGCGCGGTTGTCAGAAGAAGCATAAACACGCAGGACAGCCACTCAGCGGCCCAGAGCATGCGACCGCGGAACTGTCCCACAAGAATGTCCATGCGGATGTGACCGCCTTCGCGCTGGCAATAGGCCAGGCCGAGAAACGCGAAGGTCGCCATGAACTGCTCGGTCCAGTCAACATATCCGGGTACCGGCGCATTGAAGAGTTTTCGTCCCAACACATTGTAGACCGCAAGCAATACAAGCGCGAAGATGACCGTACCTGCGACGAGGTTCATCGCAGCTTCAAGCTTCAGGAATGTCCTGTCTGCCCGTGACAGCGAACTGTCATCGGCCAGCACTGAAGATGACGACATGGGATCCCTCGCGCATCACCGGGCCTTCGGAAAGGCCCGGTGGCTTTTTAGATCAGTTGGTTGCCCGCTTTTCTTCGAGCGTCGACTGAACAAGATCATAGAGCTCCTGACCCGGCAGGCCCTGGTCAGTCATGGTCTTGATCCACTCCTCATGCAAAGGCAGAGCTACTTCACGAAACTTCGCGATTTCCTCTTCCGGAACGCTCACTTTCGCGACTTCTTTCTCGGCCAGCGTGGTTTCCCACTTGTCGAGAAGTTCGCCGTAGTTCGCCAGGTAGTAGTCGACCGCTTCCGGCACGCTGGCGTCAAAGACGGCGCGGTGTTCATCACTCAGATTGTTGTAGGCATCAATGTTCACAACTACCGGGCAATTCACCGTTCCGGGGTTCAGGTTCTCGGTCCACCAGTCGGCGATATCGATGGTGCGGAACGCGAGATGTGCGTGCTGCGCAAAGGCAACCGTGTCGACCACGCCGGATTCCATCGCGTTATAGGCTTCAGACGAGGTCACCGAAGTCGGCACGCCGCCCACCTTTTCAAAGGCCTGACCAAGACCACCGGTCGCACGCACACGCATTCCGTCGAAATCGGCAAGTGTCGTGCGTGGGTCGCCGGTGCCGACAAGATTGTATTGGGGCATGGGCGACGTCATTACCAGTTTGGCATTCCACTGCGCCATTTCTTCGGCCACTGCGGGGTGGTCATAGACAGCGTGGGATACCGCAACTTCTTCATCGAGGTTTGCGACCCCGAGAAATGGCAATTCCAGCACGGTGATCGCGCGGTTCTTATCGCGGTGATAGCCCGCGCAGAACTGGGCCATTTCGAACGCGCCGATGGAAATGCCATCGAGGTTCTCGCGATTCTTAGAGAGGCCGCCGTAAGAGATATTCATCGTGAACTCACCGCCGGACTTCTCGGCAACGAGGTCGGCCAGCTGGTGGATATGCTCTGTAAATGCGCGACGTACGCCCCAGACAGAGACGTTCCATTCGGTTGCGAGCGCTTCGCCCACAAAAGTCAGTGACAGCACCGAAGCAACGGTGCCTTTCAGCAGGGTTTTCATGGTTTAAGTCCTCCCAGACATGCAAATTCTGTGATCTGCTGCAGGCGAGCCTAGCCGGAATGGCGGCGAGGTCCAGAGCAAAAACAGAGGAGGGGGAAGTGCCGGCACCACAAAACAAGCTCAAAGAGGCGCTCGCGCGCGGTGAGGTGCAGATCGGAATCTGGCTGGGTTTCGGCTCGGAGGCCGTGGCTGAACAGGCCAGCGCCTGCGGGTTTGATTGGTGTCTGGTCGACGGTGAGCACAGCCCGAACGATCCGGCGCAGGCGATTGGGCAATTGCGCGCGCTCGGGGAGCGGACCAATGCAGTGATGCGCGTGCCAATTGGACAGGACTGGGTAATCAAACGCGCGCTCGATCTCGGCGTTCAGTCACTCATGGTGCCGATGGTTGAAACCGCCGCGCAGGCAGAGGCGGCGGTGCGCGCCATGCGCTACGCGCCGCAGGGCGTGCGCGGCATGGGGCCATCTCTGGCGCGTGCCACGCGGTATGGCACTGTGGCGGAGTATGTGCAGACAGCGAACGATCAGATCTGTTGCATTCTTCAGATCGAGTCGGCGGCGGCCCTGGCCGCTGCACCGGACATAGCGTCTGTGGAAGGTGTGGATTGCGTCTTTATCGGACCGGCGGACCTGTCGGCGGATATGGGATATCCCGGGCAGGCGGACCATCCCGAGGTTGAGGCGGCCATTGCCGAAGCTATTTCGGCAATTTCGCAAGCGGGCGCTGCGCCCGGTATTCTCGCTTTCGACGCTGCTGCTTCCGCCCGGTATTTGTCCTACGGCGCCCGGTTTCTCGGGGTTGGGGCGGATGTAACCAGCCTGCGCGATGCGCTTTTGGATCTTTCGACGAAAGCGCACGCAATGATTGCGGGGTCTTGAGGCCGCATGGGGTTGCCGCCGCCGCGCTTCCATGCGACAGGGAAGCGCCAAACGAAGCCCCTGCCGGAGGACCGCATGCAGATTCGCGAGGCGCTCACATTCGATGACGTTTTACTTGTGCCGGCAGAGAGCACTGTTCTGCCTTCTAACGCGGATACGCGCACCAAGGTCACCAAGTCGATCAACCTGAATATCCCGCTGCTCAGCTCGGCCATGGACACCGTGACCGAGGCCCGCATGGCGATCGCCATGGCGCAGGCGGGTGGGATGGGTGTGCTGCACCGGAACCTCAGCGTGGACGAACAGCAAAAGCAGGTGCGTCAGGTTAAACGCTTCGAATCCGGTGTGGTCTATAACCCGGTCACACTGCGGGCCGACCAAACACTGGCGGATGCCAAGCTGCTGATGGATCGTTATAAAATCACTGGGTTTCCGGTCATCGACGACAACCGGCATATTGTCGGCATTGTCACCAACCGAGACCTGCGCTTTGCCACCGATGACAGCACGCCGGTATCTGTAATGATGACCTCAGAGGATCTTGCGGTTCTCCAGGAACCGGCCGATCTGGACCAGGCGCGGTCGCTGATGAGTGCGCGCCGGATCGAAAAACTGCTGATCGTTGACAAGGCGGGCAAGCTGACCGGGCTTCTGACCATCAAGGATATCGAACAGGCCGTGTTGAATCCGCAAGCCTGCAAGGATGAGCTTGGACGACTGCGCGTTGCAGCGGCGACGACGGTTGGCGATGCCGGGTTCGAACGGACAGAGGCATTGGTGGATGCAGGTGTCGACCTGGTTGTCATAGATACCGCCCATGGCCATTCCGAGGGCGTTGCGCACGCCGTGGAGCGCGTCAAGAAACTCTCCAACACTGTACAGGTTGTGGCGGGCAACGTCGCAACGGGAGAGGCGACGCGGGCACTAATCGGTGCCGGAGCTGATGCCGTCAAAGTCGGGATCGGGCCTGGCTCTATTTGCACCACACGGATTGTCGCGGGTGTTGGTGTGCCTCAGCTGACGGCAATCATGGATTGTGCCGAGGCGGCTGCACCCACAGACACGCCGGTGATTGCCGATGGCGGCATCAAATACTCAGGCGACTTCGCCAAAGCCATTGCGGCCGGTGCGCATTGCGCGATGGTCGGCTCTATGATTGCAGGCACGGACGAGAGCCCGGGCGAGGTGATCCTCTATCAAGGCAGATCGTTCAAATCCTATCGCGGTATGGGCTCCTTAGGGGCTATGGCGCGGGGCTCTGCCGACAGGTACTTTCAGAAGGACGCGGCCTCCGACAAGCTCGTACCTGAGGGGATCGAAGGGCAGGTGCCGTATAAAGGGTCCGCCGGTACTGTAATTCACCAGCTTGTGGGCGGCTTGCGCGCAGCGATGGGCTACACTGGTGCGGCGACAGTCGATGCAATGAGGACCAATGCAAATTTCGTGCGCATCACCGGATCAGGGCTTAAGGAAAGCCACGTGCATGACGTGCAGATTACTCGCGAAAGCCCGAACTATCGCCTTGGGTAACACCCGATGACGCCCGCCGCGCATGTACAGGCCGCCATCGAGGTCCTCGACCGCATTTTGGACGGTGCTCCGGCAGAAAGGGCGCTCATGAGCTGGGCGCGTGAGAGCCGGTATGCTGGAGCGAAGGACCGCGCTGCGGTGCGCGACCATGTGTTCGAAGCACTGCGCCGTCGCAACAGCTTTGCCTGGCTCGGCGGCGCGAGAACCGGGCGAGGGCTGATGATCGGTGCGGCGCGTTCCGCGCATTCTGATCTGGACCAGGTGTTTTCCGGAATCGCCTATGGTCCGCCAGAGCTGACGCAAGCCGAGCGACACCTGAACGCCGACCTCGCGGACGCACCTTTGCCGGTGCGATACGATTTGCCGGACTGGCTTCTTCCCCATGTGGAAACGAATGCCGGGGAGTTGAATGCCGAGCTACTGGAAGCGCTGCGCCATCGTGCGCCGCTCGATCTGCGGGTCAATCATCTTAAGTCGGACGTTGAGACAGCTCGCAGCGCATTGGCCGAGGACGGGATCGAGACAGACCCCGTTGAAGGTGTATCCACTGCGCTGCGAGTGGTGACCGGTGCAAGAAAGGTTTCACGGGCACGCGCCTTTCTCGACGGGCTCGTCGAGATCCAGGACGCGTCCAGTCAGGCAGCTGTCCTCGCGGCTGAGCCGTCGGTTGGCGCTTCCGTCTTGGATTACTGTGCAGGCGGAGGCGGCAAGGCACTGGCCCTGACTGCCCTGACAGGCGCTCCGGTGATGGTCCATGACAGCGAAACCGCGCGCATGCGGGATATCCCTGTACGTGCAGCGCGGGCCGGCGCGGTATGTCCGTTGTGGGATGGGCAAGGGGCGTTTGACATGGTCTTTGTTGATGCACCCTGTTCAGGGAGCGGGACCTGGCGACGCATACCTGATGCGAAATGGCGTTTGACGCAGGCGCGCCTTGTCGAGCTTGTCGCGCTTCAGGCACAGGTTCTGCGCGCAGCGTCTGCGTATGTTGGGCGCAGAGGACGCCTGGTTTATGCGACCTGCTCGGTGCTTGGGTGCGAGAACGCTGAACAGGTTCAGGATTTCTTGGTGGAGATGCCCGGCTGGGTCCTTTCCAAAACCCGCAGGTTTGATCCCAATACAGCCGGTGACGGCTTTTTTGTCGCCATATTGGAGCGCGAGTAGCGCAACAAACAACTTATAGTTGCAATTCCACTCATGTTAATTCACGATTAAGTGGACCTTGGTTCTCTGTGGGTAGGTTGAGTGCGGAGTGCGCATTGGCACGATGGGATTTTAGAAACACGACGGGCATGGTTCTGGGGCTTGTGCGGCGCTATCCCGCGATGTCACTGGCGTCCTTGGCTGCGCTGTTTGCCCTGATTTCTTTGGGAACACTGTCGGGGTTTGCGCAACTTGCAGGTCTGTCCGCTGCTCTGTCCGTTCTGGCGGCGGTTGCCTTGAAAAGCGCAGGGCATTGGGCTGAGCGTTGGCGGCGGGACCCTTCGCTCAAGGCGGTCATGGCATTTTTTGCTGAAGATCCTGTTCCGGCAATTTGTCTTGATCCGGATGGGTTCGTCGTTTGGACCAACCTTGCTGCAGACGCTGTTTACCCAGACCTAAAGGAGCACGGCGCGGCACGCGCGATGGCCGCTGTCAGCAACGAGATCGCGCCGCTGCTGCGCCGGCTAAAACGCAGCTGCCTCGACGGACCACCGGCCGCCGAGCTTTTAACGACGCGCCATGGTCATCTGCGCTTAAGCATGCGTTCTTTTGCCCGCGACCGTTTCCTATTGCGGGTCGAGCCTGTTCCCTCACGAGAGGACGGAACGCTTTCGCACGCGCCAGTACCCATGCTGACAGTGAGCCGAAGCGGGACAGTTCTGGCCATGAACGAAGCTCTACGGCGGTATCTGGGACAGCGCGCACGACGCGTTGAAGATGTTTTTATAGCTCCACCCGACACCGAAGAGGTTTTGGCGGTGCTGCGCGCTGAGGACGGTGATCTGCCGGTCCTTGTTCACCAGCGCTCGTTAAGCGCCGGTCGGCGAGAGCTGACGCTGGTGCCGTCGCCATCGCAACATACAGATGTGTCGGCGGACAGTCTTGAAAACCTGCCGGTTGCAGTTGTGAAACTGTCAAAGGAGGGCGAGATTTTGGGCAGCAACCGCGCAGCGCGGCAGCTTCTCGACATCGCACCCGGGACCGAGGCAGAGAACTTCGCAGACCTTGTCACGGGCCTCGGGCGGTCCATCCCGGAATGGCTTAAGGACGCGTATCATGCCTATGAGCCGCTTCAGCCGGAGGTGATGCGCCTGAGAGATACCGATCAGGAAAGTTATCTTCAGGTGACGCTCAGTCGGACGCAGGGACCAAAGGGCGGTGGACTTATGGCCGTTCTGCATGATGCAACCGAGCTCAAAACGCTTGAGGCGCAATTTGTCCAGAGCCAGAAGATGCAAGCCATCGGCCAGTTGGCCGGCGGTGTCGCCCATGACTTCAACAATCTGCTCACAGCCATCTCCGGGCACTGCGATCTTCTGCTTTTGCGCCACGATCAGGGCGATCAGGACTATGGCGATCTGCTGCAGATCAACCAGAACGCCAATCGTGCCGCAAGCCTTGTGGGGCAGCTTCTGGCCTATTCGCGTAAGCAGACCCTGCAGCCCGAGGTACTGGATATCCGCGATACCCTGTCGGACCTGACCCACCTTCTAAACAGGCTTGTCGGCGAAAAGGTACAGCTCACGCTGTTGAACGATCCCGATCTTGCGCATCTGCGCGCCGATAAACGCCAGTTGGAACAGGTGCTGATGAACCTTGTGGTCAACGCGCGCGATGCCATGCCAGAGGGCGGCGAAATCGTTGTGGAAACCAAATCGGTTCATTTGACAAAACCGCTCTCGCACGGTCGGGTCACTTTGCCCGTGGGGGACTATATTTGTGTGACAGTCTCCGATCAGGGCGTGGGCATCGCAAAAGACAAACTCGGCAAGATCTTCGAGCCGTTCTACACCACAAAACGCACCGGAGAGGGGACCGGACTTGGTCTTTCGACCGCATATGGGATCGTAAAACAGTCCGGAGGTTTCATTTTCGCGGAAAGCGTTGTGGGCAAAGGAACTGCTTTCGATCTTTATTTCCCTGCCCACCACCCGGTGGCGGAGCAAGCCCCGGTCGCGCGGGTGCCAGAGGATCCCAAGCATAGCGAGACCGGTCACGGGATTGTTCTTCTGGTCGAGGATGAGGCCCCGGTCCGTGCCTTTGCTGCGCGTGCCCTGCGTCTAAACGGCTTCACGGTTCTTGAAGCCGAAAACGGAGAGGTGGCGCTGAACCTTTTGGAAAACCCCAGCCTCGAGGTTGATCTGTTTGTCACAGATGTTGTCATGCCGGGTGTTGATGGCCCCACCTGGGTCCGTCAAGCGCTTGTGCACCGGGCGGGCACCCCGGTCGTTTTCATGTCGGGTTATGCAGAGGATCTTTTGCTGGGAGCGGAGTCTTCCGTGCCTTTTGCATCGTTCCTGCAAAAACCCTTTTCGCTGAAACAACTCACCGCGGCGGTCCACAGCCGCCTCGGCGCCGAGCAGGATCAGGCCAAGGCGACCGAACCGCAACGGCCTTCCGAGGTGGCGTGAGTCCTGCGCTGTGCCAGCTGGCGCCGCTAACCCCTTGTTAAGCAAGCCTTGCAACTCTTCGTATCAGGACCCCAAGGCTTGGGGTCGACTTAAAGCTTGCAATGTTCTTGTTTTGATCTCATAAAGCGAGAACAAGGCAAGAACAAAGCAGCATTTGCCGGGCGTATCCGGACATGAAATAAGGGGCTGGACATGGCTATAGCGAGTCTTCTGGACGTGACTGACAAACGCAACTCCGACAAGCAGAAAGCGCTCGACAGCGCGCTGGCTCAGATCGAACGGCAGTTCGGCAAGGGCTCTATCATGAAGCTTGGCGCCGACAGCCCCGTGGCTGAGATCGAAGCAACCTCCACCGGTTCGCTCGGGCTCGATATTGCGCTTGGGATCGGCGGATTGCCGAAGGGCCGGATCGTTGAAATTTACGGCCCGGAAAGCTCCGGCAAAACCACCCTGACCCTGCACTGCGTCGCTGAAGAGCAGAAAAAAGGCGGTGTTTGCGCTTTCGTGGACGCCGAACACGCGCTCGACCCCCAATATGCCCGCAAGCTGGGCGTCGATCTGGACGAGTTGCTGATCTCCCAACCAGATACAGGTGAGCAGGCTCTGGAAATTACCGACACGCTTGTGCGCTCTGGCGCGGTCAGCATGGTCGTTGTGGACTCAGTGGCCGCCCTGACGCCGAAATCCGAGCTCGAAGGCGATATGGGCGATGCGCAGGTTGGCGCCCAGGCGCGTCTTATGAGCCAGGCGATGCGCAAGCTGACCGGTTCGATTGCCCGTTCGAACTGCATGGTGATCTTTATCAACCAGATCCGCATGAAGATCGGGGTGATGTTCGGCTCGCCGGAAACCACCACTGGCGGCAACGCGTTGAAGTTCTATTCGTCCGTGCGCCTCGATATTCGCAGGATTGGCGCCATCAAGGATCGCGACGAAGTGGTTGGCAACACGACCCGGGTCAAGGTGGTCAAGAACAAGGTTGCGCCGCCTTTTAAGCAGGTCGAGTTCGACATCATGTACGGCGAAGGGATCTCAAAAATGGGCGAGCTCATCGACCTCGGTGTAAAAGCCGGCATTGTCGAGAAGTCTGGCTCGTGGTTCTCCTATGGCGACGAAAGGATCGGGCAGGGACGCAACAACGCGAAAGACTTCCTGCGCGAAAATGCCTCCGTTGCGCTGGAGATCGAAGATAAAATTCGCGCCGCGCACGGGCTTGATTTCTCTATGCCCGAGGGAGCTGCTGAGGAGGATGACGACGGCCTGGTTGACGTCTGACGGGCATCGGATCTGAAATCGAATTTAGCGGGCGTGCTGCAGGAAGCGGCACGCCCGTTTTTTTCGTAACCTCAGGCGGTAGACAGCGATTTCCTGCAGGGCTACACCGGGTCAAACTATGACTGCCCGGATGATCCGATGCCCAGCCTGAACGATATACGCTCCACGTTTCTCGAGTATTTTCGCAGCAATGACCACGCCGTGGTCGACAGCTCTCCGCTGGTTCCGCGCAATGACCCGACACTGATGTTCACGAATGCGGGAATGGTGCAGTTCAAAAACGTTTTCACAGGCCTGGAGAAGCGTGACTACTCGCGCGCGTCGACCAGTCAGAAATGTGTCCGCGCCGGCGGCAAGCACAACGACCTGGACAATGTCGGATACACGGCCAGGCATCACACCTTCTTTGAAATGCTCGGGAATTTCAGCTTTGGAGACTATTTTAAGCAGGACGCAATCCCTTACGCATGGGACCTGATCACCAAGGAATTCGGGATAAACAAGGATCGTTTGCTGGTCACGGTCTACCACACCGATGACGAGGCCGCTGAGATCTGGAAAAAGCACGCGGGCCTGCCGGATGAGCGGATCATCCGCATCGCAACAAACGACAACTTCTGGATGATGGGCGCGACAGGCCCCTGCGGGCCGTGCACCGAGATCTTTTACGACCACGGGGATCATATATGGGGCGGGCCTCCCGGCAGCCCGGAGGAGGATGGTGACCGGTTCATCGAGATCTGGAACCTGGTCTTCATGCAGTTCGAACAGTTTGAGGATGGGTCGCGTCAGAACCTCCCGAAGCCATCAATCGACACAGGGATGGGATTGGAGCGGATTGCCGCTTTGCTGCAGGGCAGCCATGACAATTATGACACCGACCTGTTCAAGTCTTTGATTGAGGCGTCGGCGCATGCCACCTCAGTCGATCCCTACGGCGATAAGAACGTACATCACCGTGTGATTGCTGATCACTTGCGGTCCACGTCATTTCTGATCGCGGACGGGGTGATGCCGTCAAACGAAGGGCGGGGTTATGTCCTGCGCAGGATCATGCGCCGGGCCATGCGCCACGCGCATCTACTGGGCGCCAAAGACCCCCTTATGAACCGGTTGGTCCCGACCCTGGTCGGGCAGATGGGCCAGGCTTACCCCGAACTGGGGCGCGCGCAGCCTCTTATCGAGGAGACGTTGCTTTTGGAAGAAACGCGTTTCCGCCAGACCCTCGACCGTGGTCTGAAGCTTCTGGATGAAGAACTTGTGCAGTTGCCGGAAGACGCGGCATTGCCAGGTGAAACCGCGTTCAAACTGTATGACACCTATGGCTTCCCGCTCGATCTGACCCAGGATGCGCTTCGCGAGAAGGGCCGCAGCGTGGACACAGACGGGTTCGACGCAGCCATGGACGCGCAAAAAGCAAAGGCGCGTGCGGCCTGGGCCGGATCAGGAGAGGCGGCAGACGCAACAATCTGGTTTGACATTCAGGAGGCTCACGGCCCGACCGAATTTCTTGGATATGACACGGAGGTCGCGGAGGGTCAGGTTCTCACACTGGTCAGCGACGGGGTAGAAGTGCAGTCACTTGCGGCAGGGCAGGAAGGCTGGGCAGTTCTTAACCAAACCCCGTTCTATGCTGAAAGCGGCGGGCAGGTTGGCGACAGCGGGAGCTATCTGACACCGGAGGACAGCGGCTCAGTTACTGATACGCTCAAAATGGGGGGCGGGGTCTTCGCCCATAAGGTGATTGCGGGAAAAAATGGGCTCCGGTCAGGTGATGTTCTGGAATTGCGCGTGGATCACGACCGGCGCGCCACCATTCGCGCCAACCACTCGGCCACACATCTTTTGCACGAGGCTTTGCGGCAGGCGCTTGGCGATCACGTGGCACAGCGCGGCTCGCTGAACGCGCCGGACCGGCTTCGGTTTGATTTCAGCCATTCAAAGGCTCTGACGGCGGAGGAGCTGGCGCAGGTCGAAGCCGAAGTAAACACGTTCATCCGCCAGAACGCGCCGGTCGAAACCCGGATCATGACGCCAGACGATGCGCGCGGGCTCGGGGCGCAGGCGCTGTTTGGCGAGAAGTATGGCGACGAGGTGCGCGTTGTTTCGATGGGTCGGCAGTCCAATTCAGGCAAAGGTATTGCCGGAGACACCTATTCACTGGAACTGTGCGGCGGAACCCATGTTGCTCAGACGGGCGATATTGGCGTTTTCGTTACACTTGGCGACAGCGCGTCGTCGTCGGGTGTGCGCCGGATAGAGGCGCTGACCGGTGCTGCCGCCTTTGCGTATCTCAGCCAACAGGATCATCGTCTGGCGGAAACGGCGACTGCGCTCAAGGCGCAGCCAGGCGATGTGCCGGCGCGTGTGAAGGCCTTGTTGGACGAGCGCAAAACGCTTCAGAACGAGGTAGCCCAGCTGCGTCGTGAACTCGCGATGGCAGGCGGCGCCCAGAGCACGACGGGTCCCGAAGCGGAAGAGGTCGCGGGTGTATCTTTCCTCGCTCAGGCGCTGAATGGTGTCTCGGGCAAGGATTTGCCGTCCCTGATCGACGAGCATAAATCGCGTATGGGGTCCGGGGCGATCCTGCTCATTGCCGACACCGGCGGCAAAGCGGCGGTTGCCGCCGGGGTTACCGATGACCTGACGGAGACAGTCAGCGCAGTCGATCTGGTGCGCGCTGCGGTGGAGGCTCTTGGTGGAAAAGGTGGTGGCGGACGTCCGGATATGGCGCAAGGCGGCGGCAAGGATATCGCACGGGCGGAAGCGGCAATTCAGGCCGCAAAGGCTGTGATCGGAGGATAACCCAATGGGCGCACTTTGGATTTCACATGTTCATGTTACGGACCCCGCGCAATACGGGGAATACGCCAAACGTGCCACCGGGGCGATCGGGGCCTATGGAGGGGTTTTCCTCGCGCGCGGCGGAGAGTTTTCACAAATGGAAGGCCCAGAGCGCGCGCGCAATGTCGTTGTCCGGTTTGAAAGCCTTGAAAAGGCCAAGGCGTGCTACGCTTCAGAGGCCTACCAGGAGGCTCTGAGGTTCGCAAAATCTTCGTCTGTACGCGAACTCGTTATCGTTGAGGAGCTGGATTAACGGAGCCTGCCGCCGCCACCGCCGGGTCGGGACGGCCGCGAAGGCCGCGACGGTTTATGCGTTGGTGGCCGGACCGAGGGGGGTTTCGCAATGGGCGGTTTTGCGGTTGGTGGCCGGTTCGGTCGGTCTGGCCTGTCTGGGCGGTTCGGGCGGTCTGGTACATTTACATCGACATTGATGTCCCTGCGATAATAGTAATCGTTCCAGTAAAATGGGTCATTATAGCCGTAACTTACGCCGACGCCGACAGCCGTGGGATCACAGGCCGCGACCGAGAGACATATCACGCCGACGCCACCAAGGCGGAAAAGGTTTTTCCCTTTCATTGGCCCGCCCTCACGCTTGCGAAAATCTCGTTCATCTGTCCGACCAGTGCCTGATCTGCGCCCGCTTCGACAATTGCCGAGACGATCGCGACGCGCGCGTTTGGCAGGTCGATCACCGCAACGGTAAAGCTCAGATCGCGGCGGTCCCGCCGACCGGTTCCTTTGATAATCTGTGCCGGCAAGCCCGCGACGCGCCCGGGCAGGCTGGATATGATATCCGGCTCATTGGTCAGGAACTGACCAATCTCCTTAAGATACGCTTCGCCTTCCGCGAGCGTTGCAACGCCGCGTGGAGAGAAAAATCCCATCCAGACATCGGGCTCTATCGTCGGGCGGATCGACGCGATCTGCGGGATCTGGCGGGCAATGTCCTCATCCGGGGGTGTCAGAACGCGTTCGCCCCCAGCATCGAGGGTCCAGAAATCCGGAACGTCGAAGGAAAAAAGGGTGCGCCCGTCCTGCTGGTAACTGGCTCGGACATCAGCTGAGGCGGGGCCCGCGACAGCAAGTGCCGCAGCAGTAACAATAAATCTCAACATGGTCCGACTTTCGGGGCATCAGACCAGCCACGTCAAGGATTCTGTCGGTCCCTAGTGCGTTGCGCTGTCTGACAACAGGTGAATGACAACAACGCCGGCAACAATCAGTCCGATGCCAAGCAACGCTGCCAAGTCCAGTTTCTGGCCGAAAACCAACCACCCAACCGCAGTGATCAGAACGATTCCGAGCCCGGCCCAGAATGCATAGACGATGCCGAGTGGCATAACTTTGAGTGTCAGGGACAAAAAGTAAAAAGCACTGCCATACCCGAGGATGACAATTGCCGAGGGCAGGGGACGCGTAAATTGCTGGCTGGCTTGCAGGGCCGAAGTGCCGATCACTTCGGACAGGATTGCCAGTGCGAGAAAAATATAGTGCATGGTCGGCAGCTCCGATGGGATTTGTCCCCCCTTAGCGCCATTTTGACAGCCAGGCCAACCTGTCAACCGTTTAATGCTGCGTCGAGGTTTTCGTCGATCTTCTCGAGAAAGCCCATGGTCGTCAGCCAGCGCTGCTCCGGTCCAACCAACAGCGCAAGATCCTTGGTCATGAAGCCAGCCTCGACCGTTTCGATGATGACCCGTTCCAGGGTCGTTGCAAACCGCATCAAATTGGCGTTCTCATCAAGCTTTGCGCGATGCTTCAAACCGCCCGTCCAGGCGTAAATCGACGCTATGGAGTTTGTCGAAGTTGCCTCGCCTTTCTGGTGCTGGCGATAGTGCCGGGTGACTGTCCCGTGGGCCGCTTCGGCCTCTACAATCTTGCCGTCAGGCGTCATCAGCTGGGACGTCATCAGGCCGAGCGATCCGAAACCCTGGGCCACAGTGTCGGACTGCACGTCGCCATCGTAGTTCTTGCAGGCCCACACAAAGCCTCCGTTCCATTTCATCGCGCAGGCGACCATATCGTCGATCAGGCGATGCTCGTACCAGATGTTCTTTTCCTTAAACGAAGTGGCGAACTCCTCTTCGTAAACCTCTGCAAATATTTCAAGAAATCGCCCATCATACTGCTTCAGAATCGTATTTTTCGTGCTGAGGTACACCGGCCAGCCAAGATTGAGCCCGTAGTTGAACGACGCCCGCGCAAAGTCTTTGATCGAGGCGTCGAGATTATACATGGCCTGAAATACACCCGGTCCGGGGGCCAGAAACACCTCACGTTCATCCAAGGTGCCGTCGTCGCCCTCGAATTTCATGGTAAGGCGGCCGGGCCCCGAGAATTTCATGTCAGTGGCCTTGTACTGGTCGCCGAACGCATGGCGCCCGATGACAATCGGCTGCGTCCAGCCCGGCACCAACCTTGGCACATTTCGGAATATAATCGGTTGGCGGAACACCACACCGCCGAGTATGTTCCGAATTGTGCCGTTCGGGCTGCGCCACATCTCTTTCAGGCCAAATTCTTCGACCCGCGCCTCGTCGGGCGTAATGGTGGCGCATTTCACTGCAACGCCGACCTCTTTCGTTTTTTCGGCGGCATCGATTGTGATCTGATCTTCGGTGCGGTCCCGCTCTTCGATGCCGAGGTCATAGTAAAGCAGATTAATGTCCAGGTAGGGCAGGATCAGTTTATCCTTGATAAACTGCCAGATAATCCTGGTCATCTCGTCTCCGTCCATTTCGACGATAGGGTTGTCTACTTTGATCTTGGCCATCCGGGTGCTCCGCTTCGGGTACGCGCATCTGCTTTAGCCGTAGCGGTGCGAGACCAGCCGACCAAGTCATGTATTCCGGAGTATTCCGATATGTCGCAGAAAACCAATCAACCGCCCATGCCGCAGCCCGGATTCTGAGCAACGACATCGCCCAGAGAGTGTTCTTGCAGGCTATTCGCGGCAGCGCGTCCGTAAGACCGTGCCGTTTTCAGTCTGGGCTGTCTTCCGGCACGCCAGTGCCCGACAACTGAGCCTCCAGAAACTGAC
Organism: Pseudomonadota bacterium; assembly: GCA_039192165.1. Classification (GTDB taxonomy): domain Bacteria; phylum Pseudomonadota; class Alphaproteobacteria; order Rhodobacterales; family Rhodobacteraceae; genus Dinoroseobacter. Next base: position 73,631 of record JBCCXD010000011.1, on the reverse strand, counting down.
GCGCGCGTTGCTCGGCCAAGCGGATCCGGATCGATGTAAGATAGGCCTCCTGCATCGTCGAAGACGAGGCGCCCAGCTGGTCTCCAACCAGTCGGATGATGGCATCGTTGCCCAGCTTTTCGGCCGCGGCGATGGCGTCTCGGGCCAGCGCATCAGCCAAGTCGTCGAGCACACTCATTGAGTCATCTCAGCGCGATGTTTCGGTGAGCCGCCGACGCACATATTCGTCGACCGAACCGATCAGGGTTTCCATGTGCGGATCGCCAAAGAAATGATCTGCGCCTTCGACCTCCTGATGGGTGATTGTAATGCCCTTTTGTTCGTGCAGCTTTCGCACCAGGCTCTGTGTGTCACTTGGTGGGGCGACCCGGTCGGCCGTGCCATTGATGATGAGCCCGGAGGAGGGGCAGGGAGCTAGAAACGAGAAATCATACATATTTGCTGGAGGGCTGACCGAGATGAAGCCAGTAATCTCGGGCCGCCGCATCAGAAGCTGCATGCCGATCCATGCTCCAAAACTGAAACCTGCCACCCAACAGTGTTTTGAGTTGGGATTCATCGACTGCAGGTAGTCGAGTGCCGAGGCCGCATCTGACAGCTCGCCAACCCCCTGATCATACTCGCCCTGACTGCGCCCTACACCGCGAAAATTGAACCGCAGCACAGTGAACCCCATGTTATAAAAGGCATAGTGCAGGTTGTAGACCACACGGTTGTTCATCGTGCCGCCAAACTGCGGGTGCGGATGCAGAATGATTGCAATCGGCGCGTCTTTTTCTTTCTGCGGATGGTAACGCCCTTCGAGCCGGCCCTCCGGCCCCGGAAAAATCACTTCGGGCATGTTGTCTCCGTCCCCTTTGAGCGCGACTGTCTGAGCATTCTTGACGCAGGTGCTCGTACAATCTAGAACCGTTCTAAATACCGCTGAAACGCGTTTGGTGCCAACGAAGTAAGGAACTGGACGCGCAACGTCAATGCGAGGCGTGCGTTAGCATGCAAGGGCCACCGGGGGAAGCGCATGAAACTCAGCACCAAAGGACGCTACGCCATGGTTGCAATGGCCGATTTGGCCGCAAATTCTCGAGACCGTTTGGTCGCGCTTGGCGAAATTGCAGAACGTCAGGACATTTCCCAGACCTATCTGGAGCAACTGTTCGTGAAGCTGCGCCGGGCAAAACTGGTCGAGGCCGTGCGGGGGCCGGGCGGAGGCTATAAACTGGCCAGATCGGCAGATGCGATCCGGGTCTCGGAAATCTTCGAAGCGGTGGATGAGAGCATGAGCGCGCTACAGACCGGGGCAGGGGCATCGGGCGGAAAATCGGGTTCGCGCGCACAGTCCATGACAAATCGTCTGTGGGAAAGCCTCAGCGCCCATGTCTACGTCTTCCTGCACCAGACGCGCTTGTCTGACGTGGTGTCCAACCAACTGGCGCCGTGTCCGGCGGTGCCGAACCTCTTTTCGATGACAGAAGACTGAGCATGGGACCGCGCGTTTACCTTGACTGGAACGCGACAGCGCCTTTGCGCCCGCAAGCGCGCGCGGCGATGGTTCGGGCGATGGATATTGTCGGTAATCCGTCCTCGGTACATTCCGAGGGACGCGCGGCTAAAGGCGCCATGGAAAAAGCGCGCGCACAGATCCTGTCCAGCTTGGGCGCGGACGATTGCGATCTTGTCTTCGTGTCCGGGGCCACGGAAGGCGCAGCGCTCGCCTGTGCCGGACGCGCTTTGCACTGTGCCGAGATCGAGCATGAGGCCATTCTGAGCTGGTGTACTTCGGATCTGAACGTCGATCAGGCCGGGCAGGTGTCGGTCAGAGATCCCGCGACAACGGCGCTTCAGGCTGCAAATTCCGAAACAGGCATCCTGCAGAGGATTCCGGACGGGACGGCGCTGGTGGATTTTACCCAGGCGTTTGGCAAGGTTCCTGTGGCGTTTTCCTGGTCTGGGGCACAGATCGGCTTGATATCGGCGCATAAGATCGGGGGCCCCAAAGGAATTGGCGCGGTTGTTTTCCGCCGGGGACTCGATCTTGAGGCGAAAATCCGGGGCGGCGGACAAGAAATGGGCTGGCGCTCAGGGACAGAAAATCTGATTGGTATCATGGGTTTCGCAGCTGCAGCTCATGCTGCACAGGAGGATCTTTCCGCGGGGCTGTGGGGCCGTGTAGCTGAAATTAGAAAAATTCTAGAAAATGCCCTTCACTCTGGCGCGCGACAGACTATTTTTGTCGGGAAAGAGTCAGACCGTTTGCCGAACACCACGAGCCTCGTTTCTCCGGGCTGGAAAGGAGAAACTCAAGTGATGCAGATGGACCTTGCCGGTTTTGCTGTCAGTGCAGGATCGGCCTGTTCAAGCGGCAAGGTGAAGAGCAGCCGAGTTCTTTCGGCGATGGGCTTCGACGAAACATCCGCTGCGTCTGCGCTGCGCGTGTCGTTGGGCCCGGACGTGACGGAGGAAGATGTGCTGCGTTTTGCCGAGGCGTGGTGCAAGGCCCACGATCGGCACGCAGCGCGCGCTGCGTAACAGACGAGACGTCCTGAGGGACGAAATAAGAAGCACCCGAGAGGGTTTAGCAAAGGGTTGAGCCATGAACGCACTGAACGAAGTGGAAGTCCGCGAAGGAGTAGATCGCGAGACAGTTGAGGCGGTTCAGAATGTCGGCGCAGCTTATAAATACGGCTGGGAAACCGAGATCGAGATGGAATATGCGCCCAAGGGCGTGAACCCGGACATTGTGCGTCTGATTTCGGAGAAGAACGAAGAGCCTGAATGGATGACCGAGTGGCGTCTGAAGGCTTTTGACCGCTGGACCCAGATGACCGAGCCGAAATGGGCAATGGTAAATTACCCAAAGATCGATTTTCAGGACCAATATTACTACGCGCGTCCGAAAAGTATGATCGAAAAGCCAAAATCGCTCGATGAGGTCGATCCAAAGCTTCTTGAAACCTACAAGAAGCTGGGCATTCCGCTGAAAGAGCAGGCGCTTCTGGCAGGTGTCGAAGTGCCGGAAGAAGAGCGCAAGGTTGCTGTGGACGCTGTTTTCGACTCAGTCTCTGTCGGCACCACGTTCCAGGACGAGCTGAAGAAGGCGGGCGTGATTTTCTGCTCGATCTCAGAGGCGATTAAGGACCATCCGGAGCTTGTGAAGAAGTATCTAGGCTCGGTCGTGCCGGTTTCGGACAATTTCTACGCGACGCTGAACTCGGCTGTCTTTTCCGATGGATCGTTCGTGTACGTGCCGCCAGGTGTGAAATGCCCGATGGAACTCAGCACTTACTTCCGCATCAACGCCGAAAACACAGGCCAGTTCGAACGCACTTTGATTATTGCCGACAAGGGTTCTTACGTTTCCTATCTGGAGGGCTGCACGGCGCCGCAACGCGATACCGCGCAACTTCATGCGGCAGTGGTGGAGATCATAGTCGAAGAAGACGCGGAAGTGAAATATTCGACCGTACAGAACTGGTACCCTGGCGACGAGAACGGGAAGGGCGGGATCTATAATTTCGTGACCAAACGCGCCGATTGCCGGGGTGACCGGGCAAAGGTGATGTGGACACAGGTCGAAACTGGCTCGGCCGTAACCTGGAAGTACCCGTCCTGTATTCTGCGCGGTGACGACAGTCAGGGCGAGTTTTACTCTATCGCGATTGCAAACAACCATCAGCAGGCCGATACCGGCACGAAAATGGTTCATCTGGGTAACAATACGAAGTCGCGGATCGTGTCCAAGGGGATCAGCGCCGGCGTTGCTCAGAATACCTACCGCGGACTTGTCTCGATGCATCCTAAGGCCAAACACGGGCGCAACTACACGCAGTGTGACAGCCTTCTGATTGGCGACAAATGCGGGGCGCACACCGTTCCGTATATCGAGGTGAAGAATAACTCTTCCCGCGTCGAGCATGAGGCGACCACGTCCAAGGTCGACGATGACCAGCTCTTCTACTGCCGCCAGCGCGGTATGGACGAGGAAGAGGCCGTCGCATTGGTGGTCAACGGCTTCTGCAAGGAGGTCCTGCAGGCGCTGCCAATGGAATTCGCCATGGAAGCGCAGCAGCTCGTCGCGATCAGTCTTGAAGGATCGGTGGGATAACGCGCAGCGGGAGGCCCCGGTGACACAGGACAGCTCGAACACAACCGAGCCGGCAAAAAGCGGGCGCCCGAAGTGGTTCTTTCTGGCGGCGCTCGCCGTGGCGTTCACGCTGTCCTTTGTCATTGGCGAAGCAATGGGCCCGATTGGCGCAATGCTTGGGCTTGGGCTGGGAGCGTTTTTGGCCTGGGTCGTGGCGAAATGGCTTTATCCGGTGAAGGGGAGCGCGGAATGAAACCTGTTCTGTTGACGGCTTCAGTAGCGGGTGTGTTTTGCGCCCTGTTCGCTTTGACCGTGGACGCGATCACCGACGCGCTCAGCATGGCGCAGGCCCTTATGCTGGCCGGGCTTTCGGGTTTCCTGGGCAGCCTTGTCGGTCAGCTCGTGATCGGACGGCGCAAATGAACGTCCGCTGGTTGATCACGCCCGGCGAACCGCGTGGGCCGTGGGCGCTTATGACGGCGCTGATGACCTTTGGCCTGATGACGGTTACATCGCCGTTCTGGCAGGCCGGTGGCGCTTTTGTTGCAGCAGTTGCGGCCGTGTTTGCCGTTGTGCTGTCTTCTGTGCTTTCAAAGATCGTTCTGGAGACGCGCAAATGAGCGCCGCCAGACGTATAGGTTTTCGGACATGCCCCGGACGAAAGCCACTCACCTGTGCATTGGCACGACAACAGCGCTCTCTAGAGCGCATTGACAGGGAAGGAATACCCAAATGAGCTGGCTTTATCGGGGCGGATACATGGCGGCAATCGCGTTTGTTGCAGCGATTTGCATTGCGGCGCCGCATCTTTTCGGCGTGTCACCCGAGAATTTCGGACCGCTCAAGAAATTCATCTGGACGGGTGGCCTGATTGGCATCGTCTGGTTCGGGCATGAGATGCATTACAGCGGCAAGAAGGATCGGTCTGCGTGATTGTCACCACCACACCCGCCATCGAGGGTCACCGCATTTCTGCCTATCACGGCGTGGTGGTCGGTGAGGCGATCATGGGCGCCAATATTGTCCGTGATCTCTTTGCTTCGGTGCGGGATGTGGTGGGCGGACGCGCCGGGTCCTACGAAGCAAAGTTACAGGATGCGCGCGAAATCGCGTTCGCGGAACTTCAGGACCGCGCGCGCTCGGCAGGGGGCAACGCAGTGGTCGGTGTCGATCTGGATTACGAAGTTGTAGGCGACACGATGCTGATGGTCTCAGCATCCGGAACCGCCGTCACCATAGACTAAAGAAGGTAGGAAAAATGTTGGAAATCAGAGGGCTGCATGTTCAACTTGAGGAAGAAGAGAAGCAAATCCTCAAGGGCGTGGACCTGACAGTCGAGGCAGGCAAAGTCCACGCAATCATGGGGCCGAACGGGTCGGGCAAGTCTACTCTGTCCTACGTTCTGTCAGGCCGTGATGGCTATGAAGTGACTGAGGGCAGCGCGACGCTTGAAGGCGAAGATATCCTGGAGATGGAGCCTGAGGAGCGTGCAGCGGCCGGTCTGTTTCTGGCGTTTCAGTATCCCGTCGAAATCCCGGGCGTTGGCAACATGACCTTTTTGCGGACCGCTCTGAACGCACAGCGCAAGGCGCGGGGCGAGGCCGAGATCAGCGCGGCCGACTTCCTGAAGCTTGTGCGCGCGAAGGCAAAAACACTGAAAATCGACGCGGATATGCTGAAACGTCCGGTCAATGTGGGCTTCTCAGGTGGTGAAAAGAAGCGCAACGAGATCCTGCAGATGGCGTTGCTTGAGCCCAAGATGTGCATTCTGGACGAAACCGATTCCGGGCTCGATGTGGACGCGATGAAGCTCGTATCTGAGGGCGTCAACGCGCTGCGCGACGCCGGGCGCGCGTTCCTTGTCATTACGCATTACCAGCGCTTGCTTGACCACATCAAACCCGATGTCGTGCACATCATGGCGGACGGGCGTATCGTGAAATCAGGCGGGCCGGAACTGGCGCTCGAGGTCGAAAACAACGGCTATGGCGATATCCTTGCGGAGGTGGCCTGATGGCACTGCCGGAGATCAAGCAATCCGTCACCGAAGCGCGCTTGGCCGAACTTACTCTGCCAAAAGGCGGGGTCTGGGCCAGCGAGGCACGTAAATCGGCGCTTGCGCGGGTTCAGCAAATGGGCTTGCCAGGACGCCGGGACGAGTACTGGAAATACACCGATCCTACGCGTTTGACAGCACCTGTCGCGACGCCTGCGGCCCTGTTTGATCCTCAGGAAAGTCCGGTTTTCGGCGAGGTTGACCGCCTTAAGGTGGTGTTCGTGGATGGGGCGTTCGATCCGGATGCGTCCGATGAGCTTGCCATGGAACATGTCGAGATTGATCGCCTTGCCGAGGCGGGCGAGAGCGACATTCACTGGGCTAAAGACGTCTACGGTGTGCTCGAAGCGCGCGGACAGGATCCTGTGGAACGCCCGCTTGCCGCGTTGAACACTGCATTTGCAAGTGATGGGCTTGTCATCCGGGTCACGGGAAAGGCACCAAAGCCGATTTCGTTCGTTTATCTACATCGCAAGGAAACGTCTGACGCGATCCTGCATCACGTGGTGAAAGTCGAAGCCGGGGCGGAGCTGACAATCCTTGAAAACGGTCCGGCAGCGGCGCGGTTTAACAAGTGTATGGAAATCGAGATCGCCGATGGTGGCGCGCTGCACCATGTACGCGCACAAGGCCGCGATCACGAACGTCAGGCTGCGACCGCAATGTTCGCACGGCTCGGCGCAGCATCGGTGTTCAAGTCCTTCACCTTGACCGTCAATGGTGTGCTCACCCGCAACGAGATGGTTGTTGAGCTGACCGGAGACGAGGGCATCGCCCATGTCGCCGGTGCTTGCATGGGCGATGGCGATTTTCTCCACGATGACACCGTGTTCATTACCCATGACGCGCTGAATTGCGAAAGCCGTCAGGTCTTCAAAAAGGTTTTGCGCAATGGGGCCACAGGTGTGTTCCAGGGCAAGATTCTTGTAAAAGAAGGCGCCCAGAAAACAGATGGATATCAGATTAGCCAATCGCTGCTGCTGGATGATGACAGCCAGTTTCTGGCTAAGCCGGAACTGGAGATCTATGCCGACGATGTTGCGTGCTCTCACGGTTCGACATCCGGCGCGATTGACGAGGAAGGCTTGTTCTACCTGCGCTCTCGCGGGATCTCTGAAGAGGTAGCAACAGATCTGATGGTCATTGCCTTCATCGCAGAGGCTATTGACGAGATCGAAGATGAAACTCTGGCGGAGGAAATCGTCGATCGCATCTCCAACTGGCTGAACCGCCGTCACTGATGGCGGTGACCACCGAGATACTCCGCGCGTGGACATCCCCGCGCGCGGCGATCCGGCGCCAACTTGCCGGTGGCGAGAATGAGGGGCGTGCACTGATCTATCTGATGGTGGCCTGTCTGCTGATTTTTATCTCTCAATGGCCACGTCTTTCGCGGGAGGCTTTTCTGCAGCCGGAGATTCCGCTTGATGTTCGGATCGGGGGCGCTCTGATGGGCTGGGTGTTCATCGCGCCGCTTTTGTTTTACGGACTTGCCGCCTTGTCACATCTTGTATCGCGCCTTGCCGGCGGTCAGGGTACATACTTCGGAGCAAGGCTGGCTTTGTTTTGGAGCCTTCTGGTGATTTCACCAATCGTTTTATTTTTGGGCCTGATTGCGGGCTTTATCGGGGCAGGTCCTGCGGCAAACGCAACCTCTCTGTTGCTTCTGGTCGGGTTCCTCTACATCTGGGGAAGTAGTTTAATAGAGGCCGAGCAGCCATTGGCCGAACCCGGCTGAGGCAAGGCACAGGACACGATATGACGTTCTCGCTGAGCACATTGTTGAGCCTTGTACTCGAATCCATTCGCAGCCCGCGAGAGGCTGCGGCTACGATCCTGAATTTTGCGCCGTCGCGGGATGTGCTTTTGCAACTTCTCGCGCTGGTTGTTGTTCTGAGCGTTCTGTTTGGACAAGTGGGTGTGGTGCTGTTGGGCGGCGGATTGTCCGATGGGGCGCTGACCGGTCCGATTGCTCTGAGCCCGCTTACGGCCGCGTTTGTACAGTTCGGATTACTCGTGATGTTGGTAATCTCCATCCACTCCATTGGGCGCGCCTTTGGTGGAAACGGGTCGTTCGAGGAGACGCTCTTACTGGTCACCTGGCTTCAGTTTACCTTGATGTGCCTGCAGATTGTACAATTGGTGGCCCTGGTTCTGGTGCCTCCTATCGGTGCATTGATTGGCCTGGCCAGTATCGGGATTTTCCTTTGGCTTCTGGTGAACTTTGTGGCCGTGATCCATAACTTCCGCTCGCTTGGGTTGGTCTTCGCCGGCGTGCTTATCTCGGCCTTCGCGATCCTGTTCGCGTTGAGCCTCGTTTTGTCAATGCTGGGCTTTGCGGTCCCCGGGAGCACCTGAATGTATGACGTGAATACGATCAGAACCGACTTTCCGATCCTTGCACGCGAAGTGAATGGAAAGCCGCTCGTGTATCTGGACAATGGGGCTTCTGCACAGAAGCCGCAGGTGGTCATCGATGCCGTTTCTAAGGCCTATTCGGAAGAATATTCAAACGTCCACCGGGGTCTCCACTACCTAAGCAATCTGGCGACAGAGAAGTACGAAGGTGTGCGTGGTATCATTGCCCGGTTTCTGGGCGTGGCGGATGAGGAGCAGATCGTTCTGAACTCGGGCACAACCGAAGGCATCAACACGGTCGCGTACGGATGGGCCATGCCACGGATGGAGGCGGGCGACGAGATTGTTCTGACCATCATGGAACATCATGCCAATATCGTTCCCTGGCATTTTTTGCGCGAACGGCAGGGTGTGGTCCTTAAATGGGTGGATGTGGATTCAACCGGCGCCCTGGATCCGCAGAAAGTCATCGACGCGATTGGACCAAAAACCAAGCTTGTAGCGATTACCCATTTGTCGAACGTGCTCGGGACGGTTGTAGACGCAAAGACCATTACCGAGGCGGCGCATGCCAAGGGCGTGCCTGTTCTGCTTGATGGTTCGCAGGCCGCAGTACATATGCCGGTCAATGTCGACGAAATCGGGTGCGACTTCTACGCGGTCACCGGGCATAAACTCTATGGTCCATCCGGATCAGGCGCGATTTTCATCCATAAAGACCGCATGGCGGAGATGCGCCCGTTCATGGGTGGCGGCGATATGATCCGCGATGTCACCCGCGATGTGATTACCTACAATGACCCGCCGATGATGTTTGAAGCGGGCACACCTGGCATCGTTCAGACCATCGGGCTCGGTGTCGCTCTTGAGTACATGATGGGGCTGGGGATGACCAACATCGCGGCCCATGAAGCCCGCTTACGCGACTACGCGCGAACAAAGCTGGACGGTCTCAACTGGCTGAATGTCCAGGGACAGATGCCCGACAAGGCCGCGATTTTTTCGTTTACGCTGGATGGCGCTGCGCATGCTCATGATATCTCTACCGTCCTGGATAAGAAGGGCGTCGCCGTGCGCGCAGGACATCATTGCGCGCAGCCGCTGATGGAGCATATGGGTGTGCCGGCGACGTGCCGTGCGTCTTTCGGTCTCTACAACACGGAGGCAGAGGTTGATGTGCTGGTTGAGGCTCTGGAGCTCTGTCACGAGCTCTTCGCCTAGTGCATCAACCGAAAAAGACGCGCCAGAGGCTCACAATGATCAGGATGTGTACCGCCGGGAACCCCCAGTAGGTCACGTGCCAATCGATCCGCTTCGCGCGCTCTTCATGGTTGTCGACCGCCATACGTCTTAGCATGACGTTATAGGCCACTGTCACCGCGGCAGACGCGAACATGGCCAGCATAAGCGCATCCAGAAAGGTTACGTATCCCAGGCGCGGAAGATCCCCTGAAACGGCGAAGTTGAAGGCGATAAACGCCAGAAGATTTGCGCCAGCAATGTCGATCCGTCGGCGGTACTCTTCCAAAAACAGGTTGGCCCAGGATACTGTGATCAGCAGCAGCAATGGAACGAAAATACGTATCCAGTAATAAATCAGGTGCCGATCTGCGGTGAAAACAAGAGACAGGCGAGAGCTTTCCAGACCTGTGACGCCACGGCTGGTATCAATCTCTGTCCACACATCGCGGACGATCCATTCTTCTTCGCCAAGTGCCGCGCCCATCCCACTGAATTCCGGCAGGTCCTCAAAAACATAAAAACTGGTCGGATTTGCCATCAGAAGGCGGACATAGAATTTTTGTTTATCAAACGGATACTGGCGAAAGTCGAAATCGGGCGCCTGCAATGTCGTAACGGTTTCCGCCACTCGGATCGCTTTGCCCTCGCTTGACCAGAACACCGTGCTTAGTTTCTCAAAGCTGCGTTTTTGGAGGTTCTGAAATGTGCCCACCGGTGAAGGGATTGAATTCGACCTCGCATACTCGAGGAAATCGCTCGTACTCATTGACCGCAAAGCTGAGCCAACGTCGCTGGGATCGAAGGCAAGCTTTGGCTCGTTCCATTCGTATCTTGTGTCCACAACGATCGTGTAGTTTTCCTCTTTCTGGTTCACATCGGTGATCTGTGTCACGTAAATTCCGGCCCGGACCGGGGTCGGTTCGTCGGGCCTGAGTGTTGCTGCGAGCTCTTCGAGGTTAAAGGATGTGTCAGTTTGCGCTGCCGATGCGCCGGCAATCAGGCAAAGTGAAAAAAGAAGAAGAATAAACCGCACTGATCTGCCTAGGACTTGGGTGATAAAGGCTAACACAGACGCGGTATCGCACAAGGCCGCCCATTGGACAAAGTCAGTTGCGAGCCTTTGGCAAACTGCGTATACGGCAGCTCAGGCACCCGTAGCTCAGCTGGATAGAGCGCTGCCCTCCGAAGGCAGAGGCCAGAGGTTCGAATCCTCTCGGGTGCGCCACCGGTTACACAGGCTTGGATTTTGGATTTTGAATTGAGTGTTTTGGCCAAGCCAGCGCTCCCCTCTAATTTTCACAACGCGCGGGACTGCGTTCTGGGCTGTCTGTCGGGGCGGACTGTAGAACTCACAACGTCTGCTCTTCAGAACACAAGAACGCCAGGCGCAGTTGCGGAGGCCGGAGGCTTCGGTGCTGGGCGTCCACTCGCCAGGCGAAAAATCGTTCCGGAACGGGAAACCGAACACAAAGGGCAAACACGCGCCGACGCAAACTCGGGTGCGCGGCAACACGATTTATCCGGCCCCACTTGGGGTGCCTGCAAGAGGTCTGCTCATGACCTTTCGTAGGGGGGCGTGGAGCATTGCCTCATCATGACGGTTTCCGAGACCATGGCAAATACGATAGGTCGAGAGCACAGCGTCTTCTGCGCACAGCAGTCGTATTGGGAGGGGACTTTTGAATGTCATATCTTGGGATTGACCTTGGAACATCCGGGTTGCGGGCTTTGTTGGTCAGCGAGGAGGGTCGTCCCATTGGTGCAACCGAAAGACATTATGGCCTGTCCCATCCTGAGCCGGGTTGGTCAGAACAAAACCCAGCGGACTGGATCAGTGCTTTGGAAGGTGCCATCGCCGAGATGTCCGGACGCTTTCCTGAATTTGCAGAGCTAAGCGGCATAGGTGTTGCAGGTCACATGCATGGTGCCACGCTCCTGGACGCGCAGGGCGATGTCTTAAGGCCTTGTATCTTATGGAATGACACCCGAGCCCATGAAGAGGCCGCGCGACTGGACGCCAAAGCAGATGTGCGTCGGCTCTCGGGTAACATCGTTTTTCCCGGGTTCACGGCACCCAAGCTGGAATGGGTGCGCGCCCACGAGCCGGAAATCCACAGCGCTGTCGCTAGAGTTCTTCTGCCCGCAGCGTATCTAAATTACTATCTGACCGGCATTTTTGTATCCGATATGTCCGACAGCTCGGGCACATCCTGGTTGGATGTCGGTGCGCGAGATTGGTCCGGCGAGCTTCTGCAGGCCGGCAACATGAAACACGATCAGATGCCCGGGCTCGTTGAAGGCTGCGAGGTTGCGGGCGAGCTGCGCGGCAGTCTCCTGCGCGCCTGGGGACTAAAGGGACCTGTCGTCGTGGCAGGTGGCGCAGGTGACAACGCCGCCGCGGCTTGCGGGATTGGCGCTTTGCAGGAAGGTCAAGGATTTGTGTCGCTCGGGACATCGGGCGTCTTGCTGACCGCTCGAGACGGGTACACACCAGCCCCCGAAACCGCCGTACACACTTTTTGTCATGCCGTACCCGACCGTTGGTACCAGATGGGCGTTATGTTGTCGGCGACCGACAGTCTGAACTGGCTTGCCGGAATTACGAGCCAAGCGCCCTCGGACATGACGCGCGCGCTTGGCGACCTCCTGCAAGAGCCTGGGAAAGTTCGATTTCTTCCCTATCTTTCCGGCGAACGCACGCCCCATAACGACGCTGGAATTCGCGGCAGTTTCACCGGGCTGTCGGCGAGCACTGCGCGCGAAGACTTGACGCGCGCAGTCGTCGAGGGCGTTGCTTTCGCGCTGCGTGACAGCTTTGACGCTCTAGAAGCGACTGGTGCAGAATTCGAAAGGCTTTTCGCAATTGGTGGCGGCAGCGCGTCAGACTATTGGGTGCAGGCGATCGCAACCTTGTTCGGTGTTCCGCTACAGAAGCCAGTTTCTGGCGAATTCGGCGCGGCGCTCGGCGCAGCGCGTCTGGGCATGATTGCTGCCACCGGCATCCCGCCAGAACTCGCTATACAACCGGCAGAGACATCGGCCGAAATCGAACCCGTCGCAGATCTGCAAAACGCGTTTCAGGATGCGCACCAGCGCTTCCGTCACGCCTACCTGGCAATCCGCGACAGCCAGTAGGCGTTGCCTCCTTGTTTCGCTGGTCTCGACGGCGGAGGACGCACTGCCCGGACAGCACCACCGGATGGCAGTCTTACTCTGGAAAAACCTGCTCCCAGTCCTTCGCCATGTCGACAATCACCCAACCACGCGCCGGCCCTTCATCGAGACCACGGTTCAGAACACCAACATGCCCGTCGCGGTCATAGGCGAATTCACGATCTGCATCTGTGTGATGCAGGAGCATGCCGAAGCTGGGGCCGTCGCCGCCGGTGACATATTCGAGCATGGCGAAATCACCGTCAGAATTCCCGCTGGCAAAGATCGGACGTTTGCCGATGCGGCTGTCGATGCCCACGGGCTTGCCGGCTTTGTCGTCGACAAACTCAATCCCGGGCAGCTTCATGACCTTCCCATCTACGTACTCCGTGGGGGTCGTGCTGCCGACCACCTGCTCGGGCGGGATGTTGTAGGCCTGTTCCGCGAAGGCGCGCACGAAATGCACCCCGCCGCCAGAGACGATCCAGGTCTGAAACCCCTTATCGCGCAGATAGCTCAAGAGCTCCAGCATCGGCTGATAGACCATGTCGTCATAGGCCATGCCGGTGGTCGGATGGCGGGCGCTTTCCAGCCAGGCTGAGACATCGGCCTGGAAGTCTTCGACCGACATGCCGGAATGGCTGACGGCAAGGATTTCCAGCAGTCCTTCGTCACCGGCCTCAGCGACGGCTTCCATATCTCCTTCGGCAGCGGCTTTGAGGGTGTCGCTGGTCAGAATCGCCGGGTCGGCTGCAGCCTTCTCCTTCAGGCGGTCAAGCGCGTAGATTAACTGAAAATAGACGGGCTGTTCCGCCCACAGGTTGCCGTCGTTGTCGAAGGTCGCGATCCGGTCAGCAGGAGTCACATAATCCGGGGAGGCCGGGTCCGTTACACGCCCCACGAAATCGAGGATTGCAGCTTTGGTATCAGTGTCCGCCCAGGAGGGCAGGGGGTCTGCCCAGGAGGGAAGACCCGCAAAACAAAGGACGAGCGCGGTCAGTAAGGTTCGCATCAAGAAATATCCCATGATGAATTGGAAAGGGCCTTGCAACGTGCAAGGCCCCTGCGTTCTGCGTTAGAAGCGCTACTGCGCGCCACCCGGATCACTCAGCGTTTCCATGACTTTGTCGAGGCTGAAGGACGCGGCTTCCTGGCGCGGCGGGTATTCGGCAAACGTGGCAAGGAACTGGCCCACGTATTGCTGCGCAGGAACAAGCATATACGCACGATCGAGCAACCAGTCATAGTAGGTGTTCGATGTCCGATAAGCGCGTTCATACGGATCGCGCCGCAGGTTCGTGATCAGCGGTACCCGCAACGGTGTCAAAGGTTCCATCCAGGCGCGGAGGGTGGCCCATGCCTTCTGTTCCAGAAACGTGATTTTCCAGTCTTGAAAGCGGAGCGCCGCGAGATCGCCATCGTCCGTGAAATAGAAAATTTCCTGACGCGGGCCTTCGTCGACTTCTCCGGCGAAGTAAGGCAGGAAGTTATACCCGTCGAGGTGCACACGATAGTCGCGCCCCCCGCCAACCTCAGCAACGGTGATCCCGTCAAGAAGTTCTTCCTTTACCGTCGGGCGGCCTGCAGCCGCGAGATAAGTGGGGAGCCAGTCCATGTGATGCATGATCGTATTGGACACCGAACCCGGTTCGATCAGCCCCGGCCAGCGCACCATCGATGGTACGCGCCATCCGCCTTCCCATTGAGTGTTTTTCTCCCCCCAGAACGGCGTCATCGCGGCATCCGGCCAGGTGTTCATATGCGGACCGTTGTCGGTCGAGTAGTGAACGATCGTGTTGTCCGAGATCCCAAGTTCATCAAGCAGGTCAAGAAACTGCCCGATATGCAAATCGTGCTCAATCATTCCTGCGGTGTATTCATCGACCTTTTTGCCGACGATCTCGTTGGCTTGTTGGCGCATGTCCTCTCCGACATGGGTGCGGAAGTGCATCCGAGTGCCTGACCACCAGACAAACCAGGGCACTCCGGCATCTTCCTGGCGCCGGATGAAGTCTATGGCGGCCGCCACCGTTTCATCGTCGACCGTTTCCATGCGCAGCTTGGTCAGGGGGCCGGTATCTTCGATCTGCCCGTCAGCTGACGATCTTATGACCCCTCTGGGCCCATAGGCTTCACGGAAGGTGCGGCCGTCAGGCAGCAATGCATCACCTGGGTAATCCTCGTTTTCGGGTTCCTCTTCTGAGTTCAGGTGGTAGAGATTTCCGAAAAACTCATCAAAACCGTGGTTTGTGGGAAGATGTTCATCCTTGTCGCCCAGGTGGTTTTTTCCAAACTGACCGGTTGCGTAACCTTGTGCTTTAAGCAACCCGGCGATGGTCGGATCCTCGACTTGCATGCCTTCTTCAGCACCCGGTAACCCGACCTTGGACAGACCCGTGCGGAACACCGACTGTCCCATGATGTAGGAAGACCGGCCCGCTGTGCAGGACTGTTCCCCGTAGTAGTCGGTGAAGATCATACCTTCTTCAGCGATACGGTCGATGTTCGGCGTGGTGTAGCCCATCATGCCCATGGTGTAGGCGGAAATATTCGATTGGCCGACATCATCGCCCCATATGACGAGAATGTTCGGCCTGTCGTTGTCTTGCGCAGCGACCTGACCGGTGAGCGCAAGCCCAACCGCCAGCGTGAGATGCGCCAATCTGCTTGGCTTTAGAAAATTCATGAAATCCCTCCTGTTTCGGGCCCTCCTTCCGGGTGAGTGCCCTTTTGCCTTCGGAAATGGCATGCAGGGACGGTAGTGCGAGTCGCTGGAAAACCCCAAATGATTCTTTTCAATTAATGGCTTGCAAACATGAAAACGCCCCGCGGAAATTGCAGGGCGCTTTCGAATGGCGAGTGTTTGGGATGGTCGCCGAAAAAAATCAGGAGGGCGTCAGCGGCCCCAGGTACGGATTGGGCCGCAATCCATATGCACGAAGCTCGAACGGGAGTAGGAGCCGACGCCTCCGGCTCTGCAGGCCGCTGCAGCCGCAGCCATCTGCCTGACAGAACGGGACCCCAGACGCAGATCTGCCGCCTGACCTTTCATGTGCAAAGAGTTTCGGGCGACGCCGCGGGATTTGGAGCGCAGCATCGCGTTGGTTTGAGGACTACGGTAACCCGACAGAAGAAGATAGGGTTCGTCTGTATCGAGAAGGTTGTGCGCAGCCGCCATGATATCAATCGTACGCCGGTCGATGCTTGCCACAGAGTCACTGCGCCAGTCTCGCATGAAGGTGTTGATTTCCTTCATTGCTTCGGGGATGTAGTCCCCCTCGACCCAGTAAATTGTGTCAATTCTTTCGCCCGTGCGGCCAGAGTGCATACTCAACCGACGTATATCTCCGGCACCTCTTAGAAAGCCGAACGCGTTGGCTGTGATGGGTGCGGCGGTGATGGCGGAAGCCGCAAATGCTGTAAGTATACCACGCCTGCTCAGGCGGATACTTGCCGAGTCGCTCATAGGTTCTTGCCCCATAACCCCGGGTCGCTTGCTGCGACCTCTCAAAAATGTTCATCCCCAGATGTCGGGGAAAATACACAAAAAAATGTGAACGCCAAGCAAGGTGCTCTGAATCGGGGCAGTTGCAGTGTTTTTGAGCGGTTTTCTGCCTAACTGTGGCACAGGTGCACTGTCGAAAGCGTTGCGTATGCGCCGCGCTTTTGGGCGAAAAAAACGACTGTTCACAGTCATGTTTTTGCCATTCACGCGCATTTTGTGGTTTGATCAACGAGGCGTGAGTTCCACTTGGGAGTATTCAGGATGTTCGTGACTTTTAGACCGAAGGCCCGCGCATTCGGTCTCTTATTCAGTGCCCTTTTGGTGCTTTGCTCTGTCTCGTCAGCCCGTGCAGAAAGCTTTGCCTTTCGGCAGGCGATCGCAGAAGCGGCGGCAGACAACACCGATATTCTCGAGTTCTATGTAGATCGTAACTTTGCGGCGATCTGGACTGCACCGAACGGTGTGATGCGACGTGCGGCATTGCTGCGTGCACTGGAGCATGCGCCATTGCACGGTTTACCTGCAGAGCGATACGATGCGGCAGCTCTGATAACCGTGTTTGCTGATGCAACTTCAGAAAGAACACGCGGTTTTGCCGAAGTCGCCGCTGCCCGGATGTTCTTGGATTATGCGCAGGATGTGCATGGTGGCGCCCTTGTTGCGTCGAAAGTTGACGAGGGCATAGTACGCGCACAACCGCGCCAGCCGATCGGAGACTTGCTGCTTGCGAGCGCCGAGGCCGATCCGGTGCTTTTGATGGAATCTCTGCCGCCTCAGGGCACGCGGTATACGCGGCTTATGAAGGCGCGGCTGGATCTTCAGCGCTCTATAGCCAAGGGGGGATGGGGTGAACCGGTGCCCGGCGGAAAACTGGAGCTCGGTGACAGCGGCTCGCGGGTTGTCGCTTTGCGCAACCGCCTGATCCGGATGGGCTATCTCGCCCCGACGGCGCGGGCCGAGTTTGACGATGCCCTCGAAGCTGCAGTCATCCGGTTCCAGGCCGATCACGGGCTTGCTCAGGATGGGGTTGCGGCGAAGGTCACCTTGCAGGAGGTCAACGTGTCCGCAAGGGATCGTTTGAAGTCGGTATTGGTGGGGCTCGAACGTGAACGGTGGATGAACCGTGAGCTTGGCGATCGCCGGATCATGGTCAACATTGCCGATTTTCATGCACGTGTGATCGAGGATGAGGAGGAGGTGTTCCGGACGCGGGTTGTTGTCGGCAAAAACACGTCTGATCGGCGCACGCCAGAGTTTTCGGACGAGATGGATCACATGGTGATCAACCCGACATGGAATGTCCCCCGGTCCATTGCGACCAAGGAGTACCTGCCAAAGTTCCAAAGCGATCCGAACGCCCACAGCTATTTGAGGCTGGTGGATGCTTCCGGCCGCACGGTCAGCCGGGATGGGCTTGATTTCGCACAATTTACTCCGCGCAACTTCCCGTTCGATATTAAGCAGCCACCGTCGCGGTCTAATGCGCTGGGGCTGGTGAAATTCATGTTCCCGAACGAGCACAACATCTATCTGCACGACACGCCCGCCAAATCGCTTTTTGGCCGCGAGACCCGTGCGTATTCGCATGGTTGTGTGCGGGTCGCAGATCCGTTCGACTTTGCTTACGAGCTCCTGTCAGATCAGGAGGCCGATCCAGTCGGCGCGTTCAAGTCAACCCTCGCGACGGGCAAGGAGACTTGGGTCTATCTGGACAACCCGCTGCCAGTTCATTTGTACTACCAGACCGCCTTTGCGCCCGCTAAAGGTCAGATTCAGTACCGCCGCGATATCTATGGGCGCGACGCAAAGATCTGGAAAGCGCTTTCCGAGGCCGGGGTGGCCTTGCCGTCTTTTGACAGCTAAACCGTTGGTCGGCAGAGGCTCCGTATCTGGCGGAGCATATGTCGGTCAGCAAGGAAGCAGTTATGGGCCACACGCTTGCAAAGATCGCCGAGGCGTTGAATGCGCAGGCCGTCGGAGATACGTCGCTGACTATCCAGGGCGCTGCAGAGCCCGCTATGGCGGGTCCGGATCAGCTTGCTATGGCGCTCGACCCGAAATTCGCGGCTGACCTTCCAAAAGGGTCCGCACGCGCGGCGCTTTTATCTGCAGATGCACCGTGGCAGGAGTACGGGCTCAAAGGCGCAGTTCTTGTCGCGCGTGCGCGATATGCCATGTCTGGTCTCACCAAGTTGCTTGACCCCGGCCCCGAGATTGCGCCTGGTATCCATCCCACGGCGATTATCGACGCGAGTGCGGAAATAGGAGACGGAGCAGCCGTTGGTCCCTATGTGGTGATCGGCAGAGGTGTCCGCATCGGCGCCCGTGCACGGATCGCGTCCCACGTCTCGGTGGCGGAGATGGCGCAGCTCGGAGCGGATGTGTTGCTTTATGCTGGTGTCCGCATCGGCGCTTATGCCCGCATCGGAGACCGCTTTACCGCCCATCATAATGCTTCCATCGGCGCGGACGGGTTTTCTTTTGTGACGCCAGAGAAATCTGCCGTGGAAGAAGTCCGCGAAACCGTCGGTGTCCGAGGAGAGGCGCAGAACCAGAGCTGGACACGTATTCATTCGCTTGGATCGGTCACCATCGGGGATGATGTTGAAGTCGGCGCGAATGCTTGCATCGATCGGGGTACGATCCGCGACACGATCGTCGGTCGCGGGTGCAAGCTCGATAACCACACCCAGATCGGGCATAATGCGCAACTGGGCGAGGATTGCCTGATGGCAGGTATGTCCGGCGTTGCCGGCTCGTCACGTCTTGGAAATCGGGTGGTTCTGGGGGGGCATGTCGGGGTGAACGACAATATCACCATAGGCGATGATGTCATTGCGGGTGGAGGCAGCAAGATTGCGTCAAACGCGCCTGCGGGCCGCGTTCTGTGGGGATATCCGGCAACGAAAATGGACACGCAGGTTGAAACCTACAAGGCGCTTCGCAGGCTGCCGCGACTCTTTGATCAGGTCGCGGAACTGAAGAAAGCAGTTTCCAAATTGGGCAAGAGCGATTAAGCCACCGCCAGCCGGGACAAACGGGCGGTAAGGAAGGGTGCGATGTCGGAGTCGATAAAGGACCAGATCGTTCAGATTATTGCAGATCAGGCAGTTCTGGAGCCATCGGATATTAAGATGGAGTCGACCCTGGAGGACTTGGGCATCGATAGCCTTGGCTTGGTTGAGTCAATTTTCGCTATTGAAGAAGCTTTCGATATCCAGGTTCCATTCAACGCCAACGACCCCACGGAAAGCGACTTCGACATTTCGAGTGTGGCCGCAATTATCAAAGCTGTGGAAGGTCTTGTTGCTGACCAGAAAGGCGCCTGAGGGTGCACCGCGTCGTTATTACCGGACAGGGGACGATCAACGCTCTTGGCAACAACGTTCCACAGACCCTGGAAGCGCTGCGCGAAGGTCGCTGTGGCATTTCGGAGCTTGAGTTCAGGGATGTCGACAGGCTGTCCATTCGTATCGGTGGGCAGGTTAAAAACTATGACCCCGAGGCCGCATTCAACCGCCAGCAGATCGCGCTTTACGACCGTTTCACGCAATTTACGCTGCTCGCCGCGGCCGAGGCCATTGCGCAGGCAGGTTTAAGCTTTTCCGGTGAACTCGCCGCAAAGTCTGGCGTTGTGCTGGGCACTGCGGGCGGAGGCGTGAACACGTGGGACGATAACTACCGGGCGGTTTATGAGGAAGGGAAGAACCGTGTTCACCCCTTTGTTGTGCCAAAGCTGATGAACAATGCAGCGGCAAGCCACATCTCCATGGAACACAATCTCAAGGGCCCGAGCTTTACCGTCGCCACCGCCTGCGCCAGTTCAAACCATGCGATGGGACAGGCTTTTCAGTTTGTGCGCTCGGGGCTCAGCAAGGTCATGGTCACGGGTGGGTCTGAATCGATGCTGTGCTTCGGTGGAGTTAAGGCATGGGAAGGGCTCCGCGTGATGTCGAAAGACGCCTGCCGTCCTTTCAGCGCCAATCGCAACGGCATGGTTCAGGGCGAGGGCGCAGCGATTTTCATTTTCGAGGAATATGAGCATGCCAAGGCGCGAGGTGCTGAGATTCTCGCGGAGGTAATTGGTTTTGCGATGACCTCGGACGCTGCGGATATTGTGATGCCGTCGAAGCAGGGGGCCTCGCGCGCCATTTCAAATGCCATCGCGGATGCCGGCGTGAATGCCGCGGAAGTGGGGTATATCAACGCCCACGGAACAGGGACAGCCGCCAATGATAAGACCGAATGCGCGGCTGTGGCTGATGCGCTTGGACAGCATGCCAACAAGTTGATGATATCTTCGACCAAGTCCATGCATGGCCATTTGATTGGTGGCACGGGGGCTGTTGAGCTTCTTGCCTGCGTTATGGCTCTCAAGGACGGCGTAATCGCGCCGACGATCGGATACGAGGAACCAGACCCGGAATGCGCTCTGGATGTCGTACCGAACGAGGCGCGCGAGGCAAAAGTGGATGTGGTTTTGTCGAACGCTTTTGCCTTCGGTGGCCTCAACGCGGTCCTGGCGTTGCGCAAAGCGGCCTGAAAGTGCGGGCGCCCGAAGGCGCCCGGCGATGACTGGTTACTCTGGGGTCACCGAAGCAAGTGCGAGTGTAAAACCGCGCAATGACGAGGTAAGCTGAACCTGCTGGTTCGGAGCCGACAAAGGCGTAATCGCAATCTTTGCTTCAATACCGGATTTGAGCGCTTCTACGTCCGGTGGTGACAGGTTGAAGCGCGCGTAGCACCCCACATTGTTGCACCATGTAAAGGGAACAGCCTGTTCTGGGCCGTCGTCAATCGACAGGCGCAGGCCTGGGGTCAGAAGTGTTTCAAGCGGCGTCACGATCGTTGCCAGAACGCCTTGCTCCGGTCCATCGGGCGAGGGCAGGATTGTAAATTCCGACACCGGGTTGTTGTTGGAGTCGCGAAGCAACTGATAAAGCTGGCAAACATCTGGCTGGCCTTCGACAGGCGAGCCTACGCAGCGGATGCGCCAGTCGCCGACATCTTCTTTAAAGTATGGCTGTGGCGGTTGTGCGGGTTGCGTCGGCTGGGCGCTGGCGGCAGGCGCGTCACCGGTGGATGTATCCTGCGCCGGCGAGGCTGCAGGAAGCGCGCCCAAGACCAATGCGAAGACGACCGCGCTAAAGCGACTGGTGTGGAGTGAGAACGGAATCATCTGCTCGGGTTCCTCTCGATTGATTTGTATTGGCCTGTTGCCTAGCACGGACACTAAACGGTGTCAGGCGCGATTTGGAGGCTGGTGTCGACTGTTTCGGGCAAACGCTCCGGACCGGAGATCGCAGGCATAAAAAAAGGGCCTGCAGGCAGACCCTTTTTTCTTTATTGCTCCCTGTCGGACTGGCCGACTTATTGACCGGGACGCTAAGACCTTCTGTCGCAGCGGTCAAGCACTCAAAACTCACAAATTTGCCAAATTAAAAGAAAAAAACCGCGCCTCACGGCGCGGTCAGTCTGACAGGGAGGAAGTAGATCCCACCGGGCACAAGCGTCCGATGGGTTTTTGTAAGCTAGCAGGTAAACGTTAACGATGTATGGTGCTGTCGATTGACGCCGGACCAAGAAGGAAAACCTGTGCATCTAGAAGATATGATTTTCGTTGGAGGAGCGGGACAAGACTACGCAACGCCTCAGTACCTGCGTCTCGATACCGCCAACCGGCATGGCCTCATCGCAGGGGCGACAGGCACAGGTAAAACGGTCACTTTGCAGATCTTGGCTGAAGGCTTTTCCGCCAAAGGTGTCCCGGTTTTTCTGTCGGATGTGAAAGGTGATCTCTCCGGACTGACCAAATCCGGAAGTGACGGCTCCAAACTGCATGCGCCGTTTATGGACCGTGCCAAAACCATCGGCATCGCAGACAGTTATTCCTACGATGGCTTCCCTGTGACGTTCTGGGATTTATTCGGAGAGGCCGGGCACCCCGTACGTACCACTGTCGCAGAGGTCGGTCCCTTGCTCTTGAGCCGGTTGCTGGAACTGAGCGAGGCGCAGGAGGGCATTCTGAACATTGCTTTTCGGGTCGCTGACGAGCAGGAGTTGCTGCTTATCGACCTCAAGGACCTGCAGGCGCTGCTTGTCTGGCTCGGTGAAAATCGCGGTCAGCTCAGCCTGCGTTATGGAAATATTTCGGTGCAATCGATCGGTGCAATCCAGCGCAGGTTAATGGTTCTGGAGAACCAGGGCGCAAACCGCCTTTTCGGAGAGCCGGCACTCGAGCTGACCGATATGATGCGGACAAACACCGATGGTCGGGGCCAGATTAACATTCTTGCCGCCGATCGCCTGATGGGCGCGCCTCGGCTTTATGCGACCTTCCTGTTGTGGCTTTTGTCGGAGCTCTTCGAGACTTTGCCCGAAGTGGGAAATCCAGACAAACCGAAGCTCGTCTTCTTTTTCGATGAAGCGCATTTGCTGTTCGATGATGCCCCGAAGGCACTGGTCGACAAGGTGGAGCAAGTGGCGCGCCTGATCCGGTCAAAGGGGGTGGGGATCTACTTTATCACCCAGAACCCCGATGACATTCCGGAAGACGTGCTGGGGCAGCTTGGCAACCGCGTGCAGCACGCATTGCGGGCGTTCACGGCACGCGACCGCAAAGCCTTGAAAGCCGCTGCTCAGACCTATCGCGACAATCCTGATCTCGACATCGAAACCGCCATTCGGGAGGTTGGTACCGGTGAAGCGGTCACGTCCTTGCTGGAACGCAAAGCTGTGCCTGGCATGGCAATGCGAACTCTGATCCGACCGCCATGCTCACAACTGGGCCCCATATCAGAGTTGGAGCGCAAGGGGGTGATGGCCAGTTCTCCGGTTGCCGGTAAATACGAGGCAGCGCTCGACCGCAAATCAGCCTACGAGATACTCGCCACTCGCGCAGCGGAAGCTGCAGAGGCCGCCCAAAAGGCAGAAGAAGAGGAGGAAGAGCTGGCGATGGCAGAACGCGAATACCGGTCGGCGCGTCGCTACTCCGGTACCCGTGTATCCAGATCCAGTTCACGCAAGACCCGTCGGGACGACAGTCTGACCGAAGCGTTGACCAGCGCTGTGATTAAGGAAATGCGCGGCACGACGGGGCGTCGCATCGTACGCGGTATTCTTGGGGGGCTGTTCAAGGCGCGCTAGGCTCGGCGGTTTCAAGCGGGCGAATCTTGAGTTTTGTCAGGCGGTTATCTTTGCGCGCGGCGACCTCGAAGCGGAATCCGTGGAAGCTGAAGCACTGACCCACTGTCGGGATCATCTGTGCTTCGTGAATGACCAGACCGGCAACCGTATTGGCTTCTTCATCTGGCAAAGACCAGTCGGTTGCCCGGTTCAGGTCCCGGATGGTCATAGCTCCATCGACCACGAAATTGCCGTCGTCGGTGGAGCGCACCGGGTGGTCGGCATCGGGGTCAAATTCATCAGTGATCTCACCCACGATTTCTTCCAGAATGTCCTCAAGGGTCAGCAGACCTTGAAGGTCTCCATACTCATCGACGACCAGTGCGAAGTGGGTCCGGCGGCGCAGAAACTCTTTCATCTGTTCATCCAGAGTCGTGGTTTCTGGTATGAAGTACGGCTTCATGGCCACGTCCATCACCTGGAAATCCTCCAACGCCTTGGCCGAGGCATCGGGCCCGCGAATGAGTTTGTCCATCGCACGGCTCAGATCTTTTGCGTGGATAACGCCGATGATGTTCTCAGGATCATCGCGGAAGACAGGCAAGCGCGTATGCGGGCTTTCCAGACACTGGCTGAGGATCACATCGACCTGATTTTCGGCATCGATCATCTCGATCTTTGAACGGTGCAGCATGATCTCTTCCACAGTGCGTTCGTTCAGATCCAGCGCGCCCAGCAAACGATCGCGATGTTCCTTTTCCACTTCTCCTTCCGAATGGCCGATCCTCAGTGCGCCTTCGATTTCCTCCCGGACCGAGAGCATATTTGCCCCGGCTTCGATACGAACGCCAAAGATCCGCAGAACACCGCGCACAATGACACGAACTGCGGCCACGAGCGGAGCAAGAACCGCAATCACAACGCGGACGAGGCCAGAAGCGCGGGCCGACGCGGTTTCTGGTTTTGTAATCGCATAAGTCTTTGGAAGCACCTCGGCGAAGATCAGCACCAAAGCAGTCATCACCAGCGTCGCAACGGCCACGCCATTTGCGCCAAAGACTTTGGTAAAGACCGCTGTTGCAAGCGAAGTGGCCAGGATGTTGGCAAGATTGTTGCCCAGAAGAATGCCGCCAATCAGGCGCTCGTTGTCTTCCTTGAGCTCAAGCGCGCGTTCGGCGCCCTTGTCGCCTTTGTCGGCCATAGACTTCAGCTTCCCGCGCGACGCAGCGGTGAGCGCGGTTTCCGATCCGGAGAAGAACCCCGAGCAGCATAGAAGCACAGCGATGACCCCGACTGAGACCCAGAAGGCCGTATCAAACAGAGTTGTGTCCATCAGCGTGTTCGCTTTCCCTTTGCTTGGCCAAGTTATGGGGATAGAGCTGGCGCTGTTCAAGATAAGCGGGCGGCAGCGATGGTCATTCGGGATTTAGGGCAACTGTCCGGCACGGTTCTGCTTTACGGAGGACCATACTCAAATCTAGCGGCGACCAAGGCCCTTCTGATGCTGGCAGATGAACAGTGCATCCCCTTGAGCAACCGCGTATGCACCGGCGATGTGGTTGCATATGGCGCCGATGCGGAGGCAACGTGGGCGCTTGTTGCAAAAGCTGGGGGCATTGTTGTCGCGGGAAACTGTGAAAGGCAGCTCGCAGCGCGGGCTCAGGGGTGTGGCTGTGGTTTTGAGGAAGGCACGACGTGCGATTTACTGTCAAAAGGATGGTATGACCACGCACAACGAAGTCTCTCAGGCGACGCGCTTACCGAGATGGCCCAGGTCCCTGACATGGCCGTATTCACACATACCGGGCGCCGTATCGCGGTCATTCACGGTGGTGTTCGAAACATCTCGCGCTTTTTGTGGCCAAGCGGGAGTGATGATGAATTCAATGACGAAATTAAGTATATAGAACAAGAAGTAGGCGAGATCGATGTGGTTGTCGCGGGACACTGCGGCCTCGCTTTCCAGCGCCAAATTGGCTCCGTCACTTGGCTGAACGCAGGCGTTGTCGGCTTGCCACCCCACGATGGGCGGCCAGAGACGCGCTATGCGACGCTTGATGCGACAGGGCGGATCGTCATTCATCGTCTGGTCTACGACCCTGCGCCGACTGTTAAAGCGATGGAGCACGCGCGCCTTGTGCAGGGCTACCATCGAGCTCTTGAAACGGGCATCTGGCCGTCAGAAGATGTTTTGCCCTTGCCACTTCGACGGGCGGTTTAGTCAGCAGTCGCAAGCGGGTGGTGCGTCAGAACAAGCTCTTTGAGACGTGCGTCAAGAACGTGGGTGTAAATTTCCGTTGTCGAGACGTCTGCATGGCCCAAAAGCGCCTGAATAGACATTAGATCAGCTCCGTTCGCCAATAGATGCGTCGCAAAAGCGTGGCGGAGTGTGTGCGGCGAAATTTTCGCCGGATCGAGGTTTGCGGCAAGAGCGAGCTCTTTGATCAAAGTATGGAAGCGGTGCCGGGTCAGGTGTCCTGCCTTCCCGTGAGATGGAAAGAGAAACCGCGACGCAGGTTTGCCTTGTGCGAGCGCCGCGCTTTCGCGGCTGTCGCGGGCCGTCAGCCAAGCGAGAAGCGCTGTTCGCGCCGACGTCGAGAGAGGCACCATACGCTCCTTGCCACCTTTGCCGCGCACAAGAATCATTTCGGGATTGCCGCGCACTGCTGCCGCGGGCAGTCCGACCAATTCGCTGACCCGCAATCCCGTCGCGTAGAGCAGCTCAAGCAAGCAGGTATTGCGGGCGCGCTCAAGTTCGGAACGGCCATGCGTTCGGGCGACCGCCAGCAGGGCGTCGACTTCGTCCTGAGCCAGTGTGTTCGGAAGGTGCTTTGCCCGGCCGGGGCCCTTGATCTGCGACGTCGGGTTGTCCTGTCGCCAGCCTTCTTCATAAGCGAAACGAAAGAACTGTTTTAACGCGGAAAGTCTGCGGGCGCGTGTGGAGCGTGCCAGCCCCTCAGCTTCGCAGCGGATCAAATAAGCCTCAATCTCATTGCGCTCTGCGTTTACCAGATCTGCCCCTTGTCTTTCTAGGAACGCAGAAAAATCGATTAAGTCGCGCGCATAGGCGAGGCGCGTATTTTCAGACGCGTTGAGTTCTGCGGCCTGCGCTTCGAGAAATGCGTCAATCTGGTAGCCGCTCATGCGCCGGCATCCTGACTGACAAGGGCGAGTGCAATCGCGCGGGCAGAGGACTCAAAGCCCAGCCGCCGTAAGACGCGCAAGGCTGTTTCGGC
The DNA here is from genome assembly GCA_039192165.1 of Pseudomonadota bacterium. Classification (GTDB taxonomy): domain Bacteria; phylum Pseudomonadota; class Alphaproteobacteria; order Rhodobacterales; family Rhodobacteraceae; genus Dinoroseobacter. The sequence continues at coordinate 46,875 of JBCCXD010000011.1, read as the reverse complement.
ATCATTCGGGTCCGGCTGTGCAGTTCTAAGTGCACGTAGAGCCCGCAGTGTCGCTTCGCCTGACCGGTTTTGCAAAACAAGGTCCTCATAGGGCAGGGGAAGTGGGCCCTGACGGACGACAAAGGCCGCGGCGACTGCAGACTGAAGTGGTGTCTCGGCAAGTTCGACGGCGCCTTCTCCCTGGGCAAGCGCGGCGTAGAGCGGGTTCGTGAAACGCGGCGCGTAGGCCTCTGCATAAGAGGTATGAAGAACCATCATTTGTGCGACATCGCCGGCCTCACCAGGCAAATCCAGGCGTGCCACCTGAGTGCCGTAAACCTCGGCGAACGCCTCAAAAAGTCCGGCCTCAGCCAGCGAGTTTGCGGCGCGTGGCAGCGTTTGCGCGATGCGTTCGGGATCATTCGCAAGCAGTGCTATATCGAATGCCTGCAGATGTGCCACTCGGTCCCAAAGTCCGCCCGATGCGGCCGGGTCGCGCTCCAGATAAATGGCAAAGAGTGCGCGTGGGGAAATGCCGCCGGCGCGTGCCAGCCGCTCTGCAGCTTCGAGCCGGGTCTTCCAGCCATGAGTGTCGGTAAGAAGCGCATGGTTGAAGGCCAGCGGCAGGGATGCCGCCGGTGGCGCTTCGCCGAGGGCCGCGCGCATCCGGTAGTCCAGCGGCGTGATCGGACGTTGAAGCGGTGGAAAAGGCTCGTCCTCAAACTCTACAGGATCCAGGAAACGTTCCATAAGTGCGGCTTCTGCCTCCGATACAGCGCCCAGCGCACGGGCGGTTTCGAGACTGAGAGCGGCTGCCGGCCAGTCGCGGTTTCGGGCAAGACAAAAGATCCTGGCAGAAAAAGTAGGCGCGACATCTGGTGTGGCGCGCAGCGCTGCGCAGGCTCGGCTCTCTGTCTCCCGCAGGAGAGAGATATCGAACCAACGGCGAAAGACGTCCGGGTCGGCGGTCACGCCCGCGCGCTCGACAAGCGCCTGAGCATCTTCGAGCGCGCCCATTGCGAGAAGCGTGTCGACGCGGGCGAGAAAAAGGGCGTGACTTGTGTCTGCATCCACCGGGGGATCAAGTTCGGCTAGCAGAATGCGCTTAAGCAACCGCCGGGCAGGTTGGTTGAGCTCCGGGCCCTGAGCGCGCATCAGCCGCGCAAGCGTTTCCGAGGGTGTTGGTCCCCAAAAGTCCGAAGGCAGACCAACAACGGTCGATGGCAACAGTCCGACTGCGTCAATTGCCGTTTGACCAAGCGGTGCGATCTCGATCGTTTCGGGTGTCGCACTGTCGGTAATGTCCGGCGCTGCTTCTGTTTCGGTCGGGTCGGTCTGAATAACATCCGACAACCAGTCGATGGCTGACATCGGCTGGCCGGAGCTCTCTTGGGCGACTGCGGGCACAGACCACGCAGTGACGCAAAGAGCTAGACTCCACGCTTTAGTTCTCATTCAATTCCACAGGGATTGTTGTGTCTTCGGCATCTGGGCTCAGATCACCAAGATAGCCATATCCCAGGAGCCCGGCTGCGCCCAGAAGGATCAGCACAAGAAGTGCTATGAAGAGTTTTCCGACCACGTTTTGGTCCCCCGCCTCTCGTTTGACTGCCGATTTGTTGTTTTACTTATGGTATTTCCTGACGCTTCACGCCATTCAAGGGGGATGGTATCACAAAGCTCCGAAAATGGGCAGGAGTTGCAGGTTTCAGCCGATGCGGCTTTGAAACTACGCAAACCTGTCGTTCTTGTCGGTATGATGGGCGCTGGAAAAACGGCCGTCGGCACCGCCCTTGCGGCTTTGCTTGGCGTGCCGTTCCTGGACAGTGACCGGGAGATTGAGGCTGCGGCCAACGCCAGTATTGCTGAGATTTTTGCCCGAGATGGAGAGACCTTTTTTCGGGATCGGGAAACCGAAGTGCTGACCCGACTTCTGCAGTCCGTGCCCGGCATTCTGTCCACAGGTGGTGGCGCCTTTCTGGCAGAACGAAACCGCGAAGTTATCGGGCGCTATGGCGTTTCGGTCTGGCTTGATGCCGATCTGGAGCTTTTGTGGAGCCGTGTCCGCCACAAGACGACGCGGCCGCTGTTGCTGACCGAGGATCCCAAAGCGACTTTGAGTGAACTCTACAATGCCCGGGTTCCCCTTTATGCCAAGGCGCAATTGCGTGTTCCGGCCGCCCCGGAGTTGAGCATCGAACAGATGGCGCGGCGCGTGCGAAATGCACTGGCTGCTACCCCCGGCGTGTTGCGCGCGACGGATGCGGCCTCGCAGGGATGAGGTCTGGCTTTGCCTTGGCTTGCTTGCTATGGGGCGCCACGAGTTTTCGGGTTTGAAAGAGGCGTAAGACGATGCGCGAAACGGTGCATGTGGCGTTGGGCGAGAGAGCCTATGACGTCGAAATCGGCCCCGGGCTGCTTGACGAGGCAGGAGCGCGTATTGCGCCTTTACTCACGCGTCGGCATGTCGCCATCCTCACAGATGAGACTGTAGCCGCACTGCATTTGGAGAGGCTGCAAGCCAGCCTCGCGGACGAAGGCATAACCTCTTCCGCCCTCGCTTTGCCGGCAGGAGAGGCAACCAAGGGCTGGTCTGAGTTTTCGCGCGCGGTGGACTGGCTTCTCGCTGAGAAGGTCGAGCGTCGCGACCTGATCGTGGCTTTCGGTGGCGGCGTGATCGGTGATCTTGCGGGATTTGCCGCAGCCGTACTTCGACGCGGGGTGGGTTTCGTGCAAATCCCGACATCGCTTCTTGCGCAGGTCGACAGCTCTGTCGGCGGCAAGACGGGGATTAACTCCGCGCATGGAAAAAATCTGATCGGGTCGTTTCATCAGCCGCAGCGTGTTCTGGCCGACACCGCTATTCTGGAAACCTTGTCCGCGCGGGATTTCCTTGCGGGCTACGGTGAAGTGGTGAAGTACGGTTTGCTTGGGGATTCCGAGTTTTTCGGCTGGCTGGAACAGAATGGCGAGGCGCTTGTCTCTGGCGACAGTGCCGCGCGTGTCAAGGCGGTGCGCCGGTCGGTAGAGATGAAAGCAGAGATCGTGGTCCGGGACGAGACAGAGCAAGGAGACCGCGCGCTGCTCAATCTCGGCCACACTTTCTGCCATGCGCTTGAAGCCGCGACCGGCTATTCAGATCGGCTTTTGCATGGCGAAGGTGTCGCCATTGGGTGCGCGCTGGCGTTTGAACTGTCCGCGCGGCTTGGCCATTGCTCGCAGGAAGATCCCAGCCGGGTACGGGCGCATTTGCGCAGCATGGGTATGAAAGTGGACCTGCGCGATATCCCCGGAGATCTGCCCGACGCAGACGCACTTCTCGCATTGATGGGGCAGGATAAAAAAGTGATCGATGGACAGCTGCGCTTTATTCTTGCGCGTGGCATCGGGGATGCGTTCGTTTCAGCCGATGTGCCCGGCGATGCAGTGCTGGGCGTTCTGGGCGACGCATTGGCAGAACGCGCCTGAGAGCGTCTCCCTTGTGACGCCCCGGACGCCAGACGTGTTCAAAAGCGTTCCATCAAGAAAAGCGCTGGATCAGAACGGGATCTCGTCCTCAAGATCGCTGCCCCCGGCAGGGGCCCCACCGCCGAACCCATCGCCTTGGCCGCTGCCATAACCGCTGGACTGGTCGGGAACGTAGCCACCGCCACCTCCGCCGCCTCCCATCCCGCCGCCTTCGCCACGGCCGTCAAGCAGTGTGAGCTCTCCTTTGTAGGGCCTCAGAACGACTTCTGTGCTGTAGCGGTCTTGTCCGGATTGATCCTGCCATTTCCGGGTTTCCAGCTGGCCTTCAAGATAAACTTTCGAGCCCTTGCGCAGGTATTGCTCCGCGATACGCGCCAGCGGCTCGGAAAAAATAGCCACCGAATGCCATTCAGTTTTCTCACGGCGCTCGCCGGTGTTGCGATCCTTCCATGTTTCGGACGTCGCAATGCGCAGGTTGCACACCTTGCCGCCGTTCTGAAATGTCCGCACCTCGGGATCGCGCCCCAGATTGCCCACAAGAATGACCTTGTTCACCGAGCCTGCCATGTCTGCTTCCCCCGAATCTCTGCTTGGATTTATGTGACCTTGGAACAGCATCGCGGCAGGGTAAAGACATCGTTAAAAACGTGCGGCTTGGCCTTCCAGGTCTTTTTTCATATAGTGCCCGCGCAAAACAAGTTGAGGCAATGCATGCGAGTTCTGTCGGCGGTTTCAGCCGTATTTGCGATCGCGGTAACGGGGGCTGCGGGGATTTCTGTGCCCGCCGAGGCCGAGGTGCGCGCTTCGACGCAGTCTCGTGCATCGCTATTCCGATCTCAGACCCGTATCCTGGATACTCGCGCTGCCACGCAATATGAGCACTCAGCCCGGCTGCGCCCGGATTCTCTGCGTCCGGATGTGATCCCGACATACCGCGGCGGGTATTCCGGGCCCTACCTTGAGCTCGCGCGCGCCGCTGCACGGCGAAACGGAGTGCCCGAGGACCTGTTCTTACGCCTCGTGCAACAGGAAAGTGCCTTTAATCCGAACGCTGTCTCCCATAAAGGCGCGATCGGGCTGGCACAATTGATGCCGGGTACGGCAGAAATGCTCGGTGTCAATCCGCGTGATCCGCGCCAGAACCTTGACGGTGGTGCGCGATACCTGCGAGCTCAGTACGATCGGTTCCGTAGCTGGCGCCTCGCCCTTGCTGCATACAATGCAGGACCTGAAGCAGTCCGTGAATACGGTGGAATACCACCCTTTAAAGAAACCCAAAATTACGTGAAACGTATTCTGGGTGCGTCCTAGGTTTCCGACCAGTCCGGCTCCCGTTTTTCCAGAAATGCATTGATACCTTCATCGGTGTCACGCAGACCCATATTTTGCACCATAACATCGCCTGTATACGCATAGGCATCCGCCAGCGACATCTGCGCCTGTTCGTAGAAGGCCTGCTTGCCGATGGCCACTGCGGCGCCCAGCTTGCCGGCGATCTTCTCGGCCAGCTCCTGCGTAGCCGCATCCAGGTTGGCTTCCGGCACCACTTTGTTGACCAAGCTCAGCTCTTGCGCGCGCGATGCTGAAATCATGGACCCCGTGGTTAGCATCTCGAACGCGGCCTTGCGGGGGATGTTGCGGGTCAACGCGACCATGGGCGTTGAGCAGAATAGGCCAATATTGACGCCATTCACGCCAAACTTTGCCGTTTCAGCTGCAACGGCCAAATCGGCGGTGGCGACGAGTTGGCATCCGGCGGCCGTTGCAATCCCTTGCACTTGCGCGATGACAGGTTGCGGCAGGCGCTGCAGCCCCATCATCATGCGCCCGCAACGGTCGAAAAGGTCCTTAATCGCTTTAGCCCCGCCGTCGGCATCGGCGCGTTTGGCCTGCATCTCCTTCAGATCATGCCCCGCGCAAAACGCCCGTCCTGCACCTTTGAGTACGACAACACGGGTCGAGACGTCCTCAGCCAGGCGATCGATGTGGTCCTGAAGCGCCGCAAGCATCGCGTCAGAGAGCGCATTCAACCGCTCCGGCGCGGTGAGTGTCAGGGTTGCGATACCCTCTGCATCCTGACGTTTCACTAGCTCAGTCATACACTTGTCCTTCCGCTCGAACCGGTCCAAGTCTAGGCGGCAAACCGGGGAGGGGGCAATGATGCTCGCAATGGACGCAGCCGCACTGGCGGAATTTCTGGATCGTGAATTTCCGCAGGTGCAGGGAGATTTCGATATCCGCGAGATCTCGTCTGATCGGCTTTGTGTCGCGCTTAACGTAGCGGAACGGCATCTGCGCCCGGGAGGTACAGTGTCCGGGCCCTCCATGTTTGCGCTGGCGGATGTCGCGGTTTACCTAGCGGTTCTTTCGCGCATTGGGCCTAAGGCTCTTGCGGTTACGACCAATTGTTCGATCGATTTTATGCGAAAGCCTGAAGCTGGTCTGCCCGTTATCGCAGAAGCGAGGCTTCTCAAACTGGGTCGGTCTCTGGCCGTTGGGGATGTCTTGATGACATCCGAGGGCCATGACGCACCCGTTGCCCGCGCCACTGTGACGTATTCCATACCGCCAGAGCGATAACGAAAAAAAAAGCCGGCCCATGGGGGCCGGCAGTTCAGGGAATGTGTGCCGGACGGATCAAAACATCCGGCGCACTTCACGGTCTGCCTCTCCACGAGTCAGACCGATGTCGCGCAAATGGTGGTCGCTCAGATCCCTGAGCCCACATTTGGTCTTTCGCTGCATGTCCCAGACAGTGACCGCCACAGCGACGCGCAGAGCGATCTGCGCCAGGGCGGGCAGGGTCGGGGCGGTCTTCAGAAACGCGATATGCGTCGCTTGCGTCGGGCGTGTCATGGGATGCTCCTTCTAAATGTATTGACACAAATCTCTGAATCGAGACAATAGAACGATACAATTTGTCATGGCTCCAATCCAAGGAAACATTGTAATGGATACAATTTGGGCGCCGAAACTGCGCGACGCTCTGTCGGATGCGCGCGGAGCCAAGTACCGCTTGCTGGCCAATGCGATCGAGACGGCAATTGAGAAGGGCGTATTTGCGGTCGGAGACAAGCTGCCCCCCGTGCGGGACCTGGCGTATCGTTTGTCCATTACACCCGGAACGGTCGCGCGCGCCTACGCGATCCTGACAAATAGCGGTCTTTTGGAGGCCGGTGTCGGCCGGGGCACATTTGTCGCCGCGAAAGACGCACAAGCGCCGGAGGTGACAGACGACACACAAGATTTCTGGGAGCAGAGCCTTGTAAGGCAAGACAGTAGTGTTGCGGTGCTGTCCAGCCCCTATCTGCCCGATGTGGGCCAGGTTGCGCGGTTGCGCAGCCTTCTGAAACAGGTTGCGGACGGTCCAGCCGAAAGACTGATGCTCTATCCTTCACGTCAGGGCTTCCGCCCCGTGCGCGAGGCCGTGGCCAACTGGATCGGCGATGCGCTTCTGGGGCCGCTGGACGAAAAGGACATTGTACTGGCGCATGGCGGACAGAACGCGATTTTGCTGGTGATGCAGACTGTTCTGCGCGGGCCCACGCCGCAGATTTTTGTGGAAGATTTAAGCTACCCGGGGTTTCGGCGAGCCGCGGAAACCCTGCGCGCGGAAACCGTGGCGCTGCCAATGGACGATCAGGGTATGCTGCCCGAGGCGCTGGACCGTGCTGCACGTAGCGATTGCGCTCAACTTGTATGCCTGACGCCAGAAGTCCAGAATCCGACATGCGGGTTCATGCCACCCGAACGCCGCGAAGCGCTTGCGCGTGTGATAAAGGCGCGTGATTTGCAAGTTCTGGAAGACGATTGCTACCGTCTGGCAACGCCGCAAGGTCCCAGTTTTAGAACGCTCGCTCCGGATCGCGGATGGTACGTCGCCTCGATTTCCAAATCACTGACACCGGCGTTGCGCGTGGGGTTCGGGGTTGCGCCGCAGGGTCGGGGTGGGGAGTTGAGCCGGGCGGCTGTGTATGGGTTCTTCGGTCTTGCACAACCTTTGGCAGAGCTGGCGCGCGTATTTTTGGCGAGTACAGACGCGCAGCGCATGGCGACCGCGGTGCAAAGCGAATTTGCGCGCTATATCGAGGTCGCGGTAAACCACCTTGGACGATACGATATTGCATGGCGGAGGGACGTGCCGTTTCTGTGGTTGTCGCTGCCGGCTGGATGGCGCGCTGCAAGCTTCTGCAGGGAGGCGGAGTCGCAGGGCGTTTTGATTCGATCCGCAGACGAGTTTGTGTTGCGGGACGGGCGCGCGCCAAATGCCGTGCGTATCGCTGTGAACGCGCAAATCTCTCTGTCGTCCTTCGAAGCGGCAATGGTCAAACTGGTGAATTTGCTCGACGAGCCGCCTGAGCAAATCAGCGTTTGATGTGGGGTAAATTAGTACCTATTTTTTAAGCCCATGTTTATGCTGGTTTTTTATGGAGATTATAGCATTGACCCGAACGCTGTAATCCTTAAAAAGCTGCCATCGAATTCGGGCGTCTGCAATTCGCGCGCCTTTACACCGTCTCGACAGGACAAAGACATGAAAACCTATACCGCTACTCCGGCGGATATCGACAAGAAATGGATTCTGATCGACGCCGAGGGCGTCGTTCTGGGCCGCCTTGCTTCGATCATCGCCATGCGCCTGCGCGGCAAGCACAAGGCCACCTTTACGCCGCACATGGACATGGGTGACAACGTGATCGTCATCAATGCCGACAAGGTGCAGGTGACCGGCGACAAGCGCAACAAGCCGAACTACTGGCACACCGGCTATCCGGGTGGCATCAAATCCCGTACCACTGGTCAGATCCTCGAAGGCGCGCACCCAGAGCGCGTGGTCATGCAGGCCGTGAAGCGTATGCTTCCCGGCGGTCCGCTGTCGCGGCAGCAGATGACCAATCTGCGCGTATACGCTGGTGGCGAGCATCCTCACGAAGCCCAGCAGCCCGAAGTGCTCGACGTCGCTTCGAAAAACCCAAAGAACACCCGGAGCGCATAAAATGGCTGAAGAAATCAAATCCTTTGATGAGCTGACCGCCGTTGCCGAAGGTACTGAGGGCGTCGTGGTGACTGAGGCGTTGGAAAGCCCGCGTGAGCCTGTTCGCGATGAACTTGGCCGGTCCTATGCCACCGGGAAGCGGAAAGACGCGATCGCCCGTGTCTGGATCAAACCTGGTTCTGGCAAAATGACGGTAAACGGCAAGGAAATGCCTGCCTATTTCGCGCGGCCTGTCTTGCAAATGATCTTGCGACAGCCGTTCCAGGTCGCTGGTGTCGAAGACCAGTTTGATGTGATGGCAACCGTCAAAGGCGGTGGGCTGTCCGGTCAGGCAGGTGCGGTGCGCCACGGTATTTCGAAAGCGCTGCAGCTCTATGAGCCGAGCTTGCGGGCGTCGCTCAAGGCAGCTGGTTTCCTCACGCGCGACAGTCGCGTTGTCGAGCGGAAGAAGTACGGTAAGCGCAAGGCGCGCCGGAGCTTCCAGTTCTCCAAGCGTTGATCTGCACGGACTATCAACAAAAGGGCTCGCCGCGTGCGGGCCCTTTTTCGGTTGGGATGGTTGACGCCGAGTTTGGGCTCGGGTTCGGTGTGGGAAGAGCCTCTGTCTAAACTGGAAGGACGCACGCATGTACCTGACAATGAACCGCTTCCGCGTCAAAACCGGACAAGAAGACGCGTTTGAGGCTGTCTGGAAGAGCCGGGACAGCCATCTCAAATCTGTCGATGGGTTCGTTTCGTTTCATCTCATGAAGGGAAATGAAAGTGAGGGTGTCAGGCTCTATGCCTCCCACACAATGTGGCGCGACAAGAGCGCGTTCGAAGCCTGGACAAAATCCGAAGCCTTCCGCGCGGCACACAAAGGGGCAAAATCAAGCGCGGATATGTATGATGGCCCGCCTGTGCTTGAAGTCTTTGACAGTATCCAGTCGGTGTGAAGAGCGGAGATCTACAATATCGCACAGAGAGTGCTGTTTGATCGCCGAAACGCATCAGTGCGAGCTTGTTTTTCGCTAAGAAGCACAGATAGTGCTTTTGCTTGTTAGACTGATGCGATCATGTCTAGACTTATCTTCTCGTTCAGTCTGTGTAATTTAAGTGCAAGAAACCTAACCAAACAGCAGTTTGACTCCATAAACAGCAGTTTGACTCCATTTAGTGTCCGAATCCGCGCTATGTTGAAACCTTCTGATTCTGAAAATGTGCTACCGACAATCATTCTGATAGCGAAGCACTTTGGCATCAAGTCAGGCGGAGAAGCTGTTAAGGCATTTCAGTTTGCCGAGTATCTTATAGCCAGTGGCTACAGGGTTAAGGTTCTGACGCACCAGCGAGCAATTCAGTATCAAGGGGGAGCCGAGCTTGATGCCGAATTCATTCTGGTCTCGGATAACAACCTTCAGAGACTGATCTGGCGCCTAAAACCGCTGCGCGAATTTCTTGATATTTATTATCATTTACAAGCGCGACGCCTAATCAATCGAGATGTACGAAATCCAAAAAATACTGTACTTCATTACATAGGGCCGGTTTCTCCGGTCTCGCTACGTTTTTTTCCAAAAGGTTGGGACATTGTCCTGGGGCCGCTAACTGGCAATATCTATTACCCTCCGGGTTTGCGCGGTCGCGCATCGCTTAGAATTCGAGTAGCTGAATGTACCCATTCTGTCATCCAAAGGTTCTTGGGAACTGTCTTCCCAGAAAAACGGCGTGCGAACGTGGTTTTGGTTTCTGGCTACGAGCGCACGCGTGTTTCATTGCGATTGGCTGGCGTTCCCGACGATAAAATGATTGATGTTGTGGATTCGGGGGTAAGCGATCGATTGTTGAGTACAAGCCGTAGGAAGCAAGATGGGATCAATCGGAACTTTGTTTGCATGTGTCGTTTAGTTGACGACAAAGGCGTCGACATCGCTATCAAAGCAGTTGAAAAAGCGCATCCGGAAACGATGCTAGACATATATGGCCAGGGAGAGAAACGTACGGAATTGGAAGCACTTGTTGCCAATCTTGGTCTGGAAAAGCGTGTTAAGTTCAAAGGCTGGGTGCAAATCGACGATCCAGAGGTCCTGCAGAAGTTGACGCAGTATCGCGGCTTTCTGATTCCTTCTCTAGCTGAGGCAAACGGAATTGTAATGCAAGAGGCTATGATGATAGGAGTGCCAGTTATCTCCACTCGCTGGGGCGGCCCCGAGAAATTGGCCGACGATAAATCGGCAGTCTATGTTGAGCCTGTAAACGAAGCGTCAATGATTAGAGATTTCTCGAACGCTATGGACAGACTGGCGACCTCACCCGAGGCAGCCGAAGAAATTTCTATGAGAGCACGTTCGCGTGCTGAACGTGATTTTACTTGGGCATCAGTAGCGGAAAGCTGGATTTCGGCTGGATATGGCCGTTGCGTCTGAAAGTACTACCAACACACGCCCTCAACACTACGGATCAGCTGTCCGGCGGAATAAGCCCCAAGCCCCGCAAGTAAATTCCAATCCCTGTTTCCAGCAGATCTTCAGGCGGGAAGGGCGCCTTGGCTCCTGGTGTCCCCCGGGCGAATAGTTCGACAACGCCGTGGCTCATGGCCCAGATATGCGCAGAAAACATTGCAGCCGGAGGGCGTTTTTCTGCCGGAATGTGTTTTGAAAGTTCGACTGCGGCTTTTTCCAGGACTGCGCGGGAGCGGGCGGACGCCGCCGCAAGTTCCGGCGTAATGTTGTTGGAAATTCCGGATTCAAACATGGCCATGTAGTGGCCAGGATACTTGCGTGCGAACGCAAGATAGGCACGGCCCGTCGCCTCGAAAGCGGCCAAAGCAGAAGGTGCCCCATCGTTGAAGGCAAACTCCATCAGATCGGCAAACACGGCGTGCCCTTGCAAGGCGCATTCAGCTATAAGCTCTTCCCGGCCGGAGAAATGCCGATATACCGCGGCTGGCGTCACCCCGGCGCTTTTCGCGGCCTCTGACAATGTGAAGCCGGTTGGTCCTTTTTCCTCGATCAGGACGAGCGCGGCATCGACCAGAGCCTGTCGCAGATTGCCGTGGTGATAGCCGCGTTTAGGCATGCCAGAGGTCGACCCGTCCGACGATTTTGGGGTCGAGCTCTCCGATCGCCTCCTCCGATTTGCCTGTATAGTCCACTGAGCTTAGGAAATGCTGGATTGCGCTGATCCTTGCGCGGCGCTTGTCATCGGTGCGGACAATCGTCCACGGAGACGTATTGAAATCTGTACGCAGGAAGGTCTCACGGATGGCGTCGCTATAACGGTCCCAGCGGTTGAGACCTTCCACATCGATCCAGCTGAGTTTCCACTGTTTCAAAGGGTCTTTCTCGCGATGCAGAAAGCGACGAAGCTGCTCGGCGCGTCCGACATTCAACCAGAATTTCACCAACACAATGCCTTCGTCCACCAGCATGGTTTCAAAACTGGGCAGTTGCCTGAAGAAGGCGGCACGTTCTTCCTCGGAGCAAAATTCAAACACCTCTTCCACAACGGCCCGATTGTACCAGCTTCGGTCGAAGAGCGTGATCTCACCCGCAATGGGAAGCTGGCGTACATAGCGTTGGAAATACCACTCCTTGCCCTCGCGATCTGTGGGCTTCGGAAGGGCCACGACCCGCGCCACGCGGGGATTCAGGTTCTCGCGGAAGCGTTTTATCGTGCCGCCTTTGCCCGACGCGTCCCGACCCTCAAAGATGACGGCGATCCGTGCGCCGCTTTCCTTCACCCAGGCCTGCAGTTTTACGAGCTCGATCTGCATCCGATGCAGCCGTTCCTCGTATTCGTCCCGATCCATTCGGTCCCGGTAGGGGTACTCAGGATCCAGGACATCATTCTTTCCGGCCTTATCAATCGCCGCGCGTATCTCCTTGGGCGCTTTTTTGTCGTAAAATTCGGATATTGCGCCATCAAACGGCAATGACATCTTGAGCCTCGCAGGACCTGTGAGCGTGTCGTCGCAGTATGCCGATTGAAAGGCTCAGCGCAATCCGGCGCGCTCTACTGCGCGGTCGACAGAGGCAACCACGTCGTCAGTGGCGGCGTGATGCGGCATGTGCCCAATACCTGGCAGAAGCGTCAGTCTCGCGTTTGGCAGCAGCTCCGCCATGGGCTGTGCGTGTACGGCTGCCGGGACTGTGCCGTCAGCTGTTCCATGCACGACTTCGACCGGGATCGTCACCGTCGGGTAGGCCTTGGACATAACTTCAAGATTGCGCTTCAGACGGTTGATCTGGCGCGCATTCTGCTGCACCTGAACGCGCCGCAGCGTCAGATCTACACCAATGAAGTCGATATAGCCTTCGGGCAGTTCGTTCGGGCGAAAAAGCCGCGCGCCGATGCTGTCAGCATCCGACTTGTCGACCGAGTTGATGATAAGTGGCACAACCGTTGCGCCGCCAATACTGCTTCCCGCGATCGCGTACCACGGACCCAGCCCGCCTGGCCACGGCATGGTGGCGCCGGATAGGCTGACGACACCGGCCACCTGATCCGGCCGCTCGAGCGCCCAGGCCATCGCGACTGAGCCTCCGAAGGAATGCCCCAGAACGATTGCCTGTTCGATACCCAACTGGTCAAGGACACCGGCCATGTGGCGCGCTTGCTCCTGTGGGCTTTCGCCCCGCGGGTTGATTGCATCTGAGAAGCCCAGTCCGGGCCGATCGAAGGCCAGCACGCGATAGCGATTGTCGAGCCGGTCAGCCAGCTCGAAATTCATATCACGCAGATTGCCTGAAGCGCCGTGGATAAGCACAACAACAGGCCCACGTCCCGTGTCGGTGTAATGCACGCGTTTGCCAGCCACATTCGCGAAGGTGCCAAGAGGGGGTGTTTCCACGCGGGTGACTGCGTCGGTCCCGGTCGAAGTGCTACAGCCGGCGAGTGTCAGAAACGCCGCCAATAAGCCCGCTTTAGGTGCCGATGTGCTCAAGGTCATAATGGGTGGTCTGGTATATCTCGTTGATCCAGTTTCCATATAGAAGATGCGCGTGGGATCGCCACCGGTTGAGCGGTTCTCTCGCAGGATCGTCATCAGGATAGTAATTGTCGGGCACATTTATTGGTGTGCCCTGATCCACGTCGCGGTCGTACTCTTCCTTCAGCGTTCCGCTGTCGTACTCAAAATGGTTGAAAATATAGAGCGCGCGGCGGGATCTGTCCTGGACAAGACAAGGACCAACCTGATCCGAGCCGAGCAGGGTCTTCAAATCCGGCTTCTCCGAAATCTCATTCTGCTTCATCTCGGTCCACCGGCTGACAGGAATGACAAAATCATCCGAGAACCCGCGCAGATAGGGCGAGGCGGGCGCAAGGTTCTGATGGCGAAAGCACCCGAAGGCTTTGTGTTCCAACAGGTGTTTCTTTACGCCGTGGAAATAGTTGATCATCGCCATTCCGCCCCAGCACACCCCGAAGGTGGAGTGCACATGGCTCTGGGTCCACTCAAAGACTTGCGTGAGTTCTTCCCAGTACGTGACTTCTTCGAAGGGTAAATGCTCTATGGGCGCGCCTGTTATGATCAAACCGTCGAACTTACGGTCCCTAACATCCTGAAAAGGTTTGTAGAATGCCTCCATATGCGCAGCAGACGTGTTTCTTGTTTCATGCTCCGTCATCCGGATCAGTGTCAGGTCGATCTGCAACGGTGTGGCGCCGATCAGGCGCGCAAACTGCGTCTCCGTTTGAATTTTCTTGGGCATCAGATTCAAAAGGCCGATTTGCAGCGGGCGGATGTCCTGGCGTGCTGCGCGATCGGAACCCATAACCATAACGCCCTCTTCGGTGAGGACATCATAGGCTGGCAGGGTCTCGGGTATCTTGATCGGCATGGTGTGGTTTACCTCATCCGCAGGGTCGAGCCCGGCAGGTAGTTATGTCAGGTCTTATTTCCAAGGGCTGAGGCGATCAGCGCATCGAAGTCCTGTGCATCCCGCAAGCGTGAAATGTCGTCAGCTTCGACCGCGATGCCCCAGTTGCGCGCCATCTCTGCGTAACGCGGCTGGCGGTGGGCAAGCGCTTTTGTGTAGGTCCAGCGAATGAACGCGTCTGGGTCTACACTCTCGGCAGTTGTCCGTGTTTCGGCCATATACTGCGCCCACATTTCTTCGAGGAATTCAGGCTGGTAGGCCATCGGTTTCGGATCCCGATCAAAGCGGCGAACCAGTTCTTCGGTGTGGGCGTCATCCCCCTTCAGCCAGACCATCAGAAGATGCTCGGAAAGTGTTGACAATACCGGATCTTCAGGATTTCCAGGGTCCACCCACTCGCAGATTGATCCACCTGTATCGCAGACAAAATTCGGATAGCTGTAGAGAGCTTCTGCCCGCGAAATAAAGTGCGTTGTGTCCATAAGCGCGGACAGCTCTGCTTGCTGGAACAGCCCTTGCCGCCGACGGTATTCCGCGATCGGCATACCGCCCTTGTCGACATCGCCAGGTTTGCCCAGATAGCTGGAGACTGGCGTCAGGTTGTGGAAATTTATGTTGGAGCCGATATAGATCGAGTCCGACATGAGCAATTCCCGGAGGAAAGGGTTTTTCATCGCCTCACGTTTGAAGTTGTCGACGATGTGCTCGCCCATGTAACGGGTGCCAATGCGGTAGTCGATCGAGTAGTGAAACCAGTTCCCGTTGGCGCGCAACATGTTAGAGACGTGCGTTTTTCCAAGCCCGGACATGCCAAAGAGCACGACGCGCTTCTTTGGGGCTTCCAGCCAATCGGCTGCGGTCTCGTAAGGTCTCGCCACCGTGGCCTGCCTTTCGCCTCGTCCTTCGTTGACGCGTTCAAGCCGAAAGCAGGCGGCGGGTCAAGCGCCCATCAAGGATCAACAGGCCAAGCGCAAGCAGGCCAAAGCCAACAAGGTTCCACAGAGTGAGGGTTTCGCCGCGCACGGCTGCGCCAAGGACAATTGCGACCGGAACAACCAGAAGCGTGCACAATAGCAGATTGCCGGATCCGGCCATTGCAAGGACACGATAGTAAAGCAGGTAGGCAAAGGCCGTGGCCACAAGCGCATAATAGCCAATCGCGGCGTACGTCTGTGGCGCGCGTGGCAGGGCAGGCAGACCATCGATCAAAAGTGCCACAGGCACCATGATTGCGGTCGACGCCACCAGCATACCTGTGGCCGCCACAACAGGTTTTACCCCGCCGAGCTGCGCGCGGGCCCAGCTTCCCGCAAGCGCATATGAAAACGTGCCCGCAAGGACTGCCAGCTGCGCCAGGGAGGAGATATCAAAACTAAGAAAACTCTCTAATCCGATGGCGGTTGCTACACCCAGAAACCCGACAAGCACGCCGAATATGCGGCTGGGTGTCAGTCTTTCATCCGCGAAAACCAATGCGGCGACCAGCACGGCAAACACGGCCGTGGTCGAATTCAGAATTGCAGTTAACCCGACGGGAATATGAAGCTGGCCCCAAGCCATCAGCAGAAAGGGGACCACGTTGTTGAGTAGCCCCATGACCGCGAATCTGGCCCAGAGGCCTGCGTCTCTGGGGAGAGACTGTCGGCTCAGGCGCAGCCAGACGACAAGCGCCAGCGCTGCAAATCCAACCCGGTATGCCACTGAAGTTACGAACGGAATCTCATCGAGCGCCGTGCGGATCGCAAGAAAGCTGCCGCCCCAGATTATGGACAGAAGGAGCAACTCTCCCCACGCTCTCGATGATATGAACTTTTGCGCTGTCATAGCGCGGTGGTAGCGCAGTCGTTGGCTCGACACGATCCGAAACCTGCATAAAGAAAAACCCCCGCGCGGCGCGGGGGTTTTGTGAACTCGCTTTGCAGATCAGAAGTAGTAGCCGACCCGGATCCCGTAGCTGATGGACGTATTGTCCTGAAAATCAGAGATCGGCGTGCCCGGAGAGGCGAATGGGCTTTGCGACAGAGCGTCGCCGAGCCAGCTGTACTCTACGCCGGCACTGATCTTCATTTTCTCCTGAGTGTAGGTGAGCCCAAGACCGACGCCTGTACGCCCATCGACCGGGCCAAGGTTGCCGAAGATATCACCGCTGTCAGGTTCGTGGATCAAGGTCAGGGCGCCAGACCATGTGTCCGTGAAGCGGCGTCCTACCCCGATTTTGTAGGTGATCGTGTCGCTCTGATAAGACGCCAGCGGATAGCTGAAACCACCAGACGCGCCCTGAATGATGAAATCGTACAGCTCCGGGTTGATCTCAAATTCGCTCCAATCGACCCAACGCACAGACCCGAACAGCAAAGTGTCTTCTGCAATGCCGGTCTGGAAGTCGAGGTTCACCGACTGTGGTATCGTGGTATCAAACTGGCTTTCAGACGCTACGAAGCCAAGTCCCGGTAGCGTTGCGTTCTCGCTTGCGTTGAAGGTGTGGTCGATCGCCGAGTTGTAGGTCAGAGCGATGCGCAAAGCGATTTCCGGCTTCTCGTAGGCAACACCCAGCGTATAGCCGAATTCTCGGTCGTTATTGGTCTTCAGGTTGTAGTTCGTTGAAGCCAGAAAGACCTCGCCCTCCACCTGTTGCGCGCGGATACCGCCAATCAGGCTGAAGCCATTGTTCAATTTGTATCGCAAGTACGCCGTCAGCGCCGTGGCGTCGAGATCTGCACTTGTGCCTGCGAACGGGTGCCCCGTTCCATTCGGATAGCGGATTGTCGCGCCGATCGGCTGATCGATCTTGAAACCCAGTATGAGGTTTTCGCTGAGATCCTGCTTGTACGCCGCAGAGCCGACATTCTCGCCACCCAGAATATCACCGGTGCTTGTGCCGATGGCTGGAGGCGTGACCCCATCGCCGCTTACGTCGGGGCTAATGCGCCCAAAACCAAGTTCTGCATATGTCCCTTCCTCAAAGAGGAAATCGATGCCTTGGTTGGAGCGCTCAACCCCTCCAGCATACGCAGTGCTGGCCATGGCAAACGATGCCACTCCTCCGGCCAGAGTCCGAAAATTCAGTTTCATTTTTTGCTTCCCTGTACTCGCGTCATTCAATGCGCGGTGCAGGCGACGCTATGCCTGAAGGAAAAAAAACGTCAACTTGTAACGCCGCGTCAAAGCGCTTTTGTTTGCGTTTTTTTGCGGTTTTCCGTCCACAGATTGAGAAAATTACCACAAAGGATGAGCGCACTTCCAAAGACAATCAACAAGGTGAGCGGTTCGTTGTAGGCCACAAGCCCAATCAGGGCGAGTGCCGGCAAGCGCAAGAAATCCATCGGCATAACAATCATCGCAGGCGCCAGCCTCAGCGCCGTTGTCAGACAGAAATGCGCTGTCAGTCCAGCCACCGCCACGGCAAGCAGCCAAGGCAGGGTCTCGGCAGTTGGAAATGCAACACGGCCGTCCCAGAAAACGGCGACCAACCCAAAGACAGCCTGAATGACAGTCAGCCAGAACAGAATTCCCGTTGTCCCATCGGTCCGTGTGAGCAGCTTTGTGAAAATCGCAGTAACGGCGAAGCACAGGGCTGCCGCTAAGGCTGCCAGCAGGCCAGGGTCGAGGTTCGCAAGATCGGGTTGAGCAACGATTATCACGCCAATAAACCCGATCAGGGCAGCGCAGGCTCTGATGCGTGTCAGGCGCTCGCTCAAAAAAAGCGGCGCGAGAAGCGTGACCCAAAGGGGCGACGTGAATTCGAGCGCGATCACCTGCGCCAGCGGCGCGACTGCAACAGCAAAAAACCAAAGATTCTGGCCGCTAAAGTGAAAGATGTTGCGCACCAGATGGGTTCTGAAGTGTCGGGTACGAACTTCGTGAAGCGTACCTGCAAGTCTGGCAACGAAGAGAACGATCCCGATCCCGATTATGGAGCGGAAGAGCATGATCTCGAAGGTGTCATGATCCTCATAGAGGTTCCGACCGGACACAGCCATTGTCGAGAAACTCGCAATTGCGCCAAGCATCCACAGGGCCGCCTGTCCCGGGCGCGAGGACGCTTCATTCTGTGATCCGTCTGGTAGAATATGGCTCATTACCGGGTCAGGCAGCAGCCCCTCAGCACGGTCTCTCCGTTTTTGCCGGGCACGTTGATCTCAATCCTAATCGGCAACAGCGTCTGTTGAAACTCGCACGTGCGGGGTTCCAGACGCACCGGGATACGCTTTGTGGCGTTGAGCATCACCGAAGTTCGCGCCGAACGCTGGATGTCCGTTTCGTCAATCGGAGGAAGAAGCTCGAAGACCTCAACCCCCAGATAGTCAAACCTGGTCTCTTCGCCTGAACTGTGCAGTCGAAATTCCGGATCTGTTCCCACGCAGAAGACGTCTGACCACGCCTGGCCAACAGAGCAGGCGATGAAAAGCGAAAGACACAGCCCAAACGCCTTCCGCTTCGGAGTTTCTCGCACTGACCAGTTTTGGACTTCCTCGAAAATCCTGCGACATGGGCTTTTGGTTTGGCTCGTTCTTGGACGGTTGTCGCGTTGAGCTTTTATTCCCACTCGATCGTTCCCGGAGGCTTCGACGTGATGTCGTAGGTCACGCGGTTGATCCCTTGAACCTCGTTGATGATGCGGGTCGCCGTCTCGCCCAGGAACTCGTGTGAAAAAGGGTAGTAGTCGGCCGTCATGCCATCGACTGATGTGACCGCGCGTAGGGCGCAGGCATAGTCATAGGTGCGCCCGTCTCCCATCACGCCCACAGTGCGCACAGGCAGTATCGCGACATAGGCTTGCCAGATCTCATCATACAGCCCGTGTTTTCTGATCTGATCGATATAGACAGCATCTGCTTTGCGCAGAATATCGAGCTTGTCACGCGTGATTTCTCCCGGGCATCGAATGGCGAGACCGGGTCCGGGGAACGGGTGGCGCCCGATAAACGAGGCAGGCAGTCCAAGCTCATGGCCCAGCGCGCGCACCTCGTCTTTAAAGAGCTCGCGCAGAGGCTCCACGAGCTGCATGTTCATGCGTTCGGGCAGGCCACCGACATTATGGTGGGACTTGATGGTGACTGAAGGTCCACCCGAAAAACTGACTGATTCGATCACATCCGGGTAAAGCGTGCCCTGTGCGAGAAAATCCGCGCCACCGATGTCCTTGGCGTGCTTTTCAAAGACTTCTATGAAAAGGCGACCAATGATCTTTCGTTTGGTCTCAGGGTCTGATTGTCCATCAAGTTCATTCAGGAAGAGCTCTGTCTCGTCGGCATGAATTAGGGGCAGGTTGTAATGCTCCCGGAACATCGTGACGACCTCATCAGCCTCGTTCAGGCGCATCAAGCCGTGATCCACAAATACGCAAGTGAGTTGGTCACCGATCGCTTCATGGATCAGTACAGCAGCGACAGAGCTGTCGACCCCTCCTGATAGCGCGCAAATGACCTTTCCGTCGCCAACCTGTTCGCGAATTTGCTCGATCGCCTGCTCGCGATAGGCGCCCATAGTCCAGTCACCGGTGAAACCTGCAAGCCGCACAAAGTTTTCGTACAGCGTTTTGCCGTTCGGTGTGTGGTGAACTTCGGGGTGGAATTGCACCGCATAGAAATGCCGGTCCATATCAGCAGTGATCGCGTAGGGTGCGTTGGGCGAAGTGCCGAAAACTTCAAAACCCGGAGCAATTTGGCTGACGTGGTCGCCGTGGCTCATCCAGACTTGCTCGCGACCATCGATGAACCAGCCGTTCAACAGATCGATCCGGTCATCGGTCGGGGTAACATAGGCGCGCCCGAATTCGGCAGTACCACCGCCGCCGGAGATCTTGCCGCCCTCGACCTTGCCGCCCAGCATTTGCATCATCACCTGCTGCCCATAGCAGATCCCCAGGATCGGTACGCCGCGGTCGAAAACGCTGGTTGGTGGACGCGGAGAGTCTGCGTCAATCACACTGGCAGGCCCGCCAGAGAAGATCACTGCTTTCGGGGAGAACTCGTCCAGGAAAGCGTCAGTGACGTTCTGAAACGGGTGGATTTCACAGTAAACGTTCAGTTCGCGAAGGCGACGCGCGATCAGCTGCGTTACCTGGCTGCCGAAGTCTATGATGAGAAGGCGTTCGTGAACAGGCATGGTCATGGCGCCCGTTTACGAGCGGGGGGCTGTGCGTGCAAGTGGATGCCCGCGCTTCATGTCGTTTTCTCACCCGAAGCGCCGCAAACTGCAGGCGTTATGAGCAACGGGAAAGATAGAGCTAAAAGAGCAGTCAAGGAGGGGCGCATGCAGGATCACGTCAGACCCGAGCGACGGCGCAGGAGCGGGGGCGGCGCCTCCCGGCGGGCTGCGCGCACCACCTTCCAGCTAAAGGCGGCCCCCGTTTTGCAGCGTAGTCTCCCGGAAATCGCGCTTTTGTCCGAAGAGGCGCTTGAGATTATCGAGACCAACGCAGAAACGGTGCTTGAAGAGATCGGGGTGATCTTTTCAGATAATCCCAAGGCACTTGAGCGCTGGCGCGACGCAGGCGCGGACATCCAGGGCGACCGCGTACATATTCCGCGCGGGTTGGCCCGCCAGCTTTGCGCGACAGCGCCCGCGCAATTCACGCAGACAGCCCGCAATCCGGAACGGTCTGTGGAAATTGGCGGGAAGCGTACCGTGTTTGCGCCCGTTTACGGCCCCCCGTTTGTAAGAGATCTCGATGGAGTTCGTCGCTACGCCACGATGGCGGATTTTGAGGATTTCGTGAAGCTGGCCTATCTCAGCCCTTGGCTGCACCATTCCGGCGGAACGGTTTGCGAACCGACGGATGTGGCGGTCAATAAGCGGCATCTGGACATGCTCTTTGCCCATATGCGGTTGAGCGACAAGCCCTTCATGGGGGCTGTGACCGAGCCTTCCCGCGCGCGCGATAGCGTTGAGATGTGCGAAATTCTGTTCGGTGCTGAGACTGTCGCGGCGGGTCCGGTGATGACTTCGCTGATCAACATCAACTCTCCACTCACTTTTGATGCGGCGATGATGGGCGCGCTTGAGGTCTATGCAAGTGCCAATCAGGCTTGCATCGTATCGCCCTTCATTGTCGGCGGTGCTATGGCGCCCGTGACGCCAACGGGGGTTCTGACACAGGTTCTGGCGGAGGTCCTGGCTGGTGTCGCGTATGCCCAGTTGGTGCGCCCCGGCGCGCCGGTCATTTTCGGGGCGTTTGTGACGTCAATCGACATGAATTCCGGCGCTCCGACATTCGGAACGCCGGAAACGGCTCAGATCACAGTGGGCGCGGGGCAGCTTGCCCGGCGGCTTGGGCTGCCTTATCGATCCGGCGGCGGTTTTACAGGTGCGAAACTGCCTGACGCTCAAGCGGGATATGAGAGCGCAAATTCCTTGAATGCAGGACTGCTGGCAGGTGTGAATTTCATGCTGCATTCCTGCGGGTGGCTGGAGGGCGGCCTCGTCGCAAGCCTTGAAAAGTTCGTACTGGATAGCGATCAACTGGGTGCCTTGCATAAACTCGCCGCGCCGATTGCGATCGATGAAAACGGTCAGGCCATGTCCGCGATGCAGGAAGTCGGGCCTGGGGGGCACTACCTTGGTTGTGCCCACACCCAAGCCAATTACGAAACCGCGTTCTGGCGTTCCGATATTCTGGACTACCAGTCCTTCGAGGCATGGCGCGACGATGGCTGCAATGACACGCAATCCCTTGCCGCTAAACGCGTGCGCTATCTCCTTGACCAGTACACTCCGCCTGAGCTGGATCCGGCAATCTCGGAAGAGTTGCGCAGCTACATAGAACAAAAAAAGGCGTCCTTACCGGACGCCCTTGAGTGATCCACATAGCGATTATTCGTCGTTTATCCTGCATGTCTTTCCGGCAGTAGTCTCAGTTCGCCCATAATCGCGGCCAGAATTTCAATGTGGCGTCCGACGGAGTAGGTGCCGAAGCCTTCCTTCCTGTTTATCTCCTGTGTTTCTTCCAAGGCGATCAGTGTTGCCAACGCTTTTTGAGGCGAGGGCGCCTTGGGTTGTTTTGTGAGGCGTTTAAGGTCTCGTTGGCGGTCATAATCCCTGAGACCAAAACGCGCCGCACGCATCAAGGTCTGAGGGCGACGGATTGAGTTTAAAGAAGCGAGCAAACGAGACATTGAAAACTCCATGAAAAGTGCAGACACACCCAAGCACAACTAATGCGTGTGTTGCGCGTTCGACTTGCTCGCGTTCGCTTCAGCAAAAGGTTCTTAAATCATTGGCGTAATTTTCCCTCTCTATGGAAGTTTAACCTTCGAGTAACCAACTCAACCCAAGGTTGTACAAACATCCAGTAGTGTGAGGACAGTATGCCTGAAGTAACCAGTTTTTTTGTACGCGCCGATTGCGAAAATCTGCCCGACTGGCTCCCGAATGCAGCCAGGAATTACGTGGTACATACCCGCGATGGGGTGTCGATCCGAAGCGTCGCCAAAGAAGCCGGTTGCGCGGCCTCAACTGTCTTGCGTCAGATCCGAAAACTGGAAAACCGTCGGGATGACACCCTGCTGGATGAAGCACTCGAAGCGCTGACTGTTCCTGTTTCTGTCTCCAACGCACAGGATTTAATAGACATGAGCGCGCACCCCCGAAGCCTTCAGAAAACACAAACTGATTTGATTGAACGAGAGGCCCGCCGCATTCTGCGTCGCTTGTGCGAAACCGACGCATTCCTTGCGGTCTCTTCGGACATGGAAAAGGCCGTGGTGCTGCGCAATGTCGACGATGCGCCTCGGCGTATTGCGGTCGTTGACCGCAACATCGCGCAGGCATTCGTTTTGCAAGACTGGATTCGCCGGTTCCGCGGCGGGAAGGTCGCCCAATACGAAATCACACATGCCGGGCGAGCGGCACTCAAAAGGCTTCTGACTGCGGACGCCCAGCGCAAGACCGGGACAAACTCAGAAGCACTTTCGGCATTTGCCGAGCAGCACAGGGAGTGGGGCCAGCGGGAAGTTTCCGGCGATGAACCCGGTGATACGGCTCGGCGCCGAATGCGCTACAATCTTGCGGAGAGCCCGCTTTCGCAACTGGCGCGCCGCCGCGACAAAACCGGGGAGCGGTTTCTGAAAGACGAGATGGTGCGGGCCGGAGAACGTTTGCGCGAGGATTTCGAGCTGGCCCAGATGGGACCAAAAGTCACCCAGAATTGGGAGAGATTCCTGACTGGAGCAACCGGCGGTGGGGCTCAGGCCGGCTTTTGCGGCGGCTCTGGTAATGCACGAGACCGGGTGAATGCAGCCCTTGCATCTTTGGGGCCGGGTCTTGGCGATGTGGTGCTACGGTGTTGCTGCTTTCTCGAAGGGTTGGAGACGGCGGAAAAGCGGCTCGGCTGGTCGGCGCGATCCGGCAAGATTGTGCTTCGCATCGCACTTGACCGGCTGGCGCAACACTATGAGCAGGTTCATTCGCAGGGCGGTGGTCGTATCGGTTAAGTTCGTACCTGATTGGGTTGGCCGGGAATTCACAGTGATATGCTAAACCAGTCCGTCCGGACGGTCATGCGACTCATGGCAGCTATGCGTTGAGAAAGGTTTCGTTTTTTCGAGGTTCGGTCTACTTAGGCATAGACCAAGGAGCCGTGTTATGCGTGACCTGACGATCCCTGAAGAGCGCCATCCGGAAAAAGCACACCGGAAAGACAACGCTCAGCCACGAAAGCCAAGCTGGATACGGGTAAAAGCACCTGGTGGTGAGGGTTTCATGCAAACCCGAGAGATCATGCGCAAGAACAACCTCGTGACGGTTTGCGAAGAAGCAGGCTGTCCGAATGTCGGCGAATGTTGGAGCCAGGGCCACGCCACCATGATGATCATGGGCGAAATCTGCACGCGGGGTTGCACTTTTTGCAATGTGGCAACCGGCCGTCCCGATACGCTTGATGTGTTCGAGCCCGGACGCGTCGCCGACGCTGTTCAGAAGCTGGGGCTCAATCATGTTGTGATCACCTCGGTCGACCGGGACGATCTGAAGGATGGCGGCGCGGAGCATTTCGCCATGACCATTCGTGCAGTGCGCAAACGCGCGCCCAGCACGACGATCGAGATTCTGACACCCGATTTCCTGAAATGTGAGCCCGAAGCGTTGGAACGAGTGGTTGACGCGAAACCGGACGTGTTCAACCACAACCTCGAAACCGTACCAGGGCTGTACCCGCAAGTGCGTCCCGGTGCGCGATATTTTCACAGTTTGCGGCTGCTGCAGCGGGTTAAGGAACTGGACCCGTCAATTTTCACCAAGTCCGGCATTATGGTGGGACTTGGGGAGAGCCGGCAGTCCGTTTCACAGGTCATGGACGATATGCGTGCGGCGGACGTCGATTTTCTGACGATTGGCCAATATCTTCAGCCAACACCAAAGCACCATGCGGTTGACCGCTTCGTCACACCAGAAGAGTTCAAGTCCTACGAAAAAACCGCTTATGGAAAGGGCTTCCTTATGGTGTCGGCAACGCCGCTCACCCGTTCCAGCTACCATGCGGGCGATGATTTCGCGCGATTGCGCGCGGCACGTCTCGAGAAACTAAGCGCGCGTTAATCTCCACAAGATGACACCTTTGCCATAGAATCGCCGAAATCTGCGAGCATCGTTGCGGCCCAATTTGTTGTTGGTTTTCGGAGCGTCTCGGATGAAGGCGATCACATTGGTTCTGAAATGGACGCTCTGGTCTGTCTACAGAGCGTTTGGCCTCGGAGCGTTCGCGCTGGCCATCTCATACGCCTACATAATCCTGAAACTGGAGCTTGCATTCGTTCCTCAAGCCGAGCTGATCCCTTACTTCGCTACGATCCTTGGAATGTTCTGCGGCACGCTGTTTTTGTTGCCATCTACCACGCCTTACTGGGTCCGCGTTGTTGACGATGCAGTCTCAGCAACAATTGCCATTGCCGCAGTTATCGGGCTTGCTATTGCACTTGTGTCTGGATCCGCTGATGTCATTCCGGCTTTGAACCTTGACCAGACAGCATACGTGCCGAGTTTGATTTCAGGCGGTATCGGAATGTTAACCACGCTTGGAATCCTCGCGGCAGGGGGCTTGGGCCTTATATCTCCGCGCCGTATGCGCCGCGTGCCGCTGATGGATCTTAAGGCCGCGCGAAGCGTCGATCCAAGGTCGCTGCGCAAATCACGGATCTGACTGTCAGTTCACCCCCAAGGGACGTGGCCGGACCTGATTAGGGGTCAGCGCATCCGGCCAGCCGAACACTTGTTCGATTCCCCAAAGCGCCAAACAGAGACCTACAATCAGCAAAATATACTTCACGCGCGCCTCCGACGGCGGTTTACGCGCCCAGTGAGACATGCGCAAAAGCCAGGTCCAGTTCATAGCATGCGCACTTTGCCGATATAGGGCAGGTTGCGATTGCGTTGCGCATAGTCAATGCCGTACCCCACCACAAATTCATCCGGGATTTCGAAACCGGTCCAAGACGCTTTCACATCAACCTCCCGCCGGGAGGGCTTATCAAGCAGGCATATCGTCTCCAGCCGACGGGGTTCTCGCGATTGAAGCAGCTTCGTGACATGGCTCAAGGTGAATCCCGTATCGACCAGGTCTTCCACCACAAGTACATCTCGACCGGCTATTTCGGAGCGAAGGTCTTTCAGAATTCGGACCTCACGCGAGCTTTCCATCGCATCGCCGTAGGAGGACGCCTCAAGAAAGTCGACCTCCAGCGGCAGAGACAGCTCTCGAACAAGGTCGGCAATAAAAACGAAAGAGCCGCGCAAAAGCCCCACGACCATCAGCTTGTCCGTGTCCTTATAGACTGTCTCTATCTCCCGGGAGAGCGCTTCAACCCGCGCGGCAATCGCCTTGGCAGAAATCATTTTATCGATGACATAGTGATCGTGCTTCATCCTGCCCTCTTGAATTTTCCGCGCCACTCTACGAAATCCGGTTCCACTGTCACGTTAAAACCGGAAATCATGCCACAACACTCTGAAACCCGCACGCTGCCTTACACCGCCCAGCAAATGTACGATCTTGTTGCGGATGTCGGAGCTTACCCGCAGTTTCTGCCCTGGTGCGCCGCGGCGCGTATACGCTCGACGACACAAACGAGCAGGGGCGCGGAGATGCTCGCGGATCTTGTGATCTCGTTTAAGGTCTTTCGCGAAAAGTTCGGAAGCCGGGTCCAACTCCAGAAAGACGACCACACGATCGAGACCGAGTATCTCGACGGGCCGTTCAAATACATGCACTCAGTGTGGCGCTTCACTGATCTCGAAGCCGGCGGCTGCAAAGTTGAATTCAAAACGAATTTTGAGTTCAAAAACAAAGTTCTGCAGAGTGTAATAGGAGTAGTTTTCAACGAGGCAATGCAGCGGATCGTACGCGCGTTTGAAAGCCGAGCTAACGCGCTTTATGGAGCCCAGACTGCGAGCCTCGCCTAACGGCGTTCCGCAGCCTCAATGAGACGCTTGAGGGCATGATCGCGCGATCTTTTTCGCACGTGTTCACGGCCAATGGGCCCAAACTCAACAGTTTCTGTCAGCGTGTCCTGTTCTTGCATTGCAATGCCAAAGCACACGCGTCCTTCGGGCTTGAAATCCGAGCCGCCAGGACCAGCGATCCCGGTTACAGAGACCGCGATATCGGCACCTGAACGGCGGAGTGCGCCATCCGCCATTTCTTGTGCAACGGGTTCTGACACCGCGCCATGGGCGCGCAGTGTATCCGCACTTACCCCCAAAAGTTCAACTTTTGCTCCGTTTGAGTAGGTCACGATACCGCGCTCGAAGATATTCGAGGATCCGGCAACGTCCGTGATCGCGGCGGCCACCAAGCCACCTGTACAGCTTTCCGCTGTCGCCACCTGTAAGTTGCGAGCTGTACAAAGATCGAGCAGTGTTTCCGCCAGAGTGGTCATGCAAGCCCCATATGGGCCAGAGCCGCCAGTCCAGTGACACAAATCGCGGCCAGGGCACCGGCTATAACATCGTCAAGCATCACGCCCAAAGGATCATGACGTCTGTCCGCCCAGCCCACGGGGCCAGGCTTCCAAATGTCGAACGCTCTGAAAAACACAAAGGCCGCGATCCAGCCAGGATAAAGCGCAAGGATGCTTGCGCCAGTCATTTGCGCTCCGAGAGAAACCGGCCAGAGCGCGACCCACTGCCCCGCAACTTCGTCAATCACTATTTCGGAGGGGTCGTGGTCATCAGTCCCGGCGGTTTCCACATGTGTGGCCCAGACGCCGAGCGCAAAGACAAGTCCTGTGGCGACCAGCACAAGGGCGAAGCCTCCTGAGACATGCAATAGCCAGAACACGGGCAAGGCCGCGAGCGAGCCCCAGGTGCCGGGTGCTGGGCGTAGTAGCCCCGCGCCGAAGAAGGTCGCAATCAGGCGGCTCATAGGCGCACCAGCGTCACCGTTGCAAGCGCGGCAATTCCTTCCTTTCGGCCTGTGAACCCAAGGCGTTCAGATGTTGTTGCTTTAACGCTGACCTGATCCGGCTTCAGGCCCATAAGATCAGACATTTTTTGTTTCATCGCAGCGTGATGCGGGCCTATCTTCGGGTGCTCGCACACCAGAGTACAATCCATATGAGTGATGTTGAATCCGCGTGACTGCGCCAGTTCGACTGCATGGCGCAGGAAGACCTCGGACGCCGCTCCTTTCCAGCGCGGGTCGGACGGTGGGAAGTGTTGACCGATGTCGCCATCGCCCAATGCCCCGTAAACAGCATCGGTTACAGCGTGCATGCCCACATCAGCGTCAGAGTGGCCTTGCAGGGCGCGGTCGTGCGGGATCGGAACGCCGCAAAGCATAACAAAATCGCCCGGTCCGAAGCGGTGCACGTCGTAGCCATTGCCTGTGCGGATATCCATAGCGCCATGTCCTAGCAAGATTTCTGCCCGTTCGAAATCCTGCGCATATGTGATCTTGAGATTGCGTGTTTCACCCGGCACGATCGTTACCGGGTGGCCCGCCGTTCGGGCAACTTCGACATCATCGGCCGCGCCGCCCGGATGTTGCGCGTGCGCTGCCGCGATCAAGGCCCGGTCAAACCCTTGTGGCGTTTGCGCGCGGTAGAGCCCCTCCCGGTCCTGCATGCCTGTGACAAACCCGTCCGTGCCTGTCCAGAGCGCATCCGTGACGGGAAGGGCCGGTGCAGCAGCGCCCGATGTCCGCGCCGCGGCGATGACAGTGGCAATCAGCGCCGCGCTGACGCAGGGCCGTGCGGCATCGTGGATCAGAACGGTGTCAACGGCTTGGGGCACGCTTGCGAGTGCGGCCCGGACAGAGGCGTCCCGCGTGGCGCCGCCGGCAACGCACTCAAGGGGCTTTTGCGCTGCCAAAGTATCGGCAAGCAGCATGTCATCGGGGTGCAGCACGACAACCAGCGACGTGACCTCAGGCACCCGGTCGAAAACGGAAAGTGTCCAGTCCAGTACACGGCGGCCGGCAAGTGGACGCCATTGCTTCGGGAGCGTCCCTCCAGCCCGGGTTCCGCGTCCCGCGGCAACGATAATAGCGGTGACCGAGGCGGAAGCGGGCGAAGTCATTGAATCTCTGGTCCTGCAATGCGGTCAACTCCGCCTTTTCCTAAAAGTCGTCCGCAAAAGGTGCAATCGAGAAGCCTAATCCAAGGGTATGTTGCACAAAAAATAGGCAGTCGGTGTTTTCTAAAGCCCTGCGGTTTTGCATCGGTTGCCGCTGCACCGGAAACTCTATAGCGCAGACGCATGCACAAGGATTAAGCGTTTGACCGTAAACTTGGCAAACACACAGCTTCAGATGCCAGTTTTTCTGGCACCACTGGCGGGGATCACTGACCGGCCATTCCGTGATCTCGTGGCGCGGTTCGGCGCAGGGCTGGTTGTATCGGAGATGATCGCGAGCCAGGAACTCGCGGAGGCAAAGCCGGCCAGTCGCGCGAAGTCAGAACTTGGCTTCGGCCGGGACGCCACGGCTGTTCAGCTTGCCGGTCGCGATCCCTACTGGATGGCCGAGGCCGCGAAATATGTGGCCGGGCAGGGCGCGCGGATCATTGATCTGAACATGGGGTGCCCGGCAAAGAAAGTTGTTGGCGGGCTGAGCGGATCTGCATTGATGCGCGATCTCGACCACGCGCTGTCTTTGATCGACGCCGTTGTGCGCGCGGTTGATCTTCCGGTCACGCTCAAAACCAGGTTGGGGTGGGATGAAACCTCCCTGAACGCTCCGGAACTCGCTGCTCGGGCGCAGAGTTCAGGCATTCAAATGATCACAATTCACGGTCGCACCCGCTGCCAGTTCTATAAAGGCGCCGCAGACTGGGACGCGATCAAGGCCGTAAAGCAGGCTGTCGACATTCCGGTTATCGCCAATGGGGACATCATTGGGCCAGTTTCTGCCCGAAAAGCACTTGCTGCCTCGGGCGCAGACGGTGTGATGATCGGTCGCGGGGCTCAGGGTCGACCCTGGAAGCTTGCGCAGACCGCGGCCGCGCTGAGCGGCGCTCCGGCACCCAAGGCACCCGGTGGTTCGGCGCTTTTCGACATGGTCGCGGGTCACTACGAGGCGATGCTGGATTTTTATGGCGTGCCTTTGGGAGTGCGGGTCGCGCGCAAGCATCTTGGCTGGTACCTGGACGATCAACCAGCGCAACCAGCGCTGCGGCGCCAAATCCTGACCTCAGCCTCGCCATCGCGGACCCTGGGCTTGCTCAAGGAGGCGCTTGTGGCGCCGCCGCTTGAGGTGGCCGCATGACCAACCGCACGCAGGCTTTGTGGGTTTCTCTGCCGATTCCTGCATTAATAGTGTCTGGCGACAACCTGATCGTCGACCTTAACCCGGCTGCGGAAACCTTTATGAACGGCTCGCTTCGCAGTCTCTTGAATGCGCCGCTCTGGGACAAGTTGATGGTGGATGCGCCACTTGAGGAGGCGTTCGATCGCGTTCGGAGCAATTTCTCACCGCTCTTTATCAATGATGTGGATGTCGGCACCGGAGAGCGCCCGCCGGTCTTGTGTAATCTTCAGGTCTCACCGCTGGTGGACAACCCCGATCTTGTTTTGCTGCTGATTGAGCCGCGAGAGATTGCCGGACGATTGGGGCGCTCGATGCAATCGAAATCCGCAGCAAAGTCAGCCATCGGCATGGCCGAAATGCTCGCGCATGAGATCAAGAACCCGCTCGCTGGGATCACAGGCGCCGCGCAACTCTTGTCAATGAACCTGAAGAACAGCGATTTGGAGCTGACCGACCTCATCGTCGCCGAAAGCCGCCGCATCGTGAAATTGCTGGAGCAAGTAGAGCAATTCGGAAACCTTCGTCCTCCATCACTAAAGGCAGTCAACATTCACGACGTGCTGGAGCGCGCCCGAAAATCCGCCACTCTGGGGTTCGGCGCGCATATGTCGATCCGCGAAAGCTACGACCCGTCTTTGCCCAGCACGTTTGCGGATTCCGACCAGCTTTTGCAGGTCTTCCTGAACTTACTGAAGAATGCAGCGGAAGCCGGTTCGGATGGCGGAGAAATTCAGATCAGAACGTTTTACGAGCTGTCCTTGCGCTTGCGAAAGCAGGATGGCTCCGGCACCTCCGTGCCACTTCAGATCGAGATCATCGACAATGGCCCCGGACTTCCCGAAGAAATCTCGGGGGAGATTTTCGAACCTTTTGTGTCCGGAAAGGAAAACGGAACCGGTCTCGGGCTTGCCCTGGTTTCGAAGATTATCTCCGAACATGACGGTTGGATCGCAGTGGACAGCGTCCCGGGTCGTACCGTCTTTCGCATATCCCTGCCTGTTGCCCCCCGCTCCGAGGAGATCACCTGATGGATGGAACTGTTCTTGTCGCTGATGACGACCGTACGATCCGCACAGTTTTAACGCAGGCCCTGACAAGAGCTGGATGCAAGGTTCATGCCACGTCGAGCCTTATGACGCTGATGCGCTGGGTCGAAGAGGGCAAAGGCGATCTGGTGATTTCCGATGTGATCATGCCGGACGGAAACGGTCTCGATACGTTGCCCAAAATCTCGGAGGCACGGCCTGGACTTCCGGTTATCGTGATCTCTGCGCAAAACACGATTATGACGGCCATTCAGGCTGCGGAGGCCGAGGCTTACGACTACCTCCCAAAACCGTTCGATTTGCCGGATCTGATGAAACGCGCCGCCCGTGCGCTGGAGGTCAAACGCCGCGCGCCTGTGCAGACCGAAAATGGAGAGCGCAGTTCCGACGATTTGCCGCTGGTGGGGCGCACACCCCAGATGCAGGCGCTTTACCGTCTTGTTGCGCGGGTCATGAACACCGACCTGCCGGTGATGATCACCGGCGAAAGTGGAACCGGCAAAAGTCTGATTGCGAAGGCCATCCATGACTTCTCAGACAGGCGGTCTTTGCCCTTTATCGTTGCAGGAGCTTCAGATCTCGCAGGGGCGGACGGACCTTCAAACCTTGTGGCGCGGGCGCGCGGTGGCTCGATCCTGTTCGACGAGGTCGGTGATTTCGATGACGATGCGCAGGGCCGGATCGTGCGAATGCTGGACAGTTTTGGCGACAATTCCCCACGCATTATGTCCTCGAGCCAGCGCGACCTGATGCAAAAGATGGAAAGCGGCGTGTTTCGGCAGGACCTTTTCTATCGTCTTGGCGGCGTCACCATAAACGTCCCGTCACTGCGCGAGCGTGTGGACGACATACCGCTTCTGGCGGAGCATTTCCTTGCGCGTTCTGAGCGCGAGGGCGCCGCGCCGCGCCGTCTGTCATCCGAAGCAAGCGACATGATCCGCGCCTATTCCTGGCCTGGCAACGTGCGTCAGCTGGAAAACGCGATGAAGCGTCTTGTGGTGACCGCGCAGGAAGAAGAAATCGGGCGCGGCGATGTCGAGATGGTGCTGGGCAGTCAGCCTGCGATCGAGCCGTTGATGGGGGGCGGCCCGGCCGACAAGCTGAGTGCATCGGTTGAGAAGCATTTGCGCCGATACTTCGATTTACACGGCGGTGTTTTGCCTCCGCCGGGACTTTACCAGCGAATTTTGCGCGAAGTTGAGGCGCCTCTCATAGAATTGGCCCTCGACGCAACAGGCGGAAATCAGGCAAAATGTGCTACTTTGCTCGGTATCAACCGCAATACTTTGCGTAAAAAGATCACTGACCTCGATATTCAGGTGACACGCAGGCGCAAGTTGATGTAAAACTGCCACATAAAGTGTCGATTGAGGCACGATGCGGGGTGACTCGCGTCGCAGGGGCAAGTGAGAGCATTAACGGAAACCAATATCCTTGGCCGGATCGAGCGCATATTAAGCGCGCGGAAGTTCCAGAATTGGCTGACGCTGAGCCTTGTGGGCCTTGGCCCGATTCTCGCTATTGCGACCTTC
Organism: Pseudomonadota bacterium; assembly: GCA_039192165.1. Classification (GTDB taxonomy): domain Bacteria; phylum Pseudomonadota; class Alphaproteobacteria; order Rhodobacterales; family Rhodobacteraceae; genus Dinoroseobacter. The sequence goes on along the minus strand of JBCCXD010000011.1, from coordinate 14,254 downwards.
CTGGTTCTGGGGCCTCTGGACCAGACCACGTACTCGACACTCCTGCGGATCGTAATTCTGTCGGACTTTGTGTATGTGCTGATCGTTGCCGCTTTGGTTATGCAACGGGTGGCGCGTATGATTTCGGCGCGGCGCGCGCGCTCTGCCGGCTCGCGGTTACACCTGCGCCTCACCGGGGTGTTTGCCCTTGTTGCGCTTGTCCCTACGGTTTTGGTCGCGGTCTTTGCGATGATTACCGTCAATTTCGGGTTGGAGGGATGGTTTTCGGACCGCGTTCAGCGCGTGATCGGCGCATCGGTGGCCGCAGCGGAAGCCTACGAAGCAGAACAACGCAGCCAGCTGGAGGTGGACGCGTCGGCCTTAGCGACCTTCCTTGACCGGGCTCAGCAGTCTCAGGGCATCCTCGTGTCCGAGGGGGACCTGCGTCAAATGTTGTCACAGGGCCAGGGTCTTGTGCAGCGCGGCTTAAAGGAAGCCTATATCGTAGACGGGACCGGACAAATCCGTGTACGGGGCGAGAGATCTTATCTTTTCAATTTCGAGAAGCCGCCTGAGTCTGCCTTTGCGGAAGCCGCAGAAAATGTGGCCTTAATCGAGGATTGGGAGAACAACGAACTCCGCGCGTTGGTGGCTATGCGCTCGCGGCTCGACCACTACCTTTATGTAAGCCGCGAAGTCGATGGAGAGATCCTTGCCCTGCTCGATGAGACGCAGGAAACGGCCCAGCTTTACCGCCAACTTGAAGATGAACGAGGGCGGCTTCTTTTTGAGTTCGGACTGCTCTATCTGGGCTTTGCAGTCATCCTGATTTCGGCAGCGATCTGGCTCGGATTGTGGATGGCAGAGCGCTTGTCGCGCCCTGTCGGGCGGCTTGCAGGCGCTGCGCAGCGGGTCGGGGCAGGGGACCTGAATGTAAAGGTGCCCGAACTGCCCGGTGACGACGAGATTGCGATGCTGGGCCGGCTCTTTAACCAGATGACCCGGCAACTCAAGGCTCAACGGGATGCGCTTCTGGAAAATACCAATCAGATCGAGCAGCGGCGGCGACTGTTCGACTCGGTGTTGGGATCAGTCACTGCCGGCGTTATTGGTCTCGACCCCAAAGGTCGTGTGGACTTTTTGAACCGGTCGGCCAGCAGCCTTCTGCAATTGAAGGATACTGCCCAGTCGGGAAAAAAACTTGGTGAGATCGCTCCGGAATTCCAAACCCTGTTCGATAAGCTCCGCGTCTCATCGCGCGAAGTTGCACAAGGCGAGATCAGTCTGAACCGTCAGGGACGGACAGAGAACCTTCTGGTGCGCATCGCGCGCAGGTCGACGCAAGACAACCAGCTTGAAGGCTATGTGGTGGCTTTTGATGACGTCACCGATCTTGCGACTGCACAGCGTATGGCAGCCTGGGGCGACGTGGCCCGTCGCATTGCCCATGAAATAAAGAACCCGCTGACACCGATCCAGCTGTCGGCAGAACGGATGAAACGCAAGTTCGGGCCTCAGCTCGGCGAACAAAGCGAAGCTCTTATCGAGCTGGCGGATGTAATTGTCAGGCAGACCAACGATCTGCGGCGCATCGTGGACGAGTTTTCAAAATTCGCGCGCATGCCGGAGCCGGAAACCGCTACCAATGACCTTAGTGAACTCGTCCGGGATGCCGTGCTCCTGCAGCGTTCCGGCCAACCTGGCACGGAAATCCGCCTTGACGTTCCTGAGGGCGAGGTCTGCGGTGAGTTTGATCCAACCCTGCTGTCCCAGGCTCTGACAAATCTCCTGAAGAACGCCGGAGAAGCCATTGAAACCAGGCAGACTAATCGTCCGGAGGATAAAACGCCGCCTGAAATTCGCGTGCGCCTGACCCTGGTCGAAGACGAAGCTGAACTTTTAATTGCCGACAACGGTGTGGGGCTGCCGGCGAACCCGTCAAAACTGTTTGAGCCCTACGTCACGACCCGCGACAAGGGCACAGGCCTTGGCCTGCCGATTGTCCGTAAAATCATCGAAGAACACGGCGGCAGCCTCGAGCTGCGTCCCGCCGATCCTTTTATTCCTGAGGCAGTGCCGGGCGCAGCTGCCGTGATCCGATTGCCGGTGCACACCGCAGCGGCGCGCCCCAATAGCACCTCTGACGACATCCCTCCTAACGTTTCAGAAAAGATGGCCTGAGCAATGAATGATATTTTGATTATCGACGACGAACGCGACATCCGGGAATTGATTTCGGATATCTTGAAAGACGAAGGTTACGCGACCCGCGCAGTCGGCAACGCCGATGATTGCATGGCCGCGATCGAGGAGGATCCCCCAGGGTTAATGATCCTCGATATCTGGCTGAAAGACAGCAATATGGACGGCATCGATATTCTCAGCCGTGTGAAACGGGAGCGGCCCGAGATCCCGATTGTGATTATTTCCGGCCATGGAAATATTGAAATCGCGGTCGCCGCGATCAAGCAGGGCGCGTACGACTTTATCGAAAAGCCTTTTAACATAGACCAGTTGCTGGTTGTTGTTAAACGCGCGATGGAGGCCGCAAGCCTGCGCCGCGAAAATGCCGAACTGCGGCGCCAGGGTCCTGTGGCCAGCGAAATGCTGGGCAACTCGCCTGCGATGAAAGCGTTGCGGGCTCAGCTTGACAAAGTGACCAAGTCAAACGGGCGCATCATGCTGAGCGGCCCGGCCGGATGCGGCAAGGAGATTGCCGCACGCTATATTCACGCCAATTCGAACCGCGCCGCCGCGCCCTTCGTTTCGGTGAATTCCGCTGCGATCGAGCCCGACCGGATGGAGGAGGTTCTGTTCGGGCGCGAAGGCCCAGACAAAACGATCGAAAAAGGACTTCTTGAGCAAGCAGACGGCGGGGTGATCTTTTTTGATGAAGTTGCCGACATGCCGCTTGGCACGCAGTCAAAAATACTGCGTGTTCTGGTTGATCAGCAATTCCAGCGTGTCGGTGGCGCAAGCAATATCAGGGTGGATTTGCGGGTTGTCTCTTCGTCCACAGGAAATTTGGAACTGGCGGTTTCAGATGGAAGGCTGCGGCAGGAGCTGTATCACCGGCTGAACGTCGTGCCGATTGAAGTCCCCTCACTCGCCGAACGGCGCGAGGACATACCTCATCTGGCCCAGGCCTTCATCGAACAGTTTAACGAAACACAAGGCCTGCCCAACCGGCAACTCAGTGAGGAGGCCGAAGCGTTGTTGCAAACTATGGTGTGGCCCGGAAATGTCCGTCAGCTGCGGAATGTGATTGAAAGGGTGCTTATTCTCGGAAACGACAGCGGCGAGATTGCTGCCAGCGAGTTGCCCAGCCATGACGCGCCTTCGGAGGCGGAGACCGGTGTTTTGGTGAGCGGGGCTCTCGCCACATTGCCATTGCGCGAGGCGCGGGAGCTGTTTGAGCGGGAATATCTGATGGCGCAAATCAACCGCTTTGGAGGTAATATCTCACGGACCGCCGCATTTGTGGGCATGGAGCGGTCGGCATTGCACCGGAAGCTCAAATCACTGAACGTGGTTACCACCTCGCGCGCCGGCGCCCGGGTAGCCCGCGTTGAAGAAGTCTGAGGGCGTCGCACCTGTTCAGGGTGTGACCACCACAGGTCCGATGCCGCTCAAAACAGTGCCGCAGCTTTGTTGGGTGATCTGAGGCTGTCGCGCCTTGGAATTCGCGGTGGCTGATGCCCGCTGCTGGTTCGAACAGCCCGGCAGTTGCCTTGGCGTGTAACCTTTCGCAGACATGCATTGCTGGACAAGCCCAACGCGGCGCCCCGCGTTCACATCGACCCGGCGGGTGTCGACGCTGAAGGTGAAGTCGGTGAAGGTACTGCGACCGTTCCAGTTTCGATTGCCGGTTCCGATCCCAACCCCGACGTTTGTTCCAAAGTTCGTTTGATTCTGAACGCTGCGTGGTGCCTGACGCTCCGCTTCAGCGACGCAACGACCGTAGTCGGTCGACAGCCGCGCGGTGGTTACCCCCGGTTGGTCAAAGACGACGACAGGTTGTGTGGTACAGCCAGCCAGAACGAGCGCGGCGCCAACGGGAATAAGACGAAACATGAACTGACCTTTTCCTACGGTGTTACGATCACAGGGCCTACACCGGTTATATTGACGACGCAGCTTTGTTCGGTGACCGTTGGCAACGGGGTACTGGCCGTGACACTTGGTGTCACCGAGCATCGGGGCAACTGGGCGATCCTGTAGCCCCGTGACACCATGCACTGCTGCAGGGCAAATGCCCGGGGCCCTTCGTTAACATCGACGATGTCCCGCTCTCGCTCATACCGCCACCGTGGTGGTCCCCCAAACCGGTCACGCCGAAAGCGACGCTCATAGGTTGTTATCACCTGGACATCCGGTGGCGCTTCCGCGTTTGAACGGGCGGCGCAGGTTTGCACGTCCGCGGCCAGACGCGACACAGGAACGCCGGGCTGATCAAACGCTGTGACCGGTCCGCAAGCGCAAAGAACCAGCGAAATCAGAAGTAATTTCCGTGGCATGCAACGCCTCCGGTCCTTTCGATTCCCTCGAAGCGTACTCTATCACGGCTCTTTCCCTCAACGTCGCGCTGCGCTATCCCAAGATCACGGATACGCGCGAGGCGGGTATGAAGGTGATCATTTGCGGCGCGGGTCAGGTCGGATGGCAGATCGCGCGCCATCTTTCGGGGGAACGCAACGACGTGACCCTGATCGACAATAATCCGGACCTGATCCGCAGGGCGACCGACACGCTTGACGTCCAGGGGATTACAGGCAACGCATCTTTTCCGGATATTCTGCAAGCCGCGGGCGCGCGCGATGCTGATATGGTGATTGCGGCCACCTTTTCCGACGAAGTGAATATGGTGGTGTGCCAGATTGCGCATTCTGTTTTCGAGGTGCCACGCAAGATCGCCCGGCTCCGGGCACAAAGCTATCTGACAGCTATTTACTCGGACCTTTATCGCCGCGATCACCTGCCCATTGATGTCGTAATCAGCCCGGAACGCGAAGTGGCAGAAGCAGCATTGCAAAGGCTTTCAGCACCGGCGGCGTTCGATACAGAGTACTTTCTGAACGGCAAAGCGCAGCTTCTCGGGATCACACTTGATGCCGATTGCCCGGTGCTCGTCACACCATTGCGACAGCTCACCGATCTTTTTTCAACCTTGCAGTCAGTTGTGGTTGGCATCCGCCGCAAGAACGTCCTCTTTGCACCTGATCCGGGCGATCAGCTTTTCGCAGACGATCAGATTTACCTGGTCTGCAATACTGAGGACACAACGCGCACGCTTGAGGTTTTCGGCAAGCAAAACCGCAAACAGGAACGCGTGATCATTGTCGGCGGCGGAAATGTCGGCCTGTCGGTGGCAAGTAAGCTGGAAAACAGCGAAAAACGTGCAAACCGCGTGCGCGTAAAGGTTATCGAACGCAACCGCGAGCGGGCCGAAAATGCAGCCGATACGCTGGAGCGAACGATTGTTCTCAACGGGGACGGGCTCGATTCCGAACTTCTGATGGAAGCCAATATCGAGAAGGCTGATGCTGTTCTGACCGTGACCGATGACGACAAAACCAACCTTCTGGCGGCTGTGCGCGCAAAGTCAGAAGGGTGTCCGATCGCAATTGCGCTTGTGAACGACCCCACTCTGGTTCCGCTGTTGGGACCGCTGGACATTGACGCCTATATCAACCCGCGCTCGACAACGGTAAGTTCCATCCTCCGTCACATCCGCCATGGTCGGGTGCGCGAAGTTTATTCGATAGGCGATGCAGAGGCCGAGGTGATCGAGGCACAAGTGCTCTCGACATCACCGCTCGCTGGCCAGCTCGTTCGGGATATCGGGTTTCCAGAAGGTGTCAGAGTTGCAGCGCTGCTCAAGAAAGGGCAGGTGCTTCGGGTGTCGGGGAGCACTCGCATCGAAGAAGGCGATGTCATTGTTATTTTTGCGCTTTCTGAGGATGTCGCCGAGGTTGAGCGTCTCTTGCAGGTCTCGATCGATTTTTTCTGATGCTGCTTGCTGTGCGCTCAGTTCCCTTGTTTGTTCAGGCCTTGGCATTCGGGGCAGCGGCTATGTATGCGCCCGCCATATTTGGGGCCGTGATCGACGAACATGATGCGGGCCGACCTTTCTTTTATGGCGCCACGTTTTTTCTGATCGTGCTCGCGATGATTGCTCTGGCAACCGCGCGCACCAAACGGCGTATGGATGATCGGCAGCCGCTTGCGACCCTGCTCGCCATTTACACAGTGTTGCCGATCATGCTGGCTTTGCCGTTTCACGAGGCGGTGCCCGATACACGGTTTCTGAACGCCTATCTGGAGATGGTTTCAGCTTTGACGACCACCGGCGCCAGTGTTTTTGAGGCCGACCGTCTGCCGATGACGATCCATTTATGGCGTGGGATTGTCGGCTGGCTTGGCGGATTACTCATATGGATCACAGCCTTTGCGGTGCTGGCGCCTTTGACACTTGGCGGGTTCGAAGTGACGTCAGAAACCGAAGTTGGCAGTGGCGATGCGCGAGCCTCCGGAGCGCATGCAGATCCGCAGGAAAGGATCATGCGCTTTGCCCTCCGGCTCACGCCGATTTACGTGCTGTTGACGGGTTTACTCTGGTTGTTGCTGGTGGTGGTTGGTCAAAACCCCGCAACCGGGCTGTTGAATGCTATGGCAACGCTGTCGACGTCCGGGATCACGGCTGGCCAAACGATCGGAGAGGCAGGCGGCGGCGGACTGGCGGAGCTGGCGGTGTTCGTCTTCTTCTTTTTTGCCATCAGCCGACGGTTTTTCGAAGGCGGGTTACAGCCGGATCTTAAAGAAATCGCCAGTGACCGGGAGCTTCGAATTGCCCTTATTTTCGTGCTCTCTGTGCCGGTTTTCCTGTTCCTCCGCCATTGGATTGGTGCGTTTGAAGTCGACGGAACACTTGGAGAGGAAGCCATTCCCGCGCTTTGGGGCGGGATGTTTATGGTTATGTCGTTTCTCACGACGACGGGGCTTGAATCAAGCAGCTGGGACGAGGCGCAAAACTGGTCGGGTCTTGGAACACCAGGTCTTTTGCTGGCAGGAATCGCGCTCTTCGGTGGCGGGGTAGCCACGACGGCAGGCGGCGTAAAGCTGTTGCGTGTTTACGCGCTGTATAAGCATGGGCTGCGCGAGATGGAGCGCCTGATTCACCCCTCTTCTATCGGGCGGGCAGGGTATGCGGGACGCCGGCTGAGGCGCGAAGGTGCGGCGATTGCCTGGATCTTCTTTATGCTCTTTGCGCTGTCCATAGCGGTGGTGATGGCTCTGCTTGCGCTAACGGGCATCAATTTCGACGAAAGTGCGATTCTCGCCATTGCTTCGCTGTCCACAACAGGGCCCGTTGCGGTCGTCGCGACCGAAGCCCCCATCGTTTACAGCGAGCTTCCGGAAGCGGCAAAGATCGTTCTGGCGGCGGCAATGGTCGTCGGACGTATGGAAACCCTTGCCATCCTGGCACTCCTGAACCCCGACTTCTGGCGAAACTGACGCCGGTTCTGCTATGTCATTGTCATTGGACGCGGAATCGTCCACAAAACCCGTAGACATTCCCAAACAGGCGCGCGACATTGCTTTTGGCTCTGAGCGAGAGAAAAAAGGCACACCAGAATGGCCAACGATAAGCAGAATTTGCAAGACGCATTTCTAAATCATGTTCGTAAGACAAAAGTTCCGGTTACAGTTTTCCTTATCAACGGCGTCAAGCTGCAGGGCGTCATAACTTGGTTTGATAACTTCTGCGTTTTGTTGCGCCGGGATGGCCAGAGCCAACTTGTGTACAAGCACGCGATCTCAACGGTCATGCCAACCCAACCGATCAGCCTTTATGAGGGTGACGACTGACCGAAGGGACCGAGCATAGGGCCGTGCCCACCCGGGCGCTGGTCTTACACCCCGAATTGACGGCGGACCGGGATCGGCGCGCGGCATCAGACGCGCTCGCTGAGGCGGTATCGCTGGCAGCGGCCCTTCCCGATCTGGACATCGCGGGTGCGCAAGTCGTGCGACTTGCAAAACCCCAACCGGGCCTGTTGTTCGGAAAAGGTAAGCTTGAAGAGCTGGGTCAGCACATCAAGTCTGAGAAGATCGAACTTGTGCTGATAGATGGCCCGGTGACTCCGGTGCAGCAGCGTAATCTTGAGCGCGCTTGGCATACCAAGATCCTTGATCGCACTGGTCTTATACTGGAGATTTTCGCCGATCGGGCCCGAACGCGCGAAGGCGTGCTGCAAGTGGAACTCGCAGCGCTGAGCTATCAGCGCACCCGGCTCGTGCGGTCCTGGACGCACCTGGAGCGTCAGCGGGGTGGACTGGGCTTTGTCGGCGGTCCCGGGGAAACACAGATCGAGGCCGACCGCCGCGCCATTGACGAGGCGATGGGCAGAATCCGGCGCCAGCTTGCGAAGGTGGTGAAAACGCGAGAACTGCACCGGGCGTCCCGTCGCAAGGTGCCTTTCCCGATCGTGGCGCTGGTCGGCTACACAAACGCTGGAAAATCTACGCTTTTCAACCGGCTTACAGGGGCGGAGGTGCTGGCCAAGGACATGCTTTTTGCGACGCTGGATCCGACCATGCGGAGCATGGAGCTGCCCGATGGGACAGAGATTATTCTGTCCGATACAGTGGGATTTATTTCCGACCTGCCAACCGAGCTTGTGGCCGCATTCCGAGCCACGCTCGAAGAAGTGCTCGAAGCTGATCTGATTGTCCACGTCCGGGACATCGCGCATCCCGAGACGGAAGCGCAGGCCCGGGACGTCCTCGCGATTATGGACCGGCTTGGAGTGTCCGAGGAAACACCCGTTCTTGAGGTCTGGAACAAAATAGACCTCCTTGATCCTGCTGAAGCTGAGGCAACTGAGACTTCGGCCGCACGCCATAACACTGTGTTCGCGATCTCTGCGGTGGACGGGGATGGTTTCGAGGCATTGGCGACTGGAATTTCGCAACATCTGTCGGAACCCCGCGCAGCAGAGGACCTTCATCTGGATTTTGCCGATGGCCGCGCGCGTGCGTGGCTCTTCGAAGAGGGTCTGGTGGAGCGGGAGAACCTCACGGAAAGCGGATATGATTTGCACGTCGTTTGGACTGCACGCCAGAAAGCCGCATTTCACAAACTGGCGGAGCGCTAGTTCTGAGGGAGATCCTGGGGCATCAGGGTAGTTATTCCGATGGACCCGCCTCGGGCCAGTTCGGGATCAAGCGACATGGGGATGTACTCTCCCCGGCGCCAAAGCCCGCCGAGATCGTCATAATGGCGCGACAACGGATGGCCGGACTGCCCGGTGGCGGTGATGAACACCGAACTGTCTGGATCAGCGAAGTCATAGACGCCACGATACCCCGGGCCGTCGCCGGTGAGCCATGGATTGCGCCCCGTGCCAGCGCTCAGGCCGCGATTTAGGGTAAAGTCTCCGCCCGATGTGGATTGCCGGATGTTCACGATTGCGCCCAAAAACGGAATGCTACCAAGTACGGGGTGGTCATGGGTGGCCTGGTGCGCATCGCCCCAGCGCCAGCCGGTCACACCGCTACCGTAGGATTCCTGCAACGTCAGGAGCGCCTCATCGAGCGCAGTCCGCGCCTGATCTGAGCAGGTTTCAACGGCAAGTGACTGGATCACATCGCACCACGCTGCGGCGCCCTCCACATCCCGGAAGACGCGTTCCAAAAACAGTGGCTCGACGTGGGTGAACGCGCTGGCCAGTGGTCCAAGCTCGTCACGGATCAGACGCGCCTGTAGCGCGCGCATCCATTCGGCGTAAATGAGTGGTTCGGGAAGGTGTTCGGACATCTCTCCGTTCCAGTCCGCGAGCAGATCAAGAGCTACTTTTCTGGCACGCTCGACAGAACCCTGCGGTGCAGCTTCGGTGTTGAACCAAAGATCTCGTGCCACAAGCGGCAGCAGCGTGCGTGCAGCGGGGCTGACGGTGTCCAGCTGTGCTTCGATGAAACTGTCACGGGTATGGACAAGACGCGCCGACATCAGGCGTTGCCAGCGCTGAATCCGCTGCGTATCGCCCCAGTCATATGACATGTGAAGCGGAAATGGCCGGTCAATAACCTTGTTATTGGTGTTTCCGAGAAGGCCACTTTCGGGATCGCGCGTCTCTGGGTTGGCGGCGTAGCCAAGCGCCCCTTGCCAGCGATTTTCGGATCGCCAGCCAGGGGCGGGCAGACGTCCAAGGCTTTGGTGGCGGGCTGATCTGCGCGGTAACGCGCCCACGACTTTATGTGCAATCCCGTTTTGGCTGGCGAGCATTAGATTCTGCGCCGGAGCCACGAACCGCTCTGCTGCCGTCAGGGCCTCATCGACCGATCCAGTCCGCATAAGCGCGATTGCAGCGTCCATAGATGTGTCGGCGGGACTTAGCGCAGTCCAGCCCAATGCCGCGACATGACCCGGCGGCGTTATGGACGCGAGGTCGTATTGATCGCCGGTCAAAACCGGCCCGTTTTCAGTCCAGCGCAGGGTTATGGTTACCGGCGCGGCATCCTTGACACGGATAACGGTCCGGCGTGTTTCGAATGGCTTGAACCCATCCGGGCTCTCGTATTCCTCTGGATTGTCAGGATTAAGCCGCTCCAGAAAAAGATCCTGATCGTCCGCATAGGACGAGGTAAGCCCCCAACCGATCACGTTGGATCGCCCGGTGAGAATGGCAGGAATTCCCGGAATTGTTCCTCCGATGGCGCCGCCGCCCTCAAGCTCCAGCCGCGCCAGATACCAAAGAGATGGCGCTGAGTATTCCAGATGAGGATCGTTTGCCAGAAGTGCACCGCCCGCAGTAGAGCTGGAGGCAGAAGCGGCCCACACATTTGATGCGCCCGCCGTTATGCGGTTGACCACCGGAGAAAGCGGCGCGGGCGCGGCGACCGGTCCGAGCGCCTGATGTTTGTCGATCGTCGGGAACAGCTGCGCAAACTCGGGCAAGGCCACAAGACCCTCTCCGGGTGCGTCGGGAACCAGATCGGCGACCTGTTCAGGCGTCAGTGTAAGCGAAAGGCGCGCGCGCAGGACTTCGGTGGGCAAGTGATAGCTGAGCTGCAAAGCCATCAATTTGATAAGCACAACAGAATCAGCCGGTTGCCAGGGGGCTATTTCGGGCGCAAACAGCCAGAATTCAGGCGCGCCGCGCCCCAAGGCCTTGCTGTTAACCTCTTCTACACGCGCATTCACACCGCGTGCATAGGCGTCCAATGCAGCCTGAGTTTCGGGGGTGAGCACGTCCACAGAGCTTTGCGCGAGTGTGTAGAAATCGAAGCGCCGAAGGAGCATGTCGACCGGCAGTGTGCGGGTGCCAAAAAGCTCCGACAATCGGCCTTGCGCCGTTCTGCGCAGCATCATCATCTGCCAAAGACGGTCCTGCGCATGCGCGTAGCCAAGCCCGAAGAAGACATCTGCGTCGCTTTCACCGAAAATATGCGGCACGTTGTGGGTATCGCGGACGATTTCGAGTGGTGCCTCCAGACCACGAACTGTGTGCGATACGTTATAGTCCGGCAGCGAGCGGCTGGCGAAGTAGTAGGCGGCGACACCGGCGAACCCAAGCGCTGCCAAAAGAAAGACAAAACCTCGAAATAACCAACGAAATGCGCGCGCCATGCGGGTAGAACTCCGAAGTCACGCGCCGCCGGGCAAAAGGGGCGCGTTTTGCCTCACTTCCGGCGCTATCAGGGGATTATGCGGTTGTAAACGGTCCCATCGATCGAGGCGCCAAAGATAGCCCCAGCCTGACCGAAAACGACGCCAATCACCGGGTCGAGCGCGGTCAGTGTCTGCGCGTTAATCTCCTGCGCATTGTCGGCCATTGTGATCTTCAGATCTCCGCCCGCGGTAAGTCCAATCCCGTTGCGGAAGTTGCGCAATGCTTCTTCTGTCATAAAGAACAGGGCGTGGGCGTATTGCTGCGCGCCGATCTGAACGCCAAAGCTTCCTTCCACGGCTTGATAGTAATCCACGGTTACTCCGTTTACCCGCAGCGCGCCGCGACCATAGGAGCCGCCGAACCCAAGGCTCGCCTCCGTCTGCAGCGGCATCACCAGAACTCCAACCGATTTGTCGAGCAATTCAGGCGCGCCCGGAACGTCGGTTTTTAGGAACTCCAACGCGGCGTCGACCCGTGCATCTATGGTGGCTGCACGCTGGGCGCTGCCGGAAACCGAGTTGCAGCCAGCCAATGCAAGCGCCGCAACGCCGACAAGGCCCAAAGTGGCCCGGCGTGAAAACAGGGGAGGTGTCATCTGCTCAATCTCTCAATTTTGTTTGGGGGTGCTCCGACCCCCTTGGTTTTAGTGTACCGGACGCGGCCGTGCCTGTCACCTGTTGACCCGGCTAGAGGCTGCCTTCATTGAGCTTTTGAGCAATTTCCAGCGCAAAGTAAGTCAGGATGCCGTCGCAGCCCGCGCGTTTGAAGCCAAGAAGCGATTCAGCCATAACCTTGTCGCCTTCAATCCATCCATTCTGGGCCGCAGCTTTGATCATCGCGTACTCGCCCGAGACCTGATACGCATAGGTGGGCGCGCCAAATGCGTCTTTCACGCGACGGCAAATGTCCAAATACGGCATACCGGGTTTGACCATCACCATGTCGGCGCCTTCCAGCAAATCTCGCTCAATCAGACGCAGCGCCTCGTCGCTGTTGCCCGGGTTCATTTGGTAGGTTTTCTTGTCGCCTTTGAGGGCCCCGGAGGCACCGACCGCATCGCGAAATGGCCCGTAGAACGCAGACGCGTATTTCGCGGCGTAACTAAGGATCGCAACATCTCGGTGGCCGTTGGCCTCCAACGTCGCCCGCATGGCCCCAATTCGACCGTCCATCATGTCCGACGGACCAAGAATGTCGGCGCCAGCTTCTGCTTGCGCCAGCGCCATTTTCGCCAAAGCCTCCACAGTCTCATCGTTCAGAATAATCCCGTCGCGGACATAGCCGTCGTGGCCATTGATATTGTACGGATCAAGCGCGACATCCGTCATCACCGCGATCTCCGGCACGGCGGCCTTGATCGCGCGGATCGTGCGGTTGGAGAGGTTTTCCGGATCCCAAGCTTCGGCGCAGTCCTCGGTTTTTTTGTCCTGCTCGATATACGGGAAAATGCATATCGCAGGGATGCCAAGCCTTGCAGCGCCTTCGGCTGCTTTGACCGCGCTGTCCACCGACAGGCGCTCAACACCCGGCATCGAGGCCACAGGGCCCGTGCCGGCTGCCTCCGAGACAAAAATCGGCCAGATCAGGTCTTCGACGGTCAGCGTGTTTTCTCGGGCCAATCCTCGCAAAGCGGCGCTTTTGCGCAAGCGACGGAAACGGGCGTGCGGAAAGGGAGCTTGGGTCGGGCGCATGATTTGCCTTTATCCTTTTGATTTTCACTGCGTGACATGGTTTTTCGCCTATCTCAAGGCTGGAACTCCGAAGCAGTCGGCCCTAATGTCAGGCCGCTAGACCCTGCCGGACGTATTCCCCTTGGACCTTTCGATAGCTGCAACAGAAATCATCGACATGCGGTCGTTTTCCAGCATGTGGTTCTGGATCACACTTGCCGTGTTTTGGTCTGCGATGAGCCACTATGCTGTGGGTGTGCCCTATGAGATGGTGCAGCGGGCGTTTCGCCGGGACGACGAAAGCATGTGGCGCGATGTCGAAACGCTCGCGCGGATCAATTCTGAACGGCTGCTGGTGATCGGTTCAACCGCAGGCGTCTTCGTGGCAGCGGCAGCCGGCTTCTTGCTAACTACGCTGTTTGTTCTGGGCTTCTTTTACAGCGTCGAATTCTGTCAGGCTGCATTTTTCATAGCGTTTCCGTTCACGCTGGTGGGGGTGCTCTCGCAGCGGACAGCGCGACTGATTCTCGAAATTCAGCCGAAAGGGCCCGATCTGGGCCGGGGTCTGCGCCGGCACCGGGTCTATGTACAGATCATTGGGCTTGTCTCGATTGTCGTGACTGCATTTTGGGGTGTTTTTCATGTCCTCAGCACGGGAGTGCTGTGAAACCTGATGCAACGGTTGACACCGCCGCGTTGGCGCGTAGGTCACCGCCATGACCAGCAACGCCCCAGCTCACGTAATTATCTCTGGAACTCCTGAGGGGTTTGACGCGCAGGTTCTTGGCCAAGAACTGGACCGCGCGGAAGCGCCTGTTATTTTTGTGGCGCGGGATGACAAGCGTCTGGCGGCCATGGCGCAGGCCCTTGAGGTGACGCGCCCGGAACTGCCTCGTCTGGCATTTCCTGCCTGGGATTGTCTGCCCTATG
>JBCCXD010000010.1:0-112608 GCA_039192165.1 Pseudomonadota bacterium | reverse complement strand
CAAGCACCAACCATTGCATCTTTTTGCAGCTTTTCGATCAAGCTCGCCTGAATTGTCGGATCGGTTGCTAAAGAGGGCAGAGGCTTCGCTTTGCCGTTGGTCAGATAATTGCCGGTGCGCGCGCCATAGGTCTCAGGATTTGCGGCATTTATCATCTTGCTGGCCTGTTTCTCGGGCTTGTTGAACAGAAGTGGCACAAGCAACTTCAAAACACCGGGCATGGCATCGCTGGTTTTCGTCATCGGCGTTATGACTGGTCCGGGGCAAACAGAACGCAACATGATTCCGTCTTTTTTCAGTTCGTCGGCCATTGCTGTGCCCATCGTTGTGAGCGCCAGCTTGGTTGTTGCGTAAGCTCCCGAAAGGCCGCCGACAGACTCGGGCTCTGACAGACTGCTTACATCGAGGGATTTGGCAGCGTTTTGTGCCGAGGACGTGGTGTTTATGATCATCGTCTTCTGCTCACCATCGCCCCGCTTTAGCGCCGATCGCAGACCATCGATCATTACATAAGGCGCCAATACGTTGACGGCGTAGTTGGACTCATGCCCCTGAGCACTCATGACCCGTTTTGATGTTAGAACTCCGGAATTGTTGTAGAGCGCGTCTATCTTGGGGTGCCGCGCCAGAATTTCCTCTGCAGCCCTCTTGATCTGACTGACATCCATCAGATCGGCTTGGACCAGATCGATATCTGTATTTGGGTGCGCCGCAACCAGTTCTTTTTTCTGAAGTTCAGCTTTCTCAGCATTGCGGTTGACCAGCACAAGGCTCCAGCCATCTTCAGCCAGCTGATCTGCGATCGCTCCTCCGATTCCACCAGTCGAGCCAGTGATCACGGCTGTTTTTGATACATGCATCTTTAGTCGCCTTCGTTATGAGCCATCGTTTCAGGTGCGCTGATTAAGCCAGCAACCCTTTGATTGCTGCATCGACGCCGGTAATGTCCGCATCCTTGGTGAGAGCTTTTCCATCCCAAGCTTCACCCCAAGTGCCGACGCCGTATTTGCCTTTGATGTCCATACCAAAGAAGGGCGCAGTAAATTCCTGCGTTTGCAGAACATTTGCACCTGCACGTGGTCCCGGAGTGGCGGCGAGCAAAACGATCGGTTTATCTTGCCAGATCTTCATCTGGATCCGGCTCATCCAGTCGTGGATATTCTTCCATGCCGAAGTAACAAAACCATTGTACTCAGCGAATGACACGATCAGTGCATCAGCTGCACCGATTTTTTCAAAAAATTCCTGGGCCAACGGGTGCACCCCATCTGCGTTCTCACGATCAATGGAGTAAATCGGCATTTCGAAATCATTGATGTCGGCGAAATCGATGGTACAGGTGGGATCGAGTGCCTCCAGACGCGACGCTGCGTAGCCGAGCAAAGCACGATTGATAGAATTGCTGTGGTTGGATGCAGCAAAAGCAAGAACTTTCATTTAATATATCCTTGTGTGGTTTATTCCACTTACAAGCGCTCTTTTGGCCATTCAATGTGATGAGCTGCGCGATATTTGCGCATGGGGTGCAGCAAATTTGCTTATCCGTTTTCTCTGGTACGTCTTACGCAGCTGTCGCAGCACCTTAAACTATGGACACCCACACCGACGCCCCCAACCAGTTCAGGCCATAAATACACAATAAAGTCATATGCTTATTAATATTGATGTCTGGAAACATCGAGAGGCTTTGACCGTTGGCGCAGCATAGACAATTCAAAATAGGCGACGAGACGATAAGCAATGATCGGAGCAAGATCGATGACATGTTGGGCGTACGGGACGCCCGGACCTGAGCCCAACTCCCTGACCTCAAGGCGCATTCTGCAGTTCGGTGACTTTAAGGATGGCGCCGCGGTCAGAGCGGCCCTCAGCTGCCTCCCTCCATTAAGCGATTAATTTAGGAAGACTGGCAGCCTGTTTCGTCCGGCGGTATTAGCCTGTCTTGCTTTGCCTGAATTGGTTGTCTTGCTGAAAAGAAGCGAAGGCTGATCTGATATGCTTTATCATTGATTGCACTTTTTGGGTACGATGCACGTCGACATGTGTCGTCAACCACAACTGGGCAGACCAAGCACGGTTCGTTGACAAAACGCGATGAAGGTTCTGACGTGCTCTTGCCTCGTGGTCCAAGAGGAACCCAATACCGACGCCCCGGCTGATCGCTTCCACAGACACCCAGACATCCTCGGACGCCACCGCGATCATCTCAGGCCGAATGTGCTTTTCGATCCAGGGCAAAAAAGGCAATTGCCGTTCATTGTCACTGGGCAGAACAAAGCGATGGTGCACAAGATCATCTTCGCTCGCCGGCAATCCGAACCGTGAACGGTAGGTTTCATGGGCATAAAGGCCGACGCCAAGACCGCCCAGACTCTGCACCACATAGTCCGGGTGATCAGGCTTCTGCCCAGCGCGCAGCGCAATATGCGCCTCGCCATATTCAAGCCGAACCCAATGTTCACTGGTGTCAATCGAGACTCTGCACTTGGGATACTGTGTCGCAAATGCGTCGACCGCTCCCATAATCAAACCAGCAAATGGCGTGACCAGAGACAAACGAATTTCCCCGTCAACAATGCCGGACTGTCCGCGAACCCGCCCCATCATCTCTTCCGTGAGATCTTCTGTGGACTGCGCGACGCGAAGTACTTCTTCGCCAGCTTCAGTCAGGGTGTACCCATTTGAGTGCCGCAAAAAAATGCGGGTCCCGATTTCTGCTTCAAGCGCATCAATGTGCCGGTTTACAGTTGCCCTGTGATATCCGAGCGCCGCGGCAGCAGCGGTGACAGTGCCGAAACGTGCCACGTAAAGCGCTGTGCGCAACTCGGACCATCTCTCCAAGATCAAACCGCCTTTGTTGCTGTTCTGACCTGTTTGACGCGGTGCTCCAGCCCTTGCATGGGTCGCAGTCTATCAAATCAAATGCGGACCTAAAAGCGTGTAGTATCGGGACTTAGGGCGCGCAGCAGATCGGCAGAGACAACGCTGTTCTGCGCTCAGTAAAGGCAATTTTTCCTTTTCAAGTTGCCCATTTCGGTCCCGGTAGATGCAGGTGTATGGACAATAATCTGGTCCGGGAGTTGAGAACTGCGGTGTCCACGCGTGGCACAAGATACAAAAGCAACTTTCTTTGCGCGTTTCGTGTCGTGTTCGTGCGCGGCTTCGGTGGAAAGTGCGCTCGATCGCGCGTCCTGTTCGAAAATTTCCTTCAAACCTTATCCATTGGCTAGAGTTTCATAAGTTGGGAATCGCTTTCCTACAGCCGTGCCGCCCGATGCACTTGTCAGCCAGCAAAGCGCCCAAGACCATCTGGCTAACGAAACCCCGCCTGGCGGGGCAAGTAACGGCTAGCTTATCGTTTTGTCACAGTTCGAAATCTGGGGCTACGGCTCCCGCCTTTTCCCAAGTGCTTAGTCTTGAATGCACTGTACCGGATTTCTCTAGCTGCTCTCAGCGAAACCAACTGATTCATACCGGTAAATTCGTGGGGAACTACTACGAGCTCTCAGGCTCATGAAGGCATCGTTTTTCGCGTCAATCGGATATGGCACTGGGTTTCTGCAACATCTGGGAGCGCCCGAATAGCATCGAGGATGCGATCCATTTCAGCCAAGGAAGCAGCGCGAAGTTCTACAACAAGATCGAATGCACCGCTGAGTGTAGACACCTCCAAGACGCCCGGCACCTTGCTCAGCGCCCGCAACACCGCGCGACCGTCGTTCACATTGACCCGAACCAAGGTGAAGGCACTCACCTGCTGGCTCTCCACGCCTGATCCAAACTCCAACGTGAAGTGCTGAATAACGTCTTCGTCAATCAGACGATCAATTCGGTTTTGCACCGTCCCGCGGGAGACGTTCAGGCGCCGCGCCAGTATTGTCGCGCTTGCACGACCATCTCTTTGCAAAAGCGACAGAAGCTTGCGGTCAAGGTCATCCATGGAACAAGGTTAGCGAATAGCTAACAAACTGACAAATTGCTTTATAAAATACGCTTTTTTCTAAATTCTGGATGCCGCAGGCTCAGGCGTAGAACAGTGAGGTTATCATGGACACAGTCGCTGTATTAGGTTTGGGAAAAGTCGGTATGTTGGCCTGCGAGTTGTTGCACGAAGCAGGCTTCGACGTGCAGGCCTTTGATCTGAGGCCAGCACCTGTGAATTTTCCGTTTTCGGTGCAAGCCCTTGACGTTACTGACCAAACCGCGGTCGCTGACGTGTTCTCGAGCGCAGACGCGGTTCTTTCCTGCCTTCCATACAATCTCAACCTCCCGTTGGCCAAGGCTGCCCGCTCCGCTGATATTCATTATTTTGATCTGACCGAAGACGTTCCGACAACGCGCGGCATTCTTGAACTATCAAAGGGCGCGCGCAAACTGATGGCTCCTCAATGTGGCCTCGCTCCGGGATTTATCGGCATTGTCGGTGCGAGTTTGATCGAGAGTCTGGATACATGCCGCGCGTGCCGAATGCGCGTCGGTGCACTTCCACAGAACCCAAGCGGGCTCATGGGATACTCCTTTAACTGGTCACCAGAAGGTGTCGTAAACGAGTATCTGAATGACTGCGAAGTTCTGGAAGCCGGTGTGATTAAACTGGTTTCGCCGATGGAGTGGATCGAAAAGCTCTATATAGGAGGCGTTGAGCTTGAAGCTTTCACGACCTCGGGTGGATTGGGTACGATGTGCGAAACGTACCAAGGCCGTGTGCCGGACATGGACTACAAGACCATGCGCTATCCAGGTCACGCGCAGCTTATGAATTTCTTCTTCCACGAGTTGCTAATGCGCGATCGGCGAAAGGACGCGGGAGAGATTCTTGTAAATGCAAAACCTCCGGTCTCCGACGATGTGGTGTTTGTGCATGCCTCGGCAGAAGGGACGCGCAACGGTGCGCTGGTGCGCGAGGAGTTTGTGCGCGCCTATAAGCCGATCGAGGTGGCTGGAAAACGTCGAACAGCAATCTCGTGGACCACCGCATCTTCCGTTGTGGCCGTCATGGAAATGGTTCGCGACAAGACCCTCCAGCAATCGGGATTTCTGAAACAGGAAGACGTGCCTCTCGAGGCATTCCTCGCCACGTCGACCGGGTCAAATTACGCGATCATGTGACGCGATTTGAATGAATGTCGTGCCTCGCGCGCGATCCATTCGCAAAAGCTGTCTGCCAAAGGATTGGAGACGCTGCTTGGCGTTACCGCATAATACATACCATCCCCTGGGTCGGGTCGAGCGATTGGAACCAGGGTGCCCTGCGCCAATTCAGCTTCAATCAGATAGGACGGGATGATAGCCGCCCCGAGGTTGGCCTTTGCAGCGCCGATCATAGTGGAAAACTGATCAAAAAAATCACCTCTATAGGCTGGTGTCGGGTCAAGCCCCAGTTGCTGGAAGTACGCTGGCCAAGTATTGCGCCGAGACACCAGATGTAGAAGCGGAAAATTTGTGCCGGCTGGTGCCTTGTCGATCCCAGCTTCTTCGACCAGCGACGGTGAGGCCACGGCGACCAAAAGTTCCGGACAAAGCGGGGCGTGGCTGGCGCCGATCCAGTCCGGCGCGCCGAAGTGGATGGCAACATCAACGCCTTCGCCCAAAAGATCAAAGGGTAGACTCCGACTTTTTACGATAAGGTGAACGTTCGAGTTACGCGCCCGGAAGCTTGGCAATCGACGGGCAAGCCAATGCGAGGAGAAGGTTGGCAATGCCGCTATGGTAAGTGTCTGTCCAGACGACCCCGCGCCCTGCGCGGTTTGGATCACGTCGCGCAGCCGTTCAAGACCAGCATGCAGTGCCTCTGCCAAAGCTTTGCCTGCTGTTGTCAGAACGACCCCGCGGCCTTCTTTGCGGAAAAGCTGTGTACCAATAATTCCTTCCAGTTCACGAACCTGGCGGCTTATCGCCGCCTGAGATATCCGCAATTCTACTGCAGCAGCGGTGTAGCTCTGGTGTTTTGCAGCGGCTTCGAAGCTTCGGAGAACGGCGAGACTGGGCAGCATATCCATGCCTTTTGTTTATTGATTTATGACTTATTGATGCGTTTTAGTGTATATTTCAAGTCGCTATGCTTCTACTCAGGAGGCGCGATATGAAGGACATTTTCTCAAAGCCCATCCAGCGGGCCGATCGATTGGACGGCCTTGAGCTTTCGGAGATTGTGCAAACCTCCGAACAAGCTGCGCGGCTGCGACAGCAAGGACATGACGTAATTTCTCTTTCTACGGGAGAGCCCGATTTCCCCACGCCAGGCTTCGTGATCGACGCCGCTATGATAGCTGCAAGAGAGGGCGAAACGCGCTACACCCCGACCGCCGGAACAATCGAACTTCGGTCCGCAGTGGCTGCAGAACACGGTCGCGAACCCTCTGAAGTAATCATCTCTACTGGCGCCAAACAGGTCTTGGCAAACGCGCTGCTTGCAACGGTGAACCCAGGCGACGAGGTGATAATCCCTGCGCCGTTTTGGACAAGCTACGCAGACATGGTGCGGATTGCCGGCGGAATTCCGAAGATCATCACATGCCCAGTTGAGCAGGGTTTCAAGCTGCGCCCGGAGCAGCTGGAAGAGGCTATTACTGCCCACACCAAATGGCTGATGCTGAACAGCCCCTCTAACCCATCCGGGGCGATCTACAGCGCTAAAGAAATCAGCGCATTGGCCGATGTGCTAAGAGCGCACCCAACTGTTCTCGTCATGTCAGATGAAATCTACGCGCAATTGAGTTTCGAACGTTTTACGAGTTTTACCGGCGCGGCCCCGGATCTGGCTGACCGGACTTTGATCGTTTCTGGCGTATCAAAGGCCTGGGCAATGACCGGTTGGCGGATCGGGTGGGGGGTTGGGCCAACTCCTCTGATTAAAGCCATCTCCGCCGTCCAAGGGCAATTTACGTCTGGCGCCTCGTCCGTTTCTCAGGCTGCGGCAGTCAGTGCGCTTTCAGGGGACCGGACACTTCTGACGGAACGTTGCGGTGCATACAAAGCGCGCCGCGACATGGTTCTTGAACGGTTGAACTCAATCCCTGGCATTTCTTGCGTGTTGCCGGCGGGCGCGTTCTACGCGTTTCCCAGTTGCCCCGGCGATGATCGGGAATTTTGCGCAGCGCTTCTGGGCCAGGCCGGCGTCGCCGTCGTGCCGGGACGCGCCTTTGGAATGGCGGGACACTTCCGTTTGTCCTTTGCTTACTCCGAAGCCGACTTGGATGCCGGGCTTGCGCGCATCGCGCGCTTCATTGAAGGAACAGTCTCATGAAAGATTCCAGCGCCACAGGCTTTGGGCCAGACCTCGCGCACTTTGATTGGGCCGATCCGTTTCGCCTTTCCGACCAACTGACCGAAGACCAGAGAATGCTGTCCGAGGCAGCCCGCATTTTCGCCCAAGATACGCTGATGCCACGGATCACTGGGGCCTATGCCGAGGAGCGGATCGAGCCGGAAATATTTGCACAGATGGGCGCTGCGGGACTGCTCGGAGCGACAGTTTCTGCAGACCTCGGGGGTTTGGGGGCGGACTACGTCACCTACGGTCTCATTGCACGTGAGATTGAGCGTGTGGACAGCGGTTATCGCTCCATGATGTCGGTGCAGAGTTCACTGGTGATGTACCCGATCGATGCGTATGGCAGCGAAGACCAGCGGGCCAGATATTTGCCGAAACTTGCAAGCGGTGAGTGGATTGGCTGTTTCGGGCTGACCGAGCCGGACGCCGGTTCTGATCCCGCCGGAATGAAGACCCGCGCAGAGAAAATCGACGGAGGATACAAGCTTACCGGCACTAAGATGTGGATTTCGAATAGCCCGATCGCCGATGTTTTTATCGTATGGGCAAAATCCGACGCCCATGAGGGCAGAATCCGGGGTTTTGTTCTGGAAAAGGGGATGAAGGGGCTTTCGGCACCGAAGATAGGCGGCAAGCTAAGCTTGCGCGCTTCAGTTACGGGCGAGATTGTCATGGACAGTGTCGAGGTCGGCGAAGACGCGCTACTGCCCGGCGTTCAGGGCCTTAAGGGGCCCTTTGGCTGCTTGAATCGCGCGCGCTATGGCATCGCCTGGGGAGCGATGGGAGCGGCAGAGGATTGCTGGCACCGTGCGCGCGCTTACGGGCTTGACCGCAAGCAGTTCGATAAACCGATTGCGCAAACACAGCTCTTTCAGAAAAAGCTTGCCGACATGCAGACTGAAATCACACTCGGCCTGCAGGCAGCTTTGCGCGTGGGTCACATGATGGATGCCGGACAGGCTGCGCCCGAGATGATCTCTCTGATCAAACGCAACAATTGCGGAAAAGCACTGGATGTCGCGCGAATGTCCCGCGACATGCACGGTGGCAACGGGATTAGCCAGGAATTTCACGTGATCCGCCACATGGTGAACCTTGAAACGGTCAACACATATGAAGGCACGCACGACATTCACGCGCTGATACTGGGACGGGCTCAAACCGGGCTGCAGGCGTTTTTCTGAGCCATGGACCGGGCCGCAATCGTTGAAGCCAACTTCCGACGCCGGGTCTCGCAGAGTGATTTTCCGGATGTTGTTCCCTGCGGCAGCCTTGGCGCTGAAGCCGCTGTTGGCTTGTTTCGGAACCAGGTGCTGAGCCGAGCGCTCGATCTGGAAAGTCGCGCGATGCAGGCTGCAGGGCAAGGGTTCTATACGATCGGTTCATCGGGTCACGAGGGCATGGCCGCCATTGCCCACGCATTGCGACCGACAGACCCCGCGTTCTTACACTATCGCGATGGGGCATTTCAGATTGCCCGTGCTGATCAGGTACCGGGGCAGAACATTCTTTGGGACATGCTCCTGAGCTTCGCCTGCTCGTCCGAGGACCCGATTTCGGGTGGTCGGCACAAGGTCCTGGGCTCTAAGGCGCTGAACATACCACCGCAGACATCGACCATTGCCAGCCACCTACCGAAAGCCGTAGGGGCCGCGTATGCGATCGCTGCAGCAAAGCGCCATGCTCCAGAGCACGAAACCTATCCGAGAGACGCAATTGCTGTGTGTTCCTTTGGGGATGCGTCCGCCAACCACTCGACGGCACAAGGCGCGTTCAATACCGCCGCATGGGCCAGCTTCCAGTCAATTCCCATGCCCCTGCTTTTTGTGTGCGAAGACAATGGCATCGGCATCTCCACGAAGACACCTAAAAACTGGATTTCTGCGACCTTCTCTGGCAGGCCGGGACTTGCCTATTTTGCCTGTGACGGGCGCAATCTCTATGACACGTATTCCGTCGCCAAAAGAGCATCAGAGTATGTCCGCAAGCGGCGCAAACCCGCCTTTTTGCACATGAAAACCGTGCGGCTCTACGGTCATGCCGGTGCTGACGTGGCAACAAGCTACCTGCCGAAATCTGAAGTAGAGGCGCAAGAGGCGCAGGACCCGCTCATAGTATCTGCAGCGCTGCTAGAGGCCGCAGGAGCGCTGCCAAATGCTGCAGCGCTTAAGATCTATGACGACACGCGCGCGCGTGTGCGCCGAGTTTCGCAAGAAGTGGTGTCGCGCCCGCGCCTAGAGACCGCGCAGGATGTCATGGCCAGCCTGATCCCTCCACCTCGGCCCTGCGCCCCGTCCAATGGTCCAAGCGCAGAAAAGCGCGCCGATGTGTTTGGCAGTGACCTGAAATTGCAAGACGACCCGCAACCAATGAGCCGCCTACTAAACTGGGCCCTTCACGATCTGATGTTGGAGCATCGGGAAATCGTCATCATGGGCGAAGATGTCGGGCGCAAAGGCGGGGTCTACGGCGTAACACAAAAACTTGAAAAGCGCTTTGGCCCTGATCGGGTGGTCGACACGTTGCTTGACGAGCAATCCATCCTCGGGCTCGGGATCGGAATGGCACACAACGGCTTTCTGCCAATGCCAGAAATCCAATTTCTGGCCTATTTACACAATGCAGAGGATCAATTGCGCGGAGAAGCCGCCACGCTTCCATTTTTCTCGTCCGGCCAATTTACCAACCCTATGGTCGTGCGCATTGCTGGGCTTGGATACCAGAAAGGCTTTGGCGGGCACTTTCACAATGACAATTCAGTCGCAGTTCTGCGCGACATACCGGGCCTGATCCTCGCATGCCCATCTAACGGCGCAGATGCCGCAATGATGCTACGCGAATGCGTGCGGCTGGCACGAGAAGAGCAACGCCTTGTCGTCTTTTTGGAGCCGATCGCGCTCTACCCGATGCGAGACCTGCATGAGCCAGGCGATGGTGGGTGGATGCGCAGCTATCCGGCTCTCGACTCGCGTATTGCCTTTGGCGCGATCGGGCAAAGCGGAGACGGAACGGATTTAGCGATCGTCACCTTTGGGAACGGTACGTATCTCTCTCATCAGGTGCAGGCCGATCTGCAAGCAGACACGCGTGTGGTCGATCTCAGGTGGCTGAATCCGCTACCAATCGAGCCGTTGCTTGAGGCCGTGGCTCCCTGCAAGCAAGTACTTGTAGTGGATGAAACCCGTGCGACGGGCGGCGTTTCAGAGGCGCTGATGACAGCCTTCGCCAAGGCGGGGCGTCGTGCCACGCGATATGCCGCTGCGGATAGTTTCATCGCGACCGGTCCGGCCTATGGGGCCACTATGCCGTCCCGAGCAGGCATCCTTGCCGCGGCGCAAGAGCTGCTGAGATGACGACAGCTGTTTTGATCTGTCCGGGGCGTGGCACCTATACCAAGACAGAGTTGGGAACCCTTGCACGTCACTTCCCCGATGCCGCGCTTTTGGAAGAATTTGATGTGCAGCGCGCTAGCGCGGGTCACGAAACGCTCAGCAAGCTGGATAGTTCCGCCCGCTTTTCGAAGGACCGACATGGCCGGGGAGACAATGCCTCGGGCCTGATTTTTGCAGCCAGTCTCGGCGATGCAATGAGCATTTCCCAAGACATCGATATCGTAGCAGTGACCGGTAACTCGATGGGTTGGTATACCACGCTTGCCTGCGCCGGAGCTGTCACCGCAGCGGACGGCTTCAACATCACCACGACCATGGGACAGATGATGCAGGATCATGGTATGGGCGGTCAGGTGCTCTATCCGCATGTCGGCCCAAACTGGCAGGCCAGCGCGGACCAGAAGCAGCGGCTTCTCGCGCTGGTGGAGGACATCGGAACACGGCCCGGCCACGTTCTGACGCTTTCAATTGATCTGGGCGGAACACTCGTCCTAGCGGGAGACCACGCCGGGCTCGCGGCTTTCGAAAGCTCTGTGCCGCAGCGCGACCGATTCCCAATGAGGCTGTCGGGCCATGCTGGATTTCATTCACCACTCGTTGCCCAGGTATCCGAGGCCGCGCTCAGTCATTTTTCGGTGTCAGCGTTCCAGCAACCCGATATCCCCATGATCGACGGACGCGGCCGGATATGGTGGCCGCACGCGTCCGATATGAATGGGCTCTGGGACTATACATTCGGCCATCAAGTTACAGCGCCCTATGACTTCACCCACGCCGTCACAGTTGCAGCGCGCGAGTTTGCGCCAGATGTCTTCATTCTGGCCGGTCCTGGCACAACACTGGGCAGCGCAGTTGCACAATCGCTTATTGCTGCAAACTGGCAAGGCATCGCTTCGAAGGCCGATTTTCAGGCGCGCCAAGAGGCCGAGCCCCTTCTCATTTCCATGGGCCGCGAGGATCAACGCGCTCTTGTCACGAAAGGACACTGATATGACCCATCTAGATGTGCTGAACGCCGCAGGACTGGACCGCGCGACACTTTCCTCGGGGACACTCTCAGTAAGATCGCCGATTGATGGCGCGACGGTTGCGCAACTGGCAGAAACGCCCGCGGCCGAAATGCCTACGGTGATTGCAAAGGCTCAGGCCGCGTTTGAGGCTTGGCGAACGGTCCCTGCTCCGCAACGTGGTGAGCTGGTGCGTCTTCTCGGTGAAGAGTTGCGCAATGCCAAAGCCGAACTTGGAGCTGTCGTGACGCTGGAGGCCGGAAAGATCGTATCAGAGGGTCTGGGCGAAGTGCAGGAGATGATCGACATCTGCGACTTTGCTGTTGGGTTATCGCGCCAGTTGTACGGCCTGACTATTGCGTCTGAGCGCCCCGGCCACCGCATGATGGAAACATGGCACCCAATGGGACCCTGCGGGGTCATTACGGCGTTTAACTTCCCCGTGGCCGTTTGGTCGTGGAATACCGCACTGGCGCTTATTTGCGGAAACCCGGTTATCTGGAAACCCTCTGAAAAGACACCGCTCTCTGCGATGGCAACGATGAAAATCATGGAGCGCGCAATCGCGCGGTTCGGCGCGGCGCCGGAGGGTCTTGTGCAACTTGTTATCGGGGGCCCAGAAATTGGCGAAGCGCTCGTTGCGTCCCACGAGGTGCCTATTTTGAGCGCGACGGGCTCGACCCGCATGGGCAGCAGCGTCGGTCCAAAGGTCACAGCCCGTTGGGGCCGTCCCATTCTTGAACTTGGTGGCAATAACGGCATGATCGTTGCGCCATCTGCGGATATCGAAATGGCAGTACGTGCGATCGTTTTTTCTGCCGTGGGAACAGCCGGGCAGCGATGCACAACACTGCGGCGACTGATAGTGCACAATTCAATAAAAGATGACCTCGTCGCGAAGTTGACCACCGCCTATGCAAGTTTACCAATCGGCGACCCGAGGGCAGATGGCACGCTGATCGGTCCTTTGATCGACCAAGCGGCAAGCGACCGTATGCAAGCGATGCTGGCGGCGGCCCAAAAGGAAGGCGGGACCGTGCATGGGGGCGGCGTCGCTCAAGGGGTCGAGGGCGGATGCTATGTCAATCCGGCGATTGTCGAGATGCCAGGTCAAACCAACACTGTGAAAACAGAAACCTTTGCACCCATTCTGTACGTTATGGGGTATGAAGACTTCTCTGAGGCCATCGCATTGCACAATGGTGTCCCTCAAGGGCTGTCTTCCTGCATCTTTACAATGAATATGCGGGAAGCTGAGCAATTTCTATCGGCATCTGGATCAGATTGCGGGATCGCCAACGTGAACATTGGCCCATCAGGTGCAGAGATCGGAGGCGCGTTTGGCGGCGAGAAGGAAACAGGCGGTGGCCGCGAAAGCGGATCCGACGCCTGGAAATCCTACATGCGCCGTCAGACAAACACGATCAACTACTCTGCCGATCTGCCGCTGGCCCAGGGCGTCAAGTTCGACATTTAACTCGGTAAATACCAACGAAAGCTTCAAACGTATGTTTGGGGCTTTCTCGTGCTTCTGGGTTAGACTGGCTGGGGCTTATCGATGAAGCAGGACGCTGGCCTCGGCATGACGTGCAATTTGGGCCGCGTGCGTTCCGAGAGTGGAGAGCGAACTGCCAGAACGCACCGCATTTAGCAGGATCAGATCGGCCTTTATGGACTTCGCTGCAAGCAAGGCTTGTTCGCCGATCCCGCCCCGAAGGATATGAGGAGTCGCGTCAACGTCAGAAGCTTGGACGAGGGCTGCAAGTTCTTCTTTTGCGCGAGCGCTTGCAGCTTTCTGGCTTTCGTCTGAGACATAGGGTTCGACGTAGCTGTAAAAGCCGTAGGGCATCACATAAGCCACGTGAAGTTCAGCTTTCGGGAATGTGGTGGCAGCATATCGCAAAGCCGCCTCGCTGCTTTCCTTGTGCGCAATATCAGCAAGAACCAGGACGATCTTCGGGGCCATTGTCGTCTCCCTACCTGCTCAAGACTTCCGGCAGCCAAGTTGCAAGCCCGGGAAACAACACAAGGATCACGACAAAAAGGCACATCACAAGGAACATCGGAAACGACGCCTTGGATATGAAGCCAATGTCCTTGCCGGTCATGCCTTGAAGAACAAAGAGATTGAAGCCAATCGGAGGAGTGATTTGCGCCATCTCCACCACAATCATCAGATATACGCCGAACCAGAGCATGTCGAAGCCCGCTGCGCGCACCATTGGCTCGATGACGGCCATCGTCAGAACGATGGAGGACAGTCCATCGAGGAACATGCCCAGTATGATGTAAAAGACGGTCAGGATCGCGATGAGGGCCAGCGGCGATGGCTGCCAGTTGGCTATAACCTCGGCAAGAGCTTTGGGAATTCCGGTGAACCCCATTGCCAGACTAAGAAACCCTGCTCCCATCAAGATGAGCATGATCATTGCGGTCGTTCTGACCGAGCCGAGGACACTTTCCTGA
This sequence comes from Pseudomonadota bacterium, assembly GCA_039192165.1. Taxonomy (GTDB): domain Bacteria; phylum Pseudomonadota; class Alphaproteobacteria; order Rhodobacterales; family Rhodobacteraceae; genus Dinoroseobacter. The sequence goes on along the minus strand of JBCCXD010000010.1, from coordinate 98,470 downwards.
AAACTCGACCAGGTGAGACTGCGCTGAAGAACAGAAAGCAGCAGAGCCCCGACCACTCCAAGAGCTGCGGCTTCGGTTGCAGTCGCCACGCCCGAATAGATCGAGCCGATAACCGCACCAATCAGAAGCAGCACGGGCAGGAGATCTGCGAGCTTCCTGCCCAGACTCGATACATCCACATCCTGGATGGGATTAAAGCTGCCGCGATTGATAATCGACCAACAGGCTACGTAGGCCATGAACAAGAGCGCCAGGTAGAGGCCCGGGATCATCGCTGCCATGAACAGCTTTGAGATACTCTCATTCACCGTGACACCGAAGATTATCATTGAAATCGAGGGCGGTATCAAAAGACCCAGCGTCCCGGCTCCGGACAACGTGCCGATTATCATGTGTTCTGGGTATTTTCGCGCTCGGAGCTCGGGGATCGACATCTTACCTACAGTCGCGACAGTGGCAGCTGATGAGCCCGAGATCGCTGCAAAGACGGCAGAAGCTCCGATATTCACATGTAGCAAGGAACCGGGGAGACCTTTCATAAACGGGGCCAAACCCTTGAAGAGCGTTTCCGAAAGTTTCGTTCTGAACAAGATTTCTCCCATCCAGATGAAAAGGGGCAAAGCCGTCAGGGTCCAGCTTGATTGCTCTCCCCAGATTGTAACGGCCATGGAATCGCCGATCGGTGCCGAGGTGAACAACGCCATTCCCACGATTGCGGTCGCCAGAAGCGCCGCGCCGACCCAGACGCCCAGCCCAAGACAAATGAACAGGGTGGAAAGGAAAACGATAATGGAGACTGTTTCAGTCATACTTCGTTCGGCCCTTCGTACCCTGCAGTTTCAGGGTTTATCGAGTCGTAATCGAAGAGCGCCTGAAGAAATGAATGGATGGTGGCGATTGCAAGGAGGCTCGCGCCTATCGCAACCGGCGTTTGTGGTATCCACAAAAGGACCGCGTCTGCCCCCTCGCTGCGCTCACCGAAGTCGTAGCTGTCATAGGCCAACCGGACCATGTAGAAGCCAAGATAGGTCGCGACGCAGGCCATGAATCCGAGGCAGAAAATTTCCACACCCCTGCGCGAGGACGAGCCCAATCTCTGTATGAGAAGCTGAACGCGGATATGGCCGTTGGACCGAAACGTGTAGGCCAATGCAAGGAAGGTGCTTGTGGCCATAACGTAGCCAGCAAAGTCGGTCGCGCCCCCTGCGTAGAGGCCAAATGCTCGTGCCAAAATCGAGTACAACACCAGAGCGCACAGGAGAATAAGCAGAGCTCCGGACGCGAACGCCCCGATTTTATAGACACCATCCATGATCCGCGAAAGCTGGCGCATGAACTTTTCCTTTTGGGTAAGCGGCGCGGTCTCTGGGAGCGAGAAGACCGCGCCAGTCGGGCTTAGGAGCCTTGCTCAGCGGCAAATGCGTCTAGAACGGCCTGACCCTTTTCACCGGCCCGCTCGAGCCATGCATCGCGGAGCTCTGCACCAACGCGCTTGAACTCGGATTGCATATCGTCGTTGAGGGTCCCTACGGTCATGCCGTTTGCGGTAAACTGCTCAACATACCAGCTGTCCAGTTCTTCGGCTTTTGCCCAGCACTTTTCTTCCGCATTCGCGGCTGCGGTCTCGATCGCGGCCTTTGTCGCGTCGTCCAATCCGTTCCAGGCTCTGCCATTCACGATCACCATGTTGCGCGGCAGCCAAGCTTTCACGTCGTAGTAGTAATCCACGTGCTCCCAGAGTTTGCGATCGTAGCCCGTCGATCCAGAGGAAATCATCGACTGCGCGACACCGGTCGCGAAGGCTTGGGCGAGTTCCGCCGCTTCGATCTTCGTCGGCACCATGCCCAGGCCCTCGGCCATCTTCGAAGTTGTCGCGTTGTAGGCTCGGAACTTCAAACCAGCAACATCGTCAAGGCTCTCGGCGGATTGAACGGAATAGAAACCCTGTGGCGGCCAGGGGCACGAGTAAAGGAAGTGCAAACGCGCCTCTTCCAGGGTCTCTATCAAAGCGGGTTTAGACACTTCATAAAGGGTCTTGGCGTCGGAGAACCCGGACGCCAGGAAAGGCACGCTGTCGACCTCGTAGATTGCGTCATCGTTCCCAAGCGCCGAAATGAGACGTTCACCGATCGGCGCGAGGCCTTTTCGGACAGCGCCAAAAATCTCCGACCCGCCAAAGAGGGACCCACCTGGGTGGGTGACAATCTCCAGGTCGGAGTTGGCTGTAACTTCTGCCGCAAATTCGGCGGCAATCTCGGAATGATAGTTCGTGGCGGAGTATGCCAGCGCCATATCCCATTTTTCGGCCAGCGCAGCGTTTGCTGAGAAAACCATTGCGACACTCGTCGCGAGTACTGCGTTCATTTTCATAGTGAACTCCCTAATAATGGCTGAGTTTAATCGTCTCCGCGTCTGGTTAAAAAGGACAGTAGCAAAATGACGGTATATTGCAGCGAGCCGTGAATCTGACGGTCGGGATATCGTGCTGGATTTACGTCCGTGCACGAGGTGCGATACGTATTCGCCCATGGCCCATCTTGGCATTCTATCACTTGATACTGCCTTTCCACGGATCGTTGGGGACGCGGGAAATCCCGGAAGCTATCCATTTGACGCCAAGATCGCCGTCGTAAAACACGCCGAGGCCGCGCGCGTTGTTTCTGATCAGCCGTTGCCTGAGGACATGGTGGACGCTTTTGTGCGCACTGCCCAAGAGCTTGAAGCCGGAGGAGCTTCCGCGCTTGTATCGACATGCGGATTTTTGGTCCATGCTCAGGACCGCGTTGCGCAGGCGGTCCGCGTTCCGGTTATGCTTTCGCCTCTGTCCATGTATCCGCTGGTGCAAAGCATTTGCCCTGGACGCGTAGGGGTTCTGACCGCCTCCGAGCACGCTCTGGGGGCAAGGACGCTGAAGGCTGTAGGTATAAAGGCGGCGGACGTTGGTGGCATGGAACACCACGCGGCATTTCGGGACACGTTTCTTGCGCCAAAGTCACATCAACCCAATGCTTTTTCATACAAATTGATCGCGCAACTTGTCCTGCAAGAGGCTCAGTCCATTGCTGCTCAGGCCCCTCTTTCCGCACTAATCCTCGAATGCGGAAATCTGCCGCCTTATGCGCCCATCCTGCGTGAGGAGCTTGGCGTACCGGTTTTTACAATCCTAGATGCAGCGACATGGCTTATGAGCGCTTAACAGACGACCTGAAGCTGTGGCACCGCCGAGACCGATCTTTGGCGTCTGAATTTGCTTGCCAACGCAATTGTTGTGTCGACGGAATTCACGCCCGGCAGGACCGAGATGTCATCCACCAGCGCGTCAAGATCTTCCTGGTGCGGCGTGCGCACCATGCACATCAGATCGTAGCCACCTGTAACTGAAAGACATTCCTCAATTTCTGGAAACCTTTGGAGCGCGGCAACGATCGTTCGGCAGCATGCTCTGTCGCAGGTTAGGTTGAGGAGAGCCCGGGTTTCAAGAACCTCTGCTTCTTCTGCAACCAGCGCAGTGTAACCAAGAATACGTCCTTCGCGCTCAAGGCGCGCGACCCGTTCACTTACCGTTGTCCTGGCGGTTCCCACGCGGCGTGCCAATTCAGATGTCGCAAGACGGGCATCGTCTTGTAAAAGCGCCAGCAGATTCCGGTCTATTGCATCCAGCTTTCGCATCTTAGCCCCCTGTTGATTGCCCCAAGGGTAATCCGAGAATCAAATATGAAAAAAATGCTGTTTTTTAAGATCATCATGCATAAAAGTCATGATATGCGCCGCTACATCCCATCTCTGTCCGCTTTGCAAGCTTTCGAGGCGTCGGCCTCCACACTCAGCTTTACGCGCGCCGGCGAAGAACTTGGGCGCACACAAAGCGGCGTGAGCCGCCAGGTATCAAATCTTGAAGCTCTGTTGGGGGTCGACTTGTTCGAACGGTTTGGTCCCCGCCTCGTTCTTACCCACGCGGGCGAAGAATTCGCCGACTCGGTTTCAGATATCCTGGACCAGCTGGAGGATGCGTCGATGGACGTTATCCGCGGCAGCCGCTCGGCGGACGCACTGCAGATTGGCGTCCAAGATAGCTTTGCGAGCCGTTGGCTTGTCCCTCGCATGAAATTGTTCATGGAGGAGCATCCTTTACAGACCTTCAACGTCATACCGCTGCGCGGCGACGTGGACTTTGCCAAAGGGCCTGACGTGGCTGTTATTCGCGGACAAGGGGCGTGGCGAGATGCTGTGTCCTACAAACTGATCTCAGAGCTCGTCGCCGTCGTGGCATCTCCGGGGCTTGTTGCCAAAAGCGAGAAACTCATGCTTTCGGATCACCAAAAGTACCCGAAGATACAAAACGCGCACCGACCGGATTCATGGCTTCGCTGGATGGCGGCGAAAGACATAGAGCATCAAGGACCGATTTCAGGGCCGCGATTTTCGCAGACCACTATGGTCATAGAAGCCGCATTGTCCGGGATTGGCCTGGCGGTCGTTCCTGTCTTTATGATTGAGGAATACCTGTCAAACGGCCGGCTTTATCTTCCGTTCGGGCCTCCTGTCGCGAGCGGCGCAGGATACTACGTGGTTTATCCCGAAACGCGTCGACCGCCTGCCCCAGTTCGCGTATTCAGAGACTGGATCTTGGCCGAGACCCGCAGACTTCGCTAACCGCGCGAGATAAAGCGATCCGGCCTAAATGGCGTTGGATCGATGGGCGGAACCTGACCTTCGAGCATATCGCCCAGCGTTCGGGCCGTCCCAGGCCCCGTTGCAAACCCAATATGTTGGTGTCCAAACGCGACCGAAAAACCCGGTGCCTCGGGCAAAGCCCCGATACACGGGCGACTGTCAGGGAACGTCGGGCGTGCACCCATCCATGTCGGCTGTTTGCGGCGTGCGCCCAGATCGATGGCTTGTCGAGCAGAGACTTCAGCTCGGTCCAGCTGAGCGTGGTTCTGGTCAGCGGAAAGGCCATTCAATTCGACACCTGTGGTTAGTCTCAGTCCCTGACGCATCGGAGACAGCACATAGCCACCTGCAGTATCATAGATAGGGCGCCCCAATTTCGGAACATTCCCACTTGTTTCCGGACCTTCAAAGTGCCTGTGATAGCCACGCTCGAAAGCCATAGGTACGCGGTACCCTTCACGTGTGAGCAGTTCCTTGCCCCAAGGCCCGGGACACAACACACAGTGCGTCGACCGGATCGTCTCGCCCCCATCGAGGAGGACGCCGGGAGTGTCTCCAAGCTCGAGCCCCAGCACGGCGCCTTCCTTGAACACGCCACCTTCTGCAACGAAACGTTGCGCGTAAGCCGCGACCAGTGCTCCAGGATCGCTGATTGACGCGCTGTCTTTCACCCAAAGGGCGCGGTGAAACACTGGAGCGAGGTGCGGTTCAAGCTCATGGAGGCTCGTCGCATCAAGCACTTCGTTCGGCACTTCAAACTGAGCAAGCATTTTCCGCATTAGGTGACCTTGCTCAAAGCTCACCGTCGACCGGTAGAGGAATATCCACCCTCGCTCGGACAGAAGCGCCTCTTGATCGCACAAAGAGATCATGGCCTTGTGGATTGGAATGGACAGCCGAATAAGCTGGTCAAGAGCTTCGGCAGTTTGGTCGAAACTCGAACGGCGTGCATTTATTAGAAATTTCAGCGACCATTTGATATTGCGCGCGAGATAAAACGGACTGTAGCGTAGCGCCGCACGCTGGTTGCTAAGAAGCCCGGGAAGGTCTCGAAGCATGCCTGGGTTGTTCAATGGCATCATGGAAGACCGCGCAAGAACCCCCGCATTGCCATACGACGTTTCCAGGCCAGGCGCCCTTCGGTCAATCAACGTCACCTTTGCGCCACGCTTCAACAGGTCGAGCGCAACACAAACGCCGACCATACCCGCGCCTACCACAACGATAGAACTGTCGCCCATCGATACTGTGGGCCCGGCAAGGCGGGTCATTGTATCAGAAATAGGCAACATCTTTGGCTTCTAGCGAAAGTGGATCCTCGCCTTTCTTTGCCAGCCAGGAATAAACAGGCGGAACGCGGTCTGCGATGGATTCAACGTGAACATCTATCAGGCAGGGGCCCTGCTTGTGTGCAAACGCCTTGCGCAGAGTATCATCCAACGCGTCTGCAGTTTTCGCGGTCCAACCGGATAGTCCAAAGGCTTCGGCGATTGCAGCGCCTTTGGGCGGCATGAAATCGACACCGAAAGTCTGATTATGTCCTTTCAGACGATGCAGACCTTTGATCCACCCGAAATGGCCATTGTTGAAAAGGAGCAAAATCGCCGGAATTTGCAAGCGCACAAGCGTCTCCAGCTCTCCGACAGTCATACCAAAAGATCCATCGCCAAACATACCAATCGGACGGCGGGACGGATCGGCACGCCACGCCCCTACCGTCGCTGGAAGAGCAGAGCCAAGACCGCCGAACGCGCGTGGAATTGCAAATCGGGTACGCGGATCGTTAATCCTCAGGAAGCGCGTCATATGAGGTGTGGGCGTGCCGGCATCCGAATAGATCAGCGCAGGCTCGCCCGACGCTTCCAGTGCCTCGTTAAAGCAGCGGACGGCCCGCTCAGGGCGAAGCGGTGAGCTGTCTGCAGCCAATAAAGGCTGTGCGCTTTCCCAAAACTGTGCGCGCAAAGCGTTGAGGTGTTCTACCCATGGCGCAAAAGGTTCGCCGTCGAAGTCTTCCGGTACCGCTGCAAGCAAGTCTTTCAGAACAAGCTTCGCGTCGCCTGCGATGGAAAGCACGTTCTCATAATTGTTGGCCATGATCTCAGGGTTAATGTCGATCTGAGCCACGCGCTTGTTGAGCGTCAGCTTTGGAAAGGTCCATCCAATTGTAACAACCGACCCCATTTTGGATCCGACGAAAAGGACGAAATCGCTCTCTTCCATCGCGCCGTTTGCATGTGGATGGAACCCGTTGTCTCCGATCACACCAATAGAGAGCGGATGATCGTCCGGCATAGTGCCCTGTCCGGTCATCGAGGTGCAAACCGGAATGTTCAACCGCTCGGCGAGGCATAGCACATCGTCCCCTGCGCATGCCCGGATCACCCCGCCACCGGATACAATCAATGGTCTTTCAGCGCGGGACAGATGTTCGAGTAACGAGGCAGCCATCCCCGGCGCCGGGCGGGTCGGGAATGCCGGGAACGTTTTACATTCTTCTTCAACGTGCAGCGATATGCGGGCGGGATCAATTTCGGCAAGAAGCATGTCTTCGGGGATTTGAAGATGCACCGCGCCCGGTTTTCCAGAGCACGCAGTTCGAAATGCTCGGCGAATAATCTCTGGCAGTTTCTCCGGGGACTTCACTTGCACAGACATTTTCGTAACTGGCTCGAACAGCCGCGCACAATCGAGTTCCGTCAAAACGCCGCGGCCTTCGCCGGGCAGCGGAATGTCGATCGTAAGAACGATCACCGGGACAGAAGACGCGTTGGACTCTGCAATCGGTGGCAAGGTATACATCGAGCCTGCACCGGAGGGACATTCGACCACACCGGGTCTGTCCGTAAAACGCCCATAAGCGTCCGCCATGAACCCTGCTGATCTTTCGTCCCGCGCCATAACATGCGTTATCCGCTCCTCGTTGTCTTGCAGCGCCTCATAGAGCGGTACGTTCGTGTCGCCCGGAACGCCGAAGACTGTATCGACCCCATAGCCAATAAGCATTTCCACCAAAACGTCCGCGCCGCGCATCAAAACCTCCAGACAGCAAAATCAATGCCAAGCTAGGTGAAGGAAGATCATGCGAACACTGTCAAACTGACGAGTTCCGGAGGGAACCCGGCAATCTGACCGCCATTGTCATTTGGAGTGGGTGCAATCAGGTAAGAAGGCGTTGTGCGTATCTGACGACCAACAGGAGTGTCGCGCTTTGTACACTAAGGCAAACATTTGTTCCTTTTCAGGGATGAACAGCAGAAGGTCATCCTAGTTTCGGCAGCCAAGCTGTACTCCCAAATCGCAATGCTGTCTCAACCGCTGGGTATCCTCCGATGACCAACCCTCGGGGGCGGTGACCTCGACCCAGGGCGCGATGTAGTCCTTTGCGAAATACGAATGGCCGTGCCCTGCCGGAGCACCGAAAGCCAGAGCCATATCGAGAGCCAGCTGGAACTGGGTGACGAAGGGAATGAAAACCAGGTGCCTTGAGACATCCTCAGCGGGCGGGTCGTTCATCCACGGCGGCGCGCGCCATACTGAGAGAGGGTCGAAGAATACGATCGGGTCGCTGGAATACTGCAGAAACACGATCCTGAGATTTCCCCACGGCGCCGCCGCCTCTGACGCATCAGCGAAGTGAGACGCGTACCTCACAACGGCGCCATCGCCTATTGTCGGCAATACCCAAGGGCTCCCCGGTTCCCGCATGTTCTGAATGCTTTTCCAGAAAGCCGATGGGAAAGGTGGTCCTGCCCAGAACGCGCCATCTATGGGATCGTCCACCAAACGGAAGAGATTGGTTGCGTACATGGAGGACCAGGCCCCCAGGCTCAAACCGTGTGCATACAGGCGCGGCCTGTCGTCGGGCGGGAGCGTTTTCCAAAACTCATGGACCACGTCCAGCAGTGCAGTGGCCTGATTAAGTCCAGTGCTCGTTTCCAGTATCAAAGCCAAAGGAGACTGCAGATACGAGTATTGGACGCTCACTGTCGCAATATCACCATCATGCATGTATTCGACCGGATCATGAGATCCCGGATCCATCCAACCAGTCCCGGTAGGGCTGGTGACAATGAGTACCTCCCTCTCAAAGGCGCCCAGCCGTTTCAACTCCGCCAACGCAAGCTGCGCTCGCTCTGTCGGTGTTTCTCCATTTGCCCGTCCCACATAGACCCGGATCGGATCAAGAGCCGGTCGTCCTGTAAATTTCGAGATCGCTCCAGCGTCGGGCCCGTTCAGAACAAAATCCCGTCCTGGCTGGCCCATGGTTGCCCAGTCGATCAGAGAGGCGGCAGATCCGGCTTGCGATGGTTTCGGCGGCAAGGGCGGAGCCACGTCAAAAAGCTTCTGGGCCGCTTCATAGCTTTCATCTAGTGACACCACCAACCGGTCAAAGATGCCATCCCGGGTTGCGACGAAAAGCACAAGGACCACTGTTACGACGCCCAGCACATTGGCGCGCCTGACGGGCATTATGCGGTAAAACTTCGACCTGACCCAGCGGAACAGGGCGGCCACCAAAGATCCCAGAATGTACGCCAAAAAGAACGTCAGCGCAGCCACGCCGGTAATCAGAAAAATATGCTGTGTTTCGGCTGGCTCCATCTCCATTTTTTCGCGAAGCTCGTTTTGCCATTCCAGGCTCGAGGTCATCGTCCAAACCAGAACGGCGACAACACAGACCGAGAAAACGGTTTTCCCCACAAGGGCAGCGCGCCCGTTCAGACGTGGCATGTCCGCGGCCCACCAAAGCAACCCGAAGACAGTGCTAACCAGATAGCCCACAGCCGTTACCACGCCGCCAAGTATGCCTTGAACTATTGGATCCCGGGGGATCAGAGAAGGCGTGAGCGACAGGGCGAAAAACAAAAGCCCTAGTAAAAGACACGGAGCGGAAAACCGCGGCAGCCAGAAGATGTATCGCCGCACGAAGGCCGATTTTTGCTTGGCCTTGAACGCATCTGCAGATGAAGGGGCGCTGGAAACGATCGGGTTTCTCCTGCTCGAATGCTTGGGAGCTGCACGGCACGACGGGTCAGGAGCTGATACCTTCCCACCCCGGAAAAACCGCAACTGCAGCCTCGGTTTGTGACGCCTGATACAATCTTGTTTTCTACGAGAAACTCAATAGCCAAGCGGACGTGCAACCGAGGTCCCACACTCTTAGGTCTTTCGAATAGCTTCTGAAAAACGACGTAAGACGTTATTCAGAGGCCGTTTCTGTCCCGCTCATTGGGAGCGTGACCGACACAACCAGCCCGGGTCCATTGTCGGAGAGTTTTATCTCGCCATCGTGCAGCTTTGCGACCGAAGCCACCAGCGCGAGGCCGAGACCGGCGTGGCCATCAGTTCGACTGCTATCGAGTGTCACAAAGGGTCGGAGTAAGCGATCACGATCTTCAGCCGAAACACCTACGCCGGCGTCGACAACGGACAAAACCGCTCGGTCGCCAAGTTGCTCAACCTGCACCATGACCTGCGATCCAGCGGGCGCAAAGCGCAATGCATTGTCGAGCAGGTTCGAAATCGCCTGACTCAAAAGCGCTTTATGCGCGACAACACGGACGTCGCGACCAGATGCGACAATGGTCACGTCCCTTTCGCTGGCAAGCGGCTGATAAAACTCCACAGCCGCCTGCGCCAGATCCGAAAGGTCCAGGCTTTGAAATTCACTGCGTCCGATCCCTGCATCAGCGCGGGATATTTCGGTCAGATCACGAAATACATCCAGGACATGGGTGACTTCACGAAGTGCGTTTGCGCTCGCGGCCTCCCGCTCTTCGGAGGCAATGTCTTGGCCAGACAGTGTTTCGACGTGACCGCGCAAGCGCGTCAGCGGGCTGCGCAAGTCATGGGCAATGCTGTTCGTGGTCATGCGCAGATTGGCAACCAATGCTTCGATGCGGTCCAGCATGTCGTTGAGCGTCTGTGCGACCTGATCAAATTCATCGCCATCATCGCGCACGGGCATCCTCCGCGAGAGATCCCCTGATACAATCTCTTGGGCGGTCTCAGATATTTCGCCGACGCGCCGAAACACCAGCCGCGTCAGCAGCCAGCCGGTGACCAAACTCACGGCAAGGGCCGCGCCCAGCGCGAGTAAGAGCGATTGCCCTAAAACCCGATCAAACCTTCGTTGCGCAGAAGCATCGCGCCCAACCAAAAGCCGTTCACCACCTCGCAATTGAATCGACGCAGCCGAGATCGGTACAGTTCGGTCGATATCTGTCCGGATAAGCTCAATCTCGACCCAACCGCTTCCCGGCTCGATATTTGGCGGCCACGCGCCGAGATTTCCGGCGATCCGTTTGCCGAACTGATCTGTAAGCAAGTACAGGGCATCGGGTTCTGCAGCACTGTTGATCCGTCGATCAATTGCGCGCGCAAGGCCAAGCATGCCAAGGCTTGCATAGCTGTCCGCCAAGCCGTTCAGCTCTGCGGTTACGACGCCGCGGGTCTCCGTTTCGATTGTCCGGTTTGCGGTGAAGTAAACAAGCCCAAGCACCAGAGCGAAGGCCACAAGTCCAAACAGTGCACTCGCGGCAGCAAGGCGCGTTCGGGTGCTGCGCAAGAACTGCATTCACTCATCCGCCAGGATGTACCCGGCTCCGCGCACGGTTCTTAGTAAGGCGATTTCGCCGCTGGCGTCGATCTGTTTCCGGAGTTTGCTGATATGGACGTCCACGACGTTTGTTTTCGGATCGAAATGATAGTCCCAGATACCTTCCAGCAGCATAGAACGTGTCACAACCCTGTTCTTTCGCCGCAGGAAGAACTCCAGAATTTTGAATTCCTGGGGCGTCAGGGTCAACGCGCGTGCGCCCCGCCGAACGGTCCGCCGGACAAGATCCATTTCGAGGTCTCGGCACACCAAAATGGTCGTCTCAGACTGTTCCTGTGGACGGCGTAACAGAGCTTCGACCCGGGCCAGCAGCTCCTGCAATGAAAATGGCTTAACAAGATAATCGTCAGCGCCAGACCGCAGCCCGCGGACGCGTTCATCAACTGCGCTCATTGCAGTGAGCATAAGGACCGGTGTTGTGTAGCCCGCAGCCCGGAAGGACTTCAAAAGCGCGAGGCCGTCCATGCCCGGCAGCATCCTGTCGAGAACGAGCGCGTCGAACCCACCATCGGTTGCCAAGTAGAGCCCGTCGCGCCCGTTTTCAGCAGTTTCGACGGAGAACCCTTCCTCGGCAAATCCACGTGAAATGAATTCTCGGGTTTCTGTGTCGTCTTCTATGATCAGTATTCGGCGTGTCATCGGCGTATGTCCGTTTGGCACCATAGGTTTGCCAGACGGCAAAGAGAATAGCCCAAGCACATGCGCCACCGAGCGTGTTAACCGTGTTAACCACGCCCGGCGGCAACGGTGGTAAAGGAACTACACTCCCACCGTGATCCGGAGCCCCCTCCCTAGAAGCGTCCGGAACGCACTACTCGAAAAGCGCTCAGACAAGCTCGACAGCTACAAAGATCTGGCGACCAGAGCGATTAATCAAAAGCAAGGCCGGATCTGTCTTCTGTGTCTCCAAAGCCTCTGCAAAGCTCTTAGTGGTATCGATCGCCTGATCTCCAAGCTTCACGATGACATCTCCAACCTGCAGGCCTGCTTTGGCCGCCGGACCGGAGGAGGCCAGCGACGTTACAACGATGCCTTCCGTGGTTTCGTCTACGCCAACCTGATTGCGCGCCTCGTCAGTGAGGTTTGCCACTGTGGCGCCCATCTCTTCTAGTGACGAGGAGGCAGCCATCTCCGAGGTCTCAACGTCTTCGATCTGCGCGGACTGGAACTGACCCAGGGCCAGAGCAAGGGTCTGCGTCTTGCCAGACCGCTGCACAACGACCTCGACATTCTCGCCAACGCCAGCCGCAGCCACGAGCTTTGGCAACTCCGCGCTGCTCGCAACTTCACGGCCATCGAACCGGAGAATAACGTCGCCAGCTTTGATGGTTCCGTCAGACGGGCTGCCGGAGACAACAGAAGAGACCAGTGCCCCCTGCGTCTGCTCAAGCCCAAGCGCGGCCGCAAGATCAGGGGTTACGTTCTGGATCGAGACACCAAGCCAGCCGCGCTCGACCTCTCCATCGTCCTTTAGATCGGCGACGATCAGTTCAACAATGTCCGAAGCGACGGCAAAGCCGACGCCCACAGAGCCTCCGGTCGGAGAGTATATCGCTGAGTTTACGCCGATGACTTCACCTTCCATGTTGAAAAGTGGACCACCAGAGTTGCCACGGTTGATTGCAGCGTCTGTCTGCAGAAAGTCCGCATAGGGACCGGCAGCGATGTTGCGCCCCTTGGCTGAGATGATGCCTTTGGTCACCGTTCCGCCAAGACCGAACGGGTTGCCAACGGCCATCACGTCTTCGCCGACGCGCACATCACCAGAATCACCCAGCTCGACAAATGGCAGCTCGCTGTCCGCGCTAATGCGCAGAAGGGCGAGGTCTGTAGGTTCGTCCATGCCAACAATCTGCGCTTCAAACTCGCGATTGTCGCTCAAACGGATAGTGACGGTATCGGCGCCTGCAACGACATGATGGTTTGTGACAATCCAACCTTCGGCATCGAGAATGAAACCGGATCCGAGTCCGGAGGTGGGTTGTGGGCTGCGAAATTGCTCCGGGATGCCCTGGCTTGGACCAAAATTCTCAAAGAAATCCTCGAAAGGGGAGCCTTCCGGGAATGGCATACGACCTTGCGGCACACCGGCCAATTCCGCCGGTGCTTCTCGGGTCGATAGCACCGTGACAACCGAGGGCGCGACCTCTTCCACCAGATCTGCCAGCGCTTCGTCCGCGTGCGCAACTGTCGTCGCAATAGCTATTAAACCTGTAGAAATTGCGGTTCCCACCGCAAACCGGCGCAGAGCGCCCTGCTTTTTTCTCGTGTAATTCATGCGAGGTTTCTCCTGTCAATGGCTCCGCAAACCGGAGTTGTCAGACAGCTAGCCACCCAGCGTTACGGTGAGATTTCTACTTTCTTAAAAGTTGTTCATGTTGCTGGAACCGGAAACGCGAAAGTCAAAAAAGTGCTATTGGGCTTCCACACCCAAGTTCATGAGTTTCTGCGCCAGAGGGACGCAGCTGCGTGCTCTGCGCAGGAACCCTGCGGCGAAAAAGACCAAAAAATCGGTTGCGAAATAACCGCGCGTTGGCAAATCTGTCTTCTATTGACATGGCGGATCGATCATCGTTGACTGAATATTGTGCTGGATGTGCATTGTATTTCGTACGTTGATCGGCATTTGTTAGGCGGTTTTTGTTTATGGCTAATGACCCATTTAGAAGAGGTCGCTCGGAGCTTCGCAGCGCATTAAGGGCCTGCATGGGGCTGGCTGCGTCAGCAGCGTTCTTCAGTGTGTTTGTAAACCTGCTGATGCTTACCGGGCCTCTTTATATGTTGAACCTCTACGATCGCGTTTTGGGGTCTCGATCTGTCTCAACTCTTGTGGCTTTGTCACTGATCGTCTTGTTCCTCTACGCCATGATGGGTCTGCTTGACCTCGTACGCGGTCGGATCATGGGACGCGTGGGAGCGCGCTTCCAGGCGAAGCTCGAACGCCGCGTCTTTTCCGCGTCTCTGGTGCAGTCTGGAGACCCTGAGGTCAGGCGTGTTGCGGTCAGCGGCAGCCGCGATCTTGAATCACTGCAGCGACTGCTGACGTCACCGACGCTTATGTCGTTGTTCGACTTGCCGTTTACACCATTGTTCCTGTTTGTAATTTTTGTTTTCCACCCTTGGTTGGGCATTCTTGCACTCGTGGGAGGCGGAATGCTGGTAGTCTTCGCCCTGATCAATCGGGTTGCATCCAAGAAGCCCCTCGAGGTTGTAAATGCCACATCCCAACAGGCAGAGATCATCAGTGCAGAGCTGCGCGGGGATGCAGACATCGTGCACGCGCTTGGCATGCGCGAAGCGGCCTTTTCGCGGTGGCAAGATGCCCGGCGCAAAGCCTTGAAAGCGACGGTTGCCGCTACTGATACGGGGCGTGGATGGGGTACGGTTATCAAGACCTTTCGACTGTTCCTGCAGTCGGCGATGCTGGGTCTTGGCGCCTACTTGGTCCTGCAAGGCCAGATGACAGGCGGTGCAATGATTGCAGGGTCAATCCTTCTGGGGCGCGCCCTTGCTCCCGTCGAAGGCTTGGTAACCCAATGGGAACTGTTCGAGCGCGCGCGAGAGGGCTGGGACCACCTTACTCTCCTGCTCACAATGGTGCCCCCAGAAGCCCGTCGTACTGAACTTCCTACGCCCGCGGCAAAGTTGGTTCTGGATCAGGTGACAATCATTCCTCCCGGCGCAAACCAAGCTGCGTTGCGTATGTTGAGTTTCAGTATCGAACCCGGCCAGGCTGTCGGGGTCATCGGAAACTCTGGTGCTGGGAAAAGCACACTGGCGCGGGCAATCACCGGGCTATGGCCGCCAGCTGGCGGTTCGATCAGGCTCGATGGCGCCACCTTGCACCAATATGATCCGGATACACTCGGACGATATATCGGGTATCTGCCTCAGCGCGTTTCACTGTTCGATGGCACAATTAAAGAGAATATCGCCCGCCTAGCAGATGAACCGGACGATGCGGCCGTGGTAAAGGCCGCGCTGCAAGCCGGCGCGCATGAAATGATCCTGGATTTGCCCGATGGCTACGATACGCATGTCACGTCTGCTGGTGGGCGTTTGTCTGGCGGTCAGGTTCAACGCATCGGTCTTGCACGGGCGATGTACGGCGATCCAGTACTGGTTGTCTTGGACGAACCCAACTCCAACCTGGACAACGAAGGATCATCCGCTCTGAATGCGGCGATCCGGACCATGAAAAGCGAAAACAGATGTGTTTTAATCATGGCGCATCGTCCTGCGGCGATACAGGAATGCGATATGGTTTTGATGATACATAACGGCATGCGGCGTGCCTTCGGCCCAAGGGACGAGGTTCTGCGTGAGGTTCTGCACAACCACCAGAACGTGATTAAACCGACTGGTTTGGGAGGTGTGACATGAGCCAAGCAAACGACGACGAAACCTGGACTGCCGGGACTCTGCTTATTGTCGGGTTCTTTGGGGTCTCGCTTCTTCTCGGCGGCTTTGGAGTTTGGGCGGCTTTGAGCGGGATCAGCGGCGCCGTAATTGCCCAGGGTCAGGTCGAAGTCGAGCGAAACCGCCAGGTTGTGCAGCATCCTGACGGAGGTGTCGTCGAAGAGGTGTTTGCGCTTGATGGCAGCGTCGTCAGCGCAGGCGAAGTACTGCTTCGTCTCGACGCTCGGGATCTTTTGTCTGATCTTGCCGTTGTTGAAGGACAATTGTTCGAGGTCTTGGCGCGTCGCGCCAGACTTGAAGCAGAGCGCGACGGGACGGACGAACTTGTATTCGACCCTGTGATCCAAGAAACCGACAACCCGATGGCAGTCAAGCTCATGAGAGGGCAACAGAACCTCTTTGAAGCACGGCGCGCGACGGACGAGTCAGAGATCGAACAGCTTTCCCGTCAGAAAGAGCAGATCGCCGACGAGATTGAGGGCCTTGAGGCTCAAAGAGCGGCGTCCCAGGAACAACTCGAAATCAGCACTGAAGAGCTGGAGAAACAGGTAGAGTTGCTCGACCGTGGTTTGGCTCAAGCCTTTCGGGTGTACTCAGTCCGCCGCGACACTGCCTTGCTGACTGGGCAAACTGCGCAACTTGCGGCTCAAATCGCAGCGTCTGAGGGCCGTATAACTGAACTGGATATCGAAATTCTTCGGCTTCAGACAACCCGTCGCGAGGATGCAATCGCAACTTTGCGGGACCTCCAGTTCAACGAGATCGAGCTTTCTGAAACCCGGCGCCAGATTGTTAACCGCCTTGAGCGGCTGGAGATCAAAGCGCCCGTTGCCGGTGTGATCCACGATCTCAGGGTTTTCGGTGAAAGCGCCGTAATCCGGCCTGCTGAACCGGTCCTCTTTATTGTGCCCCAGGATCGACCACTGATCATAACGGCGCGCGTGCGCCCGCAAGACATTGATGAAGTGGTGCCAGGACAAGAGGTTCGGGTCCGCTTGTCGTCTTTCAACCAGCGGACGCTGCAGGAGCTGTTTGGCGAAGTCGAATTTGTCTCGGCTGACGCGTATAGCGAAAGCAATTCCGACGTTTCCTTCTACAGAGCACGTATCGTGTTGTACGAAGGTGAGCTCAACCGCCTTCCGGAAGGTCAGTCCTTGTTGCCTGGCATGCCTGTGGATGTGTTCCTCAGCACGGACGAGCGCACGCCGCTGGAGTACCTTGTGAAGCCTATTTCCGACTATTTCGCCACAAGCTTCCGGGAAAGCTGAGCCGCTCCTTGACCCGATGGGTTTCAACAGGACGCGTCAGCCTACCTGACCAATTAAGCGCTAAGAAAAACGTTTTTCGGGCAATGCAATGCAAGTATTGGCCATTTTCTTCCTTACGCTTGCGCGCCAATAAAGAGCCAGTCTTGTATGTGAAACTCATACTGTTACCGAACGCGCAACAATGCTGAAAGCACCTGGGTCAGAAACGAGAAAAAAGAGTAAAATTTTAGGGGCTCAATCCTGTAAAAGGCAAGAAACTCAAGCCTTTGCGCCTTATTTTTGCCATATTTTTGCCTGATTTCAGCCCGCCTTCGTGACCATTTTCCCGCCTTGAGCCACAGAATTCGATGCCGACATAGCCGGAGAAAACGTCCGGGCACCCCCGTCTGAACGATACTCTGCAAAGCTTCGTTGCACACGCGCATTGATCAATATGAAGAGCTTTTTTCCATCAAGCTGAGCGAGAAAAAAATAGAAAACTCTTATATTTTTCAGTAATTTACAGGAAACCCCCGCGAGGCTGTCCCGCCAGGGATATCCGCCAACGTCCCATCAAGCATTCGAGGTTGGTTGTGCCTAGGCCCGCATGTACTTGTCGACGGTGCAGGAACATGTCCCTGCCCCTTGCGGAGCAAAGGATCGCAGACGGCTCCGTCCACGACATTATGTTGCCGCGTTGACGCCATATTTGCTAGACATGGCGTGATTTTGTGGTACCTTAAAAAATGTTTAAGTCGATAACTAGTTGATGAGTTTTTTTCATGATTGCGGAAGCAGTATTTTTCGATGTCCAGCAATTCTACAGCTCTTTCTATCGATTTAGGCTGAACTATTAATTTTAACTGGCTGGGGGTTACTTGCCATGAGTAGTTTCATTACAGACGATTTCTGCGAAGAGGTCGTTATTAACGATCCAAAGATCATAGAACAGGATTGCCTACCCGAAGGTGAAGACCTGATCTGTCTCTACACCATCGATCTCGACGTACCTTGGTATAAGTACTACGAGTTCGCGCCGTTTGATAACGCGGCCCAGATCGACGATAAGGGTTACTGGTACTACAACTACGAGAACGTCGAATTCGACCTCGAGAAGACGGTCAAAGTCGGCGAAGACGGCATCCAGCAGGAGATCTGGGTCGGCCGCTATGATGGCGGTATTTACGACGACTGGATCAGCGGCAAGGGCCTGCTCGAGTATATCAGAGACACCTCGATCAATGGCACTGCAATTGCGCAGGTCTATCCGTCCGTATACCTCGGCGATCTCATCCACTTCATCCTCGATGGTGGTGCGGGTGACGACTACGTCGAAGGCGCCAACAACGCTGACATCCTCAGCGGTGGTTCCGGAAACGACAAGATCTGGGGCCTTGGTGGCGATGACACCATCGACGGCGGAGATGGTCATGACCACATCTACGGCGGCGACGGCAACGACATCATCGATGGCGGCGACGGCGGCGACACCGTTTACGGCGGCGACGGCTGTGATGACATCACTGGCGGTCTCGGCGACGACTACCTGAATGGTGGTGAAGACGCCGACAACATCTCCGGTGGTGCTGGCGACGACCGTCTTGAAGGTGAAGAAGGCGACGACTGGCTCGATGGCGGCGACGGCGACGACTACATCCACGGTGGATCCGGCGACGACTCCGCTGCTGGTGGCGACGGCGACGACTACATCGAGATGGGAAGCGGCGACGACCTTGCCCTTGGTGGGGCCGGCGACGACTACATGGAAGGCAACAGCGGTAACGACAAGCTCGACGGCGGCGACGGCGACGACCAAGTCTTCGGCGGCAGCGGCAACGACCTAGTTGCTGGCGGCGCTGGCGACGACCTCGTCAAAGGCGGCGACGGCGACGACATCGTTCGTGGCGGTACCGGTGAAGACGAAATGTGGGGCGGCGCTGGCTGCGACGTATTTGCGTTCTGCGAAGTTTCGTGGGAATGCAACGACGTCATCAAGGACTTCTCCGCAGGCTATGACGCCGACCAGATCGACCTGACAGCTCTTGATATCGACTCTGTTCGTGTTGAAGAGACCGGGTACAAGACCCTGGTTCGCCTTGACCTCGTCATGGGCAACGACGTTGTTCAGTCGATCCTGGTCGACACTCAGGATGGTGCCAACCTGCAAAGCGTGTTCGCAAAAGACACGACTTATGGCTCGGACAAGGGTTCGCTCGTGCGCCTCGGTGAGGGCATGATGGTTGATACACCTTCGTCATCTGTCCTGGTGGCTGAAGCAGACGGTATGTTCATCGTCTAAGCCAAAAAAATGTGCCGGGGAGGCATTGGTGTGCTTTCCCGGCGCAAACTCCAGACAAAGAAATTTTCGCGCGCTGCCATCACGTGATTTGACCCACCTTGTTTTCAGGGAACCAGTCACGCGCTCTCTACCAAGCAACGCGACGCTTTATAAAATGCACAGAGTAACGAGAAGACTATCCGTAGCTATTGAAAAGATGGGCATATTAAAATGACGACGCTGACTTTTACCGCGACCGGTGCCATTCCCAGTTTGAATATGATTTCGGCTGGGCCGCTATTGCCGCTCTTCTTCAATCAGGGCACTGACGCAACTCTGACCCCGACAGATATCGATATTATCATTGGAGATTCGACCACGGGTCTCTTCCCGGGAACAGGCCGAAATGTCGAACTTCTGGGGCAGAATTTTTCCTGGTCTAACGCTGGCGGAAAACTGCAGTTCACAGGCGGCACCCTCACCGATGTCAATATTACTGTAGATGGGACGAACGTCCTCGATATTTCCGGAGCTAGCTTGGACTTCGCCGAGTTTGGCGGGCTTCTGACATCCGGGTCTTCCGAGATTTTTGACTACTGGCTTTCCGGAAACGATACGATAAATGGCGGTACCGGAGACGACATCCTGGTCGGCTTTGGGGGGAACTCAACTCTCAACGGCGGGGGCGGCAACGATGTCCTCTTTGGTGAGAACTATGGGGAAAGCGACTACGACCACGCGTCCGGTCAGGTCGTTCGGCTCTATCAAGCCACTCTCAACAGAGCACCTGACGATGCTGGTCACTCCTTCTGGACAAACGAGATACTCGGAGGAACTGCGCTCTCTCAGATCGCTGTGGGATTCGTAGGATCTGCTGAATTCGAAGCAGTGTACGGGCCATCTCTAACTGACTCTGAGTTCATTACTCTGCTCTACAACAACGTACTTGGGCGCGACCCAGACTCGGGAGGCGAAGCCTTTTGGCTCGGAGAACTTGGATCGGGCACATCTCGCGCCGACGTCGTGGTTGGATTCTCCGAAAGCCCGGAATTCGTAAACATAATGATCCCTAAGTCGCTCGAATTCAGCGGTGCAGAGGCAATGGGCGACTTCACCGACGATATTGTACGGCTTTACCAGGCAACGTTGGACAGACTACCGGATGTGGGCGGCTTTACCTTCTGGGTGGACGGTCTTACGGACGGTATGACCTATCTGTCAGCAGTCGAAGGTTTTGTGAACTCGCCAGAGTTTCAGGCGGTCTATGGAACTCTGACGGATGCCCAGTTCGTGAATTTGCTTTACAACAACGTTCTCGGACGCGATGCGGATCCAGGCGGCGCCTCGTTTTGGGAGGGGTCCCTCGCAGGTGGTATGAGCCGTGCGGAAGTTGTTTCTGGCTTCGCCCAAAGTGCCGAATTCATTGACATCATGGAACCTATTGTTGAGTTATGGGCTGAAGGGCTCGGAACGGATGATGTTCTGGATGGTGGTGCAGGAGACGACGTACTGGTCGGTGGTATGCTCGCCGACGAATTCCACTTCAATTTCAGTGAAGGCGGGGACGACCTTATTGCCGACTTCGAGATGTGGGACACAATTGTGCTCGAAGGCTTCGGTCTAGGCAGCGCCTCTGCAGCGGCGGCAGCCTTCGTTCAGGACGGAAATGACGCAGTCTACGATCACTTCAACGGCGAAATCCGGCTGACCGACGTGGTCGCTGCGGACCTGACGTCCGATGAATTCCAGATCGCGTAACTGACCGATCCATCGGGGCTTTCTCTTTCGCACCGCGGTTGGCGGTCGAAGCAAATGCTGAATCAAACCAGCGGGCTCCTACGAGCCCGCTGGTTTGACGTTTTTTGAACGCATACACTTCAGCTTATCGAAAAAAAAGCGGTCGGCGTGCCTACAACCGGCGGCTCAGGAGACCTTTGTTAACAGGCACCAAGAAATCTGCACACAAGGGGATTATGCGATTTGGAACTCGTCGGACGTCAGGTCTGCTGCAACGACGTCCACAAGACGGATCTCACCGTTGACATGATCGTAGACCGCGTCATTTCCGTCCTGAACGAAGGCTGCCGCCGCGGCAGAGGCGCTGCCCAGACCGAAACCTTGGAGCACAATTGTGTCCCACATCTCGAAGTCCAGAACGCGGTCATCCCCGCCATCGCTGCGGGAAAAATAGAACTCGTCTGCCAGCATACCTCCAACCAGAACATCGTCGCCCACGCCGCCGTCAAGAACATCATCCGTTCCAAGCCCTTCAGCCCAATTCTCAATGACGGGGGCCATTTTGTTCTGAAATTCAAGGCTTTCGGCAAAACCGGCCACAACCTCTGCACGGCTCGTTCCACCCGCCATTGAGCCAAGCCAGAAAGAAGCACCTGCCGAATCTGGAGTCCGGTCCAACACGTTGTCGTACATCAACGTCACAAACTGCGCGTTCGTCAGTGTGCCATAAACCGACTGAAATTCGGCCGATCCTACGAAACCGTTCACGACAACCGAATAGTCCATGCCGTTCGCAAGGGCTTCAGTCCAGCTTGTGTATCCAGCCACATCTGGCAAACGGTCTAAGGTTGCCTGATAGAGTCGCACAACCTCATCAGTGAACTCTCCTACTGCCTGAGACTTGCTATACTCGATCACTTTTGGGAACATTTTCTGCACGAATTCAGCGCTCTCGGAAAATCCGAGGACAACGTCAGCGCGCGACGCTCCCGAACTCAACAGATTGAGCCACGCCGCTTCACCACTTGGATCCGGACTACGATCCAACACATTGTCGTACATAAGGGTTACAAATTGTTGGTCGTTTAGCCCACCGTAAATCGTCTGAAACTCGGCAGAACCAACGAAGCCCGAAGCGATCTGTGACAGAGACGTGCCGTTCAAAAGCGCATTCGTCCAAAAACTGTGCCCCTCGTCATCCGGGCTTCGATTCAGAGTGGCTTGAAAGAGCCGCACGACCTGACCAGACGCAGTGTCATAGGCGTTGTCTCCGTAACCATCTGCGAAGAGAAAGTCGTCCCCTCGTCGACCATCAAGCTCAGACTGCCCATCAGAGCCCACTAAGATGTCATCTCTGTTTGTGCCATTGATGGTTGCAACGCCAGATGAACCAGGCGGAGATGTTGGCTGGTCTGGTTCCTGTGGCGGCGGTGCGGCGGCCGGTGGCTCGTCCTGCGGAGGATTATTGTCTCCTGCCGAGCCACCTCCCGTATCGAGATTTACAGAAGCGCCGGTCTTGGCGAATTTCTGTGTGACGATCACGGAGTAATAGGTGCCCTGGCTGTAAGTGAAGTTGCCGACCTCAACACCGATCCCAATGTAGTCGAAATTGGGATTGAGCATATTCGCACGATGGCCGGGGCTGTTCCATAACGAGACGAACAGGTCTTCTACGTCGTCCTCGATTCCAGGCGCGCCGCGTTCACTTTGCACGGCGATATTTTCACCCCAGCTCCAGCTTCCTGAAAACGTAAAGCCAGCATCTTGCATCCGCGCGCCCGCAGACGACCCTCCCGCGCCGGTATGCGAGAAAACGTTCTGCGCAAGCATCCAACTGCTGTGATCTTCGGCAGCTTCGTTGAGATCAAGCTCCAGCTGCAGTGGGGCCAAACCTTCAGCAGCCCTCGCCGCGTTGACGAGGTCCGCCATTTGTCTTTCTAGATCGCTCGCAGTCGACATCTATGGGTGTTCCTAGTTCCAGTTGGCCGAAAGCTAGATGCGAAAGCTAAGAAGGTCCTCACCTCCCGACGCAATGACTCCGTGCAGGCACAATCTGGCCGGAGTGTGGCGAAACCTGAGCGAATATTTGCTTAGACGCCTTTGGTGCTCCAACCAGTGTGTCAAATATGGCGCTATCACAACTCATTGACCGATTCAAAACGCGAAGGCTGTCACAGCTAAGTCTTGCCAAACAAGCGTTTCACACGCTTACGGATCGATCTTCCCAGGCGTTTTCGCATGCGTATCGCATTCTCTCGCAGAGAACGGCGCTCTGGCAGCGTTTCCAGAGTGTAGGCTGGCTGTGGCCTGAGTTCTTCCAGTTGCCTGCGCTTTTCAGAGCGAAGCTTTTCAAAAGCGACCTGTCGTTGAGCTTCGGAGACTTGGGGTTCCGCACCTTCGTCCGGATTTCCTGTAGAAGACAGAGCGTTTTCGACCACATGAACAGCCGCGGATTTCCTGAGTTGCTCCAATTGTCTGTTAATGTCATCTACCTCTGCACCAAAGGCGGCTGAGCGATCATTTGCGGACTCCAGCGCCCCTAAAAGCGAGCTGTTCTCGCGAGCTAACCGTGTGTTCTCACTTTCCAAATGCTCAGTCTGGGCTCTCCGCTCGCCCATGAAAGCGTGGAACTTCTGCAAAAGGCCTTTCGGGCCTTCTTTGGACAAGAATGCAACGCGTCGATCCTCAGCCCTGAGGCGGAAGCTGTCAAAAACACTGGGAGGGCTGGCAATAACATCCGCCCTCCAGGCATCCTCTTTTCGCACGTAGTAGCGGTTGAGACCGTCAGACCACGCAAAAAGGTAGTCTTTCTCAAGCAATCCTTTTTGCCAGCCGCGCCAAGCTGGCTCGGTTGAGTCTGGTAAATTGGCTTCGACAACAATAATCCGTGGCCGCACCGCCTCAAACTTGCAAGCGTTCAGTACGGTTGCTTCCAGCCCCTCAATATCGACTTTCAGAAAATCGACGGTGCGCGCGTTTGCGTGTTCCTCCAAGATAGTATCAAGGCTGACTGTTTTAACTTCAACGGTGCGCCCAACGTCGCGCCCCTGTGCTGCGTGAAGCTCCACTATCTCATCCGCTGCACTCGATAACCCGTCCATCAGGTGCAGGGTCAGGGTTCCCGGACCATCCGAAACGGCCACCTGAAGGTTTAAGTCTTCTGGACGTTGTTCCATCAACCGCGCATGAAAATCAGGGTTAGGTTCAACGTTAATCCCACGCCATCCTTCCGAGTAGAACCAAGCTGTCACACTATCCTCGATAGGATCGAAGGCGCCCAAATCAATGTAAAAACCGGCCTCTATGTCTTGCAGCGCTCGTCTTAAAAGAACATCTTCGAAGTTCTGCGCATACGTCACCATAGGGGTAAGAAACGACGCGTGCTCGCTTTGTTTTTCTTCTTTTTTCATGGCTTTGCTTCTTGGGCGCTCGATATCCGGCTCACGCGCCGCAATCCAGCTTGACACGGCGACACGACTTAGAAGTACTTGTCACATTTCCAAGGCGGCTTCGCAAGGCGTGTCGCAAAACACGACGCGCATGTGGACGCGCTCAGGCTAGGAGCGAACAATGGGGTTCGAAGACATCTTGTTTCCGAATGTTCGGGGCGAGAATTGGCAGATGATGCCATGGGAACGGATCGCGCTGACGGGTGTGCTCTCGCGCATCAGACCCAAGGGCGGTATTGAGGTAGGCGTTTATTATGGCGGAAGTCTCTCACTAGCCAGCCAATACGTCGATCACCTCATAGCGATTGATATCGACCCCGAAGTGCCACAGCGCGTCGCCGCCAAACCAAATGTGGAACTGATCATCGAACCTTCGACTGAGGCGATCCCAAAAGCTTTTGCCATGCACGAGGCCGCCGGGCGACCTGTAAATTACGTGCTTGTTGATGCGGACCACTCGGCGGAGGGCGTACGCCGGGACCTACAGCTTATTCTAGAGCACATACCTTCCGAGCCGATGTTCATTATTATGCATGATACCGGGAACCCCGAGACCAGGCGTGGTTTGCTATCAGTGGACTGGGCCGCAAACCCGCACCTGGTTCGGTTCGACTGCGATTTCATTCCTGGCCAAATAATTGAGCATTCGGTTTCAAACGGTCGGGGAGAAGTCTGGGGCGGGCTTGGAATTGCCTACCTTGAACCAACCCCGAGGCAGGGCCAACCTGAAATCCTGCAATCAGCGGCCACGTCTATCCGGTGCCTGCACCACTGCAGCCCAAATCTCGATATTCTAGAGACTGCGTCTCGCAAGAGGTAACTTGCGACTGGATTTGGGCGTGCAACCGAAGCATCGAATACTCATCGTCAGTAACTTTTACCCTCCCAACGCGATTGGGGGAGCGGAGGTCGTCGCCGCAAGGCAGGCGCGCGCGTTTTGCGATGCAGGACATAGCGTTTCAGTTTTTGCCGGCGGGCTCCCACAGGACGGACTGGAAGCGGGCGCGCTTGAGCGCGAATGGGACCACAACAAAAAAATCCCGGTGTTCCGGAATGGACTGGTCTCCCTCGATACGGGCGAGAACTTCTGTCGTCATGAAGTGGCCCGACGCTTTGGGGGCGTGCTCAGGCACTTCGAACCTAGTATCGTCCACTTTCATAACGTGGTCGGTCTTGGGGCAAACCTCATTCCACTTGCAAAGTCCTATGGAGCAAAGGTTTTTGTCACATTCCACGATCACTGGGGTTTTTGCTTCAAAAATACGCGCCTCCGAAACGACTTATCTCTTTGCACAAATCCTGAAGAATGCGCTCGCTGCAAACCAAAGGTCGAGGCGCCGCTCGGAGGACCGCTCCCAATGCGACTGCGTCGAGACTACGTTGCGTGGTGCCTTGGACACGCGGATCGACTTCTAAGCCCAAGCCACTACCTCGCAAATGCCTACGACGAGGCAAGAACGCTGACAAAACCTGTGCAGGCTCTGTCAAACGGGATCGACCTGGAAGTCCTGGAAAGTTCGACTTCTAAGCTAAGTGAGCCGAAGTCAGAAAATCACTGCACTCACTTTCTATGTGCCGCGTATCTTGGCGCTCACAAAGGGATAGTCCATCTCCTCAATGCTGCAGAAAAGCTTGCCAACAATGGCAATCTTATGGGGCGATGGCGTCTTACAATCTGCGGTCACGGCGAACTCTCGGAAGACATCCAGAGCGGAATCCGTGCTGGTCGTTTTGGAGATGCCGTTGAGCTGGCGGGACGACTGCCGCGCAGCGAATTGCTTGAGCTTATGGATCGGGTCGATGCGATCGTACTCCCATCCATTTGGCCGGAAAACGAACCCGTTTCTATGCTTGAAGCGATCGCAAAGGGGAAAGCTCAGATTGCAACGCGAACCGGCGGCAACATCGATCTCGTGGAAGATGGCCTTTCGGGATTTCTGGTTGAGCCCGGAGATGGTGCCGATCTCGCCGCGGCTATGGCACGCCTCATCCAGGATCCGGGCTTGTCACGAAATTTCGGAGAGCGGAACAGGCAGCGTCGTGCGGAGTTTTCGGAGACACATACAATCAGGCGGCTCCAAACGCTCTACAATATGCCGTCGACTCCGAGGTTGCAGGATGAGTATGTCGTCGCCTGCGCGGGACCTGCGCCAAACCCCGACCTCGACGACCTGCTGCACATGTTTCATGTCGTGGAAGGCGAATTGTCCCGCGTTCGTTTTGTTTTTCACGACTGGCTCGACACCTGTGCCTGGGAGAGGCTTGAACTTGTGTGGATATGGCCCGGCTTCAGGATTGAAGAGGCAGGTCTTGTGTTGAGGGCAGTTCGTAGTGGGATACCAGTGCTCGCAGAAACAAACTCTCCGTTGGCCGGATTTTCCGTGGCAAATGAACTGCCTCCCTATGCGACTCTTTCGGATGCACTTGGAACAATCGCTGCGTTGGCTGAGCTGCCTCCTGTACCCCCGATGCATCCTTCACTTTCGGCAACACTTGCGAGAAGACTGACCACGCTGTTGCCCCAAGCATCCTTCAACCTTAGCAGCGAAATAGCCAAGTGAGCTCAAAACGAATTGTCCTTTGCAATGAGCGCTTTCTTGCGCGCTTCGGTGTGGACCGGATTCTTGTATTGCTTGCGCGGCGTTTGCAGGGCGAGGGAAGCGAAGTCGCACTTAGCTGTCTCAGGTCTGATCCCCAGGCTCTTGAAGGTGCAAAATTGTCCGTTGATGAGGTTACTCTTGAGGATGGGCTCAATTTTATTGAAGCCGACGTTTCCGCAAGCCAGCAAGTTCTGGAACGGATGATTGCGGACGGCCCTCCTGACGTGGTGGTCATTGGAGGCTGGCCATTCTTTTCGCTGGGTGCGCTTGCTGCAAGTCGTGGGATACGCAGCATATTCATTGATGCCGGCGCGGTTCCTCATGACGGCATGCCGGAAGCGGCATTGCCAATCCAACGCGAGTTACGCCGGCTGCGCGAGGTATGCCTGAGTGCAATCGATGAGGTTTTGCCAATCAGCGCCTTTATCGCCGACAGCCAGACCGTACCTGATCGCGGCGCGTTGCAGGGTGTTGAAACCGTGCTCCTTGGGGCAGACCATCTCGACGGCTTGCAAGAGGTCGCACTCAATACAGAAGAGCAATTGTTCATTGATCGCATGGACGAGGAGGCAGCAAAAGGCATTCGGCAAATACTGCTGCTCGGACGTTTCGAGGAACACGGGTACAAGAATTCTCCAGAAGCCTTCAACATTCTCCGGCGTGTTCAGAAAGAAGTTCCCGATGTCCGGCTTTTGGTTTTGGCCGGTTCGGAAAGCATCGACGTGCCGGGCGACCTTAAAAGCAAGGTCGTCTTTCTTCCGACGATCAGCGATGCCTGTCTAGCGGAAATCTCGAAGCGTTCTGCACTGGGCTTATCGATGTCGCTTTGGGAAGGCTTCAACCTGCCGCTTGCAGAAATGCAGTGGTTTGATCGCCCGGCGTTGGTCTTTAACGTGGGCGCACATCCGGAGGTAGCTGCTGACCCCTGGCTCCTGTGTGAGACATCTGAAGAAATGGGAAGAAAAGCAGTGCGCCTCCTTCAGGATGAAAGTGGCCTGCGTCTTGCACTTGCCGAAAGCATGGACCGCTTCCGAGCGCGTTTTCGCTGGAACGGCACACTTTCCAGGTGGGTGGCGACGATTCTTCAGGATCCGTCAGCTTCACCAGCCGTACCGCCCGGAAAACTCCGGCGTCTCGTTTTGGTAGACGTCACAAACTCGAGCCGGGACCCTGCGAACTCTGGCGTAATTCGGGTAACGCGGCGACTGTCTCGCGAGCTTTCTGCCCGGCCAGAACTTGAGGTTTGGTTCGTGGCATGGGATCCGGCGCGCGACGGAGGTCGAGGCGGATTTCGTCTTCTGGGCCAAACGGAACGTCAGTTTTTGGCGAGCAATGGCGGTCCGACCGATGTCAAAGGCGTAGCATTTGAAAGACTGATTTCGAGCGCAGAGGAGCTGTTGAGTACAGCCGGACACGTATCAACGGCCTCGCCAATTTTTCTCTTTCCCGAAATTGCTCTCGATGGCAGCGCCTTCGCGCGCAACGAATGGGCGTCGCGACAAGGCTGCCGTATTGCTAATGTATTCTATGACATGATCCCGATTTACCAGTCGGAGTACGTCGATCATACTGTGCGTGGTGCTTTTCCAGACTATTTGCGCTCAATTTCAAAGGCTGATGCCGTGTGGTCGATCTCGGGATTTAGTCAGAGCGAATTTGAGCGCTATGCAAACGAACAGTCCCTTGCGATACCGCAGAGATGCGAGGCGCTGTTGCTTCCTGGGCAATTCAGCGATCGCTCGCGCGTGAAAGGTCAGTCAGAACAAGACTTGTCTGGCACTTCTGTAAACATCCTGTGCGTTGCGACAATCGAACCGCGAAAGAACCACATCGCCCTTTTGGATGCATTCAATAAACTTCGCGATATTGCACCTGAACTGTCCGTTCACCTCCACCTCGTGGGCAACAGTTATGTGAATGCCGACAGTCTTACAGCGCGTGTGCTCGACGCTGCCTCAAACGATGACCAGATCACCTGGCACAAAATCTTACCGGACGCGACGCTGGCCGAGCTTTATGAGAGTGCCTCCTTTACTGTCTATCCTTCGCTCACCGAAGGGTTCGGTCTCCCGATCATGGAAAGTCTGTGGATCGGACGCCCCTGCATCTGTCACAATTCCGGCGTAATGGCCGAACTCGCCGCCGGGGGCGGATGCCTTACGGTGGACATGACAAGTGCTTTGGCACTGGCACAATCCATGAAAAAGCTTGCGGAGGACCCCGCGCTTCGCGCCAAACTGGCACAAGAAGCCCAAGCGCGCGCAATCAGTACATGGGGAGACTACGCAGAGGAAATAACCAGGCGCATCTGCGATCTCTAAGAGCAGTCGTGACCAGCAAAGTACCCCGCTCTAGACCCTTTGCGGCTGCATATCCTGTGGGTCTATGCCAGCGACCGCCACTGGAGCCTTCATCGCATCCCGACGGAACGGCTCTCCCAGTTCCTGATTTATCAAGGCTTCGAGCACCGTCGTTTTTCCCGCTTTCTGATCTTTGAGCGCCTGAGACAACGCGTCGGTCAGCTCTTCCATCGTGCGGGCTTGAACGCCCTTCAAACCGCATGCCTGCGCGATACCGGCATAGGAAACGTCGTCATCGAGCTCGGTGCCCACAAAATTGTCGTCATACCATAGCGTGGAGTTTCTTTTTTCCGCGCCCCACTGATAGTTCCGGAAAACGACCATGGTGACTGCCGGCCATTCAGGACGACCAATCGCTGTCAGCTCGGTTACCGCGATCCCAAATGCACCGTCGCCGGCAAATCCGACAACCGGTGTATCAGGACAGGCGATCTTTGCGCCAACGATCGCGGGCAAACCGTAGCCACATGGACCAAAGAGACCCGGCGCCAGGTACTTGCGACCATCCTCGAATGTTGGATAGGCGTTCCCGATTGCGCAATTGTTGCCAATATCGGACGAAATGATCGCCTCCTTCGGAAGCGCGGCCTGGATGGCACGCCATGCCATTCGCGGGCTCATCCATTCTGGCTTTGCCGCGCGCGCCCGTTCGTTCCAGCTCGTGCCCGGGTCATCGTCCTCATGGTCCATGCTCGAAAGTTGCTGCGCCCAGGCCGACTTTGTCTGAGCGATCGTGGCTTTGCGCGCATTGCGACCGCGATCGCCGGCTTCTTCTGACAGCTTTGCCAAAATCCCCTCGGCCACGTCTTTGGCATCGCCGACAACGCCGACAGAAACCGGCTTTGTCAGACCAATACGATCTGGATTAATGTCGACCTGAATGATTTTTGCACTGTTCGGCCAGTAGTCGATACCGTAGCCCGGCAGGGTTGAAAACGGGTTGAGCCGTGTCCCGAGCGCCAGCACTACATCGGCCTTGGAAATGAGCTCCATGCCCGCTTTTGAACCATTGTACCCAAGCGGTCCAGCAAACAGCGGATGGGATCCGGGGAAAGCATCATTGTGTTGGTACCCACAACAAACCGGCGCGTCCAAGCGCTCGGCAAGTTTCTGTGAGGCTTCTACCGCATCTCCAAGGATCACCCCTGCCCCATTCAGGATTACTGGAAACTCAGCCTCGGACAGAAGACGCGCGGCTTCCGAAATCGCCGTTTCGCCGCCAGAGGGCCGCTCGAACTCGACCATTGCCGGCAGATCGATATCGATCACCTGGGTCCAGAAATCTCGCGGCATATTGATCTGAGCCGGCGCGGAGGCGCGTTTGGCTTTCAGAATGACCCGGTTCAGAACTTCCGCGACGCGGCCAGGGTCGCGCACCTCTTCCTGATAAGCCACCATATCCTCAAACAAAGCCATTTGCTCGACTTCCTGGAATCCGCCCTGCCCGATGGTCTTGTTGGCAGCTTGCGGGGTCACGAGCAAAAGTGGCGTATGGTTCCAGTAGGCTGTCTTCACCGCTGTCACAAAGTTCGTGATGCCCGGACCATTCTGAGCAATCATCATCGAGATCTTGCCGCTGGCCCGCGTGTACCCGTCGGCCATCATGCCGCCCGAACCTTCGTGCGCGCAGTCCCAGAAAGTAATTCCGGCCTTTGGAAACAGATCAGAGATCGGCATGAAAGCAGAACCGATAATCCCAAACGCATCACTGATACCGTGGCGCTGCAGGGTTTTCACGAATGCTTCTTCCGTCGTCATTTTCATTTCAGATTGCTCCCTGGACTGCCTTGGAAAAGGCGAAAAACTTGAGGGTTTGTATCGCGGCTGGACCTGGCACTCATAGGGCCAGACGACTTGCTGAAATCGGTCCAGATTTTCGAATTTCATCTGCGATGATCGAAATCCCCTGACCGATCTTGGCTGACGATATTGACGAGTAGGCAAGACGATAGAATGCGGTTGGTGCTTTCTGAGGATCGAAGAAGGCATGCCCGGCTTCGATGACCACTCCCCTTGCGTAAAGGCGTTTGGCAAGTTCGCCGGTATCCACACCGTCGCGCGCCTTAAGCCAGAAGCAGGATCCACCCGCGTCCTCTGGACTAGCAAGCGTCAGCTCGTGGTTCCGGATAGCCAACAGCATTGTCTCGCGCCGTGCTTGATAAGACTTCCGCATCCGGTTGATCTGGGCATCGTAGTGACCAAGCGATAGAAAATAGGCGGCCGTCCGTTGGATATGCCCCGGAGGATGACGGAGCACAGTGGCTCTGAGGTGTCGCGCTTCTTCAACGAATGCAGCAGGCGCAACCAAATAGCCAAGCCTAAGCCCGGGAAACAGTGATTTGGAAAACGAACCTACGTAGATCACGCTGCCGTTTTTATCTAAGGATTTCAGGGCCGGGGAAGGTGCACGGGAGAACGCGACTTCGAACTCGTAGTCATCTTCAACAACGATAAAATCCCGCTCCTTTGCCAGACGCAAAAGCGCACGCCGACGGTCCATCGGCATCGTAACATTTGTTGGACACTGGTGACTGACGGTCGTGAAAACAACATCCGTATTTTCGGGCAGCGCTTCAGGCGGCAAACCTTTTTCGTCAACCGGAACGCTCACCGTCTTGCAGCGGGTCTGGTCGAGTATCTGACGTAGTCCCGGGTAGCCCGGGCTTTCGATCGCTGCCATCCGGCGCTGGGTCAGCAGAATCTGCGCGCTCAGCCATAGAGCGTTTTGCGCGCCCATTGTTATTAAGATGTTCTCTGGAGCTGCCGAGATCCCGCGACGTGGCAATATCTGGCGGCGAATATACTCGACGAGCTTGGGATCATCCCGCTCGTAGTGATCAGACGTCAGGGCATCGAATTCTCGATGCCCAAGAGCCTGCAGCGCACACAATCGCCATTTCTGATGATCGAAAAGCGCCGGGTCGGTCTGGCCATATACAAACGGAAAGGAATACGACTGCCAGTCCGCAGGCCTTTCAATGGCGGCACCTTGCGGCGTGCGGCGTGCTATGTGACGCGACCAATCGACTTGATCCTTGTCCTCGCTGGCCACAAGCTCGAACTGGGGCGCACTGGGTGCAGACGGTGAAACGAAGTACCCAGAGCGTCCACGCGCGACAAGATAGTCATCAGCAACCAGGTCCGTATAGGCGATCGTCACAGTGATTCTGCTGATGCCAAGCTGTCGCGCCAAAGCGCGGCTGGACGGCATTTTCTCACCTGACTGATACTCTCCCGCAAGAATACCTTCGACCACACGCCGCTTGATCCGATGCTGGAGGGTACCCTCAAATGCAGGGTCAAGGTGAAAACTCTCGGCGTGGATCGCCATGTTTGGACCTATCAGAATTCGACTTCACTCTGAATATAAGTCCAGATTTCCCATCCAGCCAGAAGACAGAACCGAATTGGGATCTTTTGTCGTCGGCTACTTCAGTTAATGCACAGGAATCGCCCTCATAACTGGTCTTACTCTGGACGAAAGACTGGCCCTACTTCAGACTTTGCGCCTGAGTCATTGCTAGCGTGTCCGACGCTGTTTCGCGGACGTCGACACAGGATGGAGCCACCCGATGAATACACAGCTATCTCCGAACGACCTGAGCCAAGTCATTGAAGCCGATCGTGCGCATCTCTGGCACCATCTTATGCAGCACAAATCGCTCGAGACAAACGATCCGCGGATTATTGTCGAAGGTAAAGGAATGCGGGTTTGGGACCAAACCGGCAAGGAGCATCTCGATGCGGTATCCGGCGGTGTCTGGACCGTCAATGTCGGCTACGGTCGTGAGCGAATTGCAAATGCTGTCCGCGACCAACTGGTCAAGATGAACTACTTCGCCCAGTCTGCCGGATCGATCCCTGGCTCGAAATTTGCCCGCATGCTTATCGACAAAATGCCAGGTATGAGCCGCGTTTACTTCGTAAACTCCGGAACGGATGCGAATGAAAAAGCGTTCAAGATGGTCCGGCAGATCGCGCACAAAAAGTACGGCGGCAAGAAATACAAGATCCTGTACCGCGAGCGCGACTATCACGGCTCCAGCATCGCCGCTATGTCCGCGGGCGGGCAGCAGGAACGCAATGTACAGTACGGACCATTTGCGCCGGGTTTCATTGAGGTGCCGCATTGCCTTGAATACCGCGCCCAGGTTGATGTCGAGAACTACGGCATTTGGGCCGCGGACCAGATCGAGGAAGTAATCCTGCGCGAGGGGCCCGATACGGTCGGCGCGCTTTGCCTTGAACCCGTGACCGCGGGGGGCGGCGTTATTACGCCACCTGAGGGATATTGGGAGCGCGTGCAAGAGATCTGTAAGAAATACGACATCCTTCTGCATATCGATGAAGTGGTCTGCGGCGTTGGGCGGACCGGCAGCTGGTTCGGATACCAGCAATACGGCATCCAGCCCGACTTCGTGACCATGGCCAAAGGTGTCGCCTCCGGCTACGCGGCGATCGCGTGCATGGTGACCACGGAAGAAGTATTTGAGATGTTCAAGGAGGATCCGTCGGATCCGCTCGATTACTTCCGCGACATCTCGACCTTCGGCGGCTGCACTGCTGGGCCCGCTGCGGCCATTGAGAATATGCGGATCATCGAGGAAGAGGGCCTGCTTGAAAATACGACCGCCATGGGCGCGCGTCTGATGAACAACCTTTATGCCTTACAAGAAAAGCATGCCGTTATAGGCAATGTGCGCGGCAAGGGGTTGTTCTGCGGAGCGGAGCTGGTAGCTGACCGCACTTCGCGCGAGCCGGCTGCCGAAAAAATGGTGCAGGCTGTCGTGGCAGATTGCATGGCGCAAGGTGTAATCATTGGCGCCACAAACCGCTCCGTGCCGGGGTTCAACAACACCTTGTGCTTCAGCCCTGCGTTGATCTCTACCGCCGGCGATATCGATGAAATTACCCATGCGGTTGACGACGCGCTGACCCGCGTCTTTGGCGCCTGACATTCAAATCATGATCTCCCGCTGAGCAAAAACGGGACCCAAGGCAGAAGGAGCCAGCTCTTGAGCGAATTCCCAGTTTCGGCCCGCGTCGTCATTATCGGCGGCGGTGCAGTGGGCGCGTCATGCCTCTATCATCTTGCGAAAGCAGGCTGGACGGACTGCCTGCTGCTCGAAAAGAACGAACTGACAGCAGGGTCAACGTGGCACGCGGCCGGAAATGTCCCGACATTCTCGCCGTCCTGGACGATCATGAACATGCAGCGTTATTCGACGGACCTGTATCGCGGGCTCGCCGAAGCGGTTGACTATCCGCTGAACTATCACGTGTCAGGTTCTGTAAGGCTCGCCCATTCCAAGGAACGTCTCCAGGAATTTCAGCGCGCGCGGGGAATGGGGCAGGCACAGGGCATGGACCTTCAGATCCTTACACCTGAGGAGCTGCCTCAGATTTATCCGTTTGCCGAGCAGCATGATCTGACAGGTGTGCTCTACGACCAGTATGACGGTGACATTGACCCCGCTCAGCTCACACAGGCTTTGGCGAAGGGTGCGCGGGACCTTGGGGCCCGGATCATTCGCTTCTGTCCGGTCACCGGCATGGACCGACAAAACGGAGAATGGATCGTCAAGACCCTCAAGGGCGAAGTGCGTGCGGAGTATGTGGTGAATGCGGCCGGCTACTATGCCCAGCGCGTGGGGGAAATGTTCCGTCCTTTCGGTGGTCGGACGGTCCCGATGATGGTCATGAGTCATCAGTATATGCTTTTTGAGGATGTACCGGAGGTAAAAGCCCGTACGGAGGCGACAGGGGGCAAGCTGCCTATCCTGCGCGATGTCGACAGCTCTTACTACCTCCGACAGGAGATCAACGGGTTTAATCTTGGCCCCTATGAGTTGAACTGCAAGGGCCACTGGCTCAATCCGGACGACCCGATGCCGGACGACTTCAGTTTCCAGCTGTACCCAGACGACCTCGAACGGCTGGAATGGTACATCGAAGACGCGATGGGGCGGGTTCCGCTTCTTGCCGAGGCAGGCCTGTCAAAGGTTATCAATGGGCCGATCCCCTATTCACCGGACGGCAATCCCCTGATCGGGCCGATGCCGGGCGTCCCAAATGCTTTCGAGGCCTGCGTTTTTACCTTCGGGATCGCACAAGCGGGCGGAGCGGGAAAAGTTCTTGCGGAATGGATCTCCGAGGGCGAAACCGAATGGGACGTTTGGTCCGTCGATCCGCGGCGCTTCACCGAACATGCAGATCAGGCCTATTGCAACGCCAAGGGCATGGAAGTCTACGGCCACGAATACGCGATGCACTTCCCGCACCACGAGTGGCCGGCCGCACGGAACAAGAAGCTCTCGAGCCTTCATTCGCGGCTGGTCGACGCAGGCGCGGTTTTTGGCGCCTACAACGGCTGGGAACGGGCCAATTGGTTTGCCAAGCCCGGCGACGACGTGTCCGAAAAGGCGACACTGACATGGAACCGCGAGGGCCCTTGGTATGAACGCATCGCCGAAGAGGTAGAGACTGTACGGGATGGCTGCGGCGTGCTGCCGATCTCAGGGTTTTCCCGCTACAGGGTCACGGGCTTGGGCGCCCGGGCCTTCGTCGACAGCCTCACCGTCTCACGCCTGCCCAAAGAAGGCCGCGTCGGTCTGGCCTACTTTGCAGATAACCGGGGCAGGATCGTGACGGAGATGACTGTCGTGGTTCACACCGATGACCACGTCGACCTGATTACCGCTGCCTTGGCCCAGTGGCATGATTTTGAAGTGCTGGCCGGCAATGTTCCCGAAGGCATCACGATTTCCGACCAGACCGACCAGAAAGAATGTCTGCTCGTCACCGGGCCGCGCGCGCGCGAAATTCTCGGGGCCATAACCGAAGGTCACGATCTTACCAGAGGCTGGCTCAGCGCAAGTTTCGAAGGAACGGTTGCTGGCCAGCCCTGCGCGCTCCTGCGGGTCAGCTTTGCCGGAGAACTTGGCTGGGAAGTGCACTGCACGCCTGAGGGCGCCCCGGAAATATGGGATGCCGTGATCGCCGCAGGTGCGCGCCCCTTTGGCATGTACGCGCTCGACAGCCTGCGGTTGGAAAAAGGCTACAGGGGCTGGAAGCAGGATTTGTCGAGCGACTACACTGTGCTGGAGGCAGGGCTGGACCGGTTCCTCGACTTCGAGAAGAACACAGATTTCCCCGGCCGGAGCGCTTTGATTGCTGAGAAGGAAAGCGGCGTAGCCAAACAGGCCGTCGGGCTGGTGGTCGAGACAGCGGAGCTCGATACACCCTACATGGCGCCGATCTGGAAGAATGGAGAGCTTGTGGGCGAAGCAACCAGCGGCGCCTGGGGCCACCGTGTGGGTGCCTCGCTCGCCATTGCAATGGTCCGCACAGACCTGACAGAGCCAGGGACCGAGGTGGAGGTCGACATTTTTGGCGATCTTTGCCGTGCAACGGTGCATGAAATGCCGTTCTGGGATCCCAAGAACGAAAGGCTTCGGGCATGAAGCGGCCGCCGTCGCAGGCCCGCGCTGTTATCATAGGTGGCGGCGTCTCTGGGTGCTCGATTGCCTACCACTTGGCCAAGCTCGGTTGGACGGATGTCGTGCTGCTGGAGCGCAAGCAGCTCACCTGCGGCACCACGTGGCACGCCGCAGGACTAATCGGACAACTTCGCGCCTCGCAGAACCTGACGCGTCTCGCAAAGTACTCGGCAGAGCTTTACACCAACCTCGAAGCTGAGACGGGCGTTGCGACTGGTATGCGCCAGAACGGGTCGATTACGCTCGCCCTGACCGAGGATCGCTGGGAAGAAGTCCGACGACAGGCAACGCTGGCACGCACCTTCGGCGTCGAAGCCGAGGTTATCGGCCCGGAAGAGGTCCGCACACTCTATCCGCATCTGACGACCGATGATGCACTTGGGGGCGTTTATCTATCCAAAGACGGCCAATGCGACCCGGCCAATATTGCCATGGCGCTGGCCAAAGGGGCCCGCATGAACGGGGCGTCTATCTGCGAGGGCGTCAAAGTGACGTCGGTTCAGGACAATGGCACCCGGGTTACCGGCGTGAACTGGTCGTCCGAAGGCGAGTCCGGGCATATCGCGACGGATATCGTCATCAACTGCGGCGGAATGTGGGGCCGTGATCTGGCAGCCATGTCAGGCGTGACACTGCCTCTTCACGCATGCGAACACTTCTATCTTTTGACCGAGCCCGTCGCTGGCTTGGGCGCGCTGCCAGTGCTGCGCGTTCCGGACGAATGTGCCTACTACAAAGAAGATGCGGGCAAGATGCTGCTCGGCGCGTTTGAGCCCCGCGCAAAGCCCTGGGGCATGTCCGGCATTCCAGAAGACTTCGAGTTCGACAGCCTGCCTGAGGACTTTGAGCATTTCGAACCAATCCTCGAAAAAGCGATGCATCGAATGCCGATGTTTGAAACGGCGGGCATCCATACCTTCTTCAACGGCCCGGAAAGCTTCACGCCAGACGACAGGTACTATCTTGGCGAGGCACCAGAACTTCGGGGCTACTGGGTCGCGGCCGGCTACAATTCCATTGGTATCGTTTCGTCCGGTGGAGCAGGCATGGCCCTTGCGCAATGGCTCGACGCCGGAGAGCCGCCTTTTGACCTCTGGGATGTTGATATCCGGCGTGCGCAACCATTTCAGCGCAACCGCACGTATCTCCGCGAAAGGGTCAGCGAAACTCTCGGTTTGCTTTTTGCCGACCACTATCCCTACCGCCAACCCGAAACCGCCCGCGGTATCCGCCGGAGTCCGATCCATGAGCATCTCAAGGCAAACGGCGCTGTGTTCGGCGAACTGTCCGGATGGGAACGGCCGAATTGGTTTGCGCGGCCGGATCAGGACCATGCCTATCGCTACGACTGGACCCGTCAGAACTGGTTTGAGAACCAGCGTACAGAACACATGGCGGTGCGTGAGAATGTCGGCCTCTTTGATATGTCCTCCTTTGGCAAGATCCGCGTGGAAGGCCGGGATGCTTGCGCGTTTCTGCAGCGCGTATGCGGCAACGACGTCGATGTGGCAGCGGGTCGTCTGATCTACACTCAGATGCTCAACGAGCGGGGCGGTATCGAAAGCGATCTGACGGTAACCCGCCTGTCAGAGACCGCCTATTTGTTGGTGGTGCCTGCCGCCACGGTGACCAGGGACCTGTCTTGGCTCAAGCGCCATGTGGACGACGCCTTTGTTGTTGTAACTGATGTGACAGTCCAAGAAGCCGTGTTCTGCATCATGGGCCCGAACGCCCGGAACCTCATGCAGATGGTGAGCCCGAACGACTTCTCAAACGCGGTACATCCCTTCGGAACTGCGCGAGAGATCGAGATCGGTATGGGCCTGGGGCGCGCCCACAGGGTCAGTTATGTGGGCGAGCTTGGCTGGGAAGTCTACGTCACCGCCGATCAGGCGCCGCATGTGTTCGAAACTCTGCTTGCAGCCGGCGAGAATCTGGATCTGAAGCTATGCGGCCTTCACGCTCTGGACAGTTGCAGGATTGAAAAGGGCTTTCGCCATTTTGGCCATGATATTACCGATGAGGACCATGTGCTGGAGGCGGGCCTTGGCTTCGCCGTCAAAACTGACAAGGGCGATTTTATCGGACGTGATGCGGTTATGAGGCGCAAAGACGCCGGGTTAACGCGACGGATGCTGCAATTTCGCCTGACGGAACCAGACGCGATGGTGTTTCACAACGAGGCCGTGGTGCAAGATGGGCAGATTGTCTCGATCGTGACATCCGGCAACTACGGTCATGCGCTCGAAGGCGGAATCGCAATGGGCTACGTCCCGACACACGGTGCGAAGATCGCAGATCTTCTTGAAGTCCCCTACGAGATCGATATCGGAGGACGCCGTGTGAAGGCCGAACCAAGCCATGCGCCGATGTATGACCCAAAACATGCCCGTATGCGCGCCTGACACCGGCGCGGGCGCGGGTAGATCACGATAGATTGGGCTGCCGCGTCCGAATGTCATAGAAACATCATGCGTTTGCACTCATAAACTGGAGTGGGAGGATCACACGCCCCGCCTGCGCCCGCGCGACTGCCGCACTGTGCACAGGTCGCGCAGGCCCATGACCAGATCGGGTAAGGCTGCTTTATGACAAAGCTCTATGATGACCTCTCCATCGGTAT
Organism: Pseudomonadota bacterium; assembly: GCA_039192165.1. GTDB lineage: Bacteria > Pseudomonadota > Alphaproteobacteria > Rhodobacterales > Rhodobacteraceae > Dinoroseobacter. The sequence continues at coordinate 58,965 of JBCCXD010000010.1, read as the reverse complement.
GACCGCCGAAACAAAGCGATTGTGCCGTGAAGAAGACCTTATCGTTTTTGCAAACGCCTCGGGTAACTTCAATCCACTTCATGTTCCTATGCAGGACGGAGACGGAGACGGTGCAACGGAAGCTATCGCACCCGGGATGTGGATAGCTTCGCTGATTTCCTCCGTGCTGGGCAACACGTTGCCCGGTCCCGGCACTGTGTATAAATCGCAGACGCTGGAATTTCTCGGCCAGGCCCATGCTGGTGAGACGCTGACAATAAAGGTCGACGTACTGGACAAGGGTGAGGATCGCAGTGTGACGCTCGGTACGCGTGTCGAAAGCGAATCCGGCACGTGCCTGGTGCAAGGCACTGCGGTGGTTCAGGCTCCGCTGGCGGTTGTGCCTCTTGATACCTCGGAGGTTCCGGGGCTGGTGGTGAATCGCCATGTGCACTTCGAAAGGCTTCTGGCGCGCGCAGAGCCGCTTGCTCCGCTGCCAACTGCGGTTGTCGCACCTGAGAAACCGGACGCTTTGGAAGGCCCCCTTCTGGCGGCAGAACGCACTCTGATTGCCCCGACCCTGATCGGCGCACGGTTCAAGATCGAAGAAGCCGCGGAAATCGCAAACGTGGACGTATCGCCTTACGAGATTATCGACGTCAGATCGCATAAAGCCGCGGCGGAGCATGCAGTCGGGCTGGTCCGGCAAGGCAAGGCTCGTGCGATCATGAAGGGCCACTTGCACACCGAAGAATTGTTGGCGCCCATCGTTAAACACGAAGGGGGCCTGCGTCGGAACAGACGCCTGAGCCATGTCTATGTGATGGACGTTCCGGGCTTGACTCACTTGCTGATGATCACGGATGCCGCCATCAACATTGCGCCCGATCTCAAGCAGAAAGCAGATATCGTACAGAACGCGATCGATCTGGCGCTGGCGATTGGCGTGGAAGAGCCAAAGGTGGGCATCCTGTCGGCAGTGGAGACGGTCACAACCGCTATACCCTCAACGCTGGATGCGGCTGTCCTTTCGAAAATGGCGGAGCGGGGCCAGATCACAGGAGGTCTGGTGGATGGCCCGCTGGCAATGGACAATGCTATCGATCTTCAGGCTGCGCGCACCAAAGGCATCACCTCTTCCGTCGCGGGGCGCGCCAATATTCTGGTCGCGCCGAACCTTGAGGCAGGCAATATGCTCGCGAAAGAACTGACGTTTCTCGCCCATGCAGATGCAGGGGGCATCGTCATGGGCGCACGCTGCCCGATTATTCTGACAAGCCGTGCGGACAGCAAAGAAGCTCGGCTTGCCTCCTGCGCAATTGCGGCTCTGGCCGCGCAAGCTCAGCAATGAGCTGGTCGGCCGGGCGCGCCGGCGGTCCCGTCAGACCAATCAGCAAACTCTGAATTGTGACCAGACGCGCTTCGACAAAGGCGCTGCGCGTCTGCCCAACGCGCCCAAATCCCGCCCATCGGAACAGCAATGCTGTGCGCAAAAGATAGTCAAAGTCTGGCTTGCCGCGCAGTTGCATTCCATAGCCGGCCTCAAACGGAGCCAAGAAATTTGCGACGCATGTGGCGGAAGCGACGCGCCCGCCATAGGGCCCGGTGAGTATGATCAAAATATCTGCCACAAGCGCTGCGAGATCATGCAAAACAGGCCCGCGTCGCGAAAGCCGAAAGTCTATCGGTGCGGCGCAGTGCGGCCCCAGAATCAGGTTGCGCGCCGATAGGTCTCCGTGGCGGGCAGCAAGAAGAACCATGTTGCCATGCGCCGCGCGTGCCAATGGCGCCAGCCCCTGTGAAAGGGCCAGAAACAAGTCTGCATCCAGAATCGCGACCGGGTCGGACTGGGCCAAGGTGCGCAGGCGTGCGATCCGCATCTGAACCTGACAGGCAGAAAACGCAACCGCGCCAGCCTCGGTCGCCATATGAAACTCCGCGATCGATTTCCCTGCCCGGAACAACACCTCGTCACGGCTCTTGGGGCGATCCAACTTGAGCAGCAGATGATCATGAAGCGACCGACCGGGCACCCAGTCATAGATTGCAGCCTGTTTCGACGGGTCGGCAAACAGCACCGCTGCAGGTCGCGTTGCTGCCGGGAGCTGCAGAAAAAAGCTGCGATGCGCCTCAAGTCCCGCGGCCCAGGATGTGTCACCAGCTGGACGAAACACGCGCTTGAAAACAACATCGGCCCGTCGGATACCGCGCATCCGAAGCACGATCCTTGCAGCCGCTGGCGTGTAGCGGCGCGCCAACGGGTCCGGTGCGAAGGCCGAGGGGTCGAGTCCGGCGTAAGGCGCCATACGCCTCCAGTCCTTCATCGCCGCTCGCAGCAGAGGATCTCGGGTTCGGATCATTGGCAACTCCGTCAGATTCGAAGCAAATACCTTGCAGACCCTCAATCTTTGGTTAAACCGCCCCTATGTCTCAGCCTCCGAACAGATCTCATGGCCGAAAGACCGTCTCTGTCACGCTTCAACCCCGGGAGCTGATGGACGACAGCCCACGTCTGAAAGGGGCGTGGACCGCGAAGGTCATTTCTCTTTTTCCTGGTGCGTTTCCCGGCGTTCTGGGTGACAGCCTGACCGGCAAAGCACTGGATCAGGGCCTGTGGGCGCTCGAGACGATCGACCTGCGCGGGTTCGGCGTCGGCAAGCACAAAAACGTCGATGATACGCCGGCGGGAGGTGGCGCCGGAATGGTCCTGCGCGCAGATGTTGTCGGTACGGCGCTCGAAATGGCAGCCAGAAACACACCAAAGGACCGCGCCAAGTGGCCGGTTGTTTATCTCAGCCCACGCGGGGCGCCCTTTACCCAAGCGACAGCGGAAGCATGGGCCAAGGCTGACGGGATCACGATGCTTTGCGGCAGGTTTGAAGGCGTCGACCAGCGCGTGCTCGATGCCTACAGTGTGGAAGAGGTATCGCTGGGAGATTTTGTTTTGACGGGGGGCGAAATCGCCGCGCAAGCGATGATTGATGCGACGGTGCGGCTTCGTCCCGGCATTCTTGGCAATGAAAGTTCGACTGAAGAGGAGAGCTTCGCGAGCGGGCTTCTGGAGCATCCCCAGTATACGCGTCCGTCAGAGTGGCAGGGTCACACAATACCGGAAGTCCTTTTATCGGGCCATCACGGCCGTATTTCAGAGTGGCGCCGCGAGATGTCTGAGACTTTGACACGTTCTCGCAGGCCGGACCTATGGCACGCCTACAACGCGCACAAGAAAGACGAAGGCTAGATCGGATTAGCGGGCTTTGGCCAAGGCGCGAATATCCCCAAAACCCAGAGATTCAGACTTGATCGTAAATTGGCGCGGGTCTATACGGCGCTTGCTCGGGATCGTGGCGATCGCCGGGCGCTTTCCATTTTGGACCGCGCCCTGCCATACCCCCTGGCAACTTCGTCGGACCGGACCGGTCTGGCTCGGGCGCTTCTCCCGAACCCCGTGGTCCAGTTCCCGGCACAGAAATATAGGTAAGGTCGACCGAACCTCCGGCGGGCGCATCCCTGCGGACCCGATAGAAGACACGGAGCTCTGGGGCGCGAGAAACGCTGCGGCACACCGCAGGTAAAAATAAGGAGCGTTCAGATGAACCTGATCGCAGAACTTGAAGCCGAGCAGATTGAATCGCTCGGCAAAGACATTCCCGATTTCAAAGCGGGCGACACTGTGCGTGTCGGATACAAAGTTACCGAAGGCACCCGGAGCAGGGTCCAGAAATACGAAGGCGTTTGCATTGCGCGCAAAGGTGGGGACGGAATTGCCGCGTCGTTTACCGTGCGAAAGATAAGCTTCGGCGAAGGTGTGGAACGTGTGTTCCCGCTTTACTCGACCAATATCGAAAGCATCGAAGTCGTGCGCCGTGGCCGCGTCCGCCGCGCGAAGCTCTACTACCTGCGGACGCGCCGCGGGAAATCCGCGCGGATTGCAGAGCAAACCAACTACAAGCCAAAATCAGACGCATAAGAGGCCACGAGATGAAAAAAGATATCCATCCCGATTATCACATCATCGACGTCAAGCTGACCGATGGTTCTGTTGTACAGATGCGTTCGACATATGGCGCCGAGGGCGAAACGCTCTCGCTAGATATCGATCCGTCTTCGCATCCGGCTTGGACTGGCGGCGGCACTCGTCTCCTGGACACTGGCGGGCGCGTTTCGAAGTTCAAAAACAAGTACGCAGGCCTGGGTTTCTAAGACGACACAGGACTCTCACGAAAAGCCGCCCACAGGGGCGGCTTTTTTTTGTTGAGATGCGCGCATAACGGGTTCCGTAGCGCTCGGAATTCGAAAATACCTGTTTTTGCGATTCCAAACTGATCAACACCCCGATACTCTGCGCCAAAAGCAGCCAGGCGAGCTGCTACAAAAAACGGATCGGGCTGTGACGCATATTATTGTCTTCGGAAACGAGAAAGGCGGGTCGGGAAAATCGACGACCTGCATGCATGTGGCAACTGCGTTGGCGCGCGCCGGGAAGTCCGTAGGCGGGATTGATCTCGACCTCAGACAAAGAAGCTTTGGACGCTATTTGGAAAATCGCGCGGCGACCTCGGAGCGCGAGGGGGTCATATTGCCCACGCCCCAGCTCATTGAACTTCCGAAGGTTGATGAAGCGCAGCTCGACCCGGGAGAGAATGTCTGGGACCGCCGCCTCACGCTAGCCATCGCGTCCGTCGAGAACACCTGCGACTTTATCGTGCTGGACTGTCCGGGCTCCTACACCCGCCTGAGCCAGGTCGCGCACTCTCTGGCGGACACGCTTATCACGCCGCTCAATGACAGTTATGTAGATTTTGACATGATCGCCCGCGTGGACCCGATCACCAATAAGGTGCTTGGCCCGTCAGTATACTCAGAGATGGTTTGGAACTCGCGGCAACTCCGCGCGCGTGCCGGACTGCCACCGATCGACTGGATCGTTGTGCGCAACCGTCTGGGTACGCAGTACATGCACAACAAGAAAAAGATCGGCGACGCTCTACAGGAGTTGCAGGACAGAATCGGCTGCCGTATCGCACCGGGTTTTTCCGAACGCGTGATTTTCAGGGAACTGTTTCCGCGCGGCATGACCCTTCTGGACCTCCGCGACATCGGCATCGACAAGCTGAATATGTCAAACCTGGCTGCACGCCAGGAACTTCGCGATCTGATGAAAGAGATTAATCTGCCCGGGGTCGAAGTCGACTTCTGAAAACGTCAATTGCAAGCGAGATTGGTGACCATATACCAGGGGTCCACGAACAGGTTCAGCCTGTCAGGTCGGAAATCAGCGGTGACTGGGCCGTAATAAATCACCCGAATTGAGCCTGCACCCTCGACCTCGGGCAGTTCGTCCGGGTCGATCACGGTGCCAACCAAACCTGCATTTGCAAAGGCGCCGCATGTGTCGTTGGCGGCTTCGACATCCACACCCCAGGTTGCCGGATCTGATTGCATCTCCTTGCGGATCCAGAAGCGCTCCCCTTCATTGCGCAACCGTGCGAGGTCGCGCTCGTCGAGATCCGACGTCTCAACATCGTTGCGTGCGACATAGGCGTCCATCAAGCTGCGCAATGGCAAGGGCAGAGGGTTGGCATCCATTGCTGACGGGCTTACGGGCCCTAACCGCAGATATGCGCCCAGACTGTCCAGACCCCGTTCGGTATCTGCGCCCACTTCCCCGTCAACGGGCCCTTGCATGAAGCCATAGTAGTGAAGCGCCGTCTGGAGATCGAACACGTCTTCCCGCATCACTGTTTGTGCGTCGAGAGGTTGCGCGACGTTCACCGCCAGACCGAGGACCGAGCAAATAACCAAACCTCTACGCCGCATTTCCGCATCCTTTGCTTCCGATGCGCTCACCCTAAGCAGGGGAATGCGCAGGGTCCAGCCTGTAACAAAGCCATTCTGGCTCCTGCTCAAGGTTACAGAAACGCCGGCTCACTGTTGCAAAACGCGCAGGAAACATCACCGGCCATCAACCGGGCGTGATCTGACTTACACAGACGCGCATTTGAGCCGATTTCGTGCTTCAAGAGATATATTGCACAAGGAACCCCGGATATGTCCGTTATGGAAGAAAAGCCTCGCCAGAAAGCAACTCTGCCCAAATGGGTGCCCATAGCGGCAATTGGCATTGTCGCCGCAATCGGCGCTTTCACCTTGAAAGACACACTGACCTTTGAAGCTTTGGCCGCCAACCGCGAGGCTCTGATCGCGTTTCGCGACGCCAACTTCGCCGTGACAGTTGCCGCGTATCTTGCCGTGTACATTTTGATTGTGGCTTTCTCCTTCCCGGGGGCAACAATTGCAACACTGACCGGCGGCTTCCTGTTCGGACTGGCTACGGGCACGCTACTCACAGTTTTTGCAGCCACAGCTGGCGCCACAATTATCTTCCTGGCAGCACGCTGGGGCCTCGGCGACAAGCTTGCCGCAAAAATGGATGCCTCCGAAGGCAAGGTGAAACAGATCAAGGACGGCCTGAAAGAAAACGAGCTGTCTGTTTTGTTCCTTATGCGACTTGTTCCGGCGATCCCTTTCTTCGTCGCCAACCTGCTGCCTGCTCTGGTCGGCGTCCGGCTGGACCGCTTCGTCTTTACAACCTTCTTCGGCATTATTCCGGGCACGGCGGTTTACACTTGGGTCGGCGCGGGCCTCGGCGAAGTCTTCGAACGAGGTGAGACTCCGAACCTCGGCATCATTTTCGAGCCGCATATCCTGGGCCCGATCCTTGGATTGAGCGCGCTCGCCCTGCTGCCCATTATTCTCAAGAAATTCCGTAAGTCCGAAAGCACCTGATCCCATGACACAACGTATCGAAACTGACATCTGCGTCATTGGCGCAGGCTCTGGAGGGCTGTCCGTAGCGGCAGGTGCCGTACAGATGGGCGCACGGGTTGTTCTTATTGAAGGCCACAAAATGGGTGGTGACTGCCTGAACTACGGGTGTGTACCGTCCAAGGCCTTGATCGCCGCTGCAAAGCAGGCCCACACAGTGCGCAAAGGTGGCTTTGGAATCGCCCCGGCAGAACCGGTTATCGACTACTCCGCCGCCAAGGACCACGTGCACGACGTGATTGCCACAATAGAACCTGTTGACAGCCAGGACCGGTTCGAAGGCCTTGGCGTCCATGTCATCCGCGAGTTCGGAGAGTTCACGTCATCCACCGAAGTTAAAGCAGGTGAGAATACGATCAGCGCCCGCCGCTTTGTGATCGCTACCGGGTCACGTCCCTTTGTACCGCCCATTCCAGGCATCGAAAGCGTGCCCTATCTGACGAACGAAAGCCTTTTCGACCTCCGCGAGCGCCCAGATCATCTGATCGTCATTGGCGGCGGCCCCATCGGAATGGAAATGGCGCAAGCGCATGTGCGGCTTGGCTCAAAGGTCACTGTACTTGAGGGTATGAAAGCGCTTGGCAAGGACGATCCGGAAATGGCCGCCATCGCGCTGGAGCGTCTGCGTGGCGAAGGCATCGAGATCGTGGAAGGCGCGCAGGTCTCCGAGGTTTCGGGTGAAGCCGGCAACATCACAGTGAAAACCGACGACGGACGCAGCTTCAACGGCTCTCACTTGCTTATGGCCGTAGGACGCGCTGTGAATGTTGAAAAGCTGAACCTCGAAGCTGCGGGCATCGAGTACGACCGCCGCGGAGTGAAGGTCGACGCCTCCCTTCGCACCACCAACAAGAAGGTCTATGCTGCGGGTGACGTCGCAGGCGGGCTCCAGTTTACCCATGTGGCCGGTTACCATGCCGGTGTTCTGATCCGGCAGCTCGTTCTGGGCATGCCAGCCAAGGCGCGCACAGACCATATCCCTTGGGCGACCTACACAGACCCAGAGATTGCACAGATCGGTCTGACCGAGGCGCAAGCTCGCAAAGCCCACGGCGACAAACTGGAAGTCGCGCGGTTTGAGTTTGAGGAGAACGACCGCGCCATTGCATCGGGTCGCACCACGGGCCTGATTAAAGTAATGGTATTTAAGGGCAAACCCGTTGGCGCCTCTATCGTTGGAGCAGACGCCGGCGAACTCATTGGACTTTGGGCTTATGCAATCGCGAATGGCCACAAGATGTCCGCGGTTGCGAACATGGTCGCGCCCTACCCAACCTTGGGGGAAGTCAATAAACGTGCTGCTGGCGCGTACTTCTCGCCACGCCTTTTTGAAAGCGACATGGTCAAGCGCATTGTGCGCATTGTCCAACGGTTCTGACAGGCTTATGTCAGGGACAAGAAAGGAGCAGCTTCTTTGAATTCGCTGTCCGGACGCTTCCTGATCCTCACGGTGGTCTTCGTCATGTTGGCCGAGGTGTTGATCTTTGTTCCTTCGGTGGCGCGTTTCCGCGAGGATTACCTGCTCAACCGGCTGGAGCGCGCGCAGATCGCCTCGCTCGCGCTTTTGGCCACCGCGGATGACATGGTGGCTCCGGAGCTCGAAGCTGAACTTCTTGCGAATGCCGAAGTCTTCAACATTGTCCTGCAACGCGATGAAGTACGCGAACTGATCCTGTCGGACTCCGTCCCGGGCGAGATTTATGGCACCTACGATCTCCGTGACCCATCGGCCTATGAACTTATTCGAGATGCAATGCGCGGAATCATAGATCCGGAGGATCATGTGATCCGGGTCATTGGCACTCCTGTGCGCGGGGCCGGTGAGGTGATCGAGGTCACGATGACGACCGGGCCGCTTCGGGATGCACTGATTGACTATGGAATCCGGATTCTGATCCTCTCTGCAGCGATCTCGATCTTCACCGCCACTTTGCTGTTCCTGGCTGTTCGGGGTTTTCTGGTCAAACCCATCCGGCGCGTGGTGGCTCATATGACCGCCTATGCCGAAGCGCCCGAGGATGCGCGGCGCGTGATTACACCCGACGCGGGAGTTACTGAGCTACGCGACGCAGAAGACGCCCTGATGTCTTTGCAAACGCAACTGACCCAGGCGCTCAAACAGAAGGACCGCCTCGCTCAACTAGGCGGGGCGGTTGCCAAGATCAGCCACGACCTGCGCAATATCCTTACAGTAGCGCAGCTGCTCGCAGACCGGATGGAAACCTCGGAAGATCCAACGGTAAAGCGGGCGGCCCCGAAACTGGTGAACGCAATTTCGCGCGCCGTGGCGCTCTGTGAAAGCACGCTTGCTTTCGGGAAAGCGGAAGAACGTCAACCTGAACTGACGCGGTTCCAACTGGCTCCCCTTGTGGAGGATGTGCTGAGCAGCGAACGACTCTCGTCCCAGACAGAACTCGTGAACTTCGTCAGCGACATCCCCCCCGGCATTATGGTTCGCGCTGACAACGAGCAGCTTTATCGCGTGCTGACAAATCTTGTACGCAACGCCCGCCAGGCCATCGAAGTCACTGGGGCACAAGGCCAGATTTGCATCACGGCTCGCGAAGAAGACACCGATTGGATTGTCTGTGTGGCCGATACCGGACCTGGTCTTCCGGCCAAGGCACGCGAGAACCTGTTCACAGCGTTCCAGGGCGGCGCGCGCAAGGGCGGTACTGGGCTGGGCCTTGTCATTGCCTACGAGCTTATACGTGGCCATGGGGGCCTTCTGGAACTCAAAGGATCAGACGAAAACGGAACAGAGTTTCGTATCAGTCTGCCCCGCAGCGCCGCCCTACTCGACGCGGCGGCAGAATAGCAAAACAGCCGAAAAAAGCCGCTTGCATTGGACTGGGCGGGGCGTTAGTCAGCAGCCTCACGCGCTGGTAGCTCAGCTGGATAGAGTACTTGACTACGAATCAAGGGGTCGGGGGTTCGAATCCTCCCCAGCGCGCCATATTCCCCACCCATCAGAACTTGAAGCCGTGCACCGGTTGGCTTTCGGGCTGCGGAAATCTACGACGTCGTGTCCATCAACCCTCTGCGTTGCAATATGGCCTCTAGCTCTCGGCCCACAGCAGCGAAAGAGTGGTTGGCAACAAGGTGGTCGTATCCCGCCTGCGCCTTCTGTTTTGCGACGTGCGGGTTGTCGTAAATCGCGCGTAGCTGGGCAGACGCATCTTCGATAGAAGGGTCCGCCCAACTGGCCCCTTCCGAATGGACATAGTCCTCTTGGCCCACATCGATACGGTCCCATGCAACCGGGTATCCAGTTCGGCCGTTGATAAAATCTGTTGAACCACCGTAATCGGTGGCAACTACAACCCGGCCAGCCGCCAACGCCTCTGCGCACCCCAGGCCCAGCCCTTCGGACCGGTGCAGAGACAGAAACACGTCATGCTGGTTGACGAGGTCACTCATTTCATCCCGGCTCAGAACCTTGTCGACCACGTTAATGCGGGGATCTTCTGCCGCTTGATTGGCAAGCCAAGCACGACGGCCCGCGTCACGGCTGCCACGAGCTTTGATTGTGAGGGACACATCAGTCTGCTTTGGGAAAGCCTTCTTGAAGGCGTGGATAGACGCTTCCGGATTCTTCCGCGCAGAAAAGGAATCGAAGTCAAAATAGAACAAAAATTTCAGTTGAGCACCTGGATCGAAGAAGTTCGGCAGACTCTGCGGCAAAGCTAGAGGATGACGCAGGTAGTCCACATTGGTGAGGCCGTTACCTTTGAAAGTTTTGAACAAAAACTCAGAGGCCGCCCAAACCCGGTCCAAGCGGCGCAAGTGCTTCACTGCTTTTTCCGGAATGACGTCGAGCTCCCAGAAAGGCAGGGCAATGTTAAATTTCGTTCTGCACATCTGTCTGCGCCAGCGTCGAATTTCTGGAAGACCAAATATGGACAGAGCTATGTTAAATGGCGCCTCTTCTGACACGATATCGGTGAAACCGGTCTCGTTCTGCCGCCCTTTTAACACATGATTTTTGGCGCTGACCGGGATCGTTGTTTCGCGAAACGCGGCATGATGCAGGCGGGCGCTTTCTCCGAGTCCAATCTCAGAGAGGAAGTAGCCGTGCATGTTAACGCCCCATGCACTTCTTGCAGCGCCGAGAGCCCAACACGGTTTTCGCGAAGTCGGGGAGCACTGGGTGCGAAAGCATCGCAGAAGTTTCGTCTTTGTGGTGCTCAACGCATCACTTTCGTCTTTAGATAGATGTATATACCCAAAACCAGCAGGTTCTGTAGGCAGACCCTACCGTGATACCCATGGGCTGGCCGGTCGGTACAGAACCCTTTCCTTCCGATGTCGCTAAGGGTCTGTGTAGACAGAAACGATTGGCGATCCAATAGAACACCTTGCACAAGGGCGGCGCTTTGATGACCTGAGAGACACCATGGCTTGACGAAACCGCAAGCGTACTCAGTAGTTTAATTGTTGCAGTTCGGATCGGACCATTCGCTTTTGCGCCATCACCCTTGCAAATCCCTCGCACTTAGCGGCATACGCCTGCGCATCCGGCATGAGTTACTTCGCATGCGCAAATAATTGGGCTCTGCGCCATACTGCTTAAATACCGAGGAAAAAAATGTCCAAAACAGCAATCATTACCGGAATTACAGGACAGGATGGCGCTTACCTGGCGGAGTTATTGCTGAGCAAAGGGTACAATGTCGTCGGCACGTTTCGCCGCGTCGTTTCGACAAATTTTTGGCGGATCGAAGATCTCGGGATTCGCAAGCATCCCAACCTGACACTGTCTGAGCTGGATCTGACGGATATGGGCGCCATGATCCGCCTGATCCAGAGCGTCGAGCCCGATGAGATCTATAATCTTGCTGCGCAGAGCTTTGTAGGCATCTCCTTCGATCAGCCACACACAACTGCACAGATCACCGGTGTAGGGGCGCTCTATCTTCTTGAGGCGATCAGGACAATCAATCCAAAGATCAAGTTCTACCAAGCCTCAACCTCGGAAATGTACGGCAAAGTCCAGGAAGTTCCACAAAGCGAACGCACGCCATTTCATCCGCGCAGCCCCTATGGCGTTGCTAAGCTCTACGCGCACTGGATCACCATTAACTACCGGGAGAGCTACGATATCTTCGGGACCTCGGGACTACTCTTTAACCACGAGAGCCCGCTCCGCGGTATGGAGTTTGTAACCCGCAAAATCACGGACGGTGTCGCAAAAATCAAAAACGGTCAGCTTGATTGCCTCGAACTCGGGAACCTCGATGCCAAGCGCGACTGGGGCTACGCAAAAGACTATGTTGATGGAATGTGGCGCATGCTGCAGGTCGATGAACCCGACGCCTATGTCCTTGCAACAGGGCGCACCGAAACCGTGCGCGATTTTGTCGAAATGGCATTCAAAGCCGCCGGTATAGAGCTGCGCTTTGAAGGAAGTGGCGAGCATGAAATCGCGGTTGAGGCTGAAAGCAATCAGACGCGGGTTCGTGTCAGCCCCAAATACTACCGGCCCGCAGAAGTCGACTTGCTTATTGGCGACCCGAGCAAAGCGAAAGCTGAACTGGGCTGGGAAGCCACCACAACCTTGGAAGAGCTCTGCGAGATGATGGTTGCTGCAGACATTCAGCGCAACAAACTGGGCCGTTCATTCTGATGCCTGGCGGTCGGGTTCTTGTCACCGGACGGCATGGTTTCACGGGACGGTATCTTGCTAAGGAACTCGAGCAATCAGGTTGGGAAGTGTGGGGCGTTGGGGCCTCGGCAGCGCTCGAAGAGGATCCCAGGTATTTCCAGGCGGACCTAACCAATCGCGAGTCGCTAGAGAACGCGATTGCAAAAATCCAACCGGACGCCGTCATACATCTTGCAGCTATCGCTTTTATTGCTCACGGGGCTGCTGAAGACTTTTATCGTGTCAACGTGATCGGAACGCGATGTTTGCTGGATATCCTGGCTGCTTCCGGGATGGCCAACGACGGCGTGGTTTTAGCCAGCAGCGCGAATGTCTATGGGAACTCCACTGTCATACCAATCACGGAGAGTGCACCGCCCGCCCCGATCAATGACTACGCGGTATCTAAACTGGCTATGGAGCATATGGCTCGTTTGTTCCTCGACAAACTGCCAATAGTGATTGCGCGACCTTTCAACTACACCGGCTTGGGCCAAGCCAAAGAGTTTCTCGTCCCCAAGATCGTGTCCCATTTCAGGGATCGTCGGACCGAAATCGAACTGGGAAATCTGGACGTATCGCGCGACTTTTCAGATGTGCGCGATGTTGCCCGCGCCTACAGCGATCTGTTGCACTTCGCGCCACCAGGTGAAGTCTTCAATGTCTGCTCGGGCAAGGCCACAGCTCTGCAAGACGTGATTGATATGTGCCAAAAAATCACGGGCCACGACATTTGTGTATCGGTAAATCCGGATTTTGTCAGATCCAACGAAGTCAAAACACTGAAGGGCGACCCGTCGAGGCTCGATGAGTTGTCGCGCCATAGCGAGCGTCGGAATTTCTACCAGACTCTGGAATGGATGCTGAACGAGGCGGACATCTCACGCGTCTGACAGCCAGGCTTCACCAGATCCAATCTGAGTCCTGAGGCGGTGTCTTTGTAAGCATTTCACTGTGGGCAAGGAGCTTAGCATCTCCATAGCTATGCAAAGCCTCGCACGCCCGAACAGAAGGACTTTTCGTCTTCCAAGTTCAGAGAACCAAACTACGCGGTCGGAACTTCGGTGGCGTAACCACTTTTTTGGGACAGGAACAACTTTGCGTAAAGCCCGTCATTTTTCATAAGCTGGCTGTGGCTGCCGGACTCCACAATATGCCCGGAGTCCAGGACGTATATACAATCAGCGTCGGTTACCGACGACAAACGGTGCGCCACGATTATTGTCGTCCGCCCTTTTGACAAGCGTGTGAGCGCGCGCTTGACCCGGTCCTCGGTTTGCTGGTCAAGCGCCGAGGTCGCTTCGTCGAGGATGACGATCGGCGCATCTTGAAGGAAACAGCGCGCGATCGCTATGCGCTGCTTTTGACCACCCGACAACTGAGCGCCCTTGGGTCCGACTGGAGTGTTTCCGCGCTCCTTCATCAAACCATCAATCTCGGCAGCTTCCGCTGCAGCCCACACCTCTTCGTCGGAAGCCTCAGGTCTGACATACTTCACATTCTCGAAAATCGACTTGTTGAACACGACGATATCTTGCGCAACGACTGAAAACGCCTTGCGCAGCGCGCGAACCTTTAAATCCGAGATGGGTTGGCCACCGATTGTAATGGACCCCTCGCTGGGCTCGTACAAGCGGCCAAGTAAGCTCAGGATACTTGTCTTTCCTGACCCGGTTGGTCCAACAATCGCAGTCACAGAACCACCCTTTATGACCATATCAAGCAAGCGAAAAAGTGGTTGATCAGCGTGATATCCAAAAGTCACGCTATCCAGAACGATGTCGCCGTTCTGATCGAACTTGTCTGTCGCACCTGGCTTGTCGAACACGGTTGGCTCTTCAAGGAACAAACTGCGGACATAGCCAAGCACGATCAGGTTCGCCTGCAATGTCACAAAGAAAGTGGACAACCGACGTGCCGGATCAAAGATCAAAACCAGCCCCAGAAGAAAAGCTATAACACCGGCACCATCGATCTCGAAATCTGGACTGAGCACCATGTAGCCACCACCACCGATCACCAAGACATAGGCTATGGCGGCCGCCAGATCCTGAAGCGGCAGGACCAGGGCCTGTGCGGTTTGCAAGCGGACCATCAAGTCCGTGATTCCGGAGGTCGCACTGCTCATTCGTGTTTTTTCCATCTCCTCCTGACTGGCAATCTTGATGGTACGCATGCCATTTGCCATCTCTTCGATGCCATTCATGTAAGCACCGAACGCATTTTCTGCGGAAAGCTGAATTTTCTTGACGCGGTGCGAAGCGAACTGGAGCGAGAACAGGATAACAGGCAGGATCGCGATGGTTGAGGTGAAGAGCAGCGGTTGTTTGTAAAGAAGATATCCGGAAACAACGATAATCGTCGCAAAGTCTCGCAATGCCTTCACTGAGCTTTGGCCGATAAATCCGCTCAACGCTTGGGCCTGCGTAAACAAACGCAACATCATGTCACCCGAGGAAGATCTGTCAAAGAACGCCAGATCCAACTTAAGGTAGTGCTCGATCATGTTGTTGCGCATCTCCTCAACGGCAGTGCTGGCAACTTGTGTTGAGATCCGCGGCACGAGAAAAGAGATCACACCCCGGAACACAAAGACGCCGAAGACCGTGGCGCAGACGACTGCGAGCTCTCTCAACGACCCGCTTTCGAACACGATCCGAAGACCGTCTTCGGTCAGACTGAGAAACTGCTGGTAGACCAAGCCCTGAAGCGCGATCAGGCCGAAAACGAATATCAAGATCGGTGTGCGCTTCTTGAAATACCCGTCCCAGAACCAACGGATCGCTTCGCGATCTGCCTGAGTGAACAGCTTCTTCTTTTGCCCGGATTTCGAATTGAACATGCGTGTGACCTAGTGGGCAGCGCGTTTGCAGCGCCACCTCCCGCTGAAACATCAATGCTTGAGCGGTGTCAACTGCACACAAATTCAGCGACACTGGCTTCAAGCCCGCACTGCATAACCCAACTCATATCGCCCTCTCGATACTATGCGACGCTGCTAAGCAACTTTGTAGCGGGTCTGACTGCGGTAGGAACCACGGAGCGCTATGCGATCAAGCTGTCCGACGAAGCAAGCACTTCGATGATGACAAGGTCCGTGAGCCCTTTCAAAAGCCGCGAAACTGCGTTTCGTTGCGCGGCCCGCGTCGTCGCAGTGTTTGCACTGCTTGTTGAGTAGGACACAAAGGTGTTGACGTTGCCCTGGAGTAACACCTCTCCCGTACCCAACTCGACCAAAGAATAAGTGGCTGTGCCTATCAAGTCTTCTCGGTTGATATTCTCTCCGATCGCCACGCCCAGTGCTTCGGAACGGATGGCGGGAAATATACGCAGTTCGAACTGCGGGGCGGCGGCTGGCCCCAGTCTTTCCTCCACATACCGGGCTATTTCAAACTGACCAGGAGATGTCGGCTCTGCATATTGTATAGTGCCCTTTAACTCACTGGCCGCGCCACCCTCCTGATAGACCGGGCTAAAACCGCATGCGGAGAAAGCAAACGCAATAAATAGAAAGGCAGCAATATGAGATCCAACGGTGGAGCCCTCGAACCGCGTGCTGTGTTTCATGTGGCCTCTGTTTTGGTAAGCCCGATGCAATCCGGGTCCGCACTTGTGGATTTTCCGTATGCACGGCCAAACACGGTGTGGCAAGCTGCCCAGGCATTTTAGCGGAGCGTGGAGACGCGTCAAAACCCAAGCCACTTTCTGCGCGCGACTGAAGTCTGCCGAGAGATTGCAACTGTCAGTTCGACCCAATTATGACCCTGGAAATGCGGCAAACGCGTTGACTTGTTCGGCGCTTGCGCCTAAACGACGAATCTTGACGAATTCTCGGTCCAAAGGCTGCCAAAGCCTCAGGCCAACCGAAGGAGAAAAGTAATGAAGCGCACGTTCCAACCGTCGAACCTTGTCCGCAAGCGGCGTCACGGGTTCCGCGCGCGCATGGCCACCAAGGCCGGCCGTAAGATCCTTAACGCCCGCCGCGCACGCGGTCGTAAGTCGCTGAGCGCATAAGTCGCTCCGGCCTGCGGGCTGTTATGGTAAACACCGACACGCCTGTGTCCTACACGCCGCCCGCGTCCTCGCCGGCGGCGCTTGTTATTCTGTCGAAGCGATCCGATTTTATCGCCGCCGCGCGGGCAAAGCGCCATTCCGCACCTGCATTTCTGCTGCAAGCCCGCAGACGCCGCTATGACGAAGCCTGCCCGGACATCATTCGCGTTGGCTTTACTTGCTCTAAGAAAGTTGGAAACGCCGTCGCGCGCAACAGAGCCAAACGTCGCTTGCGCGAGATCGCTCGCCTGGAACTTTCTGCACATGGCAAGCCCGGTTGGGACTACGTCTTGATTGGACGCAAAGACGAAACCGTTTTGCGCCCGTTCGAATCCCTGCGGCGCGATCTGGTCTCCGCTCTGAACGCGCTCCATAGGGGGCGGTAATGACTCCGCTTGCCTGGGCCTTCTCGCTCCCGGTCAGAGCGTATCGTGCAGTCTTTTCTCCCTGGGTTGGCCACAACTGTCGCTATCATCCCACCTGCTCGGCCTATGCGCTCGAAGCGCTGAAAAAACACGGCGGGATCAAAGGCGGCTACCTCGCACTTCGTCGTATCCTGCGCTGCCACCCATGGGGCGGCTCTGGCATCGACAACGTCCCGGACTGAGCTCAAACAAACTTGGCAAATTCGTCGCGTCACCGAGACGTCAACGTCATTTGTTCAGGAACAGTCTACGCAAACTGCCCCCCTCAGCCTCCGCAAGGCTCTTGGGGGACTGCCCAAACTCGGACATTATGGATACGTCGGCACCTGCCGAAAGCAAAGCTTCAACCACCGCCAGGTTTTTCTTGCGAACCGCAATGTGTAGCGGGGTTTCCAACATGTTGCCCTGCGCATTCACATCAGCGCCCGCCTCAATAAACCGAAGCACAGCATAGGTATCGTCCCGCCAGAGTGCGTCATGCAGGGGTGTGTCGCCGTCAGAGCTACGGCTGTCCAAAGTCACCCGAGCAGCCCCCAGTTCCGCAGGGAATAGCGTCTCTGAGCAAGACGCCAGGATGTCCTCCAGCGGCTTTCGGGTCTTTGTTCTTTTGGCCATTTGGCTTTGTCCGTTTCTTGATCAACGAACAAGGAACACCGAAAAACGGCCGAATTTGGGGCTCTTGCGGTTGAAACTGGGGTTTGGGGTCCGCTGGCTGTGGGCCTTCGCCCGGCAGCGCGTTGATTTTCGTGAACATAGGCCAATCTGGAGAGGCTTCAGATCTTTTCGAAGGTGATAATGACCTCGCCCACCGGCACGCCATAGATTGACATGTACGCGCGGTTCAAAAGACGGTCATCGCTCAGCAACCACATCCAGTCATCAAACGAAAACCGCCTTGTCGAGCCATCAGGCATGGGCAGGTCGATTGTATAGACCCAGTTGAAGGTATCGTTCCGCTCTTCTCCGCTTGCTATGCCAAGCACCCCAGGCGCCGTGCCCTCCCAGGTCTCAGCGCCGGTTTTGGTCAGGGTCCAGATCCGTTGCTCAGTGGAACCATCCTCATAGACAAAGTCCTCGGTCAGAGTGAGCGTCTCGCCATTCCATTCACCGTATATCTGAACCTCAAAGCGACGCCGGACCGTCCCGAAGACGTCCTGAAACTGACCATAGGCCACGCTTTCGCCTTCGAAGAACTCTTCAAGGTTCAGGGTCCGGTCGCTCAAGGCGGGATCTTCGAGCGAAGGCTTCCCGGTGCACGCGGCCAGAAACAGTGCAAAAATCAGTGCGAAGCAGCGCATCGAGGTCCCCTTTGGTCGTTGCGTGCCAGTTAATGCGCGGCTCTTCCCGGGCAAGCCCGCGATTGACGCGGCACCGGTCCATCAACTATGGCAAACTCAATAGCCAAGCCGAGGCGCGACATGCTTGACGACACCGAATTCCACCCACTGTTCGAAGGCGCGCCGACCACCACTGAATTTAAGAAGCTGCGCAAGCGCATCGTGCGCCAAACCCGTGAGGCCATCGAACACTACGGCATGATCGAACGCGGCACGCGGTGGCTTGTCTGCTTGTCAGGCGGAAAGGACAGCTACACGCTTCTTGCCATCCTACATGAACTGCAATGGCGTGGGCTTCTGCCGGTGGACCTACTGGCTTGTAACCTGGACCAGGGCCAACCGGGGTTTCCGGCAACGGTCCTGCCCGAGTTCCTGGAGCGGATGGGAGTGCCCCACCGGATAGAGTTTCAGGACACCTATTCCATTGTGACCGACAAGGTGCCGGCAGGGCGCACCTATTGCGCACTCTGTTCACGGCTGCGGCGCGGCAACCTGTATCGCATCGCCCGCGAAGAGGGATGTTCGGCGGTCGTGCTCGGGCACCATCGCGATGATATTCTTGAAACCTTTTTTATGAACCTGTTCCACGGCGGACGGCTCGCGACGATGCCGCCTAAGTTAGTCAATGAGGACGGAGATTTGTTTGTCTACCGCCCACTGGCTCATGTTGCGGAGGCGGATTGCGAGACGTTTGCCCGCGCAATGAACTATCCGATCATACCCTGCGATCTGTGCGGATCACAGGACGGGCTGCAACGCCAACAGGTCAAAGCTCTTCTGGACAGCTGGGAAAAGAACAATCCCGGCCGTAGGCAGGTCATATTTAGAGCGCTGACCAACATCCGTCCTTCCCATATGCTGGACGAGAAGCTCTTTGACTTCGCCGCTCTCACCCGCGCGCTGCCTGACGGAGACCCAGCGAAATAATTGGAAAATTTAAAGAAAAACGCCAAAAAAACGCTCTGGCGCATTAACGCGGACCGCACTGGTTGGCCTTAGACTGACCCTGTTTGGTCCTGAAGAAACGGCGAGGGGCGTGTCCGAATGGCGTTGCGTGTAACTCAGTTCCTGAGGATTGCGAGCATAAGTGTTTTCCAGGACCCCGTGCTCCTCGTCGGTCTTCTTCCTTTCTTCGTGGCAGTATCCTTTGCCGCAGACGACATCCGGTGGGTGATAGGGGCCAGTTCTCTTCTGCCATTTCTCGTGCTTTCTCTGCGCGCACTCGAAATCGTTTCGACCCCAAAAGGCGGGCGCGACGGATTAACTAAGTTGCCTATGCGCCACGCACTGACGCAGAAACTCGACCAGTATTTTGCAACGCCAGGGGCAAGCACGCGCACCGCGGCAGTGCTTGTGATCGATTTGGACGAGTTTCACAGTTTCAACGAACGCTGGGGCCGCGATGTCGCCGACTGCGTTTTGAAAGCTACGGCCGAGCGATTGAAACACGCGGTACGTGACGACGATCTCGTTGTGCGATTGGATGCGGACGCGTTCGCGCTTTACCTCGCTCCGGCAGAAGGCATGACACTTGACGCGATCCTGTCTGTCGCGGACCGGCTGCACCGTGCTTTGAGCGAACCAATCCCGATCTCAGGTGTCACAACTTACATAAGTGCCTGCATCGGCGTTGCCCTGGCGAGCAAAAGTCCTGAGGCGACGGGAACCAGCCTTTTACATGCAGCTGAGCGAGCAATGGTCACAGCCCGCGCGCACGGTGCCGGCGCTCTCCGGGTATATTCTCCTGAAATGCAGGTCGATGTCTCGACTACACACGCCTTGGCCGAGGATCTGGCGAAAGCACTCGAGAACGGACAGATCAAGGCATGGTTCCAACCTCAGATCTCGACCGACACCGGACGCGTCACAGGTTTTGAAGCTTTGGCCCGCTGGGAACATGCCGAGCGTGGCGCGATTGCCCCTGCGGAATTCCTGCCTGCTATCGAGGCCACGGGCCGTACAGAAAGACTGAGTGAGGTCATCCTCTACCAAAGCCTCAAAGCGCTGAGTGCCTGGGACCGCGCAGGGTTTCATGTGCCTTGTGTCGGCGTAAACTTCGGCGGCACGGAGTTGCGAAATCCGCATCTCGTTGAAAAAGTGAAGTGGGAGCTCGACCGGTTTGGTCTTCGCCCCGGTCGCCTGTCTGTCGAGATTTTGGAAACCGTTGTTTCAGACACGGAGGACGACATCGTTCTGCGCAATCTTGCTGCGATCCACGAACTGGGATGCAACCTTGATCTTGATGATTTTGGGACCGGGAACGCCTCCATCAGTGCCATAAAAAAGTTCGGGATCAACCGCATCAAGATTGACAGGTCCTTTGTCACCAGACTCGACAAGGACGGAGACCAACAGAGGATGGTCTCTGCGATTTTGACAATGGCCCATCAACTGGATGTTGAAAGCCTCGCAGAAGGCGTCGAAACGCTAGGAGAGCACTCCATGCTTGCCCAGCTGGGATGCCAACATGTCCAGGGGTTTGGAATTGCAAGGCCGATGCCGCTGGAGGAGACGTTCACCTGGCTCCCGGATTATATCGGCAGGCTTCCGGAGACACCTGCGATTCCGGCAAAGCGCGGGGCCTGAGAGGATTTCGGGCCGCTTTTAGAACACCCGGCAATTATTTCCGCCCGGGCCTTTCGGGAAAATGACTTGACCTTTACCTGTCCTGTGGGTTGAACCCTGCTAACTTATAAAAACAGGTATGGGTCCAGATGGACGATCAGAACAAAAACCTCATTCTCGCGACGGCGCTCAGCTTTCTGGTTATCCTTGTATGGTTCCTGCTTTTCCCTCCGGAAGAACCAGCGGTCGACCCGAACGCGCCAACTGAGGTCAGTGAAACCCAGCCAGCCCCGTCAGTTGCAGTAGCACCTCCCGCGGCCGTCGCACCGGCGCAGCCCGGGTCTGTTCCACAGGCCCAAACCGGTACGACGGCCGCGCAGACGCAAACGCCCGAGATTGCCCGGATTCCCATTGATACCCCAAGTATTAAAGGGTCAATCTCGCTCCTTGGTGGGCGCATCGACGATCTTTCGCTCAAGGGCTACAACGAAACGCTGGAGCCGGATTCTCCGATCGTGCGATTGCTGTCACCAGTGGGACAGCCAAACTCCTACTACGCGCTGCACGGCTGGGCGCCGGCAGGTGACCTGAGTTTCGATCAGGTTCCGAATGCCAACACCATCTGGTCAGTGGAAAGCGGAGGCGAGCTAGGCATCGAGCAACCCGTTGTTCTGCGATGGGAAAACGACCTGGGGATGGTCTTCAGACGAACGATCTCTGTCGATGAAGACTTTATGTTCGACATCACCCAAAGCGTGGAGAACACCTCGGATACAGCCAAGCGCATGCAGCCCTACGGGATCATTGCGCGCCATGGTCGCCCCGACACGATTAACTTCTTCATCCTGCATGAAGGGGTCGTCGCCGTGGCCGACGGAGAGCTGATCGAGATCGACTATGACGATATCACCGATTTCGATTTCATCCAAAGCGAAGGCGCGCGGACCAGCGTGACTCAAGTCGCAGGGAACGGTTGGATCGGATTTACGGATAAGTTCTGGATGACAACTCTGGTTCCGGAACCAGGTCAAGCGTTCTCCAAGGTTGCGAAATACGTCGATTCCGCGGACATCTATCAGACTGAAATCCGCCTCCCGACCCTCGAGATTGCCCCTGGCGCAACGCAAGAGGTCACGACACGGCTTTTCGCCGGAGCCAAGGAATGGGAAGCCATTCGAGGGTACGAACGAAATCTCGGCATCGAGCGCTTCATCGACTCGATTGACTGGGGATGGTTCTATTTTCTGACCAAGCCAATCTTCTGGGTCCTGCACGAGCTGAACATTCTCATCGGAAATATGGGGGTCTCGATCATCGCATTGACGCTGCTGATCAAGGCACTTCTCTTCCCACTTGCATACAAGTCCTATGTCTCGATGGCGAAGATGAAGGAACTTCAGCCGGAGATGGAAAAAATCAAAGAGAAGGTTGGCGACGATCGGCAGAAGATGCAGATGGCGATGATGGAGCTTTACAAGAAGGAGAAGGTGAACCCCGCAGCTGGCTGTCTGCCAATCCTGCTTCAGATCCCCATCTTCTTCTCGCTCTACAAGGTGATCTTCGTCACGATTGAATTGCGACACGCACCCTTTTTTGGTCCATTCCAGGACCTGTCTGCCCCCGACCCGACCTCGATCTTTAACGCATTCGGTCTCTTTGGATGGGGCGCGCCTGAGGCTGGTTCAATCATGGCATTGATCTTCATTGGCATCCTGCCACTGCTGCTGGGTATCTCAATGTGGCTGCAACAGAAACTGAACCCAGCGCCAACCGACCCAACACAGGCGATGATCTTTGCCTGGCTGCCCTGGGTATTCATGTTCATGCTGGGGACTTTCGCGAGTGGGCTAATCGTCTACTGGATTGCCAACAACGTAATCACCTTCGCGCAGCAATACTTGATCATGCGTAATCATGGCTACAAACCGGACGTATTCGGCAACATCAAAGCAAGCTTTGCCAAGAACAAGCAGTCGGACAGCAAGTAAAGTGGCGGGCAAAATCACTGAAATTTGGCGTTACCCGATCAAGTCGCACGGCTATGAGCGGATCACCCAAGCACATCTAACCCCCGGGCAGACCCTGCCCGGGGATCGACTTTGGGCTGTTCTTCATGAGGCGGCACGAGACCGTGGGCCAGAATGGGTTTCTTGCAACAACTTCACGCGCGTCGCCAAGACCCCTGCCCTGGCCGCAGTAAGCGCCAGCCTGTCAGACGATATGATGCAGGTGACGCTCACGCATCCAAACCGCCCGGAACTGACCTTTGCCCCAGATACGGATGAGGCAGCGTTTCTGGAGTGGGTCGCGCCACTCATGGATGCCGGGCGCGCCGCGCCGGTAAAGCTGATCCGCGCCAAGGGGCGCGGCATGACAGACTCACCCGACCCCACACTCAGCCTGAATAATCACTCGACACATCGCGCTGTGTCCCAAAAAGTAGGAATGCCGCTGGATATCCGTCGCTGGCGCGGCAATGTCTGGCTCGAAGGGCTCGGCCCCTGGGAAGAATTCGAGTGGATCGGCCGCAGCTTAAAGCTGGGCGAGGCCGAACTGAAGGTGACCGAACGCATCACCAGATGTCTGGCAACAGCCACAAACCCGAAGACCGGAATTCGCGACGCCGACACGCTGGGCGCGCTGGAGGAGGGCTGGGAGCATCGTGACTTCGGCGTTTACGCTGTTGTGACCAAACCCGGTCCCATCCAAGAAGGCGACACGTTACAGCTTCTTCCATGAGCCAACCCCTGCCCTTTCCCGAAGTCCCGGAGCCTGACAGCCACTCGGCTGAGGCGGGCCGCAGGCTATTTGCGGGACCGGTGGATTTTCTCAAAGGTGTGGTTGCGATGGACGGACTACCGCCGGCCGACCGGCTTGAGGTCTGCTTTGCAGGGCGCTCAAATGTCGGAAAGTCTTCACTGATTAATGCTCTGACTGGCCGCAAGGCGCTGGCGCGGACCTCCAACACGCCCGGGCGGACGCAAGAAATCAATTTCTTTACCTTGGGCGACAGCAAATATCTGGTCGATGTGCCGGGCTATGGATTTGCCGAAGCGCCGGTCGCGGTCGTTCAAAAGTGGCAGGCTTTGCTTAAGGCCTATCTGACGGGGCGCCAGAGCTTGCGGCGCGCCTTTGTTCTGATCGATGCAAGGCATGGGGTGAAGGCAGTGGATGAGGAAATCCTGTCACTGCTGGACACCGCCGCCGTGACGTTTCAGGTGGTGCTGACAAAAGCCGACAAGGTAAAAGAAAAAGATCGCATACGCATCCTTGCCCAGGTCCGCGCAGCGCTGGCAAAGCACCCTGCGGCCTATCCTGAGCTTATTGTTACGTCATCCGAGAAAGGATGGGGTATCCCGACGCTGCGCGCGGTCATTGCAGGACTTGAGTGATCCGGTCAGCACCTGCTCTCAAAACGCCAGAATCCACGTGATCGTTCAGGCTTGGCTTGGCATAAGGTTCAAAACCCGCTAGCAGACGTCACCCTGCCCCAAAGGCTGAACGATGAAGCACCGAAATATGAAACGCGACTGGATCGCCACCGCGCGCACACTGTCCGAAGCTGTCCCCTATCTGCGGCGCTACGACGACGCGATTGTCGTCGTGAAGTTCGGCGGCAACGCAATGGGTAATATCGAAGATATGGCCAGTTTTGCGCGGGACATCGTTCTTATGCGGCAGGTGGGCGTGAACCCTGTGGTTGTGCATGGCGGCGGCCCCATGATCAACGAGATGCTTGAACGGCTCGATATCCCGTCAGAGTTTGTAAACGGCAAACGCGTGACCGACGCACAAACCGTTGAAGTCGTGGAAATGGTGCTGTCCGGCCGGGTCAATAAACGCATAGTCCAGGCCATCAACGATGAAGGGGGACGGGCCGTAGGTCTGAGCGGCAAAGACGCCAACATGATCGTGTGCGATCCCGCCGACCCTGGGCTTGGTTTTGTCGGCGATCCGGTGGAGGTCACACCAGATACACTGCTGCAGTTGCTGAAGGCGGAGATTATTCCTGTGATCGCTCCAATTGGCACCGGGCGCGAAGGCGAGACATACAACATCAACGGAGACACGGTCGCCGGCGCAATTGCGGCGGCCCTCAAAGCCGACCGGCTTTTGCTTCTTACAGACGTGCCGGGCGTGAAGGACGCCTCCGGCGAGGTTGTGACTGAACTAACAATCGATCACATCGAGAAACTGACCGAGGACGGCGTAATTGCGGGAGGGATGATCCCCAAGACTGAAACATGTGTCTCTGCGATCAAAAACGGCGTTCGCGCGGCCGTTATCCTCGACGGTCGAGCGCCTAACGCATGCTTGCTGGAGCTGTTCACCGAACATGGCGCAGGGTCTATCATACGCAGGGGCTAGCGCGCCAAGCTATGCGGCCCTGGAAGCTGCCGCATTCGCGCGCCACCTGGCGATCTTCGGCGCTTGGCATCCCAGTGGTGACCCCGACATGCCGAACGGTACGAAGACGGCGCTTCTGCTAGGGCCCTTGGAACCAGGGTTCTGGGCTCATTTCAAAGGCAGCCGCGAATATGCAGATGGCAAGCCGGATCCGCTGGACAGGTGGTCTCATCGGGTTATCGGGGTGTGGGCATCAGAGCTTGGCGCCTCTCCGCTCTTTCCGTTTGGTGGCCCACCTTGGCAACCCTTCGTGAGGTGGGCACGGGACTCCGGGCGGGCCCATATCTCGCCAGTCGGCCTGTTGGTGCATGACACCGCCGGTTTGATGATAAGCTATCGGGGCGGTCTGGCGCTGCCTTGGAGTATCAAACTCCCGGCCCGTTCCTCGTCGCCATGTGCCACCTGTGAAAGTCGCCCTTGCCTGACCGCTTGTCCGGTGTCAGCTCTCTCGCAAGACAACTACGATGTACCCGCCTGTAAGGCATATCTGGACACGGAGCCTGGCCTCGAGTGTTATAGCAATGGTTGCGCTGTCCGCCGCAGCTGCCCAGTAAGCCAGTCCTATGGTAGATCTGAAGCACAATCGGGCTTCCACATGCGGAGCTTCCACAGACGGGAGATTTCCGAACGACCATGAAGACCCTCCTTTTGCTGCGCCATGCAAAGTCCAGCTGGGCAGATCCCGGGCGAGACGATCATGAGCGCCCGTTGAACGGCCGGGGACGACGCGGCGCTGTAGCAATTGGCGGCTGGATCGCCAAAGCAGGGCTGGCACCAGACAAGGTGCTGTGTTCGGACGCAGCTCGAACCCAGGAAACATGGGCACGCCTTGGATTGCCCGGGGCACCGGTTTTGATGGCCAAGCTCTACCACGCCGACGCTGAAGCAATGCTCGACGTGGTCCGGTCTGCATCAGGTGAACGGGTTTTGGTTATCGGACATAACCCTGGGATAGCTGAGCTCTGCGACAGACTATGTGAGGCCACGCCCAATCATTTCCGTTTCGCGCAATACCCGACCGGCGCGCTAACTGTGCTGACTTTTGACACTGTAAACTGGTCAGGCTTGCAGTGGCATTCAGGAAAAGTGTCTAAGTTCCTCACGCCGCACGACCTTGGGGTCAGAAAGGCATAAAAAAACTCCGGCCCATGTGCCGGAGTTCTCAGTGCTGTTAAAAGAGATCAGTGACCGAGGATCTGGCTCAAGAACAGCTTTGTGCGATCCGACTTGGGATTGCTGAAGAACTCCTCTGGCTCGTTCTGCTCCACGATCTGACCCGCATCCATGAAAATCACCCTGTTGGCGACTTGACGGGCAAACCCCATCTCATGGGTAACGCAGAGCATTGTCATACCCTCTTCTGCGAGTTCGATCATGGTATCGAGCACCTCCTTGATCATCTCCGGATCGAGCGCCGAGGTCGGTTCATCGAACAGCATTATGCGCGGCTTCATGCAGAGCGATCTTGCGATCGCCACGCGCTGTTGCTGACCACCGGACAGCTGCCCGGGATACTTGTTGGCCTGATCCGGGATCTTAACTTTCTCCAGAAAATGCATCGCCGTTTCTTCGGCTTCCTTCTTGGGTGTTTTTCGGACCCAGATCGGAGCCAGAGTGCAGTTCTCAAGAATCGTCAGATGCGGAAACAAGTTGAAGTGCTGGAAGCACATGCCCACCTCGGACCGGATCTTGTCGATGTTCTTGAGGTCGGACGACAGCAAAGTGCCATCAACGGTAATTGAGCCCGCCTGATGCTCTTCAAGTGCGTTGATGCAGCGGATCAGGGTCGATTTTCCGGACCCTGACGGCCCGCAAATCACGATCCGTTCGCCACGATAGACGGTCAGATCGATGTCACGAAGCACGTGGAACTGTCCGTACCACTTATTCATGCTCTCGATGGTGATGGCGATCTCGTCAGAGACTTCCATTGTTGCGGGGCTTTGGTCTGTCATAGCCATTTCAGTGCCCTTTCCTTAGCGATGCCCGGTGTTGAGCTGCCGCTCAAGCCACTGGGAGTATTGTGAGATGCCGTAGCAGAAGACGAAGAATAGCAGGCCAGCAAAGGCCAGAAGTTCCCAATAGACGCCGAACCATTCCGTTGAAGACAGGATCGGGCCTTGGATCATGCCAAGGACGTCGAACATTGAAATGATCGAGACAAGCGTTGTGTCTTTGAAAAGACCAATCGCAATATTCACGATCGACGGGATCGAGATCTTTAGTGCCTGAGGCAGGATAATGAGACGCATCGCCTGCCAGTAATCCAGCCCGAGGCTGTCTGCAGCTTCATACTGGCCGCGCGACAAGGCCGCCAGCCCTCCGCGGATCGCCTCCGCGATATACGCTGCAGCAAAGAGCGTCACCATAATGATCACCCGCAGCACAAGGTCGAATGTGGTCCCCGGCGGCAAGAAATAGGCCAGCATGACCGACGCCACAAACAGCAGGGTGATCAACGGAACACCTCTGATGAATTCGATGAAAACCACACAGATGCCTTTGATGATTGGCAGGTTTGATTGCCGACCAAGTGCCAGAGCTATTCCCAGCGGCAAGGACAATGCGATGCCCGAGGTTCCGAGAATGAAGTTGATCATGAACCCGCCGATGAACCGGCTTTCAACCGGAACCAGCATCAGCGGGATGATCCCACTGAGCGCACCAGAGAGCGCAGGCGTGAGGAAAATCCAGAACAACAGCGTTGCAAAAATTCCAGCAACGATAGCACCGAAGAAGGATCGTTCAGACAATGCCCGGAAAACGAAAAAGCCGACGACCACACCGACAAGCGCGAAAATCGACACCCACAGCGATCCACCCCAAATCAGCCAATACGCAATGAACGGGAAGAGCCCCGTAAACCACAGCAATTGACGTGGCAGGTTGAAGAACAGCACAGGTGCCAAAGCGACAAACAATCCGATCAGCGCCAGAACAGCGCGCCAATACTCATCGGCAGGGTAGTTCCCGAAGATCAGTTGCGGCCAACGCTCGGAGATCACGGCAAAGCAGCCCCCGGTCGCGCCCTGCAACTGATCGCGACAGTCACGGATCGATGTGGCGTCCCAAACGCCATTGAAGACCCAAGGCAGGATGATGGAGCACAGCCAGTAGATAAACGCGATGGCCAGCAGGGTCATTACCGATGAGGGTATCGAATAGAAGAGTTTGCTGCGCAGCCAGTTAACAATACCAACTTCGCTCGCCGGAGGCGGGCTCGGTGGAATTTGCTCCGTTTGGACAAACGCGACGGAGCTGTTGGTTTGAGTATCACTCATCTCAGCGCTCCTTCAGCTTAACAGCGTTGTTGTAGATATTCATCAAAGCCGAAATGCTCAGAGAGATGATGAGGTAGAACAACATCAAAAGCAGGACGCATTCGAACGAGCGACCCGTCTGGTTGAGCGTCACGCCGCCCAACGTCCCGGTCAGATCCATGTAGCCAATCGCAGCTGCCAGAGAGCTGTTCTTGGTCAGGTTCAGGTACTGTGAAATGAGTGGCGGAATGATCACCCGCAGGGCTTGCGGCAGAATGATCAGGCTCATAATCCGGTTCGGCCGGAGGCCAAGCGCCGCTGCCGCTTCAGTCTGCCCCTTGGAAACCGCCAGAATACCGGCACGTACGTTTTCTGCGATGAATGCTCCGGTATAGAGCGCGAGCGCGAACCAAAGCGCGATTAACGTACCACGAAGGTTCATACCTCCGATGAAGTTGAAACCACCCAGCGACGGGTAATCGAGGCCGATCGGCTTGCCCATAATGTAGAAAGCCAGGATCGACGGAATAAAGAACAACGCGACCGAAGGCCAGCCCGTTGGGATCAACCGCCCGGTTTCGAAAAGAAGTTTCTTCGAATATGACCGAAGCGCGAAGATCGCGACAATGGACAGCAAAAAGACTGCCACGACGACCCAAGATCCATTATTCCAAACCGGGGCGGGCACATAGACCCCGCGGTTTGTAAAGGCGACGGAGTCCCAGAACGCCATCGTGGCCTCAGGTGTCTCGCCGCGAAATGCGCGCGGAGACGGCAGCGCCTGGCTCATCACCGAAGACACGATCACGATCCAGATCAGGACCGGAATATTCCGGAAAATTTCGACGTAGAGCGACATGATCTTCGCGATCAGCCAGTTATTCGACAGGCGTAGCACACCTGCGATCACACCGAAAATCGTGGCGGTTATGCACCCGAGGAAGGCAACCAGAAGTGTGTTCAGAAGTCCGACAAACGCGGCCCTCATATGTGAATCAGTGGACGTGTACGGGATCAGCTTCTGGTCGATTTCATAGCTTGCCGGCTGACCCAGGAACGAGAAATCGATGTCCTGTCCCAAAGCTGCAAGGTTCTGGATCGCGTTCCAGATCATCCAGCCGAAAAAGAAAATCAACGCGCACAAGGCAATGAATTGAAACGTATACCCGCGGTAGCGCGTATCGTTGATCAGCATGCCGAGCGAAAACGCCTGGGTTGGCGGGCCGCTGGTGGGCGGCGGATCGCTGAATGTCGTCATTTAGGTCCCCTGATGGTCGCGAGCTTATCGGATGTGCGTCTTTGCGCTTGCCCGCTGTTTCAAATCTTCCAGAAGGAAAAAGGGCGCGGGGTTTCGCCCGCGCCCTTTATTTTGTCCTTAGCGGAACGGCGGCGAGTAGAGCAGGCCGCCTTCGGTCCACTGGGCGTTCAGCCCCCGTGCCAGACCGATCGGTGTGTTCTCCCCGATGTGGGTTTCGAACACTTCGCCATAGTTGCCTACAGCGCGGATGATGTTCGCCGCGAAGTCTGCGGAGAGGCCCAGCATCTCACCGAGATTGCCTTCGGTGCCAAGCAGACGGTTGATCTCCGGATTGTCAGTACCGGCCGCCAGCTCGTCGACGTTCGCAGACGTCACGCCAAGCTCTTCCGCTGCGATGAGGGTGTTGAGCGACCAGCGCACAATATCACCCCATTCGTTGTCGCCGTGACGAACAAGTGGGCCCAGCGGCTCTTTGGAGATGATTTCAGGCAGCACCACGTGATCGCCCGGAGTTTCAAACGCTGCGCGGGTTGCTGCAAGGCCGGATGCGTCTGTGGTGTAGACGTCGCAGGCCTCTGCCAGATACTGCTGCTGCGCTTCAGATGCTGTTGAGATCGGAACCGGCTCGAAGCTGATGTTGTTCGCGCGGAAGAAGTCCGCGAGGTTCAGCTCGGTTGTCGTACCTTTCTGAATGCACACACGAGCGCCGTCGAGCTCGGTTGCCGACGATACGCCCAGCGAACGCGGCACCATGAAGCCCTGACCATCGTAGTAGTTGATGCCGGTGAATTCGAGCCGCAGGTCCACGTCACGCGAGAAGGTCCACGTGGTGTTCCGCGCCAGCAGATCAATCTCGCCGGAGTTCAGAACCTCGAAGCGCACCTGGTTGGTCACCGGGTTGTAGTTGACAGCGTTCTGGTCGCCAAAGACCGCAGCCGCGACAGCGCGGCAGATTGAAACGTCAAATCCCTGCCATTCGCCGTTTGCGTCCTGCGACGCAAAGCCGACGAGGCCAGTGCTGATCCCGCAGTTGACCGCGCCGCGGTCACGCACTTCCTGCAGCGTATCGGCAGTCGCCACGCTCGCCATCATACCGGCGACGGTAAGCGCGCCCAAAAATACGGATTTTCTCATTTTTACCTCTTCCTGGTGGTCGCTGCTTTCTTGCAGCTGTGTCCTGCACGTCCCGCACAGGCATTGAACTCTCGGATGAAGATACTCCCCACCCAGCGATGCCAAATTGGGCATTTTCCCAAAATGGCGTCAAGTGGCGCTTTCCGCTTTCTTTTTCAGGGGTGAAACGCGTTTCGATATCGGGACCAAATGCCTTTGTTTTGGGCATATTGGATTATCAGCGATCATTTCTCAATCAACTCAAGGAATTGGGCGCCCAATAGCGCCCTGATCCGCAACGGGAAATCAGTGCTGACAGCACCAAGGTTCAAACCGCAACCGACGCAACGTCAACTTAATAAAGTTCAACTATTCCGGGAGGCGGGACATCTTCATAACATCGTGCGCGCGCACGAACTCAAACCGCTTTCGTTCGGCCAGTTCGGTCGCTTCCTCGTCCTCACCCCACTGTTCGATCTGCCAGTGCTCATCGATTCGAGACAAATCATACGCCTCGCTCGCCGAAATCCTGCCCTCGGCGACGGCAAGCGCAAGAACAAGAGAGCCGGAAATGGCCACGAGATCATGAAATCCGGTAAGCTCAAAGTCTGAGAATTCCTGCACGCGCCGCAGGTAAACCTTCAAGCTTTCCGCAGGCTGGTCCACCGGGATCACACCAGACGTGATTTTCAATGGCGCTGAAAAACGCCGCGCGGCCCAGTCCAGATGCGCGTCCCAGCCAGAGGCCTGCCGCGCAATCAGCATCTTCGGCCCGGTTGCGCGATAACACAGCAAATCGGTACCGGCATATGCGGCCAACAGCTCACAGACGTCCTCCCGCTGCGCACTGACCTTGTCGAGCGCAGCATTCGCGGCGCGGGTAAAGGGCATCGTGCTTGGATTGACGATTTCCTCCTGTGCACCCCATTCTTCAGCGATGGCCTTCGCAAAAGCTTCAGTGGGCACAACGAGTAGTCTTTTGAGTGGTGTGCGCACAGGTCGGCTGTCGAGCGTGACTGTGAAGCCACCTTCGCACTCGACAACTTCTGAAGCGGTCCAGAACCGTTTTGCAGCCCATCCGCTCATGGCAGTCTCCAGATCTGATCCAGGGCCGGAAGCAGCTCGGCATAGCTTTCGAGCACGCGCGTGGCGCCGGCCTCACGCAATGCGTTCGGATCATGGTAGCCCCATGCCACACCGAGCCTGTGCACCCCGCCCGCCTTTCCCATTTCCATATCGAAACTTGTGTCGCCGAGAATCACAGCGTCCTTGGCATCAACACCGGTCTCAGACAATGCCGCCAACACCATAGAAGGATGGGGTTTTGAGGGATGATTGTCAGCAACCTGGATGGTGACAAAGAAGCGCGCCAGGTCGTACGCGTCAAAAAGATGTTTCAGGCCGCGCATGGACTTCCCTGTCGCAACGCCCAAAAGAACACTGTCTTGTTGAGAGAGAGCCTCCAGAGCGTGCAGTGCACCCGGATACAGCGGAGAAGCAGATTCGCCGCCACCGATCACACGTTGCGCAACATAGGCGTCCTTGTAGCGCTCCACGAGCCGCTCCACGCCACTCGGGGCAACCTCCGGCGCAAGTCGTCCGATCGCGTTGCTTAGAGACAACCCAATGATCCCGCGCACTGCAGCACGATCCGGAGCCGCGAGGTTCTCCGCCTCGAAAGCATGTGTCATCGCGGCCATGATTTGGGCCTGACTGTCGACAAGCGTTCCATCGACATCGAAAAGGACAAGTTTTAGGGTCATGCGAGGTCTTCGAAAGGGTCTTCGGGAACGTCGGCCACGTCCCAGCCCAGATCATCCCATGTCCGCGCCAT
This sequence comes from Pseudomonadota bacterium, assembly GCA_039192165.1. Lineage (GTDB taxonomy): Bacteria > Pseudomonadota > Alphaproteobacteria > Rhodobacterales > Rhodobacteraceae > Dinoroseobacter. The sequence continues at coordinate 26,262 of JBCCXD010000010.1, read as the reverse complement.
ATGTTCGGGGAGCGGTGCTGTCAGCGTCAAGGTCGCCTCCGTAACGGGATGGATCAGAGACAGGCTGCGTGCGTGCAGGTGGAGCTTTTTTGACAGCTCGCCCCCTAATTGTGCACCCCACCCGTCACCAAGATTTTCCTGACTGCTTCCGCCATATTTGCCATCCCCGATAATCGGATGTCCCATCTCGGACATGTGGGCGCGCAATTGGTGCGTGCGGCCTGTAACTGGGACAAGTGCACACCAAGAAACGCGTCGCGCAAGCGCGGAAAGAACGGCAAAATCGGTTGTCGCACGCTTGGCATTCGGGTGCGCGGGCAAATCGCGCGGATCGATGCAGATCATTTTTTCGGCTTCCCCACCTTTGCCATGGCCGGAGGCTTTCTCAAGCGCGTATTTGATCGTTCCAAACCGGGGTTGAGGAACCCCTGCCACCGCTGCCCAGTAAATTTTACGGGTCTCGCGCGCCCGAAAGGCTGCGGTCAGCCCAGCCGCCACCTGGCGGGAACGGGCCATGATCAGGACCCCCGAGGTATCCTTATCGAGGCGATGCACAAGGCGAGGTTTCTCATCAAGATCGAACTTCAGGACCTCCGACATACCGTCAAGGTGCCGACGCTGACCAGAGCCCCCCTGGACCGGCAAGCCCGGGGGTTTGTTTATCGCGAGGATATGTGCATCGCGAAACAGCACTGCGCTTTGCAGCATCTTGCGGTCCGCTTCCGAAACCTGGGGCTTGGCTGCCCGCGCTGGTCTCGACGCCTCTGTCGCCACAGGCAGTGGTGGTATGCGAACGGACTGTCCCGCGCTCACACGCGTGGCGGCTTTCACGCGGCCGCCATCGACACGAATTTCGCCCTTCCGGCACATCTTTTCGATCCGACCCTGGGCGATATGCGGAAACCGGCGACGAAACCAGCGGTCGAGCCTCTGATCGCCTTCCTCGGGCGACACAGTCAGATTTTGCACGCCGCTCATGCGAGCAGGCCTCGTGCCACCCAAAGACCCACCATTAAGCCTCCGACCGATAGCACCACCGACAGCAAGACATACCAACCGGCGAGGCCAATCTGACCCCTTTCAATCAAGTTCACCGTTTCCAGGGAAAACGCAGAAAACGTCGTAAACCCGCCCAAAAGCCCTGTCACGACGAGCGGAGACAGGTGTGTGAGGCCTCGCTGCGCAGCCAGTACAACAAAGAGGCCCATCAGGAATGAGCCCAACACGTTGGCCGTCATCACGGCTAATGGCAGAGGTGTAAATCCGAAATGGCGCACAATCGCCAGGCCGAGCAGCCACCGGCAGCTGGCGCCTACGGCGCCTCCAAGCGCGACTTGTAGTAGTGCAGGCATCATGGCGCTTCTGTCCGGCGTTGCGGCGGCGATGTCAACTCTGCCGCTTCGCACGGAGCTTCGAGAAATACGCCAGACGCTTTTCCAGCTCACGTTCGAACCCCCGGGCCACAGGGGTATAAAAATCGACACGTTCCATTCCATCGGGGAAATAGGCCTGCCCTGAGAAACCATCTGCGGCATCATGGTCATAGGCATAGCCGTCGCCGTAGCCTTCATCTTTCATCAGCTGCGTCGGCGCATTCAGAATGTGCTTTGGCGGTGGCGCGGACCCCGTTGCTTTGGCGGTCTTCATGGCGCCCTTATAGGCGATGTAGGAAGCATTCGATTTCGGAGCAAGCGCGAGATAAATCACAGCCTGAGCGATCGCCAGTTCGCCTTCCGGAGACCCCAGACGTTCGTAGGTTTGCCAGCTGTCCAGGCACACGGTCTGCGCTTGGGGATCCGCCAGCCCGATATCCTCCACTGCCATGCGCGTGATCCGCCGCATCAGGTATCGCGGGTCTTCGCCCGCCGTCAGCATGCGCGCCAACCAATAGAGCGATGCGTCGGGATCCGATCCACGAACAGATTTATGAAGCGCGGAAATCAGATTGTAGTGACCGTCGCCGCCCTTGTCATATTGCGCGGCCCGACGCGAAAGGCGCCCCGACAGGCCAGCTGCATCGATCGGAGTTTTGGGGTCGCTCAAGGCGATTTGCTCAACCAGGTTCAGTAACGCCCGCCCGTCTCCATCTGCCATCTCGATCAGAAGGGTTCGCGCAGTAGGGTCCAGCGGCAGTCGAACACCCAGCGTCTCTTCAGCTCTGGTCAGAAGGATCTCCAACGAGGACGCGTCGAGACGCTTCAGGACCAAAACCTGCGCTCGACTCAGAACGGCTGCATTCAACTCAAAGGACGGGTTTTCAGTGGTCGCGCCCACAAGAACAAGAGTTCCATCCTCCATATGAGGCAGGAACCCATCCTGCTGGGCTTTGTTGAAACGGTGAATCTCATCGACAAAAAGCAAGGTACCGCGACCGTTTCGCTTCCGGAGTTTCGCCGCCTCGAACTCCTTGCGCAGGTCGGACACGCCGGTGAAGATCGCACTGATCTGTACAAACTCCAGATCGCTGTGCTGTGCCAGAAGCCGGGCAATCGTGGTTTTGCCGACCCCCGGCGGCCCCCAAAAAATCACCGAGCCCAGATTTCCGGCCGCAAGCATGCTGCCAAGCGGGGCATCTGATGCAAGCAAGTGGTTTTGTCCGATCACGTCCGACAGAGCTTTCGGACGCAGGCGGTCAGCGAGCGGGCGTTTGGATGTATCTGCCGGTGCAGAAGTCTCGGGTGTATTGAAAAGGTCGGACATGATCAGTGCCTCGACAGGCAGGCTTCTGCCCTCGCTGCTCCTGATCTTGCTCCGGCGCTGAGCGGATTGGCAAGGCGGAGCGGATGTAGGAGCAGAAGACGCATCGGCTTTCGATTCAGCAGCATCGTCCGATGATATGCGCCCTCTGCCCCCGTTACACAAGGTACCCCCAAACGGGGGCCGCTTAGTGGAGCTTACGGGTCAGGTCAATCGACACACATTGGTTGTCTGTCCCGTCAATCTCCATAACGCGGCCTGCCGCTTCTATTTCCAACCCCAGCCGGTCGGCAAACTTGGTCCAAAGCGCCGGCACGAGCCCCAAAACACGAACCGCCCCCAGTTCGCGTGCGGTCTTGGTCATTTCGGCGATGAGATACGCGTGTACACGCCGGCGCACTTTTTGCGGCGTGGCTTGTGACACAAAAACACGGCTGGACTCCCAGATGCGTTCGTCCACCGGGGCAGGACCAAACAGAAGATCCTGAGGGATGGTATCCAGAAGGCCCATTTGGGCGTCACGGATCATGTAGGTGTAAATGCCACATCGGGCAGTAGTCGGGGTCAGACGAATACCTGCATAGACCTCGCCAAACTCGTGAACAGCGACCCAGCGGCTTGCCGGGGTGTCGTATTGATCGTACTCCATGCCCATTGCCTCTGGCAGGTCCCAGTTGTTCTGGACAATGAACGACTGTCGTCTTGCGCGAAAAAGATTCGCAAATAACTCGCCATGGTTGTGAAAGTTCTCAAACGAGAGGGTCGTGCTTTCCATTAGTCAGTCTCCATTTTTTTCAGTGGTGGTGTGGAAACCTTAGCGCAGAACCCGCTACAACAACCTGTAGTCTTTGGCGCGTTGAATTGCTTCGGCTGTGGTGCGTGCCATGAGCTTTTGGCGCGCGGCCGTAAGACGAGCTTTTAACGCACTTTCGGAAATACCAAGTTTCGCAGCGGCAGCTGTGTGACGATCACCTGCGGCTATGCAGCTGAGCGCCTCGATCTGCGCCTTGGTCAGGCTGTCCGGCGGCGTCGTCGTATCATGAAGCCGCTGAACGAGAGCTTGGATGGACGATATTTCGTCCTCCGTGAATTCCCGGTCCGATCGCGCACAACCGGCGATAGTACGGGATTTGATCTCGCCGCAGGACACGGCGACACCATAGTTAAGACCAAACCGCGCAGCATCTTCTAAAATGCCAAATGGGTCAGGAATGCCTAACGCGCTCCACCGAGCAGCCCCAGTCACGCCGAACCCCCAAGCCAGCAAGGGGTCGCGAAGCGCGTAGGCCTGTTCAGTATAACGATCTTTCCATTCTTGCGGATAGGTCTGATAGTCCAGCAGAGGAGCAGCGAACCGAATATGGAGCCCCACGTAATACCCAGCCGGGGAAAGCAACCCCAGCTTGTGCAGCTCCAGATCGATACCTGTCTTAATGGACATGTCTTTTTAGACAAGTTGATTGAATCCACGTCAAGGCGCAAAAGTAATACCACCAGTGGTTGTATTGAGGTTCCTTATGCCTGCACCGATCGAGCCCACGCTTTTTGCACGCGTGATGTCCTTGCCAGAAGGTCAGCGGGAAGACCTGCTTGAGTTCCTGGGCGGATCTACGGTCGATGACGACTGCCTGGAAAAGCTCATTGACACCATGTCCTGTCAAAACGACCCGGGGCAGCTTAGTCCGGTAGAAGCCCGTTAAAAGCGTCGTGATAGAAGCAAAAAGCCCCGCCGGTTAGCGGGGCTTATATTTTTTTGGCGTCTGCGATCGGAATTATTCCAACTCAGCAGCTTCCTCTTCAGCCAAGCGCTCTTTGTCAGCGGCGCCCTTCGCGTCTGGATCACGATCCACAAACTCGATGATTGCCATTGGGGCCATGTCCCCATAGCGGAAACCGGCCTTGAGAACCCTTATGTAGCCGCCCTGCCGCTCAGCATAGCGCGGGCCAAGCACGTCAAAGAGCTTTGCAACATGCTTGTCCTGCTTGAGTTGCGACGCGGCCTGACGCCGCGCATGCAGGTCACCGCGTTTACCAAGTGTGACAAGCTTCTCGGCAATGCGGCGAAGTTCCTTCGCTTTGGGCAACGTGGTCTTGATCTGCTCATGTTCGATGAGTGATCCAGCCATATTTGCGAACAACGCTTTGCGGTGCTCGTGTGTGCGGTTCAGGCGGCGATAGCCTCTGGCATGACGCATTTTCTAATCTCCATTTTCATACTTTGTCCGGGAGCCGTGCGTTGCGGCGCCCTCCTTATTGGGGCGGAATTGCCCAAGCAAAAGATGGCGGGACACGCCCGCCAACCTTTAGAACTGGTCCTCGAACTTCTTGGCGAGGTCCTCGATATTGTCGGGAGGCCAGTCCAGGATATCCATTCCCAGATGCAGGCCCATCCCGGACAGAACTTCCTTGATCTCGTTCAGGGACTTCCGACCGAAGTTCGGCGTCCGCAACATCTCGGCTTCGGTTTTCTGGATCAGATCACCAATATAAACGATGTTGTCGTTCTTTAGGCAGTTCGCGGAACGTACCGAAAGTTCCAGCTCGTCCACTTTCTTCAGAAGAAGCGGATTGAACTCCAGATCGTCCTCTTCAGTCTGGCTGCGCGCCGCCTCCGGCTCATCGAAGTTCACGAAAACCGACAGCTGATCCTGCAGGATGCGCGCGGCGTAGGCCACAGCGTCATCCGGGGTCACAGACCCATCGGTTTCCAACTTGAGTGTCAGTTTATCGTAGTCGAGTACCTGTCCCTCGCGGGTGGGCTGCACGTCGTAGCTGACCTTCTTAACCGGCGAGTAAATTGCGTCGATCGGCATCAAACCGATTGGAGCATCTTCCGGACGGTTCTTATCGGCGGGTACATAGCCCTTCCCGGTGTTCACGGCGAGTTCCATAAATAGATCCGCGCCGTCGTCCAGGTGACAGATGACATGATCACGGTTCAGCACTTCGATCCCGGCAGTTTCCGAGATGTCGCCTGCGGTGACAACTTTCGGGCCTTTCGCCGAAATAGAAACACGCTTCGGACCGTCCGCTTCCATCCGCAAAGCGACCTGCTTGAGGTTCAACACAATGTCGGTGACGTCCTCACGCACGCCTGCGACGGACGAAAACTCGTGTAGCACATTGTCAATCTGTACGCTTGTGATCGCCGCGCCTTGTAGCGAAGACAAAAGAACGCGACGCAGCGCGTTGCCCAGCGTCAGACCAAAACCGCGCTCCAGAGGTTCTGCGACCACCACAGCCTGGCGCGTCGGATCGTTGCCCGGTTTCACATCGAGCTGTGTCGGTTTGATGAGCTCTTGCCAATTCTTATGGATCATAGATGTCGCCTCCATACCTGTTCCCGTCCGAGATCCGGGGGCGGGAACGCCCGAGGAAAAAATGACGCCGGGGGCCGCAGGTATCCCTTGGCCCTCGGAAAATTCAGACCGTCCTTAAACGCGGCGGCGCTTCGGCGGGCGGCAGCCATTATGGGCAATCGGGGTCACATCACGGATCGCCGTGATATTGAATCCAACCGCCGCCAGAGCCCGCAGCGCGCTTTCGCGACCCGAGCCCGGCCCCTGCACTTCAACCTCAAGCGTTTTCACGCCGTGTTCCTGTGCTTTCTTGCCCGCATCCTCTGCCGCCATCTGCGCCGCATAAGGCGTGGACTTGCGGGAGCCCTTGAACCCCATTGTCCCGGCGGAAGACCAGGCAATCGCATTGCCCTGTACATCCGAGATCAGGATCTTGGTGTTGTTGAACGAGCTGTTCACATGCGCCACACCCGCAGCGATGTTCTTGCGCTCTTTACGCTTACCGCGAATTTTTTCACGTGCCATATCTGATCCCCTCCCTTACTTCTTCTTGCCGGCGATCGGCTTGGCGGGGCCTTTGCGGGTCCGCGCATTGGTATGGGTGCGCTGACCACGCACGGGAAGGTTGCGACGATGACGCAAGCCACGGTAGCAGCCGAGGTCCATCAGACGCTTGATATTCATCTGCACTTCGCGGCGCAGGTCACCTTCGACCGAGAAGTTCGCGTCGATATGTTCACGGATCGACAGCACTTCTGCGTCGGAAAGCTCATTCAGACGCCGCGCCTGATCTATACCAACCGCTTCGCAGATCGATTTCGCGGAAGAGGGGCCAATACCAGTGATGTAAGTAAGGGCGATGGGGACGCGTTTACCTGTTGGAAGGTTCACGCCAGCAATACGTGCCAATTCTTAGTCCTTTCGTTGCGGTTCCGTAGCTCCAGAACCTTTTTTCACAACATCAAGCCCGGGCACCGGTCCCGGGCTTTCAGCAGCTCCGAAGCGACTCGACAGAATCAACAATTCGGATGGCGGTACGTAGGCGCATACACAACAGACGTCAAGGGCATTGCGGCTCTGTCAACAACTATTCTGAAGGCGAATAGACAGCTTCAAGCAAATCGCCCGGCTGGCACTCTAAAACCTCGCAAATTCGGGCCAAAGTCGCAAATCGAATCCCTTTGACCCTACCATTCCGCAGGAGGCTGAGATTTTGCTCGGTGATCCCGATTTCAGCCGCCAAATCCCGCGCCTTCATCTTCCGCAGCGCGAGCATGACATCGAGCCGAACGACAATCTCACTCATACGAAGCCGCGCAGCTCTTCTGCCGCCTCAACAGCTTCCGCCATGGACCGCCCAATCACAAAAAGCAGCCCCCCCATAAGGAGCAGCCCGATCTCCTCTGAGCCGAGCTCTATCGCCAACACCCGTTGCCCAAGTGGGTTCCCCGCCGAAAGAACAACCGTCTGTGCGGTGTTTGCGAAGATACCAAGCACGTTCATTCCAAAAAGGCCAAGGCCGATGGCCCGAACGCGGTTTGCAGCCTCCCGCGTGAGCGCCTTTCCCTGTGCGTAGAGCGCAAACAAGCCCCGCAGCTGCCACAAAATCCAGAACCCAACCGAAGCAGGCAGAAGGCCCAGACCCGCAGCAAGGCCAAGCTGCCAGCCGAGCAAGCTGTCTGTGCGCACAACATTCGGGAAGCGTTGCACCACAGCATCCTGGGCAAAAAAGCCAGAAGATACGGCCCAAATCACCACCAGAGGCAGCGCAAAAATCGCGCCCCAGGTCGCCGCCAGCAGTGTTGCCTCAACCGTAATTCTTTTATTCAAGACAACCTCCTGTTTAGTGTTATTTTTTTATTGTATTACATTAAGTATTAATCGAATCAAGGGAATTTCAATGCGTTTTGTTCCTTCTTTTCTACCGCTCTTGGTAGCAGCATGCACGTCAACCGACCCATGGGATGGCGCGACGCCACTTAGTGCTGATCCGGAAGGATTGCGGGCGGTCGTGGAACTGCCCGAAGGCCTTGTTCCAGCATCAACCGGATCAGCGCTCGTTTTCACTGCGACGCGAACCGATCTAGGCAAACGGATCGAACAAAAGTTTGGGCTTGTTCAAGTGCCCTCGAACAGAGGGCAAGGATACCGCCTGAGCAGGTCAGAACTAGACAACGTGCGCCAAGTGCAATCGAAACTGCGTCAATGGGAAAACGAAGCGCCCGACCAAACACAAGGCCGCGTTGATATCACGATTGCAGCGTGCATCGTCTCAGACGGTCCGGAACCGGATGCACGTGTATCCGTTTGGGTCTCACCTGGAACGGGCGCTCCGCTTGTTCAAGTCGCGCGCAACGAAGCCCTCGAAGGACTTGTTGAAATTCAGTCAGAACCAGACGGATGTCGGTAAGGGGGTGCTAGTCTGTGTCTAGAATCGCTGCGATATCTGAACTGACCTGGTCGATAGACCCAAGTCCGTCGACACCAGTCAAAACTCCCTTGGCATGATAGTAGCCAACCAGCGGGGAAGTCTGCTTGTAATATGCAAGAAGCCGAACTTTGAGGCTTTCGGCATTGTCATCGGCCCGCACGGGTTTGCCTGCCGCCTTGGCTTCTTCAGCGCGGTTGACGATACGGTCGACAAGAACGTCATCCTCGACCTTCATCTCGATAACACTGTCGAGTGTCTGACCCACATCCTCCAGAAGACTGCCCAACGCATCGGCCTGAGCCAGAGTGCGCGGGAAACCATCAAAGATAAAACCCGAGCCACCGGCTTCGAGCTTCTCACGGATCAAGCCAATCACAATATCGTCCGAAACCAGATCTCCCCGCGCCATTACTTCAGCAGCTCGATTGCCCATTTCCGTCCCGCTGTCTTTCGCCGCGCGCAGCATGTCTCCAGTCGACAGCTGGATCATATCCCGCGTATCGACCAGCCGCTGAGCTTGGGTTCCCTTCCCAGCGCCCGGCGGCCCTAAAAGTATAATGTTCATCGCCGTGCTGGCCCTTTCCTCCCCTTCCCAGTGCGCTTTTTCCCGCGCAGCTGGGACTTCTCAATCAGCCCTTCATACTGATGGGCCAGCAGATGTGATTGGATCTGCTGCACTGTATCCATGCCCACGGACACGATAATCAGGATCGACGTACCACCGAAGTACGCCGTGATGGCAAGCTCGGTCCGCACCATCTCAGGGATAAGACACACAAGCGCAAGATAACCGGAGCCGACGACAAGGATTCGGCTGACAACGTAATCGAGGTATTCCTCTGTCTTCTTGCCAGGGCGAATGCCCGGGATGAAGCCGTTTTGATTCTTGAGGTTCTGTGCCACGTCCTCGGTTTTGAACGACACATTGGCGGTATAGAAATACGTAAAGAAGATGATCATGCCCGCAAAGAACAACAGGTAGAGCGGCTGCCCCGGCCCGAAATAGGCCAGAATAGTTGACATGATGGGACCGGTTTGACCCCCGGAGAACGTGCTGACGGTCGTCGGCAGCAAGAGCAGCGAGCTTGCGAAGATCGCAGGTATCACCCCGGCCGGGTTGATCTTGACGGGCAGATGACTGGAGCCTCCGTCATACATCTTCATCCCAACTTGGCGGCGCGGATACTGGATATGAATTTTCCGCAGCGCGCGCTCCATGAACACGACAAAGACGAGCGTCGCCAGAAGCATCAGCGACACACCCAGAATAACGGGCGTCGACAAAGCACCGGACCGACCGGATTCGAAGAACTGCGCCAACGCAGCAGGAAGTTCCGCGATAATGCCGACGAAAATGATCAGCGAGATGCCGTTTCCGATGCCGCGCTGGGTAATCTGTTCTCCCAGCCACATCAGGAACATCGTTCCGCCGACAAGTGTAATCACGCAGGCTGCGCGGAAATACCAACCCGGATCTGTCACAAGACCGCCTGACTCAAGGCTTACGGCCAACCCATAGGCCTGGAAGGTCGCCAGGAACACTGTGCCGTAGCGGGTGTACTGGTTGATTTTCTTGCGCCCCTGCTCGCCTTCTTTCTTGAGCTGCTCAAGATGCGGCACCATAGCGGTCAGAAGCTGCACAATGATCGAGGCTGAAATATAAGGCATGATCCCGAGCGCAAAGATCCCCATTCGGGAGATTGCGCCACCGGTGAACATATTCAGCACACCGCCAAGACCGGCCGCTGCCTGGTCCATGAACTCGCGCAGTTGCGCGCCGTCGATACCAGGGACCGGAATATAGGTGCCGAGGCGGTAAACGATCAAAAGGCCAAGCGTGAAGAAGATACGCTGTCTGAGTTCGGTCGCCTTGCCTAAGGCGCTCCAACTCATGTTGGCGGCCATTTGCTCTGCTGCTGATGCCATGTCCTGTTCCTTGGACCTTATGGATGCAAACGCCGCCAGACGGTTTCCCGTTCCGGCGGCGTTGGAAAACTTGGGTTAGATGTAAGCGGCGCGCGCGCCCCTCACAAGCCGTTACGCCGCCGCCTGCGCGGTTGTGACCGTCAGTGAACCACCCGCCTTCTCGACGGCAGCCACAGCGGACTTGGACGCGCCGGTTACTTTCAGGTCGACCTTGGCGGTAATCTCACCCTTGGCAAGAACACGGACACCGTCGAGCTTGCGGCGGACGAGACCGGATGCAACCAGGACATCCTCGGTGATCGCAGCCTTTCCATCGAGCTTGCCTGCATCGATGAACTTCTGGATAAGACCAAGGTTCACGACAGCATATTTCTTGGCATTCGGTTTATTGAACCCGCGCTTGGGCAAACGCTGGTAGAGCGGCATCTGGCCACCTTCATAGCCCTTGATTGCCACACCCGAACGGGACTTCTGCCCCTTGATACCCCGGCCACCGGTCTTACCGGTTCCCGAGCCCGGACCGCGGCCAATACGTTTGCGGGGTTTGGTTGCGCCTGGATTGTCGCGCAGTTCATGCAGTTTCATATCGCTTCTCCTTGCCGGATGCGGGGATCGAAGCGAAAGCCCCCGACCACGGCGATTCTTGGTATTTTACATTGAGCCCAGAAGGACACCGGCGGCGTATACGCCTGCTGGAATTAGGGTTCAAGATAAAAAGAAGTGTCGTCAGGTCCCCATGAGCCGGTTTAACCAGGTTTTCTTAACCTGCGATCCGGTGAGCGGTGGCTTTGAATCTGCTTCCATTTCCGCAAGCGATCTACGCACTTCAGCGAGGTCGAAGATCGGATTTCGGAACAAGCTGTGCGAGTAGCGGTTGTAGCTAAGGTCAAGCTTCGGCCAATCGATAGGATCGTGTCCGAAATAGGCGGCGATCATTCCGTCCCCGCTAAAGGACTCGTGTACATCGTGCTCTTCCAGCACTCTACCGCCGTAGTCTCCTATGAGCTCAAGGCATTCCTGGTGCGTGAGCGGGCTGCCGGAGATTGTCTCGCTATGAGTCGAAACGAGCATAAACCGTATGGCGCCTTTCATAAGAAGGCTCTCGCAATTTGCGATAACACCGGTTTCAGCGCCCTGGGTGTCGACATGCAATAAGTCCAGACCTTCGGGTGCGAATTCACAGCACAGATCGGCGGCTGCCAATCGGGGAATTTCCAATATGCCGCTTTGCTCTGTTTGGAAGGGCGCCGTAGCCGGCCCCTCTGAGCCCAGGAAACCTTGGCGGATTTCAAGTTGCACCCCATTCAGCGCAGCGTTTTTCTTGCCAATCTCAATATGTGCTGGATCGGGCTCAATACCGAGTGCGCGCCGTTCCGGGTGCCCGAGCATGAACCAAATGGAATAGTAGGACCAGAATGCCCCAAGCTCGATCATCCTGCCGTTTTTTGGGAAAAAATCCATGAGGGTATGGAAGACGAGCTCTTCCTGCGGCTCGTGGTGCCCGCCAAGACGTTCGATGATCTCGATCATCCAATCGCCGTAGTATCCCCCAGCTTTTACTTTCAACCCGTTGTGCATCAGCTGGACGTGTTCATTGTCGATCTGAACGACTTTGCCAGCGCCTGTCACTTTGGGTATCACGTCACAGTCCCTGCAGCTCGTTGTCATCTCAACGCGTGCGCGTTCGTCCACAAGCAGAGGGGGAATATCTCGCATAGCTTCGGGCTCCGTCTTGTGAGCGATCTCTGAGCAGAGGTAGCGATTGCCCCGAGGCTGGGTCCACGCTCAACACCTGCTCCAAAAGAAAAACGCCCCGTTTGTTCGGGGCGTTTTTTGTCTTGTGCCTGCGCGGCTCACCCGCGCTCTTCGATGATCTCGACCAGGTGCGGGATCTTTTTGACCATGCCCCGCACGGCAGGAGTGTCTTCAAGCTCGCGGGTCTTGTGCATCTTGTTGAGGCCCAATCCGATCAGCGTCTGGCGCTGGATCTCTGGGCGGCGGATCGGGGAGCCGATCTGCTTGACGACGATGGTTTTTGCCATGTCTCGCTCTCCTTACGCTTCTGCGGGCTCGGCAGCTGCCTCGGGCGCTGCTTCAGCCTCGGCTTCCGGCTTGCGCAGGATGTCCGAGACCTTCTTGCCACGCCGCTGTGCAACCATACGCGGGCTGGTTTCCTTTTTCAGGCCGTCCAGCGTGGCGCGGATCATGTTGTAAGGGTTCTGGGAGCCGATGGACTTCGCCACCACGTCCTGAACGCCCAGCATCTCGAACACGGCACGCATCGGACCACCTGCGATGATCCCGGTACCTTGCGGCGCGGTGCGCATCATCACCTTGCCGGCGCCATGACGCCCTTCGATGTCGTGATGCAGCGTCCGGCCTTCGCGCAGCGGCACGCGGATCAGGTTGCGCTTGGCCTGCTCGGTCGCCTTGCGGATCGCCTCAGGCACCTCTTTGGCCTTGCCTTTGCCGAAGCCGACACGGCCACGCTGGTCACCCACAACCACAAGGGCTGCAAAGCCAAAGCGCTTACCGCCTTTAACGGTTTTCGACACACGGTTGATCGCGACAAGACGATCCTGGAATTCCGGGGTTTCGTCTCGGTCGTCGCGACGGCCCCTGCGGTTTTCACGCTCTGCCATGCAGGCCTCCTTGAGCATATGTTTCTGCAATCCTGGTGACCACTCGGTCCCGGATCATCGAGGGCGCCGCACCCGGCGCCCTTCAGGGTTTAAAACTTCAGACCACCTTCGCGCGCGGCGTCGGCCAGAGCCTTCACCTTGCCGTGGAAGAGGAAACCGCCACGGTCGAAATAGCATTCTTCGACACCGGCTTTTTTGGCTCGCTCTGCGATGGCTGCACCGACCTTGGCGGACGCTTCGATGTTGTTCTTGCCCACAACGCCCAGATCCTTTTCCAGCGAGGAGGCGGATGCCAGTGTGCGACCCTGAACATCGTCGATCAGCTGGACGCTGATGTTCTTGCCCGAGCGGTGCACCGAAAGGCGCGGACGCCCCTCGGCCATTTTCTTCAGTTTGTTCCGGACGCGCAGGCGGCGCTTGAGGAACAGTTCCCGTTTGCTGTTTGCCATTTTGCTCGTCCTTACTTCTTCTTGCCTTCCTTGCGGAAGATGTACTCATCCTTGTAGCGGATGCCTTTGCCCTTGTAGGGCTCGGGCTTGCGCCAGTCGCGGATGTTCGCAGCCACCTGACCAACAAGCTGTTCGTCGGTGCCTTCAATGATGATTTCCGTCGGCTTAGGGCAGGTGACAGTCACGCCCTGCGGCACCGGGAAGTTCACATCGTGGCTAAGGCCAAGGTTCAGCTTCAGCGTGTTGCCCTGCATCTGAGCACGATAGCCAACACCCTGGATCTCAAGCTCTTTCTTGAAACCCTCAGTCGCACCTTTCACAAGGTTTGCAACCATGGTGCGGGACATGCCCCACTGCTGTCGTGCCCGCTTGGACTTGCCGCGCGGCTCTACGGTCACAACAGTGCCGTCCACAGTGATGGTCACATCGTCGGTGGCGGTGAAGCTGCGGGTCGCCTTAGGGCCCTTCACTTCCACTGTCTGGCCCGAGACGGATGCGGTCACGCCGGAGGGCAGTTCGACCGGTTTTTTACCAATTCGAGACATTGCAACCTCCTTAGAAGACCGTGCAAAGCACTTCGCCGCCAACATTGGCAGAGCGTGCATTTGCATCGGACATCACGCCGCGCGGGGTCGAGACGATCGAGACGCCCAGGCCCTGGCGGACCGAGGGGACTTCTTTCACGCTGACATACACACGACGCCCGGGTTTCGAGACGCGCTTCAGCTCACGGATGACCGGAATGCCGTCATAGTACTTCAGGCTGATTTCCAGTTCCGGGTGCTTGCTGTCTTCCACACGCTCGTAGCCACGGATGTAACCTTCATCCTGGAGCACGTCCAGGACCCAAGCGCGCAACTTAGAGGCTGGCGTGCGGACGGTGGACTTGCCACGCATCTGGGCGTTGCGGATACGGGTCAGCATATCGCCGAGAGGATCATTCATAGACATGTGGTCCCTCCCTTACCAGCTGGACTTGACGAGGCCAGGAATCTGGCCGTTAGACCCAAGATCACGCAGCGCAATTCGGCTGATCTTAAGCTTGCGGTAGTACGCGTGCGGACGCCCCGTGAGCTGGCAACGGTTGTGCAGCCGGGTTGCCGAGCTGTTGCGCGGCAGTTCTGCAAGCTTCAGCCGTGCTTTGAAACGCTCTTCCATCGGCTTGCTTTCGTCATTTGCGATCTCTTTGAGCGCAGCGCGCTTGGCGGCGTACTTATCCACCAGCTTCTGACGCTTCTTTTCGCGTTCGATCATTGCTTTTTTAGCCATATCAGTCTCTCCCGCGCGTCACGCGTTGAAGGGCATGTTGAAATGCTTCAACAGCGCCTTCGCTTCCGCGTCCGTCGGCGCGGTGGTGCAGATGATGATGTCCATCCCCCAGGTCTCATCGACTTTGTCGAAATCGATCTCAGGGAAGACGATGTGTTCTTTCAGGCCCATGGCGTAATTGCCGCGACCGTCAAAGGATGAGGCCTTTACGCCGCGGAAGTCGCGAACGCGAGGCAGCGCAATGGTGATCAGACGATCGAGGAACTCGTACATCCGGTCGCCACGCAGTGTCACTTTGGCGCCCAGTGGCATTTCTTCGCGCACACGGAAGCCCGCGATGGACTTCTTGGCCTTGGTAACAACGGCTTTTTGCCCTGCGATGGCGGTCAGGTCTTCCTGTGCCGATTTCGCTTTTTTACTGTCTTTGACGGCTTCAGCTCCGGCGCCGATGTTCAGGACGATCTTGTCCAGACGCGGGATCTGCATGTCGTTTTTGTAACCAAATTCCTCTTTCATACCGGCGCGGATCTGGTCCGCATAGGCCGCTTTGAGGCGCGGGGTGTAGTTTGCAGTGTCCAGCATCAGACAGCCTCCCCTGTGGTTTTGGCGAAGCGAACCTTTTTGCCGTCTTCCACGCGGAAACCGACGCGGGTGGCTTTGCCGTTGCTGTCGAGCAGCGCCAGGTTGCTCAGATCGATCGGCATCGCCTGAGGGATGCGACCGCCCTGCGACGCCTGAGACTGTTTGGTGTGGCGGATGGAGATGTTTATGCCTTCAACCACAGCTTTGCCGGCGGACGGATTCACGAAAGTAATGGTGCCTTCCTTGCCCTTGTCCTTACCAGCGAGCACGACGACCTTGTCGCCGGATTTCAACTTAGCGGCCATCTTACAGCACCTCCGGGGCGAGCGAGATGATCTTCATGAAGTTCTTCGACCGCAGCTCGCGGACGACCGGCCCGAAGATACGGGTGCCGATAGGCTCCATGTTGTTGTTGAGGATCACGGCCGCATTGCGGTCAAATCGGATCGCGGTGCCGTCTTCGCGACGGACCTCTTTGGCGGTGCGTACGACGACGGCCTTGCGGACGTCCCCTTTTTTCACGCGACCGCGCGGGATGGCTTCCTTCACCGAGACGACGATAATGTCGCCGACGGAGGCGTATTTACGCTTGGAACCACCCAGGACCTTGATGCACTGAACTCGGCGCGCGCCGGAGTTGTCAGCAACATCCAGATTGGTCTGCATCTGGATCATGTGGTTTCTCCCGACCTGTGGGGGCTGTTCTGATTAGATCCCCCAGGGTTTCGATAAAACCGGACTGCGACTGCCCTAGGTGGCAATCACCTCCCAGCGTTTGGTCTTCGAGATGGGCGCGCATTCCTGAATGCGAACCTTGTCCCCCACCTTGAAGGTGTTCTCAGCATCGTGAGCCCGGTACTTCTTGGACTTACGAATGGTCTTTTTCAGAACCGGATGCGTGAAGCGGCGTTCCACCGACACGGTTACGGTCTGTTCGTTAGCGGCGCTCGTCACAACGCCTTGCAGAATACGCTTGGGCATGTGCGGGCTCCTTATTCAGCGGCCGAGGCGGCTTTTTCGTTCAGCACGGTCTTCACGCGTGCCACGTCGCGGCGAACCTGACGCATGCGCGCCGTGTTCTCCAGCTGGGCTGTTGCCTGCTGGAAGCGCAGGTTGAAAGCCTCTTTCTTCAGGGATGCAAGCTGATCGCGCAGCTCATCCGGCGTTTTATTACGCAGGTCTTGGGCGTCCATCGCCATCTGTCCTTTTTCAACGTCACCAGTGGGCCCCTTTCGCAACTCCTTGCTCCGGGTCACCTCGATTCTGGTGGAGTTCAAGATGAGAGCGCCGTATAGGCCCCTGAGAGACACATGGCAAGCCCTCATTTCCCTTTATTTCCTGGGGAAGAGCGCCTCCGCCGCAGAAGACCCGGGAAGGACCGCCCATGCCCTCGATCACGTCGCTTTTTGTCACCCGCCTTTATCGCGCCCAATTGGCAGAGTTCGGCCCGGCCATTAAACCGTCCGAACTTGAATCCTCCTGCTACGCCATCGCCGAGGATGATGAGGCAGGACAGCAGTGGTGCGAGACCGAAGGCTACCCTGGCTACACCTCTTATGCCTCTCTCACCGACTTGCCCTGGCGCTTTCCGATCTTCAAGGATGTGGTAGCCGCGCTCGACAAGCACGTTGCCGCCTTTGCGAAAGATCTGGAGTTCGACCTGGGCGATAAATCGCTCCGGCTGGAGGATATCTGGATCAACATCCTGCCCGAGGGAGGCACACATTCTTCGCACCTCCATCCGCAGTCTGTGATCTCAGGCACGACCTATGTCGCCATGCCCGAAGGCACATCCGCGTTGAAGCTCGAAGACCCCCGCTCCGCCCGAATGATGGCTGCCCCTGCCCGCAAGAAGGACGCTCGGGAAGAGTTGAAGACCTTCATTTACGCAAAACCCGCTGTCGGAGACGTTCTCCTGTGGGAAAGCTGGCTGCGCCACGAAGTGCCGATGAACATGGCCGAAGACGAGCGGATTTCGGTCAGCTTCAACTACGCTTGGGAGTAGCCAGTGCCGCTGGAGCTGTCGCCATTTGAAGCGCACAAGGTTCTGTCGCAGGCCCAGCGCGTACTGGTAATCGGCGTCTCTGGCGGCGGGAAATCCACTCTGTCGCGCGCCATCGAGCGGATTTATGGCCTGCCACATATCTCCATGGATCGCGATATTCGCTGGCTTCCGGGATGGACGATACGCGACAGAACCGAACAGCGTCGGCTGACTGAGGCCTATGCGGCGCAAGACACATGGGTGATCGATGGAACCTCGGTCTCGTCATTCGATGTCCGGGTGCCCCGGGCAGACCTTGTGATCTGGGTGCGTCCAACCCGCCGTCGTGCGCTCTGGCAGTTGGCAAAGCGCGTTTGGGGCAGCTATGGAAAAGTTCGCCCCGACATGGCGAAAGGATGCCCCGAGAAGCTTCCGGACAAACAATTTCTGCATTGGATCTGGACTTTTGAGGCAAAGCAAAGCCCCAAAATCACAGAAGCGCTCGCGCGACATGGGCCTGAAGTCCGTTTCGTTGTCTTGCGTACCCGATCTGATGTTAATCGTCTATTTTTCTAAGTGCCTTATCGACCTCAAGCGCAATGGCGGAAGACCTCAACCCGTCTCTTTCAAATCCTCCAAGCGCCAATAGACCCTTCACAACCGGTCCACCTGCGCTTCCGCAAGCTCAACTGTTTTTAGTATCTCGCCCAAATCAACGGTATACCCATCAGACTGGTTGCCTTCGACCACGACAAAGCCTGGTGACACGTCGTGAGCACGCGAGAGACCCAATTGGCGCAATGTGAAACGATCCTGTGGAACCAAAACAACCATTACGCTACCAGGCCGCAAGGACAAGTGTGCATGGTCAAGGTGACTGCCATCTATACTTACGACGACACGTGCTTGGCACACCGCCTTTTGAATCTCTTCAACCGAAGCCGTCGCAACGTCCAGGATACGCCAGTTGCGGGCCGATAGTTGCTCTAGCAATTGTTCCTCATTGGAGAACGTTCTGGCGACTCCAGTCGCACCGCGTTTGATAAACAGTGTTTCCTCAGCGTCACCCCCATTGCCAAACCGCGCGTGAAGATCTTTCAGGATGGTTGCAAAACGCGCGCGCTTCTGGCTGCCCTGACCATAATCTTGATAGACGGTGAGGGTGTCTGCCAAAACGACCTCTGTCTCACGTGGGGTCAGGTCCAATGCCTCTAGATAAGGTGGGGAATGTTCCCAAGAGGGATTTGGTGGCATCCAGAGTTCGCCCCGATCGGGCTCAAGAAACGCGGCCGGAATGGAGTCAGTTAGCCAGTGCCCAAAATAGCGCCAGGCGACATAGGTATGGCAGTAGCGTAATTCAGGAACTTCGATCGGGCGGTTCGACAACCCGACCGTGCGAAATTCGTTGCCGTATCTTTCGATATGCCGGAACGTGGCAAAGCCGGAGCGGCTGACCAACGCATTCCGGTAGGTGTAGCGAAGCACCGGGGCGTGCACCACCTTCGTCTGGGTTGCTGTTTCAAGATGGTCCGACAATACAGAGTGCTCGTCAGTACCGATCGCACGCTCCAGCATTCCGGGCAAAAAGGCAGGAGGAACAACGGTCTCGGTTTCTTCTTCCTGAAGCACCTCTACCTCAGGCTTGGGCGGACCAAGTAAACGTCTGTTTATTGGCGCAAAAAGCGGGTTTAACCGCGCTATTGGAATCATCGAGCCGTCCCTAGTACGAAAAACAAAACCGCGGTAGCAAGCAAACGAACTGGGCTTTCTTATACACTATCGCCCGTTATTCGGAAAAAGCGCGCGGCGACATCAAAAATATCCCAAAAGTAAACCCCGCCAGGTTATGACGGGGTTTATCACTTTGCAGTTTAGGTAAACCTTACCAGTCTTCGCGAACCACTGTCCGGGTTTTGACCGGTAGTTTCATTGCCGCGAGGCGCAGGGCCTCCCGGGCCACGGTTTCCGATACGCCGTCGATCTCGAACATGATCCGCCCCGGTTTGACCTTGGCGGTCCAGCGGTCGACGGAGCCCTTACCTTTACCCATCCGCACTTCGATCGGTTTTGCCGTCACCGGCAGGTCCGGGAAGATCCGGATCCAGACGCGGCCCTGACGCTTCATGTGACGCGTCATGGCCCGGCGGGCAGCTTCGATCTGGCGGGCTGTAATGCGCTCGGGCTCAATCGCTTTCAGACCATAGGTCCCGAAGTTCAGATCGGAGCCACCTTTGGCCTGACCGCGAATGCGGCCCTTGTGCATCTTGCGGAATTTTGTGCGCTTTGGTTGCAGCATCTTTCTCTACTCCTCAGCGGTCCCGGCGCGGACGACCGCCTTGCGGTCGCGGTCCACCACCTTCTTGAAGCTCTGCATGCTTGCGATCGCGCGCTTGCGGGTCGTGCTCCATGATCTCGCCTTTGAAGATCCACACTTTGATACCGATGATGCCGTAGGGCGTCGCCGCTTCAACGTGAGAATAATCAATGTCGGCGCGAAGGGTGTGTAGGGGCACACGACCCTCGCGATACCACTCGGTCCGGGCAATCTCAGCGCCGCCGAGACGGCCAGCGAGGTTCACGCGGATCCCTTGCGCCCCCATGCGCATGGCGTTCTGCACAGCACGCTTCATGGCGCGGCGGAAGGACACACGGCGTTCAAGCTGCTGGGCGATGCTCTCACCGACCAGCGCTGCATCGAGCTCGGGCTTGCGCACTTCGACGATGTTCAAATGAAGCTCGCTGTCGGTCATGGCCGCCAGCTTTTTGCGCAGGGTTTCGATGTCGGCGCCTTTTTTGCCGATGATGACACCCGGGCGCGCGGTGTGGACAGTGACGCGGCACTTTTTGTGCGGCCGTTCGATGATCACACGGCTGATGCCAGCCTGCTTGCACTCTTCCTTGATGAAATCGCGCATCCGGATGTCTTCCAGAAGCAAGTCACCGTAGTCCTTTGTGTCAGCGTACCAGCGGCTGTCCCAGGTCCGGTTGACCTGAAGCCGCATGCCGACGGGATTAACTTTGTTACCCATTATGCCTGCTCCTCAACTTGACGGACCTTGATAGTCAATTCCGAAAACGGCTTGATGATCTTGCCGAACCGGCCACGTGCCCGAGGGCGACCACGTTTCATCGTCAGGTTCTTGCCGACATAGGCTTCCGCGACGACCAGCTCGTCGACGTCCAGCCCATGGTTGTTTTCCGCGTTCGCGATGGCCGACTGAAGGCATTTCTTGACATCATCGGCGATCCGCTTGTGCGAGAAGGTCAGTTCAGCCAGCGCCTTGTCCACCTTTTTGCCACGGATCATCTGGGCGACGAGGTTGAGCTTTTGTGGCGAGGTGCGCAGCATGCGTGTCTTCGCCATCGCCTCGTTCTCAGCCACGCGGCGGGGATTTTTTTCCTTACCCATGACTTACTTCCTCTTCGCTTTCTTATCCGCCGCGTGACCGTAATAGGTCCGGGTGGGAGAGTACTCGCCGAACTTCTGGCCGATCATCTCTTCGGTGACGTTCACCGGGATATGCTTCTGACCGTTGTAAACACCAAAGGTCAGACCGACGAACTGCGGCAGGATGGTGGAACGGCGCGACCAGATCTTGATGACCTCGTTGCGGCCCGACTCGCGGGACTTTTCGGCCTTCTTGAGGACGTATGCGTCGACAAAAGGACCTTTCCATACAGAACGCGACATGTGTTAGCGGCCCTTTTTCTTGGCGTGACGCGAGCGAATGATCAGCTTGCTGGACGCCTTGTTCTTGTTGCGGGTGCGTGCCCCTTTGGTTGGTTTGCCCCACGGGGTGACCGGGTGACGGCCGCCCGAGGTCCGACCTTCACCACCACCATGCGGGTGGTCGACCGGGTTCATAACCACACCACGGACCGACGGGCGAATGCCCTTGTGACGGTTGCGGCCTGCTTTACCGAAGTTCTGGTTGGAGTTGTCGGGGTTCGACACGGCACCAACTGTTGCCATGCACTCTTGACGCACCAGACGCAGCTCGCCCGAGCTCAGGCGGATCTGCGCGTAGCCACCGTCACGCCCCACAAACTGCGCATAGGTGCCAGCAGCACGGGCGATCTGGCCGCCTTTGCCGGGTTTAAGCTCGATGTTGTGGATGATCGTGCCGATCGGCATGCCCGAGAACGGCATCGCGTTGCCCGGCTTGATATCCGCTTTTTCCGCGGCAATCACTTTGTCACCCACGGCCAGACGCTGCGGCGCAAGGATATAGGCCTGTTCCCCATCGGTGTAGGTGATCAGAGCGATAAAGGCGGTGCGGTTCGGGTCATATTCGATCCGCGTGACGACGCCTTCGACGTCATATTTGCGACGCTTGAAATCCACGACGCGGTAGAGGCGCTTTGCCCCGCCGCCCTTGCGGCGCATCGTGATCCGTCCGGTGTTGTTCCGGCCACCGTTCTTGGTCAAACCCTCGGTAAGGGCTTTGACCGGACGGCCTTTCCACAACTCGGAACGGTCGATCAGAACCAGCCCACGCTGGCCCGGCGTCGTCGGTTTGTACGACTTGAGTGCCATGCTTTCTGTCTTCCGTTGTTGCGTGCCGGGTGTGCCCCGGCTTTTCGGTTTAAAGGGCCCCGAAGGTCCCCGAATAGCGCGCTCTTTCGAGCAAAAGCGAAGCCCCGGACGAATCCGGGGCCTTGCGGATGAGATCGTTTAGGAGGTTAGAGCCCTATGGTCAAGGAGCCTCGCCTGTGTAGCGCCGCAAAAAATCAGCAAAAAGCGGCACTGTGAAATCAAGATAGCCATGCTCGGAGCTGTAGATCATCCCCTTCGAGATGATTTTTGCGCGCGCCGGACCAAGTGAACTGATCTTACGGTCCATCAATGCCGCGATGTCAGCCATGGCGTATGGACCATCTCCAAGCTTCGCCATCGCAATTACGAACTGGATTTCCGCCTTGGTAAGCCTGTCCATGCGCACTTTGAAGAACCCGCCATCAAGCGACCGAATGGTTTCGTCGTACGCGGTCTGAACGTCCTCCAGAGTGATCTCTGGGCCCTCTGCGCCGTCCCACGTTATGGACGCCCACTCCTGGATAAAGAATGGATAACCTTGTGTGCGCGCCACGATCTCTTTAAGCGCCAGCGGCGCGATTGTCACACCTTCGTCGTTTAGGGGCTTTTGAACTGCACTGGCGGCTGACGGTTCATCCAATGCGCCGACAGGAGGATAACCAAAGAGCCTCTCTGCATAGGATTTCGCCTCTCCAGCAAGCTTTGCAACTTGGGGCAATCCCGCGCCGAATACCACGACCGGCAACCGTTCCTGCGACATTGTATGAAGGGCAACGATCAGCGCCGACAGATCATCCTCGCTTAGATACTGGACTTCATCGATAAGCAGTGCCCAGCCTTTCCCTGCCGCTTGAGCTGTCTTTCCGATCTGGGTGAACATATCAGGCAGGTCGTATTGCAGGTCGCCGCTATCGGCGACCCCTGGCTGAGGTTGAACTTTGACTTCAGCCGAGCCGACGACGATTTCGAACGCGGCAGCAAAAGAGCGAAGACCACGCAAGCCCTCGAACGCGAACTGCTTCGCCGCTTCCACAGTAGACAGAGACCGCAACACTTTGCGCATCTCTGGGTAGAGCAGTCTTGCCAGGCTTTCTTGCTCCGGTGCTTCGACCTTGGACACGAGCAATCCAGCTTCTTCAGAGATCTTTTTGATCTCGGTAATGAGCACTGTTTTACCAGTCCCTCGCAAACCGAGGAGCATCAGTGATCGGGTACTTCGACCAGACAAGGCGCGCGCGCAAGCTATCTTGGCCGCTTCGAGAATATCATCTCGCCCTGCCAACTCTGGCGGTCGGCTTCCGGCACCGGGCGCAAATGGGTTTGTATATGGATCCATCCCGAATAGCCTAAATCAACGAAGTCTACAGAAAAATACCTCTGTATAGCGTTTTTTGCTAGTTTTTAGTATATATCGCTAGACTTGGATAGAACGAGAAGACTTGTCGTGCTTACCCACACCTAGAACCCGACCGACCCCAACGCACGCCTGCGGCAAAGCGGTTCCGAAGAAACCGCCTCTCTCTGCACATATTTCAGATGCCCTATTGCGCTAAGAAAATCCCGGTGGCTCTCCTTCCGTTCAAGATAGTCTTCCAGCTTCAGCAAATTGATTGGATGCTTGGCGATCAGCTCCTTGATCCGCTCAACGGCCTGGTCCGTCTCGAACGCATCAATGTACTGACACGCCGTCTGGGTCGGCGTCAGAAGATAGAAGTCCTGCGCACGCTTTGGCGTGTACCGTGCCACATCAAAGGGCGACGCCCCAAGCGCGTGAACCTTGGGGATGAACACCCGAACATCGGCCTCTCGGTTCTCCAATACGGTGCCGGCAGTTTGGCGAAACCCAAGCGGCGAGAGCTTTGTGATGGCATGGCCGCGCATCGCCGGGGTCATCATGTCCGCGTCCGCCCGGTCATACTTCAGATCGTCAAAGACCGAGATCAGACCAAGCGCCTCGTCCGCAATCTGGAAATACGGATCGCGGTTCAGCGCCTGCATTTCCTCTAGCAGCTTCGCCCGACTTGTCTCATCCCCAAGAACGGCATCGGCCCCGACCGCTTGCGCAGCCGGGGCCGTAAACCAATGCTTAAGGCGACCGATCAAAGACCGGTGGACACGTCGATCGTGTTGCCCTCTTCGAGCGTGACATAGGCCTTCTTGACGTCCTTCCGCTTGCCGAGCTGGCCGCGGAAGCGCTTGACCTTGCCTTTGGTGATCGTGGTGTTGACCGCTTTCACTTTCACACCGAACAGCGCCTCGACCGCGTCTTTGATCTGCGGTTTTGTGCTGTCGATCGCGACCTCGAAGACAACCGCGCCGTTCTCGGACGCCATAGTCGCCTTTTCGGTGATGACCGGCTTGCGGATCACGTCGTACTGTTCTGCCTTCGCGCTCATTTCAGTCGAGCCTCCAGTGCTTCGACACCCGCTTTGGTGAGCACGAGCGTGTCGCGCTTGAGGATGTCATAGACATTTGCGCCCATGGTCGGCATTACGTCCAGGCCAGTAATGTTGGCCGCAGCTTTGGCGAAGTTCTCATTCACCTCCGCCCCGTCGATCACCAGCGCGCGCTTCCAGCCCAGGTTCTTGACTGCTTTGGCCAATTCACCTGTCTTGCCGGACGCATCCGCTGCGTCGATCACGACGATCGCGCCTTCCTTGGCCTTCGCCGACAGCGCGTGCTTCAGGCCGAGCTTGCGGAATTTCTTCGGCAGGTCGTGACCGTGGCTGCGCGGGGTCGGTCCCTTGTAGATCCCACCCTTACGGAAGATCGGCGCGTTTCGGTCGCCGTGGCGTGCGCCCCCGGTGCCCTTCTGGCGATAGATCTTCTTGGTCGAATAGCTGGTTTCCGAACGGGTTTTGACTTTGTGAGTCCCAGCCTGCGCGTTGTTGCGCTGCCAGCGGACCACACGGTGCAGGATATCTGCGCGCGGCTCCAGCCCGAACAGATCGTCAGACAGCTCGACCGAGCCGGCTTTCCCACCGTCCAGTTTGATGACGTCGAGTTTCATTCGTCACCTTCCTTCTTCTCAGCTTCCGGGGCTTCAGCCTCTTGGCTCTCAGCCTCGATCTGAGCCTCAGCCTCCTTCAGCGCTGCTTCCTCGGCGGCTGCAGCTTCAGCTGCGGCGGCCTCCTCGGCGGCCTTTGCTTCGGCTTCCGCAGCAGCAGCAGCCTCTTCGGCCAGACGCTTGGCTTCTTCGGCCGCCGACTTGAGTGCGGCAGGCAGGATCACGTTCTCAGGCGTCGGCTTTTTAACCGCATCCTTGATCGTCACCCAGCCACCCTTAGAGCCGGGAACCGCACCTTTGATCATGATCAGACCACGATCGGCGTCAGTTTTGATGACTTGCAGGTTTTGCGTGGTGACACGCGCAGCGCCCATGTGACCTGCCATCTTCTTGCCTTTGAAGACGCGGCCTGGATCCTGACACTGACCTGTCGACCCGTGCGATCTGTGCGAGATCGACACACCGTGAGACGCACGCAGGCCGCCAAAATTGTGGCGCTTCATCGCCCCGGCAAAGCCCTTACCGATCGAGGTACCGGAGACATCCACGAACTGACCTTCGAAATAGTGGTCAGCGGTGATTTCCTCGCCCACCTCGATCAGGTTTTCCGGTGCAACCCGAAACTCGGCAAGCTTCCGCTTGGGCTCGACCTTGGCAGCAGCATAGTGGCCGCGCATCGGAGCGCTGACGCGCTTGGCTTTCGCCGTACCGGCACCAAGCTGAACAGCTGAGTAGCCATCTTTGTCTGCCGTGCGTTGCGCCACGACCTGCAGCTTATCAAGCTGCAATACGGTGACGGGCACCTGCTTGCCGTCTTCCATGAACAGGCGGGTCATCCCCACCTTTTTTGCAATAACTCCAGAGCGCATCTGATTGCCCTCCTTACACCGAAATCTGCACGTCCACGCCGGCGGCGAGGTCGAGCTTCATCAGCGCGTCTACGGTCTGCGGGGTCGGGTCCACAATGTCGAGCAGGCGCTTGTGCGTCCGGATCTCGAATTGGTCACGGGATTTTTTGTCCACGTGAGGACCGCGCAGAACGGTGAATTTCTCAATCTTGTTCGGCAGCGGGATGGGACCGCGTACCTGCGCACCCGTTCGCTTGGCGGTATTCACGATTTCCTGCGTGCTGGCGTCCAGCACACGATAGTCGAACGCCTTTAGGCGGATGCGAATGTTCTGGCTTTGGATGGCCATTGTTCTTTGCCCTTCACGGCTTGAGTTGAGAGGAGGAGCAGCGGGTTACACCACCCCTCGTCGAACCAGGCGGGCCGGCGTACCGGCCCGTCGCGATATGAGTTACTCGATGATTTTCGAGACGACGCCTGCGCCGACGGTACGGCCGCCTTCGCGGATCGCAAAGCGCAGGCCGTCTTCCATGGCGATCGGGGCGATCAGCTCGACGCCGAACTTCAGGTTGTCCCCCGGCATCACCATCT
>JBCCXD010000009.1:0-138050 GCA_039192165.1 Pseudomonadota bacterium | reverse complement strand
GTCAATCTCGTCATAGGCCTTGAAGTCGCCAAACTGCTTCGTGATCGCAGCCGTCAGCGTCGTCTTGCCGTGGTCAACATGACCAATCGTGCCAATGTTCACGTGCGGCTTGGTCCGCTCAAACTTTTCCTTTGCCATGATGGCCTCCTTGTCTTTTCGGGTCGGCAGGCTGCGCCTGCCCTACGGTGGTGGGTAGGGCGGGGTTCACCCCGCCGCCCCGGTTATGCGTATTTTGCCTGAATCTCTTCCGAGATGTTCTGCGGCACCGGATCGTAATGATCGAACTGCATCGTGAACTGCGCACGGCCTGAGGACATGGAACGCAGGTTGTTGATGTAGCCGAACATATTGGCGAGCGGCACAAAGGCGTTGATTGCAACGGCATTGCCGCGCGGCTCCTGCCCCGTCACCTGACCCCGACGAGATGTCAGGTCGCCGATGATACCGCCAGTGTATTCTTCGGGCGTGATCACCTCGACCTTCATGATCGGTTCGAGCAGCTTCGCACCGGCTTTCTTCATGCCCTCACGCATGCCCATCCGGGCCGCGATCTCGAACGCCAGAACACTGGAGTCCACATCGTGGAATTTGCCGTCAATTAGAGCCACCTTGAAGTCGATGACCGGGAAGCCTGCCAGTGGACCGGAGTCCATGACCGATTGAATGCCTTTTTCGACACCAGGGATGTACTCCTTTGGCACAGCCCCACCGACGATGCGGGATTCAAACGAATAGCCTTCGCCGGGCTCGGTCGGCGTGATGATCATTTTCACTTCGGCAAACTGACCGGACCCACCCGACTGCTTTTTGTGGGTGTAGGTGTGTTCCACCTCGTGGCCAATGGTTTCCCGATAGGCCACCTGTGGCGCGCCAATGTTCGCCTCAACCTTGAACTCGCGCTTAAGGCGGTCGACAAGAATATCGAGGTGAAGTTCGCCCATACCCTTCATGATGGTCTGACCGGACTCGATGTCGGTTTCGACGCGGAAGGACGGGTCTTCGGCCGCCAGACGCTGCAGACCCTGAGACATCTTCTCCTGGTCGTTCTTGGTCTTTGGCTCGACCGCGATCTCGATCACCGGATCCGGGAAGGTCATGGTTTCCAGAACCACCGGATCATTGACCGCACAGAGTGTGTCTCCGGTTGTGGTGTCCTTCAGGCCCGCCAGCGCGATGATGTCGCCTGCAAACGCTTCTTCGATCTCCTCGCGGTTGTTGGAGTGCATCATCATCATACGACCGACGCGCTCTTTCTTGCCCTTCGTGGAGTTCAGCATCGTGTCACCCTTGTTCATGGTGCCCGAATAGATGCGTGTGAAGGTCAGCGAGCCGACAAAGGGATCGTTCATGATTTTGAACGCAAGGCCGGCGAAGGCCATATCGTCTTCAGCGCGCCGCGCAATGTTCCGTTCTTCTGTCTCGTCGCCCGGCTTAAAGCCCATATAGTCGACCACATCGAGCGGGCTCGGAAGATAGTCGATCACGGCGTTGAGGAGCGGCTGAACGCCCTTATTCTTGAACGCGGAACCGCCCAGGACCGGAACGAACGCCAGGTCGAGAGTACCCTTGCGGAGAAGCTTGCGCAGCGTGTCCACATCAGGCTCTTCGCCTTCCAGATACGCTTCCATGGCGTCATCGTCCATTTCGACGGCCGCTTCGATCATCTTGCCGCGCCACTCTTCACAGAGCTCTTTCAGAGAGTCGCGGATGTCCCGCTTGTCCCAGGTCGCGCCAAGATCTTCACCCTCATAGACCCATTCTTTCATGGTCACGAGGTCAACAAGGCCCTCCAGCTCGTTCTCAGCACCAATTGGGATCGCGACTGGCACAGCACGCGCGCCCGTGCGGTCCTCGATCATCTCGACGCAATTGAAGTAGTCCGCGCCGATCTTGTCCATTTTGTTGACGAAGACGATGCGCGGAACCTTGTAGCGGTCAGCCTGACGCCACACAGTTTCGGTCTGCGGCTCAACACCGGCGTTTGCGTCAAGAACGCAAACGGCACCGTCGAGAACCGCCAGCGAACGCTCAACTTCAATGGTGAAGTCCACGTGGCCGGGGGTGTCGATGATGTTGAGACGGTGCTTTTCGGTGTCAGCGGTTTTGCCGTCTTCGGTGCGTTCCCAGAAGGTGGTCGTTGCAGCAGAGGTAATCGTGATGCCTCGTTCCTGCTCCTGTTCCATCCAATCCATGGTGGCTGCACCATCGTGCACCTCACCGATGTTATGGGACTTGCCGGTATAATAGAGGATGCGCTCCGAGCAGGTTGTCTTGCCTGCATCGATATGCGCCATGATCCCGAAGTTACGATACCGATCGAGGGGATATTCGCGTGCCATTGGTTCGGTCCTAAGGCTTAAGGGGTGGTTACCAGCGGTAGTGACTGAACGCCTTGTTGGCGTCGGCCATCTTATGGGTGTCTTCGCGCTTCTTCACGGCCGACCCGCGGGAATTCACGGCATCCAGAAGTTCGCCAGCGAGCCGCTCTTCCATCGTGTTTTCGTTGCGAGCGCGGGAGGCGGAGATCAACCAGCGGATTGCGAGTGCTTCACGGCGTTCGGGGCGCACTTCGACCGGAACCTGATAGGTCGCACCGCCCACACGGCGAGAGCGAACCTCAACCGAGGGTTTCACGTTATCGAGTGCCTCCGCAAAGACTTCGATCGGGGAGCGCTTCAGCTTGGTCTCAACCCGGTCCAGTGCGTTGTAGACGATCTTCTCTGCGACCGACTTCTTCCCGTCGATCATCAGATTATTCATGAATTTGGTCAGAACTCGATCGCCATACTTGGCGTCGGGCAATACTTCGCGTTTTTCGGCTGCGTGACGACGGGACATTCAATATTCCTCTTATTTCGGACGCTTGGCGCCGTACTTCGAACGGCGCTGCTTACGGTCTTTGACACCCTGCGTATCCAGAACACCGCGCAGAATGTGGTAACGCACGCCGGGAAGGTCTTTCACACGACCACCGCGGATCAGAACCACCGAGTGTTCCTGCAGGTTGTGGCTTTCACCGGGGATGTAGCTGATGACTTCAAAGCCGTTGGTTAGGCGCACTTTGGCAACCTTCCGCATGGCCGAGTTCGGTTTTTTCGGCGTCGTTGTGTAGACGCGCGTGCATACCCCGCGTTTTTGCGGGCAGCCTTCCAGGTGCAGCGACTTGGAGCGTTTTACTTTGGGCTGCCGCGGCTTGCGGATCAGCTGTTGAATCGTTGGCATTCCGGTTCCCCGTATAGCTCTATTTCTGCGCGGAGGCCCGCGCGGATTGCAAAAATCGCGCCTCGCGCGTCCGCAAAGCGCAAAACCGCGGACGGGCCCTTCGCGGGACCGACGCGGTGGAATTCCAGAGGATCGGGGCATCGGGCCCGGATCATGACCACTTCAGTTGTGATACCCAAGCCACCCATCAGGGGCCCAAGTGGCGCGGGGTATAGGGGGAGTCGGAGACCTTGTCAACAGCCGCTCAAGGCGGAAATATCAACCGTGCCGGCCGCGCAGAACACGCGCTCGGTAGAGCGTATAAAGTCCTGTCGAAACCACAATCCCGCTGCCAATCCAGGTCAGTGTATCAGGCCATTCTCCAAAGGCCAGGAAACCCAGCAGAACCGCCCATACCAAAGCCATATACCGAAACGGGGTGACAAAGCCGATTTCACCGTGGCGCATGGCAAGTGCCGCGAAAGTATACCCGCCTATGATCGTGATCGACGCCGCCAGAATGACCAGGACCAATCGGGCGTCCAGCGGCTGCCAGTCCTCCCAAAGCGAAACGATACCAGCGGCACTCGTGACGAAAACCGCCATGATAAACGCTAGGAACAAGGCGGAAACCTCGCGTGAGATACCGCGTGTAGACAAATCGCGGAGCGTGACGAACGCCACAGCCAGCAAAACCAGAAGCGCATAAATCGAAAAGCCGTCCCCGCCGGGCTGGACGATGAGCAAGACCCCGAAAAGCCCGATTCCGATTGCCGATAGCCGCCGCCAGCCCACCGGTTCTTTGAGGAACACAGCGCCAGCAAGTGTCAGGGTGAGCGGCAGAGTTTGTAAAAGCGCGCTCACATTCGCGAACGGCATATGAATGAGCGCGATGAAGAACGGGATCATAGCACCGATTTCTGCGCCGCTCCGCACACCGATGCGGAACTTTGTCGACCAGTTGAGCTTTCGAGGCCACTGGCGGAAGAGGTGTAGTGCAACAGCAAGGAACGTGCAGGACAGGCACCCACGAAGAAAAATCACCTGAAAAAGGGGAAGGTTCTCTGTCGCGATACGGACCAGCGCATCGCCGCTGACAAAGCTAAGGGTCATCAGCACCATGTAAAAAGCACCGCGAAGGTTCCCGGCACCAAAGGTTGGATTTGCTGTGTCGTTTTGCATCTCGCCCGCCTTGCATCACGCACGCGCGCACCGCAAGCGCAGACAAAGAAAAACCCCCGGGCCACACTGGGCCCGGGGGTCAGTTTCTTCAGAAAACAGTGGCTGCGATTACTCGCGGCTCTCGGTCATATCGCCGACACTTAGGTCCATGTCGCCTTCGAACACATCTTCTTCAGGTGCAACCAGCATCGCGGCGGCTTCGGCCTCCGCCTGGCGCTGCTCGATCACCTCTGCATCGCGGTCCTGTGCGATCCGGCGCATCTTCTGTGTCGCGCCACCGGTGCCCGCCGGGATAAGGCGGCCTACAATGACGTTTTCTTTCAGACCGATCAGCTTATCGCGCTTGCCCTGGGTCGCCGCCTCGGTCAACACCTTGGTGGTCTCCTGGAAGGAGGCCGCCGAGATAAAGGACCGGGTTTGCAAAGACGCCTTGGTGATGCCGAGAAGGATCGGCTCGCCTTCTGCCGGACGCCGCCCCTCAGCAATCGCCTTTTCGTTGGCCGCATCGAATTGTGCCTTGTCGACATGCTCGCCTTTCAGAAGCGTTGTTTCCCCGCTGTCGAGGATCTCCCACTTCTGGAGCATCTGACGCACGATCACTTCGATATGCTTGTCGTTGATCTTCACGCCCTGCAGTCGGTACACATCCTGCACTTCATCGATCAGATACTCGGCCAGCGCCTCGATCCCCATAATCCGCAAGATGTCATGCGGCGCGGGGTTGCCATCCATGATGTAGTCGCCCTTCTGGACAAAATCGCCCTCGACGACAGGGATGTGCTTGCCCTTGGGCACCATGTATTCAACCGCCTCCAACGTGTCGTCGGCAGGTTCAATCGCAATCCGGCGCTTGTTCTTGTAGTCGCGACCAAAGCGGACATAGCCGTCGATCTCGGCGATGATGGCGTGGTCCTTTGGACGGCGTGCTTCGAACAGTTCCGCAACGCGAGGCAGACCCCCGGTGATATCCTTTGTCTTGGCACCTTCGCGCGGAATTCGCGCAACCACATCGCCTGCGGTGATCGCAGCGCCATCCTCAAGCGAGAGGATCGCATCAACGGACATCGGATAGGTCACCGGATTACCCGCATCGTTGCGCACCGGTTCGCCTGTCGCAGGATCCGCGATCAGAAGCTCCGGCTTCAGATCGTTGCCCTTGGGCGCAGCGCGCCAGTCAGACACGATCTTCTGGGTCATACCGGTCGCATCGTCGGTCTCTTCCCGGACAGAAATCCCAGAGACCAGATCGACAAATTTCACGACACCCGATTTCTCGGCGATGATCGGCAGGGTGTAAGGATCCCATTCGAACAGTTTGTCGCCACGCGCCACATCCGCACCTTCGCGGACATGCACCTTGGTGCCGTAGCCCAGCTTGAAGCTTGCGCGCTCCTTGCCCTCATCATCAACGATGGCAAGCTGCATGTTGCGGCCCATCACGATCTGTTCGCCCAGCGCGTTTTCCAGCAAGTTCACATTGGTGAACGACACCTTGCCCTCTTGGCCTGCTTCCTGGAACGATTGCTGGCCACCCTGCGCGATGCCACCAATGTGGAAGGTCCGCATGGTCAGCTGCGTGCCGGGTTCGCCGATCGACTGCGCCGCGATGATGCCAACGGCTTCGCCGACATTCACCTTTGTGCCACGCGCAAGGTCGCGTCCATAGCACTGTGCACAGACGCCTTCCTCAGCCTCGCAGGTCAACGGCGACCGGATACGAACCGATTGCAGGTTCGCCTGCTCGATCATGTCCGCCTTGCGCTCGTCAATCAGTTCGTTCTTGGCCACGATCACATCGCCCGTTGCCGGGTTTGCGACATCTTCGGCCGCAACACGGCCCAGAACGCGTTCGCCAAGCGAGGCGACAACCTCGCCATCATTGACCGCAGGCGTGGCAGTGATCGCGTTTTCGGTGCCGCAATCGTCCATGCGAACGATGCAGTCCTGCGCAACATCCACCAGACGCCGGGTCAGATAGCCGGAGTTTGCGGTTTTCAGCGCAGTGTCCGCCAGTCCTTTCCGGGCCCCGTGCGTGGAGTTGAAGTACTCCAGAACGGTCAGGCCTTCTTTGAAGTTCGAGATAATCGGTGTCTCGATAATTTCGCCAGACGGCTTGGCCATCAGACCGCGCATTCCGCCCAGCTGCTTCATCTGTGCGGGCGAGCCACGCGCACCCGAATGTGCCATCATGTAAACCGAGTTCGGCTCGAGCTGTTCCTTGGTCTCCGGATCGAAGCGATCCTTAGAGATTTCGGACATCATTTCGTTCGCAACCGCGTCGGAACACTTCGACCACGCATCGACGACTTTGTTGTACTTCTCACCCTGCGTGATCAGCCCATCCATGTACTGCTGTTCGAATTCCTTCACCTGAGTGCGAACGTCGTCGACAATGGTCCACTTGGTATCGGGGATCAGCATGTCGTCTTTCCCGAAGGAAATGCCTGCTTTGAAGGCCTCACGGAAGCCAAGGGTCATGATCTGGTCACAGAAAATAACCGACTCTTTCTGACCGCAGTAGCGGTAGACCGTGTCAATGACCTGCTGCACTTCCTTCTTCCGGAGAAGACGGTTCACAAGTTCGAATGGCGCTTTGGCATTGAGCGGCAGCAACGATCCCAGACGCACACGGCCAGGAGTTGTTTCAAACCGCTGGTAGACCTCGGCACCTTCCTCATCGATCTGCTTGATGCGACACTGAATTTTCGAGTGCAGATGCACTGTGCCGGCGTTCAGAGCGTGCTCTACCTCTTCAACAGAACCGAAAACCATGCCTTCACCCGGCAGGCCTTCACGTTCGAGCGTGATGTAGTAGAGACCAAGGATCATGTCCTGCGATGGCACAATGATTGGTGCGCCATTGGCCGGCGACAGAACATTGTTCGTCGACATCATCAGGACACGCGCTTCCAGCTGGGCCTCAAGGCTCAGAGGCACGTGTACAGCCATCTGGTCGCCGTCAAAGTCGGCGTTGAACGCGGAACACACAAGCGGGTGCAGCTGGATGGCTTTGCCTTCGATCAGAACCGGCTCGAACGCCTGAATGCCAAGACGGTGCAGCGTTGGCGCACGGTTCAGCATAACCGGGTGCTCACGGATCACCTCATCGAGGATATCCCAAACTTCCGGACGCTCTTTTTCCACCAGCTTTTTGGCTTGCTTTACGGTCGAAGAGAGACCCTTTGCTTCAAGCCGCGAGTAGATGAACGGCTTGAACAACTCGAGCGCCATCTTCTTCGGCAAACCGCATTGATGCAGCTTCAATTCCGGGCCGGTCACGATGACCGAACGGCCCGAGAAATCGACTCGCTTACCAAGAAGGTTTTGGCGGAAACGGCCCTGCTTACCCTTAAGCATATCTGACAGAGACTTCAGCGGGCGCTTGTTGGCGCCAGTGATCACACGACCACGGCGACCGTTGTCGAACAGCGCGTCAACAGATTCCTGCAGCATCCGCTTTTCGTTCCGGATGATAATGTCAGGAGCGCGCAGCTCAATAAGCCGCTTCAGACGGTTATTTCTGTTAATTACACGGCGGTAGAGATCGTTCAGGTCCGACGTCGCAAACCGACCGCCATCGAGTGGCACCAGCGGGCGCAGCTCTGGCGGAATGACCGGAACAACCGTCAGAACCATCCATTCCGGACGGTTGCCGGACTCCAGGAAGTTCTCAACGAGCTTCAAACGCTTGATGATCTTCTTGGGCTTTAGTTCACCGGTCGCCTCGGCCAGATCCGCGCGCAGCTGTTCTGCTTCAGACTCCAGGTCGATCTGGGACAGCATCTCGCGGATTGCTTCGGCCCCGATATTCGCCTGGAACGCGTCTGCGCCATAGGCGTCCTGCGCGTCCATATACTCTTCTTCGGTCATCAATTGGCCGTAGGCGAGATCGGTCAGGCCCGGTTCAATCACGACATAGTTCTCGAAGTAGAGGATCCGCTCAAGGTCGCGCAGCGTGATATCCAGCATCGTGCCGATACGCGACGGCAGCGACTTGAGGAACCAAATGTGCGCAACGGGTGCCGCCAGCTCGATATGGCCCATCCGCTCGCGGCGCACTTTTTGCAGCGTGACCTCCACACCGCATTTCTCGCAGACAACGCCGCGATATTTCATGCGCTTATACTTACCGCACAGGCATTCATAGTCCTTGATCGGGCCAAAGATACGCGCACAGAAAAGACCGTCACGTTCTGGCTTGAACGTCCGGTAGTTTATGGTCTCGGGCTTTTTGATCTCACCGTAGGACCATGAGAGAATCCGCTC
Source organism: Pseudomonadota bacterium (assembly GCA_039192165.1). GTDB lineage: Bacteria > Pseudomonadota > Alphaproteobacteria > Rhodobacterales > Rhodobacteraceae > Dinoroseobacter. Next base: position 129,401 of record JBCCXD010000009.1, on the reverse strand, counting down.
CGGACTGGCCAGAGAGACCTTGATCTCGTCAAAGGTCTTCGGCGCCTGCACCGGGTTGAACGGGTTGGTTGTCAGTTCCTGGTTCATGTTCAATTCCTTGAATTGGGGCGTTGGGAGAGGTCGGGCGCGGCGGGGTCAAACCCGCCGCATTGGTCCCGTTATTCCTCGCCCTCCGCGTCCAGGAGTTCCATGTTGAGGCCGAGGCCGCGGACTTCTTTCACGAGCACGTTGAAGCTCTCAGGCACGCCGGCCTCGAAATTGTCCTCACCCTTGACAATACTCTCGTACACTTTGGTCCGGCCGGCCACGTCGTCTGACTTCACGGTCAGCATTTCCTGCAGGGTGTAGGCAGCGCCGTAGGCTTCCAGAGCCCAGACCTCCATCTCCCCGAAACGCTGGCCACCAAACTGCGCCTTACCACCCAGCGGCTGCTGGGTAACAAGCGAGTATGGTCCCGTCGAACGCGCGTGGATCTTGTCGTCGACAAGGTGATGCAGCTTCAGAAGGTACTTCACTCCTACGGTCACAGAGCGCGCAAACTGCTCGCCCGTTCGGCCATCGAAAAGAACCGACTGGCCGGACGTGTCGAAGCCCGCGCGTTTCAGCGCATCATCGACATCGGCTTCTTTGGCGCCATCGAAGACCGGCGTTGCGATCGGCACACCGTGTGTGACGGTTGAAGCGCTTTCGACAAGCTCTTCTTCGCCCATGTCAGAAATCGCGTCTTCGTAAGCCGCCTCGCCATAGGCAATTCGCATCGCGTCGCGCACCGGCGTCAAATCCCCGGACCTGCGATACTCGCCCAGTGCATCGTCAATCTTCAGGCCCAAACCGCGCGCGGCCCAACCCATATGGGTTTCAAGGATCTGACCGACGTTCATGCGCGAAGGGACGCCCAGCGGGTTCAGGACGAAATCGACCGGGGTGCCGTCCTCGAGGAACGGCATGTCCTCCATAGGCACCACTTTCGAAATTACGCCTTTGTTGCCGTGACGACCGGCCATTTTGTCACCCGGCTGCAACTTGCGTTTCACCGCGATGAAGACCTTGACCATCTTCATGACACCCGGGGGCAAATCGTCCCCGCGACGGACTTTCTCAACCTTGTCCTCGAACCGCGCGGTCAGAGCACGCTTTTGTGCTTCATACTGCGCGTTCAGGGCTTCGACACTCTGGGCTTCGGCCTCATCCTGAAGCGCGAGCTGCCACCACTGGCCGCGGCTCAGGCTTTCCAGAAGGTCCTCGGTAATCTCGGACCCGGACTTTACGCCTTTGGGGCCTTTGACCGCCTTCTTGCCGAGAAGCATGCCCTCTAGACGCGCATAGATATTGCGCTCCAGAATGACCATTTCATCGTCGCGGTCGCGAGCAAGGCTTTCGACCTCTTCCCGTTCGATCTGCAAGGCGCGTTCGTCCTTGTCGACACCGTGGCGATTGAAGACACGCACTTCGACAACAGTGCCGAAGTCACCGGGCGGGAGGCGCAAGGAGGTGTCGCGCACATCGGACGCTTTCTCACCAAAGATGGCGCGCAAAAGCTTCTCTTCCGGCGTCATAGGGCTCTCGCCCTTTGGCGTAATTTTACCGACCAGAATATCTCCGGGCCCTACGTCCGCGCCAATGTAGACAATGCCCGCTTCGTCGAGGTTGCGCAGTGCCTCCTCGCCGACATTCGGGATGTCGCGGGTGATCTCTTCAGGCCCAAGCTTGGTGTCACGAGCGGCGACCTCAAACTCCTCGATATGGATCGAGGTGAAAACGTCATCGCGCGCGACACGCTCTGAGATAAGGATCGAGTCTTCGTAGTTGTATCCATTCCAGGGCATAAACGCGACGACCACGTTCTTGCCCAGAGCAAGCTCGCCCAGGTCGGTGGATGGTCCGTCTGCAATAACTTCATTCTTGCCGACCTTGTCACCAACTTTCACCAGCGGACGCTGGTTAATACAGGTGTTCTGGTTGGACCGCTGGAACTTGCGCAGGCGATAGATATCAACGCCCGGATCGCCGGGCTCAAGATCTTCGGTTGCGCGGATCACAATACGCGTTGCGTCCACCTGATCGATGATCCCGCCGCGCTTGGCCATGATGGCTGCACCGGAGTCGCGCGCCACGACGCCCTCGATCCCGGTGCCCACGAAAGGAGCATCTGCCTGCAGAAGTGGAACCGCCTGACGCTGCATGTTCGAGCCCATCAAAGCCCGGTTCGCGTCGTCGTTCTCAAGGAACGGAATCAGCGACGCTGCGACAGACACCAGCTGTTTGGGAGAAACATCGATCAGGTCGACACTCTCGTTCGGAGCAAGCGTGTATTCACCGGACTGACGTGTGTTGACCATCTCGTTGACGAACTTGCCGTCTGCGTCGAGATTTGCGTTCGCCTGAGCAACGGTGTGGCGCATCTCTTCGGTTGCGGACATGTAGTTCACTTCGTCGGTGACCTGTCCGTCCACAACCTTCCGGTATGGGGTCTCGATGAAGCCATACTTGTTCACACGTGCGAATGTCGCGAGCGAGTTGATCAGGCCGATATTCGGGCCTTCCGGGGTCTCGATCGGGCACATCCTGCCGTAATGGGTCGGGTGCACGTCGCGAACCTCAAACCCGGCGCGCTCGCGTGTCAGGCCGCCTGGCCCAAGCGCCGAAAGACGCCGCTTGTGGGTCACTTCCGACAGCGGGTTGGTTTGGTCCATAAACTGCGACAGCTGCGAAGACCCGAAGAATTCGCGCACGGCCGCCGCTGCCGGTTTCGCGTTGATCAGATCCTGCGGCATGACCGTGTCAATCTCGACCGACGACATCCGCTCTTTGATCGCGCGCTCCATCCGCAGAAGCCCGACACGATACTGGTTCTCCATAAGCTCGCCCACAGAGCGCACCCTACGGTTACCAAGGTGATCGATATCGTCGATGTCGCCTTTACCGTCGCGCAGTTCCACGAGCGCCTTCACGCAGGCCACGATGTCCTCGCGACGCAACGTGCGCATCGTATCAGGAGCATCGAGCGCCAGACGCATGTTCATTTTCACGCGGCCAACAGCGGAAAGATCGTAACGCTCGCTGTCGAAAAAGAGCGTATCAAACAGGGCAGACGCAGCTTCGACAGTGGGCGGCTCGCCGGGGCGCATGACACGGTAGATGTCCATGAGCGCGGTGTCCCGGTTCATGTTCTTATCGGCCGCCACGGTATTTCGAATGTACGCGCCAACATTGACGTTATCGATGTCGAGCACGGGGATGTCAGTGATGCCTGCGTCCAAAAGGTCTTGAATGGAGCCACCGGTTACAGTGCCATCCTTATCGACTTCCTGGGTCAGCTCGTCGCCGGCTTCCACATAGATCGCGCCGTTTTCTTCATTGATGATGTCCTTAGCAACGAACTTTCCGATAATCCGTTCAAACGGCACCAAAAGGTTTTGAACCTTGCCTTCATCAATGAGCTTTTTCACAGCACGCGGCGTAACCTTCTCGCCGGCCTTTGCAATCACGTCACCGCTGTCGGCGTCCACCAGATCATATGCAGGACGTGTGCCTCGAACACGTTCCGGGAAAAACTTGGTGACCCAACCTTTTCCTTTGCGGTAGCTGTAGTTCACCGTTTCGTAATAGGCATCCATGATGCCTTCCTGATCGAGCCCCAGCGCGTAAAGAAGCGTCGTGACAGGCAGTTTCCGACGGCGGTCGATGCGGGCGTAGACGATATCCTTGGCATCGAACTCAAAGTCGAGCCACGAGCCGCGATAGGGAATAATCCGGCAGGCAAAGAGCAGCTTACCCGATGAGTGGGTCTTTCCCTTATCATGGTCAAAGAACACACCGGGAGAGCGGTGCATCTGGGAGACGATCACACGCTCAGTGCCGTTCACAATGAAGGTCCCGTTGGGGGTCATCAAAGGCATATCGCCCATGAAGACGTCCTGTTCCTTGATGTCTTTTACGGACTTCGCTCCGGTTTCTTCGTCCACGTCAAATACAATCAAGCGCAGCGTAACCTTTAAAGGTGCGCTGTAAGTCATGTCGCGCTGCTGACACTCTTCAACATCGTATTTCGGCTTTTCGAGTTCGTATTTTACGAACTCCAGAACCGCCGTTTCGTTAAAGTCTTTGATCGGGAAAACCGACTGAAACACACCCATGATGCCTTCGCCGTCCATGGGCTCAAGCTGATCGCCGGATTTCAGAAACAGGTCATAGGAGCTTTTCTGGACCTCAATGAGGTTCGGCATGTCCAGAACTTCACGAATTTTGCCGAAATATCTGCGGAGTCGTGTTTGGCCAAGAACGGTCGAAGCCATGCGCGCTGTATCCTCTTGCATCTCAACGCTGCGCTCCTTGGGGGAAAGGGGCGCGTCGCCGGGTCAGATGGGGTCGGTCCAATCCCTGCGCGCCGTCCCACGGGCGCGCGCCCGAACCGTGAACCCTATCCAGGGAAAGCCCATGTCATTCGGGGCTTTGCCAAGACAGGATCAGCTGGGCACCGTTTTTCGGCCCCAGCCTGATTGTCGGCCCATCAAAGGGCCAGATAGTTTGTAAAGTCGCTCGACTTTGCCATTCAGAGGAACTCGCTGCGGCAATGGCACCCTTGATTCACGGGGCCTTTTCAGCGACTTTCTATGGAGGGCAGGCCTGCTTTGGTGGGGTCGTGGAACTCCTTCCTGCCGAAAACGAATAAGGGGCGTGCGAATCGCGCGCTCCCTTAACGCTGTGGTACGTAGGTCACGAAGGCCCTGAGCGCAACCTTAAGCTTTGTAAAAAGCTACTTCGACGCTCGCAAAGCTTGTGAGCAATAGCCAGCCAAGGTGGTCTGCCGCCGCGTAGGCCCGTCGAAGACAAGTTAAGCGCATTACTACTTGCGTGCCTCGGCCTTTATTGGTTCGCACATCGCGAGTAAGGCCATCAACCCCAAGTCAAGGCGATAAGTACTCGAACTTCCAAGCATCACGGATATCTTTCGGCCAGTCGAACCAGCCTACGATACGGATGGTATCATTTTGACCGTATCCGATTACCAGATCACTCGATCCATCTGCACCACTCTCCTGGGAGCGCGTCAGCTCTGTCGCGGCAACACCAGAAATGAACCGGACGATGTTGCCACTACTTCCGACGTCTTCGATAATATCGTGACCATCCCCCGGGGCGAAAAAATAGTTGTCTTCTCCCTCGTGTCCGATCAGTCGATCGTTGCCTTTGGCACCACGGAAAACATCTGGGCCCGTGGTCCCGCCGAGGACATCGTCCCTGTCACTTCCCATGCGCACCAAGAACTTCATGTTTAGCGGCGGCGCGGGCCCACTTGGCATCGGTTGTGGTTCGGCACTTTCTCCCATGGCGACCGCAAGCCAGGTCGGCGCGCGCTTCGCAAGGAGTCTTCCCTGATCGGCCACGCTCTTGACACCATCCAGCTCGCTCTTGCTTACCCGGCGATTGTTGTTCGGGTTTACAAGCTTCAACGCAGCTTCGACTTGACTTTCGTACTCTGTACGATTGACGATACCATTTCCGTCAGTATCGAAGGCCGGTCGAACCGCGAGCTTCGCGAACGGTCTTTTTCGATTAGCCAAGGGCTCAAGGTCTGAGGGGTACTCGGCCAAAGTAACGTCAAGCAGCTCCTGATACGAAACATCGCCATCGCCGTTCGGATCAATCAATTTTTTGTATTTCTTAGCCATTAACAAAGCGAGAGCTTCGTCGACTGCGCTGGGGTCGGGCGGTATGTTCCCAGTAGCCTTAACAGCATTGTTAACTGCCTGCTGCCGAACTGTTTGTGCGATTTCCGCAGCTGTAACTGTCATGTCGCCGTTCAAATTATGCTGCGCCCATGTCTCATGAGCGGATTTTCGAGACGCGACTGAGCGCAACTGATTTGCCGCGACAGCGTCGGCCACGGTCACCACCCCATCTGCATCCAGGTCTGACAGGTCAAATAGAAGCTGGAGGCGTCCCTCTAAAACAGCGACCTTTTTCTCCTTTGCCGCCATGATACTCAGTTCCGCGACCAGCATCTTGGTCGCCGCGCTCTCTTGGGACTGCGCACCATGGGCCATCGCCCCAATCGAAACTATCGAAATAAGCTGCAGGTGCCGTTTCAAAGTTGCGCGCATATTCACTCCCATTGCCGCCAACTGATCTAGGGCCTCCAAGCGTCAGTGTTGGCGCTACGGTCGGCTTTTGGCGCAAGGCAAATTCTGTCGATTGCGATAATGTTCGCATACAGTGGCAGAATTACGGCGTCAGGACAGCACGCATGAGTGTTTTAGGCGTAACGGATGCGTCAGTTTATATGTTCTTCGGACCGCATACGCAGGTCGTTTATTTTTGGTAGGCTCCCGTAGTTTTGGATCATCATGCCAAAAAACAATAAGGGCCGCGACATCGCGGCCCTTTTGCATTCCGGTCTGTGACCCGAATTACTTGAGTTCGACCTCGGCACCAGCTGCTTCCAGCTTGCCTTTGATCTCTTCCGCTTCGGCTTTGTCGACGCCTTCTTTGACGGCCTTGCCGCCAGCTTCGACCAGGTCCTTGGCTTCTTTCAGACCCAGACCGGTGATGGCGCGGACTTCCTTGATGACGTTGATCTTCTTGTCGCCAGCGGCTTTCAGGATCACGTCAAATTCGGACTTCTCTTCAGCCGCTGCGCCGCCGGCGTCGCCGCCTGCACCGCCTGCAACCATAACGGCACCGCCCGCTGCGGGTTCAATGCCGTACTCGTCCTTCAGGATGGTTTTCAGTTCTTGTGCTTCGAGAAGCGTCAGACCAACGATCTCTTCAGCCAGTTTTTTCAGGTCAGCCATTTTACTGTTTCCGTCTGTATAAGTGTGTTCCAACGCAGAGCGACTAACTCTACGCAGATCTCAGCGGGATCAGGCCGCTTCGGCCTTCTCCTCGATCGTTGACAGGATGCTTGCGATATTCGAAGCAGGCGCGCCAATGGCACCGGCAATGTTCGAAGCAGGCGCTCCGAGGCACGTAACGATCTGAGCAATAAGCTCTTCACGCGACGGCATCGCAGCGACGGCTTTCACACCAGCCGGATCCAGATAATCCTCACCCATGGCACCGCCGAGAACGACATATTTGTCGTTTTCTTTGGCGTACTCTTCCGCGACCTTGGCTGCTGCCACAGGGTCTTCGGAGAAGGCGAGAACGGTCATCCCATTCAGCAAATCGCCGATCTTTGCATTCGGCTTGCCTTCAAGGGCGATCTTGGCGAGCTTGTTCTTGGCAACGCGTACGGAAGCCCCCGCCTCACGCATGCGCGCGCGGAAGTCCTGCATCTCAGCCACCGTGAGACCTGCGTAGTGTGCAACCACGACCACGCCAGAGCTTTCGAAGATCTGGCCGAGTTCTTCGACCACTTTCTCTTTCTGGGCTCTATCCACAGTTTCACTCCAAGTATGAGGGATCTCTCCCTCGGCTCAGTTCAATACCGGATCGCTCCGGCGATGTTGGTCCGCAACGTAAACGGGAGCCAACAACGCCCAAGCGCTCAACGGGTGCGAGCGATGGGAAACTGTCTGATCCCGTCTCAGGCAGGAATTACCGAGGTTGCCCTCTACCCACCGTCTTGGACGAAAGACGGCAACGCGAATCGCTTTGCCGACAGGGCTTGACCCTTAAACTCACGTCTGCCGAATGCCAAGCATTATGGTCATCAAATTAAGGAGGTGTGGTTTTCGCTTTTTCCCGGGCGTCTGTTCCAGAAAATAGGACTGGTCGTACCAGGCGCCTGCTAGAGGACGCATCTTGGCTTGCAGGTCAGACGGGACTTCGGACCCGGCGATCCGTTTGAGATGTCGTTGCGGGATGCAAAGAAAGTGTACCAGGAGCCGGCCATTTTGTTGGTACCAGAATTGTATAGCCGGTGCAGTTGCGGGCGAGGTCCATCGCCTCCTCAAAACCCATCACCCGTGTGCACAACTTCAGAGTGTACTGCCCGGGATAGGAATAATAGCCCTTGGGCTTCTGGGACGGCTGCAGCGCAAGGCTTGACGCCTCGCGCTGCAATCAAGATCAATCGTTTCCGGTCGCGTTGTCGATTGCAACCGTGACACCGGGCCCCATTGTGGAGCTCAGCGCGATTTTCTGCATATAGGCGCCCTTGGCACCGGTCGGTTTGGCCTTAGCCACGGCATCCACGAAGGCGCGCACGTTCTCGGCCAGTTTCCCTGGTTCGAACGACGCTTTGCCGATCCCGGCATGAACGACGCCTGCTTTTTCGGCCTTGAACTGCACCTGACCGCCCTTGGCGTCCTGCACAGCTTGTTTGACGTCCATGGTCACGGTGCCGACCTTGGGGTTTGGCATCAGGTTGCGGGGTCCAAGCACCTTACCCAGACGACCGACGATTGGCATCATATCAGGGGTCGCAATGCAGCGATCGAACTCGATCGTACCGCCCTGAACGGTTTCCATCAGGTCTTCTGCGCCAACGATATCCGCGCCGGCTTCCTTGGCCTCATCCGCTTTGGGGCCGCGCGCGAACACTGCGACACGCACGGATTTTCCGGTGCCGTTGGGCAGGCTGACTACGCCGCGCACCATCTGGTCCGCATGACGTGGGTCGACCCCCAGGTTCATTGCGATCTCGACGGTTTCGTCGAACTTGGCGGACGCGCTCGCCTTGATCAGGTCCACGGCTTCTTCAACCGTCACATTGTCCTTGCCGGCGAAGGCTTCGCGGGCCGCGAGGGTGCGTTTTCCGAGCTTTGCCATGACTTACCCTTTCACCTCGATACCCATCGACTTCGCGGAGCCGAGAATGATCTGCATAGCAGACTCAACGTCGTTGGCGTTGAGGTCGCGCATCTTGGCTTCAGCGATCTCGCGCACCTGTGCAGGTGTCACAAAGGCCACCGTTTCCCGACCCGGATTTTCAGCGCCTCTCGGGCGGTTCCGCTTACCGACTGGCTTCAGGCCAGCGGCCTTTTTCAGATAGTACGACGCCGGCGGCGTCTTGATGTCCATTGTGAAGGACTTGTCCTGATAATACTGGATCACGGTCGGGCATGGGGCACCCTGCTCCATGTCCTGCGTTTTGGCGTTAAACGCTTTACAGAACTCCATAATGTTGATCCCGCGCTGGCCCAGCGCCGGGCCTACAGGCGGCGACGGGTTGGCCTGACCGGCCGGGATCTGCAGCTTCATGCTGCCAACAAGCTTCTTGGCCATTTGGCCTCTCCTTTTTCAACACCCACGCCGACGCGTCAGCAGGGCTCTGTTGTCGTGGTTCGGCCGGACACGCGCGCGCGCCGCACCTCCCACGCTTGCCACCTCAGGTCTGCTTCGCGACCTGGGTGAATTCCAATTCGACCGGGGTCGCCCGGCCAAAAATCGAAACCGTTACTTTCAGACGGCTGTTCTCGTCGTCGACTTCTTCGACCGAACCGGAGAAACCTTCGAACGGACCATCGGTAACACTGACCTCTTCGCCAATATCAAAGGTGATCAGCGAGCGTGGTGCTTCTGCACCTTCTTCGACCCGGTTCAGGATCTGGTTTACCTCGTCGTCGCGCATCGGCATCGGGCGGCCCTGCGGGCCAAGGAAACCGGTCACACGATTGATATTGTTGATCAGGTGATAGCCCTGATCGGTCATATCCATCCGGACAAGCACATAGCCAGGCATAAAACGTCGCTCTGCCGTGACCTTCTTGCCGCGGCGTACTTCGATAACTTCCTCAGTTGGCACGAGCACCTCTTCGATCTCCTCCTGGAGACCGGCTTCGTCCACAGCATGACGGATCTGCTCGGCAATCTTCTTCTCGAAGTTCGAGAGAACGCTTACCGAATACCACCGTTTCGCCATCTCGCTCGATCCTTGCTGCCCAGTCCGGGCGTCTCTAACGGAGCAAAGCCCCTAATTTCAAAGTGTGACCTGCAGAAACAGGCGTTTTCCCAACAAAAATCAGCGTGCCGCTCGAATCGGAGTACGCTGGTTTTTTGGATGAGTGTGGCGTGTAGCCCCAGAGTGCAGCGATTTCAACAGCCGTTTCGCCGATTTCGACGCCAAAGCTATGCAGGAAAGCTTAAGACCCAAAGAAGCCCAGGACCGCCTGAAGACCGGTGCGGATCATCCAATCCACGAAAAAGAAAAAGATCGCGGTCAGCACTGCCATGATGAACACCATGACGGATGTCAGCATCACCTCGCGCCGGGTCGGCCAGGTAACCTTGGAAACCTCAGCACGAACCTGCTGAAGAAACTGAAGGGGATTTGTCGTTGCCATAGGGTCTATCCTGACATGGTCCGAATACGGGGCAGATACGCGTTCTACCCCTTCTTTTCAAGGCTCAGCCGCGCTCAGGGCTGTTCGTCTTCATCCGTGTCGCTATCGCTCGGAAGATTGAAGAGACTGTCGGCGTCAACAAGATCGCTTTTGTTCTCTTCTGCTTCTTCTTCTCCGCCAAGCAAAGTGAAACTCTCAAGACCGGAGATTGCCGTCGGGATCTTTGGCTCGGTGTCCATACCCAGGCTCTGCTCGGTCGAGACCAGCTTGCGGCGCTCGTCATCGCTCATCAGATCGCCTTCGCGAGCTTTCTTCGCTCCCGCTTTCTGTACTGCTGCGTCCAGCTCAGATTGTTTGCAAAGACCGAGAGCGACGGGGTCGATCGGCTGGATATTCTGGATATTCCAATGGGTACGCTCGCGGATCGCCTGAATTGTTGGCTTGGTGGTTCCCACAAGCTTGGAAATCTGCCCATCGGTCAGCTCCGGGTGGAACTTTACCAGCCACAAAATAGCGGCAGGTCGGTCCTGACGTTTGGAAAGCGGCGTGTAGCGAGGCCCACGACGCTTTTCTTCGCCAGCAGCGGCAGGGTTATACTTGAGTTGCAGCTTATAAGCAGGATCGGCCTCAGCCTTTTCGATTTCTGACTGCTCGAGCTGATTGTTCGCGATGGGATCAAAGCCCTTAACGCCCGCGGCAACATCCCCGTCGGCAATCCCCTGCACTTCAAGTTCATGAAGATCACAGAAATCGGCGATCTGCTTGAAGCTGAGCGTTGTGTTATCGACCAGCCAGACCGCTGTCGCTTTCGCCATAAGAGGTTTTGCCATTTTCGTCTCTCCTGAACATCCCGCGGGCCAGATGCACCGCTCTCCCCAGCCAAGCCTCTCCCAGCGCCGGAAACCGGCGGCATCGCGAGCGATGCGGGTTCTCGCTGTAGGGGAACTTGCGGCGTATATAGAGATCAAACGCTGTCATGGGAAGACCGAAATGCGCCAACGCCTCGCCGCCTGTCTCTTGGCTATTCTGCCTCTCTTTTCCGGGGCCAGCGAAGCGCAAGATCACCGCGCCGGCGTATTTGACTACTATGTTCTCGCCCTGAGTTGGTCTCCCAACTGGTGTCTGCGGGAAGGGGATGCGCGCGGAGCGCCGGAATGCGAGGAAGGGGCCGCACGAGGATGGGGGCTCCATGGTCTCTGGCCGCAATATGAACGAGGCTGGCCCAGCTTTTGCCGAACGGCACACCGCAATCCCTCGCGCAGCGATACGGCTGCCGAGGCCGACATATATGGCTCGCCGGGTCTTGCATGGCACCAATGGAAAAAGCACGGGCGCTGCTCTGGTTTGCCGTCGGAAGACTATTATGCACTCGCAAGACGTGCGTATCGGTCCGTGGCGCGGCCCGAAGTGTTTCGCAAACTGGATCGGGACATCCGCCTGCCCGCAAACGTAGTGGAAGAGGCCTTTCTGAAATCGAACTCCAACCTGTCCGCCGATATGCTCACGGTGACCTGCAAGGAAAACCAGATTCAGGAAATTCGGATCTGTCTGACCAGAAATCTGGAGCCGCGCGAGTGCGGCGCTGACGTGATACGCGATTGTACGGCGGATCGGGCGCTTTTCACTCCGCTGCGGTAGCGGGACCCGGCAATGTCTGCCGGACATCGGCTTCGAGTTCCTGGAAGTCGAAATTGTCGAGTTTGACAGCGCGTTTTCCGGCCCGTTCAGCGGCCACTGAGATATCGTCGATATCCTTGCGCGCCATGTTGAAATGGCTTTCGAGCTTCCCGACCCGACTTAGGACCAGCTCCACATCCCTGTGCAGTTGGCCAAGGGTCTTGCGAATGGCACCGGCCTGCTCCCGCATCCGGGCATCCTTGAGTACGGCTCGCATAGTGTTGAGCGTGGCCATGCAGGTTGTTGGCGAGACGACCCAGACGCGCGCCGCGAACCCCTCGCGCACGACGTCCGGAAAATTCGCATGCAGTTCGGCATAGACAGCTTCAGACGGCAGAAACATCAGGGCACTGTCTGCAGTCTCTCCGTCCACGATATACTTCTCTGAGATGGCCTTGATGTGCGCGCGAACCGCTGTGCGCATCTCACGGGCGGCCAGTTGCGCCTCGGGCTGTGTCTGCGCGGCGCGAAGCTTCTCGTATGCCTCCAGCGGAAATTTGCTGTCGATCACAATTGATCCCGGTGGGTTGGGCAAGCGAATTAGGCAATCGGCGCGCTTGCCGTTGCTGAGCGTCACCTGCATCGCATAGGCATCCGATGGCAGCGCTTTTGACACGATATCGGCCAACTGAATCTCGCCGAAGGCGCCCCGGGTTTGCTTGTTGGACAGAATGTCCTGGAGGCTCAGCACGTCGCCCGAAAGCTTTTCGATATTCGTTTGCGCCTTGTCGATGGTCGCCAATCGCTCCTGCAACTGCGTGAGTGATTTCGCTGTCTTTTCGGAACTGCCCGCCAGCACCTCGTTCAGACGCGCCTGCATCTCGGACATAGAATTTGCGGACTTCAGCGCGTTGGCATGCAGGGTATCCGACATCTGTTGCTGAACATGCGCAAGGCGAGCTTCCATAGTCTGGACCATCTGAACCTGCGCATTGGCCTGCGCCTCGGAGACAGAGCGGAGCCCACCACCCATCGCATGCTGACCCTCGTTGAGCGATTGCACTGCGGAGTTCAACGCGCCGATCTGGGCCACCAGAGGTTCAGTCGTCCGGGTCGCGCGGATGGAGGCGCGCCAAACCGCAGTGACCATGAAGAGCAAAAGCACAGCGACACCTGCAATGACCCCGCTCAGAACAACAACCGGGTCGCTCAAGTCCAATGAGTATCCGAACGGTTCCATCATTTGCGACCAAACAATTTTTCTATGTCATCGAGGGCGAGCGCGACATAGGTCGGACGCCCGTGGTTGCATTGACCTGAATGTGGCGTCTCTTCCATTTCCCGCAGCAACGCGTTCATCTCGTCCGCAGTCATGCGCCGACCGGAGCGGACTGATCCGTGGCAGGCCATCCGGGACAAGATGGCTTCGATCCTCGATTGAAGAACGTCTGACCCGCCAGTGTCATCAAGCTCATCCAGAATGTCCCTCAGAATCGCGTCGGCCTTGACAGTTCCCAGCACGGCGGGTGTCGCGCGGACGGCAAGTGTTCCGGGGCCAAATGGCTCAATTGACAGACCAAGGCGGCCAAGATCTTCCGATAGCGCGAGAAGCCGCGCGCAGTCCTCCTCTGAAAAATCAACAGTCTCCGGGATCAGAAGAGCCTGGCTTGGCACGCCATTCTCCTGCGTTTGGCGCTTGAGTTTCTCATAGACCAGACGTTCATGCGCAGCATGCTGGTCCACCAGCACCATTCCTGTCTCGGTCTGCGCGACGATGTAGTTTTCGTGGATCTGCGCGCGCGCGGCCCCAAGTGGCTTTTGCAGAAGATCCTCGGCTTGCGCCGGTTCGGGCTCCACCCGCGCTGAAGGGGTTTCCGCAAACCCGTCCGGCAGGGGCGGCGCCTGCCACGCCTGAGCCCGGCCCAGGCTGGCTTGGGCGGGCCGGTCCATCTGATACACCCGCGCAGGGCCCGCGGGCTCGGGCGCAAAGGCCCCGAGCGTCTGCGCGGCAACGGTGCTAGATGCACGATGGCCCGCCTGTGCCAATGCGTGCTTCAGAGCCGTGATCACCAAACCGCGCGCAAGTCCGGGCTCGCGGAACCGAACTTCCGTTTTTGCGGGGTGAACATTTACATCGACACGCTCCGGCGGACATTCCAAGAACAGAACGGCCGCCGGGTACCGGTCTCGGCTCAGGAAATCCGCGTAGGCGGCACGCAAGGCGCCGACCAAAACCTTGTCGCGCACCGGCCGACCGTTAACGAACAGGAACTGGGCCACAGCGGCCCCTCGAGAATACGTGGGCAGCGCTGCGTATCCGGTCAGGCGTAGCCCTTCGCGCTCAGCATCGATGCGCAGGGCATTCTCGGCAAAGTCTTTACCAAGTATCTGAGCAAGACGACGGTGAAGAGCTTCGAACAAGTCGCCCGTCTCAGGATCGAAGCGGAACGTTTCCCGGGCCGCCCCGGTGCCAGACAGATCGCGCAGCACAAAACCGACCGAGGGTTCCGCCATCGCAAGACGTTTGACCGTCTCCGCAATAGCTTGCACCTCAGCGCGGTCTGAGCGCAGAAACTTCAAGCGCGCTGGCGTAGCACAAAAGAGGTCGCGTAGCTCCACCGTTGTACCAACACCAAGCGCTGCGGGTGTGACTTGCCCGATGGCACCACTCTTTACTGAAATTTCTGCAGCTTCCGGGGCACCGCGGGCACGAGATGTGATCGTCAGCCGGCCGACCGCACCAAGCGAGGGAAGCGCCTCGCCACGAAACCCAAAGGACTGAATATTCAGAAGGTCAGAGCCATCGATCTTCGAGGTTGCATGCCGAGACAAGGCCAAACGAAGCTGGTTTGCCGGAATACCGATCCCGTCGTCTGTAACCCGCAAAAGAGTCTTTCCGCCGTCCGCGTAGCAAACCTCAATCCGTGTCGCCCCCGCGTCGAGTGCGTTTTCAATAAGCTCTTTCGCGGCGGAGGCCGGCCGCTCGACAACTTCCCCGGCTGCAATCCGATTGATCGCCGCCTCGTCAAGCTGTCGTATCACCACATCCTGTGGAAAAGTCTCTATCTTGGGGCTTGCTGCAGGCATACCCCATTATCTAGCAGGACTACTGCGAGTCGCCTAGCGTTAGTTCGTCTCCAACCCTTCGGGCTGACCGACGACAACAAAGTGCAGATCCTCAGGCCGAAGCAGGCGATTGGCCACACGCTTAAGGTCCTCAACAGTTACCGCTCGTACTTTGTCATTGCGGGTGGGAATATAGTCCAGCCCCAGATCGTCCATCTGCATACCAACCATGATACTCGCGATACGGCCATTTCCATCGAAGCGAAGCGGATAGGCTCCGGTCAAATAAACCTTGGCTGCCTCCAGTTCTTCCGCAGTGACGCCATTCTCCGCAACATCTGCCCATTGCGTTCTTATGACCTCTATCGCCTCGGCTATCCTGGAATTGTCGGAACTAAACTGACCCAGGTAGAGTGCAGCACTGTCGAGCGCCAGAAGGTAACTGCCAATCCCATAGGTGAGCCCGCGTTTAACCCGGACTTCTTCCATCAAGCGGTTGTTGAACCCCCCACCACCGACAATCTGATTAAGTACGAAGGCCGCAAAAAAATCGTCGTCATCCCGCGAAAGACCCTCATGCCCGAACCGGGCAACGGATTGAGGCGTGGCGTAGGGAACCACTGTCACGCCACCCTCCAACGCGTAGGTCGCATCGGACGGGAGTGGCGCTCCCGATTCAGGCAAACCGCCGAGCAATGTATCCAGCAACGCACCGAGCTCTTGCGGAGTAATGTCGCCTGCCGCACCTACAAAAATCCGATCGCGGGCAAACGTGTTCTGGTGGGCAGCGACAATATCTTCCCGGGTCATGGCGCCAACCGTTTCGGCCGTTCCTTCGCGCGCTGTGGCATAAGGATGGCCCGGGAAGGCCAGCGCATCGAACGTTGTCGCAGCGATCTTGTCGGGGTCTTTCTCGTCTGATGCGATCAAGGACACGATCTGCCCTCGCAAGCGTTCAATGGCATCCGCGTCAAACCGGGGTTCCTGCAAGGCAATCCGCAGGTGTTCCACGGCTTCGTCCCGATTTTCGGTCAAAAATCGCGCCGAGACCGACATCGAGTCGTCGAAAATCTCGAAATCGAAACTTGCGGCGAGTTCTTCGCTGCGTGTCGCATAGGCGCGCGCGTCGAATTCTCCCGCGCCTTCGTTCAGAAGGCCTGTCATGAAGTAACCCGCGCCGCGCTGGCCCTCGGGATCAAGTGCCGCCCCTCCCTGAAACCTAATTTCAAGGGCCACAAAGGGAATTGCGTCATCTTCTACCAGCCACGCAGTGATCCCGCCCGGCGATTTCACTTCCTGAATATCAACGATCGCCCAGACCGGCATGGCCGACAGGATCAGCGCCGAAAGCGCACCAAAAAACCGCGTCATTGCATCACCTCCTCAGAGCCTTCGCGCATAAGCCAACCGGTGACCGATTTACGGCGGTCAAAGACCATCTCCGCGGCGGCCATGATCTGTTCGGACGTAGTAGCCTGAAGAATATCCGGCCACGCCTGAACATCCTCCACCGTCAGGCCCGAGGTGAGCGCAGTGCCGTATTGCCGCGCGCGACCGCCCACACTGTCACGGCTGTAAATCTGCGCCGCGCGCAATTGCATCTTGATCCGCTCAAGCGCGGCCTCATCGACGCCGTCTTCAACAAACTGCGCGACGACCCGGTCCAGGTCAGCTTCAGCCTCTTGCAGCGATACGCCGGCCGCAGGCACGTTTATAAACCCAAAGGACGTGTCATCGAGAGACAACCCGTTGTAAAATGCAGCCGTATACACCGAACGCTGTTCTTCGAACTCAAGGGTCCCGCCAAGAACGGATGTCGCGCTCGACCCACCCAGCAGTTCCGCCAACAGGGTGAGTGCAGCCGCCACTTCCTGAGACCCGGCGTCGCGTTCGGGCGCAAGATAGGTGCGCAGAACGTAAGGCTGCGCAACGCGCGCGTCCGAATAAGAAATCCGACGCTCGGCAAGCTGAGGAGGCTCCTGCGGACGTATGCGTTCTGGCAGATCCGGATTTGCAGGGATAGGACCGAAATGCCTCTGGGCCATCTGAAGCACTTCATCGGGGTCAGCATCGCCGGCAACAATCAGAATTGCGTTATTGGGAGAGTAGAAAGTGTCGTAGAACGCGAGCGCGTCCTCACGGCTCAGGTTCTCCATCTCATGCCGCCATCCGATGATTGGGAGCGCGTAGGGATGGTTGAGATATTGCGCCGCGCGCCTCTGCTCTCCGAAAATTCCGCCGGCAGAATTGTCGATCCTTTGGCTCCGTTCCTCCAGGATTACATCGCGCTCCGGCAAGACAACCTCGTCGGTCAGCACAAGATTTGACATCCGGTCCGCTTCCATCTCGATCATAAGTTCAAGACGGTCAGCTGCGACCCGCTGAAAATACCCTGTGTAATCCCAGGAGGTGAACGCGTTGTCCGATCCTCCGTTCGCTTCGACAATGGCAGAGAACTCCCCAGGTTCCAGAGTTTCTGTGCCCTTGAACAGAAGGTGCTCCAGGAAGTGTGCGATCCCGGACTTCCCGGGGGGCTCGTCTGCGGCGCCCGTCCGGTACCAGAGCATGTTCGTCACTGCAGCCGCGCGATGGTCTTCGATGACAACAATTTCAAGCCCGTTTTCAAGCGTGAATGTGGTCACGTCTTCATCTGCCTTCAGGGGTACTGCACACACCGAAAGAGCGAAAGCCGCCGCAATCCAACGCATCATCGTGGGTCTCCTGCCTGAGTTTGGACAGAAGGTACGATCTTAAGACGCCGGTTCAACCCCACCAACGCGCATGTGAGCAGGTCAGTTGTCTGAAGTGTCCGGAGGAGCAGAGACGTTACGGGCACCGCCGTTGCGGACACGTTGCAGCTCACGATGCCGATCCAGAGACTCATCCTCGTAGGCATCAAAATATGTATTCAGGTTCGCCCAGCGCTCGAGAGGCCGGCCCGGATTGCTCCTGCGAAACTCAAGATCCTCAGCCGCAAGCTCGGCACGCACTGTGTTCTCCCGACCAAATCGCGACGTATAATTTACAAGACCGGCATCTGATCCTGGAATCTGGCCCTGTGGCTGGGCGCGCTCCGGGCGTCCGCCAAGCGCCAAAATTGCATCCGCACGCGGGGTCGGGTCCGTCCTGTTGGCCCCGCCGAGTGTCGGGGACGGAAGTTGAGTGAAATCACTTGGCATTTCCATCGGCCGGACCGGAAGAATACCAAATTCATCCGGCGTGTTTGTCGAGGACCGGATATTCATGAGATTGGTCGATGTGGTCTCGGAGTCGGACCCACCGCAGGCTGCAAGCACCGAAAGGACTATTACCCCCGCGGCGCGCCTGATGAACGGTCGTTGCATGTCTGCCTCCGTGGTCTTTTGCGCCTGATTACCCCATTGACCGCCACACGTCACGTGCTTTCCGCCGTCCGTCCGGACCAGAACGCAAGACCAATTGCCCCAATAAAGATGGAAATATCGGCAACGTTGAATGTGTAAGGGTTGCGAATGCCGCAGCAGCTCATATTCAGAAAATCGGCAACTGCCCCATACAAAAGCCTGTCGAGGACATTCGCCAAGGCGCCGCCGATGAGTAGCCCGGTCGCAACCATCACACGCTGATCCCGGCGCTCCCGGCGGGTCCAGTAAATCACGACCCCGCAAATTGCGACAGCCAATCCTATAAGCACCCAGCGCGAGGCTTCCCCGCCGCCGAAGAGACCGAAATTAATGCCCCGGTTCCATCCCATCCGAAAGGTTAGAAACGGCGGGAACACCTCAATGACACCAAGGCGGGACAGCTCCATTACATGCACCACCAACCACTTCGAGAGCTGGTCTAACCCGAAGGCTACTATGGCTGTCACCCAAAGCGTACGCATGTTTCGCTCAGTGCCGGAAATGCCGCATGCCCGTGAAAACCATGGCAAGCCCTGCCGCATCTGCGGCCGCGATAACCTCGTCGTCGCGCATCGATCCGCCGGGCTGAATTACTGCGGTAGCTCCCGCTTCGGCGGCCGTCAGCAACCCGTCGGCAAAGGGAAAAAACGCATCCGACGCTACCACAGAGCCCCTGATCAGCGGAACATCGAGACCAAGGGCTTCGGCCATATCGGACGATTTGCGTGCCGCTATGCGCGCGCTGTCGACCCGGCTCATCTGACCCGCTCCAACCCCAACAGTGGCTCCATTTTTGACATAAATAATTGCGTTTGACTTCACATGCTTTGCAACTTTCCAAGCAAAGAGAAGATCGGAAAGCTCAGTGTCAGTGGGGGCACGCTTGGTGACTACCGTCAGGTCCCCTGTCGCGACGTGGCCGTTGTCCTTATCCTGCACCAGAAGCCCGCCGGAGACCTGTCGCACTGTAAGGCTGGCCGCCTGCGGATCCGCCACAGTGTCTGTGGTCAGAAGCCTGAGGTTCTTCTTCTTTGCAAAAATACTCAAGGCATCGTCGTCGACCCCCGGCGCGATGACAACCTCGGTGAAGATCTTCGAAATCTCCGCGGCTGTGGGACCGTCGAGCGGTTGGTTCAAAGCAATTATGCCCCCGAAGGCAGACGTCTGGTCGCAAATAAAAGCCTTGTTATAGGCCTCCGAAAGGGTCGCGCCCTTCGCGACGCCACAGGGGTTTGCATGCTTGATAATCGCGCAGGCTGGCCCCTCTTCCGGGGCAAATTCGCTGACCAGCTCAAATGCTGCATCGGTATCGTTGATGTTATTGTAGCTCAACGCCTTGCCCTGGAGCTGGGTGGCGGTTGCCACGCCGGGGCGATCCGTTCCGTCAAGGTAAAACGCTGCCGTTTGGTGCGGGTTCTCGCCATATCGCAAGGTTTGCGCAAGCGTCCCTGACAGGGCCCGGCGGCGTGGTGCAGCGACCTCAAGCGCGTCTGCCATCCAGCTTGATACAGCGGCATCATAGGCTGCTGTGCGTGCATATGCAGTCAGAGCAAGCTGTTGCCGAAAAGGATAGCTCGTGGCCCCGTCGTGAGCGTCGAGCTCCGCAAGAAGCGCATCATAGTCGGCAATGTCGGTTACAACGCTGACAAAGCCATGGTTCTTTGACGCGGCACGGATCATTGCGGGTCCACCGATATCGATATTCTCAATGCAGGTCGCGTAGTCAGCGCCTTGTGCTGCGGTTTCTTCAAAGGGGTACAGATTGACCACAAGCAAATCGATGGGCTCAATCCCGTGCCTGTTCATGGCAGAGACATGGGCAACATTGTCGCGGAGCGCCAGAAGACCGCCATGCACCTTTGGATGCAGCGTCTTTACCCGGCCATCCATCATCTCAGGAAACTCGGTAAGCTCTGACACATCCCGCACCTCAAGGCCCGCGTCGCGCAAGGCTTTTGCCGTCCCTCCGGTCGAGATAAGCTCCACGCTCCGCGCCGCGAGCGCCTTACCGAAATCGACCAGCCCGGTTTTGTCGGACACGGAAATGAGGGCACGGCGCATGGGGACGAGATCAGTCATCGGCAAACAGTCCTTGGAATGTCAGAAGAAGCGACACAAACGATTCCGCCGGTCTATATCCGCCCCGGTGCGAAATGGCTACTCGATGCGCGTGAAGCTCCAACGCACATCTGCCGAGTATCCGAACAAGCGCCCGGACAGCACGATCTGCTTTGTGGCCCGCGGTTTCAGTCGCGCACGTTCCAGAAACGCGCTCGGCGCCATCGAGATCGCCGCGCCCTTTGCGCGGAATACCCATACCTCGCCATTCTCCGGAACCAAGGATACCGCCGCTCCGCCCATGTCGAGCTCTGCATCCACACCAGGCGCAATGTGAAATCGCACGGAAAACGGAATTCCCTTGCCGCTGGTTGCCGCAAGCGCCCTGTCACAGGTGAGCTTTGCAGCCGGTTCGGCTGCCGCAAGAGTATCGGAGCCTTCGAGGACCTTGCCGGTTTCGGACAGGGTCAGGTGACGCGCATGCACAAGGCCGTGGGTGGGAACATAGCCATTGTGGGTCATCAGCAAACCAGAGGTGTCCGCATCTTCGAACGGTTGCGCTGCCACCAGCGTCGGGATATCGGCGAGCACCTCTCGCGCATGCGGGTCTTTGCTCCGGGTGGTCAAGCGCGACGAAGAGGTTCCCTCAACGCTAAGCGTCGAATGGGACGCTGTGGCCCGCGCCGCGCGCTGCCATTCGGGGCCGAAGGTTGTTCCCGCTCCGCAATTCACCACAAGCGGGAACGCGCCTGACGTGACCTCAATGGCCAGCGTGCTTGCGTGACCGGTCAAAGTTCCCGCTCCAATCGGGGGCGCGGCTGCGTCGGCGATGACTGACGTGCCGCCACCGACAAGCCGTGCATAGCCCATCACCACGGGTGCCGAGGCGACCTCGGTCACTCCGGTCCGCGACAGAGCCTCGTCCAGCATCCCGGTCGTGCCGCGACCGCCGCCATGGCATCGTACAAGGCTTCCATCGGAATGACGCAGTGCCCGTATGGTGGGAGCAATCCTGGCGATCGCGCGGACATGCTCGACCCCTGGTGTTTCGCGCCGGTCTTCCAGCGCATCCGCCGCCCAGGTGAGCAGCATGAGAACCTCAAGCAGATCCTCCGGATTGCGGGTTGCAAGTGCGCCTTGGGCATCGATCTCGGACGCACAGACCTTGTCCAGTTCGGCCTTTGCCGGCGCGACACTGTCCTCGAGACCAGAGAGGCTCATCCCCGCGTAAATCATACCAGCAAGAGCTTCGAAGCGGGGCCGTCCCGAGGGCGCTGTCTTCCAACGATGACTCAGGAAGACGCCCTGCTGTCCGAGCGCCCGAAAATAGGCACGCGAGAGGGACGACCCCGGACCTCCTAGAAGAAATAGGGCATGCGCGATCCATCGCATGATCCGCTGTGCCGTTAAATCCGGGGTCCAGCCCGGTCCACCACCGCGACCGAACCGTGCAATCCAGTCCGAGAGCCAGCTTTGCGCAAGGGCCTGCGCCTGGGGACCCCCGAGCGCTGCCAGATCGTCCAGCCATTTGAAACCGTGCAATGCCTGGGCCCCGGGGCCTTTGGCACCCTCCAGTATGTCCCAAAGACTGGCGCCTGGAGCCTCGACAACCTCTCCATCAAGACGGACAAGCCCGGCGAGCAGCTGACGTCCCCTGGCCACATCTCCGAAGCTCTGAGGTTGCGGCATACTGTGCAATGCAGTTGGCGGAGGCGCCAGACCCGCGCGCCAGGCACGCAACCCGTCGCCTGCGCGGTAGCGCAACGCCCGCGACCCCGTGGATCGCTCAAGGTCATACTTGAGGCTGCCGGTCATGCGTCCCTGTGGTCTTCTATGCCTGCTCGAAAATCAGGGCGACTTTAGGAGTCACACGCACACAAGTCACCGCCCAAAATGCGGGTCAGCGGAGTTTTGTAAAAGCTGCGATGAAAAAGCCGTCGAGCCCGCCTTCGTCCGCCCACATATCCGGGCGCAGGCGCATCCCTCCTCCGGGTACAGCACACGCCTCAGGCAAACCGAATTCAACAGTGAACCTCGACAGATCATCCTGTCGCAAATCGGGGTGGCGCGCCAAGGCTGCCTCGGCCTGTGCTTCGCCTTCTGACGGCATCAGCGAGCAGGTCGCATAGACAAGACGCCCTCTCGGCCGTAACCAGGCCACTGCCTGATCGAGCAGGGAGGCCTGCAGAGCAACGACTCCGGACAGGTCATTCAGATCGCGGAGGTAAGGCAAGTCCGGGTGCCGCCGCACGGTTCCGCTCGCGGAGCACGGGGCGTCGAGCAGGATCGCGTCGAACTGTTCATCAGGTTTGAACTCCAGAGCATCTGCCACCACTCGCTGGGCAGTGAGCCCTGTCCGCGCAAGGTTCTCTTGCACCCGGGCCATGCGGGTTTCGGAGATATCGAGCGCTGTGACCGCTGCCCCTGATGCCACAAGTTGCAAGGTCTTTCCGCCGGGAGCCGCGCACATATCCAGCACACGATTGCCTGCAATTTCGCCGAGGCATTGTGCCGGCAGTGCGGCGGCGGCGTCCTGCACCCACCACGCGCCGTCATCATAGCCAGCCAAGGCGCTCACGTGCTGACCGGCGTCAAGGCGCAGGCTTCCGCTTGGCAAAACCCTGGCGTCGAGCCGCGACGCCCAAACCTTTGCTTCGGCGGGGTCTTTAAGGGTCAGGTCCAGCGGCGGGGTTTGTGCCTGCACACCCTCCATAGCGGCAACCGTCTTGCTCCCCCACGCGGCAACCAGCGGTTTTCTGAACGGCTTTGGCAAAGATGCCGGAGGCGCCGAAGACCAGTCTGCAGGGTCGCGACGGGCGACATTCCGCAGAACCGCGTTTACAAGCCCGGGCGCTTTGCTGTCGGGTTGCGCGCGGCGGACAAGATCAACTGCCGCGCTTACCACGCCATGCGCCGCGGCCCTCGTGCCAAGTATTTCATACGTCGCCAACCGAAGCGCATTGTGTACGTAAAGCCGCGGCGCCATGCGCAAAAACGGCCCCAACATCTGATCGCAGGTGCGCAAATGTCTCAGTGTTTCGGTTGCAAGGCGCTGGGCACGGGCGCGGTCGTTCGGTTGCAGGGCAGCAAACGCGCCGGTTTTTCGGCCGGTCAGGTCCGCGAGCGCGACCCCGTCTTCGAGCACGCCCGTCATAAGTGCCAGTGCACCTGCGCGCGCGCTGTGTGAATCTTCGTCTGGCAAGCTGCGCCCTCACAGATGGGATTGCCTCAATTCCCCAGGGCCGTATATCACCCCGGTATGAGTGACAAGGAACCAACGCAAGACCTGCCGCCGCTGTCCGCAGAAGAAGAAGCACGCCGCGCGGCATTGCCCGAAGCCGCGCGCCGAGCTTTGGAGGAAGCCGATATCCGCAAGGCAAAGAAGGGCAATCTACCCGCTTTACCGCCTGAGCTCGGAGGCCGGGACGGTCCTGAACCTGTCAGGTTCGGAGACTGGGAAAAGAAAGGAATTGCGATCGATTTCTGATCCCAGAAGGGTCAGTTCTTCAGCCGAAAGTCAGCGCGATCGCCCTGCCCCTGATCCGCGATAAACCGGATCTCGTCGTCTTTAACTTCGACAACCTGACAATTGGGCCCAAGATCGCGATCCCCATAGGCAAGGTCGCGGCAGAAGAATCCATCTCTCCATTGCCATGCGCCTTTGACTGGTTTCCGCATTGCCGTGCCGGTGATGTCCCCATCGCTTGACACTTCCAGGACAACCGCGGATCGCAACAGCAACGGGCGCAGAAGTGAGAGGGACTTTCCCTCAACCAGTTCAACGAACCGATTTTCGGAGATCACCCGCTCAAACGCAATCGCAGTGCCGCCTGAAAAACTCAGGCCGGTGGCGAGAAAAACACCAAAAAGGATCTGTGTCGGTCTCATGGGTAGCCCCGCAACATTTGATTCAATAACCACTGGTACGTTTAGAACTGTATCAGTGGATGTAATTTTCTCTTCACACCCCCGTGAGCAATGACGTGGGCAAACCCTTGCCGGTCAAAGTCCCAGGACATCCATCATGTCATAGGCGCCCGGATTCTGGTTCTGGCCCCAAAGCGCGGCTTTTAGCGCCCCCCGGGCAAAAACGGATCGGTCTGAGGCGGCATGGCGCAAAACAATACGCTCGCCGTCCGCTGCAAACAGGACGTCATGCTCACCGACTATATCGCCACCGCGAATGGCACTGAAGCCAATGGCACCGCGCGTTCGTGCTCCGGTGATCCCGTCCCTCGCACGGTCTGCGACCTCCGCGAGTTTTACACCCCGACCCTGCGCAGCCGCTTCCCCGAGCATCAGAGCCGTTCCGGAAGGTGCATCGACTTTGTGGCGGTGATGCGCCTCTATAACCTCAATATCGTAGTCGGCATCCAAAGCCGCGGCGACGCGCTCAGTCAGTTTGACCAAAAGGTTCACTCCGAGGCTCATATTGCCCGCACGCACAATCACCGCATGGCGCGCGGCGGCATCCAGATGCCGCAGGTCTTCGTCGGAAAATCCCGTCGTTCCAATCACGTGCACAGCACGCGCCTGCGCGGTCAGCTCGGCATGCGCCACGGTCGCGGCTGGTGCCGTGAAATCAATGACGGCCTGCGCGGTGACAAAGGCTTCGAGTGGATCGTCGGTCACGGTAACGCCCAGCGCGCTGCCGCCCATAGCCGTTCCGACATCGGCTCCGATCCAAGCGTGGCCAGGCCGCTCTGTCACACCAACAAGCCGCGCCCGCTCTGATGCGCGCACCGTCTCGATCAGCATCTGACCCATCCGGCCAGAGCCCCCTGTGACAACGATCCCCGGCAAATCGGCCATGTCTTCGTCCCTTGCAAGAGTTACGCCTCGCGTCTTATCGCGCAGGACCGTCGGGCGCAAACGGCCATGGTTGCAACATCAATCCTGCGGCGGTACACCGGCGCTCTGAAAAGGATCCAGGCATGGCGAAATCAAGATTTGATACGGGCGGCGGTCCGTCCCAGAGACAGCTCCGCGTCGGGGAATTGATCCGCCGCACTTTGTCCTCGGTCCTGTCGCAGGGCGATGTGCACGATCCGGACCTCAACCGCATGTCGATCACTGTCGGCGAGGTGCGCACCTCCCCCGATCTCAAGGTCGCGACGGCCTTTGTCCTGCCTCTCGGAGGTGACCGTCGAGAGGAGGCGCTGGAAGCGCTGCGCCGCAACCGCCATGAGCTGCGACGCGCCGTATCCAAGGAGCTGACCCTTAAGTTCTCGCCCGAACTCCGGTTCCAGATTGACGAAACCTTTGACCGAATGGACGAAACCCGACGCCTGTTGAACGAAGAGCGCGTCCGCCAGGATCTTGGTCAGGATCTGGACGGAGACTGATCAATGGCACGGCGCAAGAAGGGCCGCGATATTTCCGGCTGGCTGGCCATCGACAAACCCGCAGGGCTCAGTTCCAACGCGGTGGTCAACAAGATCCGCTGGGCGTTTGACGCAAAAAAAGCGGGACACGCAGGTACACTCGACCCGGACGCGACAGGCATTCTTGCCATTGCGCTCGGCGAAGCTACGAAAACTATTCCTTACATTACCGATGCTCTAAAAGCATATCGCTTCACGGTGCGTTTCGGCCAGGCAACCAACACAGATGACGCAGAAGGGGAAGTCATAGCGACTTCGAACCTGCGACCATCTGACGATGAGATTCGCGCTGCATTGCCTGATTTTGAGGGAGAGATCCAACAAGTTCCCCCCCAGTTCTCAGCGGTGAAGATTGATGGACAGCGGGCCTATGCCCGGGCTCGGACCGGCGAGGATTTGGCGCTTGCGGCCCGACCACTTTTTGTCAAGAGCCTGATCTTCCTAAATCGGCCCGACAAAGATCATGTCACGCTGGAGCTGATTTGCGGAAAAGGCGGCTATGTGCGCGCAATTGCTCGCGACCTCGGCGAGACGCTAGGATGCTACGGCCATGTGCGCGATCTGCGCCGCATCTGGTCGGGACCGTTCAAGATCGCTGATGTTGCGGACTTTGAAGCCATTGTCGCCAAGGCCAAAGATCCTCAACTCGAAGCGCTGCTTATGCCGCTGGAAACGGGGCTTGCGCAGGTTCCCGAGGCGCGCTGCGGACCGGAGGCTGCAACGCGCTTGCGCCACGGCAACCCGGCGGAAGTTATCGCGTCAGAAGCCGACTACGGGGAAGAGGCATGGGCATCCTGCAAGGGCGTACCGGTCGCCGTGGGAATCTATCGCGCCGGTATGCTGCACCCGACACGTGTGTTTAATCTGCCTGAGTAAGATCGCAGGGCGCTGCTTGTAAGACCTTTGAGGTATTTGCAGGGTGAATTCTCACCCCGCGATCATCTCGGACTGCCGGACGATAACCTCGGCCTGTTTGATCGATGCTATGTCAACGAGGCGGCCCTTGTAGACCGTCGCACCTGCACCATCCCTTTTGGCCTGCTCCATGGCTGCCAGAATTTCACGCGCCTCCGAAACGGCTTCGGCTGATGGCGTAAAGACCTCGTTTGCCAGCGAGACTTGCTTGGGGTGGATCGCCCACTTGCCGACCATTCCAAGCGTTGCAGATCGCTTGGCCTGCGCAACAAAGCCTTCATCATCCGAGAAATCACCGAACGGACCATCAACCGGAAGCACACCGTGGGTCCGGCATGCCGCGACAATGGCGGCCTGCGCCCAATGCCACGGGTCCGACCAGTGTTTCACACCCTCGCGGATCATGTAGTAGTCTTCCTGGGTCCCACCGATACCGGTGGTCTGCATCCCCATAGACGCGGCAAAATCTGCGGCTCCGAGGCTCATTGCCTGGAGGCGTGGCGAGGCAGCTGCGATCTCTTCAACATGGGCAATACCGGCTGCAGATTCGATGATCACCTCGAAACTGATGGGCTTGCTACGCCCTTTGGCAGTCTCGACCGCCGTGGTCAGTGCGTCAACAGCATAGATGTCTGCAGCACACCCCACCTTTGGGATCATGATCTGATCAATCCGGTCCGAGGCGCCCTCCAGCAGGTCGACTAAATCGCGGTACCAGTAAGGGGTATCGAGCCCGTTGATCCGAACGCTGAGATATTTGGAGCCCCAGTCGATGTCCCCAATCGCCTGGATGATGTTCTTGCGTGCCTCCGGTTTGTCGTCTGGAGCCACAGAGTCTTCAAGATC
Organism: Pseudomonadota bacterium; assembly: GCA_039192165.1. Lineage (GTDB taxonomy): Bacteria > Pseudomonadota > Alphaproteobacteria > Rhodobacterales > Rhodobacteraceae > Dinoroseobacter. The sequence continues at coordinate 101,903 of JBCCXD010000009.1, read as the reverse complement.
GAGATTGATCACATCTGCGGCCGATGCCGCCATCTTTTCAAAGATCGCGGGGCGTGATCCGGGTCCGAACAATTGACAGCGGTTTGGTCGCGCGGGCGCCTGCGGCTGAATGCGGAAACTCATCGAGGAACTCCCTTAAGTAAGGATATTTCGTCAAAACCTGCGCGCGGAGATAGATTATTGCTCAGGTGGCTGCAAGAGCGATTTGCACGCGCAGCAATGCAAACGCAGCGTCAGGCTGGGCTTTCAATCGCGCGTCCCTGCGGTAAGCGATCTTCGGGGAACCCTGCCTCAACCATCAATCGGTTGGAGGCAGCCTCTACGTGTTCTTCGACTTCGTGCATAAAGGCACCTATCGCGCGCCCGGGTGGAATTTCCGGAAGAAATTCAACCACCGCCAAGCCTGGTTTGCGCATGATGCCATGGCGACGCCAGAACACGCCGACGTTTGTAGCTGCAGGTACCACCGGTTGTTCCAGCGCCGCATACAGCGCGCCAACTCCGATCTTGTAGCTTTTGTAGGCCCCCGCTGCGACGCGAGTTCCCTGCGGATAAATTACCAACTGGCCTTTGGGCGCTTCAGGGTCGGTTACGCCTGCGACCATTTGCTGTACGGCCTTCCCCTTCTTGCCCCGATCAACCGGAACACAGCCGATGCGCGATGCGTACCAGCCCAGGAACGGCGCGTATTTCAGTTCTTGCTTCATCACAAATCGGGGCTTTGGAATAACCGACACGATCATGATGATGTCCAGAAAACTCTGGTGTTTGGCGGCAATCAGAAGCTCGCCCTCAGGCACTTGGCCGCGGATCTCCGTCTTCAGCCCGACAATCCAGGCGGCGGTCCAGCGGACATAGCGGCAATAGGTTCGCAGCGCAACATAGGCGCCATCCTTCCGCAGGAATACGACAGGGATGAAGGCGATCCCCATAAGCGCCATCATGGCGTACATCTGAAAATTGAAGAACAGCGACCGAAGCCATTGCATCAAGCCATCCTCCGCAGCATCCGCAGTGCAGCAAATCGGGTCGCAAAATACGCCACCGAAATCGCCCCCAGAGGAATCAGAGGCACCAGAAACCAGCTCGATCCGGAAAAGCCGAGATCGTCGAAAATGGTCTGTGGCCCGCCCCCGGAAGGCAAAAACAACAAGGCAACAACCCCCGTGGCCGCGCCCACAAGCGCACCGACAAGCGCGCGCGCCGCAAACCTCCGCACAAACGCCCGCGCGATAACGATGTCCCGCGCTCCCACAAGGCGCAAAACACGAATAACCTGTGCGTTCGCAGCAAGAGCAGAATTTGCCGCCAGCGTGATCATGGCCGCCATCGCTCCGCCAATCAGAACGACCGACAACAAACCGATGAAACGCAGGTGTTCAGCAGCCGCAATAAATGGCCGACGCCACCTCGTGTGGTCATCCAGAACCGCACCCGGCGCTTCTGCTGTAAGCCGCAGGCGCAGGTTGGTTCCATCAAAGCCCTGAGGTGTCTCGACCACCTCAATTAGACGCGGAATCGGAAGCGTATCAACAGGAAGGTTTGTCCCCAGCCAGGGGGCGAGCAGATCCTGTTGTTCGGTCTCACTCAAGACCCGCGCCGAGGCGACACCTGGTGTTGTCTCCAGCGCAGTAAGCACAGCCCGCGTCTGTGCTTCGACTTGTCCTGCAGGGGCCGACAGGCGGATCGTGGCTGTGCGGGCCATAGCTTCGGACCACCGCGTGGCCAGTTGCGTGCTTGCAAGCGACAGCGCCACAGCAAAAACCGCAAGAAAGGCCATTGCGGCCGATGTAAAAAGCGTAAGCCGGGCGGTAAATCCGGAAGGCGGTACAATGTCATTGGCGCGAAGATCAATGCGGGTGTCGCTCATAGGTCCGCTCCGGCTGTCTGCAATTCACCCCCAGCCAGGCGAAGCACGCGCGTCGAGGCCTGCGTTTTTGCCTGACGGATCAAAGCGAGATCATGCGTGGCAAGCAAAATCGCTTTGCCCATTTTGTTAAGCTCAACCAAAAGCGTTAACAGGCGTTTCGACATGTCCCAGTCGATGTTTCCGGTTGGCTCATCTGCCAGGATTACATCGGGGTCCATCATTACCGCACGGGCCAGCGCAGCGCGTTGCCGTTCCCCCCCTGAGAGTTGCGCGGGAAGTGCATCGCGGTGATCGGAGAGTCCGACCCAGTTCAAGAGCTCGTTCAGATCTCCAACGGGCACTTCACGTCCACCTACGGTGAGAGGAAGCGCGATGTTCTCGGCCACGCTCAGATGTTCGAGAAACTGACAATCCTGATGCACGACCCCGATACGCTGGCGTGTCAGCGCAACTTGATCGCGCCGCAAATTACGCGCCTCAGTTCCAAAGACCCTGACGCTGCCCTTCTCGGGAAGCAGGTCCAAATAACAAAGACGCATGAAGGTGGTCTTGCCAGCCCCGGACGGTCCCGTCAGAAAGAAGAAATCGCCTTCATCCAAAGACAGGCTGACATCCGCAAACAACCGCCGTTTTCCATAGCCGAATGCGACATGTGCAAGCTCGATCATGGGCAGGTGAACTCCTGAAGGTGCCGGGGCTTTGTTAACCCTGCGTCTTGGCAGTTGCAATTGCAGCGCAAGACCACGATCATGCCAGCATCAAAAATGTCGGGCAAACCGACCCAAAATCCGGGCGGGATACGTCAAGAGCATGCTGAATACGCGACAGATGGTACTGACCTGATGCGTCTGACTTGTCCAAATTGCGAAGCGCAGTATGAGGTGGCGAACACCGCGATCCCTCCGCAGGGGCGCGAAGTCCAGTGTTCAAGCTGCGGCCATACCTGGTTTGAGCGTCCGAAGGGCGCCAAACCCCAGCGAGCTGTCCGTCTTCAAGAAGGGGAGACAGGGCAATCCCACCAAGACGAGGGCGTATCAAAAGACGAAGTCGCCGCTTCAGGAGCCCCAAAACTGCCTAGACGCGATCTTGACCCCTCGGTTGCCGAAATCCTACGTGCGGAAGCCACGCGAGAGACACGCGAACGCCGTCAGGAGTCCGAAACTGCGCTCGAGTCGCAGGAAGAGTTTATGCTCGCAACAGACGGCGCTCCGGTCGGTCCGGATCCTGACGACGAAACACTTCAATCGGCGATGCGCCCGGCACCCCAGCGCAGCTTGCAAGTCCCGCGCAGAGACCTTTTGCCAGATATCGAGGAAATCAATTCCAGCTTGCGGGCAAAATCTGTCCTGCGCTCCGGCGCGTCCGCCGCGCTCACGGAAGAGGAGCGCGAAGAGCGCGCACGTCGCGGGCGCGGGTTCCGCATCGGCTTCTCAGCAATCCTTTTGGTCGCCCTCTTTGCATTGCTGCTCTACAGCAACGCCGACCGGGTCAGTGCCACGGTTCCAGGCCTCACAGCGCCGGTCGAAGGATATGTCACCCAAATCGACGCGATACGGGTCTGGCTGGATGAAAAAATGGCGAACGGTGCAAGTGCAATTTCTGGTGTGTTGCAAGGTGCGTCGGAGTAGGCGGACGCCTAGAAGCGATCAAGCAGGCGTTTAAGGTAGTCGAGTTCAATTTCCGGGCGACCCTGTTCGCCTGACCGGCGACGAATTTCGTCGAGAAGCTCCTGTGCCCGGCGATAAGGATCCTCGCCTTGCAACATATTCTCATCGGTGCCTAAACGGCCCTGATTGCCGGCCTCGCGACCCAGTGGATCGCGTTGGGCATTCGGCGCGTTGCCTTCAGCACGTCCTTGGTTGCCGCCCGGCTGTTGTTGCTGTTGCTGTTGGGCCATCTGTTCGCCGAGATTCTGCATACCCTCACGGATCGCGTCCATGGCATCGGACTGGTTGTCGAGCGCCTCCGCAAGATCGCCACTGTCCAGCGCATCGGCGGCATCTTCCATAGAGCGGCCGGCGCGATCAAGCGCATCGCGCGCCGCGTCTCCAAGCTCGGTCCCCTGACCTGGAAGGTTTTCCGCCTGGTCGCCTAAAAGCTCTCTCAGCAAGTCCTGGCGCTGCGCAAGCGTGTCTGCGTCCGGAAGTCCGCCCTGTCCCTGCTGTTGGCCGGGTTGCTGGCCCGGTTGCTGGCCTTGTCCAAATTGCTGACCTTGGCCCTGTCCTTGCTGACCCTGACCAGGCTGGCCTGGCTGGCCCTGGCCCTGCTGACCTTGCTGCCCCTGCTGGCCGAATTGTTGACCTTGCTGGCCTTGTCCTTGCTGTTGGCCCTGTTGCTGACCTTGTTGCTGACCTTGCTGGTTCTGCAGATCGCGGAAGGCTTCATCCGCCAGTTCCTGCTGCTGCCGCAGCGTGTCCTGCAAGCCTTCCATGGCCTGCTCACCCTGGTTCTGGCCCTGTTGACCCTGTTGGCCCTGCGCCATCTGCATGTTCTGCATCATTTGCATCATCTGATCGAGAAGCGCCTGCGCCTCGTCCATGCGCCCTTGTTCCATCAGCTCCTGCAACCGGTCCATCATATCCTGCATCTGGTCGCCGGTGATCTCTTGCATATCCTGCGGGTTCTGCTGGTTCTCTGTCAGGTTCCCGTTTTCCATGTCGCGTTGAAACTGCTCGGCCATTTCGCGCATGAAATCCTGCATGGCTTCCCGCAGCTCCTGCATAAGCTGTTCGATTTCCTCTGGCGTCGCTCCATTGCGCATCGCCTCAGAAAGCTGCTCCTGCGCGCGGCGCAAACGCTCGGAGGCATTTGCCAGATCGCCTTCCTCGAACTGCAGCGCCGCTTGCCAGAGAGCCTCTGCAACCTCGGCCTGCAATTCGGGCGTCACGTCGGTTTCGAGCCCGACAATTAGCTGTGACAGCGCAGTTCGCATCATCAGATAGCCCGACTCATTGGTGATAAAGCCGTCGGGAAGATGGCTGATCGCCCGCAGAACCTGACTGACACGCGTAGCGTTCTCTCTGGTCCAGAGCAGGTCGCGGCGCTGCTCGATCAGGGCCTGAGCCATCGGATCAAAAAAGCGCCGGCCGGGAAGAGACATTTGAAAGGGCTCAGATGACCCGCTCTGACGCAGGTCGTCTTCGGCGGTAAAGGTCAGCGAGACAGGCAGGTTGGCCCAGGGATGCTCGGAGAAGTTGTCGACCAGCACTTCGCGGAAGTTCGACCTGTCCCCGGAAAGTGCCATCGGTATGTTCACAACCAACGCTTCGCGGGGCTCCGGCTGGCGGTTCAGGCCATAGGACCGTTCCACCTGATTTAAATCGAGGGTGATCGTTGCGTACCCCCCGGCGACCGCATAGTCGTCGGTTGCAACGAACGGAAGTTCCATTTCGCCCATGGCACTCCGACTGACCGGACCATCGACCGTGATTGCCGGCGGCTCGTCAGGCGTAACAAGAAGCTCAAATGCCCGCGTCGTGTCACTCCCAATGGTCAGGTTGCCGCTCCGCGCTGCCGTATATTCCTGCGCCGGGGCGTCCGAGCCTTCTTCAACCGGCACGTCCGACACAGTTTCGGTGATACGGATCCGGCCCTCCCCGTCATACAGCCGCAAGGTGATCCGGCTGCCTTCCGGGATCTCAAGGCTGGTTTGAGAAATCTCGTTCAGATAGAGGCCAGGCTTGCCAGTATAAGCCGGAGGGTTAATCCACCCCTCCCATGCGGGCCCTGTCGCAAGCGCTTGTCCGCCGGGAGCCGCATCACGCCCAAGGTCGCGGACTTGACCTACGCCCCCAAACAGCAGCGCGACAGCGAGCGCACAGGCCGCAACATAACGCAGCGCATAAGGATCACGCGGCGCGAGCTGAAGATCTGGCGAAACCGCCTTTGCGCCCGCCGCTGCATCGGCGACGCGCTTGAGATGTGCATTCCAGACCGCCTGCGACTCCGAATCGTCGGCCCCAATGGCCTGGGCATCAGAAAGTGTTTCAATCGGGCGGCCCGGCAGGCTGCGATCAAGCCGCGTTTCCGCCTCTTGCCGGCTTGGCCACCTGAATCGTCGAACACCCCATGCGATCGCTGCGAGGCTTCCCGCAAGGGAGAGCCCTGCAAGAGCCCAAATAACTTCGAGCGGGAGGCCCAAAGGGGCCAAAAAAACAAGGGTTGCTAGGCTCAGAGCCAAAACCGTCCAAACCGGCCAGAATGCGCGGAACAGACGCTCTGCCACCATGCCAAGCTGGGTCAGCTTGCGCGGTAGAGCGAGCGCCGCGAGCGCAGATGTTTGTGGCGCAGCGGGTCGGCTATCCGATCGCGCCGCTTTGGGGTTTGCCATAAATCGATCCTGCTGGTCCGCGCGGGAGTGCGCTAGAGCCACGCGGGAATGGTATCGCGATTTATTATTTCGTCAAAGGTCGGCCGCTCGCGAATAACCGCGAATTGATCGCCGTGAACCAGCACTTCGGGGATCAGCGGTCGGGTGTTATATTCTGATGACATCACTGCCCCATACGCCCCGGCGGATCGAAACGCGACAAGTTCGCCCTCACCCAGCGGAACAAGCTCTCTGCCTTTGGCAAAAGTGTCCCCGCTCTCGCATACAGGACCCACGATATCGTACGGCGTGTAGGCCGTTCCCGGCGCGGGTTCTTTCACGGGGACAATATCGTGATAGGCGCCGTACATTGACGGTCGGATCAGATCGTTCATCGCACCATCAAGGATCAGGAACTGGCGATCCTCCCCCTGCTTCACGTAGATCACCTGGCTGACCATGATACCGGCGTTGCCAGAGATGAGACGCCCGGGCTCGATCTCGATCTCGCAATCCAGATCACCGACCGTTCGCCGAATGAGCGCACCGTAGTCTGTTGGGACAGGAGGGGCTTCGTTGGAGCGAGAATAGGGAATGCCAAGTCCGCCACCAAGATCCAGCCGCGTGATTTCGTGCCCGTCTGCGCGCAACGCGCGGGTCAGCTCAGCAACCTTCTGATAGGCGAGCTCGAACGGTTCCAGTTCGGTCAGCTGGCTGCCGATATGCACATCGATTCCGATCACTTTCAGCCCGGGCAGCTTCGCAGCTTCCGCGTAGACATTGCGCGCGCGCGAGATTGGAATCCCGAACTTGTTCTCCGATTTACCGGTTGCAATTTTTTCGTGGGTCTTTGCATCCACATCCGGGTTTACCCGAACAGTAATCGGCGCAGTCATGCCAAGGCCCGAGGCCACCTCCGAAAGTGCCCGCATTTCCGGCTCGGACTCGACATTGAACTGGCGAATTCCGCCCTCAAGCGCCATGCGCATTTCCGCTTTGGTCTTCCCGACACCGGAAAAAACGATCCGTTCCCCCGGCACACCCGCGGCTTTGGCACGCGCGTACTCACCGCCCGAAACCACATCCATGCCCGCGCCCAGACCAGCCAGCACCTTGAGGATGGCCTGATTGGAGTTCGACTTCATCGCAAAGCAGACCAGATGCGGACCCCATGAGAGCGCTTCGTCAAAAAGCTTGAAATGTCGTGTCAGCGTTGCCGTTGAGTAGCAATAGAATGGCGTGCCAACGAAACCCGCTATATCGGTCAGAGCGACATCCTCGGCATGCAAGATGCCGTCACGGTAGAGAAAATGGTCCATCTCAGCAGGTCTTTCGAAACGCAGTCCGGGGGCACTTAGCAGATCGGGCGGGAATTGCAATTTTGCCCCGCCCTTGCTGCGTTATGACTTCTAAGCCCGCGCGCGGGACCGCAGAAACAGGTAAAGCGGCAACCCGCAACTTACCCCGATGCAGTATGTTGCGGGTACTGCAATCAAACCGATCCAATTTTTCTCTCGGACGCTTTCGACAATGACGAAGACCGTCAGCGTAATGGCAGCGATCGTCAGGTCCCAGGTCAGCCCGGTGGTGGAGGCATTGACATACCACGCGTCAATCAATCCTGAGAGGCCGGTCCCGGTCTCCTGCATATAGGAGATGAACCAGTACATTGGATGTATCGCGCCCCAAATCGCGAGGAGCAGATAAACAAACCGCAATGGTGACCAGGGTCCCATCACCGTTTGACCCCGACCCCGAAGGAGCCGCTGATACTTACTCCGGTGGAGGTTGAGGTGGAGGTCGCAGGCTCCGGCTCCGGCGGTGGCGGTACGGGCGGGCCATCAACACCACAGGCCGCAAGGCTCAGACCAACCAGACCTATCGCAACAAGCTGTTTCATCGTTGTATTGCCACACCCACATTGCCGCGCTGAATTTCAACCCTCGGGGACACCGAGTTTCCGGTGCTACCGACTTTGACGTCCCCGCTGATGTTTGTCGATGCCGCTGGCCGCGAAGCGCAACCAGGGAGCGTGGCTATTGCCGCGACGATCAGGATGCATTTCACAGACCAAACTCCTCTTTCCAGCGTGCGATCTGTGCCCGGACCTGAACCGGCGCCGTCCCACCATAGCTTACGCGGCTTGCAACCGAGTTTTCGACCCCCAGCACCGAAAATACGTCGTCGGAGATATCTGCATGTACCGACTGCATCTCTTCAATACTCAGATCCGGCAGATCGACTCCTTTTGCCTCCGCCATGGCCACAAGGCTCCCGGTCACGTGATGCGCTTCGCGGAAGGGCAGGTTCAGCGCGCGCACCAGCCAGTCGGCCAGATCGGTCGCGGTTGAAAACCCGGATCCAGCCGCAGCGGCGAGTGTGTCGCGATTTGCAGTCATATCGCGCACCATCCCCTCCATGGCGGCGAGCGCCAGCATCAATGTATCTGCGCCGTCAAAGACCTGCTCTTTGTCCTCTTGCATGTCCTTGGAATAGGCAAGCGGCAGTCCCTTCATCACCATCAACAGTGCGACATTGGCCCCCACGATCCGTCCGATCTTGGCTCGGATCAGTTCCGCCGCGTCGGGGTTTTTTTTCTGCGGCATGATCGACGAGCCTGTCGAGAAGCGATCCGACAGCGTTACAAAGCGAAACTGGGCTGAAGACCAGATGACAAGCTCCTCGGCAAAACGCGACAGATGCATCGCGCAGATCGAGGCGACAGATAAAAACTCCAGCGCGAAATCCCGGTCGGAAACCGCGTCAAGCGAATTGGGAGAAGGCCGGTCGAATCCCAGCGCCTGCGCCGTCATATCGCGGTCGATCGGAAAGGACGTTCCGGCCAAGGCCGCCGCCCCCAGAGGACATTCGTTCATGCGGGCCCGCGCGTCGCGCACCCGGCTCAGGTCGCGACCAAACATCTCCACATAGGCCATCATATGGTGGCCCCAGGTCACGGGTTGCGCAGTTTGCAGATGCGTGAAGCCAGGCATCACCCAATCGGTTCCTGCCTCTGCCTGGACCAGAAGCGCTTTGATCAAAGCTACAAGCCCGGCATCCGCTGCATCGAACTGGTCCCGCACCCAGAGCTTGAAGTCTGTCGCCACTTGGTCGTTTCGCGACCGCCCGGTATGCAGGCGGCCGGCAGGCGCGCCGATTATCTCCTTCAGGCGCGCTTCGACATTCATATGGATGTCCTCCAGCGCGGTAGAAAACGCAAAGTCTCCTGCGTCTATTTCTGACAAGACCGTGAGCAGGCCTTCACGGATCGCCTCTGCGTCCTTATTGGACAGAATGCCTTGCTGGGCGAGCATCGCTGCATGGGCACGGGAGCCTTCGATATCTTGACGTGCCAAGCGTTGGTCGAAGTTGATGGAAGCGTTGATCGCCTCCATGATCGCATCCGGGCCTGCCGCGAACCGGCCGCCCCACATGGCGTTGGATTTTGTATCGGTCATCTCGGGCCCTCGGATTGGAGCACGCACATCTCATGCGCCTACTAGCAACGGCCGTCCTATATCTGGGCGTCACTCTCGGTGCAAACGCCGAAACTGCCCGTGACATCGCTGCGCTCGAAGCAATGCGAGAAGACCATCTGGTCAAGCTGAGCTTCCACGCGGCGCCCATGGCGGCCTCAGAGATCGCGTTCGTGGCACCGGACGACACTGCGAAGACACTTGCGGACTATGCCGGCAAGGTTGTTGTACTGAATTTCTGGGCCACGTGGTGCGCTCCATGCCGCAAGGAAATGCCTTCGCTGGACCGACTGAATCAGGCCTTTGATGAGGAAGACTTCGCTGTCGTAACGCTGGCAACCGGCCGCAACTCGCCTCACGGCATTGCGAAATTCTTCGATGAAGAAGGGATCGAGACTCTTCCGCAGTATCGCGACAATGGCATGGCGATCGCGAAGGAGATGGATGTAATGGGCTTGCCGGTCACCGTCATACTTGACCGCGATGGCATGGAAATCGCGCGTCTGACAGGAGACGCCGAATGGGACAGCGCCTCAGCCAAAGCAATTGTTTCTGCCTTGTTGGCTGCGAACTAAGGCGAAAGCTTCGCGACTTCTGCGTGACTAGGGCATCCGACGAGATGGTCATTGACCATGCCCGTTGCCTGCATGAACGCATAAACGATAGTCGGCCCGCAGAACTTGAACCCTTTGGCCTTGAGGGCTTTGGACATGGCTTCAGACTGCGGCGTCTGCGCAGGCACTTCAGCGAGATCTCTGAATTTGTTCTGGATCGGTTTGCCGTCTACGAAGGACCACAAAAATGGTGAGAAACCTGTGTTCGCCTCAATTTCGAGATAGGCTTGAGCATTGGAGATCGTCGCCTCGATCTTGCCCCTGTGGCGGACAATTCCGGGATCACCGAGCAGCCGCTCCACCTCCCGAGGACCCCAGCTTGCAATGCGCTGTGGCTGAAATCCATCGAAGGCCCTCCGGAACCCGTCACGCTTTCGAAGGATCGTGATCCAGCTCAACCCGGCCTGAAAACCGTCGAGGACGAGCTTTTCCCAAAGCGCGCGGGCATCGTAGTCGGGCACGCCCCATTCGGTGTCGTGATAAGCGACATATAGCGGGTCCGACCCACACCATCCGCATCTTTCCGCCATTTGCCTCTCCTTGCTGCAGCCCGTGTCTATCTGATTTGAAACGAAAGAGGAACAAATCGAGAAGATTTACGCGATTTTAAGTCACGCCGCCGCAAGGTCCTTCCAACCGCGAAGGAATTCTCTATGCCACCACCTCCCCGCAAAAAAGGGCGCAAAGCCGGCAGACAGACCCCGCTGAACGAGGCGGTGTCTCAACGGGATCGTAACGTTATGGCTATGGTGGCACAGGCGGTGGAACGCAAAAATGTGCTGCTGGCTTATCAGCCCGTGGTTTTGGCTCGCAGGCCGAAAAGAGCCGCATTTTTCGAAGGGTTGATCCGCGTTATGGACACCAGCGGCCGGATTATTCCGGCGCGCGAATTCATCGACACCGTTGAAAACCTGGAACTCGGTCGCAAACTGGACTGCCTCGCGCTGGAAATCGGGCTGGATACGCTGCGCCGGGTCCCGCATTTGCGGCTTGCCATCAATATGTCGGCGCGCTCCATTGGTTATGAGCCCTGGTCCGCGACTTTGCGAGCAGGCCTTGCCGCAGACCCCACTGCTGCGGAACGGCTCATTTTGGAAATCACAGAAAAATCGACCATGGTCATGCCCGAAATCGTAACCGTATTCATGAAAGATCTGCAGAAGGATGGAATATCCTTCGCGCTGGATGACTTCGGCGCAGGGTACACGTCGTTCAGATATCTCCGTGACTTCTATTTCGACATTCTCAAGATCGATGGCGAGTTTGTGCGCAATGTCGCGCGGAGCGCTGACAACCAGGTCTTGGTTCAGGCGCTGGTAGATGTGGCCAGGCACTTTGACATGTTCACGGTTGCAGAGTCGGTCGAAACGGCACAGGACGTTGCATTTCTTACATCCGCCGGGGTGGATTGTCTGCAGGGGTACCACTTTGCTGCTCCGTCAACGCGGCCAGCCTGGCTCGATCGCGCCGAAATGCGCCAAACCGCCTAGTCTTAGCTGGCAGGAAAAGAAGGCGCAGAGCCTGCGATTCCCTCGGCACGCAGACAGAAACGGTGTTTCATGGCGGCTTTGCGCCAGATGCAATGCTGCCCCGCTCACGTCAGTGGTCGCTGACTTAAGCTGACTTTTATAACACTTTTCAAGAAGATAAATACAATTTTGTTCAACCTGAACCGCGCCCCCGAGAGGTCCATGGATTGGCGTGACTGAGACACGATGTCAGTTGCCGCAACGTATTCGGCTCTCTAGACGAAGACATGACAGCACTTGTCGCGCCTACATTGCCCTGCGCATTCGGGCGTCCGTAGGAATCCAGAAGGGGAATTCATCCGATGACCAATGTCGTAATCGCATCTGCAGCGCGCACAGCCGTTGGCAGCTTTAGTGGATCTTTCGCAAAAACACCCGCTCATGATCTTGGGGCTGCCGTTCTGGAAGCGCTTGTCGAGCGCGCAGGCGTCGAGAAATCCGACGTCTCTGAGACCATTCTGGGCCAGGTTCTCACCGGAGGTCAGGGACAGAACCCTGCGCGCCAGGCTCATGTCAACGCCGGCCTCCCAATCGAAAGCGCCGCCTGGGGCATCAACCAGGTGTGCGGGTCCGGCCTTCGTGCCGTCGCCCTTGGAGCTCAGCACATCCAGCTTGGCGATGCCAGCATTGTCTGTGCGGGCGGACAAGAAAACATGACGCTCAGCCCCCACGTGGCAAACTTGCGTGCAGGTCAGAAAATGGGCGACATGAAATTCATCGACTCCATGATCCGCGACGGCCTGTGGGACGCGTTCAACGGCTACCATATGGGCCAGACCGCAGAAAACGTCGCAGAGCAATGGCAAATCAGCCGCGAAATGCAGGACGAGTTTGCTGTCGGCAGCCAGAACAAGGCCGAGGCAGCACAGAACGCCGGTAAATTTGATGACGAAGTTATCCCATTTACCGTCAAGACCCGCAAAGGGGAGACTGTGGTTGATAAGGATGAATACATCCGCGCAGGCGCAACCATCGAAAACATGCAAAAGCTTCGTCCTGCCTTTACCAAAGACGGGACTGTCACCGCGGCAAACGCCTCTGGCTTGAACGACGGTGCAGCTGGCGCGCTGCTGATGTCTGCCGATGAGGCCGAAAAACGCGGGATCGAACCGCTGGCGCGGATTGCGTCTTACGCCACCGCAGGTCTTGACCCGTCGGTGATGGGTGTAGGCCCGATCTACGCATCGCGCAAAGCGCTCGAGAAAGCCGGATGGAAGGTCGCTGACCTGGATCTGGTTGAAGCAAACGAAGCCTTTGCCGCACAGGCTTGCGCTGTGAACAAAGACATGGGCTGGGATCCTGAGATTGTGAATGTAAACGGGGGCGCGATCGCGATCGGCCATCCGATCGGTGCATCTGGCGCGCGGATCCTGAACACGCTGCTGTTTGAAATGCAGCGCCGCGACGCCAAAAAAGGCCTCGCAACGCTTTGCATTGGCGGCGGCATGGGTGTCGCTATGTGCCTCGAACGTCCCTAAAGCGGACCTTTCGGGTGGCCATGTGGCCGCCCTTTTCATTCCACCGGGCGCATCCGAACACATCCCGCCCGGCCGGACAAAAACAAGCATCCGTAGGAGGATCCAATGGGACGTGTAGCACTAGTGACTGGCGGTTCGCGCGGTATCGGCGAAGCCATCTCCAAGGCCCTGCAGGCCGAAGGATACAGCGTCGCAGCCACATATGCTGGCAACGACGAGAAAGCAGCAGCCTTTACCGAGGCGACAGGTATCAAAACCTATAAGTGGAACGTTGCTGACTATGAAGCCAGCGCCGCGGGCATCGCTCAGGTCGAAGCGGAACTCGGTCCGATTGACGTGGTCGTTGCCAACGCGGGCATCACCTGGGACGGGTTCTTCCACAAAATGACCCCCGAGCAATGGCAGAAGGTGATCGACACAAACCTTACCGGCGTCTTCAATACCGTCCGCCCGGTCTGGCCCGGTATGCGTGAGCGCAAGTTTGGCCGGGTGATCGTAATCTCTTCCATCAACGGGCAAAAAGGGCAGGCAGGTCAGGTGAACTATGCCGCGACAAAAGCCGGCGATCTGGGCATCGTAAAATCGCTGGCACAGGAAGGCGCGCGCGCGGGCATCACCGCGAATGCGGTGTGCCCGGGTTACATTGGCACTGAAATGGTACGTGCGATCCCGGAGGAGGTCCTCAACTCGAAGATCATCCCGCAAATCCCTGCCGGCCGTCTTGGCGAGCCGGAAGAAATCGCACGCTGCGTGGCTTTCCTGGCCTCCGATGATGCGGGCTTCATCAACGGATCCACGATCTCGGCGAACGGCGCACAGTTCTTCGTCTGATTTCTCTTTCCTTTAAAGATGGGCCGGCCCCCTGTGCACCGGAGGCCGGCCCGTTTTCATGCCGTAACTTCTTTGGTCAGACGAGCGGCAAGAAACTGACGGATGGCAGAAACTGCATCCTGCATCGCAAGTGCGCGGGCCTGACGGCCACGTTCGATTGCTTCGTCGTAAGTCAGCGGGGAATTGGTCGGGGTCATAGCCATTCCTTTCAGATTGGAAATTTTCAATTGCTCCTAATATCTGCCTACCGCATTATACTTACAAACGAGACTTTTTGAAATTTCAGTATAGATTTTCTTACATGTCGGAACCACGTCTTCCACCCCTGACCGCTTTACGCGCTTTTGAGGCCGCCGCCCGCCATATGAGCTTCTCGCTCGCTGCGGACGAGTTGAACGTGACACCCGCCGCCCTGAGCTTTCAGATCAAGTCCCTCGAAGACCACATGGGGGCCCCGGTCTTCAGACGCTTAAATCGCGCGGTTGAGTTAACGGAAGCGGGCAAGATTCTGGCCCCGGGCTGTGCGCGCGGATTTACCGAGCTAACGCGCGCCTGGGCTGCAGCGCTTCGTAGTCTTGATACCTCCAGCCTGACAATCACTGCCGGTCCGGCATTTACCGCAAAATGGCTTGCACCACGTCTATTCGACTTCGCCCAGAAAAACCCGGATATCGACCTGCGCTTTTCGGCAAGTCTGCGTCTGATGGACTTTGAGCGTGACGGTGTGGACATCGCCATCCGGTTTGGGATGGGCGGTGATGATAAAGGGCTTTATTCACGGGTTTTAATTCATGAGTGGCTCAGCCCAATGGTTGCGCCAGAGCTTGCCGAAAGGCTTGAAACCCCGGCTGATCTTGCTGGTGTCACCCTGTTAGATGACGACAACCTTCACTTTGTGTCACCACCAGCGGATTGGCCAGCCTGGTTTCGGGCCGCTGGGGTGGTCGACCCGCCAAGCATCATACCGCGGTTTTCGCAGGCAGATCACGCAATCGACGCGGCCGAAGCAGGCGCTGGCGCCGTTCTGGGCCGTATTTCCTTAACCGCTGGCGCTTTACGAGATGGCCGTCTGGTTATGCCCTTTCCGATCGCGATCACGACCAAAGCGCATTATCGTGTCCTTTGCCCTGCGGGCTTCGAAGAAAAACCGCAGGTCAAAGCATTTCTGGATTGGCTGTCTGGTGCCGTATCGGGCACCGGGTCTGCCCCTGACGAGGTCCGCTTTGTTTCAGCGGAAGACGTCGCTCCCTAAGGACTGAAAAAGCGGCGCGGGACACACGAATCCCAGCGCCGCAAAAGAGGCATCACTGTGTTTGCAGTCGCTCGATTTCTTCTTTGATCCGAAGCTTCTGCTTTTTGAGACTCGCAAGGGTCAGGCTATCGATTCCCGCGTTGCGCTGTGCTGCGTCCACCTGTGCTGCTAAATGCTGGTGTTTCCTGCGGAGTTCCTGGATATGCGAACTCAACGACATGGGCTACCTCCTTTATTTGTGTGGACTGTGTACTGAGTGCACCACACGAAGCGAGTCGAGTCACGAAAAAGAGTTGCTGCAGCGCCGCACTAGGAACTGAGCGCAAGGGCTAAATCGGAAGCGCAGCCCCGTCTCGCAGTACCCTCTGAGCGGCGTCACTGAAGTCTTCGCCATCGCGCAAATGCACGGCTCCAGAGTGTAAAACGAAGGGGGCCAACAGGGTGAGCGGCGCCTTTCCGTCTTTTCTGCCCTGCAGCAAAACACGTTTTGCAGCGCGACCTTCCCGCGCCGTGAGCGGCAGGATCCGCAGGCTGCCAATGCTGCCAGGTACGTCTCGCAGGACGTCTCGCAAACGATCTGCACGCAAAATGACCGTAAGGCTCCCTTTTGGCTGCAGCCGTTTACTTGCGGTGTTCAGCCAGACCGCAAGGTCAGACCGGTCGCGCAGCGCCTTGTCCCGGCTGGGATCGGAGGCCGGAGTACCGCCTGTCTCGGAGAAATAGGGCGGATTCAGAAATACATGATGGAACCTGCGCGCAAGCAGATCGCCGGGCATGTCGTGAACGTCACCGGTGATAACGGTCAGTGGCAAAGCCGCTTCTCGCGCATTTCGCTTGGCCAGTTCGGCATACTCGGGCTGCAGTTCCAGCCCGGTTCCGGCTGCCCCAGTCCGACAGGAAAGGCAAAGCGCTGCGGTCCCGACTCCGCAGCCAAGCTCCAGAAATGTATCATTTTTTTCTGCGGGCACTGCCGCCGCCATCAGCACTGGATCAGTACCCGCACGATACCCATCGCTGGGTTGCCAGAGCCGTAACCGCCCGCCCAAAAAACGATCATACGTCAGCCCATCCAGCTCTGTCATCGATCTTCGGTAACTGGGATGTCGTGATCATTCATGACAGCACGGGCCCGAAACAGATCGCGCTGATGAACCATCAAGCGGCGCGGCAATACGCCTATGGACCCTTCGAGAACGCTCATGTGGACGTCCATCTGGAAGAAGTCTATATCCTCCCCTTGCAGTAGGGCGGAGGCGAACGCGATCAGTGTCGGATCATTGGTGCGCAGAAGCTCTCTCATAAGGGCAGAGTTAAGGACAGGGTGGCTCGGTTGTCGAGCCGATTGACGGAGCCGTGATGAGTTTGGATCAGACCGCAGCCACCAAGCCGCATGATCAGCTGGCCAGGTATCTTGCGTCAGATATGGACGCTGTAAATGCCCTGATCCGAGAGAAAATGGTCTCGGAGCACGCACCCCGCATCCCTGAAGTGACAGCACATCTGGTGGAGGCTGGCGGCAAGCGATTGCGACCAATGCTTACGCTCGCAACTGCACGGCTTTGCGGGTATGACGGTGTCTTTCATCAGTATCTTGCGGCCACGGTGGAGTTTATCCACACTGCCACTTTACTGCACGATGATGTCGTAGACGAAAGCGGGCAACGCCGAGGGCGCCCGACAGCAAATCTGCTGTGGGACAACAAATCTAGCGTTCTGGTCGGAGATTATCTGTTTGCGCGTTCGTTCCAGTTGATGGTGGCCACCGGATCGTTACGCGTGCTCGATATCCTCTCAAATGCCGCCGCAACGATTGCGGAAGGCGAAGTGTTGCAACTCACGGCAGCACAGGACCTTGCAACGGATGAAGAGATTTATCTCAAGGTGGTACGCGGCAAGACGGCTGCGCTGTTTTCCGCAGCCACCGAAGTAGGAGGCGTGATCGCAGGTGCCGAAGAAGACATTGTGCAAGCGCTTTTCACTTACGGAGATGCGCTCGGGGTCAGCTTCCAGATCGTGGATGATTTGCTGGACTATGGCGGCTCAGGTGGCGATATCGGGAAGAACATCGGGGACGACTTCCGCGAACGAAAACTGACATTGCCCGTCATCAAGGCCGTTGCGAAGGCGGATGTCGAGGAGCGCGCTTTCTGGGAGCGTGTTATTGAAAAAGGCCATCAGCGCGAGGGCGACCTCGAGCATGCAATAGGACTGTTGCGCAAGCACGGCACGCTGGACGCAACGCGCGCTGATGCCGTGTCCTGGGCGGAGCAGGCGAAGGCCGCGTTAGATACGGTTCCCGATCATGAGCTGACCCGGATGCTCCGTGATCTGGCCGATTACGTGGTCGCGCGGCTAAATTAAGCAACCTGAAATAGGTCATACCTCCTTTAATCAGGCTCACTTGTGACGGGTTGCGCTAACGCGGCACAATCACCGATCCAGGTCGCGTTCACCCACCAGGCAGGTTGCGCCGCGCGAAGCCTATTGGCAGCCCTTTCTGCTAAGCCTTGATCTGGATAGAGACCGAAGCACGTCGCGCCCGATCCGGACATCCGCGCGAGTCGGCAACCCTCGGTTTCGCGCAAGGCCGCAAGCACGTCCCCAATCACGGGCTGCACCTTTACCGCGGGAGCCTCCAGATCGTTGCGCTGGGAGGAAATCCACTCCAAAACTTCAGGTTCATTTTCAAAACGTACAGCCTTGTCCGGCATGCCTGGATTGGAGTGCTGCTCTAGCGCGCGAAAGACACCCGGCGTTGCAACCGGCACGCGCGGGTTAACCAGCACCGCATGAAACGCAGGAAAAGAAACAAACGAGACTTTCTCACCAATCCCTTGCGCGCGCAGCGGCCGCGGCATGAGGCACATCGGAACATCCGCACCAAGTCCCAGCAAGCGTTCTGCGGCTGGCCCGAGCCTGGCCCAGTTATTGTCCGCGTAGGTCTTCAATCGTGCATCACCCTGCCAGGCAAGCATTCCGCGGAACGCCGCCGCAGCATCCGAAGAGCCGCCGCCAATCCCTGACGCCACTGGCAGGTTCTTGACCAACGTCAGTGCCGCGCGGGCATCCGGGTCGACGAGCGCTGCGGCTTTCATTGCAAGATTGCTCATATCCGAAGGGACACCGGAGGCTTCCGGCCCCTCGATGGTGAGGGACAAAACGTTGCCTTCGGTAATGTGCAAGACATCACCCACAGGCGCGAACGCCACAAGGCTATCAAGCGTGTGGTAGCCATCGGCGCGCTGGCCAGTGACGTGTAGTGTCAGATTAATCTTCGCGGGTGCTAGAACTCTAACCCTCGTCATTGGCGACCGAAACCGGCTCCTTGCCTTCCTCTACCAGCACTGCATCCAGGCCGACGTCGAGTTTCCGGCGAATACGGTCGGCTTCGCTGGGCTCTGGATCGAAAGACAAAGCGCGCCGCCACTGAAATTCCGCTTCGCGCTTACGGCCCACGGCATAGTATACATCGCCCAGATGGTCGTTGATGATCGGGTCGAGCGGCTCGAGTTCAACGGCCTTTTCCATTGGCTCGACCGCCTCTTCAAATTGCCCAAGACGATAATAGCCCCAGCCCAGACTGTCGGTAATGAACCCGCTGTCAGGGCGTGCAGCAACCGCGTCCCGGATCATGTCCATCGCCTCTTCAAAATTGCGGCCCAGCTCAAGAAAGGAGTAGCCGAGGTAGTTCAGGACCATGGGCTGTCCGGGGTTCAGATCCAGAGACTTACGAAGGTCTGCTTCAGCGGCCTCCCAGTCGTCAATACGCTCATGGGCAATCCCGCGCGCGTAGTAGAGCACCCAGTCACGCGGGTTGTCCTCATCGATGATCGAAATTGCCTTGTCATAGGCCTCTGCGGATTCTTCGAACCGCTCCATCCGTCGCAGAGCATCCCCAAGCGCCGTATGGACGAAGCTCACGTCGCCGTGGGTCTCGGTCAGCTGATCCAGGACTTCAATAGCAGCGTCTGCCTTGTCCGCAGCTCTCAAGACGTTGGCACGGCCAATCTCGGCGGTCAGGAAGGCCGGATCATCGCGCGGAACGAGGTCATAGGCCTCGTTTGCCAATTCGTACTGTTCGAGCTCTTCCAACAGCTCGGCGACCATAAGGGTGGCGTCCACATTCTCGGCGGAGATGTGTTGCGCGGCCCGGGCATAGAGCAACGTGAAGGCATCTGCAGCCTGACCACTCAGCGCCATCGCAACCGAGAAAAACACCTCCGCATATCCTTGTTGCGGAGTTGTTGCGATATCGAAGGGCACTGGTGTTTGTGCTTCAAGAGCAGCCAACAGATCGCGCAGCTGTGGATCATCGACCCCCAGGCTTTCGGAAATCAAAACCAGCGCATCGTCAAAACGTCCGAGCTGGCTGAGTACTTGCGCATGGGCGACGATGCCACGCCGTGTGAAGAAGGCCGCCTCCCCGCCATTGGCCGAAAGCAGCGCGTCCGCGCCTTCAAAATCCCCAACCTGCGCCAGCGCGAGCGCCTTGTGATAGGACCCAAAACCTTGGAGCCGGTTGTCCTCAACAAGCGCGTCGAAGGCTTCAAAGGCTTTCTCAGTTTCACCACGATCAAGCGCGCTCCACGCTGCCAATAGACCATCGGCAGCCGGTCCGATTTCGGGCAAACTTTCCTGCTTATCTCCTGAGGGCCCCAGAATTGCGGCCGCAACGATGAGCGCTGCAATCTGATTGCGCGGATCGATGTCAATCAGACGTTCCGCGATCACACTGCCTTCTTCGATGTCCCCGATGGCGAGATAGGCGGCAGCTGCATTTTCAAGCAGAACCGGGTTGTTTCGATCCCGGATCAGCGCCCGCGAGAAATAGCGTGCCGCTTCTGTGTAATCAGAGGCAATGCTTGCCTGGCGCCCTGCAAGATATGATCCTGCAAGCCCGTCCGCCGCAAGCGGCGTTCCGCCGATGCCGGAAGCTACGGCTAGGGCGAAGGCAAAAGCGAAACGCGTCTGTTTCCGCATGAAGGACCCTTTCCTCGCATGAGTTTCGCGAAAGGTAGCGGCCCGACAGGGGCAACGCAATGAGGCGCACCCAAGAGAGCGCACCTGTTGCATCCGCACTCACGCAATCGTCACTTACATGTTGGGGTAATTGGGCCCTTCGCCACCTTGCGGCGTCGTCCAGGTTATATTTTGCGCCGGGTCCTTGATGTCACATGTTTTGCAGTGAACACAGTTCTGGAAGTTGATGACAAAACGGGTCGGCTTGTCCGCTTCTTCAACAAACTCGTACACTCCAGCAGGGCAATAGCGCGAAGATGGACCCGCGTATTCGTCCCAATCAACCTTGATCGCCGTATCCGGGTTCGTGAGTTGCAAGTGTGCTGGCTGGTTCTCTTCGTGATTGGTGAACGAATAGGACACATTGGTTAGCCGGTCGAAACTCAGTACGCCGTCTGGTTTAGGATAGTCGATGGGTTTGAACTTCGCCGCTTTGCCCGTGGCCTCCGCATCCGACTTGCCGTGCGCGACCGTCCCTAGCAAAGAGAAACCAACGGTGTTTGTCCACATGTCCACACCACCTATGACCAACGAAGGGACCAACCCGTATTTTGACCAGAGCGGCTTAACGTTCCGAACAGGCCGCAAGTCTTTTCCAACGGGGCCATCGCGCAATTCGGTCTCGTAGGATGCAAGCTCATCGCCGGAGCGTCCTGCGCCGATGGCTTCAAAAGCAGCTTCTGCGGCTGCCTTACCGGACAGCATGGCGTTGTGGTTCCCCTTGATACGGGGCACATTTACAAGACCGACAGAACACCCCAGCAGCGCGACACCTAGAGCAACGGATTTCGGCATCGATTGATACCCGCCTTCGGAGATTGCCCGCGCGCCATAGGCGACTCGTTTGCCGCCGTCGAGCAGCTCCGCCACCATCGGGTGATGCTTGAACCGCTGGAATTCCATATAGGGGAACAGGTGCGGATTTTCGTAGTTCAAGTGAACAACAAATCCTACATAAACCTGATTATTATCAAGGTGATAAATGAAAGACCCACCACCGGCGTTCGATCCAAGGGGCCACCCCATAGTGTGTACAACGCGGCCTTCCTTGTGCTTTTCCGGGTCTATCTCCCAGATCTCTTTCATGCCAATGCCGAATTTCTGAGGTTCGCGACCGGCTTGCAGATCGTATTTCTCGATCACTTGCTTAGACAGCGATCCCCGAACACCTTCACCAAGAAAGACATACTTTCCGTGCAATTCCATACCTGGTTCATACCCATCGCCAGGCGTTCCATCAGGGTTCTTTCCAAACTCACCGGCAACGACACCCTTCACCTCACCATTGTCACCGAAGACCAGTTCGGAACAGGCCATACCGGGGAAAATCTCAACACCCATCGCTTCTGCCTGTTCGGCCATCCAGCGGCACACGTTTCCCATCGAAACAATATAGTTTCCGTGATTGTTCATCAGAGGAGGCATCGGCCAATTGGGAATACGCGCTTGTCCGGCTTGGCCCAGAACGTAAAACTTATCTTCCCTGACCGGGACTGTGATCGGCGCGCCCTTCTCCTTCCAGTCTGGGATCAGCGCATCCAGGCCGGAAGGGTCCAGAACCGCTCCTGACAAAATATGCGCCCCAACTTCGGAACCTTTTTCCAGCACAACAACTTCAAGATCGGCATCAAGCTGTTTTAGACGGATCGCTGCACTAAGCCCCGCAGGTCCTGCACCAACGATAACAACGTCGTATTCCATGGCTTCACGTGTCACTTCGGTCATTCTGTCTCGCTCGAGGTTGGCCCAGAACACGTGGCTTTGTGCTGCACGCCGGGACTCGGGTGATGAATACTGACCAGAGGTAGCTACGGTTTCCGTTAGGGTCAATTGGAACGGTGCGGCGCAGAAGGAACTGTCGCAACGTTCCTCGCGCAACTGACCCTTGCAGCGCGCGCGCGCATCATTAAGGTCGGTCATTCAGAACTGTTGCCCTCCGTGAAGGACAGACCCATGGACAAGATCCCGATGACCCGCGTGGGTCACGCGGCCTTAGACGCAGAACTCAAGACGCTGAAAAGCGTCGAACGCCCGGCCGTTATTAAGGCGATTGCCGAGGCACGTGAGCATGGCGATCTGTCCGAGAACGCGGAATATCACGCGGCACGCGAAAAGCAGAGCTTCATTGAAGGCCGGATCAAAGAGCTTGAGGGCGCGTTATCGCTCGCGCAGGTTATCGACCCGGCGAGTCTGTCTGGTGCGGTCAAATTCGGTGCCACGATAACGATCGTGGATGAAGACACGGACGAAGAGAAGACTTATCAGATCGTCGGAGAGGCCGAAGCGGATATCGAAAAAGGTCTTCTAAACCTCAAATCGCCTATTGCGCGCGCCCTGATCGGCAAAGATGAAGGCGATAGTGTGGAAGTTCGCACGCCGGGCGGGGTTAAGTCTTACGAAATCCTCGAAATCGAGTACAAGTAAATCAACGTTAGCGATTACGGGTTCAAGGATGCAGGACAAGTACGACCCCTCTGCCGATCTTGACCTTGCATCCGTGTCCTCTCCCAAGGACAAACCGGCAATTTCCATTATTGAGATGATTGCATTGGGCCTCAGCCTGTTGTGGCTCGCCGCGCTTCTTTTTTTATTCTTTGCCCTCGATCTCGGTGAAACGCTGGCGCAATCCGGTGCGGGTGGCCTTGGACTGATCATGGTGCTGCTGGCGGTTTTTCTGCCTATCGCATTCATCTGGGTTGCCGCATCGGTTGCCCGCACCGCCCGGGTGATGCGGGACGAAGCGGACCGTCTGCAAGGGGCCATCGTCGCGATCCGCGAGACCATCGTTCACCAGAACTGGAACGCCAGTCAGGGCGTGAAACCCGAGGTCGAAAAAAAACTCGACGAGATCGCTCAGGTCGCCAAGCACACCGAAACCGCGCTTGTCAGCTTCGCAAGCCGGCGTGGCGTCGATCTTCCAAGATCGGACCGAAAGGCGGCTATGCCAACACCGGA
The DNA here is from genome assembly GCA_039192165.1 of Pseudomonadota bacterium. GTDB lineage: Bacteria > Pseudomonadota > Alphaproteobacteria > Rhodobacterales > Rhodobacteraceae > Dinoroseobacter. The sequence continues at coordinate 78,570 of JBCCXD010000009.1, read as the reverse complement.
CTTTGGCGACCCTCGCACAACCGACCAAACCACGCTCGCATTAGGTGTCCCGGCAGAAGACTTGCGAGAGCCCATTTCTGTATCGGAATTCATCCGCGCCGCAAACTTTCCGGAAACAACTGAAGACAAAGAGGGGTTTCGCGCTCTGCGGCTCGCGCTGGAGGATCGAAGTGTCGGTCCCATGATCCGTTCTGCACAGGATGTCCTGACGCTTCTTTCGGAGGACGGTATTTACACAGACGATCTCCGCCCGGACCGTGCGAAACCCGAGGTTTGGCGCCGATTTGCAGCCGGCGAGCGCGGGCGCGCGGTTTCCGCGCTTGGGGGAATTCGTGACCGCTCCTGTCTGGCGCTTACCGCCGCGCGGATGAAGAGCGATCCGATTTTCCGAGATACGGCGCATCATTTTCTACGTCATTTTGACAAAACGTTTACCGCCTTCGCAGAACAGGCCAGCGACGAAGATATTTCAAAACTGGCGGACACCCGTTCTGCTCGCGCGTTTATGCTGCTTGGGCGCGTAACCGGCACCTTTGAATAACACCCTTGCTGCTGTCGACAGGATCGCATAGCGGTGCGCTCCGGAGACACAGAATGCTTGGATCAAAACACTATTGGGAGGGTTTCAGGGCCGGCGCGCCCTTTCTTCTGGTGGTGATCCCTTTCGGCATGCTCTTCGGCGTGGTTGGGACTGAAGCCGGACTCGATCTCGCCCAAGTGATGGGATTTTCGGTCCTCGTTATCGCAGGTGCAGCACAGTTCACCGCTGTGCAGCTTATGACCGAGCAAGCGCCAGTGATCGTGGTGCTGGCATCGGCGCTTGCCGTGAATTTACGCATGGCAATGTACTCAGCGGCCATGGCCCCGCATCTGGGGACCAGACCGATCTGGCAAAAAGCGCTTGCCGCGTATTTTATGGTGGACCAGACATTCGCGGTTTCAAGCCAACGCTTCGAAGCCACGCCGCCGCTAACGTCTGGGCAAAAGTTCTCTTTTTTTATGGGTTCTGTGTCGCCGGTTTGTCTGCCGTGGTATGGAGCCACATGGTTCGGCGCGGTTGTCGGGACCCGTATTCCACCTGAATTTGCGCTGGATTTCGCAATCCCAATCACGTTTCTCGCCCTGATCGGCCCAGCTCTGCGCACGCCGGCCCATGTAGCCGCCGCTGCGACTGCAGTAATCTGCGCGCTTTTCTTCGCAAGCCTGCCATTCAGTCTCGGAACCATCGTCGCGGCGTCGGTCGCGATCCTCGTGGGGGCCCGGGTCGAGCTGTGGCAAACAAGAAGGACCGAGGCGTGATCGATTTGAGCTCCCCTACAATCTGGCTTGTCATCATATTGCTCGGGGTGGGCACTCTCGGGCTGCGCTATAGTTTCCTGGGGCTGATCGGTGACCGGGAACTGCCGGAATGGGTCTTGCGGCACTTGCGCTACACGGGTGTCGGCGTTCTGCCAGCATTGATCGCCCCTCTGGTGATTTGGCCGGAGGCTACCGACGGTGCGCTTGATCCCGCGCGCCTAACAGCGGCAGCAGCGACCCTTGCAGTGGGCATTTGGTCAAAAAATGCGCTTCTCTCAATCATATGTGGTGGTGCAGTTCTCTTCGGTATGCTCGCCCTCAGCTGGTAACACTGTCTTCAGTTAGATTGTGAAAATCCGACGTACGACCTATCTTTATCGGATCGAAACCATCATGGCTGGCCAATGCGCTTTCTGACCCGGAGCATGATAGGATTGGCTCTCGTGAGCCTCACGCTGGGCTTCCTGGGCTACGGCGCGCTCGTCCTGCAGGCTGCAATGGATGAACGCGAAGCGCGAGAAGCAGCGCAACGCAACCAGCGAGAGCGCGTTTATACCGCTCCGGTTCGGCGCATCGTGCCAGAGGACATCGCGCCAAAGCTCGTGGCCTACGGTGAGTTGCGCAGCCTGAGACGTCTCGAATTACGCGCACCGGCGGCAGGCTGGATAACCGAGACGCACCCGGACTTTCGGGACGGACGGTCGATCCGCAGCGGAGAGGTCATTCTCCGCATTGATCCTGCCGAGGCAGAGACAACCTTGGCCACAGCCAGGGCAGATCTTTTGGAGGCAGAAACTGCACTGATCGATGCCGAGCGCTCTTATCTGCTGGCGCAGGACGAGCTTTCCGCCGCAACGGCGCAAGCGGAACTTCGGTTTCAGGCCCTGAACCGCCAGATCGATCTCAGAGATCGCGGTTTCGGCACCGATGCCGCGGTCGAAACCGCAGCCTTGGCAGAAGCGGCAATTCGCCAGACCGTGCTTGCACAACGTCAAGCGGTTGCTGACGCTGAAACCCGGATTGAGCAGGCCGGAACAGAGGTGGCGCGCAGCGAGATAGGCCTGGAAGACGCAAAGCGACAACTCGAAGAAACCGTTATCCGCGCGCCGTTTGACGGGGCCTTTGCCGAGATCTCAGCCGAGGCAGGAACGCGCGTCATACAAGCAGAACGGATTGCAACGCTGATCGACCCGGACCGCCTCGAAGCGAGTTTCCGGTTGGCCTCCGGCCAGTATCTGCGTCTGTTGGACGAGGCGGGCAATCTAAGACCCGCAGAAGTTGCTATCGCGCTAGATGTACAAGGCGCGGATATCCGGACCAGCGGTCGTCTCACAGGCGCCGCGGCTCAAGTGGCTGAAGGCCAGACTGGACGCCAGATCTTCGCTACACTCGAGACAACGCGTGGATTTCAGGCTGGCGACTTTGTCACGGTGACTGTCACCGAACCCGTCCTGCGCGACGTGGTCGAATTGCCTGCGGCCGCTTTAACCACCGACAGCTCGGTCATGGCGCTCACCGAGGCAGATCGTCTCGAAGCCGTGCCCGTAACTCTTTTGCGACGGCAGGGCGATTTCATACTAATTGACGCAAAGCCGGTCTCTGGCAAAGAAGTCGTCACGCAACTTACGCCCGTCTTGGGCGAAGGGATCAAAGTGCGTCCGGTCAGACCTCTTGATGAAACAGCCAGTGCATCCGGGGCAGTGCCCGCTCAAAGGGCAATGGTGGCGTTGGACGACGCGCGCCGGGCTGAACTTGTCGCGCTGGTCGAGCAAAGCAACCGCATCGGGAAGACCGCAAAAGACCGTCTTCTCTCCCGGTTGCGGCAAAACGAGGTTCCAGCGGATTTGATCACGCGGATCGAGACTCGAGCAGGCGGCTGATCCGATGTTCGATGGGCTTCTGTCCTATTTCACGCGACACCGCACTGCGGCCAACCTCTTGCTGCTCCTGCTGGTCGGCCTGGGAGCAGCGCTTGCTCCGCAAATGCGCGCTCAGTTCTTTCCGGACGTGATCAGCGATGAGATCGATGTCGAAGTGCGTTGGGACGGTGCTGGCCCGGAGGATGTAGACAGCGCAATCATTGAGGTTCTTGAAGCCGATCTTCTGGCAATTGATGGCGTGGTCAGGGCCTCATCGGTGGCAAGAGAAGGCCGCGCGTCGATTGAGCTGGAGTTTGAACCCAATTGGGATATGGCACGGGCCGCAGGCGACGTGGAAACGGTCGTAGATGCAGTCACAACCCTACCCGAGGACAGTGAAGAGCCAGAAGTCCGACGCAGTGCGTGGCGCGATCGGGTAACAGATGTGGTCGTGCATGGACCAGTCAGTGTCGATCAACTCGCTCGGTTTTCTGATGAGTTCATCCTTGAGCTGTTTAGTGCTGGTGTCACGCGTTCGAGCATCCGGGGCATCGCCGCGCCTGAAACGCTGGTGGAAGTCCCCACGGTCGCCTTACTTCAGCACGATCTTAGCATGGCGGAAATTGCCCAGGCTATCGAGGCGGAAGCGCGAAGTAACCCTTCGGGCGACGTGGCCGACGGGACAGCACGTGTCAGAACCGGCTCCGAGACAAGAACAGCAGATGCGATCTCGTCGATTGTCCTACGCACTCAGGAAGATGGAAGTCTTCTGACCATCGGCGACGTCGCCGTTGTGACCGTGGGCGCAGTCGACCGGGAACGCGCGTATTTCGTCGGGGACAACAGAGCGATTTCAATCCGGGTCGACCGGAGCGAACAAGGCGATGCAATTGGCATTCAACGTATCGTCGAAGACATCGCGGCAGAGTTCGAGAGCACCTTGCCTGATGGTGTGCAAGTGGAGTTAATCCGCACCCGCGCCGAAGCGATCAACTCCCGGCTCAATATCCTTCTCGACAACGGACTGCTCGGCCTCGCGCTCGTCGTCGGGCTATTGTTCCTGTTCCTGAATGCGCGGACTGCTTTCTGGGTGGCCGCCGGAATACCTGTTGCGATGCTGGCGGCGATCGGCCTGATGTATCTGGGGGGCCTTACTCTGAACATGGTGTCTCTGTTTGCGCTGATCATCACGCTCGGCATCGTGGTTGATGACGCCATTGTGGTGGGCGAACACGCAGACTACCGCGCACGTACGCTTGGAGAGCCACCAATTGTCGCCGCCGAAAATGCAGCAAAGCGGATGTCCGCTCCGGTCTTTTCGGCAACGATTACAACGGTTATCGCGTTCTTTGCCCTGACCCTTATCGACGGCCGTTTCGGAACCCTGATTGCAGATGTTCCGTTCACGGTGATTGCGGTTTTGCTCGCGTCGCTGGTGGAATGCTTTCTGATCCTGCCGAACCACATGGCACACGCACTGGCCCACTCGGCGAAAGAACACTGGTATGACTGGCCTTCGCGGCAAGTGAATCGGGGGCTGGATTGGGTCCGCGCCTATCCCTTCCGGCGTCTTCTTCGCTTTGTTGTCTGGGCCAGATATCCGGTCTTTGCTGGCGCGGTTGCACTTTTGCTCACTCAAGCCGCCATGTTTGTGCGCGAAGACGTGACCTGGCGCTTCTTCAACGCCCCGGAACGCGGCTCGGTCAGCGGAAACTTCGCAATGCTGCCCGGCGCAACGCGGGAAGATACGCTGGAAATGATGCGCACCGTGCAGACAGCGACCGAGAAGCTTGGCGCACGTTACGAGGCTGAGTATGGCTTGAACCCGCTGGCCTTCGTTATGGCTGAAACTGGCGGCACAACGGGTCGCGGCTTGTCTGGCGCCGACACCAAGGAGCCCGATCAGCTGGGTTCGATTGCGATTGAGTTGATCGATGCTGATCTCAGGCCCTATTCCTCCTTCGACTTCGTGGCGGAGCTACAGCAAAGTGTTCCACGCCATCCGAAGCTTGAGACACTAAGCTTCCGCGGATGGCGTTCGGGACCCGGCGGAGACTCGCTGTCTATTGAGCTGTATGGCGCCGATATTGCGCAGCTAAAGGAAGCCGCCGAGGCGCTGAAGGCTGCCCTATCAGCTTTCCCAGAGGCAACAGCTCTTGAGGACAATCTGGCCTATGACAAGGAAGAACTGCTACTTGAGCTGACCCCGCGTGGCGCTCAACTTGGCATTTCGGTCGAAGACCTGGCGCGCGTCCTTCGTAACAGGCTGAATGGCATCGAAGCCGCGACCTACCCTCAGGGCCCGCGTACCGCCACGATCCGCGTCGAACTTCCAGCGCGTGACCTCGGCGCTGACTTCCTGGACCGAACGCTTTTGCGTACCGTCTCAGGTGAATACGTGCCGCTTGCCGACGTTGTCACAGTCTCAAGCCGAGAGGGATTCTCGACAATTCGCCGCGAAAACGGACTGCGCGTGGTCACGGTATCCGGCGATCTTGATCAGGACGAGGCAAACAGAGCCGCCGAGATAAGACGTTCGATCGATGCGGAAATCCTGCCGCGTTTGGAAACGGAATTTGGCGTCGGCTGGCGCAACACTGGACTGGCCGAGCAGGAAGCAGACTTTCTGACGGATGCGGCGATTGGCTATCTCGTGTGCCTTATGGGGATTTACCTGTGTCTGGCCTGGATATTCTCAAGCTGGACACGCCCGGCCGTAGTTATGATCGTAATTCCGTTTGGCTTCATCGGCGCCATCTGGGGTCACTATATCTGGGATGTTCCGGTCTCCATGTTTTCGGTCGTCGGTCTCATCGGCATGGCAGGGATTATCATCAACGATTCGATTGTTTTGATCACCCAGATCGAGGCCTATCGGAAAGACCGCAGCCTGCATAAGGCCGTGATTGATGGAACTTGCGACCGCCTGCGCCCAGTTCTTCTGACCACTCTGACAACCGTCCTTGGCCTAGCACCTTTGCTTTACGAAGGCTCGCAACAAGCCCAATTTCTGCGACCCACGGTGATTACGCTGGTCTATGGACTTGGGTTCGGAATGCTTCTGGTTCTGGTACTCGTCCCGGCTGTTATGAGTATGCAAGATGATATCGGGAGGCAGCTCGCGGCGCTGCGCCGCAGCCTCTCCAAGCCGGTGATGAGCGGCGCCGCGGGCTGGGCAACGGTTGTATCCACCGGAGGTGTGATCCTTGCATTCGGTGCGACCATTGGGGCTGCAGCAGTATTAGGCACTGTGCCCGAGCCTCTCTTGCGCCTGTTTCCGGATACACTCGGCCTGCCGCAAAAAGCACTGCTGGGTTTTCTGGGATTGAGCGGCATAGCTATTCTGCTGGGCTGGCTCGCGGGTGCGACAACCCGCGCGACACGCAGCTAGTTGCGCGCGCAGCCAAGCATTTCGGTTGCGCCGGTCTCCGACAGCACGGTGATCCTCAAACCACTGCGGTCAAAAACATATGGTGTGCCCTGGGGCGGATAGAGATCCGCAACGGCGTGCAAATGGACCCCTTCACGCCAGATGCGTGACGTGGCGACCCAGACCTCCTGGTTGGAGGTCTCGATTACTGGATACTCGCTGGGCGTTTCTGGAACAGGAATCTGCAACGACAGGCGCAATGTCCCCTTTTCAGGTTTAATCTCGCACTTTGGATGTCCTGAGATCCGTTTTGGGAGCGCGCCTAGCGCACGCTGCACCGAAGGGCTCGCTTGTCCTGGCGCCGAAAGCTCCGCTTCAAGCGGAACATCGGCAGGAATGCAAACCGCTTCACACACTCCGATCTTAAGGACCCCGCGCAGTCGCACCGGTGCAGTTGAAGACCGAGTCTGGATCTCCATCGGGAAAACGACCTCATCAGTGTAGCCGATCGAAATCATACCCTGGTCTTCGTAGACCTGCGGACTGGGCATATGCGGGGTAAAACTCGCAATATTCTCTGAGCCGCTGAGGTCGAACTGTGGAGGTATCCCCCCCTCTCCGGGCACCCGCCAGTAAGTCTTCCAACCCGGGGCAAGACGAAGGCGCAGGCCCGCCATATGACGTCCATCGCTTTCGCGCCAGCCCGGCAGGATCTCCGCCTTCACGATCTGGTCAATGTCCGGAAACTGCGCGGTTGCCGGACCGAAAGGCAAAGCCAGCCCGAGCATGAAGGTCGCGATGCGTAATGCGGAAAACTGCGGTCTCATACGGCGCGACCATAGGCGGGACAATCCCAGAGAGGAATTCACAAACACGAAACATCTTCGTGTACTCTCCCGCCTGAGACAAACAGCGCCTTGTAACTGCGCCGGGCGTACCTCAGATGATAACCATGCAGTTGCAGCAAAATACCGAAGGCCTGAGCGGCAAGCTCCTGATCGCAATGCCGGGAATGGGCGACCCGAGGTTTGACCTCAGCGTGGTGTATATTTGTGCACACTCCGAAGACGGCGCTATGGGGCTGATCGTAAACAAACCCACCCCGGAGGTGCGGTTCGAAGATCTGCTGGAGCAGCTGAATATCGACAAAGGTGACGCGGCGCGAAAAATCTCCGTTCACTACGGTGGGCCCGTCGAGACAGGTCGCGGCTTCGTGCTGCACAGCGCGGATTATGACAGCAACAGTTCGACACTGCTTGTCGATAGCAGAATTGGGATGACGGCAACGCTCGATGTTCTCGAGGATTTGGCCGCCGGGCGCGGACCAACCCAGTGTTTTCTGGCATTAGGCTATGCTGGGTGGGGTCCGGGCCAATTGGAAGACGAGTTGCAGCGCAACGGATGGCTGACCTGCGACGCAGACACCGGGCTTGTGTTCGAGGTGCCCGCAACAAAAAAATGGCAAAGCGCTCTTGAGGTTCTCGGGATCGACCCGCTCTTGCTGTCCGCAACGGGCGGACGGGCCTAGTCGCGCGCCCGCGGGGCCGCCGCGCGCCGCAGCCGGTCATTAATCGCTTTTCCGATCCCTTTTTCGGGTATAGGCGCAACCGCGATGCGGCGCCCATCGGCCTTTGCATCCAGCAGGCGAAGAGCAGCAAAGAGGTTTGCAGCCGCTTCGTCAACGTCACCGATCGCAGACAGAGTTAACTCTGCCCCTACGCTTTCAGGCCCGAAACCCAACCAAATTTCACCTCGCTGGCGCTGCTTTGCATTGAGACGCATCTGCGCGTTTGGTGCATAATGCGATGCAAGTTGCCCCGGTGCGGTGAGAACGCCCTCATCCAGACCTTCTGAAACGGGCGCTCCCAGTATCTCCGCGATCGCTTCGGCAGAAACACCTCCAGAGCGCAGAAGGCGCACGTTCGGTCCCGCAAGCGACAATATCGTTGACTCGACCCCGACCGGGCACGCCCCTCCGTCCAGCACGGCCGCGATCCTGCCATCGAGTTCTTCCAGGACATGCGCCGCAGTTGTGGGGCTAACGCGACCGGACAGGTTTGCCGAAGGTGCTGCAACCGGGCCGCCGAATGCCTCAAGAAGGCGACGCGCTGCCGGGTGCGCGGGAACACGGATCGCAACAGTGCCGGCACCGTCGGGAACCATTTCTGGGGCGAGACCGCTCTCGGGCAATGCGGGTAGAACCAACGTCAACGCACCGGGCCAAAAAGCACGCGCACTGGCCTGTGCCCTTGCATCAAACTGCGCGATGCTGCGCGCCGCTCTGGTGTTCGGAACGTGAGCGATCAGTGGATTATGGGCTGGGCGGCCTTTCGCCGCGTAGATTTCCGCGACCGCGTCGGGGTTTCGTGCATCGCCCCCCAACCCGTATACCGTCTCAGTCGGAAAAGCGACCAATTCACCAGCACGCAACAGGGCAGCCGCAGCGCGAATGCCGTCCGGATCAACGGTCAGTCTTTGCGTTGCGCGGGTCAAAGCAGCTCCTCCACCGTCGAAGTGACGTAGCGTCCACCTTGAGGCGATCCGGCGCTCGGCCGTATCTCTGCCTAAGGGTGTTCTGCCCTTAGACTGACCCGCGCTGCTTTGCCAAGCCCGCGCTGCGCAAGAAAGCGAGTTGACATGCCCTACACGTCCCCTGCTGCAGACCATCTTTTCCTGCTTAACCATGTCGTTGGACTAGACAGGGTCGCCGCGACAGAGCGCTTCGCGGAGGCAACACCAGATCTTGCGCGCGCTGTTCTCGGCGAAGCGGCCAAGCTGTGTGATGAAGTCATCGCCCCGCTTCAGCGATCAGGTGATATGAACCCGGCGTTTCTGGAAAACGGGGTCGTACGCACAAGCCCAGGATTTGGAGCAGCTTATCGCGAGATCGCCGAGGGCGGATGGGTCGGGATGTCAGGTGATCGGGATTATGGCGGGATGGGGCTGCCTTTGGCGCTGACAACTGCCGTGAACGAGATGATGTCGGGAGCGTGCCTCTCACTGCAGCTCAACCCGCTCATGACCCAGGGCCAGATCGACGCGTTGGAGCACCATGCAAGTGAAGAGATCAAGAGGCTATACTTGCCCAGACTTATCTCGGGCGAATGGGCCGGCACCATGAACTTGACGGAGCCGCAAGCCGGATCAGATGTCGGCGCTTTGACTTCGAAAGCAACGCCGAACGGCGACGGCACCTACGCGATCTCGGGACAGAAAATCTACATTTCCTGGGGCGACAACGATTTTACTGAGAATGTGTGCCATCTCGTCCTTGCGCGGCTTCCAGACGGTGGACCTGGCACAAAAGGGATAAGTCTATTCCTCGTCCCCAAACGCCTGCCAGACGCATCCGGTAAAGCTGGTGTTGCAAACAGCCTGAAGGTCGTCAGCCTTGAACATAAAATCGGGCTGCACGGCAGCCCGACCGCTGTGATGCAATACGACAGCGCCACGGGCTGGCTCGTCGGAGAGCCCCATGATGGAATGCGCGCAATGTTCACGATGATGAACAATGCGCGCCTTGGCGTCGGAACCCAGGGCATCGGCGTCGCCGAAGCGGCCTTTCAGCAAGCACTTGACTATGCACTGGACCGGAAGCAAGGCCGCACTCCGATAGCAGGAACCGGCACGATCTTCGACCACGCCGATGTGCGGCGCATGCTGATGACCATGAAGGCGGAAGTGTTCGCCGCACGCGCGATTGCGCTGTCGAATGCTATTGCGATCGACCTGAGCCGCGCCACGGGCGACGAAAAGGCCACCGCGCGCGCGGCCCTTTTGACACCCATCGCGAAGGCCTATGGAACAGAAACAGGCATGTCGGTCTCCAATCTGGGGATACAGGTGCATGGCGGTATGGGCGTTATCGAGGAAACAGGCGCGGCCCAGTTCTTTCGGGATGTGCGTGTCACCGCTATCTACGAAGGCACCAACGGGATCCAGGCCATGGACCTCGTTGGCCGGAAAATGGCTGACGGCGGCGAAGCGATGTTCCAACTTCTCGATGAGATCGAAGCGCAGGCAGAGGGCGCGCGCAATACTCTACCAGAATTGGCAGAACCGGTCTGGCAAGCCAGTGAAACACTGCGCGAAACGACCGAGTCTCTGGTGGCCGAGGCCCGCATGAACGCCCGCTTCTCAGGCGCGTTTCCTTTTTTGATGTGCGCGGCGCGGGTGCTGGGTGGGCATTTTCACCTTGCAGCGGCACTTGCTGAGGGTCAGGAAGGTCCACGTACGGGTCTCGCGCGTTTCTTCGTCGAGCGGCTTTTGCCGGATCACACCGGACTTGCTGCCCAGGCACTCGCAAGCGACCAGGTCCTGTACGCCCTGACACCTGAGGACCTCGTTGCCTGATGAATGCGCCTTCTGGCCTGCTGCACACTCCTTTCGAAACGCCACCCATCGCAGGCGAGGCTCTTGAAGTTGCAGAGGGTATTTTCTGGATCCGGCTGCCGCTGCCAATGGCGTTGGACCATGTCAATGTCTACGCATTGGACGAAGGCGACAGCTGGACCCTGATCGACACCGGACTGTCCAGCCGCCGGTCGCGCACGCTGTGGCAAGACAGTCTTGCAGGTCCGCTAAAAGACAAACCGGTAAGTCGGGTGCTGGTGACCCACCATCATCCGGACCATGTCGGTCTCGCCGGCTGGTTCATGGCGGAACACGGCGCGGAGTTGGTGATGACCCGCACCGCATGGCTCATGGCGCGCATGCTCCAACTGGACGAACAAGACAGGCCGACACCGGAAACGCTGGCTTTCTGGCGCAAAAACGGAATGGACGCCGAGGAACTGAGCCGCCGCACACATGAACGGCCCTTCAACTTTGCCGACATGGTTTATCCGATTCCGTTGGGCTACACGCGCATTGCCGACAACGACATATTGCGGCTTGGAGGGCGCGACTGGCGCGTGCGCGTCGGTAACGGACACGCGCCTGAACATGCCACGCTATGGTGCGAAGATGCACCTCTTGTGCTGGGCGGAGATCAACTCTTATCGACAATATCGCCAAATCTTGGTGTCTATGCGACTGAACCTGATGCGGACCCGGTCTCTGACTGGCTCGCAAGTTGCGCTGCGTTTCAGACCTTCGCGCGGGACGACCACCTTGTTTTACCGGGACACAAACTCCCGTTTACCGGACTGCCAGGCCGTTTAAAGCAGCTAATCGAAAACCACGAGAACGCTCTCAGCCGCCTCGAAGATTTCCTGAAGGAACCTCGACTTGCGCCCGAAACCTTCTCACTCCTCTTTAAGCGCAGCATCTCTCGCGACAACTACGGGCTCGCCTTTGTCGAGGCTGTCGCGCACCTAAACCATCTGTTGCATGCCGGTCGCGCGGTGCGTCGAGATCGCGGCGACGGGGTCTGGACCTGGCACGCCGCGCCAAAATGACCTTCTTCACAACACCGCGCACCCTCGTGACAGCCCGTCTCCAATAGGCTAATCCCTGAGTGAGCAAACGACCGGAGGCACCCATGGCGGAGCATAAGCACGGCTCGATGAACATCGAAGCGCAAGAAAAGACCTTCAACGGCTTTATCAAGCTGACCAAGAACATCACGATCGTAATCATCGTTGCACTTATCCTGCTGTACATGATCAACGGCTAATTCAGGCCAGCTCAATCCAGAACAACTAGGGCATTCGCAATGCGCAGACTGATCTTCGGACTATGCGCGGTCGTTCTGTTGTCCGCATGTCGTGCGGAACCGGAATGGGCGCCAGAGGCGGACGTACAGAGATTTGCCTACTCTGACGGAGGCGAGTCCAGCGTAACTCTGATCACTGTGATCCGCACAGAAGCGAACGAGGGTGGCCACACCGCCGTGCTTATTGATGGCAGCCAGCGCGTAATTTGGGATCCGGCCGGGACCTGGTGGCATCCGCAATCACCAGAACGCAACGATCTTCACTACGGGATCACTCCGTGGATGGAAGCGTATTACCGCGACTACCACGTGCGCGACGTCTATCATGTCGTGGAACAGGAAGTGCAAGTCAGCCGGGAAACTGCAGACGCCATGATCGCCGCCTATCAGGCCCATGGTGCGGTGCCAAAGGCCAACTGTACGCGGTCCAGCGCTGTTGTGATGCGTCAGTTTCCAGGCTTTGAAGGGATCAGCACCACTTATTTCCCGAAAAAAATGATGAAAGACTTCGGAGAAATACCCGGCGTAGTGACCAGGGAATATTACGAAGACACACTCGATCTGAGCGGCCTGAACCTTGTGCAGCGTGAGGACCTGGACCGCTAAGACTATTTACGGCGTAAATGCTCGTCGAGGCGCGGCAAGATCTCCACGAAGTTACATGGGCGATGACGGAAATCGAACTGCCACTGCAAGATTTCGTCCCAGGCGTCCTTGCAGGCTCCGGGGCTGCCCGGCAAAGCAAACAGGTAGGTTCCGTTTGAAACGCCTCCGCATGCACGCGACTGCACCGCACTAGTCCCGATTTTCTTCATCGATACAATCGTGAAGACTGTGCCGAAAGCTTCGATTTCCTTCTCGTAAACATCCCGGTGCGCCTCCACAGTCACGTCCCGGCCGGTAAGGCCAGTCCCGCCTGTACTCAGGATGACATCAATGTCCGGATCAGCGCACCAAGCCCGCAGCTGGTCCGCGATTTGCAGCCGCTCGTCCGGAAGCACCGTACGTGCAGCAACGCGATGACCGGCCCCTTCGATCCGCTCCACTAGGGTTTGACCCGACCGATCTTCCGATAGGGTTCGTGTGTCGGAAACGGTAAGCACCGCGATGCCGATGGGCATGAAATCCTTGTTTTCGTCGATCCGGCCCATGGCCCCTCCGTCTGTTCGATTAACTCCGAAAAAAAGCGCCGGACTTTGCCCGCAAGCAGCCTTACCCCGTATCCTCAAGACGTGCCTGAATGCTCAAAAGATCCTCCCAAGCCGCACGTTTCATGGCGGGGTTCCGGAGCAAATAGGCGGGGTGAAACATTGGCAACACCGGCAGTCCCGCAGCCTCTGTCCAGATCCCCCTCAGCCGTGTGATGCCTTTGCGGCCCAGCATCGCCTGGCAGGAGATGTTTCCCATGAGTATCAGGAATTCAGGCCGCGCCAAAGCGATGTGACGTTCTAAAAAAGGTAGCATCATCGCGATTTCGTCCGGACGCGGGTCGCGGTTCTGCGGCGGCCGCCAAGGCAAGACATTGGTGATATATACTGCGCGTCCCGGATCCGGATCTGATCGCGCAATACCAATCGCTGCCAGCATACGATCGAGCAACTGCCCCGCGCGACCGACAAACGGGCGCCCCTGAATATCTTCGTCACGACCTGGGGCTTCGCCGAGTATCATCAACCGCGCACCTGCAAGCCCGTCGGCAAATACAAGGTTGCGCGCACCGCGCTTCAGCTCGCAATGCTCGAAAGCGGCCAGGGCCGCGTGAAGGTCTTCCAGCGAGTTTGACGCCGCCGCCACGCGGCGCGCATCCGCAACCGCGATCTCCGCGGTTGCAGCTTGGGAGGGCGCCGCCGCGGGAGCTGCAGGCTGCGCCGCCGCCGCGGTTTGGGGCGATGAAGGCTTCACTGCATCCAGCGTGGTACGATCGATTGGCGCATCAGAAATCGCTTCGGTCGCGCCAAGCTCAACCTGCCATTCCAGAAGCGCCTTCGCCCTATGGAAATCCATCTCATCCATCTCGCCCGCCAACTTATCCCGCAGCACCGACAGCGTCCATCGCAAGTGCCCTTGTTTCGTCCCCCGAGGCCAGCCTATAAGCGCGCAGAAGACAGAGCAGAGACGCCCATGCCCTTTCGCGCCCGCCACCTTCTGGGGATCGAGACCCTCGCCCCCGACGAGATAGTCACGCTCCTTGACCTTTCCGACAGCTATGTGGATTTGAACCGCAGTCGAGTTAAGCACTCGGACAAGCTCGCGGGTCTTACCCAGATCAATATGTTCTTTGAGAACTCCACGCGCACGCAAGCAAGCTTTGAAATCGCAGGCAAGCGCCTGGGTGCAGACGTTATGAATATGGCGATGGCTGCGAGCTCAGTGAAAAAGGGGGAAACGCTGATTGACACAGCCCTGACCCTCAACGCGATGCACCCGGACCTGTTGGTCGTGCGGCATCCGCATTCGGGGGCTGTCGATCTGCTGGCGCAAAAAGTGAATTGCGCAGTGCTCAATGCAGGTGACGGCCGACACGAACATCCGACGCAAGCCCTGCTCGACGCGCTGACGATCCGGCGCGCCAAGGGTAAACTCCATCGACTGAACATTGCGATCTGTGGTGATATTGCGCATTCGCGCGTGGCCCGTTCGAACATCCTGCTACTCGGCAAAATGGAAAACCGCATTCGCCTGGTTGGCCCCAGAACTTTAATGCCGTCACAGGTCGGCGAACTCGGCGTTGAGGTCTATGAAGACATGCGCAAGGGCCTCGACGGGGTCGATGTGGTCATGATGCTTAGGTTACAGCGAGAGCGCATGGACGGCGGCTTCATCCCGTCAGAACGCGAGTACTACCATCGCTACGGTCTTGATTCCGAGAAACTGGCCTATGCCAAGCCCGACGCCATTGTAATGCACCCCGGTCCAATGAACCGGGGTGTCGAAATTGACGGCACGCTGGCCGATGACATCAACCGCTCCGTTATACAGGATCAGGTTGAAATGGGCGTTGCGGTTCGCATGGCAGCGATGGACCTTCTGGCACAGAACCGGGCGACTGAGACGCCTGGGGTTTTGGTATGACGGACGCGCAAGAAATCATATTCAGACCCAGCCGACAGGCCTATATCCGCGCCTACACCATCATGGCGGCACTTGCGATGGCAATTGGAATGGGCGTGTTGTGGGCGATGGGCAACCCACATGCCTGGACCGGCGCGGTCGGTGGGTTGGCTGCGATCGCTCTGCGGGCGTGGTATCTTTCTTCGGAGGAGCTCGCCGTAGAATGGGTACTGACCGAAAAAAGGCTCGAAGGCCCTGGATGGCGCAAAATGGACCTCGACCAGATAAAGACGGTGCGCACCTTGGGCGGGGCGGTACAAGTTATTACCACGACCGGAGACAAGCACCTGATTAAGTATCTCGATGACGTTGAAACCACGCGCACCGAGATAGAGACTGCCGTTGCACTGGTGCATAGATGATCGAGGTGTCTGCCTTTGAAAAAGAGCGTGTCCGCGTCTTCGCGGTGAACAGCGGGGCGCCTGTAGCCGATCTTCGTCAGACGTTCCTAAGCCGTCTTGAAAACGAAAGCTCTCAGCTCGCGCCTGACATGATTGCGGAGCTTTTGGGTACCCACATCATTGATGCTGCTTACGTCGAAGTTTTCCCTACCAAAGATGTAAGCGACCTGGGACTGTCGCAGTACCTCACCCAGGCGCTTGAAGTGCGTGAGGATGTCTTGCGGGATGATCGGGCACGTCTCGACGCCTTGGAGGGCTCTGTGATGATAGTGCTTTCTGCCGCTTTTGGCGGCAAAGCGGCAACTCTGTCTCCCGGAGCCGCGTTGACTCTGATCGGTACCTACCCGACCGAGCAGGCCGTTTCCCCGAGCTCTATGCCTCTACCTGACCCAGGCGGCACAGCTATGCCGGGAGTTCAGACAAACGTAACCGCCCCCTCCCGCCGCCTCGGGAGTGGATTTGTAGCGCTGATTGTTGGCGGTGCTCTTTTTGCGGCCGCTGCAGTCCTTCTCGCCCTGTCCGGAGATCCTCAATGACCGAATTTGCGCTTGTGAATACGCGTATGATCGACCCGGAGCGGGAGGAAGAGACCCACGGCGGTCTAATAGTCCGAAACGGCGCAATCGCCGCCAAACTTAGCCCTGGTGATCCGGCTCCTGATATCCCCACCATCGACTGCGCAGGAAAGTACCTCGCCCCCGGGATAGTGGATATCGGGGTAAAGGTTGGCGAGCCGGGCGAGCGCCACAAAGAAAGCTTCAAAACCGCAGGGCGCGCGGCGGTCGCGGGAGGCGTGACCACAATGGTGATCCGACCGGACACCGCGCCCGCAATAGACAACCCGGAAACGCTCGAGTTTGTGATGCGTCGCGCCGCGGGCGTCTGCCCCGCACGTATTGCACCGATGGCGGCCCTCACAAAATCCCGCGCGGGCCGCGAGATGGTTGAAATGGGGTTCCTTTTGGATGCTGGAGCGGTTGCATTTTCCGATGGTGACTCGGTCGTAGAGAACCCAAAGGTGCTTGCACGGGCGCTGAGCTACGCTGCAAGCCTGGGCGCACTGGTGATTGCACACCCCCAAGACCCCGGACTAAGCGCAGGCGCCACGGTCACTTCTGGCAAGTTCGCAACACTGCGCGGTCTGCCTTCGGTTTCTCCAATGGCCGAGCGTATGGGACTGGAGCGCGACCTCGCCTTGGCAGAAATGTCCGGCGTGCGGTATCACGCCGACCAGATCACAACCGCACATGCTCTGCCCGCGCTTTCCCGGGCGAAAAGTGCCGGACTCGATGTTTCGGCCGGCGTTTCGATCCATCACCTGACCCTCAACGAGTTCGATGTTGGCGAGTATCGCACCTTCTTCAAAGTCAAGCCTCCTCTACGATCGGAAGAAGACCGGCAAGCGGCGATAGAGGCTGTTGGTCAGGGTCTGATTGATGTGATCTCCTCGATGCACACACCGCAGGACGAAGAAAGCAAGCGGCTGCCTTTCGAAGAAGCTGCCTCGGGGGCGGTCGCTCTCGAAACGCTCCTGCCAGCGGCCATGCGCCTCATCCACAACAGCGATCTCAGCTTGCCTAAGCTGTGGCGCGCGCTTTCCCTTAATCCTGCGCAACGGCTTGGGCTGGATGGTGGACGATTGTCGGTGGAGGCGCCCGCCGATTTGGTCCTTTTCGACCCGGATGCACCCTTTGTGCTCGACAGGTTCAAACTGAAATCGAAATCAAAAAACACGCCTTTTGACGGGGCTCGTATGCAAGGCCGGGTTCTGCGCACCTTTGTCGGCGGCCAACAGGTGTTCGGGCCAGAGGATGGTTGATGCCTGAGCTGGTCACCGCCCCGGGCATGCTCGCGCTCGTCGCCGTACTCGCCTATCTTCTTGGGGCCGTTCCTTTTGGCATTGTGATCGCAAAATCGCTGGGACTTGGCGATCTGCGGCAGATCGGATCAGGCAATATAGGTGCAACAAACGTTTTGCGCACTGGCAACAAAGTTGCCGCTGCCGCGACCCTGATCCTCGACGCCGGCAAGGGCGCTGCCGCCGTTCTTCTGGCCCGGGCCTTTGTCGGAGAGGATGCCGCGCAATTGTCCGGAGCTGCTGCGTTTCTGGGCCATTGCTTTCCGGTGTACTTGGGTTTCAAAGGTGGCAAAGGTGTCGCGACATTTCTTGGAACCTTGCTGGCACTGGCCTGGCCCGTTGGCCTGGCTGCTTGCGCGACTTGGCTTGCGACCGCAGGACTGTTCCGCATCTCTTCCCTGGCAGCGCTGGTAGCGGCAGCTCTTTCTCCATTCTGGGCTTTGTTTTTAGGGTTTGGAGAGATGTTTGTACTGGCGGCATTTCTTGGCGTGCTGGTGTGGATTCGACACAAGCCAAACATCGAGCGTCTACTCAATGGCTCGGAACCAAGAATTGGTCGGAAATAACCAAAAGCCACCGCGGATTGCGCACGACAAGGAAACACTTGTCATATTTTCGGTCGATTCTAGCAAATTTAACCTCTGAAACGCGGTGAAGACGCCCTAGTCGCACCACATTTCGGGGGTCTCCTTACGGTTAACCACAGTGGCCTAGTGCCAATGAAACGGAGGACCGTATGAGTATCGCGAGTGCAATTGCATCGGCCTATGCCAAGATACTGACGTTCCGTGGGCGCGCCACTCCGCGCGAGTTCTGGTCGTTCTACGTCTTTCAGGTCGTACTGGCCGGTGCGCTTGCCTATTGGCTGTACTACGAAGCAGGGCTGGCTCAGATCATGCCATTGATCGAGGGCAACACCGGTGTTCTGGTCGGCGCGTTTATCCTCACGCAGTTGCCTGGACTGTCTTTGATCGTGCGTCGCCTCCACGACTCTGGACGGAGCGCCTGGTGGCTGCTGATCACTGCCGTTCCGGTTTTCGGCGCTCTCGCGCTTTTCGTTCTTTTGATCCAACCGAGCGACGCTGCACTTAATCGCTACGATGTGGCAGGGTCGGTCACGCATGCCCCTCAAGCATCGCAACCAGTGCCGGTTCCGGTCGAAAGCCGCAGCAACAGCCCCGATGTGCACGCGCTCTATACTGCGCGTATCGCCGGGTTGAACAAGAACCCGAGCCTCAGCGCCTAGTAGCTGTAATCCGCGTAAATTCGGGAAAGATCCGCGTCCCAGTCCCCATGATAGCGTGACAAAAGCTCGTCCGCCGGCACGCGCCCGGAGGAAAGGCTGTCCTTTAAGGCGTTCAGGAAGTGTGTCTCATCCGGGATCATTCCGCCCGCGCCCGGGCGCGCCCGGGCCGCCAGGCCAGCCTCGGCGATCTCAACGACCTGCGCCGCGAGCTCCTGCATCCGGACACCGTTTACATCTGCCTGGAGCCCTTCAGCCGCGGCAGCCACACGCAATGCCTCACGCGTTTCGGCATCCCACCCCTTCACAAGGTCCCAAGCTGCATCAAGCGCATTTTGGTCATAGGTCAGCCCCACCCAAAATGCAGGCAAAGCACACAACCTGCGCCAGGGTCCACCATCGGCACCGCGCATTTCGATGAATTTCTTGATCCGCGCCTCAGGAAAGATCGTTGTAAGGTGATCTGCCCAGTCGCTCAGGGTGGGCACCTCCCCAGGCAAGGCCGGGAGTTTGCCCTCCAAAAAATCGCGAAAAGATTGACCAAGCGCGTCGATGTATGTGCCGTTGCGGTAGACAAAATACATCGGAACATCGAGCGCGTAGTCGGTCCATGCCTCGAAGCCAAACCCGTCCTCAAACACAAAAGGCAGCATACCTGTGCGGTCTGCATCAAGATCGCGCCAGACCCGTGACCGCCAGCTCTTTTGACCATTCGGCTTGCCGTTCAGAAAAGGTGAGTTTGCAAAAAGCGCAGTCGCGACAGGTTGAAGCGCCAACGCAACACGCAACTTCTGAACCATGTCCGCCTCGGAAGCGAAATCAAGGTTCACCTGCACCGTACAGGTCCGGTACATCATGGTTTTCCCCATGCTGCCCACACGGTCCATGTAGTCGGTCATCAACCGGTAACGGCCTTTGGGCATCACGGGCATATCTTCATGCCGCCAGATGGGCGCAGCCCCAAGACCAATGAAGCCAGCCCCGATCTTTTCTGCGACTGTCTGTACCTCGCGCAGATGCGCGTTCACTTCATCGCAGGTCTCGTGGATGGTCTCGAGCGGCGCGCCGGAAAGCTCCAGCTGGCCGCCGGGTTCTAGCGAGACATTCGCCCCGTCTTTCTCTAAACCGATGATGTTTTCACCTTCGAGGACGGGGGACCAGTTAAACCCGTCCCGAAGCCCTTCGAGCATCGCTTTTATCGATCTATTTCCGCTATAGGGCAGAGGCTTGAGTGTGTCTTTGCAATAGCCGAACTTCTCATGCTCCGTCCCGATACGCCACGCATCGCGTGGTTTGCAGCCATCGGCGAGATAGGCGGCGAGCTGGGCGTGATCCTCAATCGGACCACCTCCTGACTGGGGGATAGACATCGGGACTTAAGCTCCAATTCGCCGTGATGGTGTCACGAACTGTCCTGCGACGACGGGGAAGTCAAGCGCGGGCCTGTCGAAGCGCCTGTGCGTTGCCACACAACGACGGACGCATCGCCTTTGGCCTCCAGTTTCGCCAACAAATCCGTCATGTCCATGCCCGGCAGCGCGGCGAACGCATCGAAGAGCGCGGCCTCCCCTTTCGCACCATGGGGAATGGCAAGTGCGTTGCCCTGCGTGTCGATCAGGAACCAGATTTTCCTGCTTTTGCCCGAACGCAGGCGCAATACCGCAAGATCCCGGAGCGCAATGGCGCCCCCTGTAACTGGCCCCAAATAGCTGACTTGTCCCTCGTCCAGCACGACGACACCCGGTGCATCGTCAGCCGTAGCAAAACGGAGCCGCCGGAGCGCATTCACAAATAGCCCAGCGCCCACCAGCGCCACAACAACCCCAACTCCGCGCACCACCGATCCAGGATCGCGCAGCATCCATAGCCCTATCGCAATCGCAAACAGCGCGCCGAGCGCTTCACGCCAACGCAGGATCTGTGCCACAGCTTCGGGTCTGAGAAAGGCCATGCAGTGTCCATTTAGCAATCGAGGTCAGGCCAGAGTCTTGTACAAAACACAGCACTTCGAAAAGCGGAGATTTTCAGTCTTTAAAAAACCGACCTACCAATCCCCCAACTGCGACTGCCAGAGCGCAAGCGCTGCCACCGCGGCTGTATCCGCGCGCAGCACGCGCGGCCCGAGCTGCACTGAAACAGCCTGCGACATGCCGCGTAGCCGTGTGCGCTCTGCCTCCGAGAACCCACCCTCGGGACCTATGAGGATCGCCCAGGGCGTGTCGCGCGTTGCAGCGTTCAGCGCCCGGGCAGTCGACGGATCCTCGGCCAGCGTTTCATCACAGAACATCAACCGTCGCCCGGTGGGCCAGCTCGACAGAACCGCGTCAAGTTTCTGCAAGACGGCTACTTCTGGCACGAAGGTGCCGCCGCATTGCTCGGCCGCTTCGACCGCATGGGCTTGAAGCCGGTCCTGACGGATACGCTCGGAATTCGTGTATTCGGTCTGAACCGGGCAAATGCGCGATGCACCCATCTCGGCAGCCTTTTCGACGATGAAATCAGTGCGGGTTTTCTTGATCGGTGCAAAGAGCATCCAAAGATCTGGTGGATATTTTTGCGGTGCGGTCTGAACCCCAACCGTCAGGGTTCCGCCGCGTTTTGACAGATGCGCGATCTGCGCCGCAAACGCGCCGTCGCGCCCGTTGAACAGTGTCACATGGTCGCCCGCATGGCGTCGCATGACGTTTCCAAGATAATGCGCATGATCTCGCGAAAGGGTAACGGTTTGCCCCGCCCCCAGCGCTTCGTCTACATAGAGCCTGATCTCACCTGCCGACATGGGACCGGACCTTATGAGCAACGACGCGCAAACGCCAGCGACCGGAACCGTCGCCGATGCCGTCAAAGGCAACTGGGTGGACACCGGCGCACCGGCCTGGAGCCGTCCGTATCTTCGGCTGAGCCGGGCGGACCGGCCCATCGGGACCTGGCTGTTGTTGCTGCCCTGCTGGTGGGGCGCTCTTTTGGCGGCTGCCTCGGGCACAGGCTTTGACTTCAAGACAATTTGGATTCTTGTCGGCTGCGCAATCGGAGCCTTCCTGATGCGCGGCGCGGGCTGCACGTGGAACGACATTACGGACAGGGAGTTTGACGCGAAGGTCGCGCGCACACGCTCCCGTCCGATCCCGTCTGGTCAGGTCTCGGTCAAAGCGGCCTTGGTTTGGATGGTGCTCCAGTCCCTGCTGGCCTTTGGGATCCTGTTGACCTTCAACCTGAACGCAATCCTGCTCGGGATCGGATCGCTGGCGCTGGTGTGCATCTACCCTTTTGCCAAACGCTTCACCTGGTGGCCTCAGGTGTTTCTGGGACTTGCCTTCAACTGGGGTGCCTTGCTGGCCTGGACAGCGGAAGCTGGAACGCTGGGCTGGCCCGCGGTTATTCTCTACGCAGGTGGGATCGCCTGGACACTGTTCTATGACACGATCTACGCACATCAGGACACCGAAGACGACGCCCTTATTGGCGTGAAATCAACCGCTCGGCTTTTTGGTAAGAACTCCCGTAAATGGCTCTCGGGGTTTCTGATCTCGACGGTCGCCCTGCTGGGCGCTGCCGCTATGTCAGCCTTGGTCACAAGCGCAAGCGTACTCTCTCTGGCGCTTGGGCTCGGTGGTGCGTGGGCTCTGGGCTGGCATCTGGCCTGGCAGCTTCGGCAGTTGGACCCTGACGATCCGGAGAACTGTATGCGGCTCTTTCGCTCGAACCGGGATGCGGGACTGATCTTTGCGCTGTTTCTGGCTGGCGCCGTGGCGGCATGATTGCACCCCAGGCCGCGCTTTTGTAGGACAAAAGAACACGCCCCAAAACGAAGAAAGCGCCCTGGATGCCCTCTCGCCAGATCGTTGTGACCTCACTCGCCTTTAGCCTCGCCGCAGGCGGAGCGCTGGTGACCAGTACGTTTCTGACCGACATACTTGAGAGTCGCTCAGTCGCTGCGGTCGGAGAGGCTCTGGACTCCGAAGGCCTGACCGCGTTTGCGTTTGCCGATGGAAATGGATTGCAAGTCACGATCTCCGGAACCGCGCCCGATGAAGCCTCCCGTTTCGCGGCAATCACCGCCGCCAGCCGGGCGATTGCTCCGGACCGTATCGTTGACGCGCTGGTGGTGAAGGAGGCTGAGCAATTGGCCCCACCTGAGTTTTCCTTGGAGCTTTTGCGCAACGAAGACGGCGTATCGCTGATTGGGCTGGTGCCCGCTGCGACAGAGCGCGCAGCTGTCGTGAAACGACTTTCAGAATTTGGCCGCGTGGTTGACATGGTGGAAACTGCCGATCACACTATTCCTGCGCGCTGGATTGGGGCACTGGACTACGGGCTCGATGCCGCGGAACTTCTGCCACGTGCCAAGATCAGCGTAAGCGCCGGAAAGGTACATGTTGCGGCAATTACTGACAGCATCGAAGAGCGCGATAGGATCGAAACGCGCCTGCGGCGCACGGCTCCTGCAGGCGTCGTCGTTACACTGGAAATCGCCGCCCCGCGCCCGGTTCTGACGCCCTTTACGCTGCGCTTTTCAAAGGATGAAAACGGGACGCGCTTCGAAGGATGCGCTGCAGAGACCGCGCGGGATCGCGGGCGCATTCTTGCGGCTGCCGAAGAAGCCGGCCTTGCACCGGGCACGTCCTGTGTACTGGCACTCGGGGCGCCCTCCCCCAGATGGGCCGAGGCCGCAAGCGCCGGAATTCGTGCCGTTGCCAGCCTTGGCGGTGGCTCCGTCACAATGACCGATGCAGATGTGACACTCGTTGCACCGGACACGGTCGCACAGCCGCTCTTTGCGCGCGTGGTTACCGATCTGGAAGGCAATTTGCCGGAGCCGTTCTCGCTCTATGCGGTTTTGCCGGAACCTGAAGAGGAGCGCCCCGGGATGTTCAACCCGGAAGCGGTGCGCTTTACCGCAACACTCAGCCCTGAAGGTTTGGCGCAGTTGCGCGGCCATCTGGCCGATGCCACACGCCAGGAAGTGACCACGACCATGGCGCGCGCGCTTTTCGGAGGCGACAACGTCTACGACGCAACCGAACTGACCGACGGCGCCCCCGAGGGATGGTCGGTACGGGTTCTCGCCGCATTGGAGGGGCTCGGGCATCTCAACAACGGCTCGGCCACAGTAACCGCTGGATTTGTGCGGGTATCCGGCCGCACTGGGTCTGAAGGCGGCCCGGCGCAGGTTGCGCAGCTCTTGTCGGAGCGCCTTGGCACCGAAGCAGATATCAGACTCGATGTACGGTATGATCCGGTGCTCGACCCGATCACTGCCATCCCGACAGAAGAGGAGTGCTTCGCGCGCGTAGAGGAGGCCAAGGCCGGGCGCAAAATTCTGTTCGATCCGGGTTCTGCGCGGCTGGCCGCAGACGCATTTAATGTCATTGATGACATCGCTGATGTTCTGGCCGAGTGCGGACATGTCCCAATGGAAATAGCGGGCCACACAGACAGTCAGGGCCGGGAAGTGATGAACCTTGAACTTAGTCAGGAACGCGCCGACGCTGTCCTCGCAGCCCTTGCCGGAGAGCGTCTGTCGACCGCCAACCTCGTAGCACGCGGCTATGGCGAAGCGTTACCAATTGCGGAGAACGACAGCGATGAGGGGCGTGAAGCGAACCGGCGTATCGAGTTCACACGACCCACACCGCCCGTTAATCAGGGCGTGGACCGCGGGCAGACGCCAGAAGCTTCAGGGGAGACGGCAGACACCCCGCCAGCGACTGCGGAGGCCGCGTCGGAGGAGACGCAGGGAGAGGGCAATGAACAGAACTGAGATTGTGCTGGCGACCGCGGTCATCCTGTTCGCGGCATTTGCACTGGGATGGGTGGCAAATTGGGTGGTGACACGGTTTACCCATGTCACCAAGGACGACATGAGCGATCTGGAGCAGATGGCGCATCAGCTCCACGAAGCCGAGGAAACCCGCGACAAGGCTATCACCTATGCGGAGAACCGCGAGCGGGACCTGTCGAACCTGCTTACCCAGAAAGAGGCGGAACTTGCCGCAGCGATGGATGGACTGCGGGAGGCACGCGCAGAGTCCGCCGAACTGCGCGCCTATGTGGAGCGGATCAATCAGGCCGGTTAAGATGCATTCAGCGCAGTATTCGTTTCGTCTGGACGCTCCGGTCGCGCGCCAACGTGTATCCTTTTAATAAGAACGATTTGCGGTACACCCGTACAATCCATCTTACCTGTGTCCGAGGGCTTCGCCTGCTTCAGAGCCGCTGGGCAAACTCCAAATTGGGTCGCGGGGAGGACGTCGCGCAGTTTTAGGTATCAAGCCAGACAGTTGAGATTTCGGCAAATCTGGTTGACATGATCTCAGGCTCGGATCCGGTTGCGCAAAGATGATACCGATCAGGTGTAAACCACTCATCTTAATCATCGGATAGGCGCAGTCAGGTTTAGAAACTGGGCCAGTCCCATTTGCCAAAATACCAGCCATTCTAGGTGCTGTTTGATGCGCGCTTTGCGCCGGTTTACCGGCAGATCGGCAGTTCCAGTGGCGGCTGCTTTGGGAGCGACTGCCGCCATTCATCTATAATCGGTTGGAGCGTCTGCTTCGGCCAGAATTTAGGAGCGCCGATTTGTTTCAGACACGAATCGTTCCAATAGAGCCCGGCTTGTGCAGGAGATGCTCCGGACTTCACGGCGCTTGCAACAGCCTCAATGTCACGTGACTCTGGATAAATGTAGAGCGTTGTCGGATTCCCTTCGATAAGGGGAATGATCTCACTGGTTGCCGACCGCGACCACGTCGTGCAGCCATTGCTGCGACCAGAGGTGTAGTCCACGAGGCTGCCGAAAGGTACATACCCTTCCTCGTCGGCATAGCGGCTCTTGGGGTTCTTGAGCCGACATTGCCATTTCAGGAACATGGCGCGGTGCCCACCGATTGCCCTTTCTCTGGCATTGCTTGTTTCGCCTTCCCCATCAAAGAGCACAAAGGTCCGATGAAACGGCGTCGCAACCCCGGATCTGTTGTAGTAGCCCTTGAAGGAGGTACGGGTCTCTGCCGTTACATAGGACCCGCCGGCTGTGAGTTTTGACCCTTCAGCATTGCTGAAGTTCCGCGCGCATTGCCGGCCGTTGGAAAAGTCTGCGCGTTGCAGTTTGCGCCCGTTCCCGTATCCGGATGACACAGCTTTGAACGTCCTGGTTGCTTCGCAAACTACATAAAAACGGGCTTTGGCACTTCCATCTGGTGAGGTGCTTGGCCGCGTCGCATCTTTCGCAAAATAGCAGGGATTGTTTACGGCGCCGCTACGCACCTTGTCCTGGTACAAAGCGCGTGCTCGCTCGAGCACCAGGAGCGCGATTTGACCTTCTCCCGTTCCCACGTGCTTTTGCAACCAAGCCGGAATGGCGGACGAAAGCGCTAATGCGCGATTTGGGGCGGCAATCGCCAACACAACCAAAGATACAATGGCGACGGCTCGACGAAGCGAGTTTAAGGTCATTGCTTGAGGTTCCTGCCTGTTTTCCTCAATTGAACTATAACAGAAAAATCCCAGAGATGCTTGGCGGCACCAGGCGTTTTGAAGTCCGCTGCAGTCCTACAACACAAGCCGTTGTCCGTCGTTGAAAACCAGCGGAGATTTGCGCCTAAAAAAACGGGCCCAAGGGCCAGGGCGCGCAGACTATTTCCGCAGCAAGCTGAACCCCGCGCATGGAAGCGCAGGCTATTGAGTATTCGCCGCTTTTGGGCACGGTTACTGCCATGACCCCTTTGGACAAAATACTGATGCGATTTTCCTTCCTGATATGCATGCTGTTCCTGGCCGCGTGTGGCGGCGCGCCGGACGATGCAGCAACCCGCGCAGTACCGCTTTACCCAGGCGAGACGGAAGAACTCCGCAAGATGATAAACGAAGCAGCGGATGCAAACAGAGTACCTCGCAGCCTGGTGCACAGTGTAATCCAGCGGGAGAGTGATTATCGTACCAGCGCGCGCAACGGTCCTTATTACGGGCTGATGCAAATCCTTCCCGAGACCGCGCGCCAGATGGGTTTTCAGGGCAGCGACACGGACCTTCTCGACCCAGAAACAAACCTGACCTACGCCGTCAAATATTTGCGGGGGGCGTGGTTGGTTTCGGACGGAAGCGAACCCGAAGCGGTGATGTGGTACGCACGTGGGTACTACTACGAGGCGCGCAACCGCTGCATGCTGGTGGAGACAGGACTTAGAGATACCGAAGTACGGAAGTACTGCGGTTGACTGTTTTCAGCGATCAGCGCCCGACGACATTCAAATATCGGTCGACTGAAAGGCTGCAATTGTGCAAGACCTGAACGCCGGGCGCGAATTATGTTTCGACCGGCGGGAACCAAGTCAGCGAAGAGTGGTGCAAAGAAATCAAAACACGCCCGTCCAGCTTGTGGTACGCAAACGTGTAGTCCGCCCGGGTGGCATTTCCTTCAGCATCGACAAATGTGTAGTGACCCATGTCCTTGTACCCAAGACCGCCGGCTTTGAGGATGGGGCCTACTGCGCTTTGGAACTCCACTTTCTTCCAACCGCGATTTAGGAACCCGTGGTCGTCGGGGAAGTTCGGGTCACCTCCAACAAAGTAAGCGCGCGCGCCTTCGCGATCGAGGCGGATGACATCTGCCAGAGTCGGTTTGAATAGCAGTGGTTCGTCGGGATCTCCAAAATCGTAGAGCTCAAGTAGATGGTCGACGTCCTTTTCGGTAACATACTTTGCCCAAGCTCTCTGCGCCGCGACAACCTCCGCTTTGGTCATAGGCTCAAAGTTCCGATCTGACATTTCTTGTCTCCTTGGCAATGCGCTTTGCGCCGGGATCGTGTGGCCAATTTGAGCTGGCCGCAAGCTCTGGCGCTTCAATGCAGTGCTTCTGCATCCGTCAACACTCTCTGTCTATCCAGAAAAAGCAGACCCGCGCGCTGTCGGCTTCGAGGACAAGGTCAGCACCCCCCCTTTCAGAAGCAAACTCGCGCAGCGAAGGACAGCTGCTTAAATGTGAAATTGGTCCTCGCCCCAACACACCTGCACACATCTGTTCTAGAGGGGTTTAGATGGAATTGGCGCATTCTCAGCGACCAGGCCTTTTCTTTTCAAACTCTCCCAGAATGCGGCTGGGATCTCTGTCGTGAACCAGTCCAGAATCTGCATCAGCTCAGCCCGGTCGCGAGGTCCTGGAATGACTGATGTCACGGTCCGGTTTGCCAAAGGGAACTGGAGCGCGGCCGCAGCGAGCGGAACCGAAAACAGGCGCGCTACTTCTGCGATTTCCCGAACTTTCGAGACCACGTCATGCGGTGCCTGTGCATAGTTCCAAGTGTCGCGACCGGCGAGAATCCCCGAGTTAAATGGACCACCGCAAATAATGCTTGTGCCAACCGCCTCGCAGGCGGGAAAGAGCTCTTCTAGAGACGTCTGTTCAAGAAGCGTATAGCGGCCCGCCAACAGGAAAACATCCCACTCGCCGATGTCCAGCGCCTGCATACATGCAGCGTTTTCGTTGACCCCTATCCCGATTGCTTTCACCGCACCCGCCGTGCGCAGCTCGTCCAACGCCCGATATCCGCTACGCTTCAAGTCGGCAAAATGCCTGACATTTTCTTTGCCATGCTGCATCTCGCCAATGTCGTGGACCAAAAGAATGTCTATGCGGTCCAGACCCAACCGGTGAAGGTTGTCTTCGTATGCGCGCATGATGCCATCGTAGCTATAGTCATAGACCACGTGGAAAGGCAGCGGATCGACCATTCCGAACTGCAAAGGGTTCTCGGCGGCACCAGGTTTTAGTAGCCGGCCAACCTTATCCGACAACACGTGGTCCGTTCCCCTCAGGACATCGCCCATGACCCGCTCAGATCGACCAAAGCCATACCAGGGCGCCGTATCAAAATAGCCTATCCCGGCGTCTTTTGCGGCCTGAACCAGTTCCTCTGCTTGTCGTGTTTCAAGATCCACGAAGTTACCACCAAGTGGGGCTCCGCCCAAGCCAAGCGTGTCGATGAACAACCCCGTTCGACCAACTTCCCGCTTCTCCATCTTTGCCATTCCTTCACATCTACTTTGCTGCATCTGACCCAGACCGGTGTAGCTCGGGATCGCTGGGGTCAGAACGCATAGCGCACGCCGGGTTCCCCGTAGTCTTGGGTCAGGTGCAAATCGGCGGGTGCGCTTTCAGCGAAAACGAGTTCGGCGTTTGGCAGATCATTGGCTGATGCACGCTGCGCAGCAGCGTCAGGATCATAGCCGTGCCTGATCCAGCGTTGCTTAAGCCGGTCCTTGAGCTGATCCATTTTGGGGCACACAAAGACAGTCGCTGTATACTCCGCGTGCAAACCGGCCCAGGGCTCCGCTCGCAGCAGCAAGTAGTTCCCCTCAACGATCACCACCGGCGTTTCGGGGTGAATCGCGATCGCATTCGCAATGGCAAGATCCATTTGCCGATCGAACCTTGGGTGGAACGTCTCCTCGTTTGTGGATTTCAAACGCAGCACCGCGTCGCAGAAGTCTCGCGCGTTGAATGTCTCCGGCGCCCCCTTTTTTCGCAAGAGCCCCCGCGCTTCCAGCAACCGGTTGTCGAGGTGATATCCGTCCATCGGCAGCAAAACTGCACCAGGAACCGACGACTCTCGTTTTGCATTCAGGCGGAGGACGACTGCCTCCGCAAGTGTCGACTTTCCCGATGCCGGAGGTCCCGCAATAGCTATAATTGTACGACCGGTCTTTGGGCGTCGCGCCGCAATCAGGTCGAGGACCTGTTCAACATCCTGTTCCATCGAGCAAGAGCTCATGCTGCAACGCCTGCTTCCTCCGGCGTCATAGCTCCGGTCATCAATGCGACGGCATCGGACATGGAAATATCCTTTGGATCGACGGTGCACAGCCGCTTGCCCAACCGATGGATATGAATACGGTCGGCGACTTCAAAAACATGGGGCATGTTGTGACTGATCAGAATGATAGGAATACCCCGCGCTTTCACATCCTGGATCAGTTCCAAAACCCGGCGGCTTTCCTTTACGCCGAGCGCCGCAGTTGGTTCATCCATGATGATAAACTTGGACGCAAAGGCTGCCGCGCGCGCAACGGCAACGCCTTGCCTTTGCCCCCCTGACAGCGTTTCGATCGCCTGATTGATCGATTGGACAGTCATCAGGCCAAGCTCAGTGAGCTTTTCGCGGGCAAATTTCTCCATCGCCGGGCGATCCAGTTTCCGCAAGTACTTTCCCATAAAGCCCTGCTTTCGGATCTCGCGTCCCATAAACATATTGTCGGCGATTGATAGCGCGGGCGACATTGCGAGCTGCTGGTAAACAATCTCAATGCCCATGTTTCGTGCATCGATCGGCGAGGTGAAATTAACCGGTTTGCCCTCGATCAGAATTTCGCCTTCATCGGGTATTGTCGCGCCGCAGATGGCTTTCACTATGGAAGACTTGCCCGCGCCGTTGTCTCCGATCACTGCGAGGATTTCATTCTGCCGAAGCTCGAAGTCCGAATGGTCAATCGCAGTGACGTGACCGTAGCGTTTCACAAGGCCGCGACCCTGAACAACAGGAGTTTGATCCGACATTATCCAGACACCTTTCTGATCCACTGATCCACTGCAACCGCAGCGATAATGAGAACGCCGATAAGCAAGAAGGTCCATTGCGCGTCCGCGCCAAGAAGCCTCAGGCCTAGCGTGAAGACACCGACGATAAGCGCTCCGAACAACGACCCGAGTATGGAGCCGCGTCCCCCAAACAGAGAGATGCCGCCGATCACAACAGCCGTTATGCTTTCGATGTTGGCAAGTTGTCCTGAGGTCGGGGAGACAGAGCCGATCCGGCCAATCAGCGCCCAACCGGCGAAGGCACAGATCAGCCCTGAAAGCATGTAGACCGACATCAAGGTCTTGTGGACATTGACGCCCGAAAGCTCTGCTGCTTCAGGGTCATCGCCCACGGCATAAACATGTCGGCCCCAGGCCGTGTGCCTGAGCGCATAGGCCAACCCGAAGATCAGCACGAGCATGAACACCACACCCACGGTGAATACCGCGCCGCCGATGCTGAATTTCGTACCGAAAACCTGAAGAAGCGGTGCGTTTGCTTCGATATCCTGCGCACGGATCGTTTCGTTCTGCGAGTAAAGAAAGTTCGTGGCGAGTACGATCTGCCACATTCCAAGCGTTACGATGAATGGAGGCAGCTTCAAGCGACTGACCAGGTAGCCATTGATCGCACCGATAAGCGTGCCTACGGCAAGACCGCAGGCAACCGCGACGGTGGGCGGCAGGCCATATCGGAAGGTAAACTGCCCCATGACCACCGACGACATCACCATGATCGCTCCGACACTCAGATCGATCCCCGCCGTCAGAATAACGAGGCTTTGTGCCGCGGCGACAATTCCCACAATCTGCACCTGTTGCAGAATTAACGTCATGGCAAAGGGTGAGAAAAAGCGCGAGCCCAACAGCAAACCAAAGATCACAATCGCCGCGATCAACACAATCAACGGGACCAGTGAAGGGTTCACATGCAGGACATGCTGCATTTTACCGACGAGTCCCTCGTTGTGGTCGTCAAACTCGGCGACCTGCTCCGGACTGCCTTTCGCGGCCGCCTCAAAGTCCTCGGTATTCGTGTTCGCTTTGGACATACGATCTCTCCCTCCCAAAGGAGCCGCGGCCTTGGTCATCTACTCTATGGTGGCAGATCACCCGTGATTTGTCGCTGAGTTAGATGCCGAAGGGCACAGCGCGCCCTTCGGCTCGGAGCTCAAGTCAGCCCCAGCAGAGATCCATGCCTTCGGCGACAGAGATAGATTCTACCCCATCGGCGGCCTCATCAGTGACAAGAGCAACCCCTGTGTCGAAGAAGTCCTTGCCCGGGGTGTTCTCGGGCTTTTCGCCTGTGTCGGCCCAGGCCTTTACCGCTTCGACACCGAGTGAAGCCATCAGCAAAGGATACTGCTGCGAGGTGGCCCCGATGACGCCGTCCGATACGTTCTGAACACCAGGGCAGCCCCCGTCCACGGAAACGATCAGCACGTCATTTTCGCGTCCGATAGACTTCAGCGCTTCATAGGCGCCAGCCGCCGCCGGTTCATTGATTGTGTGAACGACGTTGATGTTCGCGTTTTTGGCCAGAAGGTTTTCCATCGCGCGACGGCCCCCTTCTTCGTTGCCATCGGTTACATCGCTGCCTACGAGGCGCGGGTCGTCTTCGTCACCGATGACATTCGGGTCGGCCAGATCAACGCCGAAGCCCTGCAAGAAGCCTTGATTTCTGAGGACATCCACGGTCGGTTGGCTCACATTCAGGTCCAGCGTTGCGATCACCGCATCGTCGGCAGCGTCGCCCATTTTCGCTTTCGCCCACTGGCCGATAAGCAGTCCGGCAAGGAAATTGTCGGTCGCAAAAGTCGCATCTGCGGCGTCGATCGGGCTCAGCGGAGTATCCAGCGCGATAACCAAAAGCCCTGCTTCACGCGCCTGCTGGACGGCTGGGACGATTGAAGATGTGTCAGATGCTGTCAAAAGGATACCTTTTGCGCCATCAAGTATGCAGGTTTCGATCGCTTGGACCTGTGTTTCATGGTCGCCGTCGATCTTGCCTGCAAAAGCCTTCAGCGTCATGCCAAGCTCTTCTGCTTTGGCCGTTGCGCCTTCTTTCATCTTCACGAAAAAGGGGTTCGTGTCGGTTTTTGTGATCAGGCAGACTGTTGTGTCGTGACCGCCGGCAAAGGCGCCACCAGCCATGATGGATAGGGCCAGCGCAGACGCACCGGCAAGGTTTGCAAGTTTCAAGATTTCTTCCTCCCAATATATCCCTTTCCCCGCCGAAGCGAGGAGAGCAATCGGCCGTTGAAGCCTCTTGCCCACGCCCGAAGAGTTGCGGGATTCGCGCCACCTGTCAATAAATAAATCACTCTTATTTATTATTGACAGCCCTCTGGGTTCCTCGCATCTTTCTCCTTGGGAGGAAGGGCCTTGCCTGCATCGACGACGCATTCCGACGACAAGCGCGAACGGGTTTCGGACATCCGAGGCACGAACCAGAGCGGCATGCGCGCCCATAATGAACGGCTCGTTCTATCCCTTGTGAGAAAACACACAGCCCTCGCGAAGGCAGAGATTGCTCGTATGTCTGGTCTTTCTGCACAAACCGTTTCTGTCATTATGAGACAGCTAGAAAGCGAGGGTATCCTGCTGCGCGGAGAACCGGTGCGCGGACGGGTTGGACAACCCTCTATCCCAATGCGCCTGAACCCTGAGGGTGCCTACTTTCTTGGGCTTAAAGTGGGGCGTCGCAGCGCAGAGCGGGTCCTTACTGATTTTCTGGGCAACGTGATTTCCCGGGATCGCAAGACCTACGACTATCCAAAACCAGAAGAAACCCTCGCTTTCGCCATTGGCAGCATTGACGGTCTCCTCGGGAAGATGTCAGGCGCCGAGCGGTCTCGCATTGCAGGTATGGGCATCGCGATGCCCTTTTTCCTTTGGGACTGGGCGCAGACGCTTCAGGTCCCCGCCGAGGCCATGAGCGGTTGGAGAACCGCCAACCTGAAAGCCAGTCTGGAACAACAGTTTGAGTTTCCGATTTTTCTGCAGAACGACGCCACTGCGGCCTGTGGCGCAGAGCTGGTCTTCGGTCCACAAGACGGCCCACGCGATTTTCTGTACTTCTATATCGGGTACTTTATTGGCGGCGGCGTTGTTTTGAATGGCCGCATATTCTCTGGCAGGGGAAACTCCGGCGCCTTGGGTCCTTTGCCTGTCCCCGACCGATCAGGGAAGATCGTTTCGCTGATCGATGTTGCGAGCCTTTATCTGCTTGAGCGCAAGGTCGTCGAAGCGGGACAAACCGCTGGCGCGATCTGGCTGGATCCGGACCTTTGGAGCATTCGGGAAGATCTGCTCAACGACTGGATCACAGACGCCGCAACCGGCATCGCGCACGCGATTACAGCCTCGTGCAGCTTAATTGATTTTGAATGCGTGAAGATAGACGGCTGGATGCCCTCCCCCATACGGGAACGGCTCATTTCCGAGGTAGAGAACAGGCTGTCAGACTACGATATGACTGGCCTTGAGCGACCTGCAGTCGTCAAAGGGACAATAGGCGCCGACGCAAGGGCGCTTGGCGCTGCAAGCCTTCCTCTTTCGAGCAGATATCTGGTGGAGCAATAGGCAACGTGCCCGGTCGTTTCAAAGCAGTGTCAGATTCTGTTTGCCAGTAGACCCGTGAGCTTCTGATCATTTCGAACGCCCCGTTGTCTGCTGCTCAAAGCCAACATACCGAGCACGATGGCTGCGGCTGCGACCAAGAGCCCTAACACAATCGGCAGGTTGCGTCGGATCACGCGGCTGGTCAGTGCCTGGGCCAAAGGTTGCAGATACAGGCAGACGGTTGTCTGATTGGTCCATTTTCCACTGAGAAGCAGAATCCGGAGCGTTTTGTGCGGCGCTTTCCACTGAAGCGGCTTTGTAGGTCGTTGACGCCGAATTTTGTTCGGATCTCATCTGTCATGAGCATGTCATGCGTATCCAATTTCCGCTCGGGAGAAACAGCCACTTTGCGCTGCTTGGCCACAAAACCACTGCAGCGCTCTATGTGGACCGTGCCGATTTCAACTGAGTAGAGTTGAACGGGATCGACGGGCTCAAAGTGCTTCTGCCGGAGCCGGAAAACAAACTCAATTTGTACTCTTTAGAGGAAATGTGCCACCTATAGGGGCTAAGACCGAAGCGAGAGAATTCCATCCAGGACTTGTCGCGCTGTCCACCCCCCAAAGCTGAGCCATCCACTTAGGGTCCCGCAAATGTTCCATTCGTTTTTCCCAAACCCAAAATACTTCGTCTTTTCTGCGATAATCTGGGCGATTGTCTGCATTGCTTCCTGGCACTTGGAGTTCAGCCAATGGGCTGGCTTCTCAGGCGTGGCAACACTCTTTGGATGGGACCAGGCGCGGGTCTGGCTCTACGAGTATACGGCCCTGTGCTATGGGTCCTTTGCCATTTTCTGGCTGCGCGCCAGTAAGCACAAATGGGCCAGATGGTCGGTCGCAGGGTCGGCTGTGATCGTGTTTGTGACCTGGTTCCAGGTACAACTCGACGTAATGATAAACGAATGGTTCGGCGCATTCTATGACATGGTCCAACAGGCGCTTGCGGAACCGGGCGCCGTCGACGCCGGAGACTACTACGCGAAGCTTG
This sequence comes from Pseudomonadota bacterium, assembly GCA_039192165.1. Lineage (GTDB taxonomy): Bacteria > Pseudomonadota > Alphaproteobacteria > Rhodobacterales > Rhodobacteraceae > Dinoroseobacter. Next base: position 43,593 of record JBCCXD010000009.1, on the reverse strand, counting down.
CGACGTTTCTGAAGATCGCGATGGTCTCTATCATCACGACCGTCGTGATTACGTTCTTCACCTCGCACTACGTTTTCCGCTGGCGCACCGCGATGAACGATCACTACGTGGCCCTATGGCCGAAGATCCGCCATATCGAAGGCGCTTCACAGCGCATCCAAGAAGACACAATGGCGTTTGCAAGGATAATGGAAACCCTGGGGTCACGCTTCATAGACGCCATCATGACCCTTCTCGCGTTCTTGCCCATTCTTTGGGGGCTGTCTTCGTTTGTCACCGAACTTCCGATTTTGGGAGAAGTCCCACAAGCTTTGGTCTTTGTCGCAATCATTTGGTCGGTCATCGGCACAGCCCTTCTCGGGCTCGCCGGCTGGCGCTTGCCGGGTCTTGAGTTTCGCAACCAGAGAGTCGAAGCCGCTTTTCGAAAGGAGCTCGTTCTTGGCGAAGACAACGAAGAAAGGGCCCGCCCGGCGACACTAAGCGAGCTTTTTTCGAATGTGCGAAAGAACTACTTCCGCCTTTATCTGAATTACCTTTACTTCAACGTGGTGCGATATTCCTATCTGCAGGCAGGTGCGATCATTCCCTACATCGCCCTTGGGCCGACGATCATCAGCGCGGGCGTGACACTTGGGGTGATGCAGCAGATCCTCAGAGCTTTTCAACGCGTCGAGAATTCGTTCCAGTTTCTGGTAATGTCATGGACAACGATCGTGGAGTTGATGTCGATCTACAAACGTCTTGCCGCCTTCGAACGCGCGATCGCCGGGGATAAGCAGGCCTCCATCGAGTTCGAAGCGGAAAAGCCAGCGGCTGTCTGATTTACAGGTCCGCCCAGAATTGAAATTCCATCGGCTGCAAAGCGGTGCAGGAAAGTTGACAGGTAAATAGCGAACCCTCCGCAGGTCACGTGTTCCCAGATCCGTTCCAGGCCCACGCGAATTTCTTAATGAACGGGCTGAGCCTTGAGGCACGTGGCCGATTTGTGAACCTGGCTACCGCAACCCTTGCCCTTGTGCCGGACCTGTTACAAGCTCGCGGAGATGTCTGTTTCATCGCTGGGTCTGTTGGTAAACTGGCCATCGCGCAGTCATACTTTGGGAGGAGTATGTCATGACTTCCAAGACCACCGGATCCACGCCACCCGACAATCTGAGACCGCAACAGCAGACGATGCCCTCGGTCAACACAGTGACTGCTGACGATATCAAAGCGTCGCTGAAGGCCGGTTTTTCCGATTTTCTGGCGCGTCCACTCATGAGTGGCTTCTTCGGGCTCTTCTATGCCGTTTTTGGCATCCTGTTTGTCTGGACGCTGGTCTCGCTTAACGCGATCTGGATGCTCCTACCCGCCGCTGTGGCCTTTCCCCTGTTTGCACCTTTCGCCGCCGCGGGGCTCTATGAGATGTCCCGGCGATTGCAGGCAAAGGAACCCTTCGGCTGGTCTGAGATTTTAACCGTCATGGTCCGCCAGCGTAAGCGCGAGATGGGCTGGATGGCTTTTGTAACCCTGTTCATTCTTTGGGTGTGGTTTTACCAGTTTCGCACCGTGCTTGTGATTGTCCTGCAGGATTCATCTTTCTCGGACCTGGACGGATTTTTGAACGTCGTGTTTTTCACGCCGGAGGGCTGGATTTTCCTTGCCATTGGCACCTGCGTCGGTGCGTTGCTCTCTGCTGTGCTGTTCACGGTGACAGTTGTTGCCATGCCCATGCTGCTCGACCGCGATATGGATTTCATCTCTGCCATGCTCACGTCCATTCGGGTGGTCACGCAGAACCCTGTGGTCATGCTCGGCTGGGCGGCGATTATCACAATCACCCTGCTGCTGTCATTGGTTCCCGCGTTTCTCGGTCTGGTCTTTACCTTACCGATCCTTGGCCACACCACCTGGCATCTTTACAAACGGGCCGTGTCGCCAGCAGCGGGCTGATCTGTCCTTCAATGGCCAGATGCATTGCTGACGCTGAGTAACCGCGTTGCTGCACCGACTCAACCGTCATCAACAGCGGTTTTTCCGATCAATCGCTCGGCCCATAGTGCGGTTGGAGGTCTCCAGGAACTGCGTTTCAGGCACCAAAAAGGGGTGTTTTCAATCTGCTTAAAAAGAGGGCGTTTTTAAAAAACTATCCCCCGCGTAACTCTGCCCGAGAAAAGGAAAAAATCGATTCTATCCACAGAGCGGGCAGCAAAAAATCCACTATTTTCAAAAACTTATGCACAAGAAATTTGCATAAGCGTCACGTTTTTTGTTGCGCGACTCGCAATGAATTCGCACTGTGCTTTTACCGCTGAAGCAGACATTAGTCGGTGGCAGTGGACACAAAGACCCTGACGACCAGGGACAATCAAGGACGGATCTCTGATGCAGCCTTGAGATGAACTGGTGGTTGGAAGCAAGTCGGATCGTGTGGAGGCGAAAGTCTCGTGACGAATGGAGGTGTAGAGGCTTCGATGTAACTTACCGTGTGGGTGTGAAAGCACCGTGACGGACGAGACAGAGAAGTGGGGTTGAGTGAGGAGCGGCGGGTCTTCGGACGCAAAGCACCGGCATCAGGGGGAAACGCCTGTTTGCAAGCTGGGCCTGCAGTCGCCCCCTGGGGGGAGATAGGGTTCAAGAAGGCGTCAGAAAGATTGGGCTCGTGTCCAACTTCCTGACGCCTTTTCTTTTTAAAACCCTGGTTCAGACACTGCGTTTTGGCGACGCGATATGCACGCGCCACTCGCTACCATGTTCTGGGAAACAGGTGTTTCTACCAGCGGGTAAGCGCCGCTTCGTCTTCTTCTGTTGCCGCGACCCACCCCGCTCCTTCGCTGGTGATCTCTTTCTTCCAAAAAGGCGCGCGGGATTTCAGGTAGTCCATCAGAAATTCGGCAGCAGCAAAGGCATCGACCCGGTGCGGCGCGGCCGTAGCAACCATCATGATGCGGTCCCCCGGGCCCATGCGGCCAAAGCGGTGAATCACGAGCGCATCACCCAGCGTCCAGCGGGTCACGGCCTCGTCTACAATCTTGCCGATCGCACGCTCGGTCATGCCCGGGTAATGCTCGATCTCCATCACGTCCAGGTCAGACTTCGCAACGTCACGCACAATACCGGTAAAAGTCACCACTGCGCCCATATCGGTCCGACCCGCGGCGAAGGCTTCAACTTCCGCCCCAAGCTCGAATGGCTGCTCCTGGACACGGACAGTTGGCATCTCAGCCACCCGTCATTGGGGGAAAGAACGCCACTTCACGGGCATCTTGGAGTGGAGCATCGAAAGCCGTTAGATCCTGGTCAACTGCGACGCGCACTGCAGAAAGATCGGAAAACGCAAGCGCATAGCGATCTTCACGCGCGCGCAGTTCTTCCACAAGGTCGGCAACCGTGGCAGCGCTTGTCTCGATCCGTTCCTGGCTCAGGCCGATCCTTTCGCGCAGCCAAGCGAAATATAGCACATCCAGCTTCATGTCTCTTCCTTCAGAAATGGCATCGATTTTTTGAAGTAATCAAAACCGGTGATCAAGGTAAGGATGCCGGCAATCCAGAGAAGAGCAATCCCGAAGATACCCAGGGATACACCCCACTCCGCTGATCTGTACACCCAATTCCCATCGATTGGTCCGGTTTCCAGCGCAGCCTGGTAGGCCTCCCTCGTTAGAGAGTGGAAAGCGTCAAGATGCATCTGCTCGAGGGCGATGGCGGCAAGAAGCACCGCTAAGGCGCACATCTGCGCAGTTGTCTTCCACTTGGCCAGTCTGGTCACGGCGAGCTTTCCTGCGTCCGCGCCCAGAAATTCCCGAAGACCCGAAACGAAGACCTCACGAAACAGGATCAACGCCGCAGGGATCATGACCAAAGGATCCAGCCCGGAGAGACCAATCAGAAGCGCAAGTGCAGTGACGACCATCGCCTTGTCTGCTATCGGATCCAGCATTGCACCGAATTTCGAGGTCTGGTTCCACGCGCGCGCCAGATACCCATCCACGAAATCAGTCAGGGATGCACCGATAAACAGAGCAAGCGCGGCCCAGTCAGCCGCAGGGCGTTCCAGCAGAACGAAGACCAACGCAAAGGCAGGTGCGGCGAGGAGCCGCCCGACGGTCAGTATATTGGGCACGTTCCAAGACATGCCTTCTGATAGCGGCTTGCGGGCGGACCGGCAACGAGATGCGTCCTGAAAAGAGATGCGCGGGCCCGGCTATTCGGGTCCGCGACATCCTTTGCAGTCATGGGGTTCGAGGCGACGCCCTCGTTACCGTTATTCGGTTGATGTTCTCTGTCAGCTACACGACAGGAATAGCTGCGGCATGCGGTAATACTAGTAGGCTATATACCATCCCCCTACGCCACACACATGCCGCAGCATCCGATTTTAAAAATGAACCCCGGGGCGCAATGAATGCCGCGGTACACCATTCTTAACACAGGAGTGCGAGGACACAAAAAAGTCATCATTCGAGAGCCATCGCGCACAACCATTGCTTGTGTTACCACCAGATATTGAGGTCTTTACCAAACGTTAACCATACGCAGCACTTTGACTGCCTGCGAATCGGGCACGACTCACCCAAAAGTTGCGAAATAAGGCAAAACCGTGGCGAGCGAGTAACCGCCGAAACATCTCTCAGAAAGGGACGGAAGCGGTGAAAGTCATCCCTACTCCTCCATCCGGATGACGCAGTCTCAGAGACTGCGAATGCAGCATCAGCCGGGGGAAGGCCCGTGCGTCCCCGGTGGCATAAAATGGGTCTCCCAGAACCGGATGACCGACTGCCTGCATGTGCACCCGCAACTGGTGCGAACGACCGGTTTTTGGCATGAGGCGCACACGGCTTTCCTGGTCATTTGCACGCACGCGCTTCCATTCAGTAACCGCTGGTTTTCCGGCCTCGAAGTCCACTTTCTGGAGCGGTCGGTTTGGCCAGTCGACAATCAGCGGCAAGTCAATTGTCCCAGACGGCTCGGAAAGCCGCCCTGAAACACGGGCAACATAGGTTTTGCGCGTCTGGCGTTTTTCGAACTGCAGGCCAAGGTGTCGTTGCGCGTGTCGGGTCAGCGCAAAGACCATTACCCCCGAGGTGTCCCGGTCCAGCCGGTGTACCAGCAACGCATCCGGAAATACGGTTTGAACGCGGCTAAGCAGGCAATCAGCCAGATGCGAACCCTTGCCTGGCACGCTGAGAAGTCCGGACGGCTTATCGAGCACAAGAATCTGCGCGTCTTCGTGCAGAATGACGAGCGGGTCCTGGGGCGGGTTGTAGGCATCGAGCGACTTCGGCGGCATGGTGCCTGTCTAGCGGCTCCAAAACAGGCGTGCTAGGGCGCATCCAAACGGAGGCCCCATCCTATGAGTTTCGACGCCTGGCTCGTGTTTGCCACCTTCTGGGTGTTGTTCGTGACAACGCCTGGTCCCAACGCTGTAAACTGTATTGGCAACGGGATGACCTACGGTTTCGCCCGTTCTCTGTGGGGAGTTGCAGCAATCCTGACGCAGGCAGCTTTATTTCTGACCTTGTCAGCTGCGGGTGTGACCGCTCTGATCACAGCGGCCCCAGAATTCTTTGGCTGGGCCAAGCTTTTCGGAGCAGGATTGCTTGTCGCCCTGGGGATTCGGGCCTGGCTGCGCGCGGGCCAACCCGTAAACCCCGGCCCGGTCGGCGCGCATACAATCTACGGACGCGCGTTTGTGATTGCGACCATCAATGCGAAGTCACTGGCGGGTTATCTGGCGGCATTTTCGCAGTTCGTGCAGCCAGAAGTTCCCATTTGGGATCAGATGTGGGTTATTTTTCCGACTGCGCTCACACTGACCGCGCTCAGTTACATGACGTACACCGCTCTGGGTGCCGGGCTCGGCAAACTGGCGTTGGGAGCGGTGTTAAATATTTGGGTCCGGCGGGCACTCGCTGTATGTTTCATTGTGTATGGAGTGGCCCTCGCAACCTATCAGCCGCGCTGAGAAAACGTGGCGGCAAGGATCTGTGCGATCTCAGAGGCATCCTCTTTGCTGAATGCGTCGGGCTGATCGCTATCAAGGTCGAATACACCGATTACTTGCGTATCTGGGTCGAACACCGGAAGCACGAGTTCGGACCGGGTAGAGGAAGCGCAAGCAATATGGCCAGGGAACGCGTCGACATCAGGCACAAGCTGAACCTGTCGCATCCGGGCCGCAGCGCCACAAACGCCGCGCGAGAACGGGATGGTCAGGCACCCGTGTCCGCCCTGGTAGGGCCCGATCGTCAACATCTCAGGCGCGGTTACACGATAAAAACCGACCCAGTCGAACCGGTCATCGGCATGATAAATCTCGCAGGCAAGCGTCGCCATTCGGGCGACCTCGTCCGACACGCCCTCTATCAGCGACGCAACACGTGCCGCCAGAGCAGGATAGTCGACCCTTGTCACGGGCGTTCGATGGCGATCGCGGTGCCCTCGCCGCCACCGATGCAGATCGCTGCGACACCGCGTTTGAGCCCGCGGGTCTCGAGCGCGTTGAGCAGCGTAACAAGAATCCGCGCGCCGGACGCCCCAATCGGATGACCCAATGCGCAGGCGCCTCCGTTGACGTTCACCTTGTCGCGCGACAGCCCCATTTCTCTCATGAATGCCATCGGAACGACGGCGAAAGCTTCATTGACCTCCCATAGGTCGACGTCCTCGGTCCGCCACCCGATCCGCGCGAGCAGTTTGCGGGCCGCCGGGATTGGCGCGGTGGTGAACCAGCCCGGCTCTTGCGCATGACTTGCGTGACCAAGGACGCGGGCACGCATTGGCAGATCGGCGCTCGCCTCCTCACGCGCAAGCACCAGCGCCGCGGCACCGTCGGAAATGGAAGAGGCATTGGCGGGGGTGACAGTACCGTTGTTCCGGAAGGCCGGTTTCAAATGGGGGATTTTCTCGGGACGTGCGTTGGCAGGTTGCTCATCCTCTTGCACAACAGTTTCGCCCTTGCGGCTGGAGAGCGTCACAGGCGTGATCTCGTTTTTAAACGCGCCACGTGCCTGAGCGGCCAGAGCGTTTTCCAGAGAACCCAGCGCATAGGCGTCCTGTGCCTCACGGGTAAATTGGAATGCTTCCGCGCAATCCTCCGCGAAGGTGCCCATCAGGCGACCTTTGTCATAGGCATCCTCCAGACCGTCGAGGAACATGTGATCGATAACCTGACCATGACCGATCCGCGCGCCACTTCGCATCTTTGGCAACAGATACGGGGCGCTTGTCATACTTTCCATACCGCCAGCGACCACGATGTCCGCGTGCCCCAGGGCGAGGCGATCTGTGGCGATCATCACCGCTTTCATCCCCGAGCCACACATCTTGTTCAGCGTCGTCGCCGGGACACTGTCGCCCAATCCGGCATGATAGCCCGCCTGACGCGCCGGGGCCTGTCCCTGACCGGCCGGCAGCACGCAGCCCATGAGGTTTTCGTCGACGCGGTCTGCGGCCACTGTCGCCTGTGCAAGAGCAGCCCGGATTGCGGTCCCGCCGAGTGTGGCAGCATCTGTGTCAGAGAACGCGCCCTGAAAGCCACCCATCGACGTTCGCATCGCGCCGCATATCACCACATTTTCCATTCAACACCCTTCGTATCCTGGTTTCTCGGCGCGCCACCCGGTCATCCACCTTCTGGTAAGTGATTCTCGGTTATCACGCGAACTGCAAGACCATAAGAGGACAGCGCCATGGCGATCACCAAAACAATTCACGGGACGACGCTTGTGGCCCGGGTCGAAGAAAGCCGGATCGATGCCGCCGGCGCCGTTGCCTTCAAAGACGAGATGATGGCCTTCAAGACCGCGCCGCAACACCGGATCATTCTCGATCTTGAGAATGTGGAGTTTCTAGACAGCTCAGGCCTGGGCGCGGTGGTCTCCGTGATGAAAGCCTACGGGGAGGAGACATCGTTAGAGCTTGCCGCGTTGAGCCCGGTTGTCGAAAAGGTTTTGCGCCTCACACGAATGGACAAGGTATTCAAGATTCACAATTCGGCGGACACTGCTTTGGCGGCGTGAGGGCTGGTTATGGCGCGCGCATTTTCCGCGAACCCACAGTCGGCACACCCAATGCCGACTGCAGGCGCGGAACTTTCGCGCACAATCGGGAGCCACTTGGGCGAGGTTAGGGATCTGGTGGCAAAGGTCCGTCTTTTTCTTGATCAGCACACAGGTAACCCAGACCTCTGCCAGCGAACCGAGATCGTGCTGGCCGAGCTTTTGAACAATATTGTCGAGCACGCCTATCGCGAAGAAGGAGCAGGGCGCATAACTCTCCGGATCGTTCTTTGTGAGACAGGCGTGCGGATATTGACTGAAGACACGGGCGATCCTGTGCCGGGAGGCGTACTGCCGGAGGGGCTTCTGCCTGCCACCGATGGTTCGCTGTCCAGTTTACCAGAGGGTGGCTTCGGGTGGTTCCTGCTGCGCAACCTGGCGCACGACCTGAGCTATGAGCGCGACGCAGATACCAACAGAATTCGGCTCACACTACCCTACAGTGGAGACAGCAAACCTAATACCTGAATTTCGCTTTACGCGTTGAGGAGACCCGTCGCAAAACCTTGCTTGGACCTTTCTTCGTCGCGGTCTAAGTACCGGTGAGGAAAAGACAAGACAGCCCGGCGCCACTCCCGGGCTTACGGGGAACCACAAGACATGCGCGACTTCCATTTACCGGGCCGCTCGGCGGTATTTGCCGAGAACGGCATGTGTGCCACATCGACACCGCTGGCCTCAAAAATCGCAGTTGATATCCTTCAAAAGGGCGGCAATGCGGTCGATGCGGCAACCGGGGCTGCTATCCTTCTCGGCATATGCGAACCGCAGATGACCGGGATCGGAGGAGACTGCTTTGCGCTGATCAAATTGCCCGGCACAGAAGATATTAGATGTATCAATGGCTCGGGCCGCGGCCCGGCAGGGCTCGACGCCGCGGAACTGCGCGCCGCGGGGCATGAGACGATGCCGCTGGACTCGCCACACGCCGTGACCATCCCCGGAGCGATGGACGCGTTTTGTCACATGAACAAAGCATGGGGAAACATGCCGCTCGCCGACGTGCTGGCGCCCGCGATTCACTACGCCGATGCCGGAATTCCGGTCGGTCCGCGCACAGCGTTTGACTGGGAAAGTGACGCCGCGGTTTTGCAAGGGGTTGCGCGCGAGCACTACCTGCTGGCTGGACGTGTCCCGCAGCCCGGACAGGTCTTCCGCGCTCCTGGGCAGGCGGAGGTTCTGCGTCGCGTCGCCGCGGAAGGTCGCGATGGGTTCTATACCGGCGAGGTAGCCGAGGACATGGTGGCTGCGTTGCAATCGATGGGCGGCGCACACACCCTGGACGACTTTGCCGCCACGTCCTGCACGATCGCTGCGCCGATCAGCGGGACCTATAAGGGTACCGAGCTGGTAGAACATCCACCCAACGGGCACGGCGCAACGGCAATTCTGATGGCCAACATTCTGGCCGAGTTCGACCTGCCTTCGCTCGAACCCTGGGGCACTGAACGTGCCCATCTGGAGGCTGAGGCAGCAAAACTCGCCTATAACACCCGCGATCGGATCATCGCAGATACCGATTACACCACCAGGATCGCACATATGCTGGCCCCCGAAACCGCCAAGGCGCTTGCCGCGCTGATAAACCCAAAACGGGCGATCGCCGACGTCCACGCGGTGTCCGAGGCCGTGCACAAGGAAACCATCTACATTACCGTGGTCGACAAGGACCGGATGGTCGTGTCGCTGATATACTCTATCTTCCACGGCTTCGGCGGAGGCATCGCAACCGACAAGTTTGGCATCCTGTTCCAGAACCGAGGGGCCGGTTTCACGCTCGAGGAGGGCCACCCGAACGAGGCGAAGGGCGGCAAGCGACCTTTGCATACGATAATTCCCGCGATGTTGCGGCAGAATGGCAAGGTGGTGATGCCTTTTGGCGTCATGGGGGGCGCGTACCAGCCCAATGGCCATGCCCGGGTGCTGACCAACGTGATTGACTACGGTTTGCACCCGCAGGCCGCACTGGATGCGCCGCGCTCCTTTCCCGACCCCACGCAGGGTTTGCTGGTGGAACGCGGGTACTCGGACAAGGTCCGCGAAGAGCTTACAGAGATGGGGCACCAGGTGTCCGTTCCCGACACGCCCATTGGGGGCGCGCAGGCGATCTGGATCGATCCTGAAACGGGTGTCTTGCAAGGCGCATCCGATCCGCGCAAGGATGGATGCGCGCTGGGATATTGAGCGGAGGGTGTCATGGCGATCCGACCCGTGGCCGAAATGGTCGCCGAGGCGAAAGAGAAAATCACGACATGGAGCCCGGCACAGGCACGCAAGGCAGCCGATGAGGGCAACGCGCTCCTTGTCGATATACGTGATGTCCGGGAGTTAAACCGTGATGGACGTGTTCCAGGTGCTTTCCATGCCCCGCGCGGAATGCTGGAGTTCTGGCTCGACCCGCAAAGTCCCTATCACAAGCCCGCTTTGGCGACAGACAAAACGCTGGTGTTGTTCTGTGGCAGCGCATGGCGGTCTGCCCTGAGCGTTGTCGCGCTCCAGGATATGGGGGTCGACAACATTGCCGAGATCGCGGACGGGTTCAAAGGCTGGAAAGACGCGGGTCTGCCAATCGAAGTAAAGGACGAGGGTCCGCTCAGTTGAGCTGGAAATGCAGCGGGTACTTCCCGCCTTCGAAATCCCCGAACAAATCGGCCAGATCGGGATGATCCACCGGACCGGACGCACCATCCAGGATCAGATTCTGCTCAGATACATAGGCCACATAGTAGCTTTGATCATTTTCGGCGAGCAGATGATAGAAAGGCTGGTCTTTGCGCGGGCGGCTGTCCTCTGGGATGGCCGCGTACCATTCGTCGGTGTTGGAAAACTGCGGATCGATATCAAAAACTACGCCGCGAAACGGATGCTTGCGGTGCCGGACAACCTGTCCGAGGTGATATTTTGCGTTCGCTTTCAACATGACACTAATACCTTCTACTTAGCTAAAATACGCAGAAGGGCAATTGATGTCCATTGAACAAACGGTCGCGACGGGAAACAGAGTGTGAACCTTACCTTAACAGTCCTGAACGTGGTTGCGCCTGTTTTCCTGCTCGCAGCAGTTGGTTTTACGTGGGTAAAGCTGGGTTTTGAATACCGTCTTGAGTTTGTGACGCGACTGTCGATGACGCTTGCTGTGCCATGCCTGATTTTCGTCGCATTGATGCAAGCCGAGATCGATCCGGCCGCTTTGAGCGCATTGTCTCTGGCCTCGCTCGCGGCCTACGTGGGGGTCACGGTCGCCACCGCTGCACTGGTCAAGCTGGCCGGACTGGATCAGCGCACGTATCTTGCTCCGCTCAGCTATGGCAACACCGGAAATCTGGGCCTTCCCCTAGCGCTGTTTGCGTTTGGAGATCTTGGGCTCAGCTATGCGGTGATTGTCTTTGCAGTCATGGCAATCCTGTCTTTCAGTTTCGGGATATGGGTCGTCTCCGGTGGCGGGGGTCTCGGCAAACTGATCCGCGAGCCAATGGTCGCCGCCACGCTGCTGGGCGCATTATTTTTGTGGCAAGGCTGGGAAACACCCCTGTTTTTGACAAATGCACTGGACTTGATCGGACAAATGGCGATCCCGATCATGCTGATTACGCTCGGTGTTGCGATTGCGCGTCTCAGCCCGAGCCGCATCGGCCGCGCAGTCTGGTTGTCCGCCGCCAAGTTCGTCATCTGCGCCGGAATTGGCTGGGGTGTCGGAACCTGGTTCGGCCTGGACCACGTAGCCTTTGGCGTTCTTGTACTGCAACTGGCCACGCCGGTGGCTGTTACATCCTATTTGCTGGCAGAGAAGTACGAGGCAGACGCCGATGCTGTGGCAGGGCTGGTGGTCGTCTCCACGCTCATGAGCGTGGCACTTCTGTCGCTCCTACTCGCAATCGTGATCTGAACCGCCCCCGTTTTCTTAGAATTCCTTTGTTCTGGCGCGGCAAAATACTGTATGATTTCAGAAAAATAAAATGAGAGAGCAGGATGAGCAGAAACCTATGCCTCTCGATTGCACTGTGCGCGTTGGCGGCCTGCGGGTCGGGGTCAAATACGCCCCCGTCTAGGCTGGATAACGCTTGTGCAATCGTGGATGAACGCCCGAAGTATCTTCGGGCCATGAAGCGTACCGAAAAGAAATGGGGTACGCCGGTCGCCGTCCAGATGGCGACGCTCTATCAAGAGAGCAAATTTATGTCCGATGCGCGTACGCCCTACCGGTATACGCTTGGCGTGATCCCGATGGGCAGACAGAGTTCGGCCTTCGGTTATGCGCAGGCGCTTGACGGAACGTGGGATGACTACCGCAATGAAACTCGGAACTACTCCGGGCGCCGTAATAAGATCGACGACGCAACGGACTTCATGGGCTGGTACATGCACGAGACCTTCGAACGCCATGGAATTCCCAAAACCGATGCACGCCGTCACTACCTGGCCTATCACGAAGGGCACACCGGCTATGGCCGCGGCAGCTATAACCAGAAGCAATGGTTGATGCGGGTTGCGAACGACGTTGGCAGCCGTGCGGTGATGTACGATCTGCAGCTAAAGTCCTGCGGCAAGGCCTGAGCCCTACCCTTCGAAGTGACAAACGTCAGCGCTCCCGCTGACGTTTTTCGTATGTGATATCAAAAAGAAACGCAGACAGCGGTTCCGGGGTTTCCAGCGGACCCAACTCAACCACCGTCTGTTCCCCGCTCTCGCCAACAATGATCCACTGCGCAAGACGCAAGGGCTGCTCAAGGAATTGAAGCGCGATGGTTCCGTACTCGGGATTGTCTGGGTCGCGAGCGATAATGGTTGTGAACTCTCCATCCCGCCTATGCCCGGTGATCATGTCGGACCCCGCAAGATCTACACGCCGGGACAACAGCACGTTCAAGGGCGTGCGCCGCAGAGGATAACTCTCGGGATTGGAATCTCCCCGGTCGTCGAAAATCGCCACGGTCCCGGAACCGATCATCACCAGAACCTCTGCCGGCGCGTCGTATTCGAACCGGGCCCGTCCGGGCCGCTTGAGGAAAAGTGTCCCGGTCGACTGGCTCCCGTCAGCATTGATCTGCCTGAAACGGGCCTGCGCTTCGCCCAAACCTTGCAGATATGCAGAGATCTGCGGCAGGGGCACTGGCGTGGAGGCACGCGCCGGGAGCGCGGCCGTCAACACGGTCGCGCTGGCCAAGGTCACCAAAGAGCGTCTGTTCATCATGGCGTGATACGTAAGACGCAGCGACGCGCTATGCCATAGCAACGCGCTCACCTCCGCGTGTGTCGGCTCAGTTTTGCTCGGGCACCAGAATCTCGCGCTTGCCAACATGGTTGGCCGGACTGACAAGGCCTTCGTCCTCCATCTGCTCCACAAGGCGTGCTGCCTTGTTGTAGCCGATTGCCAGCTTGCGCTGGATGTAGGAGGTCGAGCACTTACGATCCTTGATAACAATCGCAACTGCCTGGTCATAAAGAGCATCCTCGCCATCAGTGTTTCCACCAAGACCCAGCACAAGGTCGATATCGCTTTCCTTATCATCGGCAGGGCCTTCTACAACGCCCCCGATATAGGCCGGCGGCCCAAACGACTTGAGGTGATTGACGACTTCTTCGACCTCTTCGTCCGACACGAAAGGTCCGTGGACACGGGTAATTCGTGAACCACCCGCCATATAGAGCATGTCGCCCATGCCCAACAGCTGCTCGGCGCCCATCTCGCCCAGGATCGTGCGGCTGTCGATTTTGGAGGTGACCTGGAACGAGATCCGCGTCGGGAAATTGGCCTTGATCGTTCCGGTGATGACGTCGACCGACGGGCGCTGCGTGGCCATAATCAGGTGGATGCCCGAGGCGCGCGCCATTTGGGCAAGGCGCTGAATACAGGCTTCAATCTCTTTACCGGCGACCATCATCAGATCCGCCATCTCATCGACAATGACGACGATATAAGGCAAGGCCTCTGGAACCGACTCCTCTGTTTCGAACACCGGATCGCCGGTTTCTTCGTCAAATCCGGTCTGAACGGTGCGTGTGAACATCTCACCCTTGTCGAGCGCGTCACGCACGCGGCCGTTGTAGCCCTCGATGTTGCGGACACCCATCTTGGACATTTTGCGGTAGCGTTCTTCCATCTCGCCGACGACCCACTTGAGCGCGACAACCGCTTTTTTGGGGTCAGTCACAACCGGCGACAGAAGGTGCGGGATGCCGTCGTAGACGCTGAGTTCCAGCATCTTCGGATCGATCATGATCAGACGGCATTCCTCTGGTGTCAGCTTGTAGAGCAAGCTCAGGATCATGGTGTTGATTGCCACGGATTTACCGGACCCCGTGGTCCCGGCAATCAGCAAATGGGGCATTTTAGCCAGGTTGGCGACAACGGGCTCGCCGCCGATATCCTTGCCAAGCGCCAGCGGCAGGCGCAGATTGCTGTCCCCGAAATCGCGACCCGACAGAATTTCACGCAGAACGACCTTTTCACGCTGCGCATTCGGCAGTTCGATCCCAATGACCGAACGCCCCGGCACGGTCGAGACCCTGGCCGACAGAGCGGACATTGACCGCGCGATATCGTCAGCGAGACCGATAACCCGCGAGGCTTTCAGGCCCGGCGCTGGCTCAAGTTCGTACATGGTCACCACCGGTCCGGGACGGACCGAGACAATATCGCCTTTCACGCCATAGTCATCGAGCACCGACTCCAGCATGCGCGCATTCTCCTCCAGCGCCTCGTCGCTCAAATGGTGGCGCTCAACACTAATCGGATTTGCAAGCAGAGACAGCGGCGGTCGCTCGTAGATTTCCGGCTCTGCGGCGTCGAGTGGCAGTACAGGCTGAGCCTCGGCGCGCGCCTGCTTGGAGGGTACCGGAGCTTTGCGCGGAGGATGTTGAACCACAGCCTTGGCTGGAGTTGCGACCGGGCGTTGGAAAACCGGCGAAGCGCGATCCAGCGTCAGCGGCGCAATGCTTGCTGACGCTTCCGCCTCTTGCGGTTCGATCAGCTCTTCTTCCAATGAATCGAGAGGTTGCAAAGTCATCGGAGGCTCCGCACGTGTCAGCGGCGGCTCCGGCGGCAGCTCGCTGGCACCGGCAGCAGGCGCTTTTGGCAGGATCATGGAACGGCCGGTCACCCGGTCGCTGCGACGCTTGATGGCTTGTGTAATCATCGATTGAACGCGCGCCTCATCCGGATGGGGCACATCGCCGGTCATCGGATCGGGCTCAATCAGTTCCGGCTCCGGCATCTTCAATGCGCGTGCACGGACACGTGCGAGAAGACCTGGCTTTGGGTCCACAGGCGTCTTTTCCGTCATCCCGGCCTGCGCGGGTTCGAGTTCGGGTTCAGCGACCACATCTGCGCGACGCACGCGCGGCCCGGTCACCGGAGGTTCCGAAGTCAGCATTGGGTCACGGCGCGCCCGCGAGGCGGCAACTGCTCGTTCGGCCGCGCGGGCCTTTCGGGCTTCCCACCCGGCCGCGGTTGCTGCACTTGCGCTGGTTTTTGCGCGACCAAGCAGGCGCAGGACCATCTCGTATACCTGCAGCAGGCCCACGAGAAGAAAGACGGCGATCCGCATCAACTCATTTCGCGTAAACCCGCCGGAAAACAGTGTCAGAGCGACCATGGAAATCGCAAGAATGAACGACACAAGCTTCAGGCCGACCCCCATGCCAAGCGGCAGGATACCAAGGATGGCGCCTAGGGCCATGTCGCCAAACAAGCCACCAAGGCCGAAGGAATGCCCCCAATCGCTGTTTGGAACGAGCGTTGCCGCATAGACGGCGGCAACGGCGACCGCGATTGGCGCAAAAATGAGCCGTCCGATCAGACGCTCAACGCCGCTATGTGTCAGACACCGCACGCCCCAGGCCGCAAAAACAAAGGGCAGCACCCACGCACCCAGCCCGATGATGATGTGAAGAGGCGCGGCAACCCCGGCACCGGTGCGCCCGAGCCAGTTTTGAGGTGGCGCATCAGACGTGGTCATCCAGCCCGGATCTTCCGGCGCGTAGGACCAAAGGACCGCAGTAAGAAGACCCGCGATCAGCAGAAACCCAATACCCAGAAGCTCGCGGCTGCGTTTCTCCAGCGCCGCCTGTGTGGTGGTGTCCAAAAGCGGGTCACGTTGCCGTGCGGGGTGGTACGCCATGCGATCAGGTCCTTCAGTTATACAAACAGGCGGCGATCCCGTTGAGACCGCGCCGTACATCATCAGGCGGGGCAACAAGCGCCACGCGAATAAATTTCTTGCCGGGATTGCCAGTATCCGTGTCCCGGCTCAGAAAGGAGCCCGGCAGCACGCGCACGCCCTGTTCCCGCCAGAGCCGCAGCGCGGCGGCTTCGCCGTCCTCAACGGGCAGCCACAGGAAAAAGCCCGCCTCGGGGCTGGAATAGCCCGCAACGTGCCCAAGGATCTCGCGGGCAAGCGCGAACTTGGCATCGTAGAGCCGACGGTTCTCGACCACATGCGCCTCGTCAGCCCAGACCTTCGTGGCCACAGCTTGAAGCGGGCCTGGAAGCGGCGCACCAGCGTAAGAGCGCAGGCGCTTGATTTCGGTCATAGTCGCAGGATCTGAGGCAACAAACCCCGACCGGAGCCCTGGCAGGTTCGACCGTTTCGACAATGAATGGAAAATCACAACGCGCCCGGGCGTAGCGCCAACTGCGTTCGCAACCTGCAAAGCACCCGGCGGCGGTGTATCGCCACGGTAAACCTCCGAATAGCACTCGTCAGCAAATATGCGGAAGTCGTGCCGCTCGCCCAACCTGATCAGGTTTTCCCAATAGGCGTGATCAGCAACTGCGCCCTGCGGATTGGAAGGGGAGCAGATGTAGACAATCGCGGTGCGATCCAGAACAGCAGGGTCTACGGCTGAAAAATCCGGCAGAAAACCAGTTTCGGCAGTAGCGTTCAGATACTCAACCTCTGCCCCAACAGCCTGCGCGGCAACGGCATAAACCTGGTAGAAAGGGTTGGGCACGGCGATGACTGGTCGCGCACCGTTCTTGGTCTCGGGGCAGAGCGCGATAGCGGCGTTGAAGAGCCCCTCTCGTGTTCCGTTGAGCGCCATAATGTCTGAGCCGGGGTCCAGAGCGACGCCGTAGCGGCGATCCACCCACGCAGCAATGGCGCCACGCAGGTCCTCGGCGCCCTCGTTAGGTGGATACTTGTTGAAAAGCGGCATCGCCTCAGCCAAAGCGTGGGAAATCCATGCCGGGAAGTCATGCTGAGGCTCGCCAATGGTCATGGCGCAAGGCTCTCGGCCCGGCGCATGCACGTCGAGCAAAGTCCGCAGACGCGGAAACGCGTATTCCGGAAGCGACGAAAACCGCTCGGGAAAGTCCATAACTGCCTCAAGTCTTGGGGTCTTTTGCCCCTATTGACCGGCAGAATATCGCGTGCTCATGCGCGGGTCCAACAAAAATGCCACATACCTCACAATGCTGTGGCTTTCGGGACGCGGCGTCTGTCTCAGGTCAGGACCGGCTCCATGGCTACGCCAAGGCGCAACAGACGTGCCTCGGCAAAAGCGGGCGCCAGAACCTGCAGCCCGCAGGCTGGCTCTCCAGTCGGCAAGCTCAGCGCACAAAGCCCCATGAGGTTACCGATCCGAGTGTTACGCAATGCGAGCAGGTTCTCGGTCATGTAGTAGTTGGCATCGCTAAGAAGGCGGTGGCGGTCGGGCGGCAAAATGGGTGCCGACGGGGTCAAGACCGCATCGAAACCTGCGACCCGGTCCGCCCAGCGCGCACGCAAATCCATGAGCTTCCGCCAGCCCGCGACATAGGTCGGGGCATCGAAATCCTTGCCTCCGCGAAAGCGTTCGAGGATCGGTGGAAACATCTTGTCCGGCGTAGCTTCAATCACATGCACCCAGGTGCCATAGGCTTCGGTCGCAAAAAGCACCCCCGACAGAGCCAGGGCTTCGGCCACTTCTGGCGCTGCAATTCGAGAAACCTCCGCCCCCGCCGCTGAAAGCCGTTGGACAGCTGTTTCGAATGCCCGCGCAGGGGCATCGCGAATATCGTCAAAAGCTACCGTTTCCAGAACGGCCAGTCGCGCCCCGGCAAGCGCTGAACCACGCAAATCCGGCGCAGATGTCGCGCCGAGCGCGCTCAGCAGAAGGCCGGCATCCTCAACAGTGCGGCAGAGCGGCCCAACTGTGTCAAATGCGGAAGCCAGGGGAACAGACCCGTCATTGGGCAGCAAGCCGTGCGTGGCCTTCAGGCCGACCAGGTCATTCCAGGCCGACGGTATTCGGACCGAACCCCCTGTGTCTGATCCAATTCCAGCGGCAGCCAGACCGAACGCGACCGAGGCCGCAGCCCCCGACGAGGACCCACCGGGCACCCAGCTGGGATCGTGCACGTTGGGGGGCGTCGCGGTGATCGGATTTAGCCCAAGTCCAGAGAACGCAAGCTCGGACAAATGTGTCTTACCAAGGCATACAAGCCCGGCACCGCTGGCGTTTTGCAAAACAGCCGCGTCCTCTGCCGGAACCCTCCCCTCAAGCAATGCTGTCCCGGCTTCGGTCTCCACACCGGCTGTATCGAAGAGGTCCTTCCAGCTGACTGGAACGCCATCGAGCGGCCCGCGCCTGAGACACAGTTTGGCCCGCTCCCGCGCATCCCGGGCTTCTGCCAGTGCCCTTTCGGGCGTGAGCCTGGCATAGATGTCTTCGCTCTGTGCCGCTGAACCTATGGCGGCCAGAAACGCCTCGGTCAGGGCGACCGGATCGATCTGTCCGGACTCGATCCCACGTCCAAGATCTGCGGCGCGCGCCTGTGTCCAGTCAGTCATTGTTGCCCCCTGTCCGACCCATTTGCGGGACGTTTCGCCGCGAGGCTAACCTGCGCGCCTGCGATGGACAATCGCTGTCCTGCAGCCATATTCAGCCCCATGAAGTATGACGCTGATGTTCTGATCGTGGGGGGCGGACTTAACGGACCTGTCTTGTCCATTGCTCTTGCGCAAGCGGGTCTGACAAGTTGCGTTGTCGACGCACAGCCCACTGCAACCCGTCAATCCGATGTGTTTGACGGACGTGCGTACGCTTTGGCACTGGCCTCCCAGCAGATGCTGATGGCGCTCGACCTGTGGGAGACGGTGGAAGATCACGCCCAACCCATGCTGGAGATCAAAGCTAGCGACGGGCGACCCGGCGAAGGCGCAAGCCCGTTCGGGCTACATTTTGATCATGCCGAAATCGAAGAAGGCCCGATGGGCTATATGTTGGAAGACCGGTTTCTGCGCCGAAGGCTCCTTGACGGTATGGAAGCCGCATCTGAAGTCACCCACTTGCCCGAACGCACTGTCGTCGCGCAGGAGATAGGGACAAAGGGTGTTACCCTTCGGCTTGAAGACGGGGCAGGCTTGCGCGGGCGGCTGCTGGTTGGATGCGATGGGCGTGCCAGCGGAACGGCGATGCGTGCAGGGATCAAGAGAACCGGCTGGAGCTACGGTCAAACAGCGCTGGTTTCAGCAATCGCGCATGAAAAACCTCATAACGGGATTGCGCATCAGTTCTTTATGCCCGGCGGCCCGCTCGCGATCCTTCCACTTCCGGGCAACCGTTCGTCAATCGTATGGTCTGAACGGACAGAGACGGCGCAACGGATCGCAGCACGGGACGATGAAGGGTATCTGGAGGCGCTACGCCCTGCCTTCGGCGACTTTCTGGGCGATATCAGCCTCGCCGGCGAAAGGTTCACCTATCCGCTCAACCTGACCATCGCCAATGCTCTTGTTGCGCCCCGCCTTGCGCTGGTAGGCGATGCCGCGCATGGGATCCACCCGATTGCCGGCCAAGGGCTCAATCTTGGGCTGCGGGATGTCGGCGCGCTGGCTGAAGTGCTTAGCGACGCGGCCCGCCGTGGGGAAGATTTTGCCGCAATCGATGTGCTTGAGCGCTATGGCCGCTGGCGCCGGTTTGACACTGCAAGTCTGGCGGTCGCCACTGATGCTTTCAATCGGCTCTTTTCCAACGACAACCCACTGCTTCGAACGGGCCGGGATATCGGTATGGGCATCTTGAATGCGCTGCCAGGCGCCCGACGTCGTTTTATCCGCGAAGCGGCTGGCCTGACAGGCGATGTGCCAAGATTGCTCCAAGGACGGCCGCTTTAGTCTACTGCCCTGGCTCTGAGCGCTTGCGCACGAGTTGGATTGTGCATCGAAACTGAAGCTTGGCCGCCATTTCAACTGACTAACGCAACAGCGAGGCGGCTCACTCGATATTGCGCGCCTCGTCCGCGATCATTATCGGAATACCGTTGCGGATCGGGTAGGCCAGGCTGGCCGCTCTTGAGATCAGCTCGTTGGTTTCCGCGTTGTAACTCAGCTGCGCATGCGTCAGCGGGCAAATCAGCGCTTCAAGCATGCGGCGATCGATAGTTTGGGTGTCCGGCTCCGCTGGATCGTCGATCATTGCAAAAGCTCTTCGTTTGCCCCGCCCCTGAGAGCAAATTCAATCAGCGTCACGAGTGTTTCGCGGCGGGTTGAAAGAGATGGGGCTTCCAAAAGGGCCTGTTTGTCTTCCGGCTCAAACGGGCACAGCATAGACAGCGAGTTAATCAGCAGCTCGTCCTCAGCCTCGTTGAGGCTATCCCAGTCGGTACGCATTTCCTGCGCCTCAAAATAGCGCTTCAACAGCGCCAGAAATCGTTCGCGGTCGAAACCCGGGTCCTTTTCAGTCGAACCCTGGTCGCGATCAAATCCCTCCCAGTCCACATCCGCCTTAAGATAGGGGGTGAAGCCGGCGACCTCACGCGTGATCCGATAGCGGGAAACGCCGGATAGTGTGATCATGTAGCGTCCGTCTTCGGTTTCAGAGAACGCCGTGAGACGACCGGCGCAGCCAATGGCATGCAAGCGCCGATCTGCGCTGCCGGGCACGTCGCGCGGCTGCACCATACCAATAAGCCGGTGCGAGGTTTTCAGGGCGTCGTCCAGCATCGCAAGATACCGCGGCTCGAATATGTGCAGCGGCAGGCGCGCGCGGGGGAGCAACAACGCGCCGGGCAAAGGGAACACCGGGATCGTTCCGGGAAGATCAGCGGCGGCAAACTTCATAAGGGTGTAGCTAGCCCGTTCGGAGTATCAGGCAAAGATCATGGAGGATAGCTTCCGCCGGCCGTTCAAAGCAATTGGGTCTTCGGGCTTCAAAGCCTCGAAAATCGTAAACAGCTGCCCCTTGGCGGCACCCTCATTCCACTCCCGGTCCCGGCGAAACAACTCCAAGAGCTCGGCAACAGCGTCTTCCACATTTCCATCGGCATGAAGTGCCTGAGCAAGGTCGAAACGCGCCTGGTTGTTGGTCGGGTCCGCCTCGACCTGCGCACGCAGTTCCGCCACGGGACCCGCATCGGCCGCTTGACGCGCCAGCTCAAGCTGTGCGCGGGCCGCTTCGACTTCAGGGGCTGCAGCAATCTCGTCCGGAACGCTGCCCAGCAATGCCTGCGCCTGATCTGTCTCGCCCATCGCCAAATGAGACCTGACAAGCCCGCCGAACGCGGCCGCGTTGGCCGGCTCCTCTCCAAGGATGGCGGCGAAGGTCTGTGCTGCATCGACTGCGGCCCCTTCGGCCAGCATGGCCTCTGCGGCCTCGACCGCTTCGCTCAATCCGTCATCGCCCGACAACGCTGCAAGCTTATTGATGAACTCGGTGATCTGGCTTTGCGGCACAGCGCCCTGAAACATATCGACGGGACGACCCTGGTGAAATGCCACAACAGTTGGAATGGATTGCAGTGGCAGACCTTGTTGCGCCAGCGCACCGGCCAAGCGCTGTTCTTGGTCCACATCAACCTTCACCATGCGAACCTTGCCCTTGGCAGCCTTCACCGCGTCTTCGAGCATCGGCCCGAGTGTTTTGCACGGACCGCACCAGGTGGCCCAGAAATCGACAATTACAGGCACGTCCTGGCTGGCATCGATGACATCCGCCATAAAGGTCGCTTCTGTGCTGTCCTTGATAAGATCGGCTGCGGGCGCGGTACCTTCGGCTTGTCCAAATTCCAACATAGCTTCCTCGTAGGTCATTCTTGAGCTGTATATGTATTTTTACCGACCGATTACCAAGAGGCTTTCTACTGATTGCCGAAAACGGAGACGCGCTGAAGCCCTGAACCGCAGGTTAGATCGCCGAAGGCAACACCTGCTCTGCGCACGCGAGCCGCGCTGAGAGAAAGAATTTTGGAGGAACCGGGAGGGAAGCTTCGGTCACAACACGTGACGTCAAAATTAAGCGTGACCGCGGTATGCATCCCGAATTACGCAGATGGGCCAGAGCAAACTGGGCTTAAAGATCAAACGTGGCAAAGACGGGTGCGTGGTCCGAGGGCTGGTCCCAGCCTCGCGCCGCACGCAGGATACGGGAGCCATGGCCCGCCGCCGCGATGTCACCGCTGGCCCAGATATGATCAAGGCGACGGCCCTTATCGGCCGCGTCCCAATCCTTTGCTCGGTATGACCACCAGGAATAAAGCTGTCCTTCGGGAATATCCGCGCGGGTGACATCGATCCAGCCTCCCGCGCCTTGGGTTTCAGCCAGATGATCGACCTCAATCGGGGTGTGGCTGACCACCTTCAGAAGCTGCTTGTGCGACCAGACGTCATCTTCGCGCGGAGCAATGTTCAAATCCCCGACAAGGATAGACTTTTCAGGGGTGCTTTCGTGGAACCAGTCCCGCATTTCGGTCAGGAAATCGAGCTTGTGGCCAAACTTGTCATTCACTTTGCGATCAGGCACGTCGCCGCCCGCCGGAACATAGTAGTTGTGAATCGTCACGCCGTTCTCCAGCGTTGCTGCAACGTGGCGGGCATCTCCTTTGGCGCAAAAATCCCGGTGGCCCGCGTCGCGCAACGGGAGGCGCGACAGGATTGCGACGCCGTTATAGCCCTTCTGGCCACGCGCAACGATGTGACCATATCCCAGCTCTGAAAACACGTCGGTAGGGATCTTATCCACCGGGCTTTTGCATTCCTGGAGGCATAGAACATCTGGCGCTTCGCTCGTGAGCAGCTTCGCGACAAGGCCAGCGCGTAGGCGCACCGAGTTGATATTCCACGTGGCTATGGTCAGCGCCATCTGGTTTCCCCTACCCAAACTCGGCGCAGATTAGGGCATGCGCGCAATGGGCGCCAGTCGAGATCAGTTCCGAACGATCAACCGCGTCGAGAGGCGGATACGCGGGGCCAACCAGCGCAGCACCTCGGGCGCGAGCGCAACACAACCTTCCGTTGGCCGACCTGGTCCGCGCCAGCGATGCAGGAAGATCGCTGATCCTGCGCCGCGCGCGGCGCGGGGCCAGTTCCAGTCGGTCAGAATGATCAAATCATACAGCGGATCGGCCCGCCAGAGTCGCTCATGACTGTAGGAATGCGGGCGCGAGATCATGAGATTATAGTCTTCATCCTGCGGATCATCAGACCAGCCATCCCGCGGGTGTATGGGAAGAGCCCAGTCGGCCGGGCGCGCCATTCGGTCGGGGCGGTAGAGCATTCCAATAAGCCGGTGGGCTCCCACAGGCGTCGCGCCGTCGCCTTCGCGTTTGTCGGCCAGGATCCCTCCGCGACCGATCGTGCAGGGCAGCCGCGTGTTCTGAAACCAAAGACCTTGCGGACTCAGGATCAGGTCTCGCGCATTCACAGCAGGTGCCCGGACTTCGAAGCTTTGGTGTCAAGATAGGCCGCGTTTTGAGCTGTTCTGCCAACCTTGAGCGGCACCCGCTCCGTTACCGAGATGCTGCAACTTTCCATCATCGCAACCTTTGCGGGGTTGTTCGTCATCAAACGAACGCTTGAAAACCCGAGGCTGCGCAGAATTTCCGCGCCGATCCGGAAATCGCGTTCGTCATCTTCGAACCCAAGGCGATGGTTCGCCTCAACGGTATCGAACCCCAGATCCTGGAGCGCGTAGGCGCGCATCTTGTTGGCGAGGCCAATACCGCGACCCTCCTGATTAAGATAGAGCAGAACTCCTGCGCCTTGATCTCCCATCTGCGCCAGCGCACCACGCAACTGCGGACCGCAGTCGCATTTCAAACTTCCCATCAGATCGCCCGTAAAACATGCAGAGTGCAGACGGGTCAGAACAGGGGCATCCCGCCGGGGGTTCCCGATTTCGACCGCGTAATGCTCCTCGCCCCCGTCTTCTGGACGGAAGACATGCACGCGGCCCGCCTCAGACACTGACAAAGGCACGCGGGCTGCGACCACAGGGTGCAACGGCGCTGCGTGTCCGAGAAGCTCGGCGATTTGATCGATGTTAAGGTTGGTCAGGTCGTGCGCTTCGGCAAAGCCCAAATGCACATCGCAAACCAGCGCAGCCGGGAGCAGTCGCGCATCCTTCGAGAGCTGCAGCGCGGCCCTCTCAAGTCGCACGTCACCACCGCGCGCCATTCGAAACGGACCTTTCATAGGAGTACCCAGGTCGTCTTTGGGATCGGAAACGGCTCGCACCCACGAGCAGTCGACATCGCTAGGCACGGCAATACGGGCCAGGTCCCCATCATAAGCAGTTGCTTTAAGCGTTTCGGCCCGTCGCACGGTGATCGCAAGTGTCAAAGGCGCCTTCAACTCACGGAATTCGGAGAACCGCGCGGGCGCAAGGGTTTCTGTCGCTAGCGCCAGCGCAGCGCGCCCATTGCTAATCAGCACGACCGGCAGACCCATGCGCAGGTCTGCGCGGGCGCGGGCGAGCTTTTCAACCGGATCAGGACGCAGCGACATGGACCGACCTTGTAACATCTTGGGCTTTCCCCATAGCCCGGAGGGCGCGAAATTGAAACATATCCCGGCGTTCTGACACGTGCCCGTGAGTTTCGGTTGCGAAACCTTGCTTGAGACCTGCTCCGCTCGCATCTCTAAATCAAGAAAACCGGAGGACCCCATGGCAACGCTGAGAAAAATCCTGCTTGTGGACGATGACGAAGACCTGCGCGAAGCGCTGTCCGAGCAGCTTGTGATGACCGAAGACTTCGACGTGTTCGAAGCCGGATCTGGCTCTGAGGCCATGGAGAAAGCCAAAGCCGGCATCTATGATCTCGTCATTCTGGATGTAGGTCTGCCCGATACCGATGGACGCGAGCTTTGTCGTTTGATGCGCAAGCAGGGGGTAAAATGCCCGGTGCTAATGCTGACGGGCCATGATAGCGACGCGGACACCATTCTGGGTCTCGACGCCGGCGCGAATGACTATGTAACAAAACCTTTCAAACTGCCGGTCCTTCTGGCCCGGATTCGCGCGCAGTTACGTCAGCATGAGCAGTCGGAAGACGCGGTGTTCCAGCTTGGGCCCTATACGTTCAAACCAGCGATGAAAATGCTCGAAACTGAGGATGACCGGAAGATTCGTTTGACCGAAAAGGAAACAAACATCCTCAAATTCCTTTATCGTGCAACAGATGGCGTCGTAGCCCGCGACGTTCTGCTGCATGAGGTTTGGGGCTACAATGCTGGTGTTACCACCCACACGCTGGAGACGCATATCTACCGTTTACGCCAGAAAATAGAGCCAGATCCGTCAAATGCGCGCATTCTGGTGACCGAAAGTGGAGGCTATCGGCTGGTTGCATAAATGCCACGATAGCGCAAACCGTGTCGGAAAGTCTCATTTGGGACGCAAAACAGCCTCTGTAATATGCAATTATAAGATATCCCAACGCCGTGACGGGATTGATGACACGGCAACCTCCCTGTTGGACTTGCCGGGCTTCACGCCCGGCGCTTTTTTGTCCAGACTTGGCAGCATTCGAAAAACGCACATCTTTTGAGCGCCTTGCCCGTGCAAGAGAGTTTGTTTCACGGTCACAAGTGAATCTTCTGGCATCGCGTCGGTCTCGACGGCGATGGTTGCGGAATGGACTTGCGATTTTTCGAGATCACACGCTCACCTGAGTATCTTTGGCTTCTCGCAGAAGGCGCGCTCATGAGCGCAAGCCTGACGGTCCTTTCCGGCTGCCTCGGATTTCTACTCGCATTGGGCTTGTCTGCGGCTCGCTATGGACGGGTGCCGATCGTCGCGCAGATCTCGACGGCGTACGTCGAGTTCATCCGGAATACCCCGCTGATCGTCCAGCTTTTCTTTGTGGCATTCGGCCTGCCGCTTCTGCTCGGGTATCAGTGGCCGTTCTGGGGGCATGCGATTCTTGCCCTGACGCTGAATTTTTCCGGATACTTTGCAGAAATTCTACGCGCGGGTTACCTGGGCGTCGGATCAGGCCAGATCGAAGCCGCGCGCGCATTGGGGCTGAAACCCGTCGCGATCTTTTTCAAAGTTACCCTGCCGCAAGCGGTCGCCCAGACCTTCCCCTCGCTCAGCTCGCAGTTCATCTTCCTCTTTCTGACAACCGGCGTCATCTCGGAGATCGGTGTCAACGATCTGACACAGGCCGGCCTGTTCATCGACAGCCGAACCTTCCGCTCTTTCGAAGTGTTTATCGCGCTGACGGCGATTTATATCGGGCTCTCGCTTGGCTTCAAAAGCCTGCTGGCGCTGACAGCACGGCACGCTTTTGCTTGGAAGACTGCGCGATGAGCGATCTGTTCGCCGCTGTCCTTGGGAAACCCGAAGGTATTGTCCTCTATCAGCTGATGGAGGCAACGCAGTTCACGATTTATCTGTCACTGATCGCTTTTGTTGGGGGCGGCATCGTAGGCGGCATGATCACGCTGGCTCGCATATCTCCGCGCAAGACTATGAAAAAGCTGGCAATCTCATATATCTGGCTGTTTCAGTCGACACCGCTTCTGATGCTTTTGTTCCTGACCGGACTTGGCATTCCTCGTCTGCTTGGACAGGACGTCAACCCGTGGATCGCAGCCACGGTCTCGCTCACGCTTTATGCCTCGGCCTATATGGCTGATGTCTGGCGTGGCGCGATCGAGAGCCTGCCCGATGGCCAATGGGAAGGCGCGCAGGCGCTGGGGCTAAAGTTCTTACCCACCCTGCGTCACGTGATCCTGCCACAAGCTCTTCGCGTTGCTCTGGCACCGACCGTCGGCTTTATGGTGCAGATCATAAAGGGGACCTCGCTTGCCTATATCATTGGCTTTCACGATCTGATGTCGATTGGACGGCGATGGGCCAATGCTCCTGTCGAGGGCACCGAACCCTTCCTGATCTATCCGCTGATGGCGCTGATCTATTTCGCGCTGTGTTACCCGCTTTCGCTGATTGCCCGACGGCTGGAAAGCCGCCTTGGGTCTATCAGCGATCGGACAAGGCCTGAAGTGGCCTGAATTCTTTCAACAGAGGAGACTGTGAATGACGTTTTTGAAGAGACTGTTTGCCGGGATTACCGTGGCTT
Organism: Pseudomonadota bacterium; assembly: GCA_039192165.1. Classification (GTDB taxonomy): domain Bacteria; phylum Pseudomonadota; class Alphaproteobacteria; order Rhodobacterales; family Rhodobacteraceae; genus Dinoroseobacter. The sequence continues at coordinate 16,272 of JBCCXD010000009.1, read as the reverse complement.
TGGCCGCGGTACCGGCATATGCGGACCTGTCCGACATTCTGTCAGAAGGAACAATTCAGATCGCTGTGCCAGAAAACTTCCCTCCTTTTGGCGCGCTCGGGCCGGAGGGCGAATATGTAGGCTACGACGTTGACGTGGCCAATCTGATCGCCGCAGATCTGGGTGTTGAACTGGAGCTGGTTCCCGTTACCTCCAAACAGCGGATCCCGTTTCTGGAAACCGATCGCGTTGATCTGGTGATCTCCTCGATGGGCGCCAATCCTGAACGCGCGAAATCGATTTGGTTCTCGTCGGCCTATGCACCCTTTTATTCCGGCGCCTTTGCGGCGGCAGGGGTCGCAGTCGCCGGTCCTGGCGATCTGGCGGGCCTCAAAGTTGGGCTGACCGGCGGCACCTTGGAAGATCTGGAGTTAACCGACAGCGCCCCCGACGGAACCGAAATCATCCGCTTCGGAGACAATGCAGCAACGCTCGCAGCGTTCACGTCCGGGCAGGTAGACGTGCTTGTTACAGGCAACACGGTTGCTGCGACACTGTCAGCTGACAACCCCGATCTGGATATGGAGACCAAATTCATCATCAAGGAAAGCCCCGCTTTCATTGGTGTGAAAAAAGGCAACTTCGACCTGCTGCAATGGGTTAACGTCTTCATCTTACACAAAACTTTAGGAGGACAGCTGAACGAACTGTCGGAGACTTGGCTCGGTCAGCCGCTCCCGCCTTTGCCGGCGCTCTAAGTCTATTGCTATGCCCTGCCCAAGCCGGGCATAGTTCTAAGTCGGAACGCGCGCCCCGAAAATAGCGGAGCCGACCCGGATATGGGTTGCCCCCTGCGCAATGGCGCTTTCGAAATCCCCTGACATTCCCATGCTGAGACCTGTGAGGCCATTTCGCTCAGCCAGTTTCGCAAGCAAAGCAAAATGCAGGCTTGGCTCTTCCTCTATCGGTGGAATGCACATCAGGCCCTTCAGCGGCAGTTCCAAGTCTCTGCAAGACTGCACCAAAGCGTCAACATCAGACAAGGCACAGCCTGCCTTTTGGGATTCGTCGCCGGTATTTACCTGCACGAAAATATCAGGGCTTTTGCCGAGTTCTTGCGCGTGATCAGACAGACGGCGCGCCAATTTAAGACGGTCTACCGTGTGAATGGCGTCGAAGAGTTCGGCAGCCGCACGGGTTTTGTTGGATTGCAGCGGTCCGATTAAATGCAGATCAACATCCGCAAAGCGCGTTTTGAAATCAGGCCACTTGCCCTGCGCTTCCTGTACCCGGTTCTCGCCGAATATTCTATGGCCGCCTTCGAGAACAGCCTGCACGCGTTCCAGCGGTTGGACCTTGGACACAGCAATCAGGGTGATCTCCGCAGAATCCCGACCGGCTTTTTCTGCCGCGGCGTCAGTCCGCGTTCTTATGTCCTGCAATCCCATGAGCGTCCCTTTCGTTAAGGGGCGTCATCCCAAAAGAAAAGAGCGGGCACAAGGCCCGCTCTTCATCCAATCGATTTGCACCGATTAGAAGCTGAAGGTCATACCAAGCGATGCGACCAGCTTGTCTTCGGTGTCGGTGACCGGACCGGAGTCGTCGATAATGAAGGTCGAACCGATACCGGCGTCGAGCGATGCACCGCCGCCGAGGTCGTAGGATACGCCGATACCGTAATCCCAACCGTCAACCGAAGTTGTGCCGACGAAACCAGCAACATCTTCCAGCTCAACGTAGTTGGCTGCGAAGAGGATGGTGTAGCCGCCGAGGTCGTAACCACCGGACAGACCGTAACCGGTTGCAGACGCATCCGTCGCCGCGCCAACTCCGTTAACCGACTCGTTGTCGTGTTCGACATAGTAGATGTCGAAGTCGAAGCCAGCCAGTTCGCCGCCGAAGAAGATGGACCAGGAGTCACCGCCACCGGTCGGGATGGCCGCGTCGCTGTTGATGTTGTCGCCGTAGTCTTCAATGTCGACATAGCCAACGCCGATGTCGAAGCCACCGAAGTCATAGCCCAGCGCAACTGCATAGTTTTCCTCGAACGAGTCCGCGGACACGGTCAGCGAGAAGCCACCGGTTGCGAATTCGTACTGGATGTTGGAGTCGATCTCGAGATCGTCGATGTCGAAACCAGCGCCTGCGTCAGCAAAGATCAGTGTGTCGATCTTGTTGTCGATGCCGATGCCGTCGTAGCCCGGGTCACGGGTCTTACCACCGAACGCGGTGTCGGTTGCAACGTCGATGTCACCGATGGTGAGGACGCCAAAGCCGCCGGAAACGAAGATCTCCGGGTCGAAGCCCTGATCGTTGGAGTCAGCAAAAGCGTTCGAGTCGTTCTCGAAGTCAGCGCTTGCACCAAAGGTCAGGCCGCTGTCGGTGGTGGTGGATCCGGCAATGTCGAACTGAAGTTCGTAGTCCAAGAACAGCTCGTCATCCACGGTGCCGTCACCAACGGTCGCACCAGGATCGGAGTTGTCAGTCAGCGTACGATCTTCCTGATAGATCACGCCGAACTGAGCGGAACCGCTCAGCGTGACTTCCGCCGCGGCAAAGCCGGACGTTGCCACCAGAGCGGTCGAAGCGATGAGGAGTTTTTTCATCGATTTTCCCTCGTGTGTTAACAGTGCACCCCAGCGCAGTGCATCCGGCTGGGTATGCTTCTCTTTCGATCTTTCGCCTTGTGAATGCAAGCAACGCTCAACCGGTCCCGAAACCTGCCCAAAGATTGGTGCAACAAAGACACACTGTTGCCCATACCCAATCCGGACCTCGAGCAGACCCCTACAAACAAAGGCTTTCCCGCAGAAGGACGGCCATACGCCGGGGGACTCTTGTCTCGCTTCATTGGCTCGGCTAAGACCTTGCTAACGACACGATCGAAGGACACGACCAGATGTTTGCCTTCCTGCCGCGCGCGCTCGCCTCGCTCATGATGCTGGGACTCGTCGCCTCGTGCGGAGACTCAGGATACTTCGGCCCATCCGAAGGACAGATCGAGGCCCAGCAGCGGGCCGAGGAAGAGCGAGAAACTATCTGGGATCTGTTCGACAATAACTTGGATCCGAATACCACGGTTGCGGTGAATAAGTACATCTGGAATGCCTCTCTCGAAGTTCTGGATTTTCTGCCTGTTCAGACCGTCGATCCTTTCACCGGAGTGATCGTGACGGGTTTCGGAACGGCCCCCGGGTCGGGACGCGCGTATCGCGCGACAGTCTATGTCAACGATCCTGCGCTCGATGCGCGTTCGTTGCGGGTCGCCCTGGCAACCCGGTCCGGGCCGGCTGACCCCGACACGGTGCTGGCCGTCGAAGATGCTATTCTCACCCGCGCGCGTCAGCTGCGGCTGGCTGACTCGAACCTCTGACATACGGTGCTAGACCTTACCTGCGCTGGCGGCTAAACCGCTGGCGGTCCGGTGCGGCTGCACGGCCCGGCTGAAGGCTGCTGAGAAGGAAGAAGCGACACATGTCTCGTTACGCCCCCCGTGATGTTGAGCGCAGATGGCAGGCCGCCTGGGCCGAGGCCGGGACGTTTACGGCGACACCGGAGACATCGAAGCCCAAGTACTATGTGCTGGAGATGTTCCCGTACCCCTCGGGTCGGATCCATATGGGTCACGTGCGAAACTACACTATGGGTGACGTGATCGCGCGCTACAAAATGTCGACCGGCCACAGCGTTCTGCACCCAATGGGCTGGGATGCCTTCGGAATGCCCGCCGAAAATGCAGCAATGGCCTCGGGCGGGCATCCTGCCGAATGGACCTACGACAATATTGCGATAATGCGCGACCAGATGAAACCGCTGGGCCTGTCGATCGACTGGTCGCGCGAGTTTGCCACCTGTGACCCGGAATACTACGCCCAACAGCAAGCGCTTTTCATCGACATGCTGGAAGCGGGGCTGGTCTATCGAAAAAATGCGGTGGTCAACTGGGATCCAGTCGACATGACCGTTCTTGCCAACGAACAGGTGATCGACGGAAAGGGCTGGCGCTCCGGAGCAGAGGTTGAGCGGCGCGAGCTCACCCAATGGTTTTTTGGTATTTCCGAAATGGCGGAAGACCTTTTAGACGCACTCAACGGCCTGAAGGACTGGCCTGAGAAAGTGCGCACCATGCAGGCCAACTGGATTGGACAGTCGCGTGGTCTGCAAATGGCGTTCGAGATGACCGCGCCCGTGGGCGAACATACGGCGGTTGAAGTCTATACCACCCGGCCCGACACGCTCATGGGCGCTTCCTTTATTGGCCTGTCGCCGGATCACCCGATCACGCGAGAACTGGAAAAGACCAATCCCGAACTTGCTGCCTTCTGCGCCGAGGTGCGCAAAGGTGGGACGACCGAGGAAGCCCTCGAGACCGCCGAGAAGCGCGGCTTTGACACCGGACTGAGCGTTCGCCATCCAATTGATCCCACGTGGAAGCTTCCTGTCTGGGTCGCAAATTTCATCCTTATGGACTACGGCACTGGCGCGATTTTCGCCTGCCCTGCCCATGACCAGCGCGATCTTGATTTTGCGCGGAAATATGGGCTGCCTGTGATCGACACCTTTGTGGCTTCCGACGGCGGTGCGCCCGTCGAGAGCGAAGCATTCGTGCCTCCAAAGACAGAGAAAGTGCGATATCTCAACCATTTCGCCGGACTGGATCTGGCCACCGGGGATGACGGGATCGCCGCCACCATCGATTTTGCCGAGAAGGCCGGATGGGGCACCGGTGTCACAAAGTACCGCCTGCGCGATTGGGGGGTCAGCCGTCAGCGTTACTGGGGATGCCCGATTCCGGTTGTGCACTGCGACACCTGCGGCGTTGTCCCTGAGAAGAAAGAGAATTTGCCGGTCGAGCTGCCAAGGGATGTCAGTTTTGACAAACCTGGCAACCCTTTGGACCGGCATCCGAGCTGGCGCCAGGTTCCCTGTCCGAAGTGCGGAACTGCCGCCAGACGAGAGACAGATACGATGGACACATTCGTTGATAGCTCTTGGTACTATGCCCGCTTCACTGCCCCGCGCGCCACGACGCCAACCGATCTCGCCGCGGCCGAATACTGGATGAATGTGGACCAGTATATCGGCGGGATTGAGCATGCGATCCTGCACCTGCTTTATTCTCGGTTCTTCGCCCGGGCCATGCAAAAAACCGGCCACTTGCCGGAGAAGGCGATCGAGCCGTTCAACGCGCTTTTCACCCAGGGCATGGTCACACATGAGATTTATCAGACCCGCGACGCAAACGGCCGCCCGGTGTATCACCTTCCGGAGGATGTTGACGTCGAGACCAGAGCGCTGAAAAGCACAGGCGAAGCCGTGGAGGTGATCCCCTCGGCCAAGATGTCGAAGTCGAAGAAAAACGTGGTCGACCCGGTCTCGATCATTGAAAGTTTTGGCGCCGACACCGCGCGCTGGTTCGTGATGTCCGACAGTCCGCCGGAGCGGGATGTGGAATGGACAGCCGCGGGCGCGGAAGCGGCCTTCAAGCACCTCGGTCGCGTTTGGCGCCTGGCAGAAGATCTGCGCGACAGCGATACAGCGCAGGCTCCAGAAACCGGGGCTGACACTGCGCTCGCCCGCGCCACGGCGCGCGCGATAGATGAAGTCACCAAGGGAATAGAGGGCTTTGCCTTTAACAAGTCGGTGGCGAAACTCTACGAATTTACCAATACCATTGCGAAATCCAAAGCTTCCCAACCAGAGCGCGCAGCAGCTCTGCGCTCGATGGCACAACTGATGTCTCCGATGACGCCGCATCTGGCCGAGGAAGTCTGGTCGATGCTGGGCGGCAAGGGTTTGGTCGCCGACGCGCCGTGGCCCGTTGCCGACACGGCCCTACTCGTCGAAGACACGGTAACTCTGCCGATACAGGTGAATGGAAAACGCCGGTCAGAAATACTGGTGCCCAAGGACATGCCTAAGGAAGAAGTTGAAAAGTTGGCTCTTGCTGACGAGGCTGTTCAAAGGGCGCTCGCGGGCAACGCTCCGAAAAAACTTATCGTTGTACCCGGCCGGATCGTGAATGTGGTTCTGTAGTCCGAGTGCACCCGGCGAAAGAGCCGAGTAAGCGCGCCGATGAAATTGTCTTCTGCAGCTCTTCCCGGTTTCGTCACAAGGCCCGAGCCCAACAGGGCCGGCGTGCTTCTTTACGGCGCTGATGCGATGCGGGTTGCGCTGCGCCGGCAGACCCTGCTCAAAGCGTTGGTGGGTGAAAACGGAGCGGATGAAATGCGCCTGAGCCGGCTTGCCGCAACGGATCTGCGCCGTGACACGGCCGCCGTTGGCGATGCAATGCGAGCACAAAGCTTTTTTCCGGGGCCGCGCGCAGTATTCATAGACGGCGCAACGGACCAGGCGGCGCCTGCGATCATCGCGGCTCTGGAGGACTGGGAGACAGGCGACGCGACCCTCGTTGTAACGGCGGGGGCGTTAAAGAAGTCCTCTAAATTGAGGAAGGCGTTCGAGGATCATTCCAATGCCTATGCTGCAGGCATCTACAATGATCCGCCGGGGCGGGACGAAATTGAAGCGGCCCTGCGCACGGCCGATCTGAACGATGTTCAACCCGACGCAATGAGTGATCTGACCGCTCTGGCGCGCGCACTCGATCCTGGTGATTTCACACAATTCGTCGAGAAACTTGGTCTCTACAAATATGGCTCGGACAGTCCGGTGACCCCGATAGATATTGCAGCAGTTGCGCCCGCAACCACGGAAGCCGAACTCGACGCGCTACTGCATGCAGTTGCGGAGGGACAAGCGCAGGCCATCGGCCCGCTTGTCGCAAGGCTTTCCGGACAGGGCGAGGGACCGGTTCGGCTCTGCATCGCGGCCACGATGCATTTCCGACGGCTTTATGCGGGTGCAATCGATCCCGGCGGTCCGGGTGCAGGGCTGTCGCGCGCGCGCCCACCGGTTTTCGGACCAACGCGGGACCGAATGATCCGGCAGGCGCAAAGCTGGGGAGCCGCAAAGCTAGAGCAGGCTATGTCAATCCTTACCGATACCGACCTAACGCTGCGATCCTCGTCGCAGGCCCCACAGATGGCGGTTATGGAACGCGCGCTCATCCGTCTCGCCATGCTGGGCGCGCGCGGGCGCGGCTAAGCCGCAGATCCCGCAAGTCGCCGTGCCGCCGCACGGCCCGCCCAAAGTCCCGTCGCCAAACAGGCCGTCAACAGGTAACCGCCGGTGGGGGCTTCCCAATCCAGCATTTCTCCGCAGGCAAAGGTTCCAGGCCGGTCGCGCAACATGAGGTTTTCGTCAACGGCATCCCATCGCAGCCCCCCGGCCACTGAGATCGCCTCATCAAGCGGGCGGGGCCCGTCGTGGTCCAGCGGCAGGGATTTCAATATGGCAGCCAGCTCTTCAGGTGTGTGAGGCAAAGGGCGCGCAAATTCCTGCGCGACAGCGATGGCCGCCTTTGACAAGCCAAGGCTTTTTCGCATGTGTGTGGCGAGGCTGGCTTTCCCGCTCGGGCGGGAAAGCCGATTTGCAGCGACCCGCGCCGTCAGATCGGGCTTCAGATCGAGCAACAGCGTGTGACCCGCACGGATCTGTGGCGAGAGCGCATAGATCCCACCGCCTTCGATGCCGCGCTCGGAGAGCACAATCTCGCCCCGACTGACCGCGTCGCCCGCCCGCAGCGCAATCCCCTTGAGCGGTTGGCCAATGTAAGGGCCGATATGCGCAGACCACGCACGACGCACACCCATATTGGCAGGCAAAAACGGGGAGGACGGGCCCAGGTGTTGCGACCAGGCACCGTCCGAACCAAGCCGGGCCCAGCTGGCCCCGCCAAGCGCAAGCACTGTCACGCGCGGAGCGCATGAGTGCCGGCCCTCCGGCGTGTCAAAACTCAGTCTGTCTTCGTCCCAACCCGTCCATCGCCAGCGCGTTTTGAGGGTGACGCCGTGCGCTTGCAGATCGGCAAGCATAGCGCGAAGCAATGGCGAGGCCTTCATCGTCTCAGGAAAGATCCGCCCGGTGGATCCCGCGAAAACCGGCTGACCGAGAGAGATCGCCCAAGCCTCGACTTCCGCTGGCCCAAACGCAGCCAGCATGGGCGCCAGTTGGGCGGCTGCCTCGCGGTAGGCCGCCAGAAAGGCTGCAGGATCCTCGCGCTTTGTCAGGTTGAGCCCGGACTTTCCGGCCATAAGGAACTTTCGGCCCGCCGACGGCATACGATCGGCAACCAAAACCTTGTGACCCTGTTGTGCAATCTGCGCAGCCGCCATCAGCCCGGCGGGTCCTGCCCCGATGACCAACGCGTCAATCTCTTGCCCTGTATTCATTTGGGCGCATCCTTGTAAGCAACTGCCCAAAAGCTCAAGCGAAAGGACAGATGCGATGACGGACGAGATACCGATTTGCCCGCTTTGTTTGCGCTTGATCCCTCCGGATGCGCGGCAAAGCCTGCACCATCTGGTGCCAAAACTGCGCGGTGGTAAAGGCGGGCCAACCGTCCTGCTGCATCAGATTTGCCATAATGAGATCCACGCGACACTGACCGAGGCCGAACTTGCACGAAACTACGCCACGATCGAGGCCCTACGCGCCCATCCGAGGCTCGCGAAATTTGTTGCCTGGGTTGCAAAACGCCCACCTGAGTTTCATTCGAAAACGCCCGGGACGCGCCGCGCGGGCCGGGGCCGCAAGCGGTGATCTGGGCGGCATCTGACAGAGACACGTAAAGACGAAATACGTTACCGCGGAGGTGTCAGTGCCTTTGCAAGCTCGCCGTGCAGGCGCGGGTTCGCCACCAGTGTCCCGGGCGTCTTGGCTCCTGGGCTGTTGAAGACAAGTGGCACCGCATGGCGGTCCGTGGCGAGCGCGCCCGCCTCCTCTGCGATCAGACACCCTGCCGCGATGTCCCATTCCCAAGCATCCCGCAGCGTCAGCATCGCATCGAAGCGACCTTCCGCAACCAACGAGATCCGGTAGGCGAGAGAGGTCCTGAAATGGCGCTCGAGCGGCGGCATCACTCCACCCCAGTGTTCCGGTGCGAAATTCGGGCGCGACGCAAGCATACTGGCACCGGACATCCCGCTGCGCGGCGACGCTTGCAACGCCCGCCCATTCAACGTCGCACCAAGACCACGCGCGGCCGCATAGAGCTTGTCCCGCTCAGGCAGGTAAACCACGCCTGCAACAGGTTCGCCGCGCTCAACCACTGTGAGGGCGTGGGCAAAAGTCCTCTGGCCCTCGATGAATGCCCTTGTGCCGTCGATCGGATCGACAATAAAAACGCGTTCCGCGTGCAGCCGGTCCGGCGTGTCTGCGGTTTCTTCAGACAACCACCCGTAGTCGGGGCGCGCCGAAAGCAGTTCGGCATGGAGCATGCGGTCTATAGCCAGATCGGCCTCAGTCACCGGTCCTGCGTCGCCCCCTTTGTCCCATGTCTGAGGGCTGGCGCGCCAATGGCGCGCAGCGATTGTCCCTGCGGCTTTGGCGGCCTCGATCAAAAGAGCAAGATCGGCTCCAGCGTCAGCTTCCGGCAATCGTCAGCCCCTCGACAAGCAGGCTTGGCACGACGCGGCTGAGATGCGGGCGCGCGTCATTGGCTGGCGTCAGGCGCATCAGCATGTCGCGCAGGTTCCCGGCGATTGTGCATTCGTTCACGGGATAAGCAATCTGACCCTTCTCGACCCAGAAGCCGGACGCGCCGCGCGAGTAGTCGCCCGACGTCGGGTTTATGGACGCCCCGATCATCGAGGTCACAAGCAAGCCTGTTCCCATGTCGGCAATAAGCTCCTCGCGCGACAGATCACCGGGTGTCAGGGCCACATTGGTAACCGAAGGCGACGGCCCGGACGATGTACCACGTGCCGCGTTCGCCGTACTCGGCATATCGAGTTTTCGACCTGTCGCCAGATCGAGCGTCCAGCCCGTGAGAACTCCATTCTCGACAATTGCCCGCTTTTGAGTTGGCAGACCTTCGGCATCAAATGGGCGGGATCCCGGCACACGCGGACGGTGCGGATCCTCGATGATCGATAACCCCTGGGTCAGAACCTGTGTTCCCAGAGCATCGCGCAGCCAACTTGCGCCGCGCGCTACCGCGTTGCCACTGGCAGCGGACAGCAAATGCCCGATCAAACTACTCGAGATCCGCTCGTCATAAAGCACGGGGAACGCGCCGGTTGGCGGCTTGCGGGCTCCGGCGCGTGCTAGGGCTCGTTCGGCAGCCTGCGCCCCGATTTCCTCCGGAGTGGGCAGGTCAGCGGCGAAGATGCGGCTTTCACCGGCATAGTCGCGCTCCATCTCGGTGCCTTCACCCGTGATCGCGACCACAGACACCCCGGTATCGGTGCGCCTGTAGCCCGCCGAAAATCCGTTGCTTGCCGCAAGATGAACGCGCCGGGCGCCGTATCCAGCAGAGGCTGATTGAACCTGAGAAATCCCCTTGACCGCAGAGGCTGTCGCCTCGCCGCGCGTCGCCATGTTCTGCAGCTCGGCGGGCGCAGGCTCGGGCGCAGGGTCCGCCAACTCCAGCGCTTGCAGATCCCAGTCCTTTGCAAGCTGGTCAGTTGTGGCCAGCCCCAAATAGGGATCTTCGAGCGCTTCGGCGGCCATCGCAACCGCCCGTTCGGCCATCATGTTCAGAGTGCCGGGGGCGGTATCCGAGGCCGATACTACAGATGACCGCTGTCCCACCAGAACACGCAAGCCAAGATCAATCCCTTCGGACCGTTCCGCCTGCTCCAGCGCGCCATTGCGCACGTCTATCGAAATGGATGTTCCCTCGACGACCATCGCATCCGCACCGTCCGCCCCCGCCTTAGCAGCCGCGTGCAAAAGCGCCTCTGTGAGGGCTGCAAGATCGTGAGACATGAAGGGAACTCCGCGATGGTTTCGCTGAGACCTAGGTCGCGCGCCGACGATGTGCAAGCCGGTGTTGAGTCAGCGAAGCCGGGTTCCGTTTGCTGTCACGCTTCCGTCTTCCCCCAGCTGTATGGTCGAGGTCATAACATCGCTGCCATCCGCCGCCGGTGCCGTGATCATCCCAAGCATCATTTGCGCTCCCATCAAATTGGCGGGATCTATCGCACCCAGCGAAGCGAGATTTTGCAGTAAACCGCCCACACCACGCAACTCAAGTTCCAGCTGGCCGGATGCTGCAGGTACTCCATCGAGCATCGGCGGCGCATCGGGATTTATATTGAAATCACCGCTGGCTTGCGCGGCGGCGCCCGCTATCGCCAAGCTCAGGCGATCGAGCTTAAGGGCCAGCAGCGCACCGGGCGGCGTTCCGGCAGCTGCAAAATCCGGATCAGAAAGGTCACGATCCAACCGAGCAAGACCAGCCAGTTGCAACGACAGCTCTGCAGGATCCCGTGCGAGAAGACCGGTCGGATCGACCATTGACCAGAGTGCATCAGGCAAGGCCAGCCCAGAAATCGCGAGCGCGGCGGCGAAGGGCTGAGGATCGGCAGCCGCAAGCATCGGCGCGTCTACCCGAAAGCCCAGCTGATCCGCTTGCAAGTCGATCGGAAACGGTGCGTCTGAGCTGACTATTTCCAGGATCAGTCCGGCGACGCCTGCGCCATAAAGCGCACGTCCCCTCCCAAACTCGCTTTCGAGCGACCCGCTCGTTGCCTGCCCGGACACGGCCCCAGCGCCCTGAGGACTATCGGTAACAATATGGAACGACATGGGACCGTGCGTGGTGGTCAAAGCGGTCGGCGTCTCGGCCCGAAAAATCGCCGAAGGGTCGTTCGCCCCCAAGGCTGCGAAATCAGCGTAATTCGCTGACCCCTGAAATTCCAGCTGGGTAAGCCGGTAGTTCATTTCCAGCACGCCGGTGTTTGGATCAGAAGCGTTCACCACAAGAGCCAGCGCATCCACCTGTCCACCCCCTGCGTAAACCGAGTCGGTCTGCGTCGAGGTGGAGGACAAACCGGTTGCCGCGAGGCTGAACTCCACTGGGACCGGCTCGCCATTTACTGAAAGCGTATCCAGAGCGACCTCGACCAGACCGGCTCCGAAGTCATAGGAAAGATCTCCTGGCGCGCCGCGGGCGTTCGAATCAAGCCCATCGAAGGAAATACTCAGCGATCCGTCAGACCTGTCGCCGCCAGAAACACCTCCGAAGTCGACACGATATTCTCCATCGATCTCGATCCGGACACTGCCATCAGATTGCTCGGTCAAAACGAGCGCATCGATAAAGGTAATGTTGCGACCGACCTCCGGATCGATTGGCATGCGTTGGGTGATCCCCTCAAGCCTTAGAACGCCACTGTCATAGGACTGATTGGCGATCTCGACCTCTTGTCCAAGCAAGCCGAGTGAATTGCGCCAATCATCCCAGAGCTCTGGAGCAGTAAGGGCCGAGGCGGGTGAAACAAGAAACGTGGCTACCGTTGCGCATGCCATCAGGGTCGGGCGGATTGTCATGTACAAAGCTCCTCGCAGAATTCGCTTCCTTTGTTCCCGTCCTCACGTATAGGGTCAAGACTGCGGGGAGTGCTGGACGATGACGAAAGAACATAAATGCGCCAAGACAGTCCCGTTTCAGGCAAAACCGTTCTGATCACGGGTGCTAGTGCCGGCATTGGCGCGGAAGCTGTTCGGGTCTTCGCAGCTGCGGGTGCGCGTGTCGCTACCATCGCCCGTTCTGCTGAAAAGCTTTCCGCTCTTGCCGCTGAAACCGGCGCACTTGCCCTGCCGGGTGATGTTTCGGAGTTTTCGGCGATGCAGAGTGCGGTGGCGCGCACCGAGGCCGAAATCGGTCCGGTTGATATCCTGATTAACAATGCCGCCGTGATTGAGCCGATCGCAATGCTTGAAGAAGCCGATCCGGATCTTTGGAGCACACTCATCGACATCAATGTCAAAGGTGTGTTTTACGGCCTGCGGCTGGTTATGCCGGGCATGCTATCTCGCGGGTCAGGTACAATCCTCACCCTCAGCTCGGGTGCCGCGCACAATGCGCTCGAGGGGTGGTCTGGCTACTGCACGTCCAAAGCGGCTGCCGCGATGCTGACCCGCGCGGCCCATCGCGAAGGCGCCGGCCGGGGCTTGCGTGCCATGGGCTTGAGCCCCGGAACCGTCGCCACGCCTATGCAAGAAGCAATCCGCGCATCGGGCATCAACCCCGTGAGCCAGCTTGACTGGTCAGTGCATATTCCTGCGGGAATGCCCGCGCGTGCTTTGTTGTGGATGTGCAGTCCAGACGCCGACGAGTTCTGCGGCGAAGAAATTTCCCTGAGAGACGAGGCAATCCGCGCCCGGATAGGAGAGGCCCCATGATAGACGCCCAGACCGATGGGCCGCGTTGCACAATTACGCTCAACCGGCCCGACAAAGCAAACGCGCTTACCGCAGAAATGCTCGAAGTGATTGAACGAAAGGTTGGCGAAGCGGAAGGGGCGGGCGTCCCCGTGCTCGTTTTAACCGGCGTGGGCAGTGTTTTCAGCGCCGGGGCCGATCTGGACGCAGTAAAGAATGGGCTGACCACTGACGCAGTCTGGGAACGCCTTTCGACCCGTATTGCCCGCTACCCGGGCCTGACGATTGCCGCCCTGAACGGGACCTGCGCCGGAGGCGCTGTTGGCATGATGTTGGCCTGCGATCTGCGCGTGGCGGTTGAGTCAGCCAAGGTATTTTATCCTGTGCTCAAAAACGGGTTCTTGCCGCAACCCTCAGATCCACGGCGCCTTGCTGCACTGTGTGGTTTGAGCCGCGCAAAGCGGATTCTCTTGGGAGGAGAGAAAATCGATGCTGCCACCGCTCTGTCCTGGGGCTTGTTCGATCAGGTCGTCGCGTCCGAGGACCTGATGTCGGCTGTGGCTCTGCTGTCGGAAGATGCCAGCAAAGCAAGTCCGGGGCTTCTGGGTCAGATCAAGGCGCTGTGTCACGGTGAGGGACCGCGCCGTGAAATGCCGGGACCTGCGCCAGCACCTGCACAGCAGCTCAGCCCGCATCCAAGCACTGCGCGCGCTGTCTTCGCGCCTTCCGGTCTCTCAGCCGTAAGCGCAAAAAGCCGCTGAAGCTCAGAACATCCGGATTGCTGTCTTGTCGATGGCAAGCAGGTACCCCTTGCGGGAAATGTTCTTCACCAGAAGCTCGCTGACCATTTGATTGCCAAGCGCATCCCGTAGCCGTTTTATGCGGGTTGCACCGGCCGCCTCTTCGCAATCGCTGGCGGAACGTCCCTGGATCATGCCCTCAATCTCTGCTCCTGACAGGATATCGCCGTCCATTCGGGCTTCGGCCAGAACCGACAGCGTCTCCATCGCGGCCGCAGTTAGCTTGAACTCCATGTCATTGAGCACGACGATGCCCTCACTGCGGCTGATCATCAGGGAGGATACTTCGATCCCCTTTCGATCGATCTCTGACATGCGGCGGTTAAGCGTTACGAGTGAAACCAGGAAAATCAGAGCTGCCAGCAACAGCGCCGTAGAGAAAACCAACAGCACAAAAATGACCACGCGGTATGAGGTCAGAGTGTCCGAAAAGGCCGTACCACTCTGGGCAAGGATCTCAAGAAGCTTGATATCTTCAGATGTGGTCAAGGCGTCATTTTCGATAAAGATCCGCTCGACCCGCGCGTTGAACGCGTTCGCATCGGGCAGGCTGAGAAACAAGCCTACCGCGGCCAGAGCGAGGATCGCGACAATTGCGACAAAGCCCAATGCCACGATCCGTGTTCCGGCCCGCTTTGCCTCAGAAGCGGAGAAAGTACTGTCCGGCATCCGTTTTACGCCCTTCCAGCCCGTCTGTTCCGAAAGTGGATACGATGTTCAACAAAGTCCAGCCGGCGGCAGCCAGTCGCGCCGTCGCCTCGTCCTGCGCACGCGCGCGGTCTCGGCAGGCGGCCTCGCTCAGCTCAAGAATCCCATAGTGCAACCGCAAGGGCTGATCGAGCTTGGCCTTATAGTCGGCATAGCATGCTGCGTGCGCAGCCGAAGAAGCCACGAACAGGAAACACAGAGCAGAGGTTCTCAGCAAGCACATCATCCGCCCATGGGCACCGACTTCGGGACGATATTCAATAGCATTGTAGCGAAGTTGCATGACCTGGGATCGAAGAAAGCGGCCTCCTGAGTCCCAAACTTCGGACAGAGCAAGCAATTTGGGACCCCGCGCTTCGCTGCGCTGAAGCGCTGGACCTGAAGTGTCTGGCGCCATAGCTTCCACGCGCGTTGAGCAAAGAGGGTAGAAAGAAGGGCTCGGTCGTCTGCATCTCGGCGCAGTTGCGGCATGGACCGAATTTCAACTGCCAAGCCAGAAAGACAGATTTTTAGTGACAATGAGCCTTGGGCCGCAGGTCGCACAAGTCGCAATAAGTGCTCCCGCCCATCTTCGCGCACCGAACCGAACACACCGCAAAACTGTTTTGGGGAGGAACGCGTATGCAGCGCATCATAAGAGGTTTGCAAAAAAGACTGCCTAGAACCATACGGCGGGCTGATCTGACAGGATAAGTGCGTCCGGCCCAGGGAGCAGGCGGAATGGGCGCAGAGTATAATTTTTACGCTTGCTACCACAGTTCGGCTAAGCGCATTTAGAAGAATGAGACGCCCGCATTTCGACTTTGAGACTGCGCTGACCGACAAGGGGTTTTGCCGCATTGCCGGCGTAGATGAAGTGGGTCGCGGCCCGCTGGCGGGTCCGGTTGTGGCAGCTGCGGTCATCCTCGATCCTGCGCAGATTCCGGACGGTCTGGACGATAGCAAAAAACTCAGCGCAGCGCGTCGTGAGAAACTCACGGAGGAATTGCTGAGATGTGCCACAGTCGCGCTCGGGGAAGCGAGCGTGGCGGAAATCGACAGGCTCAACATCCGTGTCGCATCTCATCTGGCGATGCGCCGGGCACTGATGGCCCTCAAGACGCGGCCCGATGCTGCGCTGATCGATGGTCGCGATATTCCCGCCAATCTGCCATGCATCGCACAGGCTGTTGTCAAAGGCGATGCGCAGAGCCTGTCGATCGCTGCGGCATCCATTGTGGCCAAAACAACACGCGACGCTCAGATGATGGCGCTTTCATGGCAGTATCCCGGGTATGGGTGGGAAAACAACG
Organism: Pseudomonadota bacterium; assembly: GCA_039192165.1. Classification (GTDB taxonomy): domain Bacteria; phylum Pseudomonadota; class Alphaproteobacteria; order Rhodobacterales; family Rhodobacteraceae; genus Dinoroseobacter. The sequence goes on along the minus strand of JBCCXD010000009.1, from coordinate 260 downwards.
CAGGCTACCCAACAAAAGCACACCGGGAGGCGCTCCTAGATATTGGGGTGAGCCCACATCATAGACGCAGTTTCAAGCCTATCCACAACATCTTGTATCAAGAAAAATAACTAAGTACTTGATTCAAAAAAGAATTTGACGGCGAATCGGCTTTGACTCATTTTATTGCCAACAACAAGCGCTAGAGCGCGAACGAGGCAGAAGATGAAAACCAAGTCGAAATCGGCGGCCGCCGACGCGTTGCCGCTTAACCAGATTGT
>JBCCXD010000008.1:0-184822 GCA_039192165.1 Pseudomonadota bacterium | reverse complement strand
TTTCAGGCTTGAAGAAATGAGAAATTTTTCACCCTCTTTGGTCTGGAAACTATGTACTTCGTTAGCTTTTCTGTTTTCTCCCTTTGCTATGTCTGACGCTCTTAGCTCCAGCTCTAAGGCCGAATGCATAGATCTTGAAAAAAGTACGTTTTGCCATTCCTTACAACACATTCGAACGACAGTAACAAACATCCCTCCTTCCCGAGACAATCCGAATAAATCCGAACGGGTTTTGGGAATGACCTTCACCGGCTTTAGGAGTTGTGAAACTTCTGAGGTAGCTGTTGAGGCAAATTTTCGAATGTCCACCGCTGGCATTGTGGAGAGTATTTACGATGATTACACGAATGTAATGCGTGAAGCTCTTCCAAGCGATTCCGTGCTTTCAACTGTAGATAAGGGCAGCATGTCGAATGTCTTAGTGCGTTCAAATAACTCAGAGAGCGTTGACGCTGATAATTTTCGGAATGCACTTGCGTTCGAAGGTGTTTTATTCGCAAACGGCGTACTTTACATCAACTATGTGTCTTTATCTGACTCACTAGAAGCGTGCAAACAATTCGGAGCAAAGTAAAATGGCTGATTACTTTTACGTTCAAGTGCATACTTGGTACGTTCCTTCAGACGGTTTAAACGCGGGGCACGGGCACGCCGGAATTAGTATTGTCGACTCACGAACAAACGAAATCGTAGCGCATTTGGATGGCGGGCCAGAAGGCCCAGACGGAGTAATTAATCTTCCGGGGGACAATGATGCATTCTTATCAGCTTTGCTCAACGATGGGGTAAGACTATCACCGGGACAACTCACGCCTGGCGGTCTGGAAGGCAAAGTTCTCGTAGATCAGGTGCAAATAACCCCATATATGACATATCCTGAGGCAGAAGGCTTAGTGACAGCCGCCAATGATGGAATCAAGTCGCCAGATTCCGACTCACCATATTCTATTCCGCCAAAAGCTCAGTACACGGCTCCTTACTTTGACACACCGCCTTTTGGTTCTGACCCAGTGCAAAATTCAAATACCAGTGCGAAAGCGACAGTCAATGAGATGGAGAGAATTGCGGATGAGCTTGGATTGCCACCGGTAACAGTCCCAGACTTCAATGCATTTGAGGCTTATCCTGTTGGTCATGAAACTGCGGATATCCCAGACCATGTCTATATCGAAGTCAAGCCTGGACCTCATCCAATCGACATAATGAAGTATCTAGGCGAACTTCTCATATATTTCATTATGCCGAAGCCCTCTCCTCTTGTATTGGATTTGGACGGAGATGGGGTTGAACTGACTAGCCTGAGTACTTCCAGCGCTTATTTTGATTTAGATATAAATGGATTTGCTGAATTATCGGGCTGGGTGGCTCCCGACGATGGCGTCTTGGCAATCGACCTGAACGGCGACGGTTATATCAACAATGGTTCTGAAGTATTTGGTGATCAAACAGGTTATGCGCACGGGTTTTTGGCACTGGATGCACATGACCTGAATGCCGATGGAGTGATCGATACGTCCGACGCAGTTTATCAAGAACTAATAGTTTGGACTGACTTGAACGGAGACGGCGTCAGTCAGACAGACGAGTTGAAGTCTCTGACAGATTTCGGGATCATAGAGATTTCCTTGGCTGCAACAGCTTCAAACTATCAAATCGCTGGAAATGATATCCTTTGGGAAAGTACTTTTTCCACATCTGCTGGAGTTACCTCGGCGATTGTTGATGCTTTCTTTGAAACAAGCTTGATCGACACCAAGGAAATACTGCCAAACGGTTTCGAATACCATCAAGACTCTGTCGTATTACCACGCCTTTCGGGAATGGGTGAGGTGAGTTCTATTACTGCGGCGACCACCAGAGATTCTGTTCTGCGTCAGGACGCTCTCGACCTAGTTGCCAAGGCAAGTTCCGGTAATATTTCGGGTTTTCTCGCCGATTTTGAGGATTTCTTGTACCGATGGGCAGGAGTGGAAAACGTAGCGTCGGACAGCAGGGGTGACCATGTAAACGCTCAAAGCCTCGAGATGCTTGAAGTTATCTTCGGTCAAGACTTCGTAATGGCCGACGGGTCGCCTAACCCCGAACACTGGGCTGCGGCTGATTTTGATGAGGGTTTTGGCGCCTTCACTGCCTCTCTCGCGCTCCAATTCTTGAGTCAAACTGCAGTTTCCAACGCACTTTTAAACTCATCGGATGGGGGGACTTACGAAGCGCTGGTTTACCAAAACCCGCTGCATTCGCTAGCTGGGGATTTATCAGACGTCCAAACGATTTCCGAGTCCTTGTTTGCACTGGTTGATGCGGGAACAATGAGCGTCGCCGATGCAGCGCTTACTCTTCATTTGACCGCAGTCGGTACATCGGCAGATACCTCAGCGTTTATGATTGCCTTGCAGCAAGCCGCGAGTTCAGACGGAGGCCAGTCCGCGCAAATGGTTGCGGCGACCGTCTCTGATCTTTCGTCTGGAGGCTACCTTTTCGGGGATGCGCTTTCCGAGACTCTCGGCAACACCGAAAGCTATGCAGATTCATTGTTGATTGGAAACGCTGGGAATGACACTTTGATCGGCGGTCGCGGTGAAAATATCTACCTGTATAGCTTGGGCGATGGGTCTGATATCGTTCGTGATTACCGAAGCGAAACCGGCAAACTTGTCTTCGCTGATGTTACAGCCTCTGAAGCAACGTTTGGCCGCTCTGGCGATGATATGACGATTTCCTTTGCAAATGGCGAAGTTATCACCGTTGATCAGCACTTTGACAGTGCTGACACGTATCGGTTGGATGAAGTCGCGTTCGCGGACGGCTCGTCGGTAGAAGGAGTTGATCTGGCTAATCGCATTGTTTCCGACATGAAGGCTACAGGAACGGTTGTCGGAAGCATCCTCTCGGAGACATACTATCACACTCAAGGTGATGGATCCTACACGATCCTCGACCATCGAAGCGACGGTGATAAGCTTATCTTCACTGATGCAGTCTTTACAGACACCGTCTTCGCAAGGTGGGGCGATGATCTTGTTCTTACTCTGTTAAATGGCGAACAGATTAGGATAATTGAGCATTTTGATATTTCAGGGACAGATACATTTGATCTCTTTGAGTTCTCTGGCGGCGAAACAATTACGGCGCTGCAAATCCCCAGCTCTATTCTGAATGGTGGCGCCGGGGATGATACAATTGTTGGCTACGCTGAATCTGACTTAGTTTACGGTCTTGACGGGGGCGACAACATCGACGGAGGTCAGGGAGATGACCAGATCTACGGCGGTTCTGGACAGGATGACATTTTCGGCGGCAGTGGAAACGATACGCTCTTTGGCGGCGCCGACGCGGATTATCTTGCCGGAGGGCAAGGAGGCGACAGGCTGTTCGGGGGGGCGGGCAGTGATACTCTCTATGGGGAAAACGGTGCAGTTGACCGTGATCAATACTCGGAGCAGGTTTTCCGGCTGTATCAGGCGACACTCGACCGCGCACCCGACGGATTAGGCCACACTTACTGGACCAACGTGCTCGAAAACGGGTCGATGGATCTCGGGCAAGCGGTCATAGGCTTCATGGACGCGCCCGAGTTTCAGACGAACTACGGGGCGACCGACAATGCTCAGTTCGTGACATTGCTCTACAATAATGTCCTTGAGCGGGCTCCAGACCCGGGTGCTTTGCCCTACTGGACCGGGCTTCTCGACTCCGGAATGAGCCGTTCGGATGTCGTTCTCAGCTTTATCGAGAGCCCGGAATTCAAAGCCAATACGGCGATACCTGCCCTTGCGTTCTCGACCGACGCTGTGCAGGGAGGATTCTCGGACGATGTCTTCCGGCTTTATCACGCAACACTGGACCGGGACCCGGACACAGCGGGTGTTGACTACTGGACAGGAGCCTTGGCGAACGGCATGTCAAAACATGAAGCCGTTTCGGGATTTGTGAGTTCCGCAGAGTTCCAGAGCAATTATGGCGCTACTGACAACGCACAGTTTGTGTCCTTGCTCTATAACAACGTGCTGGGTCGGGAGCCGGGTGCCGACGGTTTATCCTATTGGGTCGGGGAACTGGATGCCGGCATGAGCCGCAACGAGGTTGTTCTGGGCCTTGCAGACAGTGCTGAATTCATCACGCTGACAACCGCCGAGCTCAAAACTTTCATGCGCAGCGATGCGCTTCTTTCATTTTCAGATGAACTCGACGGGGGAGCAGGCAGCAACGTCCTGATCGGGGGCATCGGTGCGGATTACTTCAAATTCGACGGCAATTCGAGTTTCGACACCACGGTCGTTGACTTCGAAGCCTGGGATTTCATCGTCATCGAGAATTCCGGGTATGGCAGCATCGGCGAAGCCGCCGCGCGTTTCTCGCAAGTGGGCGGTGATGCAGTGTTCAGCGACGCCGGCCAAACCATAACCTTTTTGGATGCAAGCGTTTCTGACCTGATTGCCGACGATACCCTTATCTTATCGTAAGATTCCTAGTAAGCACCTGAATATTTATTTAAATCCGACTTAAAGGGATGGCTGTACTCTGGGTGTGGACTATTCAACCCGGTAGTGTTCAGTGTTTGCAGAAGCGCTGCCTCACATGGGTGAAGTATCACGAGTAAACTCGTTTCAAACCTACCAGCCTTAAATACTTCTGAAACGTGATGCTCTTGGGATCGAGATACCTTATAGCATTTCGCATAACACTGGTATTTACTCGCCCCGTGTTTTCCACAGACGCAGACACCTCAACTCGATTGCCAAACAAAACCGGCTTCTCACTTATTAATGAGATCACGGCTAGCTCTGTCCAACTGGAGAACGATCAAGCGGGCGTCCCTTGGACTTGGCTCGTTCCGAGACTATAATCCCAGAAAAGCCTGCTTTCTAAGGTTTTTGAATCGCAGGCTTTCTACTCTGAAGCTCTTGAATTTCATTTGTGGCGGCTTTGAAGCATGAAGTTTGTATTGACATACCAAGGTTCACTCAAAGTAGGACAAAACCGTCGTCGCGGCAGCGCCCGAATGCATAGTATCCGTCGGCAATTCCACGCTCAACTAAAAGAACTCTGGGAGAGCGATCCGTTTCTAAGTAATTGGATATCATCTAAATCTGAGCTCGAAGAATCCTTGAAAAGACCAATTGACCGTCTTTCGAGGCTCGCCGGAAACGAGGACAGGCTTCCTGTTGTAACTCTGCTTCCAGACTTTTATCGCCGGCGTGACTTCCGTTTTGTACCGCTAGTAAGGGCCGATTTTTTGCTCCAGTGTTCTCTCAAAATTCTCTTTTTACGGCGCGATCCACCTGGATCAGTTGTTTCGCATGGAGATATAGACAATCGGCTAAAGGTACTTCTTGACGGCCTATCTATGCCCCAAGACAATCAGATCGATGACAAGGTCGCTCCAGGGGGCGACGAAGATCCATTCTTCGTACTCTTGGAAGACGATAAACTGCTTTCGGCGTTCAGCGTAGAAACGCAAAGGCTACTAGAGCCATCTGCTGATCAGCAGGACGACGCTGTGAAGCTGTCAATTGAAGTGGAAGTCAAACCGACTTTGGTGACCATGGACAACGCTTCATTCACATAGTGGGAGGCAGCAACAGCAACGTGTACGAAAGGATGCATAACAGCGCGCCATCCATTAATAGGCTGATGTCTCCCAATTGCGGTCTTATGTCTCGCTTAGCTTCTCAACGCGGTCGCACGCAGTCTCCAAATCAAACACGGCTTGCAAGCCCTTCGACGTCAGCCAGTAGAACGATAACTGGTCCGGTTCTGCGAGGTCCAAACCGTTGGTGGTAGCGAGGTCGTGCAATAGGCGTATTACCGACCGCAGGTCATCCAGGGACCCGCCCAGGTCATCTGCCTGGCAGATTTCTCTTCTAATTGCCGCGAGCCTCTCTCTTATTCATTTCTTTACCCCCTCAGCTTTCTGAAGCTGTTTCTTTACTTCGCGTTCAGCCCACTTCTCCGCACGCCGCTGCGCCCGTTTCAACTCAGCTCGCGCGACTCCCAGGTTTCGCCAGCAGAAGTCTCTGTTTGTTGTGCTGGGACCATCGCCCAGCGCGTCAATCGCCAGCGTCAGAGCATCATGGATCTCGGCCCAGTGATCTTGCCCCAAAACCGGCTGCGGCCTGGTCCACCGGGTTCCCTTTTCAGGCAAACCTCTATCATTCGCGCGGGCGCGTTGTTCTTTCATTGCTTTGGTCTCCTGATTGGATTATTATGATAGCACGGCTATCATTTTGACAATTGCCAGTCAATAAAAAAGTAGCAGAGCTATCATTTTGAACGCAACTCAATGCAAGATGGCGCGGGTCGCCACAGGTTTCGGACTCCGGGAACTAGCCGCAGAGGCTGGCGTTTCGCCTAATACAATATCTCGCCTTGAGCGCGGCGAGGAATTGAAGCCAGCAACTATCGAAGCGATACGCGCATCACTCGAAGCTGCAGGCGTCGAATTCATTGCAGAGAACGGCGGCGGGCCGGGAGTGAGGCTTAGGAAGAAAGCGAGTAAGTGAAAGTTGCGCCGAGTGCTATACCGGGCAGCCCACCACTATTAAGGCCAGCCATCGAGCCAAACGTACTGAGGCGGAACCGTCGCATTAGGAATCAAATCTGGTTGGACAATTACCTGGGCGCCGCAAAGCACAACAGCGGGCCCGACGCAGTTGTGCTGAAACCGCGGGGCGATTTCTTGTTCTGGCGACATTAGCTTCTCCGATATTTCCTCCGCAGGAGTATTTGTTGGGTGCAGCTTTTGTGCCGAGGGCAGCAGGACAATGTGATCGTAGATTACAGCTATCGGAAAATAGTCTTCGTCAAATCTCATAAGTCCGATGCTTGGCTTTGCAGGTGGCAAGGATCTCTTTCGATCCCTGCTACTTTGCAAAAAAATGCGCCGGTGCGTCTACGACGGGAACCCTCGCGTTTGCTGTTTCACGCCTTCTCAAAGCAATGTACCAACGTTGGAAATCCTAAAGCAATACAATAGGTAAAGACATGTCGCGGTATATAAGAGGTCTTTTGGTCGGCGCTCTGTTCGTTACAGCAGCGTGCGGTGTACCTGAGTACGAACCAACCTATATCAGCACCGTACCCGCGAACAGCCAAAGCTATGCCGTGGCAGAGCGTGCGGTGCGTGCCTGTATTGGCGTGGGTCTCCCAGGCGGGATCAAACGCCAGTTCCAGCGTGCGGGGTTTGACGTCGGCGTGCAGCCTATAAAAGCGCGGAACGGTCGGTTGATTGAGCGAACAATGGTGACTGCACCTGATGAGGCTGTGACGATTTTGATCCTTGGCGACACGTGTTATGTGGGCTTGGAGGGCATGACACCCGATCAATCTGCGCAACTCGCTAAAATCTGGGCAAGGGCCTATGGTGAGGACGCTGATAAACCCGTGAACCAGGACCTCTCAGATCCTCTCTCAGTCTCTTGGTTCAAGTCTTTTGCAGAGCCCGCCCGAATGCCAGACAAAGCGGCGTTTTCGCATCAAATCTATATCGCCGCATATAAGACATGGCCAAATGGCCGCTACGATCCGCAACGAACAGTCGGCTACGATATTCTTGATTTTCCTCAGAAACCGGGAGCGGCCGTGATGTTACGCCACAAGGTCCTCTGCAATCCTCATGTGATCAATGGCCCACTCAGTGGAGCGTTCTTGTCCTGTTCATCAAAGCCCGACTACAGGCCTAATTGAACGCTCGTTTCGCATATTGAAGCGCACTAATTGCAACCGTTTGGTCTGGCCGCGCTTTTGAGCCTGACGGTTCCCGGTTTAACGTGGACTAGTTTCATGCCACAGCCTCTGCCGTTTCTGATAAAAATTGTTTCGGATGGCCCCTATTAGTGAGCGAAGTTTGCTCATTATTCCGCGTAACCCAAAGCTCTTTTCGCTTCGCTAGGTGCTCCGCCTGTAGCAACGGCGTGAGCTCTGACCGCACCAGGTTCTCGTCAATCTCCCGCTGGCTTTCCAAATTTCCAGAGCGGTAGAAGTGATTGTCGCGGCTGTTGGTTTGCTGGCTTTGATTCTTATGACCGACCTTGTCGAAGCCTGGAGTGGATTGGGTTGCTGAAACTGAAGCTGCGAGAATCGAAAGGTGGACAAAAGGGTGGATCAACTTTTCAAGAAAGCCCCTAAGAATCTGATATATATCAATTAATATTGGTAATTTGGTGGCGTGGGAGAGACTTGAACTCTCGACCTCACGATTATGAGTCGTGCGCTCTAACCAGCTGAGCTACCACGCCACGGGATGCGGCGCTGCGTATGACACCGGCTTTGGGGCGTCAAGGCCCATTCGCAGAGATTGGACGCCGCAAACCCAATGAGCAGGACCAACTATCGCTCGCGCAATCCCCAATCACGCAGAAAACCCACCGACTCAAACCCGGATGATTTTAAAGCAGAGCGATTAATTTTTAGTCAGGTGTTCGGAATTTACGCGGCTTGACGCCCGATTCAGGCCGCTCTTACACGATTCCCGTTTCTGTCTTTCGAAACGCTGCGGGACAGTCCGTGCGCCGGGGGCTGCCGCCCTGGGCGTCTGAGGAAACGCGTGCGACGGCATCGTACTTGGCTGTTCTCTGCCGCCGCACCGACGCAACAAAACGCCGTGAGGGGCACATAAGCGCGCGCTGCCTGGATTGAAACCCATGGGCGCCCGGTAGCCTGTTCGCGGCCCATGCTTTGGGAAGCAGATTTATGAAGCATTTCGGGAAATCCCTTATACTAGCCGGTCTGACATCAGCCATGATGTCAACCGCAGCCATGGCTCAGGACGACACGATTAAAGTTGGTGTCCTGCATTCGCTCTCTGGTACAATGGCCATCTCCGAGACCACGCTAAAAGACGTGATGCTGATGCTCATCGAAGAGCAGAACAAGAAAGGCGGCGTGAACGGCAAAATGCTTGAAGCGGTTGTCGTAGACCCGGCCTCTGACTGGCCGCTTTTCGCAGAAAAAGCGCGAGAGCTGATCGAAGGCGAAAACGTGGACGTGGTGTTCGGCTGCTGGACATCCGTGTCTCGGAAATCCGTTCTTCCGGTGTTTGAAGAGTTGAACTCGCTGCTGTTCTATCCGGTTCAGTACGAAGGCGAAGAGAGCCAGCGCAACGTATTCTATACGGGCGCCGCACCTAACCAACAGGCGATCCCTGCGGTAGACTACCTGATGAACGAGGAAGGCGTTGAGCGTTGGGTCCTGGCGGGGACCGACTACGTCTATCCGCGCACCACCAACAAGATCCTTGAAGCGTACCTCCAGTCCAAAGGTGTCGCGCCGGAAGACATTTTGATCAATTACACTCCCTTCGGGCATTCCGACTGGCAAACCATCGTTTCCGATATCGCGACGTTCGGCTCGGCAGGTAAGAAAACGGCCGTTGTGTCCACCATCAATGGCGACGCCAACGTACCCTTCTACAAGGAACTTGGAAACCAAGGTATATCTGCGGAAGACATCCCGGTTGTCGCGTTCTCGGTGGGTGAAGAAGAGCTTGCCGGCCTTGACACCGGCCCTCTGGTTGGTCACCTCGCGGCCTGGAATTACTTCATGTCGGTCGACACGCCCGAAAATGACGAGTTCATCGAAGCATGGCATGCATTTATCGGGAATGAAGATCGGGTGACCAACGACCCAATGGAAGCCCACTATATCGGGTTCAACATGTGGGTAGAGGCCGTAGAAGCCGCCGGCACCACCGACGCAGATGCAGTCATTGACAGCATTATTGGTGTCACCGTGCCAAACCTGACCGGAGGCATGTCAACTATGCTGCCCAACCACCACATCACCAAACCGGTGCTGGTTGGCGAGATACAGGACGATGGTCAGTTCGACGTTGTCTGGGAAACTGACGATCTCGTGGCCGGAGACGCATGGTCCGACCATCTGCCGGAATCCGCGGCTCTTATCTCGGACTGGACCGACCCGATCAACTGCGGGAACTACAACACCACGACAAGCAGCTGCGGTGGCGGCTCCTAAGCCCGCTGCATAGATGTCAGCTTCACGGCCTGCGCCACAGGTGTGGGCCGTGACCCCCAAAATGCGGGACAACAATGACTATTTTACGCCAGTGCCTCGCAGCCCTGTTCTGCTGTCTCGCAACCGTCGCCTCGGCTCAGAATTTCGAGGAGCTGGTCGCCAAGCTTCCGGAAGGCAAGTTCGCTGAACGCGCAGAGGTTGTTGCGCAGCTCGGCGCTTTGGGCGATCCCCGGGCAGTTCCTCTGCTCGAAGTGCTGCTGGACGGCAATCTGCACCTCCTGAAGTCAAACGAAGCGATTGTCGAAATACGCGAAATCGGCAGCGATGACGTGGCCTATGATGCGCTGACCGGCGAGGAATACGGCATCGTTCCGCGCCGCGGTTCTTCGAAAATCCGCGTCAATAACGGCCTGAGGCGCGACATCCGCACTGCAATAGGAACACTGACACTGCGCGCCCCGGACCCTTCTTTGCGGCTTGCTGCTGCAGAAGCCGCGTTCCGGGCACCGAACCCGGATCAGCTTGAGCTGTTGCAATCCGTGCGCGGTGAAGAAACAGATGGCGATGTCGCAGAAGCGCTGGACTATGCGATTGCCGCAACAGTTCTCGAAAGCGACTTGCCGGATACAGAGCAAGTGGCCGCGATAAGCACCCTGCGGGACATGGGAAATCAGGACGCGTTGAGCGTCCTTACACCTTTGCTGCAGGCCACCAACCCTGTCCTCGCGCAGGCTGCCAGCGATGCGGTGGCCGCTATTGAGGCGAACCAACGACTTTGGAACATGGCCCAAAACGTCTGGTTCGGATTGTCGCTCGGCTCGGTGCTGCTGCTTGCGGCCATCGGACTCGCGATCACATTCGGCGTGATGGGTGTGATTAATATGGCCCATGGCGAATTGGTAATGCTCGGTGCGTACACGACCTTTGCTGTTCAGGAGGTGATCCGCGCCTCATTCCCGGGACTTTTCGACTGGTCGCTGCTGATCGCGGCGCCGCTTGCCTTCCTGATTGCCGGAGGCGTCGGCATAGCAATCGAGCGCGGCTGTGTGCGGTTTCTCTACGGACGCCCGTTGGAGACACTGCTCGCAACCTGGGGCATCAGCCTGATGCTGCAGCAAACGGTGCGTTCGATTTTCGGGCCGAACAACCGCGAGGTCGGTAATCCAAGCTGGATGTCCGGAGCTTTCGAAATCGGACAAATGACCGTTACCTACAACCGTCTATGGATTCTTTTATTTTCACTTGCCGTGTTCGCGATCCTTCTCTTCGTTATGAAAAAAACATCCATGGGTTTGCGTATGCGGGCGGTCACACAAAACCGCGCCATGGCTGCGAACATGGGGATACGCACGGGTTGGGTCGACGCGCTGACCTTTGGCCTTGGTGCGGGAATTGCAGGGCTTGCCGGCGTCGCGCTGAGCCAAATCGACAATGTTTCTCCGAACCTCGGTCAGAGTTACATCGTCGACAGCTTCATGGTCGTCGTCTTCGGCGGGGCGGGCAATCTCTGGGGCACTCTCGCGGCGGCGTTCTCGTTGGGGATTGCCAACAAGTTCCTGGAGCCCTTCGCCGGCGCTGTTCTGGCGAAGATCCTGGTCCTCGTCTTTATCATCCTTTTCATCCAGAAGCGTCCACGAGGTCTCTTCGCGGTGAAGGGCCGTGCGGTGGAGAACTGACATGGGCCTGATCGACCGCCGCATGGGCATTTTTCTGACAGGTCTGTTTGTCCTGACAGTAGCTATTCCCGCGGGCAACCTGTGGCTAGAGGGACAGCCCGTCCCATCCTATCTGGTGTCGCTCTTTGGAAAGTATCTGTGCTACGCCCTGCTTGCGGTGGCGCTGGATCTGGTCTGGGGATTTACAGGCATTCTGAGCCTCGGGCATGGCGCATTCTTTGCGCTTGGCGGCTACGCGATGGGCATGCACCTTATGCGCGAGATCGGAGACCGCGGCGTCTACGCCAACCCAGAGCTCCCGGATTTTATGGTTTTTCTGAACTACCAGGAACTTCCGTGGTTCTGGTACGGATTCGACATGTTCTGGTTCGCGTGCCTGATGGTGCTTCTTGTGCCGGGTGCGCTGGCCTTTGTCTTCGGTTGGTTTGCATTCCGGTCTCGGGTCACAGGGGTCTACCTTTCGATCATTACGCAGGCAATGACGTACGCCTTGATGCTGGCGTTTTTCCGCAACGAGATGGGTTTCGGCGGCAATAACGGTTTGACGGACTTTAAGGATGTTCTGGGTTTTGACCTGCAATCTGACACGACGCGTGCCGGGTTATTCGTTCTGTCTGCCATCGCGCTCGCAGGGGGCCTTCTTATTGCGCGCGCAATCACAGTTTCGAAACTTGGCCAGGTCCTTGTTTGCATCCGCGACGCGGAGGATCGGACGCGGTTTCTTGGGTACCGTGTAGAGGGCTACAAGCTCTTTGTTTGGGTCGTCTCTGCGATGATGGCTGGCGTGGCAGGCGCGCTCTACACACCGCAGGTCGGTATCATAAATCCTGGCGAATTCAGCCCTGCAAATTCGATCGAAATTGTAATCTGGGTGGCGCTTGGCGGACGCGGAACGCTGGTCGGTGCCGCAATCGGGGCCATTATTGTCGCCGCTGCCAAAACGCTTCTGACGGGCTGGTTCCCGGAACTTTGGCTCTTCGCGCTTGGGGCTCTGTTCATTTTCGTCACGATCTTCATGCCGAAGGGTGTGCTCGGAGTGGTCGAAGGGGCTCTCGCCAAACGTCCAAAGCCCGCGCCTGAGACCAAAGAGGTTGAGGCATGACGATCCAGCTGAGCCTCGATGGGGTGAACCGCAGCTTTGACGGGTTCAAAGCCATCAACGACCTGAGTCTGACCGTGGAGAAGGGCGAATTACGCGCCATCATCGGTCCCAATGGTGCGGGCAAAACGACGATGATGGATATCATCACCGGCAAGACCCGGCCCGACGAAGGCGAAGTGCTCTGGAACCAATCCATAGACCTTACAAAAACCGATGAGGCCGGTGCCGCCCGGCTCGGCATAGGTCGCAAGTTTCAGAAGCCCACCGTGTTCGAAACCCATACCGTTGAGGACAATATTGCGCTGAGCCTCAAAGATAACCGCTCGGTTTGGGCAACGCTGTTCGACCGCAGAAGCGAGGTACAGAAAACCCGGATCACCGAGTTGCTGAACTTGGTGAAGCTTGAAAGTGATCGCGACCGGCTTGCCGCTGATTTGAGCCACGGCCAGAAGCAGTGGCTGGAGATCGGCATGCTGCTTGCGCAAGACCCCGAACTGCTGCTTGTTGACGAGCCAGCGGCCGGCATGACCGATGCTGAGACCATGCGCACCGCAGACCTGTTGCGCGATATCGCCGGACAGCACACGGTCATTGTGGTCGAGCATGACATGGAATTTGTACGCGCTCTCGATTGTCGCGTCACAGTTCTGCATCAGGGCCAGGTGCTCGCTGAAGGGTCACTCGATCACGTGTCGGCCAACGAGCAGGTGATTGAGGTCTATCTGGGGCGCTGAGACATGTTAGATATTCAGAATATCGAGCTCCATTACGGCGCGGCACGCGCCCTGCGCGGGGTGTCGCTGACGGCCGAACCGGGGAAGGTGACAACGGTTCTGGGCCGCAACGGTGTGGGAAAGACGACGCTTCTGCGCGCCATAACCGGGCGCCATCCGATCTCAGGCGGGACCATGACCTGGGAGGATGCGGACCTGTCCAGGATGCGTGCCGATGCCCGCGCGCGGGCTGGGATAGCGAGCGTACCGCAGGGGCGTGAGATCTTTCCCCTGCTGACAGTGCAGGAGAATCTGGAAACCGGCTTTGCCGCCCTGCCCCGCGTTTTGCGGCACATCCCTGATGATGTGTTCGAGCTCTTCCCGGTGCTCAAAGACATGCTGGGCCGGCGCGGGGGCGATCTTTCTGGTGGGCAGCAGCAGCAGTTGGCAATAGGTCGCGCCATGGTAATGCGGCCGCGCCTTCTGGTCCTCGACGAACCGACGGAAGGCATTCAGCCGTCCATCATCCAGGATATCGGACGCGCGATCACCTACCTGCGCAATCGCGGCGACATGGCCATCCTGCTGGTCGAACAGTATTTCGATTTCGCACGTGATCTGTGTGACAGCTTTGCCGTGATGGAGCGCGGCCAGATTATCAAGGCGGGCGACAAAGCAGAGATGGATGAAGACGAGCTGCGCGGGATGCTCACCGTCTGACCCTCGGCGCAAGTTGAGACATATGCACGCCTCCGGCGGGAGTACTTGGAGCAAAGAAGAAGAGGTCAGAGTTCAAGTATCGGCCCCCTTGCGCTTTGACAGGCGGCGCGACAGTCTTCGCGCTAAAGCGAGGGCCCACCATGACCATGATCACCACCTGCATTTTCGATGCCTATGGCACCTTGTTCGACGTCAGCGCTGCAGCGCGGGAAGCCGCCGAAGAACCCGGCAGAAAAGCATTCGCAGACCACTGGCCGCAGATCGCCGGCGACTGGCGTCTCAAACAGTTGCAGTACACATGGCTCCGGGCCGTGATGGGCGCGCATTGTGATTTCTGGAAGGTGACACAGGACGGCCTCGACTGGGCTCTGGAAGCTGCTGGATTGCAAGAGGACACAGAGCTTCGCGCGCGTCTCCTGCAGCTTTACTGGGAGCTGTCCGCCTACCCGGAAGTGCCAAAAATGCTGGCCTCGCTCAAGGCGATGGCGATGAACACCGCGATCCTGTCAAACGGCTCTCCTGATATGCTTGGCGGCGCCGTGGACAGCGCCGGGATCGGAGAGTATCTGGACGACGTTCTGAGCGTCGAGTCTGTCTCGATCTTCAAGCCGGCGCGGCTGGTATACGACCTTGTCGGCGCGCGGTTTGGATGCACCCCGGAGCAAGTTCTGTTTGTCTCTTCAAACGGGTGGGACGCGGCGGCGGCGTCTGCCTATGGCTTTCGGACCGCCTGGGTGAACCGCATGGGAGAACCTGTCGACCGCCTGCCGGCGGTGCCAGCGCACATTTTGACTGAGTTGACCGGTATACCGAATATCGCGGAGGCGCCCTGATGCCATACATCACAGCGCCGGACGGTGCGCGACTGTTTTACAGTGATGAAGGCGCGGGGCTTCCGATCCTTTGTCTGTCCGGCCTGACCCGCTCGGGCCGCGACTTCGACTACGCGATGCCTGCGCTGGCAGGCTGTCGTGTGATCCGGATGGACTACCGCGGTCGGGGCCGGTCTGACTGGGCCGACCACAAGAGTTACACGCTTGTGCAGGAGGGTACAGATGCGCTGCAGCTTCTGGATCATCTCAGTCTGGAAAAAGCTGCAATTCTCGGAACGTCCCGTGGCGGGCTTATCGCTCTGGGGCTGGCGGTTGCAGCCAGGGAACGTCTGCTCGGCGTTTGCCTGAACGACATTGGCCCTGAGCTGGACCCGAAGGGTCTTGACGTCATCATGGGATATCTCGGGCGCAACCCTGCTTTCGCGAGCCATGCCGAGATGGCCGCAGAAATGCCAAATCTGATGAAAAGTTTTGCCAATGTGCCCCAGAGCCGCTGGCGCACTGAGGTTGAGACGCACTACGCGGAAACGCCCCGTGGCCTTCAGATCACGTACGATCCCAAGTTGCGCGATGCTGTGATTGAGGCTGGCGCGGTCGCGGCCCCGGACCTTTGGCCTTTTTTTGACGCGCTGGCAGGCCTGCCTTCAGCTGTCATCCGCGGGGCCAACTCTGATCTTCTAAGCGCCGGGACGTTCGCAGAGATGCGCCGCAGGCGCCCGGATCTGATTGTCGCGGAAGTGCCGGACCGCGGCCATATCCCGTTTTTGGACGAACCTGAGGCAGTCGACGTGCTAGGAAATTGGGTAGAGCAACTTTCGAGTGTTTGGCCATGAAAACGGGCCAAACCGCAGTGCGCCGGGCAGATTTCGGAACTCTAGGGCTTTAGCCACCAGTATCGTTCTATGACATCGCCAAATCACAGCGTACTTTTGTTTTTTTACGGTCAGTCCAACGCGGATGTGTTTCTTTCCAAGCCTGCTCTGAACCATCCATTGGAACGCGACCCGAGGATCCTCGCACCCAACGATGGTTGGGGGGTGCGGGGCAGCATGGGACGCATCCAACGCACTCAGATCACAGGTTTTGAACCTGCCTACCTGCACACGGAAAATGCTCAGTCAATTGGGGTCGCGGCAGGTGTTCGATTGCTTCACGAACTTGCCGAAGAAGACCGTCCGAACGTTATTGTTCGCAGTGGCGCCAAGGGCGGCATGCGATTGGACGGTCTCACTCATCATGAAAGAAAACAGTCCGGTCTGCTCACCGATCATCGTGGCATGCAGTCTCCTCTTCTAACGTCATTTTTGGAAACTGGAGCCCAGATCATAAGAACTGCCAAGGCTCATGGGATGCCAATCAAGCGTGTTTTCATTCCATTTTTTCATGGAGAATCCGACGCCGGCCTTGACCGGAAAGAGTATGCTGATCGGCTTTGCGATTTGATTTCCCTTGTAAGCAACGAGTTCTCCGCATTGGGGGTAGAAACCACGTGGCTTCTCGCGCAACCCGGTGGAACGAGCAGCGAAGGAAGTGGAAATCGCTGGCCGAACAGGCTGGCTCTCTTTGACGTTGAAGACAAGTTTGCAAATGCTGTCCTGACGATCGCAAACTATAGCTACCCCATGGCAGACAATTCGCATATCGGAGCGACTGGAAAGGCGCTCATTGGCGAAAAGCTCGGCATTGCAATAAGCGAATTGATGTCTGGGCAGGCGCGCCGTTTGCCGCGCCCTCTATCTGCGTCGTTTCAAAACAAAAGCGTCGATATCAAATTGAGCGGTGATTGCGGTCTGGCGTTGGACCGGTCCGAATTTCCTGCAGCCCATAGCTCTGACGGCTTCAGCACCTCCCTGCGTAGCGCATTAATAGTGCAGTCTTCCGAAATTATGTCTGGGAACACCGTTCGTTTGCAGCTCGCCGGAGTTCTTCCCCGCCGCGATTTTCAGGTGCACTACGCATTTTCGAATCTCAGGCAACCGGACCGATACCAAAGTGACGGTTTTCCGTTTGGACGCGGATCCCTGAGGACCACTCGCGTTAAGCAGTCCATCCTCATTCCTGGAAAAAATATCTATGATTGGGTTCCGGCATTTACAGTTTCGGTTTCGAAATGACACTGTTCGCCGATGTATCGCTGCTAGGCGGCCTCGAGCCGCTCCGCTAACCCGTTGACAAGATAGGCGAGCGACGCGCGTTTGCCGCGCGGTACACGGCTTGAGATCAGGAAGGCCACGCTGGCGGTATCACATGCGAGCGAGCGTTCTATCAACCGCAACAGCCAGCGTTCGTCGAAACTCAGGGCCGGCTCCCCGGGCGCGCGCCACTCGGGGGTGCGTCCCAAGGCCTGCTCCAAAGTGCGGGCAACCGCATCCGCAAAGTCGTGCGCAGAGGGGTGTTCGCGCATCGACAAGACTGCGCACGCCTTAAAAAGATCGAGCCGCGCCGCGCTGCGAGCGGCATCGGCGCGCTGCCGGATCAACGCAAACACAGCCTCGGGCTGTGCAGCGTCATGCGCCGGGTCATTCTCCAGTAACTCACTCATGTGTTCTGCGCCTGTTTGCAGTGGTGACGCTCAGGTCGCGAACAGTGTCGCAGTAGTTGTGCGCGTCCAGAAAGTGGCGCAATGCCGCAGCGCAGCAATCCGCCGCAGTTGCGCGGCGGATTTATCTCAGATCTTTCTAGGCGTGCACATCCATCCATGAAAAGAAGCCTTCCGGTGCGCGCGACCTGAGCCGAAGTGCCAGATCTCTGCCCATTTCTGCAGCATCTTCAACATGCGCCGAAACCTCATCCGCGAGTACCTCGGAACCGTCCGGCCGCAAAATCTCGCCACGCATGCGAATCGTGCTGCCGTCAAGCTCTGCGAGACCTGCTATTGGGGTTTCGCACGATCCATCAAGCGCTGCGAGATACGCACGTTCGCAGGCCAGCCTTTGGCCGGACCGCGTGTCGTGTATGGCCTCCAGCATTGAAGCCGCGCGTGTATCGTTTGCACGCCGTTCGATCCCGATACATCCCTGAGCCACGGCTGGAAGCATGTCATCGGGATCGATCGCGGTACGGGGAACCTCGGTCATGCTCAGACGGTTCAGCCCCGCCATAGCCAGAAACGTTGCAGCTGCTACACCATCTCCGAGTTTTTTCATCCGTGTTTGGACGTTGCCGCGAAACTCGACCAACTTTAGATCCGGGCGGCGATGGGCCAATTGCGCGCGCCGACGCAGCGACGACGACCCGACGACTGACCCTTCGGGCAAATCCGCGAGCGTCCCACCATCGAGCGCCACAAATGCGTCCCGTACATCTTCTCGCGGCAAGTAAGTGTCGAGCAGCAATCCATCGGGTTGCTCGACCGGCATGTCCTTCATGGAATGAACCGCGATATCAATTTTGCCCGACAGCAGATCGTCTTCGATCTCCCGCGTGAAAAGACCTTTACCTCCGATCTCTTTCAAAGGACGATCCAGCACACGATCTCCGGTGGTTTTAATGACCACGATCTCAAATGAGGTGTCCGGAAGGCCAAACGCAGCGGCCAAGCGATCGCGCGTTTCATGGGCCTGCGCCAGGGCCAGCGGCGATCCACGTGTTCCAATTTTGAGAGGTGAAGTGGGCGAAGGAAGACTGATGGCCATGGTCGTTATCTCTATAGGTGTCAACTTATCTTGACAAGTCAATCAAACTTGACAGTCTGGCATAGTGGGCAGAAATTCAACCCCGGACACTAAGGAAGACCGGCCATGACTGACAGGAAAAAACTGCTTCGCGCCCTCGCCGGAGAAGTGCAAAAGGTCCCGCCAATCTGGATGATGCGGCAAGCTGGACGGTATTTGCCCGAATACCGCGCCACGCGAGCGCAGGCAGGGGACTTCCTGTCTCTTTGTTACAATTCAGAACTCGCCGCCGAGGTCACCCTTCAGCCGATACGCCGGTATGGATTTGATGCGGCTATACTGTTTGCGGATATTCTGTTGGTCCCTGACGCGCTTGGGGCGGACCTGTGGTTTGTCACAGGCGAAGGCCCGCGCCTCAGCACGATCACCTCGATGGCAGATTTCAACAAGCTAAAGCCAGCAGACGCGATCCACGAGCATCTCGCTCCGGTGTATGAGACCGTCCGCATCCTATCGAAAGAACTTCCTCGGGAAACAACGCTCATCGGGTTCGCAGGTGCGCCTTGGACCGTTGCGACTTATATGATCGCCGGGCGTGGCACGCCTGACCAGGGACCTGCACATGCCTTGATGCGCGCGCAGCCAGCGGTGTTTGACGCTTTGATCGACCGGCTGACTGAGGCAACCATCGCTTATCTCGCCATGCAGATCGAGGCCGGCGCCGAAACAATCAAACTGTTCGACAGCTGGGCGGGCTCGCTGAAGGGCGCGGCATTCGACAAGTATGCCGTTGCACCAGCAAAACGGATCATTTCTGAACTGAAAGTACGCTTTCCCCATGTTCCGATCATCGCCTTCCCACGCGAAGCAGCCGATAAGTATATTGGTTTCGCGAAGAAGGTTGGCGCAGACTGCGTTGCGCTCGACAACTCGGTCACGCCGGAATGGGCCGCGATGAACGTTCAGGTCGATGGATGTGTACAAGGCAACCTTGCTTCCGGCCACATGGTGACCGGAGGCCAAGCTCTCATCGATGAAACCCGCCGGATCGTCGATGCACTTTCAGCAGGGCCGCATATCTTCAATCTGGGTCACGGCATTACCCCGGATGCTCATCCGGCTAACGTTCAACTGATGATCGATACAGTTCGCGAAGGCGCCTACGCAGAAAGCTGAAATGCGTTAAGCGCGCATTAACCATACCCAGCGAACGGTTAACGCCTATTGCAGTTTTGCGAGGCGTCATGTCGGTCAGTGCGTATACAGTGGCTTTCGAAGGGGTGGAAGCGCGCATGGTTGAGGTTCAATGTGCTCTCTCGCCAGGGCTTCCGTCTTTCGCTGTAGTTGGCCTTCCTGACAAAGCCGTGTCCGAGGCAAAAGAGCGGGTGCGCGCCGCGATTGGCGCACTGGGCCTCGCATTACCCTCCAAACGCATCACTGTTAACCTGTCGCCGGCAGACTTACCCAAAGAAGGTTCTCATTTCGACCTTCCTATTGCACTGTCACTGTTGGCCGCTTTGTCAGTCGTTCCACCAGACGCAGTCGCAGGAACCGTTGCTCTCGGCGAGCTGGCGTTGGACGGCACGCTTGTCCCCGTGATTGGTGCGCTTCCAGCGGCCTTGGCTGCTGCGGAGCGTGAAAAGTCGCTGCTTTGCCCGGAACCCTGCGGTTCGGAAGCGGCCTGGGTCGGCGCCACGGAAGTCATCGGCGCCGGATCGCTGAGAGGCATCGTGCAACACTATTCAGGCGATCACCCGATTTCACCCTCCGCGCCGGGCGAAACCACTTCGCAAAACACCCTACGCGACATGCGCGAAGTGAAGGGGCAAGAACGCGCCAAACGCGCACTCGAGATTGCCGCTGCAGGACGCCACCATGTTCTGATGGTGGGTGCACCGGGATCGGGTAAATCGATGCTTGCAAAGCGCCTGCCGGGGATTTTACCCCCCTTGTCGGCGTCTGAAGCGCTTGAAACATCCACAATCCAATCGCTCGCCGGTTTGATCGAAGCAGGAGGGATTTCCCGCACCCGTCCGTTTCAGGAGCCCCACCACACAGCGTCGATGGCAGCGATTGTTGGTGGTGGCAAAGGCGCAAAGCCAGGGCAGATCTCACTGGCACATAACGGCGTGCTGTTCATGGACGAGTTTCCTGAGTTCCCGCGCGCTGTCCTTGAAACTCTGCGGCAACCCATAGAGACCGGGGACGTTGTGGTCGCCAGAGCCAAAGCGCATATGCGCTATCCGTGTCGCTTCCTGTTGGTTGCAGCAGCAAATCCCTGCAAATGCGGGTTGATGTATGATCCTGGGCAGGCCTGCGCGCGCGCGCCCAACTGCGGAGAGGAGTACATGGCCCGGATTTCCGGTCCCCTGCTCGATCGGTTCGATCTTCGTGTCGAAGTTCCTGCCGTGAGTTTTAAAGATCTGGACCTTCCTGCAAGCGGAGAAAGCTCCGCTGAAATTGCGGCGCGTGTAAAATCGGCGCGAGATCGGCAAACGGCGCGCTACTGCAATCGGCCCGGGATGTACGTAAACGCGGACGCAGAGGGCGCGGTTCTTGAAGAAATAGCGACCACGGATGACGCCGGACGCGCGTTGATCAGACAGGCCTCAGATCGTTTCAACCTGTCGGCGCGCGGGTATCACCGCGTCCTGAAGGTCGCGCGTACAATCGCGGATCTGGATGCTGCACCAAGAATATCGCGCGTACATCTGGCCGAAGCGCTCAGCTACCGAATTCCTGCAGCAGACGCCTAGACGGCTGCGAGCCGCCGCTCGATTGCATCCCAGATCAGGCCTGCGCCATTTGTGCCATCGAAACGCTCCAGCTCCTGCAAACCGGTAGGTGAAGTAACGTTAATCTCGGTGAGCCATCCGCCAATCACATCGATTCCCACGAAAATCTGGCCCTTTTCTCGCAAAAAGGGGCCGATTGCTGCGCAGATCTCAAGGTCGCGCTCGTCAAGGTCGACCTTTTCTGCCCGACCACCGACATGCATGTTGGATCTGGTTTCCCCTGCCGCCGGAACCCGGTTGATGGCACCAATCGGTTCCCCATCCACAAGAATGACGCGCTTATCACCGCGCGCAACGTCCGGCAGAAATTTCTGCATGATCAGCGGCTCTCGGTTTATGCCTGTGAAAAGCTCATGAAGCGAGTTGAGGTTGTGATCCTCTGGCGTCAGGCGAAAAACGCCTGCGCCTCCATTGCCGTAAAGCGGCTTCAGGATAACGTCCTGATGTTGGGCTCGAAACGCCTTGAGCGTATCCAAGTCGCGCGCAATCATTGTAGGGGGGGTGAGATCGAGAAATTGCAGAACCAGCAATTTTTCCGGTGCGTTGCGTACCCAGAACGGATCATTGACCACGAGAGTTTTGCCAGCGAGTTGGTCGAGCAAATGAGTGGTTGTGATGTACCCCATGTCAAACGGCGGGTCCTGCCGCAGCCAAACAACATCGAAGGATGCCAAATCGATGCGCTCCGGCGCTCCAAGCACAGCTGGCGCTTCGGGATCGCGCTGCACCGTTCCATGCTGACCCCTGGCGACAATGCGGCCCTCGTCATATGCAATGTCGCCCGGGCCATAGAAAAACAATTCCGCGCCCCGCGCCTGGGCCTCTTCGGCGAGCCTGAAGCTACTGTCCGCGTCGACATCAACCCCAAGGATCGGATCCATCTGAAATGCAATTTTGAGGGTCATCGGACCTCCTGGCACTCTATTGTTGCCCTCTCATGCCTGTTCAGAAAGACCTCCGCAATGGCTGCAAGGCTGCGCGGGCTCACAGAGTTATGTTCGGCAAGACACGAACTTGTCCCAAGTAGTCGACACTGGCAAGATCAACCCGCATATCAAGACCGGCAAGCTCAACGTGCGATGCCATGAAGCATTCCGCGGCCCCCATTAAGCGCCCAAACTGCGCACGCGTCAGGCTATGGATCGCGCGCTCATGGGTTCGGCTGGATTTCACTTCAACAAATACGATGAGCTCGCGGTGGCGGAAGATGAGATCAATCTCGCCCGGACCGACCCGCACCCTTTTTCCCACTAACTTACACCCGCGCTTCCTGTAGGCGCGCTCAACACTCGCCTCGGCGCTATGCCCCTGAAGCAGAGCGCGGTAACCACGAAGTCGCTGACCTTCTGTGGGCAAGCTGAAACCTGCTGCTGTTGCATCCGAGCCTTCTTCCACGCCATTGTTGTAGGCAGCATACCCTACTCGTTGCTTAATAGCTCAAGCGCCCTTTGATACACAGTTCGCCTCGGCAGACCCGTAGCGCCAGTTACAGCAACAACTGCGTCCTTCATCGACATCTCCGCAAGGGCTCCACGCAGAGCTGCATCTAGGTCTTCGGCCTGCGGTGTTTCAGGCTCCCCGGCCCCGACAAGAAGCACCATCTCTCCTTTCCAGGTGCTGGTCTCCGCACGGTCTCGGAGCGCTTCCAAGGTATCGAACGCGACTTCTTCAAACTTCTTGGTCAACTCCCGGCACAACGCCGCAGAGCGGTCTGGCCCGAAAATCTCGGCCATATCGGCGAGACATTTGGCGATCCTATTCGGACTTTCATACACCACCAGTGTTCCTGGCTGGTTGGCCAGTTGGCGTAAGACTTTGCGCCGCGCGCCTTTCGAAGAAGGAAGAAAACCCGCAAAAAAGAACTGATCTGTGGGTAGTCCCGCTAGGCTTAGAGCGGCAATGGCGGCGGAAACGCCTGGCGCAGCAGTAACCTTGGCACCCAACGCGCGCGCCGCGGCAATCAAAGCGTACCCAGGATCCGCAATCAAAGGCGTGCCCGCCTCGGAGGCATATGCCACAGTGTGACCCTGTGCGAGGGCAGCAACGACCCGCGCGCGGTCTCGCTCTCCAGAATGATCGTGATAGGCATGCAGGGGCCGCCGGTTCAATGGGATACCGTGTATCTCCAGAAGTTTGCGAAGGGTACGGGTATCTTCGGCGATCAGCACGTCAGCCTCGCGCAGGACATCAAGCGCCCTTAGCGTGATATCACGAGCATTTCCGATCGGCGTGGTGACAAAAACCAGCGTACCCGGCGCGGGATCAGTCATGCGGGTGCCTCTTTCAGGCTGCATAGCTGCAACCGTTTACATATCCTACCGGGTTAACTACGGTCGGCGGCGATTAAAACCCCTTTGACCGAGTGCAGCCCGGAGGCTCAGATGCTCCCCGCTTTTTTCAAGACTTGCAAGGCTTTGCGCAATGGTGCGCTGGTTTTGGGGACGGTGTTTGCCGTCGCGGCCTGCGATGTGCCCGCGACAGGTGGCGGGCCCTCGATCAATGCACAGGCTCCTGTCCCGGTTGCATTGCTCGTACCTTACGGATCTGAAAATGCCGGCGAGGCTGGGCTCGCGCGATCGCTTGAGAATGCCGCACGCCTCGCAATGGCGGATCTGAATGGTGTGGAAATTGATTTGCGCGTTTATGCGACAGCCGGGAACGCAAGTCAGGCAGCGACGGTGGCAGGGGAAGCTGTGCGAGATGGTGCCAAGATCATCCTTGGCCCGGTCTACGGCGCTTCGGCCAACTCCGCCGGCGTGGCCGTTGCAGGTGCACGCGTCAATGTTCTGAGTTTCTCCAACAATACCGAGATCGCCGGCGGCAATGTCTTTGTGCTGGGGAGTACGTTCGATAATTCCGCCAGACGAGTTGTGTCCTACGCAAACAGTCAGGGCAGAAGCTCGATCGTGGTCGCCTACCCCCAAACCGCGGTTGGCACCATCGGTCGGGACGCAGTTGTCAATGCGATGGCGGCGACCGGTGCGGGGAATGCCGGAACCCTGGGTTATGAAGCCTCACAAAACGGCATCATTAATACCGTCCGCGATGTGGCAGATCTTGTCCGCGACAGCGGCGCCAGCGCGCTTGTTATTGCTGACGACACCTCGGGGGGCGTGCCGCTTCTGTCCCAACTTCTTTCGGAAAACGGAATTGACCCGACCGTGACTCAGCTCGTCGGGATTACCCGCTGGGATATTCCCTCGTCCACACTGGACCTGCCGGGTCTTCAGGGTGCTGTTTTTCCTTTGCCTGATCCGACGCTGACACAACAGTTCGAGCAGCGCTACAGCGCTGCCTATGGCGGCGCGCCCCATCCAATTGCCGGCCTTGCATATGATGGGATGGCAGCAATTGGTGCGCTGGTGGCATCGCAGGGCTCAAATGCGTTAACAGCTTCGGCTCTGACCCAAAATTCCGGATTTGCCGGTGTAAGCGGTGTGTTCCGGTTCCGCTCTGACGGCACAAACGAACGTGCGCTTGCCGTGGCACAGATTGTCGACCGTCAGGTCGCCATCGTCTCCCCGGCGCCCAAAGGTTTTGGCCTTGCAGGTTTCTGAGACGGCACGGCCAACTGCGCCAAAACTTCTTCCCGGGGATCTGATATGTCCGCCCGAGACGATTTTTGACTTTAGGCAGGTAAGCGAAGCGCTGCACCGGGCTTGTATGCAAGGGTCCGCAAGCGCATCTCGCGGTGACGCTACCAAGATTTTGCTGGGTGCACGCAAAGCCGGTTTGCAGGCAATTGCGACCGCTTTCGAAGAACAGCCTTTTCGGTCCCGCGAAACTGTTCGGGCCTATGCATGGCTAACCGACTGCATCGTCACCAGTGCAGTTGACGTCGCAGTGCGTTACTTCCATCCGCTGCCGACGCCGACAAGCAGTGAACGTCTGAGTGTGTTGTGCGTAGGTGGATATGGCCGCGGAGAGATGGCCCTGCACTCGGATGTCGATTTGCTGTTTCTGACCCCGTACAAGATTACGCCCTGGGCAGAGAGCGTCATCGAAACCACACTCTACATCCTATGGGATCTGAAGCTAAAGGTCGGACACGCGTCGCGCACGGTGAAAGACTGTCTGCGACTCGGTCGGGATGACTATACGATCCGGACCGCACTGCTGGAGAACCGGTTTCTCACGGGCGATGCCGACCTCGCGGAAGAGCTGAGGGGACGGCTAAAATCCGAGCTTTTCCAGAACACCACGCAGGATTACATCGAGGCAAAACTTCAGGAGCGCGAAGAACGCCACCGCCGGCAAGGCGGTCAGCGCTACATGCTGGAACCCAATGTAAAAGAAGGCAAAGGCGGACTGCGTGACCTGCAGTCGCTTTATTGGATCGCGAAATATGTTCACGGCGTCGAAACCGTTGAGGAACTGGTTAAGCTGGGCGTCTTCACTCCAGAGGAACAGGTCCTCTTTGATACCGCTGACACCTTTCTCTGGGCAGTCAGGTGTCATCTTCACCTAATCGCGGGGCGGGCGACGGACCAACTGACCTTTGATATGCAGGTCGAGGTCGCCGACCGGATGGGGTTTACTGATCGGGATGGTCGACGTGCGGTTGAGCATTTCATGCAACTCTATTTCCGCCACGCGACCAGCGTTGGCGACCTGACCCGCATCTTTCTGACATCACTGGAAGCAAGTCACGCAAAGAGAGAACCAGGACTTCTAAAACTCCTGCGTCGGGGCAAGAAAATCGAGGTCAAGGAAGCCTACGAGGTCCGTCAGAACCGCCTGGCAATCGCAGATCCTGAGAGCTTTTTTGCGGACCCGGTCAATATTCTGCGAATTTTCGAAGAAGCGCTAAGAACCGGATATCTTCTGCACCCTGACGCCATGCGACAGATAAAGGGCAAGCTCCATCTTCTTGACCGCGCTGTGCGGGCAAACAAGGAAGCGAACAGGATCTTTTTTGACCTTCTTCTTAAACATGGCAACCCGGAACGCGCCCTGAGACGTATGAACGAACTTGGCGTGCTGGGCGCGCTTATTCCTGAGTTTCAGAAGATCGTGGCGATGATGCAGTTCAACGTCTACCACCAGTACACAGTGGACGAACACATCATCCAGTGCATTTCAACGCTGGCGCAGATCGAACGCGGCGAGCTGGTCGAAGAGCTGCCCGTGGCAAGCCGCATTCTTAAAAATGGCGTGAATCGTAAAGTGCTGTATACCGCGCTTCTGCTTCACGACATCGGCAAGGGCCGGAAAGAAGACCATGCCGTGGTCGGCGCGCAGATTGCCCGGCGGGTTACGCCGCATATGGGTTTCAATAAGAACGATGCCGAGACCGTGGAATGGCTGGTGCGGTATCATCTTCTGATGTCCGACATGGCCCAAAAACGGGACCTTGCAGACCCGCGCACCATCCGAGACTTTGCAAAGGCAGTAAAAACCAAAGAGCGGTTGGACCTGCTTACGGTATTGACCGTATGCGATATCCGCGGCGTGGGCCCGGGAACCTGGAACAATTGGAAAGCGCAGCTGCTCCGCTCGCTATTCCGCGAAACAGCCAATGCACTTGAAAACGGCCTTGAAGACATAAACCGTGAGAACCGGGAAGCGGAGGCTAAAAAGGCTCTGCGGGCGGCTCTGCCAGATTGGCCAACACGGGATTTGCGGCGCGAAACAGGGCGCCATTACGGACCCTACTGGCAGGGTTTGCCGATGGATGTGCAGGTCACTTTTGCGCATATGTTGCGCAACATAACCAACGAGGAAGTCAGCACCGATATCTCGCTCGACAGCGACCGGGATGTAACCCGCGTGGCTTTTGCTATGGCAGATCATCCCGGGATTTTTGCCCGACTTGCGGGTGCTCTGGCGCTTGTCGGTGCGAATGTGGTCGACGCACGGACCTACACAACCAAGGACGGGTACGTTACCGCCTGCTTCTGGGTGCAGGACGGCGATGGAGCGCCGTTTGCCGAAAACCGCCATGCGCGCCTAAAGAAAATGATCGACAAGACGCTGTCAGGTGAAGTGATTGCCAGCGAAGAGTTCGAGACCAAAGACCGCGTCAAAAAACGTGAGGCGCAATTCAGGTTCCCGACCTCGATCAGCTTCGACAACGAGGGCTCCGAAATTTACACGCTGATCGAAGTCGACACCCGCGATCGACCGGGTCTTCTTTTCGACCTCGCGCGCACGATGGCCAATGCCAACATCTACATCGCCTCCGCGCAGATCGCCACTTACGGGGCTCAGGTTGTGGACACCTTTTATGTCAAGGACATGTTCGGCCTGAAACTTCATGGCGCCTCAAAGCAGGCAATGATTGAAAAACGCCTCCGGGAGGCGATTGAGCACGGCGCAGAGCGCGCCCAAGGGGACAGGTAGGCCGATGAAGCCGATCCGGCTCGTGGCGGGTTTCGTGACCGTGGGCGTCTGGACCCTGCTGAGCCGAGTACTTGGATTTGTCCGCGATATTCTTATCGCCGGAACGCTGGGGGCCGGACCTGTGGCTGACGCCTTTTTTGTCGCCTTTGCGCTACCAAACATGTTCCGACGCTTTTTTGCGGAAGGCGCATTTAACATGGCCTTCGTGCCAATGTTCTCGAAGCGCGTTGAAAGCGGGGAAGATCCAGAAGGGTTTGCCCGCGATGCATTCTCCGGACTGGCGACAGTCCTTATCGTTTTTTCTCTTGCGGCGATTGCCGCAATGCCCTGGCTGGTGCTGGCAATGGCTTCAGGGTTTCGGGGGGATGTTCGGTTTGAGCTCGCAATCGATCTCGGACGGATCGTCTTCATCTATGTGCTGTTCATCTCGCTTGCGGCGCTACTGTCTGGGGTCCTCAATGCGACCGGACGCTTTGCCGCTGCTGCTGCGGCGCCTGTTCTTTTGAACGTCATTTTGGTGGCAGCACTTTTGCTGGCGCAGTCCGGTTGGATATCGGATCTGACACTGCCAGCGCCGGGTACGGAAGTTGACGGGCTGCATACCGGAACTCTGCTCGCCATCGGCGTGGTGCTTGCGGGGATTGCCCAATTCTGGTTGCTATGGCGCGCCGCAGCGGGCGCTGGTTTTGATTTGCGCCCTCGGCGCCCCAGACTAACCCCTGACCTTAAACGCCTGGCAATTGTGGCTGCCCCGGCGGCTCTGGCTGGTGGCGTTATTCAGATCAATCTTCTTGTGGGGCGGCAAGTTGCGTCCTTTTTCGACGGTGCTATCGCATGGCTCAATTATGCCGACCGGCTCTACCAGCTGCCGCTCGGCGTAGTTGGAATTGCAATTGGCGTTGTCTTGCTGCCAGACCTGTCCCGCCGCCTGAGCACAGATGACGGTGCAGGCGGGCAAAATGCCTTTAACCGAGCCGCTGAAATCAGCCTCGCCCTCACCATTCCAGCCGCGATAGCGCTCGTGGTTATCGCCACACCTCTGGTATCGGTGCTCTTCGAGAGGGGGCGCTTCACCGCGGACGACACAGCCGCCACCGCTCTGGCGGTTGCGGTATATGGGCTGGGCCTGCCAGCTTTCGTACTCCAGAAGGTCTATCAGCCACTCTTTTTTGCGCGAGAGGATACAAGAACGCCCCTGAGGTATGCGGTTTGGGCAATGATCCTAAACGCGGTTCTCGCGATCGGCCTTGCGCCGGTTATCGGCTATATCGCGGCTGCGATTGGCACGACGGTTGCAGGGTGGGCGATGGTTTGGATGTTGGCGCGCGGCGCGGGCCAACTGGGGCAAGCCGCAGAACTCGACGCCCGTTTCAGATCCCGCATCGGGAGGATCTCGGTGGCGGCCTTGGGCATGGGCATGGTGATCTGGGTTTTAGCGCTCGTCCTCTCGGATGCGCTGGTCACACCATCGGTCCGCTATGGGGCCTTGGCGCTCCTCGTCGGCGCGGGCATCCTCAGCTATTTCGGGCTTGGTCAGCTCCTGGGCGCTTTCAGGCTTTCAGAGTTCAGATCCGCCTTGCGTCGAGGCTAGCGCTGTCGAAACTTCGCCATCAGCCTGGACCATCCGCCAGGACTGACGACAAAGGACAACAGAAAACCGGTCGCGAACCCAGCCAGATCTGCAACCCAGTCCATCCCCGTCTCAAAGAAAACGGCGAAGAATAACTGGATCGCCAGAAGCATCCCAATGAGCGAAAACGCGCGGCTCTGTGGGCCTCCTGTATGGATCAGAGCAACCCACATTAGAAATGTGTACGCTCCAATAAGGCCGTAAACCCCGGGGAACCCGCCCACCAACGGTATGTCCGTTTGCAGAAACAGCCCGTAGGCCAGCGCCCCGACAATCGACGCGCCCCAAAACACCGACAAGAATGCCAAGTCTCCGAAAACCTCGGATACCATTTTGCCGATCGCCAAGATGAAAATCGAAACAAAGACAGCATGGGTGAAACTAAAATGGATCAGCGGGAAGGTTAGAAAACGCGCCATTTGCTCGGCTGGAAAGCGCCCGTTCGCCAGCATCCAATTGAAAACACGGTCGACAAACGCCCAGTCTTCGATCGCTGCAAGCCGCCAGCCCACAGCCGCTGGGCCTCCGATGATCCCGCGCGCGCCAAGGTTAAAGAGCACCTCGATTCCAAGGATGACAACAACCAGTGCAATGACGGAAGGCGGCAAAGGATTGAAAGGGCTTTCGGGGTTGTGGTTCATCGCGTTGCCCTTCAGTTGACGCCACCTGCCCCCACGGGTAAGCGAGGCGCGCAAAAACGTCCAGACCGGAGCCCGTTCTATGTCCGAAACACCAACAGCCGCCGCCAAGTTCACGCCGCGCGTCCTGTCCGGCATTCAACCCACCGGCGGACTGACCCTGGGCAACTATCTTGGCGCCATGAAGCGGTTCGTAGAGATGCAGGACGAGACTGGGATCGAGACCCTTTATTGCATGGTCGATCTTCACGCGATCACTGTCTGGCAAGACCCGGCAGCGCTGACCCGGAACACACGCGAACTGGCGGCAGGTTTTATCGCTGCGGGGCTCGACCCAGCAAAGTCGACACTATTCAACCAATCGCAAGTGCCCGAACACGCGCAGCTTTCCTGGGTTTTCAATTGCGTGGCGCGCATGGGCTGGATGGGGCGCATGACGCAATGGAAAGATAAGGCCGGAAAGAACTCCGAAAACGCGTCGCTTGGGCTTTTTGCCTATCCGGCGCTGATGGCTGCAGACATTCTGATCTATCACGCAACACATGTTCCTGTAGGCGAAGACCAAAAGCAGCACCTGGAACTGACCCGAGACATTGCCATGAAGTTTAATCATGACTACGGCGTGGAGTTTTTTCCAATCACTGAGCCAGTGATCGAGGGCGCTGCTACCCGGGTTATGAGTCTGCGTGACGGGTCAAAGAAAATGTCGAAGTCCGACCCGTCCGACATGAGCAGGATCAACATGACCGACGATGCAGACACGATCGCCAAGAAGATCCGGAAAGCACGAACGGACCCGGATCCGCTACCGGCAACAATGGAGGGGCTCGAAGGCCGGCCCGAGGCCCGTAACCTCGTTAATATCTACGCCGCGCTCGCTGAAAAATCGCCCCAAGCTGTACTTGACCAGTTCGGTGCCGGCACTCAATTCGGAACGTTCAAACCAGCCCTTGCGGATTTGGCGGTCGAGAAGCTCAGCCCCATCTCGGCAGAGATGGCACGTTTAATGGATGATCCGGCCGAGATCGACCGAATGCTTGCCAGTGGCGCCGCGCGGGCGCGCGAGATAGCGCATCCGATTCTCAAGCGCACCTACGAAATCATCGGAATGGTCGGTGAGTGACCCAGCGTCAGCAAAAAAAATGTTGTTAGCGGAAACAGCAGAATACCACGACTGGACAGAGGTTTAGTGGGTTATCCACAACCTGTGACATAAATCCGTTGCATAAAACGCATAGCTCCCTTGCAGTTAGGGGTTGGCAAACGGGTTTGCATATCCTATTTGTCAGCCTCCCATAAAAACAGGAGGTGTTAATGGCGTACCTGAACGCTAATCCGCAATCCGTGCGGACCGATGCCTCGACGGCAGGACCCGCAACGGCGCCCGCCGGCGACACAACGAAGAAGCCTAAGCCGACTGTGACGATGTCTTACCAGCAAGGTTTCGCTACGGCTGCCTGACAGATTTCGGGGCAAGGCGCTGATAAGCGCCTTGCCCGACTGCGTCCCCCCGAAAAAACCAATCCCGTTCCGAACCGCGCTCGACGGTTGCCTGAGCTCTTTGCTTGAGCCATCATCGCCGGCGGAGGTCTCAAAGACATGCGTAAGTTTCTTGTCATACTCGATGACAGCCGCGAGTGCCTGAACGCGATGCGGTTTGCGGCGATGCGTGCCGCAAAGACCGGAGGCGGCGTTCAAATTCTGTCTGTCATTCCACCGGATGAGTTTCAGCACTGGATTGGTGTCGGGGAGGTCATGCGAGAGGAGGCCCGGGAGCGCATTGAGGCGCATTTCGAGGTCTTCGCGAAATGGATGCGTGACAAGCAGAACATCAAGCCGGAACTGGTAATTCGCGAAGGTGAACCTGTGGATGAGGTGCTCAGCCAAATCAAAGAAGACCCAGAGATCGGAATTCTGGTTCTCGGGGCCGGATCAGGCCGCAAGGGGCCAGGGCCTTTGGTGACCGCTATGACAAAACTTGCCGGGTCGTCTCCGATCCCGTTTACCATCGTTCCGGGCGAATTAAGCAAGGATCAGTTGGAAAGCGTCTGCTAGGGCAATTTAGAACTGTTCCAAATCTTGACCTGATCGGCGACAGACCGCATATACATAGGCACGCCAATGGAGGTGCCACATGTTCATCCAGACTGAATCTACACCGAATCCCGCAACGCTGAAGTTTTTGCCGGGCCAATCTGTGCTCGACGCAGGCACCGCAGACTTTCCTTCACCAGAGGCCGCGGCAAGCTCACCGCTCGCACAACGGCTGTTTGCCGTCACGGGCGTGAAAGCAGTTTTCTTTGGCAATGACTTCGTCACAGTGACCAAATCGGACGAGACGGCGTGGGATCATATTAAGCCCGCCCTGCTCGGTGCGATAATGGAACACTACCAGTCTGGTGACACCATCATGACAGGCGAGGCTGATGCGCCCGCTGGGCATGCAGAACATGACGGACCCGATGTCGACATCGTCAACCAGATTAAGGAGTTGCTGGACACACGCGTGCGACCAGCCGTGGCTCAGGATGGCGGGGACATTACCTTCCACGGCTTTGAGCGTGGTGTGGTCTATCTGCATATGCAGGGTGCCTGCGCCGGTTGCCCGTCTTCGACCCTGACCCTGAAGATGGGGATCGAGAATTTGCTTAGGCATTACATTCCGGAAGTTCTTGAGGTTCGCCCGGTTGCAGCCTGACCCAACCGTTCTGGCGTTTGATACATCGGCCGCGCATTGCGCGGCCGCTTTGCTGTCGGGGGACCATGTGCTGCGCGCGGAAACGCGCAAGATGGCCAAGGGTCAGGCCGAAGCTCTTATGCCCATGCTGCAAGAGATGCTCACGGATGCAAATCTCCGGTGGCAAGATCTCACCTGTCTTGGCGTGGGGATAGGGCCAGGGAATTTCACGGGGATCCGCATATCTGTTTCCGCAGCGCGTGGTCTTGCCCTGGGATTGAACCTCCCTGCCGTCGGTGTCTGCACACTGGAGGCTTTGGCAGAAGGGCATCAAGGCCCTTCCATAGCGCTCTGTGACGCCCGGCGGAGCGCCGTCTATGCCCAGGGGTTCAACGGCATCGATCTTGCGCCACAACAACTGTCGGCGGAAGAGTTGCACGACCTGCGGGCAAAACACCCCGATGCTCCGCTGATTGGATCTGATATGGATGACGGCGTCTCCACACAGGCGCCCAAGATGCCGCTTGCGGTGGCAATCGCCCGGATCGCTGCACGATCTGCTAAGCCGAACCTGAAACCTCCAGCGCCGCTTTATCTGCGCGCGGCGGACGCGGCACCCGCGAAACCTGCGGCAACGCTTCTGGACAAATGACACCCCGCGATCTTGCCGATCTCCATGCTCGTTGCTTTGTCACGCCCCGCCCCTGGTCCGAAGCCGAATTCGCCGCCATTCTAAGCAGTGCCGGAGCACTGCTTTACACCCTCGAGCACGGGTTTCTTCTCGGGCGCATTGCCGGCCCCGAAGCGGAATTGCTGACCATATCGGTTGACCCCGAAAAGCGGCGAGCGGGATATGGATCCCAGCTCCTTGCAGAGTTCGAAGAAGATGCCCGAAACCGTGGCGCAATCGAGGTGTTCCTTGAGGTTGCCGCAAACAATTCTGCGGCCCGCCAGCTTTATGCATCTGCCGGCTACGTGAAAACAGGCGTCAGGCAGAAATACTATCAGCAACCCGATGGCGCGAAAACGGATGCGCTTATTCTAAGCAAAGCGCTTGTCGAAGGCTGACCTTTCGTCAATTCGCCCAAAGCCAGGGAACAGGTGGGGTGATGATGCGGAATCGCCCTTGACCCTGCCCCTGCGTGCCGCCTTACTTGCTGCATTGCAAAATCTGCTCGACGCCCATCAAAAGCGGCCCACCCGGAGAGGCCGCGGGGCATACAAACTGGGAGTAAATGAGATGTCTATGATGAAACGCCTCACCGGTGCTGTCGCCGCTGTTGCACTCAGCGCTGGCGCAGCTGTCGCCGAGCCTGCCGTGATCTTTGATCTCGGCGGCAAGTTCGACAAATCGTTCAATGAAGCGGCCTTCAATGGTGCCGAGCGATGGGCGCAAGAGACCGGTGGCTCGTATCTCGAGATTGAACTGAGCTCGGAAGCCCAGCGCGAGCAGGCGCTGCGCCGATTTGCTGAGCGTGGCGCCAACCCGATTGTGACGACTGGCTTTGCCATGGCGGATCCTGTTGCGCAGGTTTCTCCCGACTACCCGGATATCAAGTTCGTCAATATCGACGGGTTCTTCCCGAACCTTGACGAGCTTCCGAACGTGTTGGCGATCAGTTTTGCCGAGCATGAAGGGTCTTATCTGGTTGGAATGCTCGCCGCCAAAAAATCCGAGAGCGGCACTATTGGCTTTGTCGGCGGCATGGACGTTCCGTTGATCCGGCACTTTGCCTGTGGATACGCGCAAGGTGCTAAGGCGGTGAATCCCGATATCAACATCATCCCCAACATGACCGGCACAACCCCAGCTGCCTGGAATGATCCGGTTAAAGGCGGTGAGCTGGCCAAAGCTCAGGTTGGCCAGGGCGCAGACGTGATCTACGCCGCAGCCGGCGGCACAGGTGTTGGTGTTCTGCAGGCGGCTGCAGATGAGGGCATCCTGTCCATTGGCGTCGACAGCAACCAAAATCACCTCCACCCGGGCTCGGTTCTGACCTCCATGCTTAAGCGCGTCGATGTGGCTGTATACAACGCGCTGACAGCAGGGGCGGACCTTGAAACCGGCCAGCTCTCACTGTCGCTTGCCGATGACGGCGTCGGTTATGCGGTGGATGAAAACAACGAAGCTCTGCTGACCGAAGAGATGATTTCGGAAGTTGAAGACGCCAAAGCTGCGATCATCTCTGGTGATATTGAGGTTACCAGCTACTACGCAAACGACAGCTGCCC
The DNA here is from genome assembly GCA_039192165.1 of Pseudomonadota bacterium. Lineage (GTDB taxonomy): Bacteria > Pseudomonadota > Alphaproteobacteria > Rhodobacterales > Rhodobacteraceae > Dinoroseobacter. The sequence goes on along the minus strand of JBCCXD010000008.1, from coordinate 149,875 downwards.
CGTATTGACCTTCTGATCCGGCGCGGCGTTCGAAAACTCTGGCCGCGCGGGGATCTCTCCGCGCGGCCATTACCCGATATGAGGGGTATCTCATGACCGGCAGCACAGCCCCGGCGATTGAACTCAAAGGTATCTCGAAGGCCTTCGGTCCTGTTCAGGCAAACAAGGACATTTCCATCCGCGTGATGCCTGGGACAATCCATGGGATCATCGGTGAAAATGGCGCTGGCAAGTCCACGCTGATGTCGATTCTGTTCGGCTTCTACAAAGCAGATGCAGGTGAGATCTGGATCAACGGTGAAAAAACCGACATCCCTGATAGTCAGGCCGCGATCCGGGCCGGTATCGGGATGGTCTTTCAGCATTTCAAACTGGTCGAGAACTTCACGGTTCTCGAAAACATCATTCTCGGCGCCGAGGATGGCGCCCTTTTGCGACCATCTCTGGCAAAAGCCCGTAAGCTACTGAAAGACCTTAGTGACGAATATGCGCTCGATGTGGATCCGGACGCGAAGATCGAGGACCTGAGCGTCGGCTATCAACAGCGGGTGGAAATTCTCAAGGCACTCTATCGCAAGGCTGACATTCTGATCCTGGATGAGCCGACCGGTGTTCTGACACCGGCAGAAGCCGATCATCTTTTTCGTATTCTCGAAGGCCTGAAGGCCGAAGGCAAGACCATCATTCTCATCACCCATAAGCTGCGCGAGATTATGGAGACGACCGACACGGTCTCAGTCATGCGCCGGGGCCAGATGACAGCGACAGTCAAAACACCGGAGACCAGTCCCGAGGAGCTCGCTGAACTGATGGTTGGTCGCAAGGTGCTTCTACGGGTCGACAAAGCTCCGCCCAGCCCGGGCGAGATTGTTTGCCATGTCGACGGCCTGCGTGTCGTAGATGGGCTTGGCGTTGAACGTGTGAAAGGCATCTCGTTCGATGTGCGCGCAGGCGAAGTGCTGGGGATCGCAGGGGTTGCGGGCAATGGCCAGTCCGAGCTGCTAGAGGTGCTTGGAGGGATGCGCGAGGCCAGCGGCAGGATCGAGATCCACCGGAAGCCGATTGATCTGAGCGGTCGCTACTCCGACGGACGCACACGGCGAAAGCGCGGGATCGCGCATGTGCCGGAAGACCGCCAGCGCGAGGGTCTTATCATGGATTACCACGCATGGGAAAATACCGCGTTCGGCTATCACGACGACCCCAGCTACCAGCGTGGACTTCTGATGAACAACCACGCTCTGCGAGAAGACACCGAAGCCAAGATTGAAAAATTCGATATCCGCCCTCCGGACTGCTGGCAGACGGCGAAGAATTTCTCGGGAGGCAATCAGCAGAAGATTGTCGTGGCGCGCGAGATCGAACGAAACCCGGAGTTGTTGCTTGTTGGCCAGCCGACTCGGGGGGTCGATATCGGCGCAATCGAGTTCATTCACAAACAAATCATCGCACTGCGGGATGCGGGAAAAGCCGTTTTGCTGGTCTCGGTCGAGCTTGAGGAGATCATGAGCCTGTCTGATCGGATCGCAGTCATGTTCGATGGACAGATTATGGGCGAACGGCTTCCCAACGAGACGAATGAAGCTGAGCTGGGTCTGCTGATGGCCGGGATAACGGACACCTCCCGCGCCGCGACATCCGAGTTGCAAGAGCAGAGGGCGCACTGATGGAAACGATGCCCAAATGGGTCGATGCCCTCCTCGTGCCGCTGATTTCGGTACTAATTGCGTTCCTGATTTCGGGCTTTGTAATTGTCGCTATTGGTGAAGACCCCATCGAAGCTGTGAAGCTGATGGTCGCCGGTGCGCTTGGCTCGACCTATGGCTGGGGCTACACGCTTTACTATGCGACCAACTTTATTTTCACCGGACTGGCGGTGGCCATCGCATTCCACGCACGGCTATTCAACATAGGCGGTGAGGGTCAAGCAACGCTCGGCGGACTGGGCGTAGCACTCGCATGCCTGTTGATCCCCTGGCCGCACTGGACGCTCGCTTTGGTCGGCGCAATGCTCGCGGGTGCGCTCTTTGGCGCGGCGTGGGCGGCGATTCCCGCCTATCTGCAGGCAAAACGCGGCAGCCATATCGTGATCACTACGATCATGTTCAACTTCATCGGCGCGGCGGTTCTGAACTACGTGCTCGTCAACCAGCTACGACCTGCAGGATCGATGGACCCAGCCTCCGCGCGGTTTCCGGAAACGACAAATCTGCCGACGCTCCACGAGCTGCTCGCACCAATCGGCATAGAGTTTTCGAGGGCAGCACCCGCAAACGTCACACTGCTGGTTGCGCTTCTGGCCTGTTTTCTTTTGTGGCTTTTGATCTGGCGTACGCGGCTTGGATACGAGATACGCGCGTTCGGGCATTCTGAGACAGCTGCGGTCTATGCCGGCATCTCGCCCGTTCGCATCACAATGATTGCCATGCTGATCTCTGGCGCACTGGCTGGAATGATGGCCATCAACAACGTGATGGGCGAAGCAGAAAGACTGGTGCTCAACTCTGTCGAGGGGGCGGGCTTCATCGGGATTGCCGTGGCCCTTATGGGCCGATCGCACCCGGCGGGGGTACTTCTTGCCGCTATCCTCTTTGGCTTTCTTTACCAAGGCGGCGCGGAGCTCGCACTCTGGACCGATATTCCACGCGAATTGATCATCGTTATTCAGGCGCTGGTTATTCTGTTCACAGGTGCGCTTGACAACATGGTGCGCAGCCCCATCGAGCAGATCTTCCTCGCGCGTCGCCGATCTCGAACTGCGACGCAAGCCGCAGAACCTGCCGAGTAAGGAGGGAGCATGGATTTTCTGACCCTCCTTCAGGTGCTCGACAGCACAATACGCCTTGCGACACCGCTTCTTTTGGCATGCCTGGCGGGCCTGTTTTCCGAGCGCGCCGGAATTTTTGATATTGGCCTCGAAGGCAAGATGCTCGCAGCAGCATTTTTCTCGGCAGCCGTCGCCTTTGTCACTGGATCAGTCTGGATAGGTCTCCTCGCCGGGATTGCCGCCTCGCTGGCTTTCTCGGCAATACACGGCGTGGCGTCGATTACGTTCAGAGGCAACCAGCTGATCTCTGGCGTGGCGCTAAACTTTCTGGCCGCGGGACTTACGGTTCTTATTGCTCAGACGTGGTTCAACCAAGGAGGCCGGACACCGTCGCTGGTCGGCGGTGCCCGGTTCCAGCCGATCAGCCTGCCATTTGCGGAAACGCTGCAGACTGTGCCGATATTCGGACCGATCTACTACGAGCTCATCTCGGGGCATTCGATTTTGGTGTATGTTGCTGCCGCAGCGGTGCCAGCCACTTGGTACGTCCTGTTTAGAACGCGCTTTGGTCTGCGCCTGCGGGCAGTGGGTGAGAACCCTGCTGCTGTTGACACCGCTGGGGTCTCGGTCGTGGGGCTACGCTACGCAGCTGTAATGATCTGTGGGCTTCTTTGCGGCCTCGCTGGCGCCTATCTGGCCACAGGCCTATCCGCCGGGTTCGTGAAGGATATGACCGCGGGTCGCGGCTATATTGCACTCGCTGCGCTCATATTCGCAAAGTGGCGTCCGTGGTATGCGCTGATGGCGTGCCTGCTCTTTGGCTTTCTGGAGGCCGTCGCAAACCGGTTCCAGAATATCGAGATCATGGATTTCGTCATTCCGGTCCAGTTCATGCAGGCCCTGCCTTACATCCTGACCGTGGTGATCCTGGCCGGTTTTGTAGGCAAAGCGATTCCGCCTCGCGCAGGAGGCGAGCCTTATGTGAAAGAGCGCTAATGCGGCGCTAAGTTGGCGTGGCCCCATTGCGCGCAGACGCCAGAGGCTTAGAGTGCCGCCATGCAAATCTACCTCCCCATCGCCGAGGTTTCGGTCAATGCGTTCCTGCTTCTGGGACTGGGGGGGATCGTCGGCGTCCTTTCGGGCATGTTCGGCGTCGGCGGAGGCTTTCTGATGACGCCTCTGCTGTTCTTTATTGGCATTCCACCAGCCGTAGCTGTGGCCACCGAAGCAAACCAGATCGTGGCTTCTTCTTTCTCCGGGGTTCTGGCCCATCTCCGGCGACGATCAGTGGACCTCAGAATGGGCACAGTTCTGCTCGCCGGCGGATTGGTCGGCGCAGCCTTGGGCGTTGTGCTGTTCAACTACCTCAAATCGCTCGGACAAGTCGATCTGCTGGTCAAACTCTGCTACGTGGTGTTCCTTGGGATTATCGGTTCGCTGATGTTCGTCGAAAGCCTGAGAGCTCTTCAGCGATCGCGCAAAAGCGGAAGCGCGGTCACCAAACGCAAGCAACGCAGCTGGGTACACAGCCTCCCCTTCAAGATGAAATTTCGCACCTCCGGGCTTTACATCTCTGTGATCCCGCCGCTGATCGTGGGCCTGATCGTGGGGATACTGGCAGCCATTATGGGCGTTGGCGGTGGGTTCATCATGGTGCCTGCAATGATCTATATCCTCGGGATGCCCACGAAAGTGGTGGTGGGCACATCGCTTTTTCAGATCATCTTCGTTACTGCCTTTACGACCCTGCTGCATGCAACAACGAACTTTACTGTGGATATGGTTCTGGCAGTTCTGCTTCTGATCGGCGGTGTGATTGGCGCACAAATCGGAACGGTGATCGGAACCAGACTGAAGGCCGAGCAGCTGCGCATTCTACTTGCGATTATGGTGCTGGCGGTTTGCGGCAAGCTGGCACTGGATCTTTTGATTGAGCCGGCTGAGCTCTATTCGCTGGGCGAAGGGGGGCACTGATCGTGATCCGCGCATTGTCCTTTTGCCTTGTTGTACTTCTGACATTGACATCGCCCGGGCGAGGTGAAGAAGTCATCGCCGAACTGTCGCAAACCAACGTTTCTATCACCACCAACTTCACCGGCTCCGAGATCCTGATTTTCGGTGCGGTCAAGCGGGTCGCGCCTGCTCCGCAAACCAGCGATCTGCACGTGATCATCACTGTCGCCGGTCCGCAGGAACCCGTTACGATCCGTCGCAAATCCCGGGTGGCGGGCATCTGGGTTAACACAGCAGCAGCAGAGATTGATGCTGCTCCGAGCTTTTACGCGGTCGCGAGTACCGCGCCGCTTTCGGATGTTCTTCTTGAAACAGACGATTTGCGGCACAAAATTTCTGCAACGCGCCTTATCCGTGCGATCGACACCGGTGATGCTGCATCAGAACTTGATAGCTTTACTGCGGCGCTGCTGCGGATTCGCGCACAGGAGGGCCGTTTCCAACAGCTGGAAGGCAGTGTGCGGCTTACCGATGAAACGCTCTTCTCCGCTGAAGTGTCTCTGCCTGCGAACCTCACCGAGGGAGACTATGCCACGCGCGTCTTCCTGACCCGCGAAGGACAAGTGATCGACAGCTTCGAAACCGTGATCGATGTCCGCAAGGTCGGGCTTGAGCGCTTTCTGTATAATCTCGCGCACGACCAGCCGCTGGTCTACGGCCTGATGTCGCTGGCCATAGCAATAGCCGCAGGTTGGGGCGCAGCTGCAGTCTTTCGGTACATCCGCGGCTAGAACAGCTTATGCCCTTATTGCGGAGCCAGGATTGCCCTCAGCGGCGCTGACTAGCCCCGGCCGATATGAGGCATCTTGCTTGCCATAATCATCATCGACTGAACATTCGCCTCTGCCGGCAACGCTGCCATGTGCAGGACCGCAGCTGCCACGTCTTCAACAGCCATACTCGGCAACGGCTCCAGGCCTTGCTTGGCGCGTGTTTCTTCGAGGCCCAGTACAAGGTCGGTACGCGCATTGCCGATATCTATCTGTCCGCAGGCTATGTCAAACGGACGTCCATCAAGGCTCAGTGTCTTGGTCAAACCCGACACTCCGTGTTTAGCCGTCGTATAACATGTCGAACCTTCGCGGGGCGTATGCGCAGAGATCGATCCGTTGTTGATGATCCGTCCACCCATTGGGTCTTGCCGACGCATGATGCGAAAGGCCGCGCGCGCGCAAAGGAACATTCCGGTCAGATTGACGTCCAAAACCTGCTTCCAGCCATCGAGCGGGATTTCGTCAATGGGTCCCTGGGGGCCAAACATTCCGGCATTGTTGAAGAGAACATCCAGCCTTCCGCCCGATGAAAACTCGTCGAAAGCTGCGTCCACGGCGGCCTCGTCTGTGACATCTGCCGGCAGAACAACGGCGTTACCATGGCCTGCGGCCAGTGCCTCCAGTGTTCCCGCCCGTCGGGCCAGAAGCCCAACCCGCCAGCCTTCGTCGAGAAACCGGGCAGCGACCGCGGCTCCGATACCGCTCGATGCGCCTGTCACCAAAATAGATTTCATGTCTCCTCCTCGCTCTTCAGTTCCAGCGGCGCGGGCGCAACCTTCAGATCATCTGTACCCAATGCCCCTTCTGGACGTGCGAGCCGATTTCGCGTCACCCAGATAAGCCGCTCGGAAGCGCGCGTGATGGCGACATAGGCAAGTCGCTTCCACAGCGGCTGACCGGCTTCGGAGCGCCCCGCCCAGGCTGCCGCCGACAGATCGGGCCCATAGACCTGCACAGTTTCCCATTGCGACCCCTGCGCCTTGTGTATCGTAACAGCGGCGCCATGAAGGAACGTGGCACCCATCCGCGCGGCATAGGGGATGAACGGCTCCTCCTCGTCCGGAAGCTCAATTTTGACGATCGATGCAGCTGATACCTCGGGCGCCTCGGCACCGACAACATGCAAACGCGAAAACCCGGGTTTCCGACCCGGCCCGAGATAAATAACCTGCGCGCCTTTAATCAGCCCTCTTGCTTCCAGATCGATACGCTTTTTGCGGTGCTTCACAGGCAACTCAATCCCATCGCAAATCAGTGGCTCGCCTGGCAACAATTCATCTGCCGGTGCGCCATACCCTGCGCGAAACGCCTGGATGAGCTTTATCCGTGTTTTGTTCCTCCAAACGAGCGCGGGCGACCGCGCCATGAGCCCCGCTTCCATCCTGGGGCTCATCAGCACTCGATTGTCCCGTGTCGCGGCCTCTTCGACCAAGTGCTCAAAATGGTTGAAATCGACCTCGGGCTCAAAAAGCGCATGGGCGAGATCGAGGATCGGGCTGTCAGCCTCTTGCCGGTGAATACGGCTGAGTTGCAGCTTCGCGGGCGCTGGCAGGCTGTCAAAGGCCATTTCGCCGGATTGGCCAACCGGCGCAAGCTGCGCCGGATCGCCGAACAGAACGAGCGTAGGGAAAATTTCTTTGAGATCATCCAGTTGCTTGTCATCGAGCATTGAGCTTTCATCGACGAACCCGATATCCAGCGGATCTTCGCGGCGCTTCCAGCCTGTGATAAAATCAGACCCGCGTAAGCCAGCGGCGGCAAGGGCGCCAGGGATCGAGCTGTGAGCCTGATAAAAAACAAAAGCGCGCTGCAGTGCCTCTTCCGTTAAGCCTTCAATTTCAGGCTTCTCTCCGTTTCCGGCAAGCCAGTCAGCAATGCGCTCGTATTCCGGGTCATAGACTGGAGTATAAAGAATGCGATGGATCGTGGTGGCCGGCACACCCCGGGTTCGCAAAACGCTCGCCGCCTTGTTTGTGGGTGCCAAAATCGCCAGCGTGCGCCGATCTTTGCGGCGTTTGCCCTCCCAATCGCCCGAAACAATTTCCACGCCCGCAGCGGTCAGATCGCGCGCCAGCTGAGCCAGAAGCAACGTCTTGCCAGAGCCCGCCCGCCCCAACACCGCCAGAACGCGCTGCGCCGTTCCGTCCTGTGGAGGCAACAGCGTTTCGTTGTCCAGATCCACGCCGGACTGAGCCAGCGTATCGGACACAAGATCGTAAGCCTCGGCCTGGTCGTCAGAAAAGATGGGAGCGGCTATATTCATGGCGCGACCCTAGCCCGCGCAGGGCGGTGCTGCCAGCCGAAAGCCTCACGCTGCGAGTGAGGGCCCAAAGGCGCGCGCGTACCAATGGGTGCTTATCTGACGGCTGATCCCAGTCCGGGCAGACAAACGCTCACGCAGGTCGCTATCCATCGACCACAATCCGACCGAGATTGCGGAGCGCCCTTGCCCTTGCGAACCCATAAGCTCGGGCACCCACCCAAGGCGGCGGTAAACCAAGATCATTCGGGCGTCGAAGACACCCACTGAATGGGACAAGCCGCTTGCGCATCCAAACTCAGCTCCTGCAAGCATAAGCGCACCAGCAACCTTGCTGTCTGCCCGAGGGGACAGACAAAACCGGGTGCATTCCCAAATAAACGGGGACTGGATCGCAACGCCGTCGGTAAGATGCAAGAAGTGATCGTTGACCATTGTGGGCCCTGTCGTCGGCAGCACCCGCATCGATCCTGCATGCCCACCACGCGTATTTTCGGCAATAATGTACAACGGATTGATCGCGTCATAGGCGTCGCGTTCAAACCCGTTGGCATCTACAGAAACCTCCCAATTGAGGCGATCCTTGAACTGACGGGCGCGATCCCGAAACATGGTGTCACGTAGATGCGGGTAGGTGTCCAAACTGTCTGCGTAGATGAATCTGATCATGCGGCGGTCCTCCTGCTGCAGTTCGCGAACAAGAGAAACGCGCAATCATGCTTAAGAGTTTATAACCGTGCGCTGCTAAAAAAATGTCGCGCACAGAGGTGTTTGAGCGGCCTCTAACTCCGTTCAAACAACGATAAGACCGCGGACCATGGCGCGAGCCACGGCGTGGGTCGCATTGGCAGCCCCCATCTTGGCCCGTGCGCTTTCGATATAGACCCGCAGCGTGTGTTCAGAGATGCCCAGTTTCTCAGACGCTTGCGAGCGGTTCATACCGTTCGCCAGTAAGGTCAATGCGTCTGCCTCGCGCGGTGACAGAGGTTTTCTTGGCGCCTCAACTTCGGATTCGAGGTCCAATGCTCTTTGGTTAATGAAATGGGCCGCAAGGATAAGCGTTTTCAGATTCTCCTGTCGGTAGGTTGCCCAGGACTCGTCCGAGTCTGAACCGTTCACCGAGAACAAGGCGAACTGGCCGTTGGGGCCGCGAATGGGCACCGACACACCCTGGTTGCCAACACCCGTCTCCAAAGCTTCGCAGAGAAAGTCGCGCTGGATCTTTCCTGACCAGTCAAGTTGTTTCCAGTCCACCGGATGGAACCGTTGGTAGGTGCCCTTCACCACCGGATCAATGCGCGCATAGTCTTCTTCGATATAGCGGCGGATCCACGGCGCATCATATGTCATCGCCCCGTACTTGTTTCCCGACGCATCTAAGCAGTGGTACACAAGGTGCTCTGTATCCAGAAAATCACGCAGCCCGAACAGGTGCGCCTGAACATCGTCAAGCGATCTGGCCGCTTGCAAGTCTTCGAGAAAGTCTTCCAGCCGCTGGTACATGGTCATCCGTGTGTTCCGGGACGTGCTGGGCTGACTGGGCAATCTCGGTTGCCGCAACGAGCAGTGTATCGTCCAACTGCTCAGCGAGGGTCTTCAAATTATTCTGCAGCGCGAAACTACGTAGGTCAGCCAGTACGTCCACAATCCAATCTTGTGCCATCGGAGTGTCCATTCCTAAGTATTAACGAAACATTAATTCAACCTTAGCACGAGGTATCCCACCGTGATATTCGCGGTTTTTTACTCCACATTTATAGCGAGTATGTCTCCATATAAGGCTTTGATATCTGGGTTTCGAATGAACTGGCCACAACCAAAGCCGCTCAGAATTGGTGTTTCTTAACGAGTCGACAATGATTCGAGCATAGACAAATTTCTCGCAAACTCGCCTCAAACGTGTAGCCCCTATACTGCGGAACTTAGGGCACTTCGGAGGAAGAAAACCCGCCGACAGGAGATTTCCCGGGCGGGTTTGCAAGTATCCTGATCTGCTAGTGTCTACCGCAGCGGACCAGCTTCCAGCACATCTTCCAGTGTCCGCAATCCAGTGCGAGGGGCCTGGACCAGTACAGACATATTGCCCGGCTTATGCTCGTTTCGCATCATCTTCATATGCGCATCGGTCAGCTCCGCCCAAGGGAAAACCTCGGACATGCAGGGGTCGAGGCGTCTTTCCACCATCAGCTTATTGGCTGACGCCGCCTGCTTTAGATGCGCAAAATGTGAGCCCTGCAGGCGCTTCTGGTGCATCCACATGTAACGTACATCGAAAGTGCAGTTAAATCCGGTTGTGCCAGCGCAGATGACAACCATGCCACCTTTCTTCACCACAAAAGTGGACACCGGAAAGGTGCTTTCGCCCGGATGCTCAAACACCATATCGACGTTGTTGCCCTTTCCGGTGATGTCCCAGATCGCCTTTCCGAATTTACGGGCTTCCTTAAACCAGTCGGCATACTCGGGCGTATTAACCGTAGGCAGCTGACCCCAGCACTTGAAGTCTTTGCGGTTCAGAACGCCTTTGGCGCCCAGACCCATAACGAAGTCTCTTTTGCTTTCGTCCGAAATCACACCGATCGCGTTGGCACCCGCCGTGTTGATCAACTGGATCGCATAGGATCCCAGGCCGCCCGACGCACCCCAGACCAGCACGTTCTGACCTGGCTTGAGGTCATGGGGCTCATGTCCAAAAAGCATCCTGTAAGCTGTCGCCAGGGTAAGCGTATAACATGCGCTTTCTTCCCATGTCAGATGTTTGGGCCGCGGCATCAACTGCTGCGACTGAACCCTGGTAAACTGGCTGAACGAACCATCCGGGGTTTCATATCCCCAAATACGCTGGCTGGGCGAGTACATCGGGTCGCCGCCATTGCACTCCTCATCGTCCCCGTCATCCTGATTGCAGTGGATGACAACCTCGTCGCCAACTTTCCAGCGCGTCACCTTTTCGCCGACGGCCCAGACAATACCCGAAGCGTCAGACCCGGCGATGTGATAGGGCTCTCCGTGGCCGTCGAAAGGACTGATGGGTTGGCCAAGAGCGGCCCACACGCCGTTATAGTTCACGCCCGCGGCCATCACCAAAACCAGTACCTCATTGCTGTCAAGCGTGGGGACATCGACGACTTCCTGCAGCATGGCTGTGTCTGGCTCGCCATGTCGCTCACGACGAATGGCCCATGCGTGCATTTTTTTAGGCACAAAGCCGAGCGGTGGAATCTCTCCCATCTCATACAGGTCTTTTTCGGGTGCCTCGTAGGACACGAGGGCCTGGTCGGTATCGAGCGCCATTTGGGCCTCCAGAGAAACGTTTTTGTCTTTCCGCAGCGCAGAATCATTTTGCTGCAGTGCCTGCATGCGATGTAGAGCGGGGAGAGCAATAATGCAAACAAAAAAGGGTCTACAATGAAATTTTATGTCGCGCGGGATCTTAGGATACGACAATCGTTGCATTCAGGCTCAGCACTCAGGCCGCTTGGGCAGACTGCTTGCATAATACTGCAGGACTTCAAGGGAGCCGGGCAACACGCGCACCGCCGTTCCGCGCAGCTCAATCAGGCCACGGCGTTTAAGCACTTTCAGTCCATCGTCGGCGGTCAGCCCCATAAGTTCTGGCGGGGACATAAATTCCGCACGTGTGTCTTCGAAGGCCGTTTTCAACGCCTCGGTGTCGACCTCGTCGCCGGTTTTGAGGAGGAGATCCGCGACAACCGGGACCGGCAATACAGGCACGATGGCGCGTAATTCTTCGGTCAAACTCTCTCCAAGGGCGGCGACATCTACTCCTTCGGCCAGACGCGCACGCAACGAAACCGGTTGGCCAAATCGCACGGCAGCCTGCCCGAACCTCTGCCGCCCTGTCAGAATTGGCCAGAGCTCAGGCAGTACTGCGAAAAAGACTTTTGCCCAAGTACGGCGAATACGGCTCTGGCCTTGCATGTCGACAAGGTTTTGGTCTTCGAAAACACGATCGTAGTTTAAGCCAACCGGTAAGAATACAACATCTCTGGTACCTTCTGGGTCGAACCGGTCCACGAGGTAACTCAGCAAGCCAAGCTTTGGGTCCCCGACAGTGCCGTCACGCGAAAGACCTCCCTCGGGAAAGATTGCCTGAGTTACACCCTCATCCCGGGCCATCTGGACATATCGTGCAAGCACACCGCGATACAGAGGATTGAGGCTTCGCCGGCGAATGAAGTAGGCACCCGTAGCCCTTATCAGAGGGCCCATGGGCCAGATGCGTGCCCACTCACCGACGGCATAGGATAATGTCGTATCATCGGCCACCAGCCATGTAACAAGCACGTAGTCCATGTTTGACCGGTGGTTCATGACAAACACGATCGTGGCGTCGGGATCGACATCATGCATGGCGGCATAGGTCGGCGGTACCTGAACGCGATACAGAGCCTGACTTAGCCAGCGGGCCGCCCGGATCGCGAAACCGTAGTAGGTTATTGTCGAAAACCCAGGCACAATCTCGCGGGCGTAGCGTCGTGCCTTCTCAAAGGCGACGTCCTCGCGCAGACCTTCGCTTTGCGCGTAGGCGACCACCGCCTCCATGACCTGGGGGGAATACAGCAGCCGGTTTATGTTGTCCGAGCGCCGCATCAGTTTAAACGGCTCGATCGGACGGGCCAGCCGACTGTTCAGGCGCTCAACAGCCTTTTCGAACCGTTTTCGAAAGAACCAGCGCACCGAAGGAAACAGAAAATGGGAGGCAAAGGTGACCGCTGCGAAGGTTACCAAAAGTAGCAATAGCCAAACCGGCAGCGCGACACTCTCCCACATAAACCGGAGCGTTACAGGAAAGTAGTGTGGCGTAAAGTTTGTCTCGCTGTTTGCTGCACGTGCTATGTGGCAACGCAGCGAATTGACAAGGACATAAAATTGCCTATCAATGCCCCACAACGAAATATCGTTGCGGGCAGTGATTCATGCATGACCGACGGGGACCCTTATGACCGAGACCAAGACAGACCGCCCATGGCTCTTCCGCACATATGCTGGTCACTCCACGGCGGAGGCCTCGAACAAGCTGTATCGCACTAACCTCGCAAAGGGGCAGACCGGTCTGTCTGTGGCGTTCGATCTGCCTACTCAGACGGGTTATGACAGCGATCATGTTTTGTCGCGTGGAGAGGTCGGAAAGGTCGGCGTGCCAGTGGCGCATCTGGGCGACATGCGCACACTCTTCAAGGACATCCCCCTTGAACAAATGAACACGTCAATGACGATCAACGCGACGGCACCGTGGCTTTTGGCGCTTTATATAGCTGTGGCCGAGGAGCAGGGCGCGGACGTTGCAAGACTTCAAGGCACGGTTCAGAACGATATCATCAAGGAGTACCTGAGCCGCGGGACCTATATCTGCCCACCTAAGCCTTCACTGCGGATGATTACTGATGTTGCAGCCTATACACGGGAGCATCTGCCCAAGTGGAACCCAATGAACGTATGTTCCTACCACTTGCAGGAAGCCGGCGCGACACCGGAACAGGAACTTGCATTTGCGCTGGCCACCGCCACTGCCGTGTTGGACGACCTGAGGGACAAGGTCCCGGCGGAGCATTTTCCGAACATGGTGGGCCGCATTTCCTTCTTCGTGAACGCGGGCATCCGCTTTGTGACCGAGATGTGCAAAATGCGCGCCTTCGTGGAACTCTGGGACGAGATCTGTCTGAAGCGTTACGGCGTCGAAGACCCGAAATTCCGCCGTTTTCGCTACGGCGTGCAGGTGAACTCTCTTGGCCTGACCGAGCAACAGCCCGAAAACAACGTCTACCGTATTCTGATCGAGATGCTCGCCGTTACGCTCTCGAAAAACGCCCGCGCCCGCGCCGTGCAGCTGCCTGCCTGGAACGAGGCCCTTGGACTGCCCCGCCCCTGGGACCAGCAGTGGTCGCTGCGCATGCAGCAAATCATGGCGCTGGAAACAGACCTTCTGGAATACGAGGACCTCTTTGACGGCAACCCGGCTGTGGAGCGCAAGGTTACCGAGTTGAAGGAAGGCGCCCGCGCTGAATTGGCAACAATCGATAGTATGGGCGGTGCGGTCGCGGCCATCGAATATATGAAGTCGCGCCTTGTTGAGGCGAACTCCGACCGTCTCGGCCGGATTGAAGTTGGGGAAACGACCGTAGTCGGCGTGAATAAATACCAGCAGGGGGAGCCTTCCCCGCTTGTGGACGAAGAAGGCGGCATCATGGTTGTTGACCCAGCGGTCGAAGCTGAACAAATTGGTCGGCTTGAAGCCTGGCGCGCAGCCCGCGATGAAGGTGCGGCCCAAGCGGCACTTGCGGATCTTCGCAAAGCCGCAATGTCGGGAACAAACGTTATGCCCGCTTCAATTGCAGCAGCGAAAGCCGGTGTAACAACCGGCGAGTGGGGTCTGGAGATCCGGAAAAGCTTCGGTGAGTATCGCGCGCCCACCGGCGTCTCTTTAAACCCCTCAAATCGCACCGAAGGTCTGGACGAAATTAGAGATGCTGTTGCGGCGGTATCCACGAAACTGGGGCGCAAACCCAAGTTCCTTGTCGGCAAACCAGGTCTGGATGGGCATTCAAACGGCGCCGAACAGATCGCAGCTCGCGCCCGCGACGTGGGAATGGATATCACCTACGAAGGCATTCGCCTCACGCCAGAAGAAATTGTGAAAGCCGCTGGTGAAAACGGTTCCGACGTGGTTGGGCTGTCCATCCTTTCCGGCTCGCATATCCCCTTGATCGAAGACATGATGGATCGAATGCGCGTGGCCGGCCTTAGCCATGTTCCGGTCGTCGTGGGGGGCATTATACCGGATGAAGACGCGGCGCGCCTGCGCGCCATGGGGGTTGCAAAGGTGTATACGCCCAAGGATTTCGAGCTCAATCGTATCATGTTTGATATTGTGGGTCTGGTAGGCGCGAAGTCTGTCGCAGCGGAGTAACGTCGCCCGGACTTAGTGTCCGTCTTCTTCAAAAATCTTGAGCAGGTCGTCATATGTGTATGACGGATGCACGACAATGTCTGTCTCCGGCTGGAAGTCAGGGTCCATCGGCAGGCATCCGACCCCACAGATCTGGCTTGCCACCATATCTACGCTGTCAATGTACCAGAGCCGACCACCAGGAGTTGCGACATATCCATCGACCCCTTCGGCTTCGTCGCTTTCCATATCGTTGCCGCTTGGAATTTCCGACCAAGCCTCTGGATCGTAGGCCGCGTGCGTATGATAGGACGCCACGGGATCGAACCTGCTCGGCCAGCTAGGCTCGCAAAAATCGGGCCCGCCTCGCACCGGTGAAGTTGCGCTGATTGCACCGGTGTCATCATAGCCGATATAGCCGCAGTACTCACGATTGGCGCGAATAGAACGAGGTTGAAGCTTCATGAATAGCGCTTTGACATACTCGATCTCAGCCACTGGGTCCTGAGCAGCCGCAGGCGCGGCCAAAGGCAATCCAAGGGCAAGGACCACATTCAGTACGGAACTTCTTCGCATCAGCAGTCAACCCGACTAGTCTGCGGACAGGATACTCTGTGCCCTACAAAGCCGAAAGGACCTTTAGATGACGCGCATGCTAACTGCCTTCACTCTATTAATTTTTAGCGCAACAGCCCTGTTGGCACAGGGGGACTGGCCAGCGCCAATTTCCGACGCCATCGCGCAGGCAAAAGCAGACTGCGCGGGTTTCGAGAGCGGCGAACTGGACGTTCCTTGGGGCGCGGTGACACGCACGGATGTCAGTGGCGACGGTCAGGTTGACCACGTTCTCGACTTCGGAAAGCTTATCTGCTCGTCGATGGCCAGCATGTATTGCGGAACCGGCGGCTGCAGTGTCAGGTTCGTTGTCGGAGACAAGGTGACAGAGCGTCTTTCAAAAGGGTGGAGCGTTGAGCGGCTAGGTCCGATGACGGTCCTGCTCAACCAGATCCATGGCTCAAATTGCGGCGGAACAAACCTGAACCCCTGCGTAGAAGCAATGGTTTGGGACGCTGAGGAAGAACGTTTTTTCACTCTGTCCGAATGAGAGGCGCAGACGCCCAATTGCGGTTTGCCCTGCGACGTCCTGCGCTATAGTGCACTCTGCAAGAGGGAGCTTTCAATGACCGTTCACATAGGAGCCGCGCCAGGCCAGATCGCTGAAACCGTCCTGATGCCTGGCGATCCATTGCGCGCAAAATGGGCCGCCGAGACGTTTCTGGAAGCACCTGAACTGGTCAATGAAGTGCGTGGTATGCTTGGTTTCACCGGATCCTGGAAAGGCAACCGGGTGACAATCCACGGATCTGGCATGGGTATGCCGAGTTTGTCGATCTACGCCAATGAGTTGATAAGGGACTATGGGGCTCAAACCCTGATCCGCATCGGCTCAACTGGCGCAATGCAGGAGCATGTGAAGCTGCGTGACGTAATCCTCGCGATGACGTCCTCTACGATTGCTACCCCCTCAAGCGGTATTTTCCGCGAATTAAATTACGCGCCCTGCGCGGATTGGGGGCTTCTCAAAGCTGCAGAGGCTGCGGCGAAAACGAAGGCATCCACTGTGCATGTTGGGGGGATCTACTCATCAGATGTCTTTTACGATGAACGCCCCGATCTGAACAAAGAAATGACCCGGCACGGTGTGCTCGCCGTCGAAATGGAAGCGGCAGAACTTTATACTCTTGCCGCCCGATATGGCCGTCGTGCACTCGCGGTTCTGACGGTGTCCGACCATTTGCTCACCGGCGAGGCGCTGCCCTCCGCGGACCGTCAATCCAGCTTTGGCGACATGGTCGAGATCGCCCTTGAAGCGGCCTTTGCCTGAGGATTTCAATGAAACGCTTTTTGAACGGGCGCGAGGTCGGCGCGATTGGGCTAGGCTGTATGAGTTTCGGCGGGATCTATGGAACCACCAGCGAAGACGAAAGCCACGCGTGTCTGGAAAGCGCCCTTAAACTTGGAATAAACCATTGGGATGTTGCAGAAATTTACGGTGAGGGGCGCTCTGAAGAGGTGATTGGGTCCTACCTTCGCTTGTCTGATGCGGCGGAGGTTACACTTGCCACGAAGGCCGGCATATACACGCAACCGACGCGACGCTACAGCAACACCGAAGATGATCTGCGTGCTTCGCTAGAGGGATCTCTGAAACGGCTCAATCGGAACAAGGTGGAGCTTTTCTATCTTCATCGCCGCGATCCTACCGTTGAGATCGAAGACGCGGTAGAAGCCCTGGCCCGGATTCGCCAGGATGGGCTGTGCGACGCGATCGGGTTGTCAGAGGTCTCGCCGGCTTCTTTGCGCCGGGCCAACAAGGTGCACCCGATCGCAGCGGTGCAGATGGAATACTCTCTGTGGTCGCGCGCTGTAGAGCTCGGGATGACTCAGGTTTGCCAAGACTTGGGTGTAACGCTTGTAGCGTTCTCTCCTCTTGCCAGAGGTATGCTTGCCGCGAAAGCCGTTCAAATCGATGCTTTGCACAAAGGTGATTTTCGAAGATCGATGCCACGCTTCACGGGGTCGGCCTTTGAAAACAACACCCGGGCCATAGACGGCTTTCGCGCATTCTGCGCTGTGCGTGATTGGCATCCGTCCGCGGCGGCCTTGGCTTGGCTCTTGTCGCGCGGGGACCATGTTCTGCCGATCCCGGGAACGCGATCCGCTGCGCATCTCGAAGCTCTGGTCCTGGCAACCGAAATCAGCCTCGATGCAGCTGATCTGATTGAGATTGAGCGGCTTTTGCCCATTGGATTTGCAGATGGAGATCGCTACGCGGGGACCTGGAAGAATGGCGTCGAAGGCTATTGCTGATACAGAAAAAATGCGTCTGTAGGCAACTCATGGGCTGCATGCAGAACCACGCCATCCCGTTGTTCTAGAAAAAAAGGCCCCGCCTCCTTCGGGGCCTTTTGTAAGTTTGAAGCAGACTAGACGCGCCCGTCAGACATGGCGTTCAACCATCATCTTTTTGATCTCAGCAATCGCCTTTGCGGGGTTCAGACCTTTGGGACATGTTTTGGCGCAATTCATAATTGTATGGCAGCGATAGAGCTTGAACGGATCTTCCAGTTCATCGAGCCGTTCACCGGTGGCCTCGTCGCGCGAGTCGATGATCCAACGATAAGCGTGCAGAAGTGCTGCAGGGCCCAGGTACCTGTCACCATTCCACCAGTAAGACGGGCAGGAGGTCGAGCAGGATGCACACATCACGCACTCATAAAGACCATCGAGTTTCTTGCGGTCTTCGATTGACTGCTTCCACTCCTTTGCCGGCCGGTTTGTCTTGGTCTCCAGCCAAGGCATGATAGAGGCGTGCTGCGCGTAGAAATGCGTCAGATCCGGGATCAGATCTTTGACCACCGGCATATGCGGAAGCGGGTAGATCTTGACGGTCTTGGCCTTGATCTCGTCCATACCATAGATGCAGGCCAGCGTATTGCCCCCATCAATGTTCATCGCGCAGGACCCGCAAATCCCTTCGCGGCAGGACCGGCGGAAGGTCAGTGTCGGGTCGATCTCGTTCTTGATCTTGATGAGCGCATCCAGAACCATCGGTCCGCAGGTGTCCATGTCCACGAAATACGTGTCGACACGTGGGTTTTCCTTGGTATCCGGATCGTAGCGATAAATCTGGAACTTACGTAGGTTGGTCGCACCTTCGGGTTTGGGCCATGTCTTGCCCGTGCGGATCGTGGAGTTTTTTGGCAGGGTGAATTGAACCATCCTATGTC
The DNA here is from genome assembly GCA_039192165.1 of Pseudomonadota bacterium. Taxonomy (GTDB): domain Bacteria; phylum Pseudomonadota; class Alphaproteobacteria; order Rhodobacterales; family Rhodobacteraceae; genus Dinoroseobacter. Next base: position 131,361 of record JBCCXD010000008.1, on the reverse strand, counting down.
CTTTCTCACGCCCAGCGATCCAGAAGGTCGCGGCTCGGCTGGATCTTCAGCTTTTGTCCAAAAAGCGCAGCTTCAAACTTTTCGAGGCCAACGCGAATTTCGAGGCTCAGACGCCGAAGCGTACTTCGGGGGTTCTGAGTTAGTTTGCGAAGCTTGGAACCACCGCGTGTGGCCCCCATGTCGCCGGTCAAAATCGTTGAATGTGGTACTTCCGCGAACTCTGCGCCGTAAATGGCATGGAGCGTCATCATCTGCGCGGCAAGCGCAGGGACCGTCTGCAAGTTGCGGGCCCCCGAGTTGACGCCAATAAAGGTATCGGCAAGCGAGACACGTTTGTTCAACGCATCAAGGAACCGACGCGCGATAGCCGGGCCGATGATGTAGGCCGCTGACCCCCCGGATCCTTTGATCACAGAGAAAAGGTCACATGTTTGACCCGAAAACCGTTTGTGAGGTCTTCGAGAAAGATATTTCGGGTGGTCTAAAAAGGTTTCGAGATTTACCAGTCGTGTCTGGGCGACGCCAGCCAGCTGATCCAGAAGTTCGGGAAGCTGTGTTGAAAGAACGACATCGTCCTCAACAACAAGAAAAGGTTTGTCCTGTTTTACGATGCGCTTCCAACACTCCGCATGTGACAAAAGGCACGCAAGTTCGCCGGGGATCAATGGACGCGGAGCGCGGCGGGAATATTCCGACAGTGTTATCTCGTCAAAATCCGCCTGAGCGATGGCCTCCACCCGCGTGAAACTGAGGCCGAGGCTCGCCATCTGGTCTTTCTGAAATCCCAGCCGAAAGGCAGCGTCGGCCAGATTTATGATCAGCACTTCCGTCTCGGCCACGCTGGGGCGCGCTCCGGCGTCTTCGTCTGTCTCGAAAGTGCTAAGCGTGTCACGCATCAGTAAACGCGTGCCTTCGGGGCGATCTTCTTAAGATCGATCCCGCCTTCGTTGTGTCCCAGAAGCGGATTAAGGTGCACAGGACGGTAGTCGAGTTCAACTTTGCCGTTCACCCAGGACAATGTGTGCTTGCGCCAGTCCTCGTCATCTCGGTCTGGATAATCTTCGTGTGCGTGAGCGCCGCGGCTTTCCTTGCGCGCCTCGGCACTTACGATCGTGGCCAGTGCATTGGGCATCAGGTTGGTAAGCTCAAGCGTTTCCATGAGATCAGAGTTCCAAACCAGCGAGCGATCGGTGACAGCCAGATCGTCCAATTTGCCGGCAACTCCGTACATTTTCTCAACGCCCGCTCCGAGCGTTTCGTCGGTCCGGAACACGGCGGCATCGGCTTGCATGGTCTTTTGCATTTCAAGCCGCAACTCTGCCGTTGACACGGTGCCCTTAGCGTGGCGCAGATCGTCGAAGCGACCCAGCGCCTTGTCTACCGAAGCCTGGTTTAGCGTCGGATTGGGCGCGTTCGGGTCAACGATTTCGCCTGCCTTGATCGCGGCGGCCCGGCCGAAGACCACGAGGTCGATCAGCGAATTCGACCCGAGACGGTTTGCGCCATGAACCGACGCACAGCCGGCTTCGCCAACAGCCATTAATCCGGGCGAGATCGCATCAGGGTCATCCAGTGTGGGGTTCAGCACTTCGCCCCAGTAATTGGTGGGAATTCCGCCCATATTGTAGTGCACGGTCGGTAGAACCGGAATCGGCTCTTTCGTCAGATCCACGCCCGCAAAGATGCGTGCGCTTTCTGAGATGCCGGGCAATCGCTCGGCAAGCGTTTCCGGCGGCAGGTGGTTGAGGTGCAGGTGGATGTGATCCCCATCCGCCCCGACACCGCGGCCTTCGCGGATCTCCATTGTCATGCACCGAGACACCACATCGCGCGAAGCGAGGTCCTTATAGGTTGGGGCGTAGCGCTCCATGAAGCGCTCTCCCTCCGAGTTGGTCAAATAGCCACCCTCGCCCCGAGCACCCTCGGTAATCAGGCAGCCGGAGCCATATATACCCGTCGGGTGGAACTGCACGAACTCCATATCCTGCAGAGGAAGGCCCGCGCGTGCGACCATGCCGCCGCCATCACCAGTGCATGTATGCGCAGATGTCGCCGAGAAATACGCCCGGCCGTAACCGCCAGTCGCCAGCACGGTCATCTTCGCGTTGAAAACATGGATGGTGCCGTCATCAAGCTTCCAGCAGACCACGCCCTGGCACTGCCCGTCCTCGGACATGATCAGGTCGATGGCGAAATATTCGATAAAGAACTCGGCATTGTTCTTCAGCGACTGACCGTAAAGCGTGTGCAAGATCGCATGCCCGGTCCGGTCAGCCGCGGCACAGGTGCGCTGCACGGGGGGGCCTTCGCCAAACTCGGTAGTGTGGCCGCCAAAGGGCCGCTGGTAGATCTTACCTTCTTCGGTTCGGGAGAATGGTACGCCATAGTGTTCCAGCTCATAGACCGCCTTGGGTGCCTCGCGCGCGAGGTATTCCATAGCGTCGGTGTCCCCTAACCAGTCGGAGCCCTTCACGGTATCATACATGTGCCACTGCCAGTTGTCGGGGCCCATGTTGCTCAAGCTGGCTGCGATGCCGCCCTGGGCGGCTACCGTGTGCGAGCGCGTTGGAAAAACCTTGGAGATGCAGGCTGTCCGCAGCCCCTGCTCGGCCATGCCAAGCGTAGCGCGGAGGCCCGCGCCGCCGGCGCCAACGACCACGACGTCATAAGTATGCGTCTCGTATTCGTATTCAGACATTAACTGCTCCCTGTGATCACAGCGCCATGCGGGCAAGTGCGAACAAGCCGACTGCGATCAAAGTATATGAAAAGGCACTTACGGCAATGAGCGTGAGCTTCTCGGCCACACCGTGCACGTAATCTTCAACCGCGACCTGCGCTTCATGCATCAGATGCAATACAATCACGACCAAACTGAGGCCGACCACGATTACCGGAAATGGCTGGCTGTAATAGGCCACCACCTCCTCGTAAGTCCCTCCGAGTCCGAGCCCGAACGTGATGATGAAGAGCGGCACAAGTGGCACCAGCAGCGTGGAGCTCACCATCATCTGCCAATGGTGATGCGTTCCGCTGCGCCCAGAGCCCGAGCCCAGCGCCTGCTTACGTTCCGTCAGGTACCTCATGCGTCAGTTCCTTATACGATTACGGCAGCAAGGCCGGTGAGGACGGTTGCAAGAATGAACATCCCCATACCCATTTTTTCCGAGGTCGGAACGTCCAGGCAATAGCCGAAGTCCCAAATTACGTGCCGCAGGCGCCCCAGCATGTGATAAAAGAGAGCCCAGGTCGCGCCCAGAAGGACCAGATCTCCGAACCAACTGCGCAGAAGCCCATCGATGAAACTGAACGCCGCCGGTGAGGTTGCAGCGGCCATTAGCCACCACACCACGAGAAATGCCAGCATAAGGCAGGCAATTCCCGTAATCCGCACCATAATTGACGAAATAGATGTCATCTGGGGCCGATATATCTGAAGATGCGGCGAAAGGGGGCGGTCTCCCCGGTTCACGTCGGCCATTCCGGTACCTCACTTTTTGTCCAATGGACACGGTCGTTGGGCATATCAATAGCTTAATTTGGCGCGGTGTCACCGTCACCTGCATACACAATGGCGCGGTTATTTGGCGCAACCGGGCTCATAATTCAGTATTGTGATCACATGGAAGATATGTGTGATCACAATTATTAGGTATAGAATAAGCGCGATGCTGCTTCTGAGAGAAATTTGAAGTCGCGCGACTCCGATTTTGCGCTAGTCTGTAAGGAAAGCAGTTTTCGGGAGTGGATTATGGCATTTCTCAAACCACTGGCTTTAACCGTGACGCTTGGCGCAGCGCTTTTTATGACGAGCAGCGGAAGTTACGCGCAAGACAGCTTTCAGAGCCAGCTAAAAGCGAGAAAAGGACAGTTTAGCCTTCTTGCGCTGAATGTTGGAGTTCTTGGCGGCATGGCGCGCGGCAACATGGACTACGATGCCGGGCTGGCGCAGGAAGCCGCAGAGAACATTGTGGCAATTGCGGCTATTAACCAGACGCCGCTTTGGCCCGAGGGATCTGACGGCCTGAGTATCGAAGGGACACGCGCAAAACCTGAGATCTGGGAGGATTTCGATGATTTTGCGTCCAAATGGGCTGCTGTGGCCACTGCGGCGGATGGTTTGCCGGACGCGGTCGGAGACGGTGTCGCAGCTATCGGACCAGCACTTGGCGCACTCGGCGGAACATGTAAAGACTGCCATGATACCTACCGCGCGCCTCGAAATTGACACGCGGCAGTGTCAAAGAGTGCGCGTAATAGTTTTTTGAGTAGGGCCTGAATGCACGCAGGAAACAAAATGGTTGTCGCCGTAATAATGCTCGCGGCGGCCGCTCTCTTCGCTTGGCAACTGATGCGACCGGCGCCGATGGAATTGGGACGCTTCGACGATATCGGAGGGGATCCGGTTGCGGGAGAGGCTGTGTTCTGGGCGGCCGGCTGCGTGTCGTGCCACAAGGCCCCGGGTGCGGAAGGTGAAGATCAACTCGTCCTGTCCGGCGGGCAAAGGCTTGAGACGGCGTTTGGCACATTTGTGGTTCCCAACATATCCACGGACCCCGATGCCGGGATCGGACGCTGGAACGTTGGCACTTTTGCTCACGCGGTCACCCAAGGGGTTTCTCCCAATGGCCGGCACTACTATCCTGCGTTTCCTTATGCATCCTACGCCTTAATGACTGACACAGATGTGGCGGACCTTTTTGCATATATGACCACCCTGCCGGCATCGACTGCTGTTCAGGACGATCACGACCTGAAGTTTCCTTACACGTTTCGCCCCGGGCTAGGTCTTTGGAAACGGTTGAACGGCGACCCGCGCTTCAAAGGACCCAGCGGCACACCCGAACTTGAAAGAGGCCGTTATCTGGTCGAGGCATTGTCCCATTGCGCGGAATGCCATACCGCGCGGGATCTGATCGGACGTATCGACAAAGATGCTTGGATGGCAGGCGCTCCGAACCCCACAGGTACAGGTCGCATACCGAACATCACACCCGGTACGCTGCGGTGGAGCCGTGGAGATATCTCGTATTACCTCGAAACAGGGTTCACACCCGACTTCGACAGCGCCGGTGGCCACATGGCGAATGTCATTACCAACATGCAAAAGCTCACACCCGAAGACCGGAATGCAATTGCCGCCTACCTTTTGCAGCTTCCCTCGCAACCCTGAAAGTTCAGACCGGCAGGAGTGCCCAGTAATCGAGGTCCAGCAGGACATCGGGTGAATACTTCCCATCGGCGCCTTTAAGGTCTCCGACCGCACCACCCTTGGTCGCGACCAGCCGCAAACGCAGTGCACCGACCCCCGGAGCAGAGGTTTCGGCCTTGTCGAGCACTTCGCTCCAGGCCTTCACCGTGTCGCCTGAAAAACAAGGGTTCGCGTGCGCGCCTGCATTCAGTCCAACGATCAGCTGCGCATTGGCCAACCCGTTGAAACTGAGGGCACGCGCCATAGAGATTACATGACCGCCGTAGATCAGCCGTCGACCGTCCGGGCGAAAGGTGGCGTCGAAATGAACCTTGGCTGTGTTCTGCCAAAGGCGTGTGGCCTGCATGTGCTCCGCTTCTTCGATTGTAACACCGTCCACATGATCGATCACTTCCCCGATCTCGTAGTCCGCCCAGCGATGCGGCTCTCCCGCGAGCCGAAAGTCATAGGTCGTGAAATCAAGCCCGTGCGGGACCACCAGGTCGGCAGGGTCCACCGCCGCCGCGAGTTCTGGGATCACGGTCTCAGGTGCATCAGAGTCCAGATCCTGTTTTCGGACCATGACCCATCGCACGTACTCAAGTACCACTTCATTTCGCTGGTTGATCCCTTTTGTCCGAACGTAAACAACGCCCGACCTGCCGTTCGAGTTCTGCTTCAATCCGATCACTTCGGACACGGAACGCAACGTGTCTCCAGGATATACGGATCCCAGAAAACGCCCCTCGGCGTACCCCAAATTGGCGACAGCGTTCAGGGAGATATCCGGCACGGTCTTACCAAAGACCACATGAAACGCTGCCAGATCATCAATAGGCGAACTCGGCAGTCCGCTTGCGCGGGCAAATTCATCCGAAGAATAAAGCGCGTGCCGCGCTGGGTAGAGGGCGTGGTAGAGCGCCCGCTCACCGCCAGAGATAGTGCGCGGGACAGCATGGCTCAGGACTTCACCAACACTGTAGTCCTCGAAAAATCGGCCCGGATTGGTCTTGGCCATTACTGCTCTCCCAGCTGGAGATCCGGGGTATACACGCCAGGCACATCTTTGGTCACAGCCTGCCCGCAGCGCATCACGCCCCGCTTTGCATCAAACGCGTAGGTGGGATCACCATGCAGCGCCCAGCCTTTGGCAAGCGCCCCCGACACCTTATGGCAGAACGCCGACGTGTCGTCCTCGGACAGGAACCGATAGAGTTTCATGAAAAATTGGCCTTATGCGGGGAAGGGCCAGATGCCCAGCCAGTTATGAATGAAGGTCACAGCAAAAAAAGTAACCGCTGTGATGACGCCGGCGCTGAATAGTTTTTTGTTCGGGGCGCGCGCCGGAGGGGTCCAGACAGGCTCTGCCTTGTTGATCAGGATCACCGAAACCACGGCCCAGGACAGCAGACCGCCAAAAAGAGTGATCGAGGCCAAATCTCCGTTCACCAGCAGGTGCGCGAGCGCGAAAGCCTTAATGGCCGCAAGCTGCGGGTGTCGGATTTTCTGCGCGGGCCAGACCTTTGCGCCGCTGGCAGCGAACAGCCAGAATGCGAAGACCATCAGTGAGTTATTGGCGTGTGTCAGAACAGCAGGAGGCCACCAGACCGGGATAAACTCCGCGCCGCGATAGCCGACAACCATGAAAACGACGCCAGACAAGATACCAACAGCGACGAGCCCTTTGCCCTTGTCGCCCATCGCTGCACGCGCCTCCGGCGCAATTCGCTTGAAGAAATGAGCGCCAGCCCAGAGGGCGACGCCGAGCACAAGAAGGATAAAGTACATCTGGCTACTCCGCGGCGATAGCTTGGATTGCCTCCGCTTTTGCCAGAATCTGCCGCGCGGTCGCAACATGCAGGTTTTCGACAATCTTCCCGTCTACGACAGCGACCCCTTGCCCGGCTTGCTCTGCCTCTTCAAAAGCGGCGATCTGGCGTCTGGACAGCTCCAGCTCGGCATCGGTCGGAGCGAAGGCTTCATTGGCAGTCGCAATCTGGGCGGGGTGGATCAAAGTCTTGCCGTCAAACCCCATGTCACGTCCCTGTTCGCATTCGGCGCGCAGCCCGTCTTCGTCCTTGAACGCATTATATACTCCATCAACCGCGACCAGCCCATGCGCCCGAGCGGCAAGCAAACAGAGCGATAGCCCGGTCAGCATTGGCAGGCGGTCGGGCCTGAACCGGCAATCAAGCTCTTTTGCCAGATCATTTGTCCCCATAATGAACCCCGCCATGCGTGGTGCAGCAGCTATTTCCTGCGCATTGAGCATGCCGAGCGGCGTTTCCATCATAGTCCAGATCGCCGTTTCGGCCGTCTCGCGCCGTGCATCCAGCTTGCGGGCGAGCGCCTCCACATCGGCGGCAGCATTCACTTTTGGCAACAGAATGGCTTCTGGTTTAGCGGCACAGATCGCGTCCAGATCGGCCTCTCCCCATTTCGTGTCAAAACCATTGATCCGTACGATCCTGGCACGAGGGCCGTATTCCATGACGGCGAGCGTTTCGGCTAAAAGCTTACGGGCGTTGCCTTTTTCCTCGACGGCGACCGCGTCTTCCAAGTCGAAAATGATCGCGTCAACAGGCAAAGATTGCGCCTTTTGCAGCGCCCGCTCCTTCGACCCTGGGATATACAAAACAGAACGATACGGCCGCGCCCGATGGTCCATGATTCTCTCCAAGCCGGAATTCTGCGAAAAAAGCCTTATGCATAAAAAATTTGCAAGAAAGTTTCTTCTGCGGCGCAGAATGGCAAAAAGGTCAGCATCCCGAACTAATTGCGGTGGCAGCGGATTCTGCGCGCGGTGGGTTAACCAGTTTTGAGGTATACTCGTCGGACGATAGATCACATCGTCGGGCTTAGGAGGGAACTTCAACCGCATCTATCGGGTGTAAGTCGAAGGAAGCCCGGCATGGCGTAACCAGGAAAGCAGCGCAATCATCCCCTGCGCTGAAGGAAAGGGATAGACCATGAAAACCCGGATCGGGCAGTTGTCAGTTGTACTTATTACAGGTGTTCTTTTTACAGGCGCTTTTCTTTCATCTTCCGCTTTGGCTCAAATTCAGCCTTGTGCGGACCGCGATAAAGTCATCGACAGGCTCAACAATACTTATGGCGAAACCGTGCGCAGCATGGGGCTCGGCGCAAATAACGGCATGATGGAAGTCTATGCTTCCGAAGAAACCGGATCTTGGAGCATCACCATGACGATGCCAGATGGCAAGACATGTCTGATCGCCTCAGGCCAGGCCTTTGAGGGGGCCATCAACGCCCCTAAAGTCGTCCCAGGCGACGACGTTTAACCAGCGTGGGCCGGCTGAAGCTGGCCCCGTTTGAGGTCGACCCACGGGATTCGCCCCAACCGGGGCGTCGCGCCGCTTGACCGCACTTCGGTATGCGGCTGCACACCTAAAAGCACGCTTGCGACGATAGCGCACGCGCTCTGCCTTTCTGTATAATTGCAAAGCCTTAATCGAAAACAGACGTTGGTTCGTGACCCGATGGGCGGTTGACCTCGTTCGGATAGCCTTGTCAGTGGCATGGTCTGCGGCTACGCAACCCGGCAAGATCAACGAAAGCCGGAGACACATCCATGGCACGACCCAAGATCGCCCTTATCGGCGCAGGTCAAATTGGCGGCACGCTCGCTCATCTTGTCGCTCTCAAAGAACTTGGAGACGTCATTCTCTTTGACATCGCCGACGGGACCCCCCAGGGCAAAGCTCTGGACATCGCCGAGAGTGGTCCGGTGGAGCGGTTCGACGCAAGCCTCAAAGGCACGACCGATTATGCCGATATCGCGGGCGCAGACGTCTGCATTGTGACTGCGGGTGTCCCGCGCAAGCCGGGCATGAGCCGGGATGATCTGCTGGGCATCAACCTCAAAGTCATGAAATCCGTCGGAGAAGGTATCGCAGCCCATGCACCGAACGCGTTTGTGATCTGTATCACCAACCCGTTGGATGCGATGGTCTGGGCCCTGCAGCAGTTCTCGGGCCTGCCCAAAGAAAAAGTCGTGGGCATGGCCGGTATTCTGGACAGCGCGCGCTTCCGCCACTTCCTGTCGGTGGAATTCAACGTGTCGATGAAAGATGTGACTGCGTTTGTTCTCGGCGGGCATGGCGACACAATGGTACCGCTGACACGGTATTCCACGGTTGCAGGCATTCCGCTGCCAGACCTTGTTGCCATGGGCTGGACCACGCAAGAGAAGCTTGATGCAATTGTCCAGCGCACCCGTGACGGCGGCGCTGAGATCGTGGGTCTTCTAAAAACCGGCTCTGCTTTCTATGCACCGGCGGCGTCCGCTATCGAAATGGCGGAGGCCTACCTCAAGGACCAGCGGCGCTTGTTACCTTGCGCGGCGTATTGCGAGGGCGAGTTTGGCCTGAAAGGCATGTATGTCGGTGTCCCGACCATCATCGGCGCAAACGGTATAGAAAAGGTCGTGGACATCAAGTTGTCCAAGGAAGAACAGGCCATGTTCGACAACTCGGTCAATGCCGTTAAGGGCCTTGTGGAGGCCTGCAAGGGCATCGACGAGACTCTGGTCTGAAGCAAGATTCAACACGATTTTCCGGGCGTCTTTTGGCGCCCGTTTTTATCTGGAATTTTTAACCGCCGGCCTTCGAAACGAATTTTTGACGCCCCCAAAAAAACACCAACCTTTCTTGGATGTAAGGCGCAGATTTACTTAAGCGATTCGTATTGCAACTGCGACTTCTCAGCCTTCGCTGAAATTTTGTGATCACAGTTTTCTAACGTGTGATCACAAATCTTGAAAAATCCCCTGAATTTCCCACATGCGGCGAATTAGCGTTTTGCCTGCACACAGCGGTATGCAAGACCGAGCCAAACAACAGCAAAACGGGACAGTTTCATGAACATTCATGAGTACCAGGCGAAAGCGCTTCTCCGCAGCTACGGGGCGCCGGTCTCAGACGGCCGCGTGGTTTTGAAGGCCGAAGACGCGAAGACCGCTGCAGGTGAAATGGATGGCCCGCTTTGGGTCGTCAAAGCCCAGATCCACGCGGGCGGGCGCGGCAAAGGATCTTTTAAGGAAGCCGACGCAGGAGAAAAGGGAGGCGTCCGTCTGACTAAATCGGTCCAAGAGGCCGCTGAAGAAGCCAAAAAGATGCTGGGCCGCACTCTTGTGACCCACCAGACCGGCCCAGTCGGGAAGCAAGTGAACCGTATATATATCGAGGATGGCTCCGGAATTGAGACGGAGATGTACCTCGCACTACTGGTGGACCGGCAAAGCAGTCGCATCTCGTTTGTTTGCTCGACCGAAGGCGGCATGGATATCGAAGAAGTGGCCGCGGAGACGCCCGAGAAAATACTGTCTTTCGCAGTAGACCCAGTGACTGGATACCAGCCGTATCACGGTCGTCGGATCGCATTCATGCTGGGCCTGACGGGCGCGCAGGTGAAGCAATGCGTGAAGCTGATGGGGACGCTTTACAAGCTCTTCACCGAAAAAGACATGGAGATGCTGGAGATCAACCCGCTGATTGTTACCGATAGCGGCGATTTGAAGTGTCTCGACGCAAAAATGGGCTTTGATGGCAACGCCGTCTATCGGCACCCCGACATTGCCGAGCTGCGCGACGAGACCGAAGAAGACCCTAAGGAACTCGCGGCGTCGAAATACGACCTGAACTATATCGCACTGGACGGCGAGATCGGCTGCATGGTCAACGGCGCTGGCCTTGCCATGGCCACGATGGACATCATCAAGCTCTATGGCTCGGAGCCGGCCAACTTCCTTGACGTGGGCGGTGGCGCCACGAAAGAGAAGGTGACCGAAGCCTTCAAGATCATCACCTCGGACCCGAACGTCAAAGGCATCCTTGTGAACATCTTCGGCGGCATCATGCGCTGTGATGTAATCGCGGAAGGCGTGGTCGCAGCCGTGAAAGAGGTCGGGCTTCAGGTGCCGCTGGTCGTGCGCCTCGAAGGGACGAATGTCGAAAAGGGCAAGGAGATTATCAATACCTCTGGCCTGAACGTCATTGCGGCTGAAAACCTAAAAGACGGCGCTCAGAAGATCGTGGAAGCGGTAAAGGGATGAAGTGGATCCCGGTAACCTACGCGGTAACGGTCTTCGCCCTAGGGGGATGCTTATCATCTAACGCTCCCGATGTGTCGAACTCTGAGATTGCTCCAACAAAGGAAAGCGTCACATCGGCCCCAGGCTTTTCCGAGGCAGACCGTCAGGCACTCCTGCAACGCGGCACTCTGATCGTCGATACATGTATGGAGCACATGCCGGACACACAGGCGACGCGGGATGCACTTTCTGCGTCCGGGTTCCGCCAGCAAGGTCTAGATGACGGGATGCACCTGTATTCGCAGGAAGGTCGACGCCTGATGGCCGGAGTCTCGGCTTCAGGCAGCCCGCCTGCATGTTTCGTTATGGTGTCCCAGATGACTGTGGCGGAAGCGGAAGTCCTTGCGCGCCCTTGGGTTGACGCGATGGATGGACAGCCCGCACCACCGCAGGCGAAAAAAATGGCACGATACTATCGTGGTTCCTTCAAAGGAGGACCCGTCGGTGTAGCCATTTTTGACGACTGGAACCTCTCTGGAACGCGCGGTGCACTGGTTATGGGAAAGGCTCTTCGATAGCGTCAAGAAACACTCACGAACTCTCCACTCAGTGCTGCGCCCCTCCAATGGCTAAGCAACGAGGGCAAAAGAAACTCAACGGCTTTTCAATGGTAGATCGTCGAAATTTGACATGCTCATTAGTTCTCACGCTCGCACTTATGGTCGCGGGTTGCGGAGGTATTCCTCCGGTAGACACTTCTACGATAAGCAGAAAAGCTGCGAGTCCGACCGAGTTTGGCAAGGCTGAGCGGGCAGTTAGAATTTGCGCAAATTTGCCCGATGCGGAAGCTATGTTTCGTGGGTTTGAAGCTGTCGGATACCGAGAGCACGTTGGCCCATACCGGTCGTTGCGGCAAGAACTACCCAACGGCCAAACGCGCTTCGTAGTCCCGTCCGTTAGCTATGACTCCGGACAGTTGATCATCCAAGCAAATGAACAGACATGCTATGTCGGGTTGCGCAGCATGACGCCAGAACAGAATTTCGAGCTCGCTCAAATTTGGGCTCGGCACTATGACCTGGCAACGAATTCAGAGCTCGGACAAGGTCTGTCAGACCACGTTGTTCAAGCTTGGCAGGCGAAAAGCTACCCCTCCAGCTCAACCTTGGTGGCTGCATACAAAACATGGCCGTGGGACCGAGGCAAATGGCCAAAAGACGAGCCGGGCGCCGCAGTGACCCTCCGAGTAAACTAGCTAGGAACTGAGAACCGAACCCCATGCAAGTCTATTGCGAAATGATCAATCTCGAAGTGGATGCAGACCGGCGCCAGCATATGGCGGCGGAACTGGACCGTGCCGGCGTGCCTGCGCAGGTTTTCCCCGGGTTTGACTACCGCAAAGAGGGCAAGGAAGCGCTGGAAGCAAACTGTCGCCCCTTCGGACCCTGGGGCGTCTTTCATCCCCAGAACATGGCCTGCACGCTCAGCCACGCCGCCGCGTGGGAACGGTTTCTGGAAACCGAGCTGCCTTATGCTTTAATCTTGGAAGACGACGTGTTCGTTTCGCCAGAACTGGGCGCATGGCTTTCAGACATGTCCTGGTGGCCCGAGGACGCCGATATCGTCAAAATCGAGCGCTGGCGCAGCAAAAACGATCGCCTGTTCGTTCTGGTGGATAGCGCCCCCGCGCAGCATCTCAACCGAGATATCGCGCGGCTCCTCACCCGGCATGTGGGTGCGGCGGGCTATCTTTTATCTCGTAAAGCAGCCCGCCTGTTGCTCGAAGAAAAACCCTTCGACATCACCGTCGACAATCTGCTTTTCAACATGAACGCCTCGCGCGTGGCCGGGGCGTTGAAGATCTACCAGATTTACCCGGCCCTGGTGGAACAGGGTAATGAGCCCGAGGGCCGCGTGCATCGCCCATTTGTACGCCAACGTCCCGAGGGCCTCACGCTGGTACGCCAGAAACTTTTGCGCGGGTACCATGAGGTGGCCTATCCGCTATCGACTGTCCTTCAATTCATGACGGGTCGGGCCAAACGCGCCCGCGTCACCTTTGAAGCCACTGTAATGGGCGCGGCGATGGCGGCCGGCCTTCTCGGGATGAGCGCTATCGCGTCGGAAGCACAGGGCGTCCCGGGAACGCAACCTTTTGAAAACGGTCTAGCCTTTTGCGCACAGGGCCATCCCACCTATCGCAGTAATATCGCCCAGGCCCGCCAGAACGGATGGTCTGTCACCGACAACGGCGCGGGCAGCTTCGATATTGCTTCTCCCGCGTGGCCGGGCGCTATCGTTTCCATTCAGACGATCGTTGATCAGCCGGCCGGCTCTTGCAGCGTTGCGCAGTTTGGGCTGACCGGTCCGGACGCTCAAGCGGTCTTTGATGCCTTTTTGGCGCGCCCACCGGTGCCAGAGTGGCCAACACCTTTCGCAACGAGAGACGGCGTTGCGTATAGCGCCGAAGGTCTGTCCTACAGGCTCACGTCAGAGTTCGCCTTTCTCGAGAACATCGTCCCGCTGGCAATGCTTGTCGCGCAGGTCACCGGGGACGAAGGAAGCGGGATCGCATTCGACAATGAAACCGGCTTCTTCTCAGACAGCGTCGCTGCTGCAAGCGCGGAGATGTTTCTCTTTCAGCTCTTCTGCCTGTCGCGCTTTCCGCGCTTCAGTGCTGCGGAGGAATTCATGGATGATCTCAGCTATGACCGGACCGAAGCTCAGGGCATTGTAAGCCGCCGCGCGCCGGACGGCGCCTATGAAGTGACGTTTCGCGATCCGGCACCTGGCGTGCCAGGGCAATGCGCACTGCGCGCCAGGGATGCTGATCTCGGCGCTCTCGCGGAATTCAGAAATATCCTGAACGTCGAAGACGGAACCACCGGGGAACAGATCCTCGACGATGGCGCAGTGATGTGGACCAATACGGGCGCTCCGCTCAGATATGAGGACAGCATCATCTCGGACTTCAAGATGTGGACCTTTGCGGACCAAGGCCGCCCCGGCGCGGGCGTGTCGATCCTGACGGAGCGGGTGCAATGAAACGGTTCTCCGTCATAGCACTTACAAAGCTCGCTCTGGCTTTGGCAGGGGGCAGTGCTGCGGCGCAAGTACCGCTCCAGGACATGCAACAAACCGGGCCGGTTTCGGTTTCGGAAGGTCTCGCGCTATTTGAAGAACGGTGTCGTCTGGCACTGTTTGATCCCAACGCCTTTATTGCCAGCGTTCCGCCGACATTGCCGATCGGCGGCAGTGCCTTTTCCCAAAGCCCGGATCAGCAAATTCTGACGGCCCATGAATATCGCGTTCCGTGGTTCATCGAGTTCTACATCTCCTCCACGGGAAACCAGCGCATGCTCCGCTGCAGCGCGCATAATTTTGCCGAGTTTGGCTACAACCCCACCCCTGAAGCCCCCGACGTGTTAGCCCAGAAGTTGACTGCAGCCTTTGCGGCGCGCTCCGACGGGACTTTGGTGGGGGGCCTCATGCCCCGCAACTATGCACAGATGTACGGCCGCGACATGGTCGACGTGCCTGAGTTCCACCAGCACTACTACGCCGCCAGCCTCGACTGGTACGGCGAGCGGGTCCCGGTCTGGATCGACGTGCATGCGGGCGGGCTGAGCTTTATCACCGTCAGGATTGAGGAGACCGGACAATGATCGGTCGTATGCTTCTCTCCGCGCTTTTCTGCGCCACACTGGCGACCGCCGCGCTTGCTCAATCACCCGTAGCGCAAGCGGGCGCGCAGGTTCAGTTCGCATTAAGCCAATGCTTGCAGAACTATCGCCAGCCCGAAGCGCTGCACGACATCTTCACGCAAGCCGGCATGACCCATTCGATTGAGGATTTCGGCGGTGGCGAAGTGATCCACTGGTATGCAGGCGCAGGCAACAGCGCCTATGTCGCGGTCATCGGGCTTGGCGGTGTCGGCAGTCCCGAATGCCGCATCACGACCGACCACATCAACGTCACTGCCATGCTGCCCTTTGCTCGGTCTGTCTCTGGACGGGTGATGAGCGGTGTGACGATTGCTGACACCGGGCCTGAAGGTCAGGTGATCGTCCCGGACGGACCTGGCTCAGACGGCGAACTCTGCTCGGGATTTCACATGCTGGTGCCCCGCTCACTGATCTGGGTGCAAGTCGGCAA
Source organism: Pseudomonadota bacterium (assembly GCA_039192165.1). Taxonomy (GTDB): domain Bacteria; phylum Pseudomonadota; class Alphaproteobacteria; order Rhodobacterales; family Rhodobacteraceae; genus Dinoroseobacter. The sequence continues at coordinate 115,963 of JBCCXD010000008.1, read as the reverse complement.
CCCGGGCAACGACACATCCTGCCGTAGTTTCGGGGAGGGCGCGATGATCCGCGTGCTGCTGTGACATGGCGAAACGAAACACAACAAAAATGAGCCCAGCCGCGGCTCTGAACAAGATAAGCTGAACGAAGGAACTACCATGGCCGTACTCATCGACGAAAATACCAAGGTGATTTGTCAGGGCTTTACAGGCTCGCAAGGCACGTTCCACTCCGAACAGGCCATCGCCTATGGCACGAAGATGGTTGGCGGCGTGACCCCCGGCAAAGGCGGGATGGAGCACCTCAGCCTCCCGGTTTTCAACTCTGTGCATGAGGCCAAGGCGGTGACCGAGGCCAACGCAAGCGTGATCTACGTACCACCGCCCTTCGCGGCAGACTCGATCCTTGAGGCGATTGATGCCGAGATGGAAGTGATCGTCTGCATCACCGAAGGCATCCCGGTCTTGGACATGATGAAGGTGAAACGCGCGCTGGAAGGCTCAAGCTCGCGCCTGATCGGTCCGAACTGCCCCGGTGTTATCACGCCCGACGCCTGCAAGATCGGCATCATGCCCGGCCATATCCACAAACGGGGCTCTGTCGGTGTCGTGTCGCGATCTGGTACTCTGACTTATGAGGCCGTCAAGCAGACCACCGATGTGGGCTTGGGACAATCCACCTGCGTCGGCATTGGGGGCGACCCGATCAAAGGCACAGAACACCTTGATGTGCTGGAGTGGTTCCTGGCAGATGACGAGACCACAAGCATCATCATGATCGGTGAGATCGGTGGCTCGGCCGAGGAAGAAGCCGCGCAGTTTCTGGCGGATGAGAAGAAAAAGGGCCGCTGGAAGCCAACCGCCGGCTTCATCGCAGGCCGCACAGCACCTCCGGGCCGCCGGATGGGCCATGCCGGCGCGATTGTCGCTGGCGGCAAAGGCGGCGCCGAGGACAAGATCGAAGCGATGAAATCCGCCGGCATCGTGGTCGCCGAAAGCCCTGCAGGACTTGGCGAAGCGGTGCTGGAGGCGATTGGCTGAATGTCCAGAGGTCTCGCACTCGTGTTCGGCACCGCACTTTTGTGCGGCCCTGCCTTTGCAAGTTCACAGAGTGAGCCCTATGGCCCGTTAGACGAGGCAATGACGATCTGCACGACTCCAAGCAACAATCTGGATCAGAGGCACACAGCGCTTTTGGAGAAAGGTTGGCGCGGCGAGTTCGACACCGAAGCTTTCCAGCACGCCTATGCTGACGCGCTTCTGGTGGCAAACCAACCCGAACAGGCGTCGGCCCAACTATGGTCAGAGCGCCGCATCCTAACAAAGATGCTCGCCAAAGGTGCAGGCCGCGATGCGATAACACTGACAAAGAGCGGAACCTTCGCACAACTCTCGACGGAGGATCAAAACAGCTTTGCGGTTTGCCTGTTAGGAAGTTTGAATGATGCGTCAGCAGCAAAGATATTCACGCGGCTCTTGGCTGCTGATGGGGCGCAGGAGGGTGACTTCGGACGCGTCGGAGAAATGTACGCAATCCGCCAGGACGCCACAGGAGCAAACTGGCGAACCAATATTCGTCTCCACGAACTCTTTGAAGGTAAGTTAGACGATATCCTGGAAGAGCCTCTTGTTATCGACGTGGTCGTCATTCTCACAACCTATCCAATGGGAGCTGAGCAATGACCGAACGTGTTTCGGAAGAACGGGTGCAAATCTCAGCTATGAAGTGGTCGGCAAAGTTGTGACTTTCATGGAAGCCATACAGACGTGTTTGCGGAAATACGTTACTTTCTCAGGGCGGGCCTCGCGTCCCGAGTTCTGGTGGTTTGTCCTTGCATGCTTTTTGGTGTCCGCTGCGATTCCCGTAACTCACGGCGCTATCTTCGGACCAGCGATTGAGGTCGTCCATTCAATCACCATTAATTCAGATGGAACTCGAGAGACCGGGCAAGCGCTTCGGCAAAGCTACAATGGTGGTATCATTGGATCTCTGATTTCTCTCGCAATGCTCTGTCCGCTACTCGCCTCAGGATGGCGTCGACTGCACGACACTGGCAGGGCTGGATGGTTTCTTCTGATCCCGCTCCCCATCGCCGTTGCCGGAATCGGCCTGTCGCTTATCACAAACTCCGTCTTCTTTGGCTTTCTGACAGTGTTGGCAACCTTAGTCTCGCTGGTGTTTCTGATCGTTATGCTGTCGCAGAAGTCTCAACCCGGCTCGAATATGTTTGGCCACCCACAAGAGCGGGCGGCTTTGTGACCTTCACACAAGCCATACGGACGTGTTTTTCCAAATACGTCACCTTCTCGGGGCGGGCTTCTCGGCCCGAGTACTGGTATTTCTTCCTGTTTGTGTTTGTCGGTGGAATGATTGCGAGCGTTCTCGATATGCGGCTCTTTCCAGGCAGCGTCGAGATGGTCGAGATCGCCGACGAAGACCGCGTTGGTGAACGTGCACAGACGTCAGGACCAATCGCTCTGGTTTTTTCGCTGGTGATCTTTCTGCCACTGACGGCCGTAGGCTGGCGACGGATGCACGACAGCGGACGGTCTGGATTGCATCTGGTTTACCCGCTGATCGTAATGATCGGCACAGCTACCTTTTCCACCTTTGGCATGGGTCTGGCAGAGAGCTTCGGAGAACCGGGCACGCTGCTTTCTGCAATCACTGCGATTGTTTTGTTCTGCGCATTGGCGGTTCTGATTGTTTCACCGCTTCTGGTCTTGTGGTGGTTGGGGCGTCCGACCGAGGCGGGTGCAAACCGGTTCGGTCCCGATCCGCGGGGGGCCATGCCATGAGTTTCTCCGGAGCGGTCAAAAGTTGCTTTGCAAAATTCGTGACATTCTCGGGCCGGGCGTCACGGTCTGAGTACTGGTGGTTTTTCCTGTTTCTTGTGGTTTTGAATATCGCAGCAGGAGCGGTCGACTGGGCCTTCTTCTCAACCGTGACGGAGATTGAAACCGACACCGGCACCGCGACCGTTGCGGTAAGCAACCAACCTGTTCAGACACTCGCCGCGGCGCTCGTTTTTCTGCCGCATCTGGCCGTGGCGTGGCGCCGGATGCACGACGGCGGACGCAGCGGGCTTTTTGCCCTTTTTCCACTTCTGATGCTGATTAGCGCGGTGGCGGTTCTGGTCTTTGGCATCGGATTTGCCGACATGTTCGCGTCGGGCGGACGTATGGACATCCTGTTCACACGCCTGACGTTGCTGATCACAATCCCAGCCCTGATAGTCGCGTTGGTTTCCCCCCTACTTTTGTTTTGGTGGCTGACCCGACCAAGCCAGCCTGGAGACAACAAGCACGGCCCCAATCCGCTCGAGGTGGTCTCATGACCGGCTCTCGCGAATTTATCCGCCCCACCGCTGGTCCGGCTGTGCTGCGAGGCCACTTCTTAAAGATAGGCGCGACACGTCCAGTTCTCAGTCGGAATTGCGGGATTACGCAGACAGGCTTCTATGTCGTCCCGCAATCGGCCCATGATAAACGCAATCTCGGCCGCGGAGGGTTGGATGCGTTCCACCCGTGCCCCGCGAAGCGTATTCCGGATGCCAGCACGCAAAGGCTTAGGCACGACAAGTCGCGCCAGCTTCCGCGCCGCTCCATGCCCGGTCAGGCGGGCAAGCTCAGGACGGCCGAAGACCTCTCTTTCGTTGCGTCGTTCAAGCTTTTGCGCGACTTCCGGAAGCGGTCGTCCAGCGAAATCCGCCAACGTTTTCATAGTCTGTGGATCCCCGAGGGTCAGGTAGTCTACGATCAGAAGGTCTTTCCCAAAGGCCGCCTGGAAAGCGGCAAGCTGATCAGCATAGCGCGACCTGAACACGTGGTAGAAAAGTGGATGCCAACCGCGGCTACGCCGTTCATCTTCGCGGCGGAGCGAGGCCAGCAGATCTGGCTTTTGCCAACCAAACCGCAACGTGTGTTCGAACTCAGAGACAATCCGCTCGACGGGATCTCGCAGTACGGCAAGGATTTTTACAGACCTCACCTCCGGCCTCTCCCGAAACTCGAGCAACTTCCGAAAGCCGCTGGCGCAGGACAGCGTATCAGTGGACGCTTCGATGCGCAGGTTGGCGTCAGGCTCGTGCGAAAACTGATCGTAGAAGTCCTCGAGGGTTTTGGGGGCACCCTGCGTGTACCCAGCCCCCGGCCCGGACCACTCCCTCTGCGCGTAGTCTGTAAAGTAAAGAGTTTCTTTGCGCCGGGAGAGCACAGTATCCTCAAGCCCGCCCAACCAATGCGCGACACTTGTCGTGCCGGACTTCGGGGCGCCAAGCAAAAAGAGATAATCGTGGCGTTGCATGAAAAACTCCTCATTTCAGATCACCCCGCGTGGCTCCGGAGGCGCATCTTCGCAGCAATGGAGTTTTCAGTGTTGCGGTTCGCTTGGTTAATTTTTGCTGAACAGAACTACGGCCCAATCCAGAACGAGGTTTCGTCATGACAGAACACAGCCCAAACGACGTTTTCCACGCCTCCTCTTTTATGCAGGGGCAGAACGCGGCTTATCTCGAACAGCTTTATGCGCAGTATGCCAATGATCCCGGGGCCGTGGACGCGGCCTGGGCCGAGTTTTTCGCCACCCTTGGTGACGCGGATGTCGACGTAAAAGCCGAGGCAGCCGGCCCGAGCTGGAGCCGCGGCGACTGGCCGCCGCAACCCAATGACGAATTAACGGGCGCATTAACCGGCGAATGGGCCGAAGCGCCGGCGATCGAAGAAAAAGCTGCCGGAGACAAGATCAAAGCCAAAGCCGCCGAAAAAGGCGTTGAGGTCAGCGATGATCAGATAAAACGCGCGGTGCTCGACAGTATTCGAGCGCTAATGATTATCCGTGCCTATCGTATCCGGGGCCATCTCATCGCCGATATCGATCCGCTCGGCATGCGCAATCAAACGCCGCATCCCGAACTGGACCCCAAAACGTATGGATTTGCCGAGTCTGACATGGACCGGCCCATTTTTATCGATCAGGTGTTGGGGCTTCAGGTCGCCTCAATGCGCCAGATTATGGAGATTGTTAAGCGCACCTATGCTGGCACCTTCGCGCTGCAGTACATGCATATCTCAGACCCCGAACAGGCGGGCTGGCTGAAAGAGCGCATCGAGGGCTTCGGCAAGGAAATTGCTTTCACCCGCGAAGGACGGAAGGCGATCCTGAATAAGCTCGTCGAAGCCGAGGGCTTTGAGAAGTTCCTGCACGTCAAATACATGGGAACCAAGCGCTTCGGCCTGGATGGCGGCGAAGCGCTGATCCCTGCAATGGAACAGATCATCAAGCGCGGCGGCAGCCTGGGTCTGCAGGATATCGTGATCGGCATGCCCCACCGCGGGCGGTTGTCGGTGCTGGCCAATGTGATGTCGAAGCCCTATCGCGCGATCTTCAACGAGTTTCAGGGAGGCTCCTTCAAACCCGAAGATGTGGATGGTTCAGGTGACGTAAAATACCACCTTGGCGCCTCGTCTGATCGGGAGTTTGACGGCAACACTGTGCACCTGTCGCTGACGGCAAACCCCTCGCACCTGGAGGCCGTTAATCCGGTCGTACTCGGCAAAGCGCGCGCAAAACAGGACCAGTTGGGCGATACGGATCGCACCGCAGTCCTGCCAATCCTGCTGCATGGCGATGCGGCCTTTGCAGGACAGGGCGTGGTCGCTGAGTGTTTTGCGCTTTCGGGTTTGCGCGGACACAAGACCGGCGGCACGATCCATATCGTTGTCAACAACCAGATCGGCTTTACAACCGCTCCTCACTTCTCACGATCCTCACCCTATCCGACCGACAACGCGCTGGTGGTGGAAGCGCCGATCTTCCATGTCAACGGTGATGACCCGGAGGCGGTGGTCCATGCGGCCAAGGTCGCAACAGAGTTTCGCCAGAAGTTCCACAAGGACGTGGTGATCGACATCTTCTGCTATCGCCGTTTCGGTCATAACGAAGGCGATGAGCCAATGTTCACCAACCCCATCATGTACAAGCGCATCAAAGGTCACAAGACGACGCTGCAGCTTTACACCGAGCGTCTGGTAAAGGACGGTCTGATCCCGGAGGGCGAAATCGAAGATTCAAAGGCGCAGTTCCAGGCGCACTTGAACGAAGAATTCGAGATCGGGAAAGACTACAAGCCCAACAAGGCCGACTGGCTGGACGGCCGCTGGTCGCATCTGGAAAAGGAAAAGGAAGACTACCAGAGGGGCCAGACGGCAATTGCGCCAGAGACCCTGGCCGAGGTCGGCGCTGCACTCACGCGGGTCCCGGAAGGCTTTCCGATGCATAAGACTGTCGGTCGTCTTTTAACGGCGCGCGAGAAAATGTTCGAATCCGGCCAAGGGTTCGATTGGGCGACGGGCGAAGCGCTGGCCTTCGGGTCGCTTCTGACCGAGGGCTTCCCGGTTCGGCTTGCGGGACAGGACAGCACGAGAGGCACATTCTCTCAGCGCCATTCTGGGCTCGTGAACCAGGAAACTGAAGAGCGCTACTATCCATTGAACCACATCCGTGACGGACAAGCTCGCTATGAAGTAATCGATAGTGCGTTGAGCGAATACGCGGTGCTCGGATTCGAATACGGCTACTCGTTGGCTGAACCAAACGCCCTGACGATGTGGGAAGCGCAGTTTGGCGACTTCGCCAACGGAGCTCAGATCATGTTCGACCAGTTCATCAGCTCGGGCGAGCGCAAATGGCTGCGCATGTCCGGCCTAGTGATGCTCCTGCCGCATGGGTTCGAGGGTCAAGGTCCGGAACACTCGTCTGCCCGGCTGGAACGCTTTCTTCAGATGTCCGCCGAGGACAACTGGATCGTGGCCAACTGCACAACGCCCGCGAATTACTATCACATCCTGCGACGCCAGCTGCATCGTTCATTCCGCAAACCGCTCGTGCTGATGACACCAAAGTCGCTCCTGCGCCACAAGTTGGCGGTCTCGACGGCAGAGGACTTCACCACAGGCTCCAGTTTCCACAGGGTGTTGTGGGACGATGCCCAGAAAGGAAATTCGGACACCACGCTGAAGTGCGACGACAAGATAAAACGGGTCGTGGTCTGTTCCGGCAAAGTCTATTACGACCTGCTTGAAGAACGCGACGCCCGTGGCATCGACGATGTCTACCTGCTGCGGCTTGAGCAATTCTATCCTTTCCCGGCTCTGGCGCTGATGAAAGAGCTGGAGCGGTTCAAAGGCGCTGAGATCATCTGGTGTCAGGAGGAGCCGAAGAACCAGGGCGGCTGGACTTTTGTCGAGCCAAACATCGAATGGGTGCTGACCCGTATTGGCGCCAAGCACACGCGTCCGGTTTATGCCGGGCGTGCCGCGTCGGCCTCACCTGCAACGGGTCTGGCCAGCCAGCACAAAGCACAACAAGCCGCGCTCGTGAACGAAGCGCTCACTCTCGAGGTGTAGGAATATGTCAATCGAAGTCCGAGTCCCCACGCTGGGCGAAAGCGTGACCGAGGCCACAGTGGCCACATGGTTTAAAAAGCCCGGCGACACCGTCGCAGTTGACGAGATGCTCTGTGAGCTGGAAACCGACAAGGTCACGGTGGAGGTCCCCTCGCCCGCCGCCGGAACCCTGTCGGAGATCGTCGCCGAGGAAGGCGCGACAGTCGGTGTGGACGCGCTCCTTGCGTCCATAGGCGAAGGTTCAGGAGCTGCCAAAGCGCCGTCAGCGCCCCCTGAAGCCCCGGCAGCAGCCCCGTCCGCCGCCGAACCCGCGACAGCAGCGGCAACCGGCGGCAACAGCGTTGATGTTATGGTTCCCACACTCGGAGAGTCAGTGACGGAAGCCACTGTTTCCACCTGGTTCAAGAAAGTGGGCGATGCAGTGTCTCAAGACGAGATGCTGTGCGAGCTGGAGACCGACAAAGTATCGGTAGAAGTACCGGCACCAGCTTCGGGCACACTGACTGAGATTGTCGCCCAGGAAGGGGCCACAGTTGATGCCACTGCCAAGCTCGCTGTTATTGGAGGCGCAGGCGCCGTGCCGGCCACAGCAGAACCGGCGCCCATGCCGGCCGCCGCGCCCGGGAACGGCGCCGCCAGGGATGTCGAGGACGCGCCCTCAGCCAAAAAGCTGATGGCAGAAAATAATCTGTCCCCGGCCGAGGTTGCGGGCACCGGCCGCGATGGTCGTGTCATGAAGGGCGATGTGTTGGCTGCGCTGTCGGCACCGCAGCCCACCGCCCCGACCGCGCCCGCCGCGCCGCGCGCGCCTGTCGCCGCCGAGGACGCCGCCCGGGAGGAGCGGGTCAAAATGACCAAGCTGCGCCAGACCATCGCCAAGCGTCTGAAGGACAGCCAGAACACCGCCGCGATGCTTACCACCTATAACGAGGTGGACATGTCTGAGACGATGGCGCTGCGGAAGGAATACAAGGACCTCTTTGAGAAGAAGCACGGCGTGCGCCTGGGCTTCATGTCCTTCTTCACAAAGGCCTGCTGCCACGCGCTGAAAGAAGTCCCGGAGGTGAACGCCGAGATCGACGGCACCGACATCGTGTACAAGAACTTCGTGCATATGGGCATTGCCGCAGGCACACCGCAGGGCCTTGTGGTGCCAGTGATCCGGGACGCCGACGCGATGAGCTTTGCGGAAATCGAAAAGGCCATCGCCGAGAAGGGCAAGCGCGCCCGCGACGGCAAGCTGTCGATGGCAGAGATGCAGGGCGGCACATTCACCATCTCCAACGGCGGCGTCTACGGCTCGCTCATGTCCTCGCCGATCCTGAACCCGCCGCAATCGGGTATCCTCGGCATGCACAAAATCCAGGACCGTCCGATGGTCATTAATGGCGAGATCAAGATCCGCCCGATGATGTATCTGGCGCTCAGCTATGACCACCGGATCGTCGACGGCAAAGGTGCTGTGACCTTCCTCGTCCGCGTCAAGGAAGCGCTTGAGGATCCGCGGCGGCTGTTGATGGATTTGTAACTCCAACCGTGCTGGGGCGCCTACAAATATCGAAGTCAGGGGAAGCGGCGCGATTTCGTCGCCTCCTCCTGCTTTGCCTGAAGCTACAGATCGGTTTGTACCTTACGCTCAACGCGATCCGCGTGATTGAGATTTCTGCGTCTGAGATGTCTTGGGTTCAAAATGGAACTTGGCTGGCCCTTTTGATTGCGTTTACCTACGCAACTCTCACTGGAAACTTGGCAGTGGCGACAGCAATCGCGTTCTCTTTTGGAGTTCTCTTATTTGGCTATTGGGGAACCGATCCGTTTTTTGCCGGTCGCCAAGCAGGAATTTTCTTTGAGATAGTTATAGGTGCATTAGGCGCTCTTAATGGGTTAGTCGTTTTCGTAACCTGGTGCGCGTTGCTCCGTTGGTGGCTAACGCGTGGCAAAGAGGTACACCAATGACCCCCGAACTCACCGTCCTCGCCCTTGCCTTCCTGCTGCAGGTCGTTCAGTTCACGATGTTCTCCATCGCGGCGAACCTCCAGATCGGCCCAAAGAAAGCGATGAGCCCGCGCGACGAGCCGATCCATCTGACCGGGACCGCAGGCCGCGTTCAACGGGCGATGAACAACCATTTCGAAGGGTTGATCTTGTTCACCATCGCAGTGGTAGTCGTCACCCTCTCGGACCAGTCCACGGCGCTCACTCAGGCCTGCGCCCACACCTACCTGATCGCGCGCATTCTCTATGTGCCCGCTTATGTCCAGGGCCTCGCCCCCTGGCGATCGCTCATTTGGATGGTCGGCTTCCTCGCCACCGTGATCATGCTGCTGAGCACACTCCTATGACTTCTTCTTTGCAAAAATACTCCGGGGGGCGGTGCACAGCACCGCGGGGGCAGCGCCCCCCCCGCACCAACAAAAGGAAAAACGACCCATGGCAAGCTATGACGTCATCATCATCGGCTCGGGGCCCGGCGGGTATGTCTGCGCGATCCGTTGCGCGCAGCTCGGCCTGAAAACCGCCTGCGTGGAAGGGCGCGAGACGCTCGGCGGCACCTGCCTGAACGTGGGCTGTATCCCGTCAAAGGCGCTGCTGCATGCCTCCCACCAGGTGCATGAGGCAGAGCACAATTTCGAAAAAATGGGCGTGAAGGTCTCCGCCCCGAAAATCGACTGGAAACAAATGCTCGCCTACAAGGACGACGTGATCGGCCAGAATACAAAGGGTGTCGAATTTCTGTTCAAGAAGAACAAGATAGACTGGCTCAAGGGCTGGGGTGCGATCCCGGAAGCCGGCAAAGTTCAGGTCGGCGACGACGTGCACGAAGCAAAGCATATCATCATTGCATCAGGATCCGACGCTGCCTCCATCCCCGGTGCAGAGGTCACGATCGACGAGAAAGTCGTCGTGACCTCTACCGGAGCACTGGATCTTCCGAAAGTCCCAAAGAAGATGGTCGTTGTCGGTGGTGGCGTGATCGGGCTTGAGCTGGGATCGGTTTATGCACGCCTTGGCACCGAGGTGACGGTCGTGGAGTTTCTGGACGCCATCACTCCCGGCCAGGACGCCGAGGTTTCACGCCAGTTTCAGAAAATACTTAAGAAACAGGGGCTGGAGTTTGTCCTCGGCGCTGCGGTCTCCAGGGTCGAAACGCTCAAGACCAAAGCGAAAGTCCACTATAAGCTGCGCAAGGACGACAGCGCGCACGCATTGGACGCCGATGTCGTGCTCGTCTCCACCGGCCGCAAGCCCTTTACCGAGGGGCTCGGCCTTGAAACCCTTGGCGTAGAGCTCACCGACCGCGGCCAGATTGCAACCGATGGCAGCTATCGGACCAACGTGCCGGGCGTCTATGCTATTGGTGATGTGATCGAAGGCCCGATGCTGGCGCATAAGGCCGAGGATGAGGGCATGGCGGTGGCTGAGATGATCGCCGGTCAGCACCCGCATGTGAACTACGATGTGATCCCGGGCGTGATCTACACCCACCCCGAGGTCGGCTCGGTCGGCAAGACCGAGGAAGAGCTGAAAGCAGCTGGGATCGACTATAAGGTTGGTAAATTCTCCTTCATGGGGAACGGGCGCGCCAAGGCGAACTTTGCAGCCGACGGGTTCGTCAAGCTACTTGCGGACAAGAAAACCGACCGCATTCTGGGGGCCCATGTGATCGGTCCGATGGCGGGCGACCTGATCCATGAGGTCTGCGTGGCCATGGAGTTCGGCGCGGCAGCCGAAGACCTCGCCCGCACCTGCCACGCACATCCCACCTATTCGGAAGCAATGCGCGAAGCGGCTCTAGCCTGCGGCGATGGCGCGATCCACGCCTGATATGCACAGTAAGACGGTCTCTCACAAAGCCCTGCACTCCAAGAACAGCCTTCTTTTGTGCTGCTATCTGGCTTCTCGAGAGGCCAGGATATCCTATAACGGCGGAGGATGCAGCATATCTGGATAAGTGGCGTCGTTCCAACGCGGTCGGTTGTCTTCAAATGATCCCGAACGCAGGTCGTTAATCGGGCTAAGCCTTATAAACCCAAGCGACGTCACGGTGTATAATCGCCGCACCAATGCGATTTACGAAGGCCGCTACATGTGTCGGGTGGCCTTAGCAAACAGCTGAGCAAGTTTTAGACGGGCGCACGCAATGTTCGAAACACTCCGTAAAATCAATGAAAGACCTGAAGTCTTCGCAGAGTACACTGCCGCTTCTTTATGGAGAGACGAGTATCGGTCCGAGCAAATGCTCGCTTTTCACCTGAATAGAGACCTTGATATCTCATCCAGAAACGCCGACTTTATTGACGCGTGTTCTGCCTGGATCACGACGCAATTCAAACTTGGGCCAGACAAATCGGTTTGCGATTTTGGGTGCGGGCCGGGTTTATACACGTCCCGATTTGCAAGATCGGGCGCGAGTATAACGGGTTTAGACTTTTCACGACGCTCAATTCACTATGCCAAAGAACAGGCAGCGCTCGCCAATCAGACCATAGACTATATCCAAACAGACTATCTTGAGTTTCAACCGAGAGGCAAATTTGACCTGATCACAATGATCATGTGTGATTATTGTGCTTTGAGCCCAGTACAGAGAAAAGTGCTGCTTGGTACGTTCCATAAATGCCTAAATGAGTCGGGCGCCGTTCTTCTGGACGTCTACTCGATGAACGCGTTTTCTGCCCGCGAGGAAGCCTGCTTCTATGAGAGAAATCAGCTAAACCATTTCTGGTCTGCAGACGAGTATTACTGTTTCGTAAATACCTTCAAATATGAAAGCCATGCGGTCATGCTGGACAAGTACAGCATCTTCCAAATGAATGGCAAAGCCGAAACGGTATTTAACTGGTTGCAATACTTCAGTCCAAAGAGCTTGAAAAAAGAGCTATTGGAGGGCGGCTTTGTTGTAGAGAACGTCTTTAAAGATGTTGCCGGAAACGCCTTTTCGGAACATGGCCCCGAATTCGCGGTCGTCGCAAGGAAAACACCCGAAACGGTGTCTGGCGGGATTTAATCAGAACCTGATCCGGCATCGGTTTTTGCCGATGACACGCCTATATGCTGTGTCACTCGCCTGCCCCATATGACGCCACATCGACGGAGAGACCCAAGGGATTGTCCTGCGCACTGACCAACGTCAATACTATCCGAGACAGGGGGGAGAACAGAATGAGACTTCAGGGAAAAACAGCCATTGTCACCGGAGGCGGGTCAGGCTTTGGCGCCGGGATTGCACAGAAATTCGCAGCCGAAGGTGCGATGGTCTGGGTGGCAGATATCAACACGCAGGCGGCGGAATCCATCGCATCCGAGTTGCATGCCGAGGCAGTGACTGTCGACGTTGCGGACGGGGCCAGTGTTGCAGCGATGGCTGAACAGACCGGCGTTCCGGACATTCTGGTCAACAATGCGGGCATCACCCATTTGCCGAAACTGATGGAGGACGTCACCGAGGAGGAGTTCGACCGCGTGCTCGCCGTCAATGCAAAGTCTGTCTTTCTGACTGCACGGGCTTTTGTGCCGGGCATGAAAGCGCGCGGAAGTGGCGCGATCCTGAACGTGGCCTCCACCGCTGGAATGAGCCCGCGACCCAAGCTCAACTGGTACAATGCCTCGAAAGGTTGGATGGTAACTGCTACCAAGGCAATGGCGGTAGAGCTTGCCCCAGTCGGTGTTCGGGTGAATGCGCTGGCCCCCGTGGCCGGCGAAACCCCGCTACTTGCGTCTTTTCTGGGCGAGGACACGCCGGAGATGCGCGCAAAATTCCTATCAACGATCCCGATCGGGCGTTTTTCGCAACCAGAGGATTTGGGCAACGCCGCCTGTTTTCTGTGCTCGGATGAGGCCAGCATGATCACAGGCGTGGTAATGGAGGTTGATGGAGGCCGCTGCATATGACCGCCACGCGCGCACCAGTTGAGATCGCCGTGTTTTCGGGGCAGTTCGCCTCCCAACCGCTGGTTTTCGCGCACTTGCTGGATGAAAAACCCTCTCTGGAGCTTGACCATGTGGAGGTATGTCAGGGCACGGGATTAAGAGCCCGTCTCGGGGGATATTTCGCGGCGACCGTCATCACCGAAATTCTGGTTGCGCTGGAGGACGAAGACACCTGCGTGCTCCTCCTCCCCGACGCCGGTACTTTCACTGGCAGCAAACGCCTGCGTCGGCTTGGGGCATTCCCGGGCACAATGCTGCGAGCCACACCATGACGCCAGGACCGAGCAATCTGATCACCGATGTGGCCGGGCTTCGCGTCGGGAACGCCCAGGACGAACGCATCAAATCCGGCGTTACGGTCCTGACCGCTGAGAAACCCTTTACGGCAGGCGTGCACGTGATGGGTGGTGCGCCCGGCACGCGCGAAACCGACCTTCTGGCTCCAGACAAACTTGTGCAGGAGGTTGACGCACTGGTGCTTTCTGGCGGTTCGGCGCTTGGGCTGGCGGCGGCCTCGGGCGTTGCCGATGCTTTACGCGGAGCAGGCCGTGGCTTCGATGTCGGCGGGCAACGTGTGCCCATCGTGCCGTCGGCGATCCTGTTCGACCTTCTGAACGGCGGCGACAAAGACTGGCAAGATAACCCCTACCCCGTTCTGGGTCGAGCCGCTGTGGCGGAGGCGCAGGCGACATTCGCTCTCGGCAGCGTCGGCGCAGGCACAGGCGCAACGACCGCGACGCTCAAGGGTGGGCTGGGCAGCGCTTCTGCAGTGCTGGATGACGGTGCGACGGTTGGGGCACTTGTTGCAGTGAATGCGCTGGGGTCGTCAATCAACACAACCACCGGTCAGTTTTGGGCAGCTTGCTTCGAACTTGGCAGTGAATTCGGCGGCTGCGGTTTCAAACCGCCTGACCCGGAACTTGCCCCCGTCACCAAAGGGCACGGAGCAGCGACAACGATTGCGATTGTGGCCACCGATGCGACCCTCACACAAGCTGAGGCGACGCGGATGGCCGTGGCCGCCCATGACGGCATGGCGCGGGCTTTGGTGCCGTCCCACACACCCTATGATGGCGATCTCGTGTTTGCCGCGTCGACAGGGGAGCGCGGACCGAGCGATCCGGTGGCGCTTGGACACACTGCGGCGTGTTGTTTGTCCAGAGCCATCGCGCGCGGCGTTTTTTTGGCGAAAACAGCCGATGACGATCCTTTACCGACATGGCAGCACCGGTACGGCAAGTGACAAAAGCCCCAGGATTGGTGCGCCTTGGCCAACACTGTGGTATGGGCCTGTCTGCCCTAGCCGCCATCAGCTGTCAGCTAAGTAAAGCCGACGTCAGCGGGCTTTCGGCTTCGCACAATCCATCGATCACATCAAAATGGTGGCGCCCGGGATCAATCCTGAGGTTAGCGCCCCACGCATTCGCGAGCCAACGGGCCTGATCCAGGAAGACCGGGCGTTCTTCCGCGCCAACCCAGACTGTGACTGGCAACGCCGGGGCTTGGTGCAAAGCCGGGCTTTCCAAAGCGCAAACTGCATCATTCAGATGCAGCTGCTCTCGCATGGCCGTTTGCATCAATGGCCTCAGGTCAGCAACCGGAGAGATTGGGACAATCCGAGAAATTCGTGCCGTGATTTTGGGCGGGAGCACGGCTGGCAGACGCGCCACCAAATGTCCCCCGGCAGAGTGGCCTGCCAACCGGATCGGTCCTCCGACAGCGGCAGCTGCTTTGGCCACCGCTTGGGCTACAGACTCTGTGATTTGCGGCAACGCCACCTCGGGACACAGAGGATAGGATGGCAACGCTGCAGCCCAGCCCCGCGCAAGCGGGCCGGCCGCGAAATGAGACCAGTAGGTCCGGTCAAAGCGCAGCCAGTACCCGCCATGCACGAACACCACCAATCCACTTGGCGCGCCCTCTGGCAAGAACAGATCAAACGCCTCCCTGTTGTGATCGCCGTAGCTGATGTCCAGATGCGCCCGTGCCGTGTCCCGAAATGCCGCAGCGTCCCGCGCCCACCGCGCGATATAATCCTGCGCGCCGGGGATATAGTCGGCGTTGTTATAAGCCGCGTCCCAGTCCATCTGCTCTCTCCCGCTTGTCCCGCGGGAGTGCCCGCGTTAGGTCAGGTCATAGGACGACTTGGAGGGGAGGGTCCAGAATGCTCGACACCATAACAGATCTGCGCAGCCAGCTTTCCGACCCGGAGCTTCTGGCCACCAAAGCCTATATCGCGGGCGAGTGGGGCGAGGCCGACAGTGGCGCGACCTTCGCCGTGCGCAACCCTGCCCGGGGCGATGTGATTGCCGAGGTTCCGGATCTGAGCCGGGCCGAGGTCGCCCGCGCCATCGCCGCCGCCGAGCCTGCGCAGAAAGCCTGGGCCGCGCGCACCGCCAAAGACCGCGCCACTGTGCTGCGCCGCTGGTTCGAGCTGATGATGGAAAACCAGGAGGATCTGGCCAGGATCCTGACCGCCGAGATGGGCAAGCCGCTGGCCGAGGCGCGCGGCGAGATCGCTTATGGTGCGTCCTTCGTTGAATGGTTTGCCGAGGAAGCCAAGCGCGTCTATGGCGAGACGATCCCCGGCCACATGCCCGACAAGCGTATTCAGGTAATCAAGCAGCCTGTGGGTGTCGTCGGCGCGATCACACCCTGGAACTTCCCCAACGCGATGATCACCCGCAAGGCAGCACCTGCCTTTGCCGCAGGCTGTGCCTTCCTGTCGAAACCCGCCGAAGACACGCCGCTCTCGGCCCTCGCGCTCGGCATACTGGCCGACCGGGCAGGCATTCCAAAAGGGCTGTTCTCGATCCTGACCGCCGCCAGCGGGGTCGAGGTCGGCAAGGAGCTCACCGAAAACCCGATCGTGCGGAAGATTACCTTCACCGGCTCAACGGAGGTCGGCCGTATTCTGCTGCGCCAGTCTGCTGATCAAGTAAAGAAATGCTCGATGGAGCTTGGCGGCAACGCGCCCTTTATCGTTTTTGACGACGCGGATCTCGATGCGGCCGTTGAAGGTGCGATGGCCTGCAAGTTTCGCAATGCGGGGCAAACCTGCGTCTGTGCCAACCGCATCTATGTCCAGAACACCGTTTATGAAGCTTTCGCCGAGAAACTGGCCGCTGCCGTAGAGGCGCTAAAAGTCGGCGATGGCTTTGATGACGGCGTAACCATCGGCCCACTGATCAACGACGAGGCGGTTGAAAAGGTTCAAAGTCATCTTTCCGATATCACCGCAAAGGGTGGCGCGATCCTGACGGGCGGCACACCGCATCCATTAGGCGGCACCTTTTTCACCCCCACAGTGGCCACCGGAATAAACCAGTCCATGAAGGTCAGCCACGAAGAGACTTTCGGTCCGGTGGCGCCGCTCTTCAAATTCGAGACTGAAGAAGAAGCAATTGCGAACGCAAATGACACGATCTTCGGGCTTGCGGCCTACTTTTACGCCAAGGATATCAGCCGCGTCACGCGCGTATCCGAAGCACTGGAATACGGCATCGTAGGAGTGAACACGGGGATCATCTCGACCGAGGTTGCACCCTTTGGCGGGGTCAAGCAGTCTGGGCTGGGACGCGAAGGCTCGCACCACGGGATCGACGAATATCTCGAAATGAAGTACGTGTGTCTTTCGGTCTGATCGTTGAACATCACCACGCTTGAGGCCGGAGCAGCATTGGCGCGGGAGGCGGACCTACTCGGGCATGTCGCTGAAGCGCCGCATGCGCGATTTCTCTGGTTCTGGCAAAGTCCACGGAGTCTTGTCGCTCCAAAAAAGATGTCGAAGCTTCCCGGATTTGACCGCGTGGCAAATCAGCTGGCCAATGCGGGGTGGCCCGTGTCACTGCGCGCTACAGGCGGGGATGTTACGCCCCAGGGCCCCGGCATCGTCAATGTAAGCCACGTCTATGCGACACCGGCGGAGCTCAGTCTGAATATCGACGACGAGTATGATGCGCTCTGCGCTCCTATCGAAAAGGCGCTGGGTCCCGGCGCAAGTCGTGGCTGGCAACCGGGCGCGTTTTGCGACGGGGCACATAATGTGCAGCTCGATGGCCTGAAATTTGCAGGCACAGCGATGCGCATTAAGCGTTGCCGCCCGGTTCCGAAACGCAAGGCAGTTCTTGCCCACGCACTCATGCTGATGCACCCGCCGGAACCTGCTGCGATCAAAGCGCTGAATACGTTTCTGAGCGCCTTAGCTGAGCCCCGCATGATCGACCCGAACGCACATACCGGCCTTCCACACAAGACAGATCAGCAGACGTTCCTCCGACGCCTGAGCGCAGAATTCGCGGCGCTGCCCCGGCTGGAGCGCCTTGAAATGCTGAACTGACGCAGAAAAAAAAGACGCGCCTCTCGACGCGCCTTTGTGGGGGCCATCAGCCGGGGGTTAGGCGGCGGCCGTGCCTTCGACAACTTTCGATGTCGGGCCGGAAATTTCGATCCGGCGGGGTTTCAGTGCTTCGGGGATTTCTCTGACAAGTTCGATGCCGAGCATGCCATTTTCAAGCTTTGCACCGCTCACACGCACGTGGTCCGCAAGATGAAAGCGCCGCTCGAACGCCCGGTTTGCGATCCCGCGATGGAGGTAGGTGCGGTTTTCTTCGGTCTCGGTTTTCTTAGCCGAGACGATCAGTGCGTTTTCGCGCACTTCGATATTCAGATCCTCTTCACGGAATCCGGCCGCTGCGATTGAGATGAGATAGGCATCATCGGCGGTCTTTTCGATGTTAAACGGGGGGTAGCTGGGCTGATTGCCAGCATCGGCGCGCAGTGCAGTGTCGACAAGATCGGCAAAGCGATCAAAGCCAACGGTGGCGCGGTAAAGTGGTGCGAGATCAAAGTTTCGCATGAGTCATCCTCCTCAGGAAGCGATAACGAAATGTCGTGACCAGCTCCCGCGGTCCCCGTTCGGGCGACCAGGATATGGTCAATCGAACCCAGAATGGCGTCCGACGCTGATTAGGTGGGATACACCTTGTAGGCTTTCAAGAGGCTGCGCGAAACTTATGGGCGCACGAACTTCGCACCCGCTCCGCCCGACATGGTGCGACCATCGTTGAGCGTCCGAATACGGGGTGCGCCCAGAGGACGCGCACCGGTATCGTCCTGCAGCTGAGGACGCAGGTATTCCACGGCGCTTTCGACCTTTACGGCCAGCGCAACGCGCTCGTCTTTCCATTGCGACTTGGCCGAGATAACCGATACAACACGGGGCTGGCCCGCGACCATCGTAATGACCGGAGCACCGGACGCGCCAAAATCGACATCGCAGGACAAAACCTGAACGACGTCTTCGCGTTCAAGCACACGACAGCGCGATTGCAGGGACGGGCTTTCTTCGCGTTCGCGGGCATAAGATACAAGCGCCACTTCCTGCAACCAGCGGCGCTGTGGATCGACCCGCAAGGGCGTAATATCGGACTGCACTATCGGGCGCGACAGCTCCAGCAGCGCGATATCTGTTGCCACGCGGTTGATCGTATCAGGATCCCCATAGGTGTATTTCGGGTGGACGGCGGAACGTCGGACGGACCGGAACGCTGCGGCACGGCCATTGCGAAGTCCCGGTTTGAACGTGATGTCTGAGGTCCGGACCCGCTCGCCGGTGCGTTTGTTGTAGAGACAATGCGCTGCCGTCAAAACCAGGTCAGACGTGATCAAAGTACCGGTGCAAAAGCCACGGCCGCCGATATCGATCCGGCCCACTGCCTGCCAGCCCCGCACCTGATCGAGCGTATCAAGGCTCTCAAGTGGCTGGTCCTGCGCTGCCAAGCGCTTGGTGGGCGTGATCGCCACCATTACAAATAGTGCGGCCGCAATGGCCAAGAAGAGGCGCATACCGTTATCTCCGGTCCCGATGCACCTTAGTCCTAGTTTCCCCGCAAGGCCGGAATAGGGCGCAAATCAGGCAGCTTTGCTCTCTGCCAGGACGCGGGGCTCGGGGCCACCGGTCGCCCAGTCGATCAGCTCCACCGTATGCACGATCGGGACACCCGTTCCAGACCCGATCTGCATCATACACCCTATATTCCCTGCAGAGATCACATCCGGCTTGGTGGCCTCCAACGTCTGAACTTTACGTGATTTCAATTCCTTAGAGATGTCTGGCTGCATCAGATTATATGTGCCCGCAGAGCCACAGCACAGATGCGGATCTGCGGGTTCAACCACCTTAAAACCCACCTGCCGCAGAAGATCCTTAGGGAGTGTCTTGATTTGCTGCCCATGCTGCAAAGAACATGCTGCATGGTAGGCAACCGTCATGCCCTGACTGAATTTTTCATACTCCGGGACGTCGAGCTCCACCAAAAGCTCTGAAACATCCTTGGCCAGTTCGGCGACTGCTGCGGCCTCCTGGGCCAGCTGGTGGTTGCGGAACATATGGCCATAGTCTTTCACAGTCGTCCCGCACCCGGACGTGTTAATAACAATCGCATCGAGCCCATCGCCGTGCATTTCAGCCCACCATGCGCGGATGTTCTTGGCCGCCGTCGCGTGGCTCTCATGCGTCTTACCCATGTGGTGGGTAAGCGCTCCGCAGCAGCCTTGCCCATGCGCGATGACGACTTCACAGCCGAGCCGCCGCAGCAGCCGGATGGTTGCATCATTTATGTCGGTATTGAGCGCACGTTGCGCGCAGCCGGTCATCAGCGCGACCCTACGCTTGCGCTCTCCGATTGCCGGAAAGACTTGTGGATCGTCATTGCGACTGACCGGCGGAATGGTCTGAGGCGCCATTTCCAGCATGGCACGCAGGCGCTTGTCCGGCATCCAGGGGGCAAACGGGCGCATGATTTTTGCCCCCAGCATCGCGACCCGGAACCGCATCGGATAAGGCAGAATGCACGCCAGGGTCCAGCGCAATACACGCTCGAACGGCGGGCGCTTGTAAGTGTTCTCGATATACTCGCGGGCATGGTCGACAAGGTGCATATAGTGCACGCCCGAAGGGCAAGTGCTCATGCACGCAAGGCAACTCAGGCAACGATCGATATGCTTGACGGTCTTCTCATCTGCCGGGCGCTCGTTCTCAAGCATGTCCTTGATCAGGTAAATCCGGCCACGGGGGCTGTCGAGCTCGTCGCCAAGGACCTGGTAGGTGGGACAGGTCGCCGTGCAGAAGCCGCAATGGACGCAACTGCGCAGGATCTCGTTAGACCGCTCGGTTGCAGGATCGGTGAGTTGCTCAGGCGAGAATGTCGTTTGCATGGTTCAGCACCCCCGGTTTAGGCCATCAAGCCGGGGTTCAGAATCCCCCGTGGATCAAATTTGCTGCGTAGCCCGGCACTCAACGCTGCAAGCGGCGCTGCTTCGGGATGGAATACTTCCTGCGCAGCGCGCGTCTCTTCAGCCGCCCGGATCAAAGTTGCATGGCCGGCAAAAGTCCCTAACCGTGCCCGCAAATTCGTGCCCGGCGGGACAAGAACCCAAATAAGCCCGCCGCCCCAGTCGAAGAAAACGCGTCCGGCACTGCGCTTCGCGATCTCCGGCGCATCTGAAGGCTTGACCGACAGGCGCCAGACATCACCGCTCTCGTCCGCGAACGGCTGTACATCGCGAATTGCGGCCCAAGTGCGCTCGACCGATGCCAGATCCGTATCCGCCACGACGTCACCAAACCGGCTCAAGAGTGTTTTCAGCTTTCCTGTGCGATAGTTCACTTGCTCCGACAAACCCTCAATTCGGACGAGAGTACGGGGACCATCACTGTCATCGGGCAGATGCGCAGCGCCGGAGACCTCAAAAGGCGAGCCGAGTGCGCTGGACAGAGCCTCCACCGCGCGGTCCGGCTCCAGTCCGAAGACCGACAGGCTCGCAGCCTCATCCGGAGCTGGCAGAACCTTCAGACTGACCTCGCTCAGTACACCAAGCGTGCCGTAACTGCCGGCCATGAGCTTCACCAGGTCGTAGCCGGTGACATTCTTCATCACCCGACCGCCGTTTTTAACGATTTCGCCCTCCCCGGTGACAAACCGCACGCCAATCAGACTGTCGCGGCAGGCGCCAGCCTGAATGCGCCGGGGACCCGAGGCATTGGCCGCCACAACACCTCCGATCGTTGGAACACCTTCCGTTCCCAACAAAGCACGGTGATCCATTGGCTCAAAGGGCAGCCGCTGCCCTTCGCCAGCGAGTGCATCTTCGATGTCAGCCACCGGTGTACCAGCTTCAGCGACCAGCGTAAGCGCGCCCGGCTCATAAAGCGAAATGCCCGACAGTCCGCCAATGGCCAGCGCCTCTCCAGTGACCGGATTGCCGACATCACGGGTGCCTCCGCCCCTGATACGTAGCGGTCCGGCCGCACTCTGCACGGCATCAGACAGTTCAGCTTCAGTTGCAGGTTGGAGCATCGAGCGCCTCTTTCGTTCTTTGGCAAAGCAGTCATTTTTCCTGCGCCCGGAGAGCGGCAGGATCCACTGCACTCCGTGGGCTTAGCAGACTATCTGTGTCAGGCTGCCACGGGTCGTTGAGCGCGTCGCGGCGCGGTGACATGCAAAGGAAAAACCTTGGCCGGGTTCAGCAGCCAGTCAGGGTCGAACACGTCCTTTACGCGGAGCTGCATCTCCATATCGGTATCGGTGAACTGCGCGGTCATCAAATCGCGTTTCTCGATCCCCACCCCATGCTCTCCGGTCAGGCACCCGCCTGCCTCGACACAGAGTTTCAAAACCTCTGCTCCCATCTCTTCACAAAGCTCCAGGTCGCCAGGTTTGTTGGCGTCAAACAGGATCAAGGGGTGCATATTGCCGTCGCCCGCGTGGAATACATTCGCGACGTCGAGACCGTATTTTTCCGAAAGATCGGCAATGCCCCTCAGAACGCGCGGTAGCTCCGAGACCGGAATTGTCCCGTCAAGACACATATAGTCGTTGATCTGACCCATTGCGCCAAAGGCGGATTTGCGGCCCTTCCAAATAGCGGCGCTTTCGGCCGCCGAAGCGCTTTCGCGCAACTCTACCGGGTTATGTTTCCGGGCGATCTGTTTGATCAGCCCAAGTTGCGCGTCGATTTCCGCGGGGCTGCCTTCGACCTCGACGATCAGCAATGCCTCGCACATTGGGTAGCCGGCCTTGGCAAAGTTCTCACAGGCCTCGATACACGGGCGGTCCATGAACTCAATCGCCACCGGCAAAACGCCCGCTTTTATGATGTCCGACACGCAGGCGCCCGCCACCTCGTTGCTGTCGAACCCCATCAGAACAGGCCGCGCCCCTTCGGGTTTGCGTAAGATGCGCAGTGTCGCTTCAGTGACAACCCCAAGCTGGCCCTCGGACCCGCAGATAACACCCAGCAGATCGAGCCCGCTCGCATCGAGATGCGCGCCGCCAATCTCAATGATTTCTCCTTCCATCGTGACCATCGTCACGCCCATCAGGTTGTTGGTGGTCACGCCGTACTTGAGGCAATGGGCGCCACCCGAATTCATTGCAATATTGCCAGCTATGGCGCAGGCCAGCTGGCTTGACGGGTCGGGCGCATAGAAAAAGTCTTCCGCTTCGACGGCGCCCGTCACCGACAAATTGGTGCGGCCCGTCTGCACGCGTATGAAGCGATTGTCATAGTCTGTCTCCAGCACCTTATTCAGCTTTGCAACACCAAGAATGACGCTGTCGGCTGTGGGCAGGGCGCCCCCGGCCAAGGATGTGCCTGAACCGCGCGGCACTACTGGCACGCCTTCTGCGTGACAAATCTTGAGGACAGCCGCGACTTCCTCGGTAGAGCTCGGCAAAACCGCCACAAGAGGCGGGCATTTGTAAGCTGTCAATGCATCGCATTCATATGCCCTGGTTTCTTCGGGTTCGTGGATCACAGCGTCTTGGGGCAAGACATCCTCAAGAAATGCAACGATCCTGCTTTTCTTGGCCAAAATCTCGGCATCTGGTGTCGGCATCTCCACGGCACGTCCTCCCTAAAACTACGAACCGGCATCAATTGGTAATAATTTATAACCAATTTCAGCGAAAAGGCAAGGGTTCGTTTGCAGATCCCTACACGTTCATGCGACTGAACAGCCCCGTGCATCCTTAAATTAAAGGTTGTGAGGCAGGTTGAGCAGGCCGCGAGATAAACGCGGCCTCCCTCCGTGCATAGGATTGGCGCGACTTGCACGGTTTCTCCCGCAAAGAAGTCAACGGCTCTTGAGGCACATCAACTCACGCAGCGCTTCTTTCTGGAATAGTCGGGATCAGGAGGAGGACCAAACATGTACAAGAATATTCTCGTAGCTATAGCGCTCGACCATTCCCCGGACAGCGGCAAGGCGCTGGACGTCGCACACCTTCTGGCGGACGAGAGTGCAGAAATCACGGCGCTGAATGTGCTCGAAGAGATCCCGACCTATGCTGCAAGCCAGATCCCAAGGGAAAGGCTTGTGCACCGCGCTGAGGAGGCCGAGGCCGAGCTAAAAGCAGAACTGGGAGGCGTAAGTGGCGTAAAACCCGTTGTAATCTCCGGCCACGCGGGACGGGCCATTCTCGCCTACGCAGCAGAAAAAGGATGCGATTGCATTGTACTTTCCTCGCACAAGCCGGGCTTACAGGATTTTTTCATTGGCTCTACCGCAAGCCGGGTGGTCAGAGAAGCCAGATGCGCGGTCCACGTGCTCCGTTAAGCTCTCTGCCAGTAGGGCAGTTTTGGATCAAAGAGCGGCACATGTTCGGTGGGAGAAACATCCACCTGAAGCCTGATCTGGCTAACTCTGGTTAAGGCAAAACAAATGAGGGCCCACCTTCGCGGGCCCCCAAATCTAAAATCAAATCAGAGAGGTTGGGGCGACTAGTTCGCCATCCCGGCCCTGCCGATGGAAAAGAACATCGTTTCCCCGGAATGGTCGTCGACACCATCATTGTCGGTCGAGACGAAAATCTCACCATCGTCGGTAATGGCCAAACCTTCCACTTTGTCGAGGACGTACCCACCGGTGGACTTGAGGTCAGACAGCAGGTCTCGCACCAGTTCCTTGGACACCACCGGAGCATCCTCAGCAAGCGGAACAGGCTCCATTTCGGCTGCTGGAATGCGGTAGACCCGCTTCGTCACCGCCTCCAGCCCATGCTGGTTATCACGCTCAACCACGTAGACCCAGTCGCCATGCGCGACAATTTCCGACAAGCCGACCCAGCCTTTCTCAGGAGCGGCCTTTTGATAGCGGACGTAGCCCCATTCTTCGGTTTCGATGTTGTAGGCAACCAGCTTCACATGGTTTTCCGGGTCGTCATTCCATTCCCGTTGCACGGGCATCCAAAGGGTGTCGCCGACCTTGGTAATGCCTTCAAAGCCAAAGCGGCGCTCGACCGCCATCAGCGCGGCTGGCAAACCGATCTCGTCCTCAATCGAACCATCAGCGTTGATGTGGTAGAGCGCGTGTGGAATTACCCGGTCTGTGCGCCCTTCGGAAGCAACCCAGAACCCACCATCGCCGTCGCGCGTGATACCTTCCATGTCAATCTTCTGAGCCGGACGGCCGGCCCGCGTGACCGGCGTGGCCGCAACCACTTTCGCAGGGAAACCAGACGCGTCGATGGTAAAGATCGTCGGCTGGTAGCCGTAGAAACTGTCGTTGACTGCATAAAGAGTGGACCCTTCACCTGCCACCATGCCGGAGAGCGCGCCAAAACCGATCAGTTCATCCGCACCCTTCGAAGTTATTTGCGGGAAGGCCTCGGGCGCATCTGAGTACTGATAGATCATCACATGCGCGCGCGCCGCGCCATCCTCCAGACCATCATATTCATTTGCAGTCGCCAGAAGACCACGAGACGGGATCGCCACCGCGCCCTCCGGCGAGATCCCCGAAGGTAAGAGCTGTGCCAGAACCGCGTTTGCCGGATCAGACACATCGTACACCCCTACGATAGAGGCGCGTTCCGCCATTACGAACACAAAGGGCGTTCCGTCAAATACACCGAATTCCATACCCTCCGGCTCAACGCCTTTGGCGTCCGAGCGGCGGTCCGGATAGTGGCCGACCTGCACAATCGCGTGCTCGAATTCGACTCCGGTTTCGAACACTTCGGTGCCGTCTTTATGAAAGATCGTCATACCGCGGGAGCCGCCGTCCATGTCCCCCTCGTTGGCAATAGCGAAATGGTTGTCGTCAATCCACTGAACCCCATCGGGCTCACGCAACCGATCTGACTGGCTCTCTGTGAAATAGAGCGCAGCACGCTCGTCGGTCGCATCGATGTTCTGCAGGTCCACTGCACCGGCGGAAAAATGAGACACAATCGACCCATCTCGGGCAACCACAGCAATGTGGTTGTTTTCTTGCAGCGTGACGACGGTTTCACCAAGGCTGTTGATATCGACAAACTCCGGCTCGGGATCATCGCCGGCCACCGCAGCCAAACCGGTCAGGTCAGCGCGTATCAAACTGCCGCAATCAAGGCTGCCATCGCGGACATCGATCATCACAAGATCACCCGCAGGCATTTGCGGCACACGTCCCTCGCCCAGGTCTTCGTCGCGTTCATTCTCGATTGCCACAGCGATGAAAGACCCGTCAGGAGCTTTGCCGGTGCTGTCAGGCTGGCCACCGAGGTCGCACCGCGCAAGCTCGGTCATCGTGGTGACATCAATAGCTTTGATCATCCCCGAGGGCGCGACATAACTCTCGGAGGTGTTGATGCCAACAAAAGCGGTCGTACCAATGATCGATACGGCAGTTGGCTCTCCGTCCATTGTCATAGTCCCAAGCGGACGCGGGTTTTTCGGATCGGAGATGTCAATCGCCCCGATCACGCCGGCAGGGCTGTCGGTATACACCAGTGTCATGCCGTCGCTGGTTGCGTCGATGATCTCGGCCGAAGTCTCTTCCGGTACCTCATCGGTGAAATTGGACGTAACCGGAAAGGATGCAATGCGATTAAAATTCAGTTCGGCCGCAACAGGCCCGGCCAGCAGTGCACATACGGCGCTGCTCAGCAACACGGATTTTGTCATGGATACCCCCTTGAGACTTGCAGTCCGGGTGTGCAGGCGCTCGGTAACGGGCACGTTTCGATTTTATGTCGGTTTTGTGAAAGCCCGCTTTGCGGCAGGTGCTGCTACTATACTGGCCGAAAGGAACCGCAACATGACTGACAAAACATGTCTCACCTTTGCATCTTGCCTTCTTGCGCTGCTCGGTGCCCCGGCGACTGCCGACCCTGCAGAGGTGGTCACGGCCAAAGCAAGCCAAAATGGCAGCAGTTGGCGTGTCGATGTTACACTGCGCCATGGCGATACGGGATGGGAGGACTATGCTGACGGGTGGCGGGTTGAAGCTCCGGACGGCACCGTTCTTGGCACGCGGGTCCTTTATCATCCGCATGTCGAGGAACAGCCGTTCACGCGCGCCCTGACGGGTGTCACTCTCCCTCCGCAATTGGCAGAGGTCCATATTCGCGCCCGCACAAACACCGACGGCTGGGCCAAAACCACCTTTATCCTGAAGCTGCCCTGAAGTTCTTCTTTGCTAAAATAC
Organism: Pseudomonadota bacterium; assembly: GCA_039192165.1. GTDB lineage: Bacteria > Pseudomonadota > Alphaproteobacteria > Rhodobacterales > Rhodobacteraceae > Dinoroseobacter. Next base: position 89,171 of record JBCCXD010000008.1, on the reverse strand, counting down.
TCCGGGGGAGACGGCCGCAGGCCGGCGGGGGCAGCGCCCCCAACGGGCCTTAACTTGGCGCCACGCCCCGCCGCCCCTCTCGGAGCCAGGCCGCAATTGTCAGGGCTGCCACGAGCGCCAGAAACAGCCACGCCGCAATCAAAGGAGAGATGCGCAGATCGGTCGTCAGCGCGGCGTCCCGCGGTGTCAGACCAATCCAGCCGCGGCCGGCGGCATTGCGCCCCTCACCCACATCGCGCAACCGTGGTACACCCTCCTCCAGCGCCACGATGCCGCCGCGGGTACCCGAAACAAGCGGTTGCAGCTTCTCCCCGCTGGCAATGGTTTCCTCGAACTCGCGGGGTGCCGCCGGACCAAGGGCTACCACGGTTTCCAAAACCCCGTCGGCCAGTCGATACAGCCCCGGTTCCGGCGCCTCAAATTCGGCTTGCCAGCGTCCCGGTGCCACCTCTTCCAGTTGCAGCACCACCTCTGATCCATCCGGGCCAGTTATTGTGACCTCGCGCGCTTCGACGTCATCAAGCGCGCGCCGTGTAACCGTCATTGACTGCCCTTCTGCAGAGGCCACCAGCGCCTCTTCCTCCAGCTCGGGCTCTTTCATCATCCAGTGCGCAAGCCGGCGCAGAAGCTCCAGCTGCGGACCGCCGCCCTCGTACCCCCGTGACCAGAGCCAGGCATGATCGGAGGCCAGCAGCGCAACCCGCCCGTCCCCGACCCGATCAAGGATAAGCAGAGGCCGGTCTCCGGGCCCGGTCATCACAACATCCCCGGCAAGCGGCTGAACTTCAATCAGGCGAAACCATCGCCCCCAGGGGACGTCATCCTCCGCCAGGTTCGGCGGTGCCAACCCCTCGGTTACCGGATGGCGCTCGCCCAGCTCCGATATCTGTGGTGTAAAGCCTTCTTCGACCACCTGCGCGGTCGGTGCGCCAGGCATGATATCGGCCAGAGGTGAGCGGTAAATCGAGTTGGCGGAAGCGAAATCAGGGCCCGCCGCGACAAGCACCGCACCACCGCCCTCGACATATTGGGCAATGTTGTTGAGATAAATCTGCGGCAGAATTCCACGGCGGCGGTAGCGATCAAAGATGATCAGATCAAAGTCATCGATCTTCTCAAGAAAGAGCTCGCGCGTCGGAAAAGCGATCAGAGAAAGCTCGCTTACCGGCACTCCGTCCTGCTTCTCAGGCGGACGCAGAATAGTGAAGTGCACCAGGTCTACGGCAGAGTCGGACTTCAAAAGGTTGCGCCAGGTGCGTTCCCCGGCATGCGGCTCGCCAGAGACCAAGAGCACGCGCAACCGGTCGCGCACGCCATTGATCTGAACCACAGCAGAGTTATTCCGATCGGTAAGCTCGCCAGGTGCTTCGGGAACCGAAAGCTGCACTACGTTCATACCGCCATGTTCCAGTTGCAGCGGAATGGTGATCTCGCGCCCCGTTGGCACCTGAACCTCGAAGGGCGTTCCGCCATCGAGGGCGATAGAAAGCGTAACAGGCCCTCGCGCTTCCTCAGGCACCGCACCGGCATCGTCCACACGAAGCGCCAGTTGTAGCTCCTCGCCCAGAATACCAAAAGCAGGTGCCGTCACCAGCTCGAGCCGCCGATCCCAGTCTTCGCCGCGCCCTGTCAGCAACAAATGCAGTGGCGCCGGTAGCGCAGGCGGCGGGCCAACATCATGGATTTGGCCGTCGCTGATAACCACGACGCCCGCCAGTCGGGCCTGGGGAATCTCTGCGAGCGCTTCGCTCATACGGCCCAGCACAAGTGAGCCTGCGTTGTCCTCGGCATCTGGCACACGCACGACCCGAAGCTCGGTATTGCCGCGCCCCTCGATCTCAGCGGTCAGTTCCTCCAGCGCCGCGTCTGTTTGTGCGCGGCGATCCGAGATACGCTGGCTCGCACTTTCATCCACCACGAACAACACAATATCAGAGAGCGGGTTAAGCTCTTCTTCCTGCAAAGAGGGATTGGCCAGCGCAAGCAGCAGCGCTGCCGTTGCCAGCGCCCGCACCCAGGCGCCCAGAAGCCCGCGCGCGCCAGCGAAAACGAGCAATCCCGCCATCACCACCGCCAGCGCACCAAGCACTGCCCAGGGCAGATATGGGTCAAAAATGACCGTGCCTTGCGTCATTGGCCCAGCCTTTCAAGCAGGGCCGGTACATGCACCTGGTCTGACTTATAATTCCCGGTCAGCACATGCATGATCAGGTTTACCCCAAAACGGTAGGACAGTTCACGCTGTTGCCGGCCCGAGAACCCCCGCCCAATCGGAACCAGCTCGCGCCCGTCCGTGCTGACCGCCCAGGCCGCAGCCCAGTCATTGCCGCCGATCACCAGCGGCGTCACGCCATCGTTGAGATTCCGGAACGGCATCCCGTCGACCTGTTCCGCATCAGGCGGCGCGGCCTCCACCCACAGAGTGCGCGAGGTAAAGCGGCCGGGAAAGTCCTGCAGCAGGTAGAAGGTTCGTGTCAGTACATGGTCCTGAGGCAGAGTCTCAAGCGGCGGAACGTCAAGCGGCGCGGCCAGTCGGCGGAGCATCCGCATGCCGGGCGTGTCGGTGTTGAACTGCGCCACGTCAGCGTCACGCGTGTCGAACAATATCATCCCGCCACCACGAAGATAGCGGTTGAGTTTGGCATAGGCCTCAGCTGAAGGGATCGCCTGCTGCTCAGTGATCGGCCAGTACAGGAACGGAAAAAATGCCAGCTCATCAGTTTCAATATTGACCGATAGGGGTTCGGCAGGCTCGATCGAGGTTCTGTTGGTCAGGACCTGGCTCAGTCCACGGAGGCCGGCAAGGGCCAGATCGTCGACCGCGCGATCTCCTGTCATTACATGCGCCAGAACAACATCTGTTGTGGCTTCCAGCGCCAGCTGATCATCAAGCAAAGGGGGGGGCGCCGTGTCTTCTGCAGCCTCAGCTGAAGAGGTTCCAAATGCCGTATAAGAGATCAACGCGGCAGACAGCGCGGCTGTCGCACCAGCACGAGCACCTGCGCGAAGACGGCCCGAGAGCCAGAGCGCCGCCAGAATATCCAGAGCGAGCAGACAAAGTGCGAAGGTCAGCAGCCAGCCCGCCAATGGGCGATCGCGTGTTGCCTCCAGTCCTTCTACCGCGATACGGGCAGGCCAGCGCGAAGCGGAGATTTCGCTCTCGTGGCCCATGACGTTGCGGGCAATCACCCGGTCGGACCCCGCATAGAGCCCCGGTGGAACTTCGACACCCAGTTGCGCCTCGGCCAGAAGCTCACCTGCAATCCCGGCAAGTTGACCGGCCTCCTCAAGCGACCCGAAAGGCCCCAGAAGCTGCTCAGGAACCCAGACAGTGCCTGCAAGAGCCTCCGCAGTCAGGGCAGCCGGGCGCGAAGACACCGCGAGACGTTCCAGCATCTGAACAAAAAGTCCCGAGAGAGGAAGCGTCGACCATTCAGCATTGGCGGTTACATGCATCAGCACAACTTGTCCCTGGCCCACAGCCTTGCGAGTAACCAGTGGCGTGCCATCGGTGAGCGAGGCAATAACGCGCTGAGGCAGTTCTGGATCGGGTTGCGCCATGACCTGCGCTGTCACAACCACGTCTTCCGGGACCGCCAAACCAAAGAACGGTGAGCTTTCCGAGAAGGCGCGCAAGGTTTTTGGCTCTCCCCAGCTCATTGCTCCTCCAACGGAGCGACCGCCCGCGCGTAAGCGGACCGGCATCAAGGGATCTTCCTCAGCTCGCGACACTTCCGAAGCCGCAAGTCGCGGTCCGGCAAATCGCAAAAGCAGGCCGCCCTGATCTACCCAATCTGTGAGCGTGCGGGCTTCGGCCTCGGCCAGTTGCGCAACATCGGCAAGAATCACGACGTCCGGATTAGCCAAAAGTGCGTCACTGAACGGTACTTCAAGAAGATCCGCAGTCGGGGCAAGCGCGCGCCGCAGGTAGTGGAGCGGCGTCAGTAGTTCCAGGCCTTCCCGGTCGTCACGACCAGTGAAAAGAGCTATCTCTCGGCGCCGCAACCCATCGTCCGCCAAAGCCACAGCGCCTGCGGTGGGCTGGCCCGGGATTTCAAATTGAGTGACCCGGTTTCGCAGCTCTGGCGGCAACTCGAACGCGGCGGTTGCCACGCCTGCGCCTTCTTCAAAAATGACTTCTGCCCGACCCAGCTCGCGGCTGATCCCGTTTGGTCCAGGCCCACGGGCGATAACGGTTGCGCTGGCCTCTGCGATACCGCCATTGCGCAACACGCCAACGGTCACATCACGCCCGTCGATCACCGGCGGGCGCAGGGCATAGGCGACCCTGGGGCTTTCAAAAACCCTTACGACCCCGCGGGCCTCGAAAGCCGCAAGAAGTGCATCGCGGCCCTCGTAATTCAGACCATCCGACATCCAGAAGGTATCAAAATCGCCCTCGACTTCATCCAACCAGTCCACAACGGCATTCGCCACTACCGGCCAGGGGCGTGGCTCAAACCCTGGCAAGCGCGCCCGTAGCTCTTCAGGCGTGCCGAAAGCGATTTCAGGCGCAGGCAGATCCGTCAATTGTAGCATCGAAACAGGGCGTCCGTCGCGTGCCGCCTCGGACAAGAGTGCATCAATCCTGTCCCGCCGGTCCGACCAATCGCGCGCAGAAGCCCAGCTGGCATCCACCGCGATCAGAAGCGGGCCGGATCCGGGTGTACGCTCGTCGGGATTGAGAACCGGTCCTGCAAACCCAATGATCATCGCCGCGACCGCAAGGGCCCTCAGCGCCAAAAGCCACCAGGGTGTTTTGTCGGCCTCTGCCTCAGGGTCTTCAAGCCCGAGAAGCAGCGCGACACCGGGGAACCGCCTTGTAATCGGCGCCGGCGGAACTGCCCGCAGGATCAACCACAGGATTGGAAGCGCCACAAGCAGAGACAGCAGCCAAGGAGAAGCAAACGCAATCGGGCCGATCGCAAACATCAGCGCACCCTCTCCAATGCATGGTAGAGCCACAGCAATGGCTCCTCCGGCGCGTGATCGGTGTGGTGGATATCCAACCGCCATCCGGTCCGTCTGCACAGCGTTTCGAGCGTGTCTTTTCGGGCTGCGAGGCGGTCGATATAAGCCTCCCTCAGGCCTTTGGCCTTCAAGGTTTCAAAACGAATTGCGCCGGACATCGATTCAAACACTGTCCTTCCATCATAAGGGAAGGCTTCTTCGTCTGGGTCCAAGATCATCACCAGCGCGCCTTTGACACCTCTGTCCGCCGCATTTGTCAGCGCCTTTTCCACGGCCGCGGTCTCGCCTAGAAAATCCGAAAAAAAGGCCGCCCGCGCCCCAGAGGGCATTTGTGTGAATACAGGACTTCCGTAGTCCTCCGGCGCGTCGGGGTCCATCAGTGCCTGGGCGAGGCGGATCAGTTGAATATTTCCCGATTTTGGCGGCTCGTGCAGGGTCGTCAGGCCCACGCGCTCACCCGACCGGACAGACAGGATTGCCAGCGCCATGGACAAGGTTTGCGCGCGGCGCAACTTTGACGGACGGTCACGGCCGCCGGTAAAGGTCATCGAGGCCGACTCGTCCACCCAGAGCATCAGGGACTGCGCGGCCTGCCATTCCTTCTCGCGCACGAACGGTGTGTCTGCGCGGGCCGAGCGGCGCCAGTCAATCGTGCGCACCCCATCGCCTATCTCAGCCGGGCGGTACTGCCAAAACTCATCGCCCATCCCGGCGCGTTTGCGACCGTGATGACCAAGCATAATGGTGGCCGCAAGATGTTCCGCCTCCAGCATAAGCGGCGGCAGGCTGCCCGAGACCGTCTCGGACCTGTGGCGCAAACTATCCGGAGTGTGGAGCGCCTCGGAATATTTGGCCCGGCTCACGCGGCCTGCTCGATCCGGGTGACGGATCGTGTCACCGCATCGATGACTTCTTCCAGAACCACACCTTCAGCGCGGGCGGCAAAACTCAAGGCCATCCTGTGGCTCAGGATGGGGCGCGCCAGGGCGGCGACATCCTCTGCAGAGGGCGCAAGCCGTCCGTCAAGCAATGCCCGAGAGCGAGCGCAGAGCATCAATGATTGCGCGGCGCGCGGGCCAGGGCCCCAGGCCACAGATTTCGATACGATGTCCATCGCCTCGGGCTCGTTCGGGCGGCATGATCGGACCAGATCGAGGATCATTTCGACAACAGCATCTCCCACCGGCATCCGGCGCACCACATCCTGGGCGCGGATCAGGTCTTCACCTGTGAACACTTGATGCGCTTGGCCACCTTCGACGCCGGTGGTTGCCATCAGGATACCTTTCTCTGTTTCGCGGTCGGGATACTCAACGTCGATACGCAACAGAAACCGGTCGAGCTGTGCTTCTGGAAGCGGATAAGTCCCTTCCTGTTCAATCGGGTTCTGCGTCGCGAGCACGTGGAATGGCAGCGGAAGCGGACGATGCTCACCGGCGATCGTCACTTCCTTTTCCTGCATAGCCTGCAAAAGCGCCGACTGGGTCCGCGGTGAGGCGCGGTTGATCTCGTCCGCCATCAGAAGCTGGCAAAAGATCGGGCCTTCGAGAAACCGGAACGACCGTGCGCCGTCGGCGGCGGTTTCGAGGACTTCAGAGCCGAGAATGTCGGCCGGCATCAAGTCCGGCGTAAACTGCACGCGATTCGCACTTAAGCCCATCACGGTACTAAGGGTTTCTACCAGAAGCGTCTTTCCAAGCCCCGGGAGACCCATCAGCAGAGCGTGACCGCCTGAGAGCATCGCGTTCAGCGAAAGGTCGACAACGGTAGGCTGGCCAATGATTTGCGTTGCAATAGAAGCTTTCGCGTCTGCCAGCTTGGCGCCCAGGGTTTCGATCTCCGCGACCAGATTCTCGTCAGACATAAAGCCCTCCTTGCGACGCCAGTGTTGTATCTCATTTAAGGGAACTATTATCCGAGAGACAAATGACAAAAGAAATAGGGGACACTTCGCCGTGACGCCAACTGCCGACGGACTTGCGCAAGCCGCCCAAAAAGCAGCCAAACGGGGCTCTCCACCGGTGCATTTGTGGGACCCTCCGTTTTGCGGCGATCTCGATATGCGGATCGCGCGCGACGGAACTTGGTTTTATAACGGAACCCCAATCGGCAGGGCACCCTTGGTCAAACTGTTTTCATCCATTCTCAAGCTGGAAGATGGGAAGTTCTTTTTGGTGACCCCGGTCGAGAAGGTTGGGATCACAGTTGAAGACGCACCTTTTGTTGCGACTGACTTCGAAGTGCTCAACCCAGGAGCCGACCAGGTCATCCGATTCACAACACATGTCGGGGATCAGACCGATGCCGGACCGGAAAACCTGATCCGCGTGGCACGCGATCCGGAATCCGGCGAGCCGTCGCCTTATGTCCATGTCAGGCGCGGACTTGAAGCGCTGATCGATCGCAAGAGCTTCTACCGTCTGGTCGATATTGGAAGCGTCGAGACACACGACGGTTCCGACTGGTTCGGCCTGCGGTCCGGCGGAAAGTTCTTCCCCGTACAACTTGCTGCCGAACTCGCCTGATCGGCGGGTCATCGGGATGTAGACACTCTTGTTGCCCGGTTGCACACTGTACAAAAACTGCGCGTACTCCGCGTTGCGCCAAAGGACGCTGCTCTATTGCTCCCTGCGAAATTCGCCCCCTATCTCTTTGCATTGATCCTGTCTGGGTTCATGTCCTTCATCGTGTCCGGACTTGTGAGCTTCAAAGCTCTGGGACTGATCGACGGGTTTTTCTGGCTTTGGATGGAAGCCTGGGCATTTGCATGGGCCGTTGCTTTTCCTTCTGCTCTTTGCATAGCGCCGGCAGCGCGGAAGATTGTTGCGCGGGTTACAGCGGCGCCGGTGCGCGAGAACGCTTAGACACGCAATGGCTTGTCTATTTTTTGCCATTCCCCGGGGGCGAGCCCATCAATCGCCCAGGGCCCGACGCGCCAGCGCACCAAGCGCAGACACGGGTAGCCGATCGCCGCGCACATTCTGCGCACCTGACGGTTTCGTCCTTCTGTAATCGTTATCTCAAGCCAGCTGTCGGCGACTGTTTTTCGCGCACGAACCGGAGGAGTTCGCGGCCATAGCTGCTGTGGCGGCGCAACACCCTGTGCATCCGCGGGACGGGTCATGCCATCCTTGAGCTGAATGCCTTGCCTCAGCTTATTTAGGTCGGCGTCTCCCGGAATGCCTTCTACTTGAACAAGATAGGTTTTGGGCAGTCTGGTTTTCGGAGATGTGATACGCGCCTGGAGCTTTCCATTGTCGGTCAGCAGCAATAAACCCTCGCTGTCCCGATCAAGCCGCCCGGCTGCATAAACCCCTGGTATATCGATGTAGTTTTTCAGTCCAGGCCAGCCGCCTTCGGACGTAAACTGACTCAGAACATTCATCGGTTTGTTGAAGGCGATCAGCATCGCCTCAGTGTGCTTCGGCCCAATTCGCGCCTCTGCCGGCATCAACGACGAGGGGCACGTCGAGTCTGACCGCAGGTTCCGCGGCGCCTTCCATTACACGCCTCACCTGATCAATGACCTGATCTGCAAAGCTTTCCTGCACCTCGAAGATTAACTCATCATGCACCTGTAGGAGCATTTTCGCCGGAAGGTCTGAAATCGCGTCAGGCATGCGGATCATCGCACGACGTATGATGTCAGCGGCTGTGCCCTGAATGGGCGCATTGATTGCGGCACGTTTTGCGAACCCTGCTCCCGGCCCTTTTGCATTGATTTCGGGCGTGTGTATCTTTCGCCCGAACAGTGTTTCTACATATTTGTTTTCTTTGGCAAATGCCGTTGTGTCGTCCATGTAGCGCCGTATGCCGGGAAAGCGTTCAAAATAGGTATCGATAAAAGCTTTTGCCTCATCGCGGGGAATACGCAGGTTGCGCGCAAGCCCAAAGGCAGAGATGCCGTAAATCACTCCGAAATTGATCGCCTTGGCCTGCCGCCGCACGTCCGGAGTCATGTCCTCCAGTGGCACGTCAAACATCTCGGACGCAGTCATTGCGTGAATATCGAGGCCTTCGCGGAATGCCCTCTTGAGCGCATCGATATTGGCGATATGGGCCAGAATTCGCAACTCGATCTGGGAGTAGTCCAGTGAGATCAGTATATTGCCAGGCTCTGCCACAAAGGCCTCGCGGATACGGCGGCCTTCCTCGGTTCGGATCGGAATATTCTGCAGGTTTGGATCAGTGGACGCCAAACGACCAGTGTTTGCCCCTGCAATCGAGTACGATGTATGAACCCGCCCCGTCTCGGGGTCGATATGGTCCTGCAAGGCGTCGGTATATGTGGATTTCAGCTTCGACAATTGCCGCCAGTCCAATACGCGGCGTGGCAGATCATGCTCGGTCGCGAGATCTTCCAAGACGTCAGCGGGGGTCGACCACTTGCCAGATTTACCCTTCTTGCCGCCTTCGAACCCCATCTTCTCAAAAAGAATCTCCCCGAGCTGTGCCGGACTGCCAACATTGAAGTTCTGTCCCGCAAGACCATGAATATCAGCTTCCAGCCCGGCCATTTTCTGCGCGAATGCATTAGACATACGCGAGAGTGTGTCACGATCGACTTTGACGCCTGACATCTCCATAGCAGCCAGAACCGGGACCATCGGGCGTTCTAGTCGCTCATAGACCCGCGTAACTTCTGCCGCGTGGAGACGTGGCTTGAAGGTCTGCCAAAGGCGTAAAGTGATATCAGCGTCCTCTGCTGCATAGGCGGTCGCTTTTTCGATGGGGACTTTGTCGAACGTGATTGCTGATTTTCCGCTGCCCAAAAGTTCTTTGATCGGGATCGGTACGTGGTTCAGATAGCTTTCCGCCAGACGGTCCATCCCGTGTCCGTGCAACCCGGCATGGAGCGCATAGGAGAGCAGCATCGTATCCTCGATCGGGGCCACTGTTATGCCGTGGCGCCGGAGGATCTTGAAATCGTATTTCATGTTCTGACCGATCTTGAGGATACTGGTGTCCTCAAGCATTGGCTTTAGAAGTGCCAACGCCTCGTCGAGCGAGATCTGGCCCTCAGCAAGGTCGCTACTTCCAAAAAGTCCCTCCCCCGCCTCGGCCTTGTGGGTCAGAGGAACATACGCCGCGGCGCCCGGTTCGATACACAAACATACTCCGACCAGCTCTGCCTGCATTTCATTCAGCGAAGTTGTCTCGGTATCTACCGCGACATAGCCTCTGGCCTGAGCCTTCGCGATCCATGCCTTAAGCGTTTCGACATCGCGGATCGTCACGTACTTTGCGGGGTCGATCGGCGGAAGCTCCGGCGCATCCGGGGTGTCAGGTGCGCTTGGCGCTGGCTCCGCGATCACTGGCGGCTCGACGTCCAATGCGGCCGCGATGCGCTTCGAGAGGGTCCGAAACTCCATATCCGCGAGAAAGCCGAGAAGCGTATCCGGATCAGGGTCACGCACTTCAAGGTCGTCCAATGAGAAATCGAGCGGCGTTTCGCAATCCAGTTGTACGAGGCGCTTGGACAGCTCGATCTGCGCACGGTGCTCGATCAGGCTTTGACGTCGCTTGGGTTGCTTGATCTCGTCCGCGCGATCGAGAAGCTCTTCCAGCGATCCATACTCGTTGATGAGCAGCGCCGCCGTCTTTACGCCGATACCCGGTGCGCCAGGCACGTTGTCGACGCTGTCGCCGGCGAGCGCCTGCACATCGACCACGCGCTCCGGGCCAACACCAAACTTCTCATACACCCCGTCACGATCGATGCGACGGTTTTTCATGGCGTCAAGCATCTCCACACCATCACCAACAAGCTGCATCAGGTCCTTGTCGGAGCTGATTATCGTGACCTGCCCGCCTGCGTCACGCGCCTGACAGGCCAGCGTCGCGATAATGTCGTCGGCCTCGTAGCCCTCCTTTTCTTCGCAGGAGATGTTGAATGCGACAGTGGCTTGGCGTGTCAGCGGAATTTGAGGGCGGAGATCCTCGGGCATGGCATCCCGGTTGGCCTTGTACTGATCATACAGATCGTTGCGAAAAGTATGCGAGCCCTTGTCGAAAATAACTGCAACGTGGGTGGGCGCATCGGGCCCTGTATTCCCCTCAACATAGCGCTGAAGCATGTTGCAAAAGCCAGAGACGGCTCCGATCGGCAAACCGTCCGACTTCCGCGTCAGCGGCGGCAGGGCGTGATACGCTCTGAAGATGAAGGCGGAGCCGTCGATCAGATGAAGGTGATGTCCCTTGCCAAACGCCATGTGCCCCCCGTGCATGCAGATTTGTCCCGAGGGATATAGCCTCACGCCGGGATTGGCGAGAGCTCAGGTGTCGGGAACCTTGTCTTCGTAGCCTTTAAGGATGAAGCGTTTGTCGCAATAACCGCAGTCGACGTAGCCGATCTCGGGCGCGATGCTGAGCCAGACCCGCGGATGACCCAAAGCACCTTCACCACCGTCGCAACAAACGCGCCGGGTTTCCACGATCTCGGTTTCGGGAACTTGGATGCTCATTGCTGGCGCCTATTCGCTTGCCGCGGGATCGCACCCGCCGTAGATCGGAGCCAACCTGACAAAAACCTGCCGGCGCCACAAGGGCCTGCGAAAGGAGGCCATGTCACAGCCAGCACTTAAAATAGAGGACTTGCAAAAGACCTATGTCGGTACGGGCAACCAGCCCCCGAAAGATGCACTTAAAGGGGTTAATCTTGAAGTTCCTGAGGGATCGATTTTTGGGCTTTTGGGGCCGAATGGCGCGGGTAAGTCGACGCTGATCAATATTCTTGCAGGTCTCGTAAAGAAAAGCGCAGGAAAGGTGGAAATCTGGGGCTTCGATCAGGATATAAACCCGCGCCAAAGTCGAGCAGCGATTGGGGTTATGCCGCAGGAGTTGAACCTTGACCCCTTCTTCACGCCGCGTGGCGCGCTTGACGTGCAGGCCGGGCTCTACGGTGTCCCGAGGCGGGAAAGAAAAACCGAAGAGATCCTTGAGCTGATCGGGCTGACGGACCAAGCCGATGCCTACTCACGATCACTGTCAGGCGGCATGCGGCGTCGGCTGCTGCTGGGCAAAGCACTTGTACATCGCCCTCATATCCTGGTGCTCGATGAGCCTACAGCCGGCGTGGACATCGAGTTGCGCCAGATGCTGTGGCGCAACGTGCGTAAGCTGAGCAAGGAAGGGATGACGATTATTCTAACCACGCACTACCTCGAGGAAGCTCAGGAGATGTGCGATGAGATCGCTATTATCAATCATGGCGAAAAGATTGCTCAGGATGCCACATCGAGTCTTTTATCCAGGCTGGATGCGAAAACGCTGATCATTACAGCGGATGAAAGTTGGAGCGGGTCGCCGCCGGGCATTCCGAAGGTCGAGGTCAAACAGCGTAGCGATGGAGCACTGGTCTTCTCGTATCGGCGCGGCGAAGTCGCGGTAGATGACATCCTCGATGCGGTCCGGGCAGCGGGCTTGAAGATCTCTGATGTGGCAACTGAAGAGGCGGATCTTGAAGATGTCTTTCTTGCCCTCACCTCCGGTGAAAACGCCGTTTGACGTTTGCTTTTAGCCCGCGGGCTGAAGCATCCGGCCAAGCGGACGTCCGGCAAGGATATGCACATGCAGATGCGGGACTTCCTGAACTCCGGCCTCGCCGGCATTTGAGATCATACGAAACCCTCCTTGAGCAACATCCATCATCTCGCAGACCCTTGCGATGGTGCGCGTGTAATCGACAATTTCTGCATCCGACGCATCGGCTGCGAAATGATCATAGGTGACGTATGGCCCCTTAGGAATGATCAATACATGGGTCGGAGCCTGCGGGTAGATGTCGTGGAAGGCAAGGCTATGCTCGGTCTCAAGAACCGTTTTGTTCGGAATCTCACCGCGCAGAATTTTGGCGAAAATATTTTCGGGATCATAGGCGTAGGGCATCGGCACCTCAGTCTTGGAACAGGGAATTTTGATTTGTAATTTCTGCGGCGCGCTCGGATGACACTCCAAGAAATGCCGCTATAGCTGTTGCATTATCCTGTTGTCGCGCAGTTTCAGAGATCCGGTAAACAGGGCCGAAATCTGCTTCCGAGATACGCTCATGCTCGAATGCGATATCGGCACGCAGTGTTGGCATCAGGGCCCCGATCGTCTCTTCTCCGCTTTCAGGATTCACGAGCCCGATCCGCTGGGCATGTCCGGCGAGATAGGCGTCGCTGTAGACACACTCGATTTCGAGCATGCGCACGTCCAGTCCGGCGCCGAAAAAGTCTGTCATCATATCCAGGCCAGAAAGATCAAGGCACAACACAAGGCTGTCGGTCTGATAAGCCTCATAAAGCATCGACAAAACGGCCCGGCGGTGGCGGTTTCGTTTCTTGAGGTTTGTTTGGATACCACCCAGGTCCGGAAGAGCGCAGTTCTCTTTGTGAAAAACAAAGTCCAGGCCTCTTAGCCCACAGTCTTCGCGCGCAATCTGCAGAACACGTTCCGCCACATGCCATTTTTTGCACGAGATTAACAGAAGATCGCGCTTTCGAACTGGCTTGCGGTTTTGCCAGAAACGCTGGGCAAAGCGTCTTCCAACGCGGCCTCTGCCGGTAACGAAGCTGTGGAGACTGCTTCCCTCGTCCGAGACTGGCAGATCTGTTGAGCCGTCCGACCACAACTTGGCCAAACTAGATCGGAGCGGCTGCGCGTCCGGCGAAATCTTTCGAGCAAAGAATGCATCCTGCCGCTTCAAAAGGTCAAAGTGATCGTTGTAAAACGTCACAGGCATCCCGTAGTCGGTGAACATCAGAAAGGTTGGTGCCCTTCCAGAAATCTCGCGCCGTGGCACGAGGTGGTGCACAAGTGTTTGAAAAAACGTCTCATCTGGGATCCATGTTGTCGCAAAAAACTTCGCCACATCTCGCCGTTGCTCTATGAAAGCAAGAAGCGCTTCTATTGTTTTTCGTCTCAGGCACCACCATTGAGATCCGATCATCACGCGCAACCCTTGTGGAACCTCGCGTGCGATGCCGAGCTTTCTTTGCAGCTCAAGGCTGCCGTAGAATAGTGACTTCTGAGACCGCTCATTAAAAAAGTGGCGGTATCTCAGGCGATCTTCTTTCATTCCTGTGCGGATCCATTCGGAACCGAAAAAATCGACTGTTTCAATGAAGTCGCAATCATTTTTGCCCAAGGTTTTGTGAAGGAAAGCCGAAGGTTTGACCGGCTGACAGTCTCCTGAAAGCAAGTAGAAATGCGTAGCATCTGGAAATGCTTCTAGTGCCGTTTCCGTGGCTGCCAGAGTTGCGCGGACCAATGACCACTCCCCCCAACCGCATTTGATCCGTTCGCGAGAGAACCTGACATTTGGAAGGTCAGACAAAGCTGCCTTCAGGTCGGCAAAATCAGCTTTGGGCGCGCGTGCATCATAGTGAACTACGACATAATCGCCGTGCTGCGTGAGCAGTTCCGCCTGTGCGATAACCCGCTCGGGTGATTTGTGGCACAGTAGAATAAAAGCGAGTTTAGTCACACTGGAGCCCTGCGCGTCCCTTCAGATTGCGGTATTCATTGTCAAAACCATTGATAAATCAATGACCCTTTCACTATTTATCAGTAGAGAGACGTAATCAGGGTCTGAGATGGGATTTCCCGGCACGTGGATGACAGAAAGCGGAAGCATGATCTACAGGGTCGTGCCCAAATGCGCTTGCTCGACCATCGGCCAGATTATGTTTTATGCAGATCGGGGGGAGTTCTTCGAGGGTGACATTCACGACGCGCAGTACGGTCTGCACAAATGGGGTATGGAAGACAGCCGCGGCGCTATAGAAAAGGCTGTAACGGACGGGCAGACGTTCACATTCACCTGTGTGCGCAACCCTTATACCCGCATCCTCTCGGCCTTCTTCGATAAAATTTGTGGTATTCAGCGCAATGGAAGCCGGTATCGGGGCAACCTTGTCCCAACTCTCGTGCAGCAATACGGGGTACAGGTAGAAGGCGACTTTGACCAGATTGCGAGCTTCCGTCGTTTCCTGCTGTTTGCGAGAGACACGCTTCGTTTTCGCAAGCCCATGGAACCCGATATTCACTGGTCCTCAATGGCAGGCCATGTCAGCACCTTAATCAATGGAGGCGGGCGATATGACCACATTTTTGCAACCGAAGCCTTCAACACCGGCATGCAGAGCGTCGTGGATGCCTGCGATATGGCGCATCCTGTGGTGATGGAAGACATGCCACGTTTCAATGAGTCAGAAGGACACGGACCGAAGCGCGCCCACCCGGTGGAAGACTTCTTTGACGATCTCTCTCGGCATTTGATGTACGAGGTCTATAAGCGCGATTTCGATCTCTTCCGTTACGACTTCGAAAATCCGGCTAACAAGCACCCAACCGGACCAATCGACCTCGACGAAATACACTTCAAGCTGGGACCTCGCGCAGCAGCCTGAACTCAGCGTTTTATTCGCCCAAAGCGATCCCCTCGCGGCGCGGGTCTGCCCCGCCCAAGAGCTGTTCTCCCACCGCTATGGCATGCAGACCGGATGTCAGCGCACGCGTGTTGACCTCAAATCCCAGATCTGCAAGCGGGCCTGCAAATGCTTCGGCCCCGGTGCCCTCCTCGACATCAAACGCGCCAAAGCGGTTTACCAAATGCGGCAATGCCACCGCAGCCTGCGGATCCAGACCCCAATCCAGATGCGCAATAATCGTCTTGGCAACGTAAGGGATGATGCGACTGCCTCCGGGGCTGCCGACCACGAACACCGGTGCACCATCCCGCAGAACAATAGTCGGTGCCATCGAAGACCGGGGGCGTTTGCCCGGCTCCAAACGGTTTGCAATCGGAACACCGCCACTATGCGTCCGGAACGAAAAATCAGTCAGTTCGTTATTCAGAAGAAATCCCCGCACCATCAGCCGCGATCCAAATCCATTCTCGATCGTGGTTGTCATTGAAAGCGCGTTGCCATAGCGGTCGACGATTGAAATATGCGAGGTTGAGGGCAGTTCGAGGCTCTCGTCGTCGGCATAGTTCAGTGCGTGATCGAACTCAGGTGCGCCGGGCGATACTTCCCCAAGGGCAGTTTCGCGGTCCAGCAGAGCGCTTCGTGAGGCAAGATAGTCCGCTGCAACAAGGCCTTTTGTCGGCACAGGGACGAAATCGCTGTCGGCGATGTAGCGCCCACGATCTGCAAAAGCGAGGCGGGACGCATCCCCGATGAGACGCCAGGACTCGGGGTTTTGCGGCCCCAGCGCTGCCAGATCGTAGGGCGCGAGCAGGCCCAGTGTCTGCCCAACCGACAGGGCTCCGGACGACGGAGGACCCATACCACACACGTCTGCGCCACGGTATTCCACGCAGAGAGCGGGACGCTCCTGCACTTCGTAAATCGCCAGGTCGAGCCGGTCCAGCACACCCGGGTTGTCGGGCGCAGTGCGCACAGCAGTGACAATATCGTCGGCGATCGGTCCGGTGTAGAAAACTTCGGGCCCAAGCGCTGCAAGCGCCTGGAGAGTTGAGGCATAGTCCGGATTGCGCAGCACCTGTCCTGCGCGCAGCGGCTCACCTTCGGGCAGAAAATAGTCGCGCGTGGTCTTAAAGCGTGAGAGCCTGTCGACGTCAGCAGCCACCAGCGTTGCAAGCCGCGGGGACACTTGAAAACCTTCCTGAGCCAGGGAGATCGCCTCCGAAAACAACCCCGCCCAGTCGGAAAGCCCCCATCGCGCATGTGCGGCACCTAGCAAAGCAGGCGTCCCCGGCGTACCGACCGATCTGCCGCCAACAACGGCATCGAAAAACTTCAGTGGTTCTCCCTCTGCGTCCTGAAAGAGGGTCGGGCGTGCAGCCAAGGGAGCAGTCTCGCGCCCGTCAAGTGTCGTAATTTGCCCAGTGACTCCGTCAAACCAAAGGAGAAACGCACCCCCGCCAAGTCCAGAGCTTTGAGGTTCTACCAAGCCAAGTACGGCCTGAACCGCAACCATCGCGTCCGCGGCGGTGCCTCCTTCGCGCAATACTCGCGCGCCAGCTTCCACCGCATGCGGGTTTGCTGCTGCGACCATCCAGTCACTGGATGCGACCGGCGTACCTTGCTGCTTTTGATCAAGGGCCGCCTGTGCGGCCGCACTCAGCACTCCGAATTCCGTACCTGATCCGGCCTCTTCAGGAGCCTGTCCATCTGCTGCGTCCTGAGCCTGCAGCACGCTGGCGGATAGCAGGATTGACGCAAACACTCCGAAAAATCGGTCTCGATATGCCATGAATGGCCTCCGTCCTCAGGTTCTGCCAATGCGAATCCGACAGGAAATGATGGCTTTCACAGCACCCTACACCGAAAACTGCTCGATCAAAGGAAGCGCAAAACAATCAGGGCGTGCGGTCGAAGCGATGGCATATCGCACAATTCGGAACGATCATGGCCATTTGGCTTCGGGAGGCAAACTCATCAGCACAGCAGTCGCATCATGGCCTGTTTCTAGACCGAATTTCGTGCCTCGATCGTACACAAGATTGTACTCGGCGTAGAGACCCCGGTGGACAAGCTGAGCTTCCTTATCGGCCTTGCTCCACGGGAGATCCCGGTTCTTTTCGGTCACCGGGACAAAGGCAGGCAAGAAAGCACGCCCCACATCCTGAGTAAACGCGAAGTCGGCCTCCCAGTCTCCGGTGTTGTGATCGTCATAGAAGATACCCCCGACACCTCGCGCACGCCCCCGGTGCGGCACAAAGAAATACTCATCTGCCCATTCTTTGTACCGCGGGTAAAACGAGTCTTTGTGCTTGTCGCAGTACTCTTTCAAGACACTATGAAACGCAGACGTATCTTCTTCCCGCTCGATGCACGGGTTGAGGTCGGATCCGCCCCCAAACCACCAGGCATGGGGGGTCCAGAACATGCGTGTGTTCATATGAACCGCGGGCGTGTGTGGGTTTTGCATATGCGCCACAAGGCTTATGCCCGATGCCCAGAAACGCGGATCTTCCGCCATGCCAGGAATACCCTTCCGCGCAGCCATGGCGGCCTGTGCACGTTCGCCGAGCTCGCCATAAACGGTAGAGATATTGACACCGACTTTTTCGAACACGCGCCCACCGCGCATCACGCTCATTAATCCGCCCCCGGCATCCCCCCCGTCGGGCGCATCCCGGCGTGTTTCGGTCACCTCGAAACGCGCTGCCGGTTTGTCCGCAAAAGGCCCCGTGGTCTGGCTGTCCTCCAACCTCTCAAACGCTGCAACGATGTCGTCTCGTAAGCTACGAAACCAAGCGGAGGCACGGGCCTTTCTATCGGAAAAATCGTCGGTCATTTCAGTCTCCTTCACGTGAGACGAGAGCTACCAGCTTCAACCAGAAGTGTCAGTTGAAAATGACGCTTTTAGGCCTTTGTGGATTTACGCAAAGGACCCACGCAATCAACAGGTTCAGCGCAACCAGCCCGCAGGCTTCGTGTGTCAGTGCGCAGGCAAAGTCACCGGGTCCAGAAGTGTGCGCCCCCCATCGATGGTGATTATTTGACCGGTGACAAACCCTGCACCGGGTGATGCAAGGTATTGTACAGCGTCGGCCACTTCCGCTGGCTTGGCGATACGTGACATCGGAGTGCAGTCAAGGATTTCTCCGCGCAGTTCTCGGTTGTCCTTGAGCACGTCTTTCAGGCTGGCGCTCATCACGCTTCCAAAGGCCACTGAGTTCACCCGAATCCGGTTTGGCGCCAGCGCTACGGCCATGGAGCGTGTCAATTGATCGAGTGCTGCTGCCGCTATGGAATACCCCAGCAACTGAGAATGTGTCTGGCTGGCAGCGATCGAGGACAGATTTACAATGGCGCCCGCCTCTTCTTCGTCGTTACCGTCTTCTTCCGCCTGCTTAATCATCCGCTTCGCGATAAGTTGTGTCATACGGAGCGAGGTCATCATATTTTGCTGCATCATGGCTTCGACATGATCGCCATCGGCATCGAGCGGATCTGACACCGCGATCTGTCGGCTTGCATTGATCAGGATATCGACGCGATCGAAGGCGTCTATTGTGGCCGACAGGAGGTTGGCCTGTGTCAGACGCTCGCGCAGATCACCCGCATAGTATCGCGCATTGTCGCTCTCCTCGCGCGCCTTACCGACCTCTGCCTCCAGGTTCTGCTCGTCCTTGTCGGTGAACATTACGTTGGCGCCCTTGTCGACGAACTGCTTTGCGATCGCCAGTCCGACACCATTGGCCGCTCCGGTGACAATCGCGGTCTTGCCCGTGATGGAAAATGACATCAATGGTCTCCTGTGGGGGGATCAGCGGCCGCGCTGCGGGCGCGGCTTGCTTGCGTGGATTACCTTGAAGCCTGAGGCTTCAGCGCGTACCGCGACCTCTGCAAAGCATTTCGACAGGACCGCTTCATACGGCAGATGGCGATTGGCAACAAGAGTAAGGCCGCCGGTCCTTTTGAGGACGCGAGCAGCGGCCTCGACAAATCGTTGGCCCAGGGAAGGGTCTGCCTTTCGTGAAGTGTGAAACGGCGGATTCATTATGACAAAGTCGTATGGCTCGGTCTCAAAGCTTGTTGCGTCCACCCAATGGAAGCGCGCTCGCGCATCTGTGACATTCTCTCGGGCACAGGTCAGCGCAGCCCATTCTGCTTCGAGGAGATCAAGTTGCTCGACCGAGTTCGATACCTCCAGAAGCCGCACCGATAGGTAACCCCAGCCGGCCCCGAAATCGGCGCCGCGTCCCGAAAGACGCGGCAGGTTCGTGCTTAGTATCTCGGAGCCCTTGTCAATTGCGTCGGCAGAAAACACGCCAGGCGCAGTGCGCCAGCCAGCAGGCGCTTTTTTCGACGCTCTGAGGCCGAAAACGTCGCTCGGTACATCCTGCGGTCGCTGAAACCACAGCAGTTTGCCGTGGGCCTTCGACAGCGACCTCATGGCTACACCAAGAGGTTTGAGCGCCTTCGCGATACTCTCAATTCCGTCGGTTTTCGCGCCGTCCACCGCGATCAAGCCGCCGGGTTGCACGTGGTCGAGCGTCTGCTTCAGCAGGAGATATGCATGATCTTTGGCGCGGGGCACTGCAACATATGCGGCACCAAAGCTGGACCCAGGTGTTACTGCGGCGACGTCGTAACCCGCCCTCAACCACGCATCATGTGCTGGCTTAAAGCCATGCACCACCAGTGTTCTGTCAGCGGGTAATCCGCTTTGGCCCGGATCCGGACGAAATGCGACGATGGGGCCTTCGGGCCACTGCAGGTCTTGCGCCGCAAGGGCGATGTCTAGTCTTGGCGAGGTCATCGCGGATGGAGAGCGCCAGCGCGGCCGCTATTCCTTTTCCATCGTGCATTGGAGAGGGTGCTGGTGACGGCGCGCGAAGTCCATGACCTGTGCAACCTTTGTCTCCGCTATCTCATAGGAAAAGACACCGACCACCGCCACGCCTTTTTTATGAACAGTCAGCATCAGTTCGACGGCCTGTCCATGGGTCATTCCAAAAAACCGCTCTAATACATGGACGACAAATTCCATCGGGGTGTAGTCGTCGTTCAGGATCAGCACTTTGTAGAGTGGCGGCTTTTCCGTCTTGGTCTGGGTCTTGGTAATGACGGACGTATCATCACCAGGGGTCTCGGGTGTACCGGCCATTCGGATCGGAGCTCTTTGGATCATGCGCAACCACTCTGGTCTTGCGGTGTAGATTGGCAATATAAGGCCATCGATTTCTGAGAAAAGAGGAACACGCGCTCTCGCGCGCATGATTTCTCAATTCCGACACGAAACCGGTACGACAGACAGGCAATATGCACATCCCGTTAACGACAATTGGCTTCGATGCAGACGATACGCTTTGGCAGAACGAGCAATTCTTCAAACTGACGCAAGAACGATTCGCCAGTTTGCTGCGTGAATTTGCCGACACGGATCACCTTATGGAAAGGCTTCTGGAGGCCGAGCACCGCAATCTCGGGCACTATGGTTTTGGAATAAAGGGCTTTGTGCTTTCGATGATTGAGACGGCGCTTGAAGTAACTGATCACAAGGTGCCCGGCTCTGTGATCGCGGAACTGCTTGAAGCCGGACAGGAGATGCTGTGCCACCCGATCCATCTTTTGCCCTACGCCCAGGAAACGGTGGCGGAGCTGTCGGAACACTACCGGATCGTCCTGATAACCAAGGGCGACTTATTGGATCAGGAACGAAAACTGGCCCAATCGGGATTGGGAGATCATTTCGACGCGGTGGAGATCGTGTCGCACAAAACTCATCACACTTACCGCTCTGCATTCTCCAAGGAAGCAGACGGGGCGGCGGGAGCAATGATGGTCGGCAATTCGCTGAAATCAGATGTGATCCCCGCTCTCGAAGCGGGGGCGTGGGGGGTTTACGTTCCTCACGATTTGACCTGGGAACTTGAGCATGCCCCGAAACCTGAGGGTGCTGCGCGCTATAGAGAAGTGCGCAACTTGGGAGAACTTCCGGAACTGATTGCGCAAATAGAAAGCTAGGTGATTTGCGCAGGCACCTGTACCCCACAGGACACAGGCCTCAAGATATGCTCGGTAGCATCTGAAATTAAAGCGTTTTTTAATCAAAGGAACCGTTTTCAGATGCGATAATCCATGCTACGCTCCTCCTAATAATATACGCGCCCAACGAGGCGCAGAGGCAGTTACAGGATCGAGCGCACATGTCAGTCCATCGCACGGGTGGAGTCTGCGGACTTCTTGGAGTCGCGTCAGCACTTATCTACATCGCCGTCAGCACAGCTGCTCTGGCAGCCCCTTACGCCGCCATGGTAATGGATGCGCGCTCCGGAAAGGTGCTGCATGCCGAGAACGCGGATACCCGGCTTCACCCGGCATCTTTGACCAAGATGATGACCCTCTACATCGCATTTGAAGCGGTGAGGATGGGTGAAATCACACTCGATACGAAAGTCCGCGTGTCAAAGAAAGCCGCGGCAGAAGTCCCTTCGAAACTCGGGCTGAAAGCAGGTCAGCGGATTGCCCTGCGATATCTAATCCGCGCATCCGCAGTTAAGTCGGCCAATGACGCAGCAACTGCGATCGGGGAAGCAATTTCGGGCTCCGAGGCCGCGTTTGCGCGCCGCATGAACCGGACCGCAAAAGCGCTTGGTATGACACGTACGACTTTCAAGAATGCGCATGGGCTTACCGAGTCGGGCCATTTGTCGACGGCCCGTGATATGACGATCCTGGGGCGCCGTGTATTTTACGACTACCCCGACTACTACAACCTGTTCTCCAGGCAATCGACAAACACGACGATGGGGACCGTTCGCAATACAAACAGGCGCCTTTTGAATGCGTATCGCGGCGCCGACGGTATCAAAACCGGCTATACACGGGCCGCCGGTTTCAATCTGGTTGCTTCGGCTGAACGCGGCCAGGAACGGGTGATTGCAACGGTCTTTGGAGGCCGGTCGGTCGCAACACGCAATGCCCGCGTGGCCGAACTTCTGGATCTCGGGTTCCGTAAAGCGCCAACACGCGTCGCGGTGCGCAAACCGGCTCTTCCGAACTATGCCAACCTTCCAGCGTCCAGAGTGGTACGCACCCAAATGGCCGTATTGCGCAGCCCGCGCCCCACCCCGCGCCCGGTTCCGGAAACGCAGGTCACCGAGCTTCTGGCGGCCATTGCCCCTTCGGTCACATCCGCTGTGGCTGAGACAGGCGCAAAACTTGATGCCCTAGAGGAAATTGAGCGGCCGATCATACCAGTTGCAAAGGCAAACCAGTCCCCTGGCCGCCCTGCCCCGCGTCCGGTCCGCCAGATCGTCCTCGCTTCGGTTGATCCCGATGCGGAAAGTGAAACACTGGTTGCAGAAGCCCCCGATCCAACCGGCCTCGCTGTCGGCAGTCCAACCGGGCAGGTCGCGGTGACCGTCGACGAAGGCGGCGCTCTAAGCCCCGCAGCATCAGACCCCGACGTTTCCGCCGAAGATCGGCGCTTTGCAGCATCAACTGCAACCGGTGCTGTCGCGACAACGCGCCCGGCCGGTGCTCCGGCGCCTCGCCGGTTTGCGACGGTAACAGACGCGGTTACCGAAATCGTCTCACGGGCCTCGACCTCGGGCGGGCGCCATTGGGGGATCAATGTCGGCGCCTATCCGTCACGCTACCAGGCGGAACGAGTCCTGCTGAAAATTGCCCTGAAAGAGATAGGGACCCTCGATGAAGCGTTGCGCAAAGTCTCCCAAAGCGGGGGTATGTTTCAAGCAAACTTCGTAGGGCTTAATGAAGATACCGCCACGCTCGCCTGTCGTCGCCTGACGGCTCAGAACATCCCCTGCGAGCCGCTGACCCCGCCGTCCTGAGCGGATGTTTCACTGTTTGGGCTTATCGTCGAATTCATCCGACAGGATGCGTTGACTGTCTCCTTCGGGATCGTCGAACTGCCGTGTCTTGAGCATCCAGAAGAAGGCAATAAGCCCGATGCCTCCCAGAAAGAGCGAAATGGGGATCAGATAAGAGAGCACTTCCATCACGGGCTCACTTTAAACGCAGGGAGTTGAGCGTTACCGTAATGGAGGAGAGTGACATCGCCAAGGCGGCGATCAGCGGTGTGGCCAGTCCGGCGATGGCAAGAGGGACCGCAACCACATTGTAAATGGTAGAGATCGTGAAGTTCTCCCGAATACGGCGGGTCGATTTCCCTGCGGTTTCCACAGCGTCCGGGATCGGTGACAGGTCCTTGCCCAGCAAAACCATGTCTGAAGCCACGCGGGCCACATCAAGTGCTGTTGCCGGCGACAAAGAGACATGGGCCGCCGCCAGCGCACCAGTGTCGTTTAACCCGTCACCTACCATAAGAACGCGGGCCCCGTTGGCACGGCGGGTCTCGATATGGGCGACTTTATTTTCTGGCAGGCATTCCGCCTGCCACTTATCGATCTGAAGGCTTTCAGCCACACGAGCGACAGCAGCCGGACTGTCACCCGAAAGGAGGGTTACCTCCATGCCCAGTTCCTGAAGCCCGGCCACGGCTTCAGCCGCGCCGTCCCGGAGCTTATCTGCAAATGAGAAGGAAATCGGCACGGCTTGGCCAATGCGCAGCCACGTGGCCGTATCGGAGGAGGTCTCCGCCCCGACCCAGTCCGCACGCCCAAGACGTACATGCTGGTCACGCCAACGTGCTTCCACCCCAAAGCCAGGCACTTCACACAGGTCCTCAAGCTCGGCAATCGGACCTTCAGTATCTCTCAAAAGCGCCTTTGCCAAAGGATGCGCGGAGCTGGACGCGAGCCCGCGTGCGACAGAGAGCGCCGCGGCATCTGCGGAATGGTCAACCAGTTCGGGCGCCCCTTGGGTGAGTGTACCGGTTTTGTCGAAGACAACCTCGGTCACTTCGGCCAATCGCTCCAGCGCAGTGCCATCCTTGATCAGTAGTCCTTTACGGAACAGCTTGCCGGATGCGGCTGTCGTCACCGCTGGCACGGCAAGACCAAGCGCGCAGGGGCAGGTAATAATCAGAACTGCCGACGCGATATTCAGCGACAGCCTGAGATCGAAGGAGTAAAAATACCAACCTAGCCCCGTCATCAGAGCAAGGACATGCACGCCTGGCGCATAGAGACCCGCCGCCCGATCCGCCAAGGACGTATAGCGCGAGCGAGCGCTTTCGGCTGTGGCCACAAGCTCGGCCATACGGTGCAGAGAGGTGTCCTGCCCGGCCGCAGTCACCCGTACCGTCAGCACACCGGTCAAGTTCATCTCTCCAGCAGCCACCACATCGCCCGGTTGCGCGGGAACTGGCAAGCTTTCTCCTGTCAGGAGAGACCGGTCGCGTTCGGATATCCCAGCATCCACCACCCCATCGACCGGGACGCGACTGCCCGGTTTGATCCGTACCACATCGCCGACTGCCAGCTCAGCGATTGGGGTCAAGATCTCGGTCCCACCAACGAGTTTAAAGGCGCGCGGCACTTCGAGCGCGGCCAGTTCCTGCGCAGCTGACCGTGCCGAGGCGCGCATACGGAAATCTAGATACCGCCCCGCAAGCAGGAAGAAGGTTAGCGCAACAGCAGCGTCGAAGTATGCATGTTCGCCGGATTGCGATGTTTCATAAAGCGACATGCCCACAGCCAGCAGGATTGCAAGCGAGATCGGCACATCCATGTTCAGCCGGCGGTTTTGCAGCGCGCTCCAGGCATTCTTGAAAAATGGTTGCGCGCAAAAGCCCACCGTAGGGACCGCAATTGCAGCGGAGATCCAGTGGAACATATCGCGCGTCGCATCTTCTGCCCCGGACCAGACCGCAACCGACAAAAGCATGATGTTCATCATTGCAAAGCCAGAGACGGCAAGCCGCATCAGGAGTTCGCGCGCAGGTCGGTCCGCCTCTGCGGACCCGAGTTGCGCGGGATCGAGCTCATAGGCCTCGAACCCGTTTTGAGTGAGCATTTGCGCCAGGTCATCAGCCGAGACTTCTGACCCGGCGTCGACCATCGCGCGTTTGAGCGTGAGGTTGACCCGCGCCTCTCGTACACCAGCGGTCTGGAGCAGAAGTCGCTCAACCCCGCTTATGCAAGCGGCACAGTGAATATTCGGCAAGGACAACACCAAGCGCGCCTCGGAGAGCGCGGGTCCAGAGGCAACATTTTCCGCCATCGCACCCGCTGCGCATGCAGGGCAAGCCGATGGGGTTTGTGCGGTCAGGTCGCTCATGTCAGCCTTTGACGTAGATCACGATGCGTTGCTGGAATGATGTCCCATTGGCGTCGGCGGCTTTCAGGCGCAGGTTCCAGTTACCACCGGCCAGATCCACTGGGGCCGCATAGTCTTTACCGGTCCAGAACAAGGCAGGTGTGAAGTCGTCCCGAACGTGTGTCGCCCGACCCAAGGTCGCAGAAACGAGATCCGCCTCAACCGGCGCACCGCTTTTGTCCAGGATAACCAGATGAAGCATGCCATCTTCGACATGCGCGCTGACATCCCATCCCAAGGCCAGTTGTGCGTCCCGGTTTTCGTCGAATTTCTGGCTCGCGACGTATGAATTTTTGACCTCGAGGCCCGGAAATGTCGACACAGCGTTATAAGCCATTGTCAGGTTTACCGCGATGATGGTGCCAAAGGCGCCCAGCATAATCAGTAACATGTGCTTACCGGTAAATTCCTTTTCCTTTGGATCGCTCATCTGCTGGCCTTCCCGTTGAATATGGTGTCCTTGTAGGCGCGCTCGTTGGAGGTCGCATCCTCCACCCATAACCGAAGTGCGGTCCGGTCGCCTTCTGCGGCTGCTCCGCCATTCTTCCCGACCACGTAGACGCGTTGCAGGTAAGTACTGTCTGCCGGAACGGTCACAGCAGTGCTCTCTTCACCCTCCAACCTTAGACTAAGGGGAACATCGCTGACGACGGACAGATCGAAGCGGCGCGGTTCCCCGTATTTGTTGAGCAGCCGCACCTCGTACGTGTTGCGGATATCTCCGCCAGAGAGGGTCACGAATGTAGGGTTCCGCACCGGAGCCACGGTCATCTCGATGTCGGACCGCAAAAAGAGCGCCACGGTTAAGCCAATTCCAACCGCAGACCAGAGCACCGTATAAAGCACCGTGCGCGGGCGCAGGATGTGCTGCCATGGCTGACGTCCGGTTTCGCCTGCCCGCTCCAAATTCTCGTCGGACAAGGCCATGTAGTCCACCAAGCCACGCGGTTTGCCGATCTTGGCCATTATGTCATCGCACGCATCGATACAGAGCGCGCAGGTAATGCACTCCATCTGCTGACCGTTACGAATATCGATCCCCATCGGACACACGTTCACGCAGGCATTGCAGTCGATGCAATCACCAAGTATCTCAGCGCCCGCCGCCTTGCGATGCTTGCCCCGTGGTTCCCCGCGCCATTCGCGGTAACCTACTGTCAAAGTGTCCTCGTCCATCATCGCAGCCTGAATGCGGGGCCATGGGCAGGCATAGATACAGATCTGCTCGCGGGCAAAACCGCCAAAGAAGAATGTCGTTGCTGTCAGAATTGCCATTGTGGTGTACGCGATCGGGTGCGCATCCAGAGCCAGCAAGTCTCGCAACAGTGTCGGCGCGTCCGTGAAATAGAAAATCCATGCCCCGCCAGTTGCGAGGCCGATCAGCAGCCAGAGCAGCCATTTTGTTGCCCTGAGACGCGCCTTTCGTGCACTCATCGGCGCTCGATGCAGGCGGAGCCGGTTGTTGCGGTCCCCCTCGATCCAACGTTCAACCAAAATGAACAGATCGGTCCACACCGTTTGCGGACATGCGTATCCGCACCAGACCCGCCCCATCGCCGAGGTAAACAGAAACAACCCCAACCCGGCCATGATCAAAAGCCCCGCCACAAAGTAAAACTCGTGGGGCCAGATCTCGATGAGAAAGAAGTAGAACCGGCGGTTGGCCAGATCGACCAGAACAGCCTGATCAGGCAGGTTTGGTCCCCGGTCCCAGCGGAGCCATGGCGTGAAATAATAGATCCCAAGCGTAACCGCCATGATCCACCATTTCATTGTTCGAAACTTGCCTGATACGCGCTTCGGGAAAATTGGCTCCCGGGCAGCGTAAAGGCTTTCCGGTTCTTCGGCTGATGACACGTCGCGACTCCAAAGGCTTAAACCTTAGTATCTCATTTGGCTTTTTTGCCCACAGGACACATTGACCTGAGTCAAAAAACGGGTGTTTCAGCCTGATATGACGTCGCGTTTTTGCAGAACTGGTACCTGCCAAACAAAAAGCCCGCACGACGATATGCGGGCTTTCAAAAAAATCAGAAAGGGTCAGGGCTTACACAGTGCGACGGCGCTTTCGGATAAGCAACAATCCAGCCCCGCCCAAGAGCAGCGGCAGCCCGCCAGGAAGTGGCGTGACATGCAACGGTGCGAGGGGTTGATCACTCAAGTTGTAAAAGCTCACCGCGTTGGAGCGCGTAAATACACCCGCACGACCGTCCACATCCGTGAAGTCGCCGAAAACGCTAAAATCTGCGAGAACCTCGTTGCCTTCGCGAAGCTCGAAGGACACCTCTTCGTAGTCAACATGGAGCCAGAAGTTGTACTCCACTCCAGCCAGCCACATCAGGTCAGGATCACGCCACAGCGTAGTTGCCTCGCCGTTGGATTCCTCAACCAGCATCAACCCGCCGTAGCGGCGGCCTGCTTCCCAATCGTGATCCTCTCCTCCGGTCCACGAAATCCGGTAGTTGTTGAACCCGTCGACATAGCCGAACAGAACACCGAAAATATCGTCATCAGCCGGCGCATAGGCATGCCCGGAAAAGTCAAAGGGAGTTGCGAGCGTATAGTCGGTCAGAACGGCCAGATCGCCGTTGCCATGGATGTGGACATAGTCAGATCCGGTCGTGCTTGTTCCGGATTGGTTTTCCTTAATCGGATCGTCGCCATTGATCCATGCGCTGGCATCCAGT
Source organism: Pseudomonadota bacterium (assembly GCA_039192165.1). Taxonomy (GTDB): domain Bacteria; phylum Pseudomonadota; class Alphaproteobacteria; order Rhodobacterales; family Rhodobacteraceae; genus Dinoroseobacter. The sequence goes on along the minus strand of JBCCXD010000008.1, from coordinate 60,862 downwards.
GTGACCGCGCCAGATGCGCCCGCCACAGCAAAGCTGCCGACCGTTGCAAGGACCAATGCGTTCCACGCCGTTTTCATAAGCGACTCACCCTTATTACAAGCTTTCGGGTGAGAATTAACCAAAAGAACAAGGCTGGATTGCGGCAGCTTGCAGGTCTGAAGTTGTCAATCAATGCGGAAAAAATAAGGCACCGACCCCCGGGAAACGCGCGAACAGGAAGGGGGTCGGTGCCGACACCGGGCGCCAGCCCGGTTTGAAATGGGAAGAGGCTTACTCGCCTCCACCAAGCTGGTGCACATAGGTCGCGACAGCGGCGATCTGGGCTTCAGAAAGACGGTCAGTCCAGTTTGGCATCACGCCGTAGCGCGAATACGTAACCGTTTCACGGATCGTGGCCGCATCCCCACCGTAGAGCCAGATACCGTTGGCAAGGTTCGGGGCACCCTGATAAATGTCGCCAGAGCCGTCATCCATATGACAGGCGGCGCAATTGTCCAGATACACGGTCTCGCCGGACGCAACTAAAGTGGCGTCTTCTGGTTCACCTGACAGGCTCATCACGTAGTTGACGACCGATGAGATTTCGTCCTCGGACAGGATTTCACCGAAGGCTGGCATTTCCGAGTAGCGCGCATCAAGATCGTTCTCGTTTCGGATCCCATGCGCGATCGTCAGCTGAATATCCTCGATCGTGCCACCCCAAAGCCAGTCGTTGTCCAGCAGGTTTGGATATCCCTCGCCGCCTGCAGCACCGGAACCATGGCACTGCGTGCACCACGTGCGGAACACGGCGGCGCCGCCCGAAACCGCATAGCGATAGAGCTCTTCATTGTCCGCCAAGGTGGACAGATCAGCAGAGGCAAGCTGAATATCCAGACCCGAATTACGTTCCTGAAACTCGGCAATGTCCTTGGCTACTTCCGCGCGAGTCGAGAACCCCAGCAGCCCCGGGGTCGCACCGTTGATAAGCGGCCATGCAGGATAGGCAATTGTGTAGAGCAGGCCCCAGACGAGGGTGGCGTAAAAGGTCCACAGCCACCAGCGTGGAAGAGGGTTGTTGAATTCTTCAATCCCGTCCCAAGAGTGGCCGGTTGTTTCAACCTCTTGCTTCTCTTCAGGCATAGTACTCATAGCCGCGTCTCCTTAAACTGGGCGATGCGCTCGCTGACCTCTGGAAGTCCAGCGCGCGGCGCAGCGGCGGGCTTGTTCTCGTTTCGGAAAATGCTGCCTGCGATGTCCTTGTGCGTATCTTTCGAGCCCGGGCGCAGCGCCCAGAGGCACACCCCGACAAAAAAGAGAAAAAGCATAAGCAGCATCCAGCTGTCCGCGAATTCCCGCATCAGAGAATAGGTGTCCATATCCTGTCCTCCTTACCGGCTTGCGTCGGGGGTAAAGGTCGAGAAGTCGACCAAAGTCCCGAGCATTTGCATATAGGCGATCAACGCGTCCATTTCAGTCAGCTGAGGTTGACCGTCGAAGTTGCGGGTTTGTGCTTTCGGATAGCGGGCCAGGACGGCGTCCCAGTCCCCGTCAGGGTCTGCCTGGGCCATGAAATCGATCGATGCGTTTTCGATCTGCTCGTCCGTATATGGCACTCCCACAAGACGGTGTGTCTTCATCAGATCCGCGATCTGTTTGCTGTCGAGCCTGCGATCCATCAGGAACGCGTACTTTGGCATGATCGATTCAGGGACCACCGATTGAGGATCCATAAGGTGATCAACGTGCCACTCGTCAGAGTAACGTCCCCCTACGCGCGCCAGGTCTGGGCCCGTCCGCTTTGATCCCCACTGGAACGGATGGTCGTACATCGACTCCGCTGCCAGAGAGTAGTGGCCGTAGCGCTCCACTTCGTCCCGCATCGGGCGGATCATCTGCGAGTGACACACATAGCAGCCTTCGCGGATGTAGATCTCTCGTCCCTGAAGCTCCAGCGGGGAATAGGGGCGCATGCCCTCGACCTCTTCGATGGTGTTCTCCAGATAGAAAAGCGGTGCGATCTGGACGATGCCGCCGATGGTCACGACCAAGAAGCTGAAGACCAGCAGCAGCGTCGCGTTTTTCTCGAGGACCTTGTGTTTTCCAAGAATATCCATTCTTCGGTCCCTCCTTATTCAGCTGGGGCCGCAACGGCCGCGGAGACTTGCTTTTGCTCGCCGCGGGTGACGGTCCACCACAGGTTGAGACACATGATGATCGAGCCTGCGAGATAGAGCACACCGCCCAAGCCACGAACAACATACATTGGGAATTTGGCAGACACGGTGTCGGCGAAGGAGTTGACGAGGAAACCCTGCGCATCCACTTCGCGCCACATCAGCCCCTCCATAATTCCGGTAACCCACATCGCCGAGGCGTAGAGGACGATGCCAATCGTCGCGAGCCAGAAATGCCAGCTAACCATGGCCAGGCTATAGAGCTTCTCGCGGTTCCACAGACGTGGCACGAGAAAGTACAACGCGCCGAACGTGATCATGCCGTTCCAGCCCAACGCACCGGAATGCACGTGACCGATCGTCCAGTCGGTGTAGTGGCTCAAGGAATTCACGGCCCGGATCGACATCATCGGACCCTCAAAGGTCGACATGCCGTAGAAGCCAAGGCTGATTACCATCATCCGGATCACCGGGTCGGTACGTAGCTTGTCCCAAGCGCCTGACAGAGTCATCAGGCCATTGATCATGCCCCCCCAGCTCGGCATCCAAAGAATGATCGAGAACACCATGCCCAGGGTTGAGGCCCAATCAGGCAATGCAGTGTAGTGCAGGTGGTGGGGACCAGCCCAGATATACAGGAAGATCAGGGCCCAGAAGTGGATTATCGACAGCTTATAGCTGAAGACGGGACGTTCGGCCTGCTTCGGAACGAAATAGTACATCATGCCCAGAAAGCCGGCTGTCAGGAAGAAACCCACAGCGTTGTGGCCGTACCACCATTGGGTCATCGCGTCTTGAACACCCGCAAAGAGCTGCACAGAACGTGATCCAAAGATCGAAACAGGGATCGACAGGTTGTTGACGATATGGAGCATCGCGACGGTGACGATAAAGCTCAGCAAGAACCAGTTCGCCACGTAGATGTGCTTTTCCTTGCGGGTCATAATCGTGCCCAAGAAGACCATCAGATAGGCCACCCAGACAATCGTGAGCCACAAATCTACGTACCACTCGGGCTCAGCGTATTCCTTGGACTGAGTTGCCCCCAGAAGGTACCCGGTCGCGGCAAGAACGATGAACAGATTGTAGCCCCAGAAGACGAACCACGCGAGGTTTCCGCCCCAAAGACGCGCTGCAGATGTCCGCTGCACAATATAGAAGGACGTGCATAGCAATGCGTTCCCGCCAAAGGCAAAGATCACAGCCGAAGTATGCAATGGGCGCAGACGGCCGAAGTTGGCATAGCCCTCGGCCCAGGCAAAATTCAGTTGGGGGAACGCGAGCTGGAACGCGATGAAGGTTCCGACCAGAAACCCGACCACTCCCCAGAACGCGGTTGCAACAACGCCGTAGCGCACCACCCCGTCCATGTATTCTTGGCTATTATCCGTTGGTACCACATACTCATCTGTCCGACGCACAGCCCACAAGAACATTCCGCCTGCGATGAGCATGATCAGTATGGCGTGGACCTGGTAGGCCAGATCCTCGGCAAAGTTGGCAGCAATTGCCGCGCCGAGTGCGACCAGACCAAGCAGTACGATTTTAACGTAGTCCCACATTGATCGTCCCTTCGTTTGACCGAAGCAGCCGACTCAAATGCGGTCTCCGGCATTAATTATAGGGAGTACATGCGGGTTTCAGCGGCGGAGCTTCCTTGATCCATGTCAAAATTTCAGTCCAGAGCACGAAGAAGCATTCAGAATTGCGACTAAAGTCCCACTCTAGACTCAGTTCAAGGCTCGCAAACGCTGGATTGGGCTAAGAAAACAATGGCTTCCAAAACCGACCAACACAGGTTTGGAGAAACGCACCAACAGGTTGCGACATGCGCGCGCAGCTTCAGTTCAAGTATCGCGGGTATGCCCCTTCGGCAGGTTCACGCTTTACTAAACCAGGAAACCGCCATCGCTATCATCGCCCGTTTCATCGAGCAGCCGCGAAAAGTCCGGGATGGTTACTTCCCGTTTGCCCTGGAGTTTAATCACGCCGTCCCGCTTTAGGGCAGAGACCTGCCGCGACACAGTCTCTAGCGTTAGACCCAGGTAGTCGGCCATGGCTTCGCGCGTCATGGGAAGGTCAAATGTAAAGTCGCTCTCGTGATCATGTTGGGCAATCGCCGCCTTGCGCCGAGCAATGATCGCCAGAAGGCTGGCGATTTTCTCACGTGCGGTTTTGCGGCCCAGAAGCAGAAGCCATTCTCGGGCCGCGTCGAGCTCATCAAGGGTCATTTCCAGCAAGCGCTGTGCAACATGCGGCGTTGTGTTCATGAGCTGCTCAAATGGGCCGCGGCGAAAGCAACAAAGGGTCACGTTGGTTGACGCGGTCACATCATACGGAGCAGCGGTCCGTCCGGGACGTCCGAGGAAATCCGAAGGCAGCAGGAGCCCCACCATCTGCCGGCGCCCGTCCTCCATTGTCTGGCTCAAAGAGGCGATCCCATCAACAACAGAGGCCACGAAGTTGAGCTCGTCTCCGGACCAAACGATGGTCTGCCCAGCGTCAAATTCGCGGTAGTATTTCATGGACTCGAGAAGCTCGAGCTCATCAGCGTCACATCGCGCACAAACAGCTCGGTGCCGAATAGGGCAGTGCGAACAATCTTTATTTATTTGAACCGTTTGACTGGCGGACTGCATATATTGATCTGGGTCAAGGACGATGAGGAGCAACTCACCCATCGTAGCCATATGGACACCAAAACGCAACTTGCTCGGCTCGGCCTCTTTGACTCCCGTGTGCCCCGCTACACGAGCTATCCCACCGCTACTCATTTCGCAGATGGGATTGGACCAGCGCAATTTGTGGACTGGCTCGGGCAGATCGCCCCTGACACGGAAATCTCGCTTTACGTGCATGTGCCATTTTGCCGCCGCCTGTGCTGGTTCTGCGCCTGTCGCACCCAAGGAACGCAAGCAGACGCACCGGTGCGCGCCTATGTCGAAACGCTGCTTGCGGAAATCGACATCCTGCGACAAGCCCTGCCCCAAGGCGTTAAGCTGTCCCGTCTACACTGGGGCGGCGGAACACCTACACTTTTGCCACCGGATGTGATGGCAACGCTGGCAAAGGCGCTGTTCAGCGTAGCGCCACGTGGCAAGACTACCGAGTTTTCGGTTGAGATTGATCCAAACGAGATTGATGCTGCGCGCCTCGACGCGCTGGCGGGCGCGGGCATGAACCGTAGTTCTATTGGCGTCCAGGACTTTGATCCAGAGATCCAAAAAGCTATTGGCCGTGAGCAGAGTTTCGAAACCACTCAGGACGTTGTCGACGCTCTGCGCGACCGAGGGATCATGTCGCTTAACGCGGACATTCTATACGGTCTTCCTTTCCAGACAGGGCAGAAAATCACCGACTCGGTTCAGAAGCTGTTGTCGCTCAATCCTGATCGCGTGGCGCTTTATGGATACGCGCATGTCCCGTGGATGGCGCGGCGGCAGAACCTTATTCCGACAGAAGCCCTCCCGACGCCGGAAGCGCGGCTGGCTCTCTTTGATACAGCCCGGCGCTTGTTCCGCTGGGACAATTATGCCGAGATTGGTATCGACCATTTTGCGCGACCTGAAGATGGTCTGGCGCGGGCCGCGCGGACCGGCCACCTGAAGCGAAACTTTCAGGGCTATACCGATGATACAGCGCCAGTGCTAATTGGGCTTGGTGCATCGGCGATTTCTAGGTTTCCGCAAGGCTATACGCAGAACGCGTCAGCGACTGCACAGTACCAAAAAGCCATCCGCGCAGGACAGTTTGCAGCCAATCGCGGTCACGCCTTTAGAGACGATGATCTGCTACGTGCGCGCATGATCGAAATGGTCATGTGCGATTTCGAGATCGATGGGCAAGCGCTGCAACACGAGCATGCAGTGTCAACGCAGCGCCTTGGCGCAATGTATCAAGCAGCTCAAAACGCATTTCCCGGAATGCTGGAGCGCTCTGCCGATGGGGCGTCGCTTCAAATCAGGCCAGAAGGACGGCCACTGACCCGCATGATCGCGCGGGCTTTTGACGGCTATGAGGCGCCCGCTGGCAGTCACTCTATCGCGACGTAATCAGGCTGCGCCTCGGTCCATGAAGGCTGCGGCGAGCAGTTCGCGGGTGTACTCCGATGCAGGCTGTTCGAAGATCTGTCCGCCTTCCCCAACCTCGACCACATCACCGGCGCGCATCACGATAACCTTGTGGCTGAGCGCACGAACGACCTTCAGGTCATGACTGATAAAAATGTAGGCGAGATTGTACTTGCGTTGCAGATCGCGCAACAGGTCAACAATTTGCACCTGCACTGTCATATCGAGCGCAGACGTAGGTTCGTCCAATACCACAAGTTTCGGGCGCAAGATCATGGCACGCGCGATCGCGATACGCTGGCGCTGCCCCCCAGAAAACTCGTGCGGGTAGCGGTCCATCATGGCAGGATCGAGCCCGACCTCAGTCAGCAGCTCGGCCACCATGTCGCGCGGATCGCGTCCGTCTTCGACACCATGGACCCCCAAACCTTCGGCAATGATCTGCGCGATGGTCATCCGCGGGCTGAGCGATCCATAAGGGTCCTGGAAGACGACCTGCATGTCCTTGCGGAGGTTGCGCAGTTTTTTGGATGACCAGCCTTGAATGTTCTCTCCGGCATAGACGATCCGCCCTTCGGACGAGATCAAACGCAGAATGGCCAGCGCCAGAGTTGTCTTTCCGGATCCAGACTCGCCCACAACGCCAAGCGTTTCGCCTGCGCGTACAGTGATGGTCGCATCATTGACCGCCTTCACGTAGCCGACGGTTTTTTTCAGAATGCCGCGCTGGATGGGGAACCAGACCTTAAGCTGATCCGTCGAGACCACCTCTTCCGCAGTTTCGGGCACAGGGCCGGGAGTTCCGGATGGCTCGGCCGCCAGAAGCTTCTGGGTGTAGGGGTGTTGCGGTTTAGCAAAAATCTCTCGGGTTGGGCCAGCCTCCACAATGGCGCCGCCTTGCATCACGCAGACACGATCGGCAAATCGGCGCACAATCGCCAGGTCATGCGTAATGAACAGAAGGCTCATTTTCTCTGCGGCCTTCAGTTCGGAGAGCAAGTCGAGAATCTGGGCCTGAATTGTCACGTCGAGTGCCGTTGTCGGCTCGTCTGCGATCAGAAGGTCGGGGCCATTGGCAAGCGCCATCGCGATCATGACCCGCTGTCTCTGGCCGCCTGAAAGCTGGTGCGGATAGGCTCCAAGGCGGCTTTCGGCGTCGCGGATACCGACCTTCTCGAGCAACTCGATAATCCGGGCCCGCGCAGCGTCACCTTTCAGATCCTGGTGCAAAGCAAGGCTTTCAGCGATCTGCTTTTCCAGGGTGTGAAGCGGGTTTAATGACGTCATCGGTTCCTGGAAGATGAAACTAACGTCATTGCCGCGCACGCGGCGCAACTCTGCTTCGGGCGCACCCACCATTTCGGCGCCTTCATATTCGACCGAGCCTGATACCATTGCGGCGTCGGGCAGAAGCGACACGGTCGATAACGCTGTAACGGATTTACCTGATCCAGACTCGCCTACCAAGGCGACGGTCTCACCGCGCTTCACGTCAAAACTGACGCCCTGCACAGCTTCGGTCGTTTTGCCGTCCTGCGTGAAACTCACGCGTAGGTCAGTCACTTTAAGGACAGTATCGCTCATGAGAACGTCTTTCTGGGATCAAAGGCATCGCGCACGCCCTCGAAAATGAACACCAGAAGCGACAGCATGATGGCAAAGGTAAAGAACGCGGTGAACCCCAACCATGGCGCCTGCAGGTTCTGCTTGGCCTGAAGGGTCAGCTCTCCAAGTGACGGGGACGACGACGGCAATCCGAACCCAAGAAAATCAAGCGCAGCAAGTGACCCTATGGTCCCGGTGATGATGAATGGAAGCATAGTAACTGTTGCAACCATCGCATTGGGAAGAACGTGCCTGAACATGATCTTGGTATTTGACACGCCCAGCGCGCGTGCTGCGCGGACATACTCAAAATTTCGGGCGCGCAGAAACTCCGCCCGCACAACCCCGACCAGCGCGGTCCATCCGAAAAGAACCATCAAGAACACAAGCAGCCAGAAATCCATCTGGAAGATCGCCGCCACGATAATAATGATGTAGAGGCTCGGGGTTGCACCCCAAAGTTCGATCACGCGCTGAAAAATCAGGTCGGTCAGACCGCCAAAATAGCCTTGAATGGCGCCTGCCGCGATCCCGATTACAGAGGTTATCAAGGTCACAACAAGGGCAAACGCCACAGATAGTCGGAACCCATAGATCACTCTGGCCAGAACATCGCGTGCAGTGTCGTCCGTGCCCAGCCAATGGTTTGCATCAGGTGCAGACGGCGCGGTGCCCTGAATATCATTCACCGTATCAAAGCTATAGGGGATCAAAGGCCAGATTACCCAGCCGCGCTGTATGTCTTCACCGTCTACGATGCCATCCTGGGCATCTTCGATAACCCCTTCGGGATCGTCCCAGCATGCCTCAAGCCCGCCGCTGACAATCAGACACTCAACCTCAACATCGCGGTAGACCGCCTCAGTGCGAAAATCACCGCCGAACGTGGTTTCAGGATAGAGCGTTGTCACAGGCGTAAAGAACTCGCCCTGAAACTTCACCAAAAGCGGGCGATCGTTCGCGATCAGTTCTGCAAAGAGCGAGAGGCCGAACAGCACCGAAAAAACAACAAGGGACCAATATGCGCGGCGGTTTGCCTTAAAGTTGCGCAAACGCCTCTGACCTAGTGGCGAAAGTGCAAAACGTTTTTTGCGCACCGGTGGCGCTTCGATTTCCGGGATGGGGTCCGGGGTATGATCTTCTGCAACAGCCACGCGCTCAGGTCTCCCGCGTCTCGAAATCGATCCGTGGATCGATCCAGACATACATCAGGTCTGACATCAGACCGACAACAAGACCAATCAGCCCGAACACAAACAGCGTTCCAAAGATCACCGGATAGTCGCGCGCAACGGCCGCTTCAAAGCCCATTCGACCGAGGCCGTCCAAAGAAAAAATCGTCTCGATGATAAGTGAGCCGCCGAAGAAGACGCTTACAAAAACCGCGGGGAAACCAGCGATCACGATCAGCATCGCGTTACGGAAAACGTGCCCGTACAACACTCTGTTTTCGGCAAGCCCTTTCGCCTTTGCCGTCATGACATACTGCTTTTTGATCTCGTCTAGGAACGAGTTCTTGGTCAGCAAGGTCAAAGTCGCAAAGGCAGAAATCGTGGAAGCCAGGACCGGCAGTGTGATGTGCCAGAAGTAGTCGACCACTTTGCCCAATGCGCTCAGTTCGTCGAAATTATCCGAGGTCAGGCCACGCAGAGGGAACCATTGAAAGTAGGAACCACCTGCAAACAAAACCAGCAACAGGATTGCGAACAAGAACCCCGGGATCGCGTAGGCCACAATGATCAGTCCAGACGTCCAGGTATCGAAGCTTGTTCCGTCTCGTACGGCTTTGCGGATACCGAGCGGGATCGACACCAGATACGCGATGAGTGTCGACCAGAGGCCAAGCGTAATGGACACGGGCAGTTTCTCGATCACCAGATCAACGACAGAAATAGACCGGAAATAGCTCTCCCCGAAATCGAGGCGCATGTAGTCCCAGATCATGTTGAGAAACCGGATATGCGCTGGTTTGTCGAACCCGAATTGCGCCTCCAGCTCAGCTATGAACTCAGGAGGCAGCCCGCGCGCACCAAGATACCGATCATCTCCCGCTCCGGCCACACCCAAGTCACCGCCGCCACCAGCGCTGTCCGCACCACCTGCAATGTTCTCGAATACATCGCCCCCGCCTTCAAGCTGGGCGAGAACCTGTTCCACTGGCCCGCCTGGTACGAACTGGGTCAGTGTGAAGTTGATCAGCATGATGCCGAACAAAGTGGGAATAATCAGCGCCAAACGACGCAGGATATACGCGCCCATCGGTGTCTACAGCGCGCCTTTGGCGCGGAGTTCCTCTGCTTTCTCTGCGTTATACCACCAGAAATCGAGGTTCCCTAGGCTGTAAGGCGGCAAAGTTTCTGGGTGCTCGTATATGTCATAGAATGCCACGGTGTGGGTGTTCTTGTTCCACTGAGGAATCCAGAATTTTTCCGCCCGCAAAACACGGTCAAGCGCGTGCACCGCTGTCGTCAACTGTTCGTTGTCCTGCGCGTCAAGAACGATATCAATCAAACGGTCCACCGCTTCAGAGCGGAAACCCATCTTGTTGAATGTGGAAGTGTCCGCAGTCTCGGATCCATAAAACTGACGAAGTGAGGTGCCAGGAATATACTCGGTTCCCATAAACGTCGTCACCAGATCGAAATCGTACTGCGGCGGGCGTTCCCGTGCCGTCATCTGCGCATTGTCGACCCGCGTGTGCCGGGCATCGATGCCAAAAGACTGTAAGTTCGCCACAAACGGATTGATCACCCGGTCAAATGTCTGGCTATCGTTCAGAAACTCAACCGTGAGGCGTTGCCCGTCTTTTTCCCAGAACCCGTCCACAACGTCGTATCCCGCCTCGGTCATAAGTCTGGTAGCCTGGCGCCTTATGGACCGCTCCACCCCTTCGGAGGGCTTGTGTACCGGCCATACGAAAGCGTCGTCGGTGAGGATGGACGCATCCAGAAGGCCCTCATCAACCAGAGGCTGAAGGATCTCAAGCTCGCCCTCAGAAGGCTCGCCGGTGGCCATCAATTCACTGTTGTCCCAGAAGCTGTTTACGCGGTCATAGAGACCATAAAACAGAGCTTCATTCGACCATTCGTAGTTGAACATCATTCCAATGGCCTGACGGACGCGCACATCCTGAAACTGGGGTCTGCGAAGGTTGAAGGCCCATGCCTGGCCGGTTGCCTTCGCACCATTGGGGAGCGTTTCTTTGCGTACCGTGCCCTGCTGAATGGCCGGGAAGTCGTATCCTGTAGCCCAGATCTTCGAAGACGCCTCGTTGCGGAAGGTATAAGTCCCGCCCTTAAACCCTTCGAAAGCCGCATTGTAGTCGGCGTAGTATTCAAGCCGGATCGCGTCAAAGTTCGACCGGCCCCGGTTGATCGGCAAGTCGGCGCCCCAATAGTCCGGGTCTCTTTCGTAAACCACGGTCTGGCCAACATCCATCCGCCCAAGCACGTATGGGCCTGAGCCTAACAGCGGCTCAAGCGATGTTTCCTCAAAGTCGCGGTCGTTATCTTCGTAAAACGCTTTGGAGAAGATGGGCAGCGCTCCAACATCGGAAATCAAGTCGCGTGTTGGGATGTCGTCCTTGAAGACGAAGCGCACGGTGCGAGAGTCGGGCGCCTCGACCCGGTCGACCTTCTGTGCCAGCTGGGCGCGGAAGCTCGGAAGACCTTTTTCAAGCAGGATATCGTACGAGAAAACAATATCTTCCGATGTCATAAGCGAACCGTCTGAAAACGTAATACCGTCCCTGAGTGTAAACGTTACCTCGGATCGGTCTTCCGGATATGTGAGCGTCTCGCAGAGCAGGCAATAAGAGGTTCCGATCTCATCCGCAGTACCGGTCATCAAAGACTCAAAGAACACACTCGCCAAGCCTGCGGCACGCCCCTTCAAAGAGTATGGGTTCATCGAATCGAATGAGCCAAACGCCCATACAGAAATCTCACCACCCTTCGGTGCGTCCGGGTTCACATAGTCCAGATGCTGGAAATCCGCGGCGTATTTGAGATCGCCAAACGTCGAAATCCCATGACCCGTTATGGTTTCCGCGCGCAGGTTCGAAGCGGTTATTGCGGCGAATACCGTCAACGCTATTCCAGCGCTGGTTTGCCAGCAGGACAGTTGCCTAGTCGCAGTCAAAGCTACGGCACGGGTCGGTCGCATTGAGGGTCTCCTCTCCAGAAACACGCGGTCTGTTGTAAGCTAAAGACGCGGACATAAGGGTTTCAAGACTTCAAAGCTGCACTTCACGAGGAAGTATGTCAGTGCGAGCAAAAAACAAAGCCTGGTGCTTTAAAGAGAGGCTAGAAAGAAAAAAGGCCGCTCACCGGCGGCCTCTTTGAAACTTCTGAACAGCAGGTCACTGGAACGTCGCGAGATAGGCGATCAGGTTCGCGCGATCTTCGGCATCATCCATACCGCGGTAAGCCATTTTAGTTCCGGGTGCATATTCCTTTGGATTCTCCAGGAAACCACTAAGATTTTCTGGCGACCAGGCGCCTTCTGACGCCAAGAGGCCATCAGAGTAGTCATACCCCGCGGCCGCGTGCTTGTCGCGCCCAACCACCCCGAACAGGTGAGGCCCAACGCCATTCGCGCCATCTTCTAATTTATGGCACGCCGCGCACTGGCGCCAAAGGCGCTCGCCGGCGCCTGCGTCAGCCGAGGCGTACAACTCCTCAAACGGAACTTCTGCGACCTCCTCGACAACGGCTTCTTCTTCAGAACCGGTGTCAATCGCATAAGCCTGTTCATGATCGTCGCTGTGGCCATGACCGGAATGGAACAGGATCTCTCCTCCCCAAGCGGTCAGAAGGAAGATCAAAAGCGAACCGCAGAAGCCGCCTACGACCTTCGTCATCGTCATGGTGTCAAACATGTATCTTCCACTCGCTGCGTAGTCTGGACCGCTAACTATGGCTTCCCCTGCCCGGAGGCAAGGTGTAGTTACCGCGACCAAACGCCCGGCGGGCGGTGATTTGGTCACAGTTAACGGTAACGGCATCAAAGGGACAAAAAATGACGGCCAAGATCGCGTTTCAGGGGGAACCCGGCGCTTATTCGCATCAAGCCTGTCGCACCGCGCGACCGCAGTATGAAGCCGTTCCCTGCCGCACGTTCGAGGATGTTTTTGCAAGTGTGCACGACGGTGGTTGCGAGCTCGGCATGCTCCCGGTCGAGAACTCGACCTATGGCCGTGTGGCAGATATTCACAGGCTTTTGCCGGAAAGCGGACTGCACATTGTAGACGAAGCATTTGTGCGCGTTCATATCAACTTGCTCGCGCTCCCCGGCACCCATTTGTCACAAGTACAGCGCGCAATGAGCCACACGGTTTTGCTGGGCCAGTGCCGCGATTTCCTGCGTAGCAACGAAATTCACGCCGTGACCGGCGCAGACACTGCTGGGTCTGCTTTGCATGTCTCGCAAGAGGGCGATCCGACCCTTGGCGCTCTGGCCTCGGAGCTAGCAGGCGAGATTTACGGGCTTGATGTTTTGGCGCGCCATATCGAAGACCATGACAAGAACACCACTCGTTTCTTGATCATGTCGCGCCAATCAGATCACAGCCGGCGCTCAGAACGGATGATCACTTCGTTCGTGTTCGAAGTACGAAATATCCCTGCGGCGCTTTACAAAGCGATGGGCGGCTTCGCGACAAACGGCGTCAATATGACCAAGCTTGAAAGCTACATGCTGGACGGTTCGTTCACAGCTACGCAGTTCCATGCGGATATAGAAGGACATCCTGAGGATCGCAGCGTTCAGCTGGCTCTCGAAGAGCTGAGTTATTTCACCTCCTATCTGGAGATACTCGGCGTCTATCCTGCGGACCCGCAACGACCTTGAGCTTTGATTAGGTCTGGGCGCTGGTGCGGCTTTGCTCGACCTCTCGCAAAATTCGACGGATTGATTTGCGATAGCGCTGCGCAATGCGGGTGCGGGCGATCTTAAGCGACTGAACCAGAACGCGTGCCGACATCGACTTCGCCCGAAGCTTGGTTGCCACCGTGACCTCGGTGGCGTTGCTGTCGGCCACACGGCAGGCCACGCTGGTTTCAAACAGCAATCCGCCAACATGCCCCTCGAACCGTATAACCGTCGGGCGGGTGAATTTTGTAACTTCCATCTCGGCTTGCCTGTCACGCCCGCGCGCAAAAAAGCCAAGCCGCCATTTGACGCCGGCACCGGGCACACCCAGTGCGTCCAACCTTTCAACCGTAACGCCGCGCGCCATAGCCGCGCGCTCGGCTCGCGGGAAATCTGAAAGCGCCTCGAACACTTCTTCGATGTGGCCGGTCAGGATCTCAGTCGTGCTTAACTGCATCCACACCTCCGGGCTGAGTTACGCCGGAAACCCATGCCTCTAGCAGGGAATGCGCAATCGCGCCCCGGCGCGGCTCTCGCATGCGCGGATGGGTTCCGCCAAAAACCTCCACCATCTCTGAACGACTGATCCAAAACGCGTCTTCGACTTCGACCGGGTCCAGAGTAATCTCCGTTGTTTCCGCTCTTCCCCAGCAACCGAACATCAAAGATGCGGGGTAGGGCCAGGGCTGAGAGGCCAGATATCCGACTTCACCTACCTGCACGCCGGCTTCCTCGGCGACCTCGCGCCGGACGGCCGCTTCCATGGTCTCACCAGGTTCTATGAACCCCGCCAAAAGCGAGTACATGCGATCGGGCCAGCCTGGCGTTCGCCCAACAAGAACGTGGTCCCCATGGGTAATCAACATGATCACGACAGGATCCGTGCGCGGGAAGTGATGGCGACCGCAACTTGGACAATCCCGCTGCCACCCAGCTTGCGCGGGGAGGCTTTTGGCACCGCAGTTGGCGCAGAAGCCGTGGATGCGATGCCACTCGACCAGAGCGCGCGCTGTTGCGGCCAACTCCGCATCTCGCCGGGTGAGACGCGTCATCTCGGTCCGAAGCTCCGCAAAGACAGCCCCTTCGGGCAGGCTGGGATGCTGTTGTTCCGTTCGGTCGCGAAAACTGTCCAGATCGACAGGCTCTGCCGGGCTCCAGCCTGACACGTCTTGCGCGAAACGGGGTCCGTTCTCGTCAAGGCCGAGGAAAATAGCTGATGAGACCGCATCCTCTAGAACCTTGTGGTCGGCGGAAACTCCCTCCAGTCCATTGGCTGAAACCAGTGGCTTGCCGCGCCAGATCGGAATAACGCGCGCAGTTCGATCGGTCAGAAGCGCCTCGACTTGTTTAGCATCGCCGCGCAGATGGGCCGCACGGTCCAGTCCCGACGTCCCAAAGGTGATCCTGTCCTCGAACGGCATGCCAGTTTCCCCGTGCCACTGCTCCGCAGCAGGTGATGCCATGCCCCCGCCTTACGCGCAACTTCGCTGCACCCTTGCACGCCAGAGCCGTGCAATTTATATGCCTCGGTGAGAGGTTGGCGCGGGCGAGCGCCTCGCCAACCCGGTCAGGTCCGGAAGGAAGCAGCCGTAACGAGCCCCGCTTGGGTCGTTGTCCAGCCTCTCACCTTCGTCTGTCCGATGATTGCACCACATAAGTCCCTGATGTTGCCCCGAAATAGCCAAACTCGGCAGGCACAGCATTGAGTACCTAGGGGGCGCATCAATGGCAAAACTCAGAATTCTCATAGCGTGTATCGCGGGCTTTGCGCTGATCGCGGTGGCTGCCTCCGCGCTGATACCGCAGTCATCTGACTTGTCGCGTCCGGCTGCGGAAGAGCAAGCGCCTGCGCGACTCACAGAACGACAGCGAAGCGATCTGACGCCGCCGCGACCGAGAACTCTCGACTATGTATCGCCATCCGATCTTGGCTCACATCACAGGATCTTTGTCGGTTTCCAGCCACGCAGCTACGTTGCTCTGTCCGGCCAAAAGCCCGGAGGCCCGATGGTTGTTCTGCTGCATGGAACGGGGCGAGACGGGCGCGCCATGCTCGACATGTGGAAGGACACACCGCGATCGCATGGCTTAACGCTGGTAGCACCGAACGGTCCGAATGCCGATTGGGGACCCGATGACGCGAAACTTCTTGTTGCGGCTGTCAAAGACGCGCAAACGAGATACGACACTGATCCCGAAAGGGTGTTTTTGTTCGGCCACTCCGCAGGCGCGATGGCAGCCCAGCTTTATGCCAATCGGTTCGTTGGACCATGGGCTGCTGTTGCAACACATGGCGGCTATATATCGCCGGTTGTCCTTCAACCCGTCGCGGACGGTGCACCAGTCCGACTTTATCTTGGATCAAGTGATCAGTTATTTAACCCATCTGAAGCGCGAGAGACGGCCAAGACGCTGGCGGCAATGGGTCATCCGAGTGAATTTCACCTAATACCGGAGCACGGCCACTGGTATTACGAAATTGGTCCGAGACTCGCGGCAGAAACTGCGGATTGGTTCCTGAAACACTAGGCCTTTCTCTGGCCTCTTCCGGCGCGCTGGATTAGATTTCGATGAGTCCTCGTGAATACCGGAGCCTGTCCTTGTCAGACACAGCCTATCAAGTCCTTGCCCGCAAATACCGCCCTGCGAGCTTTTCGGATCTGATCGGGCAGGATGCGATGGTGCGCACACTCAAGAACGCCTTCTCTGCAGATCGCATCGCGCAGGCCTTTATGCTGACCGGCATTCGCGGAACGGGCAAAACCACAACGGCCCGGATCATTGCAAAAGGCATGAACTGCGTCGGACCCGATGGGAACGGCGCACCGACCACAGAGCCCTGCGGGCAGTGCGAACACTGCAAGGGCATCATGGCCGGAACGCATGTCGACGTTATCGAGATGGACGGTGCGAGCCAGACCAAGATCGATGATATACGATCAAACATTCTGGACAGCGTGCACTATGCGCCAGCGTCAGCGCGGTTCAAAATCTATATTATTGACGAAGTGCACATGCTCTCAACCAGCGCATTCAACGCGCTGCTAAAGACGCTTGAAGAACCTCCGGCCCATGTGAAGTTTATCTTTGCGACCACAGAGATCCGCAAAGTCCCTGTGACCGTACTGAGTCGATGCCAGCGGTTTGATCTGCGCCGGATCGAGCCGGAAGTGATGATTGCGCATCTGCGCAGGATTGCCGAGGCGGAAGGCGCCGCGATTGCAGAAGATGCCTTGGCTCTGATCACCCGCGCCGCAGAAGGGTCCGTTCGAGACGCGATGAGTCTTCTTGACCAGGCAATCAGCCATGGCGCGGGCGAAACAACAGCAGATCAGGTGCGCGCAATGCTCGGGTTGGCGGATCGGGGCCGCGTGATGGATCTGTTCGACCGGGTGATGTCAGGCGATGCAGCCGCCGCTTTGGCCGAGTTGTCCGGGCAGTACTCAGACGGTGCGGACCCCGTCGCGGTACTCAGAGACCTCGCGGAAGTCACCCATTGGGTTTCGGTGATCAAAATCACGCCTGATGCAGCCGAAGACCCGACGGTTAGTCCCGATGAACGCGCCCGCGGTTTAGCCTCCGCCGAAGCGCTACCGATGCGCGCACTGACCAGAATGTGGCAGATGTTGCTTAAGTCCCTCGAGGAAGTCGCGCATTCGCCCAATGCGATGATGGCTGCTGAGATGGCCGTGATCCGGCTGACCCATGTAGCGGATCTTCCAAGTCCAGAAGAACTGGTACGCAAGCTCCAGGACGCGCCCGTTCCACCGGCACCTGCAGGCCCCAGACCAAATACACCCAGCCCGGGTGGCGGCATCACAGCTCGGGGTGCGCCCGCCAGCACCGCCGGCGGCGTACCGGTTCCGCAACGCCCAAGCGCCTCGGGTGCCGGCGCAG
Organism: Pseudomonadota bacterium; assembly: GCA_039192165.1. Taxonomy (GTDB): domain Bacteria; phylum Pseudomonadota; class Alphaproteobacteria; order Rhodobacterales; family Rhodobacteraceae; genus Dinoroseobacter. Next base: position 43,263 of record JBCCXD010000008.1, on the reverse strand, counting down.
CGCTTGCGGTTGCAAGTGTGTCTGAGCAGGCTCTGTCACGATTTGCGAGCTTTGCTCAGGTTGTGGACCTCATTCGCGCCAATCGCGACGTTAAGCTGCTTGTTGAGGTGGAAACCTGCTTGCGGCTGGCTTCTTACAGTCCGGGAAGGATCGCTTTCTCCCCCACAGATAATGCGCCCGGCGATTTGGCAGCGCGTCTCGGCCAGAAGCTCCAGACCTGGACCGGTGCGCGGTGGGCAGTCAGTGTTGAGAATGGCTGTGAAGCAGCAACCATCGCGGAAACGCGCGATGCAGCACGGCTGGAAGAAGAGGCGCGCGCCATGGATCACCCACTGGTGGCCGCGGTTTTCGCAGCATTCCCAGAGGCAAAAATCGCGGAGATCCGCAGCCATGCAGAGCTTGCACAGGATGCCGCCGTCGAAGCGCTGCCCGAAGTTGAAGACGAGTGGGATCCGTTCGAAGATGACTAGGGTCCGCCCGAAACCCCAATGCTCTACCCAAAAGGAACAGACATAATGCTCAAAGGACTTGGACAGCTTGGCGACATGGCCAAGATCATGAAGCAGGCCCAGGACATGCAGACAAAAATGGCCGAGATGCAGGAGAACCTGAAGAGCGTTAAGGTCGTCGGCGAAAGCGGCGCCGGGCTGGTCAAGGCTACAGCAACTGCAAAGGGTGAATTAACTGGCCTGGAGATTGACCCGTCGATTTTCAATCCTGATGAGAAAGAGGTCGCCGAAGACCTGATCCTTGCCGCTATCAAGGACGCGCAGCAAAAAGCGCTCGAGAAGGGTCAGGAGGAAATGGCCAAAGTTACCGAAGGCCTTGAGCTGCCCGAGGGAATGAAACTGCCCTTTTGACGTGAGCCAAAACTCTGACATCGAGGCGCTGATCGGGCTTCTTTCCCGCTTGCCGGGGCTTGGTCCCCGTTCGGCGCGACGGGCGGTCCTGCATCTGATCTCCAAGCGACAGCGAGATCTCAGACCACTCGGAGAAGCGATGCTGACGGTCGCGGACAGCGCCCGGGAATGCGTGCGTTGCGGCAACATAGGCAACAGCGATCTGTGCGAACTCTGCGCATCCGAGAAACGTGCCACGGGCGAGATTTGCGTGGTTGAGGATGTGGCCGATCTTTGGGCCATGGAGCGCGCGGCGGTCTTCAAGGGGCGCTATCACGTTTTGGGTGGGACATTGTCTGCACTGGATAACGTGGGGCCTGAGGATCTTGGCATTCCGAAACTTTTGGCGCGGCTGGAACCCGAGGGCGTTACCGAGGTGATCCTTGCGGTTGGCGCCACCGTGGACGGTCAAACGACGGCACACTACATCGCCGACGAGCTCGCGTCCGTCGACGGCATTCGAGTGACCAGTCTCGCACAGGGTGTGCCCATCGGCGGCGAGCTGGATTACCTCGATGATGGCACGATCACCGCCGCGCTCAAAGCGCGGAAGGACTTTTGAACGGGGGCAAGGCCTTGCCGAGTATCTTACGGAAATTCCTGAACGCGCCGGACCGGCGTAAGTGGTTCGTGTTCTACCTTGCGCACAAGCTCGGCGTGACGTTTGAAACTTCAACCGAAGACAAGCAGGAAGCAAACGCAAGTGATACGGGGAAGAGTGAGGCCCAATCTGAAATCATATCACAAAAAGCACACGAGGATCGTTTTGTTGCCTTATCCGATCTGGTGGTTTCGCGCGGCGCGAACGGCGGGTCCTGGGTCACCCATAGATCCGACACAATAATTGGAGCGCGCCTAAGACGCGACGGCCAGTTTCAAGAGTATGCGATCGACGATTGCCTTGCCTTGCTAAATGAACTTGGCGTTCGCAATGGCAGAGAAACCTTTGTGGACATCGGAGCAAACATAGGCACGCACTCCTTACATGCTGCCCGTCTCGGCTTTCAACGCGTACTTTCGCTGGAACCCAACCCGACCAACTTTATGCTGCTACAAGCAAACGTTGTCCTCAACAACTTGAGCGACCAAGTTCGGTGCCGGAATATCGCGGCATCAAGCGAAACCGGCACACTCTTGATGGAGCTTTCCCCAGATAACTACGGTGACCACCGTGTTGCCCTCGACGCAGATAAAGCTGCTCCGCTCCATGGTGAGGGGGAGTGGAGCACAACACAGGTCATTGTTCAGACACTTGATGATGTTCTGACAGAAGAAAGCATATCTCCCGACGATTTGTCACTGGTTTGGGTCGATACTCAGGGGCACGAAGGTCATGTTCTGGCAGGAGCAAAAAAGCTCGCCCTATCTGATTGTCCGGTTGTCATAGAGTTCTGGCCTTACGGCCTGGCGCGATCCGACGGCTTCGAACTCCTGAAGGAAACACTTCGAAGCTATCAATCGATCATCGACCTCAGTGAGGTTTCTGCCGGATCTCCCAAGAAGCTCCGCCTGCAAGATCTGGACCGTATGTTTGCTGAAATGCTTTCCGTTGAGTCTGAACATGCATCGCCGCACACGGATCTTCTGTTGTTACGGTAGGACGTGAGCTTGAAGGAGCTTGCTAAACGAAGATCGAAATTCGCAGCAGAATTCATGCTACATTCGAGGCTTCGCAACCAAGCGTTTAAAACCTGCGAGACTGGGGACCCGCATAGATTGGTGGGCGCTGCAGCAGCGCCGACATGCGCCGTGAATTGGTGCGTAACACAGCGAAAAGTAAACGACGTCAGCCCGCCTCATGAAAGAAGTCATAGATCGTTTGCGCCATGGCCTCTGACACCCCGTCGACCGCCTTTAAATCAGCGAGGTTGGCACGGCTAACTGCCTTGGCAGAACCGAAATGGGCAAGCAGCGCCCGTTTCCGTGTTGCACCCACGCCGGGGATCTCGTCGAGTGGCGTCCGGGATACGGATTTCGCTCTCTTGGCCCGGTGTGTACCGATCGCAAAACGGTGCGCCTCGTCCCTCAGGCGCTGAATGAAGTAGAGTACCGGATCATTGTGTCTGAGCGCCTTCGGACGCGCCCCGGGGCGATAAAACTCTTCTTTGCCGGCATCGCGGTCCACGCCTTTGGCGACCCCGACAAACGGCATGTCTTCCACCCCAAGATCGCGAAGAATTTCTCCTACAGCAGAGACTTGCCCAGCGCCACCATCGATCAGAAGCAGGTCAGGCCATGTGCCCTCCTCCCGCTTCGGATCTTCTTTCAGAAGTCGCTTGAAGCGGCGGCTCAGAACCTCTTTCATCATGCCGAAATCGTCGCCTGGCGTAAGGTGTTCCCCCCGGATGTTGAATTTGCGGTACTGGGATTTCTCGAAGCCTTCGGGCCCGGACACGATCATCGCACCCACTGCGTCAGTCCCCTGTATATGAGAATTGTCGTAAACCTCGATACGGTTTGGCGGAGCGTCCAGATCGAAGACCTCAGCCAGTCCGCGCAGCAGCTTGGTTTGCGCGGCAGTCTCGGACATGCGCCGCGCAAGGCTTTCGCGCGCATTGCGCAGAGCGCCCGATATCAATTCCGCCTTCTCCCCGCGTTTGGGTACCAGCAAGTCCACCTTGCGACCGCGTTTTGCACACAGCGCTTCTGTCATCAGATCCGCGTTCTCTATCGCGTGGCTGATCAGGACTTGCCGCGGCGGATCCTTGTCGTCGTAGAACTGGCCGAGAAAAGCCTCGAGAATTTCCGAGACATCAGCGCCTGCCCCAGTGCGCGGGAAGAAATCGCGATTTCCCCAGTTCTGGTTGGCGCGGATAAAGAACACCTGCACGCATGCCTGGCCGCCCTCGACGTGGAGCGCGATCACATCGGCCTCTCGCACGTTTTGTGGATTGATGCCCTGTGCGCTTTGCACCTGCGTGAGTGCGCGAATGCGGTCGCGCAGCGACGCAGCGCGCTCAAACTCCATCGCAGCACTGGCTGCTTCCATCTGTAGAGCAAGTTGGGCCTGCACCTTCGTCGTTTTCCCTTTGAGGAAATCATCAGCCTCAGCCACCAGGGCAGCATAATCCTCCTTGCTGATCTTTCCGCCACAAGGGCCTGCACAGCGCTTCATGTGAAAATTCAAGCACGGCCGATCGCCTGCCTCGACCTCGCGGTCTGAGCAGGTGCGGAGCAAAAAAACCTTCTGGAGTGTGTTCAGCGTTCGATTGACCGCTCCAGCGGAAGCAAAAGGACCATAGTACCGGCCCTTGCGGGTCTTTGCACCGCGGTGTTTCTCCAGTCTGGGAAAGTCGTGCTCCTCACTTATGAAGATGTAGGGGAAGCTCTTGTCGTCTCGCAAAAGCACGTTGTAGCGCGGCTTGAGCTGCTTGATGAGGTTCTGTTCCAGCAGCAGTGCTTCAGTCTCTGTGCGCGTGGTCAGAAACATCATGGAGGCGGTTTCGGAGATCATCCGCGCAATACGTGAGGAGTGTCCCGCAGGTCGCGCATAGCTTGACACGCGTGCCTTTAGGTTGCGGGCCTTTCCTACATAGAGGACCCGGGACTGGTCATCGAGCATACGATATACCCCCGGAGACCCATCTAGGGTGCGTAGGTAGGAGTGGATCACCTGCTGGCCGGTGGGTGCTTGGGCCGTCTCGCTCATAGTCCTTAAGATACGACTTGAATCCCACGAGAAAACCCCGAGGAAACAGACTGTGGATAACTATGTGAAGAACCTGCGGGAACGTTGTTTTTTTCGTGCAAATTCCGCAACTTCCCGAATTTTCCAAAAAATTGGAGGAAACTGTAAATCATTGATTTTATTGACTTAAGAGAGCTCCGCGGACTGTAGCGCGGAAATGACAGTAGAATCATCAACGGAATGTGACAGCCTGGATGTCCGTGGACAAGTCAACCTAGAACGAAACCGAAATTCACGTTTTGCTCACTCGACCCCAACCACATCGGGCGTTGCCCAGGACAGATGCTGCCCGCCGTCCACACAAAGGAGCTGCCCTGTGATCGCGGGCGATTCAAGGAAGTATCCCAACGCAGCACAGATGCCATCCGGGTCCGCGCCGCGGCCCAGAATTGTGGCAGCGCGCTGCTTGGCGAAGTGCTCGGGCGACTGGCGCCCTCCGCGCAAAGTGGGTCCTGGCCCTATCGCATTCACGCGTATTTTCGGTGCCAATGCCTGGGCCGCTGTCTGGGTAAACGCCCAGAGTCCCATCTTGGCAATGGTGTAAGTCATGAACTCGGGTGTCAGCTTCCGCACGCGTTGATCCACCATGTTGACGACAAGCCCCGAGGCAAGCGGCTCACCGTTGAAGTCGGTTCGCGTTTCCGAAACTTGAGCTGCGAAGTCCTGCGTCAGTATGAACGGCGCCCGCAGATTAGACTGAATGTGCCGGTCCCAGCTTTCGCGGGTCGCAGTGTTCAAAGTGTCGTACTCAAAAATCGATGCATTGTTTATCAGAACCGAGAGCGGTCCGAGAGCGCTTCTGGCCCGACCAACCAGTGTTTCTGTCTCAGAGTCTTCAAGCAAGTCTGCCTTAAACGTCTCCGCTTTGCGCCCAAGAGCGTGGATGCGATCAGCAACAGCCTCTGCGTCGGAGGAGGAGCTGGCGTAGTGAACAGCAACGTCAAAGCCGCGTTCGGCAAGATAAAGGGCCATGGCCGCGCCCAGACGTTTCCCGGCACCCGTGACCAGTGCAGCTCCCGTAAGTCTGTTGTCTGTCATTCAAAGCCCCTAATTAAGGAGGCTCACCACATAGACCACGTAAAGCGCGGTCAAGGCCGCGCCTATCGGCCGATTGATGTTAAGCTTCTGAAATGCAAAAGGCAGAAGCAGCAGCGTTACTCCTGCCATCACCCACAGATCTCGATACAGAAATTTCGCTTCCACGGGGATTGGGGCGAAGAAACTCGCAACACCGATGATCGCCAACAGATTGAACATGTTCGAGCCGATTACATTTCCCAGCGCAACGTCGGCCTGATTGCGGATTGCGGCCATCACAACTGTCGCAAGCTCGGGCAGAGACGTGCCAAATGCCACCAAAGTCAGGCCGATCACCGCCTCAGAAACCCCATAAGCGCGCGCGATATTCACCGAGCTGTCAACCAGCAGGTCCGCCCCAAGGGGCAACCCGACCAGACCAAGCACAAGGAAAAGAATGATCTTCCACCACGGTATATCCGGGTCAGCGCCTTCCGGGTCTTCCTCCTCTTCCTCTGCACCAATACCTGCGGCGCGATGCGCCCGCGCCTGCCTGGCAGCGTCCATCAGCATCCACGCGAGCGCTGCCAGAAGTACGAGCCCGTGCATCCATGTGATTGGTTGAAGAAAGCAGACGACGATAAACAGCGCTGTCGCCGCAAGCATCTGAAGAAAGCTGCGCCGCGTGTCGCTGGTATTGGTGTGAATGGTAGCGATTAACGCCGGAACGCCCAGCACCATCAGTATATTGGCGACGTTTGACCCGACCACGTTCCCGATTGCGAGCCCGGGAGCATCGTCCTCGATCGCAGCAATAGAGACTAAGAGCTCTGGCGCCGAGGTCCCAAAGGCCACGATTGTAAGCGAAACAATGAGTGCGGGGATCCCAACCCGCAAAGCGAGGTTTACCGCGCCTTTCACAAGACTATCGCCAGCCAACACAAGGATAATCAGCCCGAGGGCTACAAATATGAAATCCATTGGCTACCCCTTGCCGTTCTTGCAACTGCAGGGATCGTTAGAAAACAGATAGCGACCGCAGGACTTACACTTAGTTGGCTTTTTCAAACCAACTTTTCCGACACCAGGCACCCGAAGCTTCCCGAACATAGCCAAAACGGCCATGAACACGAGAAACAGAGTGACGATCTTCAGGATCATTCAGAGGCCGTAACGGGCCCAAAGGCTCCGTTCCTCGGCCAAGCTCAGAGCCTGCTCCATTGCGTTCAGGCCGAACCGGCTGAACAAGCTGCGTCTCTGACCGTAGGGACGGAACCTAACCTTGTCGCCGAATTTGTCCTTCATCACAGGAACGACATGACCGATACCGTCCGCCAAGCCAATTTCAATAGCGGCCTGACCGATCCACACCTCTCCCGTAAACAGATCCTGCTTTTCGGGCAGTTTTGAACCACGACGATTGGTAATATGCGCCTTGAAGGTCTCATGGAGCTGCGCTTGCAGACCCTTAAGGCGTTCGACATCCTCTGGCCGTTCCGGGCGGAACGGATCGAGCATGCTTTTGTCTTTTCCCGCCGTGTAAACGCGTCGTTCGATCCCTTGGCGCGCCATCAGTTCATGAAAACCAAAACTCGCTGAGATCACCCCGATGGACCCTACGATGGAGGTTGCGTCAACCCAGATCTCATCTGCAGCCGAGGCGATCCAGTATCCTCCCGAAGCCGCAACATCTTCTACAAAAGCATAGACCGGCACTTCCTTTTCATCGGCAAGTCGGCGGATACGCGCTCCGATAAGAGAAGACTGCGCTGGGCTGCCCCCGGGTGAATTGACAACCAGAGCCACCGCCGCGGGCTTGCCCTTTCGAAAGGCTCGCTCAAGCAGAGGGGCGACCGCTTGGTCATTCAGAGTTCCACGGGGTCCGCTGGCAATTGCGCCGGTCAGGCGGACAACGGAAACGACGGGGTCGCTTTTGACGAACGGGAGCCACTGTTTCATGGCTGGGCATGTAAGTCCCGCCACACGGAGGGACAAGACAGGGCAGGACCAGCTACACAATAAGTGTGGCCATGCTGCCGCGCTGGGCAGGTCACTCGCGGATCCGGTACCCGGTGTTAAAAATCCACCAAATTGTGCCAAACGCGAGCGCCGTAAAGCCTCCAATAGCCAGAAGACTCAATCCGACGGGCACATCTGCTACGCCGAAAAAGGACCATCGAAACCCGGAGACAAGATAAACCACTGGATTGAAGAGGCTGATCGCCTGCCACACCGGTGGCAGCATCGAGATCGAATAGAAGCTTCCGCCCAGGAACACGAGCGGGGTAATAACCAATAGCGGTACCAGCTGAAGTTGTTCAAAATTCTTTGCGAGAACCCCGATAATAAAGCCAAACATCGCAAAGCAAATGCACGTCATCACAAGGAAGGCCAGCATCCAGATCGGATGCTCAATGGTCAAAGGCACAAACAAAAACGACGTGGCCAAAATGATCAGCCCGATGAGAAGCGCCTTGACCGCAGCGGCCCCGACATAACCAACAACAATCTCGACCGACGAGACCGGCGCGGACAGTATCTCGTAGATCGTGCCGATAAACTTGGGGAAGTAGATGCCGAACGAAGCATTTGAAATTGCCTGCGTCAGCACGGTTAGCATGATCAGCCCCGGCACAATGAAGGCACCATAGGAGGTACCTTCGATTTCCTCCATTCGGGACCCTATGGCCGCTCCAAACACAACAAAGTACAGCGAGGTCGAAATGATCGGAGAGACCAAAGACTGCAAGATCGTGCGAAAAAATCGCTTCATCTCGAACCGGAAAATAACAAGGGTAGCAGTCAAGTTCATGCAGCATCCTCCGAATGCACGAGCTGGACGAAAACCTCCTCCAGAGAACTCTGACGCGTAGACAGATCGCGCATGGTGATCCCTGCCGTCTCCAAGTCATTGAGCAGGCGGCGGATTCCGGTCCGTTCGGCACTGCTGTCATATCCATAGATGAGCTGGCACCCATCTGATCCGAGCGTCAGGTCATACTGCTTCAGGGTTTCTGGGACTTCGTGCAGCGGTTCAGCGAGGTCGATAACGGCCTCTTTGCGACCCATTCGGGCCATCAGCGCTGCGGTTTCCTCCACGAGCATAATTTGACCCTTGTTTATGACTGCAACGCGGTCTGCGATGGCCTCTGCTTCTTCGATGTAATGGGTGGTTAGAATTATTGTTGTGCCCTTAGCCTTTAACGCCTCAACCACCCGCCACATGTCGCGGCGTAACTCGACATCCACGCCCGCCGTCGGCTCATCCAGAAACAGGACGTCAGGCTCGTGGCTCAACGCCTTTGCGATCAGGACCCGCCGTTTCATACCGCCTGAAAGTGTAACGATTTTGTCGTCGCGCTTGTCCCATAACGACAGGTCTTTGAGCACCTGGATGAGATAGGCATCGTCACGTGTTTTACCGAATAGGCCACGTGAGAAGCGAACCGTGTCCCATACCTTCTCGAACGGCTCCAAGGTCAGTTCTTGGGGCACCAGACCGATCATCTGGCGCGCGCCGCGGAAACTCTCGACCACGTCATGACCGCCAACGCGGATTGAGCCCGAGCTGGGAGTCGCAATCCCGCAGATCGTTGATATCAGGGTTGTCTTGCCCGCGCCATTGGGGCCGAGCAGAGCGAGTATCTCTCCTCGTCGGATACTCAGATCAATACCCGAAAGCGCGGTGAAGCCCCCGGCATAGGCTTTGATCAGGTTGGAAATTTCAACAATGGGCGCAGCCATAAAGTCCCCTAGCTCAATCACATCCGAGACTGCAGACTAAATCGGCTCGACAATGGGCGATACCGCGAATATTGCGGTCTTATACCTGCGTTTATGCACAGAAATAGCGCGTTTCGATGGAATTGTGTGAATGAATGCAAGATTTATGTTCAGCGTCAACGGCAGGAACCGACCCTGCCCCCTACACTGAAGGAGGACGTTATGACCACCACATACATTCCGGGTATCCATCATATTACAGCCATCTCCGGTCCACCGCAGTCCAATGTCGATTTCTACACCGGCACCCTTAAGCAGCGGCTGGTGAAGAAGACCGTGAACTTTGATGATCCGGGTACCTATCATCTCTACTATGGCGACTATGCCGGTAGTCCGGGCACAATTCTCACCTTTTTCCCGTTTGCCGATGCAGGTCCCGGCCGGGCCGGACCGGGTATGGCCAGCGCCTATGCCTATGCGGTGCCTGCAGGTCAGTTCGAGTCTTGGATGGAGAACCTGGCAGAACAGGCGATAGACTTCGAAGGCCCCGAGGAGCGCTTCGGCAAGCGCGTGATTACCCTGCGTGATCCTGATGGTGCCCCGGTTGAGCTCGTCGAAACCAATCGCACAAGCGACGAGGCGCTCGAGGGCTTTCATTCGGTGACGCTTTGGCTGCGAGACCTTGCACCGACGGCCAAGCTGTTGACGGATGTCTTCGGCTACGAAGACCTCGGATCGGAGAAGACCGCGGGCGTTGAACGCCTTCGCCTGGCCGCTCCCGGTGACGCGAAAGGGACAATCGTGGACCTGATGCGCTCTGACACGCCTTCAATCGGACGGCCCGGGGCCGGGACGATCCATCACGTGGCATTCCGGGCGGAAGACAACGACACCCAGCTTGCCTGGCGTGAAGCGGTCGCGAGCGCAGGGCATTCGGTGACACCAGTGATCGACCGGCAGTATTTCAATGCGATCTATTTCCGCGAGCCGGGAGGCGTTCTGTTCGAGATCGCAACGGACCCACCGGGCTTTGCCCATGACGAGCCGCTTGAAAGCCTGGGTCAAACTCTAAAACTGCCGGCACAGTATGAAGGCATACGTGACCGTATCGAGCGTGTTCTTCCCCCAATCAAGAGCGCGGCATGACACGGGTCGACGCAAGGCTGGCGCGCTCTGGCGCGCCGGCCACCCGCGCCACTGCCGGACTTGTGCTGGTCCATGGACGCGGAGGATCCGCAGCTGACATTCTTGGACTGGGCGAGGCGTTGGGCTTGCCAGATCTGACGCTTATAGCGCCAGAGGCGCCTGGACGGTCATGGTGGCCAACCTCTTTTCTGGCGCCTATGGCAGAGATGGAGAACCCACTAATCAAAGGGTTGGAGGCCCTTGAAAGCGCCATTTCAACCCTGGAGGCAGAAGGGCTGTCACGCAATCGAATTGCGGTTGCAGGCTTCTCGCAAGGCGCTTGCCTCGCACTGGAATATGCCGCGCGGGCTGGCGCGGGGCTGCATTCTGTTTATGGATTGTCCGGGGGTCTTGTCGGAACAGCAGACAAGGGTGATCCTTCCCCTGCCCTCTACGGTTTTTCTGACAAGGCGTTGGACTATAACAGCGCACTGAACGGTCTGCCGGTCTATGTCAGCGTGCACGCGCAGGACCCGCACATCCCGCTGCGACGCGCTGAAGACAGTATTGCTGCATTTCAGCGCATTGGAGCAAGCACCCGGCTCGAAGTTGCGCCGGGCCCGGGCCACGGTCTGCTCCAAGCTGACGTCGAAGCCCTGCGCGGCGGGTTGAACAGCTCAGATGGCTAGGTGCGCCGGGCCAGCAATATGCAGGCAATCATCGCACCCGTCGCGTTAAAACACAGATCGAGAGCTGTATTGTAGTACCCGCCGACATTTGTATCCGGAACCGCGAGCACGGCGATGAACTCGATAATTTCATTCGTGGCGCCAAGCCCACAAGCGCCAAAGAATGGAAACCAGAAGGCGGTCCACTTGCCCCGTGTGTCTGGGTAGTGATGGGTCAGAAGATGCCAAAGGACCCATGCCGTTACTCCGAACCCATAGGCATGGACGACCTGATCATACTTCAGAATGCGGATATTCTCAGTCTCGATCAGGGGCCAGACCATCCAATTGTAAAGGACGCTGCCATCAACCGGAACGCCGCCTCCCGCCATATGCGCGAGCCCCCAAATGGTTAGCGCCCACAGCATCGTCGTCGGATAGGCCGCGGATTGCAGGCTCCGTCCGACGAGGCCGATCAGGATCAGCATGGTAAGGACGTAAACGACAAACTCGTAGTTCCCGCTGAACAAGAACCACAGAGTCGCTGCGCCGACATAAGTCGCTGTAAAGAGAGCAACACTGCGCTGCCCACCGGTCATGCTTGACCACATATGACCACTCCTTTTGGACGCCAACTTAGTGTTCGCGGACCGTGGAATTCAACACACATCGGAAAACTGCCAGACGGCATGTTCGCGTAAGTCTTTGGCGTCGAAGAAACAGTAAACCGGGACCAACACTGGCATATCACAAGGGCCACCACTCATGGCGCTTCGATTGATTTGATGATCGAAGTAGCGCGAAGGAAGTTCGCTCTCTGTGAAGCCTTCGCGCCCTTTTTGGATATGTGCAATGACCACAAACTCAAGCGCCCGACAGGGCGCTTTTTTTTCGCACAGCGTCGGTCTCGACCACTTCTGAACGCCCAACGCAAGCAACAAGCCACCTAAGTATGCGGCCTGCTTGACACGCATTCGAAAAGATCAAAACTGTCTTGCGTCGGTCATGTCCTCCAAACAGGGAGCATCGAACCCTTGGAAAGATCGCGTGTCAGTTTGAAGTGGCTCGAGGCGTTCCAGGCTGTGGCACGGCACGGGACGATCCGAGATGGAGCTCAGGATCTTGGACTGTCGATGAGCACAGTCTCGCACCATCTGACTTGCCTTGAGACGACGCTGGGTGCGCAATTGGTGGACCACAGCAAACGTCCGATGCGTTTGACCCCAGCCGGCGAGACCCTCTTGCGTCGTGTTGACGAAGCAATGTGGATCTTGCGAAAGGGGGTCTCTGATATCTGGTCCAGCGATCTGCGCACTCTGATCCGCTTATTGCGCATAGCCCATATTGAAGACCTTGAAACCGATGTAGGTCCCACGCTGGTCCAGACCCTCTCGGACGCCATGCCCATGTGCGATTTTTCGGTCCTGACACGTCCAACCTATGAGGTTATCGATCTGCTCGAGAACGATCAGGTCGACATTGGCATCGCCTCAAACATGGCTCCGCGCAAAATGGCGCTTATTGAAGAGGCGATCCTGCACGATCCCTTTATCCTCGTGCTTCCGGTCAACCATGCAGGACCTGATCCGAAATTAGCGGTACTGCAAGAGATGCAGAGCAAGCTGCCGCTTATTCGGTACAGCCGAAAACAACAGATGGGCCAACAGATCGAAGCACAACTTCGGCGCATCAAGGCGCGCTTTCCAGAACGTATGGAATTCGAGAGCACACATGCCATCTTATCGATGGTGGCCGCACATCGTGGCTGGGCCGTAACAACAGCCCTGACCTTTGCACGCGCACAACGCTATCACGATGCAGTAGTAGCTCTGCCATTTCCAGGACGCGCATTCTCACGCACAATCTCGTTGATATGCCGAGAGGATCTGCCCGCGAGCATTCGGTTGCTGGTGGAGAAATGCCTGCGTGACGCGATGCAACGCCATGTGCTGAATCCGCTCCACAAGTCATATCCCTGGCTGCAAGATGGGCTCTCGATGATCCCCGCAAGCGAGAACCAAGCTGTGAGGGGCGCCCCTAGGCTGGAGCCAGTCAGCTCCTTATCGGAAACCGGGCCTGGATAAGCGCCTCCTGCTCCTCAGTAAGATATGCAGGATTGTGGCTGGCTAGGATTCGTCGCGCCGAGTCGCGCGCTCTTGTCCAAATGTCGGGCGCACCCTTCTCGGCCCACATGCTTGGAGCGTCGCGATCGGCGAGTTTGGGGTAGAAATAGTCCCTTTCCATAGCTGCGTAGGTTTGCGCATGTCCGAGGAAGTGCCCGTCGCCTAGCACCGTTTCCCGAATGGCATCGAAGCTTAGCGTCTGTTCGTTTACTTCCACGCCACGCATTGCACGATAGATCAGCGCAAGCATTTCATTGTCCAGCACAAAGCCCTCGAAACTTGCCCCCAGAAGGGATGCCGTCATTCCGGAGCTTTCGTAGATCATGTTGCCGCCGGCCAAGCCGGCAGCGAGCGCGGTAAGCGCCTTCTCGGCCCCGTATTGCGCATCGACCGCCTTTGCATCGGTCATTGCGCAGGCCACCCCCGAAGGCAGGTCTAGCCAATTCGATATCTGCGCCGATGCGGCGTTCATCACAGCGATCTCCCCACCTCCGCCGGCAAAGGCACCGCTGCGCAGGTCGATCACAAAAGGCCAGTTGGAAAAGATCATCGGATGACCGGGCCTGATGGCGTGTACCATCACAAGGCTGGCCAGTGTTTCAGCATGCGATTGCGCCAGAAATCCCGCGAGGGTCGCCGGAGCCGTCGCCCCGGATTGCGCGGCTGTTATGCAGGATACCGGTATGTTGTGCGCCAGTGTGGCATAGACAACGTCCACTGCATCCTCGCCATACCGCATTGGCGAGATCACCGGACTGATATGAGCCGCGAGAAACGGGCGCTCGGAAAACGCCCCAGGACCACCGGCTACAATGTCCAGCATCTCTACGATGGGCGGGACATACTCGGCCAAAGTGAACGATGTTGCCACTGGTTTTGTGGTATTTCGGACCAGTGCATAGACGGTGTTCACGTCGAGCTCAAAATTATCCTCGAGGTCAGTGGCCACGCAGCAGCGCGTGAACCAGCTGACATTGGTCAGAGTATCCTGCAGGCGCGCGAAATCGTGCAAATCCGCCAGGGTCGATGGGCGGTAAAGCCCGGTGTCCAGATCGAGTGTCTGCACCGCAGCCCCGCCAGTGCCAAAATGTACACGGTCACCCCCAACCTCGATCGTTCTTTTCGGGTCCCTGGCGTGAAGCGTGACGGTCTTGGGGGCCGCTGAAATTGCTTCGCCCACCAGGTCCTGCGGGAAAAGCACTCTTCCGTCTGCGCCCTCTTGAGCGCCAGCAGCCAGCAGGTCTCCACGCAGTCTTTCCGGTACCTCGCCCATACCGAGCTCCGCCAGCAGGCGCAGCGCGGTGTTATGGATCGCGACAATCTCGTCATCGTCGAGGGGTCGGTATTGCCCGCCGCGTTGTCCCGGAGGACACGGGTTGGGCGGCCCGGCCGCGCGCTGCCGCAGACGGTCGCTGCGCCCACCTGCGCGACGTCGCGATGCGGCTTGTGACATGGCGTCCTCGATATACTGTCGTGTCAAGATAGCGCTGCAGATCCGCCGCAATACAACCCGCATAGCTTACATCCCCTTGTTTCCCATTCTGGCTTCGATTTTTTCGAAACCAGCTCAGAGCGATTGATTGGATGCCCGGACACGGAGGACATGGGCCGACCGCAGGAGAAAACAGATATGAGAACGCGCACAAAAGTGGTGGTGATAGGAGGCGGTATCGCCGGCTGTTCCACCCTCTATCATTTGACCCAGGAAGGCTGGTCCGATGTCATGCTTTTGGAGCGCGATGAGCTAACCTCTGGCACTACATGGCATTCTGCGGCACAGGTCACCAATTTCGGCATGACACAGACAATGGTCGGCCTGAAAAGCCATTCGATCGCGCTCTATAAAGACCTGGCGGACGATCCGGAATATCCCATCAACTATCACCATAGCGATGGCGGCATCCGACTTGCGAGCACTGAAGCCCAGATGGACGGGTACCGCCATTTCGCTTCAATGGCGCGCGGCATGGACGTACATTTCGAAGTGATCGATGCCGAGGAATGCGCACGACGGCACCCGCTCATTTCTACCGAAAACCTGGTTGGTGGGCTGTGGGACCCGCTCGACGGCGACATCGACCCGGCGCAACTCTGTCAGTCGCTGGCGCGACGCGCCCGGTTGGCTGGCGCAGAGGTTCACCGCAACACGCCAGTGATCGGCTTGCGGCAATTGCAGGATGACACGTGGGAAGTGGAGACCCAGAAAGGCACAGTCCATGCCGATATCGTGGTCAACGCCTGTGGCTACCGCGTGAACGAAGTGGGCTCGATGATGGGTGTGCATCACCCGGTTATGTCGATGGAACACCAGTATTTCGTCACCGAAGAGATTCCCGCTATCCGTGACGCAGACCACCGGATGCCGCTGCTTCGTTGTCCAATCAGCGACTACTACTCCAGACAGGAAAAGAACGGACTACTGGTCGGCTTCTACGAACAGGATTGCAAGACCTGGGGTATGGATGGCATCGACCCGAAATTCTCTAACGCGCTCTGCCCTGATGACCTGGACCGCGTCACAGACGTGCTTGAAGGCGCGTTCGCGCGCATGCCCGCGTTGATGGAAGTAGGCATCCACACTATCGTCAATGGCCCGATCACCTACACCATTGACGGGGCACCTCTGGTAGGACCCGTTCCGGGAAAGCGGAATGCATATTGCATCATTGGTTTGCGAGCCGGGCTTGGCGAGGGCGGTGGGCACGGCTGGTTGTTGGCGCAGCAGATCGTTCATGGAGAGGCATGCTACGACACCTGGGTGATCGATCCACGCCGGTTTACGGGGCATGGGAATGTCGAATTGACGGCGCAAAAAGCGATCGAGGACTATCAGAACGAGTTCCGCTTCCATTTCCCGCACGAGCACCGACCAGCAGGTCGGCCGATCAAGACAACACCGCTCACCCCGATACTTGCGGCGGAGGGCGCGGAGTTTGGCGTAGTGAACGGCTGGGAACGGGTCGAGTATTTCAAGCCTTCACCCGGCTTCGAAGAGACGCTTGGCTTTCGGTTCAACGAGGTGGAGCCGGTAGTTGCTGCCGAGGTTGCAGGCGTACAGAACTCGGTTGGCATAGCCGAAGTCAACGGCTTCAACCGGTTCGAGATTACCGGCTCTGACGCACAGACCTTTCTGGACCGAATGGTCTGCGGGCGCGTGCCCAAGACAGACGGAAGGGTTGGGCTTGCGTACCTCCTTAACGCCCAGGGCATGTTGAAGGGGGAGGCGACGTTGACTCGTCTTGCCGCATCTGACCGGGGGCCGCAGCGATACTGGTACGGATCCGCCGCAGCGGCCGAGTTTCATGATATGGACTGGCTCAAGGCACATTTACGCTCTGGCGAGGATGTGCAGATCCGGTCCCTGACCAATGATATGACGATCCTCGTTCTGGCTGGCCCGAAAGCACGCGACGTGCTGGCGGAAGTTGCACGTGGAGACTGGTCCGGGCGTGCTTTCCCATGGCTATCGGCGCGCGAAACCTTTATTGGCATCGCCCCGGCAACCGTGCTTGCGGTAAGTTACTCCGGCGAACTGGCCTATGAGATTCACGTTCCGAACAACCAGCTATATGCCGCCTACCTTGCCCTGCGCCAGGCAGGTGAGCCGCACGGTCTGATGCATTTCGGAGGACGTGCTATCGACTCCATGCGGATTGAGAAGGGGTTTCTGCATTGGAAGGCGGATATTCTGACCGAGTTCGACCCATTCGAGACGGGACTGACGCGCTTCGTAGCCCTCGAAAAGCCCGACTTCATAGGTCGTGCAGCTTTGATCGCGCGGCATAACGCAGGCCCGCGCAAGGCGCTGGTCACACTGTCTGTAGACAGCAAAGACCGCCCAGCACATGCCGGATCCTCCGTCATGACGGGCAGCGACGTCGTCGGAACCGTAACCTCTGGCGCATGGGGGCACCGAACGGGCGTGAACCTTGCGCTGGCCTTTGTTGATCCGTCGCTCGCGGCTCCGAACACCCAAGTCTGCATCGATATGCTGGGGGAGACCTTTCCGGCCACTGTGATCCCACCAGGCCCTTATGATCCGGAATTTAGCCGCGTCCGCGCCTAGCGGGTTCCGGAATCGCCTCTGCGATCGCTAATTTCAGGGCAGCTGCACCAGTGGTGTCCTTTTGGCCAATCCGGGACAGAAGTCCAATAGGCCTCGACACGTCCGGCGCCTCGATCGTGCGCCAGCAAACGGACCTGTTGTGCGTCCCGCTCAGCGCCATTTGCGGCAAGGGGGCCACCCCAATCCCATTGGCGACAAGATCCAGCGCCGTCGACGATCGCCCCACCTCGTACATCCAGCGCACCGGATTGCGGTTTCGTGCCAACGCCTCATCAATCAGCAGGCGGTTACCCGTACCACGTGCAGGCAGAATAAGATTTTCCGCTGCAAGGTCCGTCCACGTAACGCGGTCGTACTCTGCGAGCCGGTGGCCGAACGGCAGTGCGAGAACAAGCGGCTCGTTCAGCAGAAGCGTGAATTCGGTTACTGGTTCAAGCATCGGGATCGAACAGATGCCAAAATCGGCATCCCCTTGTGCTACAGCCTCAGCAACTTCGTTGGCCGCTGTATCAAGTATCCGAACGCGGATGCCCGAATGCTCAGCGCGAAACACACTGATCGCAGAGCTCAGCAGCGCATGAACGACTGTTGGAATACTTGCAACGGTCACTGTTTGCGCGCGCTGATAAGCGTAGGCCGCGCTTTCATCCCGCATGGCCCGTGTGGTTTCGACCGCATCCTGCAAAATCGCCTCTGCCCTCAGTTGCAATCGTTTGGCAGCAAGGGTCGGGCGAACATCGCGTGTGGTGCGCTCGAATAGAAGAGTTCCCAGAGCCTCCTCCAGTTTTTTTACGCGTCGTGTCACGGAGGACTGCGAAAGATTGAGCCTGTCCGCTGCGTCTTGAAAAGAGCCCGTGTCTTTGACCGCAAGAAAGGTCTCAAGATCCAGAAAATCATAATTTATTCGCATTACGCATTAATCAAAATAATATCCGCATTAGTCAAATAAAAGCGAAATTGCTATCTCCACGGTCAAAGGCAGGGGGCAGTATGGCTTCGGTACCGGATATCGTGATCATCGGCGGCGGCAACGCCGCGCTTTGTGCTGCTATGACTGCAGCCGAGGCGGGCGCGCGGGTGCAAATCCTTGAAGCCGCGCCAAAGCCCTATCGCGGCGGCAATTCCCGCCACACCAGAAACTTCCGGTGTATGCACTCAGGGCCACTCGGGCCGCTGATTGAGAGCTACAGCGAGGACGAGTATTTTAGCGATCTGCTGAAAGTCACCGACGGGAAGACTGACGAAGCTCTGGCACGGCTCGCGATAAGATCTTCCGAAGAATGCCTCCCCTGGATGGAAGCCCACGGCGTGCGCTTTCAGCCATCGCTATCAGGTACGCTGTCACTGGCGCGGACCAACGCCTTTTTTCTGGGCGGTGGCAAGGGCCTCGTGAATGCTTACTACAGAACCGCAAAAAAGCTGGGTGTCGAGGTGTCCTACGAGGCGCCGGTGACGCATCTGGAATTCGGCGAGAACCGCATCGTGCGCGTGGACTACACCCAAAACGGCGCGACCCACCATGTTTCCCCGAAAGCGGTCATCGTAGCTTCGGGTGGTTTTCAGGCAGATATCGACTGGTTGACCCGCGCCTGGGGTCCGGCAGCACAAAACTTCCTGATCCGCGGTACACCCTACAATCGCGGTGTTGTGCTTGCAGACCTTCTGGATCAAGGGGTTGAGCAGGTGGGCGACCCAACACAGTGTCACGCCGTTGCAATAGACGGTCGCGCGCCAAAATATGATGGCGGCATTGTTACCCGGCTCGACTGCGTTCCTTTCTCTATCGTGGTGAACAAATTTGCCGAACGCTTCTACGACGAAGGCGAGGACGTCTGGCCCAAGCGCTATGCGATCTGGGGCCGCCTTGTGGCCGCGCAGCCGGACCAGGTGGGCTACGTGATCATTGATGCAAAATCGATCAATCTGTTCATGCCTTCGGTCTTCCCCCCAATTAAAGCGGACACGCTCGAGGAACTGGCTGAGAAAATGGAGCTGCCGGCAGAGAAACTGCGCGCAACAATTGACCAGTTCAACGCAGCTTGTGGAGACACCTCCAGTTTTCATCCCACTGAGCTCGATGGCGTCACCACGACGGGCATCTCACCCCCGAAAACAAACTGGGCGCGACCAATCAGCGAGCCACCATTCTACGGCTACTCGCTTCGTACAGGCGTCACCTTCACGTATCTCGGTCTCAAAGTGGACGAGAACGCACAATGCTCCATCGGCAATAGGCCGGTGGCAAACATGTGGGCCGCTGGCGAGACCATGGCGGGCTCCATCCTGGGGCAGGGATATCTGGCGGGGTTTGGCATGACCATCGGAACAGTCTTCGGACGCATCGCGGGACGGGAGGCCGCGAAACATGCAAACTGATTTACTGCAGGAAGCCCGGCGACAGGCCGAGATTTGCAATGCGTGCCGGTACTGCGAAGGCTACTGTTCGGTTTTTCCCGCCCTGCATCGGGAACGGTCCTTCACTGACGGTGACATCACGCAGCTGGCCAATCTCTGCCACAACTGCCGAGGTTGCTACTACGCGTGCCAGTACACAGAACCGCACGAGTTCGCTTTGAACCTGCCCAAGGCGCTGGCCGAGGTACGTCAAGACAGTTGGAAGTCTTTTGCATGGCCGCGCCGGTTCGCCAAGCTGTTTGACACATCCGGTGTCGCCATCGGCGCTGGCTTCGTACTTGCGTTCACGATCCTCTTTGTTCTGGCTCAGGCGGTGCGCCCCGAGAGTGGCGACGGGTTTTATGCGTACATGTCCCACGGCCTGATGGTGGCTGTGTTTGCCCCGGCTTTTCTTCTGCCACTGGCCGCGCTCGCCGTATCCCTGCGCAGCTATTGGCGGGCCGCGGGTGGGGGAGCTCCGGCACTTGCAGACGTTTGGGCAGCGTGTCGGTCCGCAGGGCGCATGAAAAACCTGGAGGGCGGCCACGGAGACGGGTGCAACTTCGAAGAAGAAGACCGGTTTAGCCACGCGAGGCGCCATTTCCATCAGGCTACGCTCTATGGCTTTCTGATGTGCTTTGCTTCCACCTCCAGCGGCACGGTTCTGCACTACGGCTTTGGCATGGAAGCACCCTATGGTCTCTTCAGCCTGCCGAAGCTGTTCGGCGTTCCTGGGGGGATCTTGCTGTGCATTGGAACCGCGGGGCTTGCCTGGCTCAAAACCCAAGCTGACCGCAATCTCGGCGCGCCGAAGGTCTGGGGCGGAGAAATGGCTTTCGTGCTTTTGCTCTTCGCCGTCAGCGCAACCGGGCTTGCTCTGTACGCAGCGACAGGCACAGCCATGGTGAGCTGGCTCCTGCCCGTTCATCTGGCCACCGTCCTGACGTTCTTCCTGCTCACGCCCTATTCGAAGATGGCCCATGGGTTCTTCCGTATGGCTGCGCTGACAAAAGAAGCTGCGACACAGAGAGCTTTGCGCAGTTGAGGCGCGCGTATTTTAGATCCCAAGGACTATCCTATTCTTTACTATGAAGTTTTTCATCTCTCTGGCACACTATTGTTATGAGGGTAAATTACGTCCGACTCGCGCTTGCGTTGTGCCTTGCGGCGCCCGCAGCGCTCGCCTGCGGTTTTCACAATTACATGCCGCAGCCCACTTTAGTTGATCGTCTGAGCGCTCGGCCAGACCTCGTCCTGGCACGGCCGGATGCCAATAATCCCTACCGTTATGTGGCTGAGATTGCTCTGGGCGATGCCTCGCTCGATGCCGAGATACCCTTCTTGGTAGATACCGCGACGCGGCGCAAACTGGCCTCTGATCCTGAGGCATATGTCCTATTTGCCCGAAAGGGCGAATTGGCTCCCTGGGAACGCATCGCTTTTGTTGATGAGAAGATGTCCGACTTACTCGACACAGTTCTTCCACAACTCGACGCCTGGACGACCGGCAACAGCGCGGGACGGCTGGCCTATTTCGCTACACGGATTGAGGACGAGGATCGGGTGATCAGACGTCTTGCCTTGCGCGAGATAGATCAGGCCACTTACGGTGAGCTAAAGGCGCTGGATCTTCAACCAGACCCCGCGCTCATACTGCCGTCTCTTTACCAACCTTCAGAGGTTGATCTTCTGGCAATACGTATCCTTCTTCTCGGGTTTTCGGACTCGGAAGCTGCGTCGCAAATTGTCACGCAGGGTCTTGCACGCGTCGTGCCTGTCTCTGCAAACCTTCTGGGGGCCTACGCTACAGCACTTATCGAACAGCAGGGGCCTGACGGCGTCGCGTTAATTGCCGGGTCTTACCTTGCAGACGGCACGCTGCCGCCAGTTAACCGAGAACTCTTGGTCGAGGCGTTGGCCATTCACGCACAAACCGGAGATCCGGCGCTGCGCAGCGCGGCGCAGTCGGCAGTATACAGTGCTGTAAAAGAGGACCCCGCCCTCGCACCCATGGTCGCGCGCCAGTTCGGAGCCCGGTTCGACTGGTCACAAGTCACACCACTGCGCGCCGCGTTGCAGGCCGAAGCCATCCGCAGCCCTGGCGATATGATCGCAGTTGCCGAATATGTCTACACCGGGCAGCGTCACGCACCAGCTGCTAACTAGGCAAAATCCAAAGCGCGCAGCGCATCATTTAAAAGCGCTGAGGACAATTGAATGCGGCTGGGTGGCGGGCGCTTAGTCTCGTGTCTCCGGCTCCTCGTAGACGGGTAGGAACTGGGGCGGCATTGGCCCTTTGTTGCGCCCACCCTGCTGCATCTGTTCCCAGCCATGGGCCAAAATTCCGACCGACCGCGACAGACAAAACAAACCGCGCGCAAGTGGCGGCGGAAACCCGAGCTCGCAGAAAATGACCGCGGTGGCGCCATCTATATTCATCGCGATCGGGGTGCCGCGCGCCGTTCCAATCGCGGTCTGCACCGCCTCGCCAATGTCGGCATACCGACCCGACACGGTACCCGCCGATGCAGCCTCGCGCACCAGTGCCATCAAGCGCGGGGCGCGTGGATCGGTGGGCCTATGAAAGCGGTGCCCGAACCCGGGGATGATCTTGCCACGTGTCGCGCGCCAGTCCGAAAGCGCACCCTCCACCGCATCGTCTAAATCCGCACCTAGGTCCAGTCGTCCCGCAATGTCAGCGTAGAGCTCCGCGCATTGCTCGCCTGCTCCACCATGAATGTCACCCAACATGTTGACCCCGGTTGCGATGACGTTGTTCAGACCGACACCGCAAGTGGCAGCCATGCGCGCGGCGGCGATCGAAGGTGCTTGCGGGCCGTGATCCACGCCAGCAACCAGGGCCGTCTCAAGCAATCTCGCCTGCGCCGGGTCAGGTTGGTCACCGCGCACCATAAGCCAGATCATTTCGGCGAAGCTCACATGCCCGATCAGGTTCTCGATCGGGACGCCACGAAAGGCGATTTTGCCAGGCGACATCTCAATGATCGAGGTTCGCCACCAGGCGCGTACTGCCTCAGCATCTTCTGTCATAGCCCAACCCTCTTGATCTGTCAGCGCAGGATTGCGCTTTCCCATTCATCCACGAAGCTCCGGTTTTTGAACCGGTCCAGATAGACCAGCAACGCTGGGCCCAAATCGATCGGGCGAAGGTCCGCACCATCCTGAGCCCATGTGCCCAGCGCGTCATCCGGCACACGCAACGCACCGCTCTCGAATGACTGTTCAAGAAGATGGTCAATGAACTGCTGAGAAAAATCCGGGTTTTGTGAGGTTCTCGGGATCAACGCAGAGCGCAACATTACGGTCGTGAAATCCGAGGGAAGGATGGTGGTGAAGGCAGACTGATCGCTGCGCCCGGCCGCATAACTTCCCAGAACATTGTACGCGATCGCCAGCTCGCCGCTGACCACATCATCGATCATGTCGGAAGAGCAGCAATAGAGCTGGACATCGAGCGAGCCCATCACTTCCGTCAGGCGCCAATAGGTCTCCGAGCTGCGCGCGTCCTGCGTCGCAAAAAGATAACCTAAACCAGACGCACGCACATCATAGGTTCCGATGCGCCCTCGAAACACGTCAGGGTTCTCGCGCAGGGTCGAGATGAGCTGCTGCCGATTTTGCGGGATTGGCAAATCGCCAAATGCCGCGCGCGACACAACGATCGCCGCAGGCTCCTGCGTGAATGCGAAAACCATGTCGTTCCAAATCGCCCACTCCGGCAGGGCGCGGGTTGCGTCCGAACGGTGGATTTGCGCGCCTCCGTCGTTTGCCAGCTTAACCTGGAGGTCCATTGCACTCGAAATTGCAATGTCGAAGGCTTGCACGCCTTGTTCCAGCGCGCGCATCAAATCTGACGAACTTGCCACGACATAATCGATAGAAACGTCTGGCGTCTGCGCGATGAAAGACTCGATAAGCGGCGAGATGAAAGAGATATCAGCCGTCGAGATGATGGACAGATTCTCCGTTGCATCGTCGGGGCCAAACTGAGCGCGATCTTCGATCTCCAGCGCGAGGGCCTGGCCGACACAAAAACTCAAAGAGATGGCAAGAAAAATACGACGCATGCTCCGCCTCCTTCCAGATTAGACAGGTTCAACGCACCGCCGTGCACACCCAGCACATCCTGCGCAATGGTCAGACCCAACCCAGATCCAACCACGTTTCGAGCGTTGGGCCCTCGTGCAAAGCGGTCTGTGAGGGGCGCTTTGGGTTCCAAGGGGAATCCCGGACCGCTGTCTACTATAGAAATCTGCGCCAGACCTTTTTCTCCGTCCGAGACACCAACTTCGATCTTGCCGCCTTCCGGTGTGTATTTCACTGCGTTGTCGAGTACGTTTTCCAATGCGCTCTGCAAAAGGATCATGTCGCCACGTACCCATACCTCCTCCAAAATCCCGGTTTCGAGATCAAGGTCCTTCAACTCAGCGGTGGGCTTAAGCCGCTCTACTGTGTCTCGTACCAGAACTGGCAGCGAAATCTCCTCGGTCTCAAGGTCATCGGCGCGCAGGCTGACCATAGCATGGTCCAAGAGCTGTCCCGCCGTTCGCGAGGTCTCGTCGATGGCGGTGATCATATCCCGCATCGCTTTTCGGTTCTCGTCCCGCTCCATGCGGCGGATCGTGATATCGGCCTGGGTTCGGACCAGGGCAAGCGGCGTGCGTAACCTGTGGGCTGCTTCAGCGATGAAGTCCTCTGACCTGTTAAGCGAGGTCTTAAGGCGCGACATGAATCCGTTGAGTGATTTGACGAGGGGTTTCATCTCGACAGGCATAGGCGTTGACACTGGGCGCAGATCACGCGGCCCGCGCCGCGAAAGAGACGCGGTTAGACGGTCGATTGGACGGATGGTGGTGCTGGCGATAAGCGTCGCCAAGACTGCCGCGATCAAAAAGAAAACAATGCCCAAAGCAGCCGCCAGCCCCGATATGCGCGCCAGAGTGCTCGAAAGACCTTGCCGGGTTTGCGCGACAGAGACTTCAAGTACCGATGATCCCTCCGAAATGGAAATCGGACGCCGCGCAGTTGCAATCCGCACTTCCTGATCAAGGAACCTCGCAGACTGAAATGCGAGTTCGCCATCGCTTCCTTGCGGGCGTGGCAAGTCTTCGTAGCCCGACAGAAACTCGCCGCCAAGCCGGATGGCGTAGAACACCCGCTCGTCCGAAAGATTGCCGAGCATAGAAAACGCAAAGTATGGAATATCGACAAGCAGCTCACCGTTTCTGACGCGCGTGCTGTCGACGATTGAATAGGCCGACGCGGTCAGTATGTTGTCCTGGCTTTCCTGGGCCAACTGACCCGCGACGGAGCGGACGATGAAGTAAAGCAGGATTGCCATAGCGGCCGCTCCGACCAACAGGAAGCCCAGAAGCCGCTGGCGAATGGAGCCGGGATTGGCGAACCAGCCCGTCATCACGTGTCCAGCTTGTATCCAAGCCCGCGTACCGTGGTGATCCGGACCGAGCTGGCGTCAAGATGCCTGCGCAGACGGCCGACATAGACCTCGATCGCATTCTCAGAAACATCGTCGTCAAAAGAAAAGAGACGATCCACCAGGGCCGCTTTTGAGAATATCTGACCGGGTGCGTTTGCAAACGTTTCGAAGAGACGAAGCTCACGCGGTCGCAACTGGATGGTCTTCCCGTCTTTCCCGAGCGTGCCAGCCAACGGATCGAAGACAAGATCACCGATTCCCCGCGTATTGCGCGCCTCGCCCTGACGGCGACGCATAACTGCCCGGCAACGGGCCTCCAGCTCCGAGAAATCTATGGGTTTCACCATGTAGTCGTCTGCACCGAGGTCGAGCAAGCTCACGCGGTCGGACACTTCAGAACGCGCCGTGAGCACGATCACCGGGGTCTTCTGAGCCTCTGTGCGCCAGCGGCTCAGAAAATCCCGCCCATCTCCGTCAGGCAGCATAATATCCAACAAAAACAGATCGTATGACGCCGTAGCGATAAAATCCCAGGCTTCCGCCATGCTGGCAGCGTGGTCCACGACATGCCCATCAAGGCTCAAGCGGTCGACGACAGCCTGAGCCAAGGACGCGTGGTCTTCGATCAACAGAAAGCGCATATCCCTCCCTGCCGCGTATCCAAGCGTGTCAGGTTATTGTCAGCTTGGGGTGCAACGCTCCCTTCATGGGCGGCTCACACCGCCTTTGTCAAATGGGAGGACAGACCATGAATTTTAATTTGACCCGCCGCGCGGTAATCGCCGCGGCGGCAGCTCTGGCCATGACCGGCAGCGCACATGCAGGCGGCCATCAGGTTGTCGACAGCATCCACTTCCTGATCCCCGGCGGAGCCGGTGGCGGCTGGGATGGGACAGCGCGCGGCACTGGCGAGGCGCTGACCAACGCAGGCCTCGTGGGCTCGGCCTCGTACGAAAACATGTCTGGCGGCGGCGGCGGCAAGGCGATCGGCTACCTGATCGAAAATGCTGAAAGCAACCACGGCACGTTGATGGTAAATTCTACCCCGATCGTGATCCGTTCGCTCACCGGTGTGTTCCCGCACAATTTCCGTGACCTGACGCTCGTAGCCGGCACGATCGGCGACTATGCGGCCCTCGTTGTGGGCAAAGACAGCCCAATCAACTCCATGGACGATCTGATGGCGGCCTATGACGCAGACCCGAATGCCACTGCCATTGGCGGCGGCTCGGTTCCGGGCGGCATGGACCATCTCGTGGCAGCCATGGTCATGGAAGCGGCAGGCAAAGACGCACTTAACGTTAAGTACATCCCCTATGACGCAGGCGGCAAAGCGATGGCGGCCTTGCTCTCAGGCGAAATTGCGGCGCTTTCAACTGGCTTCTCTGAAGCGGTGGATCTGGCCAATGCCGGCGAAGTGAAAATCATTGGCGTGACGTCCGACGAGCGTGTGCCCGCTGCGCCGGATGCGATGACCATGATGGAACAGGGTATCGACACCACGTTCGTGAACTGGCGCGGCTTCTTTGCTGCCCCCGGCCTTCCGGACGACAAGCTGGCGATGTACCAGGACGCGATTGGCAAAATGTATGACACGCCCGAGTGGGAAGAAGTCCGTGCCCGCAACGGATGGGTCAACATTCACAACAATGGCGACGAGTTCCTGAAGTTCCTCGAGGCTCAGGAAACCTCCATGGGCGAACTCATGAAGAAGCTCGGCTTCCTCTAAGACCTGCTTGCACAAAACCGGGTGAGGCGCGCGGAACAATCGCGCCCGCCCATTTCACATCCGATCACGGGAGGGGACGCTATGGCGCTGGATCGCTGGATCGCGCTGGTTTTGTTGGGCATTTGCCTGATCTACGGCTACACGGCATTCTTTACGATGGATGACAGTCTCGCGCCCTTTATGCGGCGAAATCCGATCTGGCCATCGACCTTCCCCAAAGTTCTCGCGGTGATCGGTGCGGTCTGCGCTTTTGTGATCCTCATCGGGCTCGAAGGCCCTCAGAAACCGCCGAAAGAGGGCGATATCGATTACCGCCGCCTCGGCGATTACAAAATCGGTCAAGCCGGCGCATTGCTGGCTCTGATGGTGGCCTACGCACTGCTTCTGCGGCCAGCGGGCTTTATCTTATCAACAACCGGCTTTTTGGTCCTCGGATCAGCAATTCTGGGGGAACGGAATTGGGTGATGATGATCGGGGTTTCCGCCGCCGCCGCAGGCTTCGTCTGGTACCTGGTGCAGGAAGTGCTTGGAATATTCATGCGCCCCTGGCCCGCAGTTATGGGGGTCTGAGGTCATGCTCGAAGGCATTCTGATCGGCCTGCAAACGGCCTTTTCCATACAGAACCTGTTGATGGTGATCGGCGGCTGCCTGATCGGCACTTTCATTGGTATGCTGCCAGGCCTTGGGCCAATGTCGATCATTGCAATCATGATCCCCGTGGCGATATCGATCGGCGATCCTTCCGCTGCGTTGATCCTGCTCGCCGGCGTCTACTACGGTGCGATCTTTGGGGGCTCGACCTCGTCCATTCTGCTGAATGCGCCAGGTGTTGCCGGGACTGTCGCCACAAGTTTCGATGGCTATCCCATGGCGCGCCAGGGCAAGGCCGGCAAAGCTCTGACCATAGCCGCGATTGCGTCCTTTGCGGGCGGCACTATAGGCGCGGTTCTTCTGATGATCTTCGCACCCGCGCTATCGTCTGTTGCGCTGCTTTTCCATTCGGCTGAATACTTCGCTCTGATGGTCGTGGGACTGTCCGCCATTGCCGCGTTCGCCGGCACCGGACAGGTGGCCAAGGCGCTCATGATGACGATCCTCGGCCTGATCATGGCCACGGTGGGGGAAGGTGCGCTCTTCAATATGCCCCGCTTTACGATGGGCTTGATGGACCTGCAGTCCGGGTTTGGCTTCATTACGCTGGCTATGGCGATGTTTGCTTTGCCCGAGGCTTTGTTTCTAGTCATGAATCCGCTGCGCTCCCAACAAGGCGACGGAAGCGACAGCGGAGAGATCAAAGATCTGCGCATTACCAGACAGGAGGCGAAATCCATGGCGCCAGTGGTTGGCCGCCAATCGGTACAGGGTTTCTTTATCGGCGTTCTTCCGGGCGCGGGAGCAACGATTGCGTCCTTCCTCGGCTATGCGGTGGAGCGCAACATTGCTCCGAAAGAAGAGCAGGAGCAGTTCGGAAAAGGCTCGGTCAAAGGCCTCGCCGCACCGGAGACTGCCAACAACGCCGCCTGCACCGGGTCATTTGTACCCCTGCTAACCCTGGGCATTCCGGGCTCAGGCACAACAGCAATCCTGCTTGGGGCTCTTATTGCTCTGAATGTGGCGCCTGGACCGCGTTTGATGATCGACACGCCCGAGATTTTTTGGGCTGTTATCATTTCGATGTTCATCGGCAACCTGATCCTGCTCGTTCTGAACCTGCCGCTCATCCCGTATATCGCCAAGATCCTTGCGATCCCCCGCAATTATCTGATCCCATTCATTCTCTTCTTCACTCTGATGGGTGCGTATATTGGGCAGAACAATGCGACCGAACTCCTGCTGCTGGTGGGCTTCGGCATATGCGCCACGATCTTGCGCTTCGCGGATTATCCGCTCGCGCCTCTGCTGATCGGGTTTATCCTCGGCGGTATGCTCGAGGATAACTTCTCGCGCGCGATGCAGCTTTATGACGGTATCAGCTTCATCTGGGAACGCCCGATGACGCTCGGCCTGCTTGCCATCGCGGTTCTGCTGATCCTGCTGCCCAGCTACCGCGCACGGCGCGCCCGTGCCCGGGCCGCCGGTGTGGCCGATGGCGACTGAAACACCACCGCCCGCGCCCCTCGCCGGGGTGCGGGTGCTTGATCTGACCAACGTTCTGGCTGGGCCATACTGCTGTTATCAACTGGCGCTTCTTGGAGCGGAGGTCATTAAGGTCGAGCGCCCCGGCTCCGGCGATCTGGCCCGTCAGCTTGGCGCAGACCCCACGCGCAATGCTGCCAATATGGGGATCAGTTTTCTGGCGCAGAACGCCGGTAAAGCATCGCTCACACTAGACATGAAGCACCCGGACGGCAAGGCGCTGCTGAGACGTCTGGTTCGCAGCGCCGACGTGCTGGTAGAGAACTTTCGCCCCGGCGTCATGGACAGACTCGGTCTTGGTTACGAGGTTCTAAAACAGGAAAATCCGCACCTGATTTACTGCGCCATCAGCGGTTTCGGACAAGACGGTCCACGCAGACACGATCCAGCCTATGACCAGATCGTTCAGGGTATCTCGGGAGTGATGTCAATCACCGGCGGTCAGGACTCGGCGCCTTTTCGCGTCGGATACCCCGTGGCTGATACGTTCGGAGGCATGACAGCGGCCTTTGCAGTTTCAGCAGCACTCAACGCGCGCCCACGCGGAACCTACCTGGACGTCTCGATGACGGAGGCACTGCTGTCCAGTATGGGATGGGTGGTCTCCAATTTCCTGATCGGTGGAGTATCACCGGCGGCGCATGGTAATGAAAATACGACCTCGGCGCCGTCAGGCACCTTTGCCACAGCGGATCAGCCGATCAATATTGCGGCCAACCGAGACACGCAGTGGGAAAGCCTTGCACACCTGCTGGGCCGCGAAGACCTGCTGGATCACCCAGACTACAAAACAAGGGAAGACCGCAAGAAACATCGTACCGCACTGCGCACCGAGCTGGAAACCGTTCTGACACGTAAAGGAGCAGAACACTGGGTGAAAGCACTCAACGCGCTCGGGGTGCCGGCCGGGCGGGTTGTGAGCGTCCCCGAGGCCCTTTCAGATCCGCAGATCGCGGGCCGTGGCCTGATAACCGACATAGACATGGACGGGGTGCGTCTCCCGGTTATCGGCGCACCTCTCATGGTTGACGGCACCCGGCCTGTTCCTGATGGACCTCCCGCACAACTAGGCGCAAACACAAATTCTCTTTTGCGCGAGATCGGGATGTCGGACAAGGAAATCGAAGATTTACGCGCCGAAGCGGTTATCTGAAAAGCCGGGCACAGCGTGCGCCCGGCTTCTATTCATTCGGTTTCTGTTGACTCAAGTCAACTCGAACCGGTCCGCGTCCATGACCTTGACCCAAGCTTTGACAAAGTCGGCAACAAACCTGTCGCCAGCATCGTTCTGGGCGTAAACCTCAGACAGCGCACGGAGCTGAGAGTTCGACCCAAAGATCAGGTCGGCACGGGTCGCCGTCCATTTCACATCGCCAGAAACGCGGTCCTTGCCTTCGTAGACGCCTTCGTCAGCCGTTGGCTTCCAGTCGGTATCCATGTCCACGATGTTCACGAAGAAATCGTTGGTCAGAGCGCCGACCCGGTCGGTGAAAACACCGTGCGGACTGCCCCCGTGGTTCGCACCAAGGACACGCAAACCACCCACCAGTACTGCCATCTCTGGTGCGCTCAACGTCAGAAGCTGGGCCCGGTCCACCAGAAGTTCTTCGGCTGAAACCGAGTATTCCTGTTTCTGGTAGTTGCGGAAACCGTCGGCGGCCGGCTCGAGCATTGCAAAGCTCTCAGCGTCAGTCTGGTCTTCTCCGGCATCCATTCGGCCTGGCGTGAACGGCACCTCGATAGCCGAACCGCCAGCTTTCGCGGCTGCTTCAATCCCGGCGGAACCCCCAAGGACAATCAGGTCCGCGAGCGAGACCTTCTTGCCACCCGACTGGGCGCCATTGAACGCCGCCTGGATGCCTTCGAGCGCACCGAGCACCTTCGCCAACTGATCGGGCTGGTTGACCTCCCAATCCTTTTGCGGCGCAAGGCGGACACGGGCACCATTGGCTCCTCCACGAAGATCGGAGCCGCGGAAGGTAGAGGCGGACGCCCAAGCTGCCGAGACGAGCTCAGAAATGCTCAGGTCACTGTCGAGTATCTTTGCTTTCAGTGCATCGATATCGGCCGCATCAACCAGATCGTGATCCATGGGCGGAATCGGATCCTGCCAGATCAGCTCCTCGGCGGGAACCTCAGGGCCGACATAACGCACCTTTGGGCCCATATCGCGGTGGGTCAGCTTGAACCATGCCCGGGCAAATGCGTCTGCGAACTCTTCGGGGTTCTCATGGAAGTGACGCGATATTTTTTCATATTCCGGATCCGTGCGCATCGCCATGTCGGCAGTGGTCATAATGATCTTGCGATTCCGTTCGCCGGTGGCGGGATCGGGTGCATGATCTTCAGGTTTAAGATCCTTTGGAGTCCACTGCCACGCCCCTGCAGGGCTTTTGGTAAGCTCCCACTCATAACCGAAAAGCACATCGAAATAGCCGGTGTCCCAGGTGGTCGGGTTGGGCGTCCAGGCGCCTTCTATACCACTTGTAATTGCGTCGGCCCCTTTTCCGCTCGCATGTCCTGACAACCAGCCAAAGCCCATGGCTTCGATCGGCGCGCTTTCAGGCTCCGGCCCGACGAGGCCGGCATCCCCGGCCCCGTGAGTCTTGCCGAAGGTGTGGCCACCTGCAGTAAGCGCAACCGTCTCATAGTCGTTCATCGCCATGCGGGCGAAGGTCTCACGAATATCGCGACCCGACGCCATCGGGTCCGGCTTCCCGTCGGGGCCTTCGGGATTCACATAAATGAGACCCATCTGTACAGCGGCCAGCGGGTTTTCGAGATCGCGATCGCCCGTATATCGGCTGTTCGGGCCACCGGCTGTCTCGAGCCATTCTTTTTCGGCACCCCAATAGATGTCCTCCTCCGGCTCATAAACGTCTTCGCGGCCGCCGGAGAATCCAAACGTTTTGAATCCCATGGACTCCATCGCAACATTGCCGGCAAGGATCATCAGATCTGCCCAGGAAATCGCGTTTCCGTATTTTTGCTTGATCGGCCACAGAAGACGACGAGCTTTGTCGAGGTTGCCATTGTCCGGCCAGCTGTTAAGCGGTGCAAAGCGTTGGGTGCCCGAGCGCGCGCCCCCGCGGCCATCCGCGGTTCTGTAGGTGCCAGCGCTGTGCCACGCCATCCGCACGAAGAGACCGCCATAGTGACCGTAGTCTGCTGGCCACCAGTCCTGGCTGTCGGTCATCAGCGCAACAAGGTCCTTCTTCAGCGAGTCGTAGTCGATCGCATTGAACGCTTCGGCGTAGGCAAAATCTTCACCCAAAGGATTTGCCGCAGGAGCATTCTGATGAAGAATTTTCAGATTTAGTTGGTTGGGCCACCAGTCTCGGTTCGATTGAACCCCAAATAGCGTGTTCTGAACCACGCCGTGCATCACCGGGCATTTACCGACATCGTTTCCGTCCATGCTCTGTCTCCAATCTGGCTAAGAGTCTAATCTCGCTGGAAGAGGTCCTGCGAAGCGAGGCTGGCAATACTGCCGACCTACTCCGCTTTCCGTATGTATCTACAGTTTCTCCCCTCTTTCTTAACTACCATATCCGAGTCGCATCATCGATTTAAGTTGCAATTAGATATCAAATCGATAACTAAATCCTATGATAAACCTTACGCTGAAACAGCTGCGCTACTTCGATTCTGTTTTAAAACAGGGCCATTTTGGGCGTGCCGCTGAAACCTGTGCTGTGTCGCAACCGGCCCTTTCTATTCAGATCAAAGACCTTGAGGAAAGTCTTGGGGTGACACTGTTTGAACGCGGATCCCGGGGCGTGACCCCAACTGCGTTTGCAGATTCTCTTGCACCGCGTATTCGCGCCATCCTGCGCGAAGTGGATGAGCTGGGCGAAATGGCCCGCGCTGCGCAAGGCGCGTTGTCCGGACGCTTGCGACTTGGGGTCATCCCTACGGTCGCGCCCTACTTGCTGCCTCGTTTGATCTCCGCGATTACGGAAAACTTTCCAGACGTGGATCTGCATGTGCGCGAGAGCATGACCCAACGCCTTGTGAACGAGCTAGTCGACGGTCGGCTCGACGCGGCGCTGGTGGCTCTTCCCGTCAACAACCCCGCTCTGACGTCGGTCGAGCTCTTCACCGAGCACCTTGTATTCGTACGGCCTGCAGAGGACGCCGAGGCGCCTGCCCCCGCACGCGATGAGTTGCAGAAGATGCGGCTGCTGCTGCTCGAGGAAGGGCACTGCTTCAGAGATCAGGCTCTCTCATACTGTGGTTTACCGTCGTCCCAGCCGCGGGACGGGTTGGATGGCAGCTCTTTGGCAACCCTGGTTCAGATGGTTGGCAGCGGTATCGGCGTTACTATGATCCCGGAAATGGCGATCGAGGTGGAGACCAAATCCGCAAAGGTCTCCGTTTCCAGATTTTCTGATGCCGAACCCTCGCGACGCATCGGCATGCTGTGGCGTAGGACAACGCCTTTGCACGAACAATTGGAGACAGTGGCGCAGATAACAAAAGATCTGGCTCTTGCCCAGCAGGATGACATTCGCAGATCTGCCTCTTCCGAAGGCCACTAGTGATCCTGGTGAGTTTCTCTGGACAAGGGAATTAAACGGTTGATCAAGCCAATGAGAAAAGCGGTGCTGATCCCAAAGGATAAAAGCCCTGTCACCGCGCCAAATGTCGCGAAAATCCGTAAGGCCGGCCCTAAGACCAGATCCCCGTAGCCGAGCGTCGTGAACGTGACGGTGGCAAAGTAAAAACTGGTTGAAAAGTCTTCGAACGCACCAGCCCGGAAATATACAGCGGCCCAGAACCAGATCTGAACCGTTAAGGCGAAAACGATGGATATCAGCCCAAACATCAGGATCACGCAATTGCGGCTTGCCCTGCGGAGGTTTTCCACCTTGTGGTCTAGCTTTGGAAGAAAGGCGAGGCTGACCGCAACGACTGCAACATGAAACAAAGTCGACAGCGACAGGTACAGCGTTCCAAGCAAGATTTGTGATGTCATCGTCATAGCTGCAACTGCAAATTCTTTCTCTTCAGGGGACACACTAGGATGGACTCTGCGGCTCGGAAAGAGCCGGGGCGACCGATCCTACAGCCCGACGAAGAAACGGATCACGAATGCGTTTGCCAGATCCACGAAGAATGCAGACACAAGCGGCAGCACGATGAAAGCCAAAGGGGCCGGTCCATAGGACTTGGTAACCGATGTCATGTTGGCGATTGCCGTTGGCGTCGCGCCAAGCGCAAAGCCCGCAAAGCCAGCCGACAGCACAGCCGATGTATAGGTGCGCCCGATTACCGGGAAAACGATGAACGAAATGAAAAGAACCGTCATTGCGACCTGCAGCGCCAAAACACCCAGCAAAGTCGTTCCCAGTTCAGTAAGCGTCCAGAGCTGCATACTCATCAGGCTCATTGCCAGGAAAATCGACAGCGCATAATCCGACACCACCGCGAGCGCACGACTGCCCGAGGGCCATGGCATTCTTGGAAAAATATATGGAACCGTGTTCGACATCAGGATGCCGGCCAGCAGGCACGTCACAAAAAGAGGAAGTTCCAGCCCAATATCCCTGACAAGCTCATTGGCAATATAGCCGAGGAAAATCGCAATATGCGCCGCGAGCACGGCGCTCATCAGGCTGACATGATCAACCAGATCAGCGGGTTCTCCTTTGGCTTCATATTCAAGTCCCACGATGGGGTCCGCGCCCACTTCGCCGCGCAGGTCATGTCTGTCGATCAACCGCTTGGCAATTGGGCCACCGATCAAGGCTGCCGCCACAAGACCGAGGGTTGCGGTTGCAATGCCAATCTCGCTTGCACCTGCAAACCCGCTGGTCGCTTCGACCTGCGGACCCCACGCAATCGCCGTGCCGTGCCCACCGATCAGAGAGGCCGAGCCGAGAAGCACAGACATGGAGCGCGGCATATCAAAGAGCACAGTTCCAACGAGCCCGACGGTATTTTGAAGGATCATGAACGCGATGGTGAGACCCAAAAGGGTGAAAAGAAGCGGCCCCCCTTTGACCAGACTGGAAACCTTCGCATTCAATCCGATCGTCGAGAAAAAGAGCACAAGGAGATAATCCCGCGTGCCTAAATCGAACTCGATCTGCTGCCCGGTCATTTCAAAATAGGCCCACGTGATCAGCGCAACCGCGATGCCACCAGAGACTGGCTCGGGAATGTTGTAGGTTCGCAGAAAGGCAATACCGCGCGTCAGAAACGCGCCGATAAAGAAGACCATGATGCCGACGGTTACCGAAATGAAGGCGGGAAACTGGAGATCCATCGAACACCTGCCAAGGTTGGGAATGCTGTTAAACGTCGGGACCCGTGCGCACTCAGTACCTTGGCGCTGCCCGTTAGTCTACGCGACACGTAAACCCATTGCCGGACGAAGCGATAAATTGGCTTTATGCTTCTGATTTGCCGAAACTTGTTGCTTGGAGAGGGAGCCTAGTGCTTAGAATTGGGGTGCTCGAACCGCGATGGCTCGGAGCAATTAGAACGACCTTTCTTGCTGGAGATCTCCCCGATGACGATCCGGATTTGCCGCCTTTTGTTGGCACCACTTATTCTGGTCATGCTGACGCATACTGCGATGTCTCAGGAAGCTCCTCCTCCAAAGGTCACTATCTCTGCCGCCTATATGGATGAGCTGACACAGGACGCAGTTTTGATCGGGCGAGGCGAGGCAGTCGACAAGGCCGATGTCGTCGCGCGCGTCTCTGGATTTGTGGAAGAGGTTCTGGTGGAGGACGGACAATCCGTCAAAAGTGGCGAAGTTCTTTTCCGCATCGAACCAGACGTATACGAGGCGACCCTTGCCGCCCGAAAGGCTGACTTGGGTCAAGCGGAGGCCAATCGTGATCTTGCGGAGTTGGAGCTTGCACGCAAGGAAGAGCTTTTTGCGCGAGAGGTCGGTTCAGAAGCTGACCGCGATATCGCTCTGGCAGATGAACAAGTTGCAGTGGCGCAGGTTGCGATCGCAGAAGCAGCGATCCGTCAGGCACAGCTTGATGTCGACTATACTGAAGTTGTCGCACCATTTGACGGTCGGATCGGACGGGTCGAAGTCAGTATTGGCGAGCTGGTTGGCCCGACTTCGGCACCCTTGTTCAATATCGTGCGCGTTGCGCCGATTTACGTAGAATTTTCCGTCGCAGAACGCCGCTTCCTGGATTTTCTGGAAAGCTCAGGCATGAACCAGCAAGAGCTTATTTCCGCTGAAAGCCCTGAGCGTGTGTATGCAATTTTGCCGAACGGTGATGAGCTTGCTGAACCAGGAAAGATCGTATTCGTCGATAATCGCATCGATCCAACGACTGGCACGATCACCGTCAGGGCCGAGTTCCCGAATGAGCGGGAACTGATCATTGACGGCTCTTTCCTGAATGTACGGATCGAGGCAGCTGAGCCCACGCCCGTACTTCTCATTCCGCAGGCTTCTGTGCAGAGAGATCAGCGCGGAGACTTCGTTCTTGTTGTTGGTCAGCAACAAACGGTGGAGCAACGCTACGTGACACTCGGTCGCCAGGTAGAGACCGCGGTGGTGGTCGTAGACGGGATGCGCGAAGGCGAAACAGTGATCGTGGAAGGCTTACAAAGAGTGCGACCGGGCGTCCCGGTGGATGCTGTTCTGGCCGGCACACCTATAGAGGAGTAAGCGCTCGTGTTCTCCTCCATTTTCATCTCCCGGCCGAAGACCTCTTTTGTTATCTCGATCGTCCTGACCTTGCTAGGCATAATCGGGTACGTTGCTTTGCCGGTTGAACAATTCCCGGACATCACGCCGCCTGTTGTCAGCGTCAGCGCGACCTATACCGGCGCGAACTCAGAGACAGTTGAAAACACCGTCGCGGCCCCGATCGAAGCACAGGTGAACGGCGTCGATGACATGATTTACATGTCATCCGACAGTACAGACACCGGTTCCTATGGACTGGATGTCACCTTCGAGGTGGGAACCGACCCCGATATCGCATCGGTGAACGTACAGAACCGGGTTGCTCAGGCGAATGCATCCTTGCCGACCGAAGTTACCTCTTCGGGTGTCGTGACGAAGAAGTCCTCCACCAATATGCTTATGCTCATAACGCTGTCTTCTCCGGAAGGCACCTATGACGAAGTGTTCCTGTCGAACTATGCGTCGATCAACCTCAAGGACGCACTTGCGAGGGTTCAGGGTGTCGGCGAGGCCGAAGTAATGACGGATTTCGAGTACTCCATGCGGATGTGGATGGATCCTGACCGAATGGCCAGTCTTGGTCTTACGCCGTCCGATCTGATTGACGCCATTCGCGAACAGAATCTTGAAGTATCCGCCGGTCAGATCGGAACGCCTCCGATCCCGACCGGCCAGCAGTTTCAGTACACGATCAAATCTCTGGGTCGTCTGACAACGGTGGACGAGTTCCAGAACATCGTGCTGCGCACTGGCCAGAGCGGAAGCATTGTCCGCATCAGAGATGTGGCGCGGGTCGAATTGGGTTCAAATTACTACAATGCATCCGGTCGATTCTCCGGTGACCCGGCGACAGTTCTGGCGATCTATCAGGCGCCAGGGGCGAATGCGCTTTCGGTCGCTGAGCGCGTCAACGCAGAACTCGAACGCCTGTCCCGGGCATTTCCGGATGATGTGGAATACGCCGTGCCCTTCGACTCCACACGGTTCGTCGAACAGTCCCTGAGCGACGTGATTGTGACCCTGACGCAGACCTTTGTGCTCGTAATCGCTGTGGTCTTTATCTTCCTGGGCAGTGTCCGCGCGACTGTCATCCCTGCAATTGCCATTCCGGTGTCGCTAATCGGTACATTTGCATTTCTGCTGCTGTTCGACATGTCGCTGAATACGATATCGCTTTTCGCGCTCGTTCTGGCCATCGGGATCGTGGTGGATGACGCGATCGTCGTGGTCGAAAACGTGGAGCGCATCATTGCCGAGGAAGGCCTCAGCGCAGCAGATGCCACGCGCAAGGCAATGGGCCAGATCACAGGTCCGGTGATCGCGACAACGCTGGTGCTCTTGGCAGTGTTTGTTCCCGTCACCTTCATGCCCGGCATCAGCGGACGTCTTTATTCGCAGTTCGCTGTAACGATCTCAACCGCGGTGGTGATCTCATCGATCAACGCGCTCACACTTTCGCCAGCGCTGTGCTCTCTGATTTTGAAACCGCGGTCCGGTCCGCCCAAAGGGATCCTCGCAGCTTTCGACAAAGGCATCGGTGGCATGCGCTCGGGCTACGTCGCAATTGTAAAACGTTTCGTGCGCGTGCCGATCCTGGCATTGGCAATTCTTGGCGGGGTTTTCATCGGTTCAGGCACATTGGTCAGCACGACACCGGCCGGGTTTATTCCGCTCGAAGACAATGGGTATCTCTTTGTGGACGTGCAGCTCCCTGATGCCGCCTCCTTGGAGCGTACCGAACAAGTAACCGCCCGGATCAACGACAACATCCTCGCTATTCCGGGCGTTACGTCCACCGTGGTTGTGAACGGTTTTAGCCTGTTAAACGGCAGCGGCTCCAACGGCGCGATGATCGTGACCAACCTGACGCCGTGGGATGATCGCGACACCCCCGAACTGAGCGCAGATGGCGTCTTGGCCAATATTCTTGCTATCGGCAATCAGGAGGTTTCCGCCAGCGTTATTGCGTTCAACCCGCCGCCGATTTCCGGCCTCGGTTTGAGTGCAGGGGTCGAGATGAAGGTCCAGCAAACCGGTGGTGGAACGGCCCAGGATCTGTCCGCGGCAGTTGGCTCGCTTGTCTATGCGGCAAACCAGCGATCTGAACTCTCGCAGGCCTATTCCACGTTCCGGGCAAATGTTCCTAAGGTGTTTATCGACCTGGACCGGGAAAAGGCGAAATCGCTCAATGTGGCGATCTCAGACATCTTCCTGACACTGCAGTCGTACATGGGTTCCTACTACGTCAACGACTTCAACCTGTTCGGCCGCGTCTACCGGGTCATGATTCAGGCCGATGGGGAATTCCGAAGCCAGGTTGAGGACCTTAACGCGCTCTATGTGCGGTCCCTCGATGGGCAGATGGTCCCTCTGGGAACCCTGATCACCATTCGTAATGAACTGGGGCCGGTTGCGCTCAATCGCTACAACATGTTCCGCTCGGCGACGGTCACTGCGGTCCCTGACTTTGGGCTGTCGACAGGGGACGCAATCCGCGTATTGGAAGAAGAAGCCGCGACTGCCCTGCCCCCGGGCTATGCCTATGAATGGACCGGGACCGCGCAACAGCAGCAAGCCGCAGGAGGCCTTGTATTCATCATCCTCGCGATGGCGATCATTTTCGCCTATCTGTTCCTTGTCGCTCAGTACGAGAGCTGGACCATGCCGGTTGGCATCCTTCTCTCAGTGACGATTGCATTATTCGGTTCGCTCTTGGCTGTCGCAATCTCTGGCGGGGATATAAACCTCTATACCCAGATAGGAATGATCATGCTGATCGGGCTGGCTTCGAAGAACGCCATTCTGATTGTGGAATTTGCGATGGAACGACGCGCGGAGGGGCTTTCGATCCGCGAAGCTGCGGTGGAGGCTGCAAGCCAGCGTTTTCGCGCAGTGATGATGACCGCCCTGTCCTTCCTGTTAGGGGTGATCCCTTTGGTGATCGCCAGCGGCGCAGGCGCGGCAAGTCAGCAGGCGATCGGTATCGCAGTGTTTGGCGGCATGCTGGCGGCAACGGTTCTTGGCGTGATCATCGTGCCCGTCCTCTACGTTTTGTTGCAGCGCGCCCGCGAATGGATCAAGCGGGACCGCAGCAAACCGGCAGAAGACACTCCACCGACGCCGGACAGCGCCGACGCGGCAAGCTAGGCGCTATTATCGGGGCACGAGAAGGACCGAAGGTCAGGTGTTGTTAAAACAGTCGCGCAAAATCTGGTTGCCATCTCCATCGACAGTGCCGGTGTCAAACTTTACCTGGCCGATGATACGCGGTCTGGTGAAGGCTATCGCTTCATAGGTCTGGGTTGGCATCAAGGCATTGTCGATCAGCGGCGAGTAATCGAGAAACGCCTCGGTCATAAGCAGCGTGTCGCCTTCTGCAAAGAGCGGCGTCTTTGCGTTGTAGGCCTCGATATCCTCGGTCGTCAGTTGCGCCAGACCGGCAGTGGTCTGGGACCAACACACCTCCAGCACGCGCGTTTCCTCATTGGTGCAGTTCGCCGTGCACTCAATTGTGGTAATCCGCATTCCCGTCGGAAAACGCTGGTCGATCAGATAGCGATAGACGCTGTGCAAACCGTTGAAATAGCCCCCGTCGATCAGCTCATCTTCGCGGCTGACCATATCCGAAACGGTATAGACGGCTTTGTTGTTCAGATACGCCATGCGCACGGAGTCCTGCGCCACGAGCCCCGCGACAAAAAGCAGGAGCATGACAGGAAGGATGATGCCCATCTCGACAACCGCGCCGCCATGGTTGTCGAACCAAAAGCGCCGAACGCTTCGCTTGAGGGCCCGCGCGGATATCAAAACTCCAAGCCGCATCTCAAGATGGCTCGTTCACGAAGGCCGCCCGGGACACAAGGCCGTAATTGCCCTGATCATCGAAACGGCGGATGGAAGCCACGAAGCCGAAGGGCGGCAACAGCGGTGAATGCACAAGACAGGCGCGCGCCACCATCAGCTGGTTTTCGGTACCGGGCGTGAAAGAGATCGGGGGCTCGTAGTCGTCCGGCGGCGAGGTGTCGATGCAGTTGGGATCCTCTGCCGGCAACGACCAGTTCCCCTTGGGGACTTCCCGCACTTCCAGGATGAGGTTGGCCTCGCAATCCGGAAGCGTCAGCGTCGAGATCACATTTGCACAAATCGCGGCTTTGACTTTCGCGTGGTCAGGATCATCAATCAGGCCAAGGCGCAATTCGCGGAAAGTCTGGTCGGTTGCGCGATCCAACGAGATCTCGCGGACCTTCATGTAGCTGAATTCCAGCGTGGTGAAGAACAGAAGGAACAACAACGGCGCCATAAGGCCGAATTCAACGACGGACGCGCCGCTCTCATCTCGGAGCAGCTTGCGCAGGAGGGGCGCCGCCGGAAAGTTCTTAAGGGTTTTTCGCTTTTCGAACATCCGCTCCAGCTCCTATTGGGTCAGCCGAAGTTTGTTGATCTCCCGGGCGATAGAAGAGAAGGCCGATGCGATATCGACAGCCTGCACGTCATAAAACAGCGTGGGAGAAGAGGCACAATTCGAAAGCGTGGCATCGCCCTGACCATAAGTATCCATACCGATGGTAAATACGGTAATCCCGGCATTCTTGGCAGCGCTGCATATCGCGGCGGTACGATTGTTTTTCCACCCGTTGTTCGCGGTCCGCACAATATCGTCGTACATGTCGTCGTCATCACCACCGACGGCCGGTTGTTTGATATCATCCGTAAATTTGTCGACCGACATTTCCGACCACACTTGCTGCCAGCTCAACTGAACAAGGTTTGTCGGCAGCCGACGCGACTGGCTGCGTGCGTTCGGCCGGTACCACTCACCGTTCGAGACACGATACCACTTTCTGCGCGAGTCGCGGTCGGGGTAATTGTAGTAATAATCGGTTGAATCCGGCCGACGCCAAACTGGAGATGGCCCAGACCGGTAGTCGTCGCGCAGGTCCCAGTTCCGGGTATTTTCACCGTCAGACATGACGATCAGATACTTGAACGTATTCTGCGCGCCGTAGTCATAGGGCTGACCCCGGTCTGCGGGTCCCGACATATAGGAATATGCCTCCATCCCGGCCAGGGCCGCCAAGACAGGGCGCAAAGACGGATCCAGCAAGGCCACGGCCCATTTGGTGGCATGCTCAATAGATGTGTTTCCGTAAGGCTCCATGGCACGGATCTTGGCCTTCAGGTTGGCTGCGCTCTCGGACCACGGATAAATATCGCGGCGGCTTGAATCCGTTGGACACGCTGTCCACGAGGCGTCCAGCCCCCAACCGTCGTCAGAGTCTGAAACGGGATCGAAGTGCCCGGTCCGCTGAAGCTCGGTCTGCGGAGAGATCGAGGTCGCCGTGTAATCAGAGCTGTCATAGAACGTCACACAATGGGAGGTGTCGTGCTCGGACGTGGTCGTGAACTGGTCCAACAAATCCTCACCGACCGACACCTGTGTTGAAAACGGCACCAATGAAATCGTGGTCGTTCCGCCCTCGCCAGGCAGCGGTTGGACGGCATCGACAAACGCTTCGGCAGCCGGGATCAGCAGATCCATGCGGGAGGGCGTCGCCGGAGGACCCGCAACCGAACCGGGCGCCCAGGACATCGACCCGGAATTGTCGAGAACAACAGCAA
This sequence comes from Pseudomonadota bacterium, assembly GCA_039192165.1. Classification (GTDB taxonomy): domain Bacteria; phylum Pseudomonadota; class Alphaproteobacteria; order Rhodobacterales; family Rhodobacteraceae; genus Dinoroseobacter. The sequence continues at coordinate 948 of JBCCXD010000008.1, read as the reverse complement.
TCTCAATATCACCGCGTGTCTCTGTCGCACGCCCACGAACCGGAATGTCCCAGGCCTGCAGGCCAGTCACCTTGGTCAAAAGCGCGTCTTGTTGCGCGTCCGTCGTGACAGTAACCGTGCGCTCTCCGATCGTGTTAACGACATCGACGTCCGTCAGGTAATCCGAAAGGCCCGCTTTCGCGAAAAAGTCATTCACCACGTCCTCCGGATCGAGCGTCTGCTCAAGGTCAGCGGCAGCAAGACTGGCTGAATCCGTTGTCCCTTGTACCTTTGCGCGCAGATACTCGGTCAGCGCCATCTCCATCGCGAAGCCGACAAATATAAGCATCGGCACGATCATGAACGCGAAGAGCGGCAGGATCGCCCCGTCCTCTTCTGTGCGAAACCTGGTCAGCTGCGCGCGCAGCGAAGCGTAACCTTGAGGTGGGTCAAATCGGTGTTCAGGGCAGTCTGTCATCACTCACACACAATCAATTGCAATCTTCGCCAACTGTCACTCTGTGGCCTACAATTTCAGTGCCAGTCTCGTAGCAACTGCAATCCCGAGCGTCGGAAGGTCGCGGATACCACATTAGAAATCCCCATCAAACGCCTCAAACATAACAAAATTATCGCAACTTACGATCATGGCTTGAAGACCGGGCACAGTTTATGCGCAGCCGACGCGCCCAGAGGTGCGACAAACCGCCACACTAGGTAATTCAGCCGGGTATGCTGTTGACGAGGTCACAATGCGTCACCGCCCGTATGGTGCGGATAAGCGCTCCGGTTTCACAGAAGATGTTATGACTGACTTATATTTGTACGTTTTGGTTGCGGGAGTAGGATTTGAACCTACGACCTTCAGGTTATGAGCCTGACGAGCTACCGGGCTGCTCCATCCCGCGACAGTTTTTTGGCCGTTTGCTTGGGCGCGTTTTGGCCGTGTCGAGTTTGATCATCGTCAGA
>JBCCXD010000007.1:0-246370 GCA_039192165.1 Pseudomonadota bacterium | reverse complement strand
GTGCAAAAATGCGCATCACAGCGCTGTGAGTGGGGTTGTGGTGCGTCAGTCCGGAGAAATATCCAAAGTATCAAGCAATATCAGAGGCTTAGCCCTGTCACGCTTTTCACGCGGGCGTGACGTTACGGGAGCCTGCATACACACGCATACAAACCTCGCGCCCTTCACATCTTTCGTGAGCCCAAAAAAAACAAAGAAAAACTCAAAACACGAAAAAAAGGGGCAGGAAAAGGCGGAGGCCCAGTGACCTGGGAACACACTCACATCGCGCGACTGGTGATTTCCGGCAATCTGTTTGCCACATCTTTTGCGGACATCCCGGATTGCAGCGCAGGATCGTAGAGCATCCGCAGCAGCACTTCGTCGCGCCGTGTCAGAAATGCGAATTCCTGATCGTCATTGAAGATCGATGGCCACGCTTCGCGACAATCGTTTGAAAGGCCCAGCCCTTGCGCCAGTTCCTCCTGGATGCAGGACGCGCGCATCACGTCTGGATGCTCTGCCCGCACGATCGCAACGGCCTGCTTGAAGCCACGCGCACGGTCTGCATGCGGTTCGGCGACCACCATGCACAGATGGTTGCGCTGCATGCGGGCAATATTGCGCACAATGGATTTCGAGACACCCGGCACAAGCTTCGGCAGCGTTTTCGCCAAGCTCTTGCGCTCCGCTTCGTTGACGACAAGCACATGAAAGTTTGGCTTGTTCGGGTTCACCGTCATGGGGTGGCGCGTCAGCCTTGCCAGAGTGTTGGTATAGTTGGAAATGGCTTTGAGATCCTCAATCCGGCGGTCCTTTGGGACCGAGGCTCCGAACATGACCTGCAGCCGGACAGGTTCTTCCCAACGCAACAGGGGTTTAGCGGACCGGGAGCCGGAAGCCGACAGCCCGTTGCTGTACTCTGAATGCATGGCGATTTCCAGGAAATCGCGTTTCAAACTCGAGGCGTCCATTGAAGAGGACGGTACTGTGCGGATTGTCTTAAGCAGCCCGCGTTCCTGAAAGGTTTGTTGCATCTTGGCGTAATACGCCGACAGCGCCGCACTGGGGCCGGACCCACCTGGCGATTTCACAGCTTCGGCCCACACCGCCGTCCCCGCAAGCAGAGCGCAAACGGTCAAGCATCCTGACAAGGGACGGGGCAGTTTCAGCATATTCAAGCAACCCAGAGTGGTGACCACAAAACTGGCATGGGGGGTCCATCCACGCAAATCACGTTTTTTTCGGTTGGAAACTCAGCGCGAAACCAAAGACCTAGAGCGCAGAGTTCATCAACTCTCATCTAGTGTCCGCCCGAATCGCGAAGAATAACGCCCGGATTCATGATGCCTTTGGGGTCCAGAGCAGACTTGATTGCCCGCATCGCGCTGAGCTTCGTGGGGTCGGTGTACCGTTCCAGATCTTCAACCTTGAGCCGCCCCACGCCATGTTCGGCCGCCACGGAGCCCCCCATGTCATGGACGATATCATGGACACAACGCTTAATTGCTGGACGTTCATCTTCGTGGTCTGCGCGGCTGCGTCCCGGTTGCGGAAAGACATTGTAGTGCAGATTGCCATCTCCAAGGTGCCCAAAGCAGTTAATCCTGTAGTCTCCGATTTGGGCCAGAGCCTGCGTAGCGCGCGGAATGAAAATCGGGATCGCGGAAAGGGGAACCGATATATCATGGGAGCTGACTGAGCCGATATGCCTGTTGGCTTCAGGTATAGACTCGCGAACTGTCCAAAGGGCTGCAGCTTGCGCCTCGGACTGCGCAATCACACCATCCGAGACGACGCCCGCCTCCGCGCCGCGTTCGTAAATTGCGCCCAATGCCGCGTCTGGATCGAACCCGTCACCCCCGCCCAGATCGATCAGAACCGACCAGGCCGGCGGCACAGCGAATGGCAGACGGATGTGGGGCATCGTCTCGGCCAAAAACGCGAACCCCATCCCCCCGATCAACTCGAAGGCCGACAATGTGTCCCCTGCCACCCTGCCCGCAATCCCGAGAAGCTCCAGCGCCGCCTCCGGGTCACGCACCACCAGCATCCCCACGCCCCGACGGGTCGGGCGCGGGACGAGCCGCAGGGCTGCCGCAGTAATAATGCCAAGCGTGCCTTCCGCACCCACCATCAAGTGCCTCAGATCGTAGCCTGTGTTGTTTTTGCGTAGCCGCGTGAGGCCGTTGAGGACCTCCCCTGACGGCAGAACCGCTTCGATCCCCAGTGTGAGATCCCGGGCATTGCCCCAGCGCAGCACGTTCACTCCGCCAGCATTTGTGGCGAGCAGGCCGCCAACCCGTGCAGACCCTTCTGAGGCCAGCGACAAAGGAAACAGGCGTCTCGCCTCATCCGCTACCTTTTGTACATCCGCAAGAATAACGCCGGCTTCTGCGACAACAACGTTTTCATCGGCAAACACATCCCGGATCCTGTCCATGCGGTGCAGTGAGAGGATAATGGGAGGCGGTCCGTCTGACGCAATTTGCCCGCCAACAAGACCGGTGCCGCCAGAATATGGAACGATACCGACACCAGCCTCGGCAGCACATTTTACCACATGTGCGACTTGTGCCGTGCAGTCAGGGGCAACAAGAAGCCCGCCAGTGCCGCGGTAACGTCCGCGCGGTTCTTGCAGGTACCCCTCGGTCAGTTCGGGAAGCGCGGCATCCGGCAGAGCGGAGCGCAAGGCAGTCTCTAGCGCTGCGGGAATACTGGCAAGCTGTGTCATGGACGCAAAAGGATCATGGGGCCCGGCGGGACGCAAGGGCGGGCTCAGTTCTCATCCCCGTTCCCTAGCCATGCGGGACGCAGCACGATAACAGTCGGCTCGGAGGGCAGTGTTCTTAGGCTGACTTCGATATGGTTGTCTGTGCGCCATTCAACGCGGAACTCATCATCCATGCCATCCACAAAGGACTGCAACGTGAATTCGCCGAACCAGTGCATCGGGAGGATCACCGAAGAACGCAAGCGTTTCAAAAGGGCGATCATATTGGGCAGCGGCAGCGTGAAACCGCCGTCAACCGGCGCCATCACCACGTCGAGCCTGCCGAGCGCCGCAACCTGGCTGTCACTTAGGTCATGGTGCAGATGTCCAAGATGCCCGATACACAAACCCGCAATCTCGAAAACGAAAATCGAATTGCCGAGCGGCTCGCTCACCGTCCCGAAGCCAGAGCGAATATCTGTGGGAACATTGCGCACCAGAACTTCGCCAAGTTCCAGGTAATGCTCCACCGGGTTATTCCCGTCCGGAGCCCAGCCCGGCAGGACGTGTGGAATCCGCGGGTCGGGATTGGGTGTCCAATGCGTGGTATGCGCTTTGTTCATAGTCGCCACCGTTGGGAAGAACGCCGTGTCCCCCAGAAACCCGGTATAGTCCGTCACCGCGGTGAAACCTTGCGGTCCCTCCAGAAGAAAACTTGCGTGGGAAACATAACTGAGCCGCACCGTGAACGGCTCCAGATCTGCCCCGAAGCTGGCGTTCTGGATGTACCGAAACTCTGGACTGGCATCTGCAATTGCAATGCAGTGGCTGGGTTTGCGGTCCTGCGCGTTGACGGGGGCTGCAAGGACGATAAAAGCAAGAGCGGTTAAGAACTTTTTCATGGGTCTGCGAACTCCTGACGCGAGACGAGGCCTTTGATGGTCACCTAGCGCCCCGCCTTAAAGGGTCACGCTTCACCGTCACTCAAGCTGCAAAATATATCCGCAGGACTATGTCCCAGATCTTGCGCGCCGTGGATTTAAGCTAATGGCGATCGACTTTGCCCGCCTCGGTCCGGCCGCGCCGATCCCCGCGCAAATGCGCATAGAGAACGTGATTGCGCCAACGCCCATTAATCTGAAGGTAACTCTGCGCCACCCCCTCGTACTTGAAACCGCACTTTTCCAGAACGCCGCGGGATGCGGCGTTTTCGGGCAGGCAAGCGGCCTCGATCCGGCTAAGGTCCATGTCCGATTGTGCATAATGCGTAAAAGCTGTGATCGCCTCTTGCATAAAGCCCTGGCGGGAATGCGGCGCTCCAATCCAGTAGCCAAGAGTTCCAGCCTGTGCAGGTCCGCGCCGTATATTGTCGAGCGTGATTGCGCCCAACAGCGCGCGATCGCCTCTACGAAAAAGGAACAGCGGCAAAGCTGTCCCGTTCTTTATGGACCGCGTGGCCCAGTAGACGCGGTTGGTAAAGCTCTTGCGGCTCAAGTGGTCATGGGACCAGGTAGGCTCCCACTTTACAAGAAAGTCCCGACTTTCGGCGCGCAAGGCTGTCCAGTCACGAAAATCTCCATGGTGCGGAGGGCGCAGGGTCATCCGCTCCGTCTCGATCCGCACAGCAACCTTTGTCAGAAGCATCAGGCTGCCAGATGCTCCCGCATATCGGCCAAATGAGGTGCGGCCTCTGCGGGACCATAGACAGCGGTAGCTGCCTGCCCCTGTGTACAGATCTTCTCAGCATAGGCGCAAACGGCGGCGGTGGTGACGCCGTCGATCCGCGAAAGCGTTTCCTCAAGCGGCGGGACACGATCCCAAATGCCGACCAGCCGCGCCAACCTTTCGGCGCGCGATGACGGGCTTTCAAGCCCCATCAGCAACCCGGACTTCATCTGAGCGCGGGCACGCGCGACCTCCTCTTCGGACATATCTTCGGCTGAACGCCGCAACTCCTTCAGAGTGATATCGACCAAACCTCCGATCTCGTCAGCTGATGTGCCTGCATAGATTGTCAAAAGACCGGTTTCTTCCCAAGAGCCAGCCTGTGCGAAGATCGAATAGCAGAGGCCGCGTTTTTCGCGAATTTCCTGGAAGAGACGCGAGGACATTCCCCCGCCCATCGCGGTTGCAAAAACCTGTCCGGTGTAAACGCCCTTGTCTCGGTAGCCCTGACCAGGCAGAGCCAGGGTGAAGTGGACCTGCTCAAGGGGCTTGATGACGCGCGCTTCGCCGCAGGTGAATTCCGCCCTGTCCACCTTTGCAATTGGCCGCGACGACATATCCCCAAAGAGCGCTTCCGCAAGCGCAACCAGCGCATCGTGGTCCACCGCCCCGGCGGCCGCCAGAACCATATTCTGGGGATTATAGTGGGTATCGACAAAACCGAAAAAATCATCTCGCGCGAAACTACGTACGCGCTCTGCCGGGCCCAGAATGGTCCGGCCCAGCGCCTGACCACCGAAAGCCTGTTCCTGTAACCAATCAAAAACCACGTCGTCCGGAGTATCGAGCGCTTGACCGATCTCCTGCAAAATAACACCGCGCTCGACCTCGATCTCGGCTGGATCAAAGACCGGATTGCGCAGGATATCGGCGATCACGTCGACCGCTAATTCTACGTCGTCTTCCAGAACCCGCGCGTAATAGGCCGTCACCTCGCGCGAAGTATAGGCGTTGATGTACCCCCCAACATCCTCGATCGCCTCGGCTATCTGCAACGTGGACCGACGCGCCGTCCCCTTGAACGCCATGTGTTCCAGAAAATGCGCAATTCCGTTCTGTTCCGCACTCTCATGACGACCGCCGGCCTGAACCCAGATCCCGACAGCTGCGGATTTCAACCCTGGCATTGCCTCGGTGACGACCCGGAAGCCGTTGGAAAGCGTTGTGAGCTGAGGTTCAGGCTGGATGGTCATATCATTCGTCATGCAGCAATCCGGGCGCGGATCAGACTCTCGAGCGCGTCCAGATCATTTTCGACCCGCGTCACCCGTTCTGATCGGTCATACAGGTCTTTCATGCGTTCGGGAAGCGGCGGATGCACTCCGGTGGCCGCCTCGACGGCAGCGGGGAATTTTGCGGGATGCGCCGTCGCAAGCGTGATCATTGGGTTGTCGCCCAGATGGGCCTCGGCCACCTCAACCCCAATCGCGGAATGCGGGCACAACAACTCGCCCATTTCGCCGTAAGCAGACTGTATCCGAGCGGAGGTTTCTTCCTCGGATACGCGACCAGACTCGAAATCAGCGCGCAAGCGCTCCTGCGCGCCCTGGCTAAGGTGAAACCCGCCCTGCCCTTTCAGCTCATCCATCAGTTGCGAAACCGCTGCCCCGTCCCGATCATAGATGTCAAAAAGCAAGCGTTCGAAATTGGAGCTGACCTGGATATCCATCGACGGACTAATCGAGGGGATAACCCGGTCAGTGACATAGGCCCCGTTTGTCAGGCACCGGTGCAGTATATCGTTGTGGTTGGTGGCAATCACCAGCTTGTCGATCGGGAGCCCCATTCGCTTGGCAATATACCCGGCGAAGATATCTCCGAAGTTTCCTGTCGGGACGGTAAAGCTCACTGTGCGTTCAGGGGCGCCCAGAGCCGTCGCAGCCGAGAAATAGTAGACGATTTGCGCCAGCACGCGCGCCCAGTTGATCGAGTTTACACCAGCAAGGCGCACGCCATCGCGAAAATCGAGGTCATTAAACATGTCCTTCAGTCGAGCCTGGCAATCGTCGAAATGCCCCTCGAGTGCAAGAGCATGGACATTCGCATCCGCAGGTGTCGTCATCTGGCGGCGCTGTACTTCGGACACCCGGCCATGCGGAAAAAGGATAAAGACATTCACCGCATCCAGTCCACGGAAGGCTTCAATGGCAGCCGAACCGGTATCGCCGGATGTCGCGCCTACGATCGTCACGCGGCTGTCCCGGCGCGAGAGTTCGCGTTCGAACAGCCGCCCGATCAGCTGCATCGCAAAGTCTTTAAAGGCCAGTGTCGGCCCGTGAAACAACTCACACAGAAAATGGTTCGGCCCCAGCTGCACCAGCGGCGCGCGCGCGGCGTGTCCGAACCCTGCGTAGGCAGCATCAATATCAGCTCGAAGTTCGTTTTCTGTAAAGCTGTCTCCGATAAAGGGGCGCATCACCTGAAAAGCGATCTCTTCGTAGGGCTGTCCGCGCAGAGCACGGATCTGATCCGCGCTCATATGCGGCACCACTTTGGGCACATAGAGACCGCCGTCGCGCGCAAGGCCTGTCAGCATCGCTTCGTGGAAGGAAAGCGCAGGCGCCTGCCCACGGGTGGAGATATATTGCATGGCGTTCATGCCTTCTGGGGATCAGTCTGGCGTCGTTGTTCGCCTCATACGCCAGACGAAATAGAGAGTCATCCCGAACCATACGGCTGCCAGCGAAAACCATGTCACCGCATATTCCAGATGATCGTTCGGAATGCCCGAAGTGTTGACCGGAAAAGGACGCGCGAACGGGGCCGCTTCAGAGGTTTCGCGCAACACAAGCAGAACGGGCTCGGTATCAAGAACGGCAGCCAGTTCCGAAACCTCGCGCGCAAACCAAAGTCTGTCTTCTGGATCGGGATCGGGAGTGAAGCGGTCGACTTCATCCGGCCAGTGCAGATTTCCCGTCAGTGTGGCGGCCCCGCCGGTTCGGGCTATGCCGCGCTCCGCTACCGGCAAAAACCCACGGTCGACCATGATGCGTCGGCCGTCCTGTGTCTCAAAAGCTGTGATCACCCGGTAAGCTGCGCCGACACCTTTGGCTGAGGCCAGAACATCAATATGATCGTCGGTGAACACTCCCGTGGTGGTGACAGACAAAAATCTGTCAGCGGTGGGTTCAGGGTTGGCAGGAAGTTCCACCGGAGCTTGGGCAATCCGCGCGTCGATGGCTGCCAGATGCGCTTTTTTTTCAGCCAGCCTGTTCACCTGCCAATTCCCAAGCGCCAGCAGAATCAGTGTCCCGATCAAACCGAAAGCCAAGGGGATCGCGAGGCGCATGTTTCAGGTCCTTTACGTCAAACGGCCGGAGCGATGCCCGGCCGTCCAAATTCATATGATGAAGCGGTTAGCTGCCCCAGACGTAAATCGCGGCGAACAAGAACAACCAGACCACGTCGACAAAGTGCCAGTACCACGCAGCTGCCTCAAACCCGACGTGCTTCTCTTGCGTGAAATGCCCGGCCCTCAGGCGCAGGTAGCACACAAACAGAAAGATCGTTCCGATGACCACGTGCGCGCCGTGAAAGCCTGTCGCCATAAAGAAGTTGGCACCATAGATATTTCCGGCAAAGCCGAAGGCGGCATGGCCGTATTCGTAGATCTGGAACGCGGTGAAGATCACACCAAGGATGATCGCCAGCGCGAGGCCTGAGGCCATGTCCTTACGATTGTTTTCGTGCACCAGCGCGTGGTGCGCCCAAGTGGCTGCTGCGCCCGAACAGAGCAGGATCAGCGTGTTGATCAGCGGCAAATGCCACGGATCGAAGGTCTCAATGCCTACCGGCGGCCAGACACCGTCAACGGCCGGGCTCATGCCGCCCGGGTCCATCGGATAAAGCGCATGTTTGAAGAACGACCAGAACCACGCGAGGAAGAACATAACCTCGGACATGATGAAGAAGATGAACCCATAGCGTAGACCAATGATCACAACAGGTGTGTGGTCGCCCACTTTGCTTTCGCGAACAACTTCGGTCCACCAGCCTACCATGGTCAGAATGACACCAAGGAACCCGAGAGCGAACATCGCGGGGGTCATGCCGTTCATCCAGAGCACCGCCCCGAACAACATAATAAAACCGGACACAGCGCCCACAAAGGGCCAGACCGACGGCGGCAGAATGTGATAGTCGTGGTTTTTCGCGTGTGCCATTGGGTCCCTCGCGCCTTTAATTATAGCTTTGCGTCAAGCCAGCGTCGTCTGTCAGGCCGGCTTGCGTGTTGTCTTCCGCCCTTTCGGGCATGTCGATTTGATAGAAGGTGTAAGACAGCGTGATGTGACTGTTGAACCGGGCTTCATCGTCTTCGACCAATTCCGGGTCCACAAAAAATGTGACCGGCATCAGTACTGTTTCACCAGGCATCAGCACCTGCTCCTCAAAGCAGAAACAGTCAATCTTTGTAAAATATGCCCCCGCGTTGAACGGCGCGACGTTGTAGCTGGCGGAGCCGGCCACAGGCTGATCCGTTGGGTTGTGCGCCTCATAAAAAGCAAGCCCAGTCTCACCAATGCGGATTTCGACCTCGTGCTCGACGGGCTTAAAGGTCCACGGCATATCCCGTTCCAGTGATGCGTCGAACTTGATCAGGATGGTCTGGTCAAGAATGACATCGGAGCCCGCATCGGCCGTTGTTGTTGTGCCTCCGAACCCTGTCACACGGCAAAACCAGTCATAGAAAGGCACGGCAGCCCATGCCAGAGCGCCCATCGTAACGACGACACCAACCAATTGCAGCACCGTTTTCCGGTGGTTGATTTCGGGTCTGGACGTATCCTTCTTATCGCTCATTCTTGCCCTCGCTCAGTGAGTTCGGGGCGCGCCACGTGATCAAATCCTTGAACGGGACCATCTTCAGACACTTTGGCGATGGTCAGGCCAAACACGATGGCAGCAAACCCAATCAGCAGACCGGCCACACCGAGATTGCGCCCGGAGCGGCGCGTATGAAGTTCGTGATCTTTGCCGAATGCCATGCACTAGCCTCCGATCAGCGCGATTCCTGCGCGCGCAAGCGTGGCTTCTATTAAAAGCACGCCAAAATGCAGGAAAAGGTAAAGAAGCGAAAACCTGAAGACCTTCTTTTCGACGAAGTAGTTGTCGGCCTCCGCGATGGTCTCGTCACGGCGCCAAATGCTCCAAGCGCCCTTCAGGAAGATCGCATTCAAGACCACAGCGGCCACGACATAGAGGGGCCCGGCCACCGGTGTCATTGCCAGGCCCAACGAGACCGGCACGAGAAGGATCGTGTAGATAAGGATCTGACGACGTGTTTCCCGGCGCCCGTGCGTGACGGTCAGCATCGGCACACCGGCGTCGTCGTAGTCGGACTTCATGAACAGTGCGAGTGCCCAGAAATGCGGAGGCGTCCACATAAAAATCAGGGCGAACATCAAAACTGCCTCAAGACCAATTGAGCCCGTCGCAGCAACCCAGCCGATCATTGGTGGAAAGGCTCCTGCCGCCCCGCCAATAACAATATTCTGCGGTGTGGACCGCTTGAGCCACATTGAATACACGACCGCGTAAAAGAAAATTGTAAAGGCGAGCAAGAACCCGGCCAACAGGTTGGTGGCCAGCGACAGCATAACTACTGACAAGCCCGACAGACCAAGACCGAGCGCAAGCGCCTCACCCGGCGCGACTTGTCCGGCGGGGATCGGGCGTTTGCGGGTCCGGCGCATAACCTGATCAATATCGGCGTCCCACCACATGTTTAACGCACCCGAGGCTCCGGCCCCGATCGCGATGAACAAAATAGCGCAAAAACCGACCATTGGATGGACCGGGACCGGTGCGACCAACAGCCCAACCAGAGCAGTGAAAATTACAAGCGACATGACACGCGGTTTCATCAGCGCAAAGTAGTCACCAAAGCTGCCCTCGCCGCCTTGGATAACTGTGGTCTGGCGCGTCTCGAAGCTCAGGTCGCTCATGCTGCCTCCTCGATCTCAAATTCGCAATCCACGCGGGTTGCGTCCAGCAGTTCCCGGTTACCGCGAGGCGACCTGAAGTGCATCTCCGTCGCCATCAAGTGCCGCAACCTGCGCGCCGACCCATTCTTCATAGGCTTCCTTCGAGACAACTTTTACGGTGATCGGCATATAGGCGTGGTCCTTGCCGCACAGCTCGGAGCACTGGCCGAAATAGATGCCCTCCTTCTCCGCTGAGAACCACAACTCCGCCAGCCGGCCAGGGATACCATCCTGCTTCACGCCGAAAGCCGGGATGGTCCAGGAATGGATGACATCTGCCGCAGTGACCTGAACCACTACGGTTGTGTCGATCGGAACGACCATCGCTGTGTCGGTTGCGAGAAGAAAGTGCTCTTCTTCGTATCCAAAATCTGCGAGTTCTTCCTTCGCGAGCATAAAGCTCTCGAATTCGATTCCATGCTCCGGATATTCGTAACCCCAATACCACTGGTATCCTGTCGCCTTGATCGTCACCTCTGCTTCGGGGATTTCTTGCTGCTTGAAAAGAACCGGCAGGGAAAACGCGCCGATGAATACGAGGATGAGAACAGGGACAACTGTCCAGGTAATCTCGATCGGTGTGTTGTGGCTGAAGCGTGCCGGTGTCGGGTTCGACTTGGCGTTATGACGCAAGATGGTCCACGCGATCAGCGCGGTAACGAACAGGACGATAACGGTGATTATAACCAGCAGCAGACCATCGAGCCGTTGCAAGTCCCGCGCCAGTTCCGTCGCCGCTGGTTGAAAGCCGGTCCCGTTCGGCACGGGCTGGCCAATGACCTCGAGGCCTTCGAGGTTGTCTGCCTCCGCAAAAGAGGCGCCGAACGCGCCGAGCGCCGCCGTAAAGAAGCCGGTGATCCGGTTGCTGTTCGCCATGTGTCGTTTCCCGTTGTCGTGCGACCCGCGAGCCGCCGCTATTCGCCTTCGGCGTTTCCGCCGCTATGTCTGGTCGGTGGGCCGCCAACCGCGCGGCTTGCGCGTCTGTATGCCGTTGTTGTGTCCTGCGCCCGTGTCAACCATATTCTACATTGCCACACAAGGAGCTGACCTGCGCCCTCGTGTCGCGATTTGACGTAGATCAAGGAAACTCAAGATGAGTGACGCCCCGTTTCGCCCTCTCGACACCCTTGTCGACGAAAATCGGACACTAAGCCTTCTCAGGACTGCAGTTGCGGGCGCCGATGATGGCGAGCTTTTTTTCGAACGGCGTCGATCGGAAGCACTGGTCCTCGACGACGGTCGGATAAAGACGGCCAGCTATGACGCCTCGCAGGGGTTTGGCCTGCGCGCGGTGCGGGGCGAAACCGCCGGCTACGCGCACGCGACCGAGATTTCAGAAAGCGCAATCGCGCGGGCTGCTGAAACAGCGCGGCTGGCGGTTGGCGATGGTGGCGGACAGATGGCTCCTCCGCCGAAACAGACAAACCAGAAGCTCTATACCGACGAGAACCCGATGGAGGCTGCTGCCTTTGGCGTGAAAATCGAAACTCTGCGCGAGATCGACGCCTATGCGAGATCGCTCGATCCGCGTGTGGTTCAGGTGTCCGCGTCGCTTGCTGCCTCCATCCAGGAAGTGGAAATCCTGCGTCCCGAGGGTCTGAAAGTCTCGGACATCCGTCCCATGACCCGTCTTAACATTTCCATTATCGTTGAGGAAAACGGGCGCCGCGAAAGCGGATCGTCAGGCGGCGGCGGGCGCTACGCTCTTACCGGTCTGATGCAGTCGGAGCATTGGCAGCCCGTCGCCAAGGAAGCGCTGCGAATTGCGGTTGTAAACCTGTCTTCCGTGCCCGCACCTGCGGGTATTATGGACGTGGCTTTGGGCAGTGGCTGGCCGGGGATTTTGCTGCACGAAGCAGTTGGGCACGGGCTGGAGGGTGATTTTAACCGAAAGAAATCCTCCGCGTTCGCAGGGTTGATGGGTCAACGCGTTGCGGCACCTGGTGTAACCGTTCTAGACGACGGGACCATTCCTGATCGGCGCGGTTCGCTCACGGTAGACGACGAAGGCACGCCCTCCGCGAAGAACGTCCTCATCGAAGACGGCATTCTGGTGGGCTACATGCAGGATCGGCAGAATGCGCGCCTGATGGGCGCCGCGGCGACTGGGAACGGACGGCGCCAAAGCTATGCCCATATTCCGATGCCGCGTATGACCAACACCTATATGCTTGGAGGCTCCGTTGCGCCGGGCGATATAGTGGCGGACGTGAAAGACGGGATTTACGCAGTGGGGTTCGGTGGCGGACAGGTGGACATCACCAATGGAAAATTCGTGTTTAGCTGCACCGAAGCCTATAGGGTTGAAAACGGCAAAGTCGGTGCGCCCGTAAAAGGCGCCACCTTGATCGGCGATGGCCCGACCGCACTTCAGCAAATCCGCGCGATTGGTAATGACATGGCGCTTGATCCGGGCATGGGCAATTGCGGAAAGGCCGGTCAATGGGTCCCGGTGGGCGTAGGCCAGCCGACACTACTCATCGGCGGGCTGACCGTCGGCGGCGCCGCGGCATAAAAATCGGGCTTCGGCCTGTTTTTCTTGAAGGTTTTTACAGGCCATTAAGGTTTACGCGCGCACTCTGCCTGCAGATCAGGCGGGTTACGGGTGTTTGTGATCTCTGTCGACCCACCCACCCTCGCACCACCTCAGACTTGAGGCGCAAACGACCCCTCCCGCAACTCGCCTGATCCAACCCCGATGCGCCGCCCTCGGGATTATTCACTGGCGAGAGGATCAACATGGCCCGCGAAAACGCGCCCGACGCAAATCGCCACAACAGCACCACAGCACAATTCGCGCGTGACCAGGACGACCTGACCGACCCGAATCTGGTCCCTGCACCGCCCGCATCAGAGGCGGAGGCGCTCGAATGGTTAAGGCTGATCCGCAGTCCGCGGATAGGCCCCACGACCTTCCTAAGGCTGCTGCGGCGCTATAAAACCGCCAGCGCCGCTCTGCAGGCCTTACCAGGCCACACCGCTGAAATTGGACTGCGCAATTATGCGCCCGCACCGGCGGAGGTCGCCGAACGGGAATACGAAGCCGGGAAAGGCGCCGGCGCCCAGTTGCTCGCGCTCGGGTCCACGCGATACGCACCGCTGCTGGCGCAAATCGCCGATCCCCCTCCTTTGCTGTGGTGCCTGGGAAATGTCGATTTGCTGCAGCGCCCCTGTATTGCGATTGCCGGAGCGCGAAATGCCTCGGCACTCGGCATGCGGCTCACGCGTGCCCTGGCGAAAGGGCTTGGCGCGGCAGGGGCGGTTGTGGTGTCGGGAATGGCGCGCGGGATCGACAAATCCGCCCATGAGGCCGCGCTGCAGACGGGCACAGTCGGCGTGCTGGCGGGCGGCGTCGATGTGCTCTATCCGCGCGAAAATCGCGAGATTTACGACCAGATGCGCGCCTCGGGACTTCTGATATCGGAAAACCCGCCTGGCCTGCAGCCGCAAGCCCGGCACTTCCCGCGCCGCAACCGGATCATATCTGGTCTTTCGCTTGGGTTGGTGATTCCTGAAGCCGCCACAAAGTCGGGAAGTCTGATCACGGCCAGCGACGCGGTCGCACAGGGTCGTGAGGTCATGGCAGTGCCCGGGCATCCCTTCGATGGGCGCGCTACGGGATGCAACCAGCTGCTGCGCGAGGGCGCGACGCTTGTACGCAACGCCGACGATATTCTGGAAGCGGTAAAGGGGATCGCCGCGCCCGATGCCGAAGACCCTGCGCAAGCCCCGATGAAGGACAGCCTTCCGCCCAGCGTTGAAGCACTGCCCGCGGATCAGGTACGCGCGCGCATTCTTTCCCATATCGGAGCAGCGCCGGTGCCCGAAGATGAGCTGATCCGGGAACTGAAGCTGCCTGCCGCATGCACAACATCGGCTCTTGTCGAGCTTGAAATGACAGGTCGTATTACACGCCATCCTGGCGGAACGCTGTCACGCACCGGATAGGCGCATCGCGTGCACGGCAGGCACGCGCGGAAATCCGGATCAAGGAGACGGCCGCGGCATTTGTTTTGGCGCTTTCCCGTGAGGTGGCATTGACATTTTCCAACATCCCTCCACATCTTGCGCGCCACCTTACTCCCCGCTTACTTAGGATGAAGCATGCCCGTTGTTGTCGTTGAATCTCCGGCTAAGGCTAAGACAATCAACAAATATCTGGGCGACGCCTACACCGTTCTGGCCTCCTATGGGCACGTGCGGGACTTGCCTCCGAAAGATGGCTCTGTTGACCCTGAACAGGGTTTCGAGATGCTTTGGGAAGTGGCGTCGGACAGTAAAAAACACGTCAAAGCGATCGCGGATGCCCTAAAGGATGACGATGCGCTGATCCTCGCGACCGACCCCGACCGGGAAGGTGAAGCGATCAGCTGGCATCTGATGGAGACACTCACCAAACGCCGGGCCATCAAAAAAACAACCGATGTCAGCCGCGTCGTCTTCAACGCGATCACCAAGTCCGCGGTAACGGACGCGATGCAGAATCCGCGCCAGGTTGATATGGAGCTCGTGGAGGCCTACCTGGCCCGCCGGGCACTCGACTATCTTGTCGGCTTCAACCTCTCACCGGTTCTTTGGCGCAAACTGCCCGGATCAAAATCTGCGGGACGCGTTCAATCGGTCTGTCTGCGCCTCATCGTCGAGCGCGAGATGGAGATCGAAGCGTTCGACCCGCAAGAGTACTGGTCCGTGCGTGCGATGCTGCAAACTCCCCGAGGACAGACATTTGAAGCGCGCCTCACACATCTGGGCGGCAAGAAACTCGACAGGTTCGACATCGGCACGGCCGAGGCCGCGGAACTTGCGGTGAATGCGGTCTCCTCGCGCGCGCTTGCAGTCCATTCGGTGGACGCAAAGCCCGGGACCCGCAACCCTTCGGCACCGTTTATGACCTCGACACTTCAGCAGGAGGCCTCGCGCAAATTCGGGATGGGTGCGCGCCAGACGATGAGCACGGCGCAGCGGCTCTACGAGGCCGGTTACATAACCTATATGCGGACGGATGGAATCGACATGGCGCCGGAGGCGGTTATGTCAGCGCGCGACGCGATCAAGGACAGATTTGGCGAGACCTACCTTCCAAACTCGCCACGCATGTACAAAAACAAAGCCAAGAATGCGCAAGAAGCGCATGAGTGCATCAGACCGACGGATATGACGCGCGCTCCGGACAAGCTGAAGCTGACGGACGCAGACCAGCGTAAGCTTTACGATCTAATCTGGAAGCGCACGATCGCCTCGCAAATGGCCGCCGCACGACTCGAACGGACCACTGTCGATATTGGCACGCAAGACGGACAGGTCACTTTGCGTGCAACAGGTCAAGTCATTGTGTTTGACGGGTTCATGAAGGTCTACACCGAAGGCCGCGACGATGACGTGCTCGACGATGAAGACAAGCGCCTTCCACAGATCGCCGCAGGCGAACCGGCGGCTCTGGTTGATGCAGGATTGGAGTCTGCCTTCGCAAAGGCGGCAGAAGGCGAAGGCCAGATTACCGTTTCTGATGGTCTGCGCCGCCATCCTGGAGGCGTGTTGAACGATACCGGCGCCGTTTTTGGTCAGCAGCACCATACCCAACCGCCGCCGCGCTATACCGAAGCAACCCTGGTCAAGCGCATGGAAGAGCTCGGGATTGGTCGTCCCTCCACCTACGCCTCGATCGTCACAACGATACAGGATCGCGGCTATGTCGTAAAAGAAAAGAACAGGCTGATTCCGGAAGACAAGGGACGATTGGTTACGATTTTTCTGACCAATTACTTCCGCAAGTATGTGGGGTATGACTTTACAGCCGACCTGGAAAACCAGCTGGATGAAGTCAGCGCCGGGGATCGCAACTACAAGGACCTTTTGGACCGCTTCTGGCGTGATTTCTCTGCCGCTATTGCAGAGACATCCGAGCTGCGGATCACCGAGGTACTCGAGAAAATAAACGAAGTGCTGGAACCGCACCTTTTTCCTGCGAAAGAGGATGGCTCGGACCCTCGTCTGTGCCCCAATTGCGGAAATGGCCGTCTTTCAATGCGTACAGCACGGTCAGGTGGTGCTTTTATCGGGTGTTCAAATTATCCCGAATGCCGCTTCACACGTGCCTTCGCTCCGCCAGGAGAAGGCGACGATGAAATCGGTCCTGACGGGAAAATGATGGGCGTCGATCCAAACACAAGCCTGCCTGTAACCCTCCGCAAGGGTCGGTTCGGACCCTATGTGCAGCTGGGTGACGCAACCGAGGAAGATCCCAAGCCACCCCGCGCTTCTCTGCCCAAGGGCTGGTCGGCGGAAGAACTCGATCTTGAAAAGGCACTTATGCTGCTCAGCCTGCCACGAGAGATCGGCGCGCATCCAGAGGATGGCGAGATGGTAGAGGCCGGGATAGGGCGCTACGGCCCCTACGTGAAGCACGGGCGGGTCTATGCCAACCTGCCCGACGTTGGCGAAGTATTTACGGTCGGCATGAACCGCGCGGTCGAGGTCCTTGCACAGAAAGCCTCCCGCGGCAGTCGGGGCGCGACCGCCAAACCTCTTCGCGAACTGGGCGAACATCCACAGGAAGGCGGTCCCGTGAATGTCATGGACGGGCGGTACGGGCCATATGTCAAATGGGGCAAGGTGAATGCGACGCTCCCGAAAGGGACAGAGCCCGCAGATGTTTCTATGGACATTGCTGTTCAACTGATTGCCGAAAAGGCGAGCAAAGGCGGCAAGAAGAAAACGTCATCGCGCCGCAAGACAGCGCCCAAGAAAACGGCCAGCAAAAAATCGGCCTGAGCCTCCTGCAAGCCAGTTGCATTGACAGCGTTGCAACGCAGCGTCAAAAAATGTCCGACGACTGTTAGGGGAAGCTCCACATGAACAAGATTTACGGGTCCGCGTCCGAAGCGCTGGACGGCCTACTATCGGACGACATGCTCATCGCAGCAGGAGGCTTTGGCCTCTGCGGAATTCCTGAGCTTCTGATCCAAGCAATCCGCGACAGTGGGGTCACGGGATTGGTCGTGGCATCCAACAATGCCGGCGTCGATGATTTCGGCCTTGGGCTTCTGCTACAGACCAAGCAGGTCAAGAAGATGATGTCCTCGTACGTGGGCGAGAATGACCTGTTCATGCAGCAGTACCTGTCGGGCGAGCTGGAGATTGAGTTCAACCCGCAAGGCACCCTCGCCGAAAGAATGCGCGCAGGTGGGTGTGGCATTCCAGGGTTCTATACCAAGACCGGCGTAGGTACCGTGATTGCCGAAGGCAAAGAGCACAAAGACTTCCACGGCGAGACCTATATCCTTGAGAACGGCATCTTTGCGGACCTGTCGATCGTAAAAGCATGGAAGGCAGATGAAACCGGAAATCTGGTGTTCCGGAAAACTGCTCGTAATTTCAACCCACCTGCCGCAATGTGTGGTAAGGTCTGTGTCGTCGAGGTTGAAGAGATCGTCCCCACAGGGTCTCTTGATCCCGATACTATCCATCTGCCGGGCATTTATGTGCACCGGCTGATTCAGGGTGAACACGAAAAGCGGATCGAGCAGCGCACGGTCCGCGCAGCCTGAGGGGAGCTGGGAGAACGGCCATGAAACCCCGCACCTTAGGGTCTGTCTTGGATGATCGCGAAGCGCTTGCGGGATTTTCCCGCGCGCGCGTGGCGATCGTGCTGACGAACCCGAATATCAAAGACAACCCCATCGTCTATGTAAACGAGGCGTTTGAGCGTGTTACAGGATATTCGAAAACTGCGGCGATTGGACGAAACTGCAGGTTTCTACAGGGGTCTGGCACAGACGAGGCGGATGTGGCCAAGCTGCGCCATGCCGTCGAACGCGAAGAAGATGTGACGGTCGATATTCTAAACTATCGCGCAAGCGGTGAGCCGTTTCTGAATCGCCTGATCATCGCGCCGGTCAAATCTGACGACGGGACCTGCCATTACTTTATTGGCATTCAGAAAGCGATGTCGGGGCGTGATCTGGACCAATCCACGGTCAGTCTGGAAAAGAAACTCTCGGCAGTGCAAAGACGTGTCCGCCAGGATCTGTCGATGCTGATCGACATTATTCGCGAAAAGTCCAACGCGATGAATACAGAAGAAGGGTTTCAGGCGCTGGCGCGACGCATCGAGTGCTTGCAATTGCTGTACGAAGAAATGCGCTTGTCGGATCGTGATGCACACAAAGACGGAATCCCGATGGCAAGCTACGTGACACGCGTCGCCAATGCGATTGGACATGCCGATGGCAAGCCAGGGGTCGCTTTCACTGTTGATTGTGCCCGCTTCGAGTGTCGGTTGGAGACCGCATTGCGGATAGGTTTGATACTGTCAGAAGTGCTCACAAACGCCTTCACCCACGCGTTCCATGGCCTCGATGCGGGAACGGTACGTCTTCAGGTATCGGAACTCACTGAAGGTGGGTGCCGTCTTGAGATCTCAGACGACGGGATCGGCATCCCGCAGCAAATGAGCTGGCCTAACGATGATACGCTCGGCGGCAGGCTTGTAGGCGAACTGGTCGAGGGGCTTGAGGGAACAATTAACGTAAACCGCGGCGCAGCAGGCTCCGTGGTTATTATTGACGTGCCTGCGGGCGCCTAAAGACTAAGGGAGACCGGCAGACTTATGCCTTGGGATCGGAACCAGATGGCCGCGCGGGCGGCACAAGAACTCGAAGACGGAATGTATGTGAACCTGGGCATTGGAATTCCGACGCTGGTCTCCAACTATATCCCGGAGGGCGTCAGCGTAACGCTTCAGTCCGAGAATGGCATGCTCGGGATGGGTCCTTTTCCGACCGAGAACGAGGTTGATGCGGATCTGATCAACGCAGGAAAGCAGACGATCACCGAATTGCCCCAGACGGCCTATTTCGACAGCGCTCAGAGCTTTGGAATGATCCGTGGCGGAAAAATTGCCATGGCAATACTTGGGGCAATGGAGGTGGCCGAGAACGGTGATCTGGCCAATTGGATGATCCCGGGCAAGTTGATCAAAGGCATGGGCGGGGCAATGGATCTTGTGGCTGGTGTCGGTCGCGTGATCGTGGTCATGGACCACACCAATAAGAAGGGCGAAACCAAACTGCTCACAGAGTGTACACTGCCACTTACTGGGAAAGGCGTTGTCGACAGGATCATAACCAATCTCGGCGTACTGGACGTTGTCGAGGGCGGGCTGAAGATTGTTGAAACAGCCGAAGGGGTCACCGAAGACGAGATTCGACAGAACACGGAGGCTCGTGTTGTCTGAGGGCAATATCGAGCGCGAGGTCGACGGGTCAAAGGGGCGGTACGTGCTGCGCTCCGGCGGAGCAGAAGCTGAGCTGACCTATACTATCAGCTCCCCGACCCTGGTGATCGCGGATCACACGGGCGTACCGGATACAATGCGCGGCAGCGGAGCTGGCAAAGCACTTGTGGCACGGTTGATCGAAGATGCCCGTGCCGAAGGATTTAAGATTATCCCACTGTGCCCGTTTGTGAACGCAGAGCGCCGAAAGCACCCGGAATGGGCTGATCTGTTTCAGACCTAACGAAATCAGTTCGAAGCAATCGGAGCGAACACGCATCCATCTGAGGCGAAGGTGGGTGGTGTCAGACACAAGCCACGCGCCACGCGCCATGCGGAAAGAACCTTCACGACATATTCACGGGTTTCAGGATAGTCTGGAACACCTCCAGCCGCGTCTTGCGCACGCTCTACTGCGCGCTCGCCGGCATTGTACCCCGCCAAAGCTAAAACAGGATCTCCGTCGAACCGGTTCAGCAGCCAGTCGAGGTAGGCGATACCACCGCGAAGGTTCTGGCGCGCATTGAAAGGATCCTGAACCTCGAAGCGCTCTGCGGTTGCTGGGATCAGCTGCATCAGCCCTTGTGCCCCCTTCGCGCTGGTGACTGACGCATCTCCGCTGCTTTCAGTCCAGGCCACTGCCAGCGCCAGCGCAGGCGATACCTGGGTCCCCACAGACGCGGCAAGCATATCCCGCCCGTATTGCTCCGCCAGGCTGGCAAGGTTCGACAAAGGAGGCGCAGCCGGCGCAGGGTCAGCAGTATCAAACCAGGTCATTGCAGCAAGAAGGCGTCCAGGGCCATCCGCAACACGACCGGTGCCCAGTGCATTATAAAAGGCGGAAACCTCAGACGGCTCAATGGGTGGAGGATCGATATCCTGGTCCGGCGTGACCACCGGCGCTGCCGGAGGAGTGGGCTGCGGCACGATCTGGACCGTAATTCTTTGTTTGGCTCCCGGCTCCGGCGGGCGAATACGTTTAAATGTGAAGTCTTGTGGCGGATCGGCCGGTGCAGGCGCCGCGCGTTCTGGGATTACGTCCGACTCAGCTTCCGACTCGGAAGGCGAGTCGGCTTCTTGCGCGAACGCAGCGATCGCACCCATAAGAAGGAAAAACCCGGCAATCTGGGCAGCAAAAGAGACAAAGCCTGCCGTATTCCGACTGATTTTGCAGCGTAGTCGCAAAAAAAATGGAGGGGTAACTCGGAAAAGTTTGGTCATTTCAAGCTTAAAATCCCGTTATTAGGCGTTTTTCAGCGATAAGTCCCGGTTCCGATTTGCGGATTGTTTACGCTTCTTGAAAAGAGGCGGCAAGTAATTGGGATTTTACAAATGTTAACCCACTCCCGCCCAAATCGCGCCCGAATCCGACAGCAAATTACGATCATTCCGAACGGCACACCGGTGCAAACGAAACGCACCAGCCAAATCGGTAACTGACCTGACCTGAACCTTAAAAGGGACCAAAGATTATGAAACTGTTCAAGCTTGCAAAAACCTTCCGCAACGACGAAGACGGCGCAGTGACCGTTGACTGGGTTGTTCTGACCGCAGCTATCGTTGGCCTCGGCATCGCAGTTTACGGCGTTGTCTCCGGCGGCATCAGCGACCTGTCGACCGACATCGACACGCAGCTGAAGACTGATCAGATCAAGACTGCCTTCTAAAATAGCTGTCGTCAGCGATACTTCTTCGCGAAGTCAGCTGATCTGAGTTCAAGAAATCGAAAGCCGTGCCCGTGGGCGCGGCTTTTAGTTTTTCTGATATGCGCTCCAAATCCCTTTTTGGTTCGCGCAACACAACAGCGTGACGTGCCCTATTCACGACAAGATCGGAACGTGTTTTGGCCTCATTTGGAAACGGGCAAAACTCCTCCCCCCAACACCTGCTCAGGGTAACCCAAAAGGACTTGGTCATTCTTGTCCCATTCAACCGGGATGAAGAAGACGGCGCTGCTGCGCTGACCGAGTGAAAGAAACAGTGGCAACGCGCGGTGTCGTTGCTGATGTGTGTACTGTTTTCCGTTGGGGGATCGGCGGTCCCGCAGTCCGAGCCGGTGTCATATACCATTGAAGACTGGTCAGTTTTTGAGGGCTGAAAAAAACGCCTATCGAAAACTGCACTCTACAGGCCCCTATCGGATGAGGCGCCGCCGGTTGTGTTTTTCTGTGATGTGCCGCAAGTCCCAGAACGGCGCCGCGCAAGAACAGCCTCTAAGACAGGGGCTTTGGAAGCGCCACACAAAGACAATTCAAACACCCCCCAATTTCCTCAAACGCACCACATTCGCGCCCGATTTGGGGGTGATCTTCACCTCATCGAAAAGAACACCAACACAACGCGCTGTGACGGTGGAACTCTGTAAAAGGACCTAAACACATGAAACTGTTCAAGCTTGCAAAAACCTTCCGCAACGACGAAGACGGCGCAGTGACCGTTGACTGGGTTGTGCTGACCGCAGCCATCGTTGGCCTCGGCATCGCAGTCTACGGCGTTGTTTCCGGTGGCATCAGCGACCTGTCGACCGACATCGACACGCAGCTGAAGACTGATCAGATCAAGACTGCCTTCTAATAAGGCCGTCTTCAGCGATACTTCTTCGCGAAGTCAGCTGATCTTAAGCAATATGCTTCGAGAGCCGCGCCCCAGGGCGCGGCTTTTGGCTCGCTTAAAGCGGATCAACGAGCTTGCAGAGGAAAGCCACGATCTTGCCGGAATTACGCCGCTTGGCGGCCAAAGCTGCAGGTTAACAATCTCTCAGGGTAACTGGCACTGACCGGTTAAAAACAACAATCGAAAGGCGAACACATGCGTTTGGTGTTTGGACTTGTTCTTGTTCTCGGCATCGGCCTTGCCGGGTTCGCCGTGAAGATGGCAAAAGACCGGTTTGACCAGTATCAGTTGGTTCTGGCAAGCCAGAAAGAGCAGCTTGCACAGGCTGTAGATGTTCAAGAGGTTTTCGTGATGGCGAAGGAAATTCGCTATGGTGAGAAACTGACCGACGAGCATGTACGCAAAGTGCTGTGGCCGGCAAGCTCTATTCCAGAAGGCGCCTACTTAAAGGAAGAAGAGATTTTTCCTGAAACGGTCGAAGGGCGCTTGCGCCGCGCGACCCGCGCCATGGAAGCCAATGAACCGATTTTGCAGGTGAAAGTCACAGCGCCCGGAATGGACGCCGGTGTTTCGTCACGCCTGGATCCCGGGATGGTCGCGTATGCGATCAGCGTCAATGTGAACTCCGGAGTGTCCGGACTTCTCCAGCCAGGCCACCGCGTGCTTGTTTATTGGAGCGGTCCCGTGGGTGACCGGGAAGTGACAAAGCTGATTCAGTCGGGCTTGTCCTTGATCGCCGTTGACCAAAACGCCGATATGGACGATTTCACACCGACAATCGCACGGACCGTTACCGTCCAAGCGACGCCTGAACAGGCCGGTGCCTTGGCGCAAGCTCAGCGGACTGGTGTTCTCTCGCTTGCGCTTATGAGCGCCGAAGATGACACCCTCGCCAATGCGATCGAGATCGACCAGAACCAACTACTCGGTATCGTTGATGAGGAAGTGGTCGTCGAGAAAGCTGAGGTTGAAGAGGTCTGCACAATCCGTACACGGAAGGGTGCAGAAGTGGTCGAGATCCCGATCCCCTGTACAAACTGACACCTCAACGTACATGAACCTGGGCGTGGAGACCGTTGCAAAATGGTCACCGCGCCCAGTCCTTTTTGGGCCAGCAAGGGTGAAAAACCCCGCCTTAGCCCATGATTATTGCCAAAAATCTTAAAACCATGCACAGTCGCCGGATAAGGGACACAAGATCCCATTCACACCAAGTGGTCATAGAGGCAGGATCACATGACATTAAAACGCATGATTTGTGCGGGCCTGTTTGGTCTCGCGCTCACCGCGCCGCATGGTGCGGTTTTGGCGCAATCGGAACCGATTAGCGTCCTTCGAGGGGAGACGAGTGCGCCGTTGCGGGTTCCTATGAACCGCGCCGTCGTTGTGGAAAGTGAAGTCCCCTTTGCCGAACTCTCGGTAGCAAACCCAGGGATCGCGGATATCGCGACCCTGTCTGATCGTACAATTTACGTCCTTGGCAAAGCCCCAGGGCGCACAACAATGACGCTGCTCGGCGCAGACGGTCGTCTGATTACAAATGTGGATGTTCAGGTCACGCCTGATGTCGCCGAATTCAAGGAACGTCTGTCGCAAATCCTTCCCGGCGAAGTGATTGAAGTCCGCACCGCGAATGACGGCATCGTACTAAGCGGCACTGCAAGCAGCATTCAGGCGCTCGATCGCGCCCTGGATCTCGCGCAACGCTATGCACCTGATCGGGTCTCGAACCTGATGACAGTGGGTGGCTCGCAACAGGTGATGCTGAAAGTACGTTTCGCCGAGATGAACCGCTCTGTCGGCAAGGCGCTGTCGGCCGGTTTGACCGCGGCATACACCAACGACGACGTGAATCTTGCGATCGGGACTGGTTCAGCCATTCAAGGCACCAACCCGGAGTCATTTGGTCTTTTGGGCCTGGACTTTGAGATCGGTGACGTGTCCCTGGGGATCTTGCTCGAAGCGCTGGAGACTAAGGGTATGTCCCGCACGCTGGCTGAGCCGAACCTGACTGCGCTGTCAGGCCAGGGGGCGACGTTCCTGGCAGGCGGCGAATACCCAATTCCGGTCTCAGACGGCGACGGCGGGATCACGGTTGAATACAAGCCATTCGGTGTCGAACTCGGGTTCATTCCGCGCGTGTTGGAAGATAAGGTCATCAACCTCGAGATGACCGCCGCAGTGTCCGCGATCGATCCGACCGTCGCGATTGTCACAGAAAGCCTTGCAGTTGATGGCTTTAGCCGTCGCGAAACAGAAACAACCGTCCAGCTGCGCGATGGAGAAAGTTTCGCGATTGCCGGGCTCTTGGAAGATGACTTCAGGGACTTTGTCTCGCAGGTGCCCTGGATTGGCGACGTTCCGGTCTTAGGCGCCCTGTTCCGCAGCGCGGATTACCAGCGAGAACAATCCGAGCTGGTGATCATCGTGACCGCACATCTTGTAACGCCGACCCGCGGCGAAGCGCTTGCGCTTCCGACAGATCGGGTGCGGATACCGCGTGAAAGTGAGCTGTTCTACTTCGGTCGCACAGCGAGCGGACGGTCGCCGCGCGAAGGTGCTGCTGGCGAAGTCGCCCGGCAGGACTTCTCCGGATCCTATGGCTACGTGATGGAGTGAGAACCATGTCAGCAATTTTCAAGTCATTCGTTGTCCTCGCCGCCGTTGCCTCTCTTGGGGCGTGTGATGTGCTGGTTGGCGACAATGAAGCAGGCTCTCAGCTCGATGAAGGCAACTTCGGCAACCCGACAATGAACAACATACTGGTTCAAACCGGGCAGCGTTCCGCTGAGGAAAGCCTGGCTCGGCGTTTCCAGCAAGAGGTGCCGACAACGATCAACTTCGCCTTCGACAGCGCGGTTCTTACGCCGGAGGCTCAAGCAGCGCTCCGGGAACAGGCGCGCTTCATCAGCACGTTCCCGGAAATCAAGTTCTCAGTTTTCGGCCACACCGACCTTGTTGGCTCTCCGGCCTACAACAAGCGGCTAGGCCAGCGCCGGGCGACGGCCGCTGTGAACTACATGATATCGCAAGGCGTTGCGCGCGAGCAGCTCGAAGCGCTGGTATCCTTGGGTGAAACGCAGCCGCTTGTCGTGACAAGCGACCGCGAGGTGCGCAACCGCCGGACCGTGACCGAGGTTTCAGGCTTCCTGCCGCGCGCTCTGACCGAGCTTGATGGCAAGTACGCAGCCGTGATCTATCGCGACTTCGTAGAGGCCGGCACCTTCGAACCGCAGATCCAGCGGGCCGATGCCGGAGAAGAGGGCGGCGACGAATAATACCGCCCCAATCCTGCCCATAAGATCCTTGATTGTCCCCCGCCCTCGCGCGGGGGCTTTTTTTTTCCGGCTTTGTTTTCGCGAGCCGCACAATCGCAGCGGTTTTGCCCAATTACTGCCCTGTTTACCCGACAGCTTCACCCTCAGAGGCACGAGTCTGCGAACAGCCGGGGATCGTGTCGACACTTGAGGTATGATCATGTCGAAAGCAGCGGCAGCAACAAACGAGTTTTCACTTTCTTCTGATGAGGCTTCGGCCGCAGACGGCCCTCCTATTCTTGCCTGCACTGTTTCCCGCGATGTGCAAAACTTCGAGATTCTCATCGATGAGATGGAAGTAAAGTATGGAGAGGCGTGGGGAGATCTTCTTTTGCGGGAAGCATCAGACTTCCTTGATCAACCCGACGCCGAACAGCTTCAGGTCCTGGCTATTGCGCTGGACATCGATGACGAGCCCGAGCTGGACCTCATTATCGAGCTGACCAAAAAGGCAAAAGAGCTTCAGATCAACGTTCTGGTAATCGCAGACGAAATCGACCCGCTTATCCTGCACCAGGTCCTACAGGCCGGTGCGCGGGAATTCCTGCCCTACCCGATGCCGGAAAACAGTCTTTCTGAGGCGATCGAGCGCATCACGCAGCCGATAATGCCCACGGTTGCCTCCGCAGCGCCCGTTGCTCCACCTCAAGACGGTCCCCATGAAGCGCTGCCAACGCGGGTCGGCAATGATTGCACGATTTTCGCCGTTCAAGGGCTTGCAGGAGGCGTGGGGGCAACAACGTTGGCGGTAAACCTCGCATGGGAACTGGCAACGCTCAAAAACACGGAACCACGCGTTGCTCTGATGGATATGGATCAGCAGTTTGGTTCGGTCGCCACCTATCTCGATCTGCCGCGCAAGGAAGCGATTTATGAGCTGATGTCGGATGTCGAAAGCCTTGACGACGATGCATTCCGAACAGCTCTTCAGATCGCCGAGGGTAAGCTGAGCGTGTTCACCTCGCCCGCTGATATCCTGCCGCTGGATCTCCTGCCGCCCGAGGATATCGAAAAGCTCATCACCACGGCCGCCAGCATGTTCGACTATATTGTGATCGACATGCCCAGTGCGCTGGTGAACTGGACCGAAACGGCTTTGCGTATTGCAGATGTGTTTTTCCCGGTGATCGAGCTGGACCTGCGCTCTGCTCAGAACACGTTGCGCTTCGTCAAAACGCTGAAAGCGGAAGACCTGCCGGTAGAAAAGCTCCGCTTTGTGCTCAATCGCGCACCCGGTTTTTCGGACCTTACGGGTAAGGCCCGCGTAAAACGCATGGCCGAAAGCCTCGATATCAGCTTCGGGGAAAAGTTGCCCGACGGCGGCAAGGCGGTGGTGGAATCCAACGATCACGGAACGCCACTTGCGATGCGCGCCGCGAAGAATCCGTTGCGCAAGGAGGTCATGAAGCTTGCGCAATCACTGCATGAGATAAGCTCGGGTGCCGCTGAGGCCGCGAAGTAAAAGGGGGACTACTGGTGTTCTCGAAGTACCGCAGAGACGAGACGGTAAAACCGCAGCCGGTGGAAAAAGCAGGTTCAAACGCAGAGCCTGCTGCGGCCGTTGCAGCGCCGATTGCGGACAGCGCAGCTGCAGAGGCGGCGGCTGCGAGCAAAGCGGCGCGCAAGCCTATGCCGGTCAAGTCTACGGCCAAGCCCGAGCAGGCAGACAAGGAAACGCGGCGGCAGCAAAAACTCAATGAAATCAAAGTAGAACTGCACAAGGAACTTCTTGAGCAGCTCAACCTGTCTGCACTGGAAAGCGCCAGCGAAAAAGAACTGCGCGCGGAAATTGCGGAAATCGCATCCGAAACCCTGTCCGGAATGAGCGTGGTTCTTAACAAAGACGAACGCCGCACTCTTCACGAAGAGCTTTATGATGAAGTGAAAGGCCTCGGGCCTCTGGAGCCACTTCTTAAAGACGACGACGTCAACGATATTCTGGTTAACGGGCCAAACCGCGTGTTTGTGGAACGTGCCGGCAAGCTGGCTCTCTCGGATGTTAAGTTCCGCGATGAAAAGCACCTGCTGCGCATCATCGACAAGATCGTCTCCGCGGTGGGTCGTCGTGTAGACGAACAGAACCCTTATGTGGACGCGCGTCTGGCTGATGGCTCGCGCTTCAACGCAATGGTCGGACCCATCGCATGCGATGGCAGCCTTGTTTCCATTCGTAAATTTAAGAAAGACAAACTGGGCATCGACGACCTGGTCCGGTTTGGTGCTTTCTCGGAAGAAATGGCGGTGTATCTGCAGGCCGCCGTCGCCTGCCGACTGAATGTGATCGTCTCTGGAGGAACCGGCTCGGGTAAGACAACCACTCTGAACGCACTCTCCAGCTTCATTGATAACTCAGAGCGTATCCTGACCATCGAGGATACAGCAGAACTTCAGCTTCAACAGGTCCATGTCGGTCGGATGGAAAGTCGTCCTGCCAACGTTGAGGGCAAGGGCGCGGTCACCCAGCGCGACTGTCTGAGAAACGCACTGCGGATGCGCCCAGACCGCATCATCGTCGGCGAGACGCGCGGCGAAGAAGTTATCGACATGTTGCAGGCTATGAATACCGGTCACGACGGATCTATGACCACGATTCACGCGAACTCTGCCCGCGACGGTGTGAGCCGACTTGAAAACATGGTTGCGATGGCGGGTATCGAAATGCCGATCCGGGCTCTGCGCGCACAAATTTCCTCGGCTGTGAACCTGATCGTGCAAGCCTCGCGTTTGCAGGATGGCTCGCGTCGTATGGTGTCGATTACCGAAATAACCGGCATGGAAGGTGACATCATCTCCATGCAGGAAGTTTTTAAGTATCAGCGGACGGGTCTTGGTCCCGACGGCAAGATCATCGGCAACTTCACGGCCACCGGCGTGCGCTCGCACTACTCTGACCGCTTCAAGGCCTGGGGATATGACCTGCCGCCTTCTATCTACGAACCGACGAAGGGCTGAACGATGGAAATTAGTATCGAGCCACTCATCTACATTGGCATTTTCGTTGGCGTGGTGATGCTGGTTGAAGGCATCTATCTTGTTGCCTTTGGCAAATCGATCAGCCTCAACAACCGTGTAAACCGCCGCCTTGAAATGCTCGATAAGGGCGCGACGCGCGAAGCTGTCCTGGAACAGCTCCGCAAGGAGATGTCCCAGCACAAGGGCCAATCGATCCTGCCGCTTTACGCAATGCTGGCGGACAAGGCCCAGAAGGCAAATATCGCCTTCTCGCCGACTGCGCTGATCATGATCATGATCTTGCTGACAGGTGTGGCCTTCATCGGGCTGACGATTGGTACGGGCGCAGGGCTGTCTGTCCGGATTGTTGCAGCAGTCGTGATCGGCATTGGCGGCGTCTACATGTGGGTGTCAAAAAAAGCCAAGCAACGACTTGGTTTAATTGAAGAACAACTGCCGGACGCCGTGGAACTAATGGTGCGTTCGCTGCGCGTGGGACACCCCTTTTCGTCTGCGATCAACATCGTGGCCAAAGAGGTCGCAGACCCGCTTGGATCTGAATTTGGAATGATAGCGGACGAAGCCGCCTATGGCCGGGATATCACCGAGGCGCTCAAAGAACTGGCAGAACGCATGGACATGCAGGACTTGCGCTTCCTTGCAGTTGCGGTGTCGATCCAAAGCCAGTCGGGCGGCAACCTTGCCGAAATTCTGGACGGTCTTGCAAAGGTGATCCGGGCGCGTTTCAAACTGTTCCGCCGGGTGAAAGCGATCACAGCAGAAGCGAAGTGGTCCGGCATGTTCCTGTCCGGCTTTCCGTTCGTCGCACTTGTCGGAATCAACCTGCTGGAGCCGGACTACTACGCCGACGTGATCGATACGCCGGCCTTCATTCCGGCCTGTGTGGTTGTTTCAATCTTTCTCGTGGTGAACGTCATCTTCATGAAGATGATGGTCAACATCAAAGTCTGACCCGTCGCGGAGACACCAGATGCTAGAAACGCTCAATACAAAAATCGTCGAATTGCTGGGACCGATGGGACCACTTTTCGTGGTTGGCTTCCTCGGCGCGGTACTAATTTTTGCGACGCTCCCGTTCCTGCTGCGTACCGAGAAAGATCCGCTAAAGAAACTGAAAGAAGAACGCATGGGGCAGAAGCGCCAGGCGGTGTCCTCCAGCGACCAGAAACAGCTGCGCCAGAACGATCCAGGCAAGAAGCTGGAGCGGTTCTCTCAATACCTTGAGCCACAGGACAATGCTGAGTTCTCTGCCATCCGGCTGAAGCTGATTCAGGCCGGTTACCGCCAAAAATCCTCGGTACAAATCTTCCATTTTGCGCAGTTCGCGTTGGGGATAGGCTTTCTGCTGATCGGTGTGGTTTACACTTTCTTCATTGCGGGTAGCAGCGAAGAGCCGAACATGACCAAAGCCGCAGCAACTGCGCTGGGGCCAGGATTTGCGGGCTACTATTTGCCGAAATACTGGGTCGATAAACGTATCAACAAGCGCCAGACAGAGATCGAAAACGGCTTTCCAGACGCCCTTGACCTGATGCTGGTCTGCGTCGAAGCCGGTCAGGGGCTCGACCAAGCGATTATTCGTGTGTCTAACGAAATTCGCGCAGGCTTCCCCGATCTGGCCGACGAGTTCGAGATGGTCTCGTTCGAGATCAAGGCGGGCAAGGACAAGATTACCGTTCTGAAGGATATGGCGGAGCGATGTGGCGTGTCCGATGTGACATCCTTCGTGACCGTTCTGATTCAGTCCCAAAGCTTCGGTACCTCAATTGCGGATGCCTTGCGTGTCTACGCATCCGAAATGCGGGACAAGCGTGTTATGCGGGCCGAGGAAAAGGCAAATGTGTTGCCGACAAAGCTCACCCTTGGAACGATGATGTTTACAGTACCTCCCTTGTTGATCATCCTAATCGGGCCATCGATGTGGAGCATCTATGAGACTTTGTCGAACCGCGGAGGGCCCTAGGAGCGCGACTGTTCTATTGGCGGTTGCGGGCTTAGCATTCTGCGGTTTGGCGGCCTGTGACACGACTGGCGGAGCCACGCTGACACCGATTGAGGATGGCCCGATTGCTCCGGGCGTTGCGGTCTCCGAAGCCCCGCTTGTGGACCAAATTACCGTTGCGAACAGGCTTATGGCGGCTGGAGAGCATGAACTCGCCCTCGAGGCATTCTTTAGGGCTGCCGGAAATGACGGCCTCACCCCCGAGATACTGACGGGTATCGGCTCGGCCAATCTGGAACTGGGTCGGATTGATCAAGCCGAAGCGCAACTGCGCGAAGCAATCGACCTGGACGAGGCATTTGCCCCGGCTTGGAACAATCTCGGCGTAATCCTGATGGAACGAGGCGAGTACGGGGAAGCCAGTCGTGTCTTCAAAACAGCCTTTGCTCTGGATAACGCCGAGTCGGACGAAATTCGGTCCAACCTGCGCTTAAGTCTCGCAAAAATGGAAGATGCGCGTTATAGTTATGACGATAATAACGAAGACGACTTCGACCTCGTGTGGCAAGGCAACGGCAGCTACCTGCTGGTTTCGCCAAACTAGACGAAAAGAGCGAAGCGCTCGAGCAGTAGAGGACGCAAAGATGCGCCGCATTCACACCTGGGGCCCAATGGTCCTGGCTGCCCTTGCCGTATCGGCATGTGCGCCTAACGAAGACATAGACGTGACGCGGGAGCTGGACGCTGTAAATGTCATCGATGAAAGCAACCTCAATGATCTGATGCTGACGTCGGCGTCAGCGGAAGAGGCAGTGAAGTACTTTACACGGGCAACGCAGGAATTCCCTGACAGGGTGGATCTTAAGCGCGGTCTGGCGCAGTCGCATAGTCGGGCAGGCAATAAGACACCCGCAGTGGCGGCCTGGGCAGACTTAATTGAGACAGGGCAAGCCACAAACGACGACCGGGTCGGCTTTGCGGGCGCACTGATCCGTACCGGAGACTGGGACCGCGCGAAAGAACAGCTCGACGAAATTCCTCCGACCTATGAGACCTTCGACCGCTACCGGCTAGAGGCTATGGTCGCAGACAGCGAAAAAGACTGGAAAGCGTCCGACAGCTTTTACGAAATCGCTGTTGGCATGACCACGCGCCCGAGCGGTGTGCTGAACAACTGGGGCTATTCAAAACTCACACGTGGCGAGTTCACGGAAGCTGAACGGCTCTTCAATGAAGCCATCGGGTATGATCCGGATCTTTTCACGGCCAAAAATAACCTGATCCTTGCACGTGGCGCCCAGCGGAACTACTCGCTTCCGCCGATCCCCGTGACACAGACCGAACGCTCAGAATTGCTGCACACGTTGGGACTGTCTGCGATCAAGCAAGGCGATGTGTCTACCGGCAAAGCTCTGCTGCGCGAAGCGATTGATACCCACCCGCGTCATTTCGAAGAAGCGGTGCGCGCACTACGTACTCTGGAGTCGGAGGCCTGATCGCATGAACGTCACGGTGACCGAGGCGCTCTGGTTCTTGCCTTTCATCGCCCCGGTTTGCCTTTTTGTCGCTTGGTGCGACATGAAATTCATGCGGATCCCAAACAAAACCGTTCTGTTGCTGGTGGCGATCTACGCTCTGGTTGGGCTTTTTGCTCTTCCCTTTGTGGACTACGCATGGCGGTGGGTGCATCTGCTTGTGGTCCTTGGGATTGGCTTTGTTGTTGCCAGCGCAGGTCTTGTCGGCGCCGGCGATGCAAAATTCGCAGCAGCGATGGCTCCGTTCATAGCATTTGGCGATCTGGCCATAGTTTTGACTCTGTTTGCGGCCATTTTGCTTGGTGCGTTCGTTACGCACCGGACTGCTCGCTCTATCCCGGCTGTGCGCCGCGCCGCGCCGGATTGGGAAAGCTGGACCCGGAAGCGTGACTTTCCAATGGGGCTCGCCCTTGGGGGAACCCTGATCTTCTATTTCGTGCTTCCGGTGATCATACCGGAGCTTACAGTCTCTTAACGTCCTCAGCCTAGCCTGCCCTTGGAGGATTTACATGAACCAGCACCTCGGCACCGCGCTTGCGCCCTCCCGTCCGCGCTCGATCGCCGATCTGGGCCTGCCTGCAACCATGCTGCAGGATATTTTGCTCAAGACGATGTTCCGCCGCTCGCTCACGAGGGCATCCGAACTATCTGACGCGATGTCCATCCCGGTACCGCTGGTCCAGGACCTCATCGATACCGCGCGCCAGCTTAAAATGGTAGAAGCACTGGGCTCGCTTACTTCATCAGGATCCGAGGAAATGCGCTTCGCATTGTCGGACATGGGCAAGGCCCGCGCGCTCGACGCGCTCGCGCAATCGGAATACTACGGCGCGGTCCCTGTCCCGCTGGAGCATTTCGCGATTCAATCCGAACGCCAGTCTATCAAGAACATCACGATCACTGCTGACAGGCTGAAACAGTCAATGGGCCACCTCGTTTTGCCGCCCGACTTGCTGAAACATCTGGGCCCCGCCATCACATCGGGCCGGTCTGTTTTGCTTTACGGCCCGCCCGGCAATGGTAAATCCTCGATCTCAAACGGGATCCGGGACGCGCTGGGCGATCATGTCTATGTCCCGCGCGCCATCTCTTACAGCGGCCAGATTATCACAGTATTCGACCCGGTTGTTCACACTGAAGTAGAGAGTCCCGAGCAAAATACCTCGAACTTGCGCCGCGTGGCCGGTTACGACCACCGCTATGTCTGCTGCCAGCGCCCTGCTGTGATCACCGGCGGTGAGTTGGAGCTGGAAATGCTCGATCTCAGTTACAATCCGGTCGCCAGGACCTACACCGCCCCGCTTCAGATGAAGGCCACGGGCGGCATCTTCATCGTTGACGACCTTGGACGCCAAGCCGAACCTCCACAGGCGCTAATCAACCGTTGGATTGTTCCGATGGAAGCGAACTACGACATTCTGGCCCTGCAATCGGGGGAAAAGTTCATCGTCCCATTCGACACGCTCGTGATCTTCTCCACCAACTTTCATCCGAACGACATCTTCGACCAGGCCGCGCTGCGGCGGGTGTTTTTCAAGCTCAAGATTGACGGACCTACTAAAGAAGAGTTCCTGCGGATTTTTGCCATGGTTGCAAAAGCACGGAAAGTACCGCTGGACGAAGCAACGCTTCTGCACCTGATCACCAAGAAGTACCCCGAAGTGGATAATGTGTACGCGAACTTCCATGCACCGTTCCTGATGGATCAGATGCTGGCGATCTGCAATTTCGAAGGTCTGCCACCGCAGATGTCGCCCGAGCTGATCGACCGCGCCTGGGAGAATCTCTACGTTAAGAAGGAAGAGATCATTCACTAAGAAGTGGCGGAGCGTTCCTGGGGGCCCTAGCTGTCGCACATGACCGCCCTGCCCGCTCAGCTCCAGACTTGGTTTGACCGCCAGAATTGGCAGCTACATCCCCACCAGACGGACATGCTGGCGCGCAAAGACGCGGCGGCACAATTGCTGATCGCGCCCACGGGCGGCGGCAAGACCTTGGCGGGTTTTCTGCCGACACTGGCCGAGCTTGGGGCAGATCCAGGGCCAGGACTCCACACACTCTACATCTCACCGCTGAAGGCACTTGCAGCAGATATCAAGCGTAACCTTCGCCGACCTGTAGAAGAAGCAGGCCTCGCCATTCGGATCGAAGATCGTACCGGCGATACCACGCAGACTCAGCGCAAAAGACAGCGGGCTGACCCACCGCATATTCTTTTGACGACGCCAGAAAGCCTTGCGCTGCTGCTGAGCTATGAAGATGCGGCACGAACCTTCGCGGGCCTGCAACGCGTTATCGTGGACGAGATCCATGCACTTGCCGAAAGTAAGCGCGGAGACCAACTGATGCTTGGGCTCGCGCGTCTGCAAACGCTGGTGCCGGATCTGCGGCGGGTCGGGCTTTCAGCGACAGTCGAGGATCCTCCGGCGATTGCGAAGTTTCTGGCGTGTGCCCCGGATGCTTGTGAAATTCTGGTCGCAGATCCAGGACCGGCACCCGATATTTCCATGCTGGATGTGGACGAAGCGCCGCCCTGGTCCGGTGGCGGCGGACGCTATGCAATCCCGGCGATCCTGGAACAGGTACGCGCGCACAAGACCACACTGATCTTCCACAACACCCGGGCTCAGGCGGAACTCTTTTTTCACAGCCTCTGGCTTGAGAACGAAGACGCGCTGCCGATCGGCATTCATCATGGCAGCCTCGCCCGTGAACAAAGGCTTAAGGTAGAGGCGGCAATGGCCGAAGGCAGCCTGCGCGCGATTGTCTGTACGGGGTCGCTCGATCTCGGGATCGACTGGGGCGACGTCGATCTGGTGATTCAAGTCGGAGCGCCGAAGAATGTAAAACGCCTTGTGCAACGGATCGGGAGAGCCAACCACCGCTACAATGCCCCCTCCAAGGCGCTGCTGGTGCCGGCGAACAGGTTCGAGGTGGTCGAATGTCACGCTGCGCTCACGGCAGTGTCCGAAGGCAAGTTGGACGGGGAGCCGCGCGGACGCGGCCCGCGCGATGTCTTGTGCCAGCACATCCTGATAACGGCTGCTGCGGGCCCGTTTGATGCTGAGGCCTTGTTTACGGAGGCGCGCAGCGCGGGCGCGTATGCGGCGCTGACCCGCGAGGAATTTGAGGACTGTCTGAACTTCTGTGCCACGGGCGGCTATGCCTTGCGGGCCTATGACCGCTGGCAACGGCTGCTGCGGCGGCCGGATGGACTCTGGCAGTTGCGCGACCCCCGCGCCGCGCGTCAGATCCGAATGAATATCGGCACCATTATTGACACCGAGACGCTGAAAGTACGATTGAAAAATCGACGCGGCGGAACCCCACTTGGAGAGGTCGAGGAGGGGTTTGCGGCCTCGCTGACCCCAGGTGATACCTTTCTGATCGGAGGGCAGATTGTACGCTACGAAGGGCTGAATGAAATGACGGTAGAGGTCACGCGACGCGCCGACAAGGAGCCCAAAATAGCGACTTTCATGGGCACAAAGTTCGCCACGTCCACACAACTCTCGGACACCATACTGGAGATGTTTCGCCAACAGGACTGGCCAGAATTACCCCTTGCCACCAGGGACTGGCTGGCGCTGCAACGAAAGGTTTCAAAGCTGCCCGAACGGGACCGCTTGCTTGTCGAAACCTTTCCGCATGACGGGCGGGAGCACCTTTGCGTTTATGGCTTTGCCGGCCGCAACGCGCAACAGACATTGGGACTTTTGCTGTCACAGCGCATGCAGGTCAGGGGTCTGGACCCAGTCGGTTTTGCGGCGACTGATTACGCGACGCTGATCTGGGGTTTGCGCCCAGTCACGGATCCCCTTCCTCTTTTTAGGCCCGGGCAACTGCGCTCCGACTTTGAAACATGGCTGGCTGGCAACGCCGTCATGAAACGTACTTTCCGTGCAAGCGCGATCGTCGCAGGTCTTATCGAACGCAACACACCGGGGCGACGCAAAACCGGGCGACAAGCAACATTCTCGTCCGATATCCTTTACGACACCCTGCACAAGTACGACCCGGACCATGTCCTTATGCAGATTACCCGAGAAGAAGCCCTACGCGGGCTCGTTGATTTTGGCCGGATCGAAGAGATGCTCGACCGCACCGAGGGCCGTGTGGACCACCGCGCGCTGCCTCGTGTCACACCGCTCGCCGCACCGCTCTTTCTGGAACCAGGCCGCGTGCCAGTGGCTGGCGCGGAAACACGCGACAGAATGGTCGCAGAAGCGGCTGAGCGCCTTTTGGCGGCGGCAGGCTTGCCCGCATAGATACGGATTTCGCTTGCCTTGAGACGCAAAATGCGATTGGACCAAAGCATGAACATGCTGCGCTTCAGCTTTGCAGGCCTTGATCTGTATGCCCTACCCTCGGGCGGCTTGTGGTGGCCTGAGGAGAAGCGGCTTCTGGTTGCAGATCTGCATTTGGGGAAAGCGGAAAGGATCGCTCGTCGCGGCGGTCAACTTTTGCCGCCCTACGAAGTAGCAGAGACCCTCGAACGGCTCGCGCGCGACATCGACGCGACCGGCGCATATGAAGTTCTCTGTCTCGGCGACAGTTTCGACGACACAGCCTGCGCCGCGCAATTGCACGTGTCTGACAAAAGGCGGCTGACCGAACTTAAGTCCCGGGCGCACTGGCGTTGGATTGCTGGCAACCATGATCCACAGAGTATGGCAGGTGATCACACTGAAGCTCTGCGTCTCGAACCACTTTTGCTGCGCCACATCGCC
Source organism: Pseudomonadota bacterium (assembly GCA_039192165.1). Lineage (GTDB taxonomy): Bacteria > Pseudomonadota > Alphaproteobacteria > Rhodobacterales > Rhodobacteraceae > Dinoroseobacter. The sequence goes on along the minus strand of JBCCXD010000007.1, from coordinate 209,585 downwards.
AAGCCCGGCCCCCTGCCCGATCGTATCTCAGGGGAAATTACAGGCCATTTCCACCCGAAGCACCACCTCGTGACCCGCGGCGGCAGGGTTGCGCGTCGTTGTTTTTTGGTCACCAAAACCCGCGTGATCCTGCCAGCCTATGGTGCCTACACAGGCGGACTCGCGCTTTCAGATCCGGCATTCGGCCCGTTTTTGACGCCCGGAAGTCGCGCCATATTGCTTGGCAGACCACCCGTATTGGTCCCGCTGAGCGTATCCGAGGCCGCCGAATGAGCTCTGATGCTCTGGATCTCGATGCGCGCATCCGGGCAAGCTTTGACCGCCAGGCGATGATGAAAACCCTCGGCGCCGAACTGATCGAGATTGCACCGGGACATATCGTGATCCACGCGCCGGTTCTGCCCAAAGCCAAGCAGCAACAAGGGTTCGCCCATGCGGGTCTGACCTTTGCCATAGGAGACTCTGCGGCAGGCTACGCCGCGCTGAGCCTGCAGCCGCCTGACACCGAAGTTGTCACTGCGGAGATGAAGATAAACCTGCTTGCCCCCGCAACAGGCCCCGAGCTGCGTGCGACGGGGCGCGTGGTCAAGGCTGGCAAGCGCCTGAGCGTCGTTTCAGCCGAGGTGAGCCGCACAGATGGTGTTCTGGTGGCGCTTTTGCAGGGGACAATGGTGCCGGTGCAGGCCTAGGCAGTAAGTCCTTCCGGTTCCGGCAACCCATATGCGCGGCTACAGGCCGTTACTGTGTTCGCAAGAAGGCAGGCGATCGTCATCGGGCCAACGCCACCCGGAACAGGTGTAATCGCAGCGGCAACCGCTGAAGCGCTGGCAAACTCCACATCTCCGACAAGGCGCGTGCCCCCTTCGGGCTTCGCGATCCGATTGATACCCACATCAATCACCGTCGCTCCGGGCTTAATCCAGTCACCGGGCACCATCTCGGGACGCCCGACCGCAGCCACCACAACATCCGCGCCGCGCACGACTTGCGGCAAGTCCTTTGTGCGGGAATGGGCGACCGTCACGGTACAGCTGTCGCCGAGCAGCAGCTGCGCCATGGGCTTGCCAACGATGTTTGACCGGCCCAGTACAACCGCGTTCAATCCGCTGAGATCCCCAAGCTGGTCCCGCAGCATCATCAAACACCCAAGCGGAGTGCAGGGCACCATCGATTTCTGTCCCGTCCCCAGCAAACCCACATTGGAGATGTGAAATCCGTCGACGTCCTTAGCCGGATCAATGGTATTGATGACTTTGTCTGCATCGATATGCCCAGGCAAAGGAAGCTGAACCAGAATACCGTGCACAGCCGGGTCCGCGTTTAGCTGGGCCACCAATCTCAGCAGATCCGCCTCGGGGGTCGCCGCATCGAGCTTATGCTCGAAAGAGGCCATCCCCGCCTCTACTGTCTGTTTTCCTTTGTTGCGCACATAGACCTGGCTGGCAGGGTCTTCGCCCACCAGAACCACAGCCAGTCCAGGGGTTATCCCGTGCTCTTCGCGCAAGCGAGCGACATGGGACGCCACTTGCGTGCGCACCTTCGCGGCGAAGGCCTTGCCATCAATAAGGGTCGCTGTCATGGGTTCTGATCCTCCGGATGCTCGATATCGCGCCTCGCACTTGCCCGGAAACCAGGGTCAGAACAAGCCTTCGATTTCTCCCGCTTGATTAAGCCTGATCGCCTCTGCAGCGGGACCACGAGGAAGACCGGGCATCGTCATGATCGCCCCGCAAATGACCACGACGAACCCAGCACCCGCGCTAAGCCTGACCTCACGGATGGGCAGGCTGTGTCCTTCAGGCGCGCCGCGCAGCGATGGATCGGAAGAGAATGAGTATTGCGTCTTAGCCATACAAATTGGCAGGTGTCCGTATCCCTGGGCCTCCCACTCGCGCAGTTGGGCCCGGATCTTTGTGTCGGCCAGCACCTCATCAGCGCGGTAGATGCGCTTGGCAACGGTTTCGATCTTGTCAAAGAGCGGTTTGTCGTCGGGATAGAGCGGCGCAAAGTTCGCCATATCTGCATCGGCAATCTCGGCAACGCGCGTCGCAAGCTCCGTGACTCCTGCTGAGCCATCCGCCCAGTGCTTGCACAGGAATGCCTCAGCCCCGCAACTGTCAGCGAAGGCGCGGATCGCTTCAACCTCGGCATCCGTATCCGAGACGAAATGGTTCACGCCAACCACCACCGGCACGCCAAAACTCTTAAGGTTCGCTATATGACGCCCGAGGTTTTCGCATCCGCGAGACACCGCCTCGACATCTTCTTGGCCCAGCGCATCTTTCGCCACACCGCCATGCATTTTCATGGCCCGCACGGTAGCCACGACGACCACCGCAGAGGGTGCAAGCCCGGCCTTGCGGCACTTGATGTTCATGAACTTCTCAGCACCCAGATCAGCACCAAAGCCGGCCTCGGTGACCACGTAATCCGCAAGTTTCAGAGCTGTCTTTGTTGCAATGACCGAGTTGCAACCATGGGCGATATTTGCAAACGGTCCACCATGAACAAAGGCGGGATTGTTTTCCAGCGTCTGCACGAGATTGGGTTGCATCGCGTCCTTAAGCAGGACCGCCATCGCGCCGTCTGCTTTGATGTCGCGGGCAAATATCGGAGATTTGTCGCGCCGGTACGCCACAATGATCTCGCCGAGGCGCTTTTCCAGATCGCCCAGGTCCGAGGCGAGGCAGAGACATGCCATGACTTCGGAAGCCACGGTAATGTCGAAGCCTGCCTCAGACGGAAAACCGTTTGATACGCCCCCAAGCGAGGCAGTAATCTGGCGCAGAGCCCGATCATTCATATCCATCACGCGGCGCCAGGTGACACGGCGCTGGTCGATCTCAAGCGTGTTGCCCCAATAGATGTGGTTATCGATCATCGCGCTCAGAAGGTTATGCGCGCTTGTGATCGCGTGAAAATCGCCCGTGAAATGGAGGTTCATATCCTCCATCGGGACCACCTGCGCGTTGCCACCGCCCGCGGCCCCGCCTTTCATTCCGAAGCACGGGCCCAGCGAAGCCTCTCGGATACATATCGCGGCTTTCTTGCCGATCGCGTTCAGCCCGTCCCCCAGACCAACCGTGGTGGTGGTTTTACCTTCTCCTGCGGGGGTCGGGTTTACAGCCGTCACAAGGATAAGCTTGCCGTCCGGCCGATCCGAAAGGCTGTCTATAAAGGACTGACCCACTTTAGCCTTGTCGTGACCATAGGGTACAAGCGCCTCAGCCGGGACGCCCAGCTTTTCACCGATCTCTGTAATCGGTCGTTTTTGCGCCGCGCGCGCGATTTCGATATCTGAGCGCATTGACATGCCACCTCCCGAATGAGCAGTCCGGGAGATTCCGGCGCCTATACCTCTGTTCTAATGAGCGTATTTCGGCTTCGCAGGAGCGATTACGACATTTCAGACCGCGAAATCGCCCGCGTCTGTTTCTTTTCAGAAACGCATGCTCAGATCTTGGACCCTGCGGATGGTGCCGGAAACGTCTCGGCTCCGCTCAAGGAGACGCGCTCACTGCGCACCCAGCTGCATATTGCGAAGACCAAGAGAAGTCCGAACCCAAGCTCGCCAACTTCCTCCAAAACGACGAGAGTAAAATCGGTTTCCGGGCTGAGCTCGATGCCATAAGGCGCCAGTTTTCGCCCGGCGCCATCAAGAGACTTCGAAATAGCAACTGTCACGCAGGCTGCGGCGATGATCCAAGCCCAGAGGGACCCGTCGCGCAGCCCGCGCAAAAATGGTCGCCACCCATATCGAACAAGCCGGTACACGGTCCAAAGGATGAGCAAGACAACTGCCGCGCCTATCAGTTTTTGCTCCAGGGGATAATCGCCGGAGTAAAGGCGAGACTGCAGGACCCCTTTTTCCGTAAAGCGTTTATCAAAATCCAACTCACGAGCGGCGAAGAGCAGCATGATCACAAGAACATGCCAGCCACGGCCGAAAGCCAGATCAGGTCTGAGAACGACAAAGCCAAGCGCTCCACAAAAGAAAATCACCACAGACGCATTTTCGATCACACCACTTTCCTGAACGAAGTCATACGCAGATGTGCCGGTGAGCATACCATAACCGCAAAACGCGATCGTGATGGCCAAGGCGAGCCAGAAGGGCCAGTAGCTCCCAAAAGAACCCGTCGCGTTTCTGTCCAACATGTCTGTCATTGCAGCAGCGCTCCTGAGAAACGGGGCCTTAGTTACGCACAAAAGGAACCAATATCAATCGCCAGAACGGAAATCGCCGCCCTATAGGGCGGCGATCTCAAATGCTCTCTGAACGCGTGTCACCCGGTGGGTTCAGGCTCCAGACCGCCATCGCCAGACGGCTTCGAACGCGGCTTCGTTTTCGGAATGGCCGTGACAGACGGGGTTCCAGCAGGCGGCGTATCATCTTCATCATCGCCACGGTTGAGCGGCTCACCAGCGATCACCTTCTGGATTTCGGCACCTGTAAGGGTTTCGTACTCCAAAAGCCCTTGCGCCAGTCTTTCCCATTCCTCGTTTTTCTCCGTGAGCACCCGTTTAGCCGTTTCATAGCCCGCGTCTATGATCTCTTTCACCTTCTGATCGATGATCTTCTGGGTTTCCTGGCTGTGATTTGTGCCGCCACCGTAGGCGCCAAGATAGGATTGCTGTTCGTTGGCATAGTCCACATGGCCCAGCTCATCGGAAAAGCCGAACTGTGTCACCATGGCCCGAGCAATTTTCGTGACCTGCTGGATGTCGGATGTCGCTCCTGAGGTCACATTTTCCTCTCCGAACTTCAGTTCCTCGGCGACTTTACCCCCCATCGCCATCGCGATCTTGGAGGCGTATTTGGTCTTGGTCACGCTCAGCTGATCACGCTCAGGCAAGGACATCACGAGGCCCAACGCGCGACCGCGAGGGATGATCGTCGCCTTGTGGATCGGATCGTGCTGAGGGACGTTCAGACCGACAATTGCATGCCCCGCCTCATGATAGGCGGTCAGCATTTTCTCGTCTTCGGTCATGACCATTGAGCGGCGTTCGGCTCCCATCATGACTTTGTCTTTGGCGTTCTCAAAATCCTCCATCGTGACGAAGCGCCGCCCGACGCGGGCCGCCATCAATGCGGACTCGTTGACAAGGTTTGCCAGATCAGCGCCCGAGAAGCCCGGAGTGCCGCGCGCAATGATGCGCAGGTCGACGTCTGGGCCCAGCGGAACCTTACGGGCGTGCACGCCAAGGATCTTTTCGCGGCCTTTGATGTCGGGGTTCGGAACCTGCACCTGGCGGTCGAAACGACCCGGCCGCAGAAGCGCGGGATCAAGAACATCCGGACGGTTGGTTGCGGCGACGATGATGATGCCCTCATTGGCTTCAAACCCGTCCATTTCCACCAGAAGCTGGTTCAGCGTCTGCTCACGCTCGTCGTTGCCGCCGCCATAGCCAACACCGCGGGAGCGGCCAACGGCGTCAATCTCGTCGATGAACACGATGCAGGGTGCGTTTTTCTTGGCCTGCTCGAACATATCGCGGACACGGGACGCACCGACGCCGACGAACATTTCAACAAAGTCCGAACCGGAGATGGTAAAGAAGGGCACACCGGCCTCACCTGCGACAGCGCGCGCCAGAAGAGTCTTACCAGTACCGGGAGGGCCGACCAGCAAAGCACCTTTTGGGATCTTGCCACCAAGGCGCGAGAATTTCTGTGGGTTGCGCAGGAACTCGACAATCTCTTCCAGATCGTCTTTCGCCTCATCGATGCCCGCGACATCGTCAAAGGTGACGCGACCGTGCTTTTCAGTAAGCAGTTTTGCTTTTGACTTTCCAAAGCCCATCGCGCCGCCGCGTCCGCCTCCTTGCATCCGGTTCATGAAGAAAATCCAAATGCCGATAAGGATAAGGAACGGTAGAAGCGTGCCGACATACGCCAGAATACCGGACTGCTCCTGTGCGCGCGCCTCAATTTCCACGTTTTCTGCCAGAAGCAGATCGGTGACATCAACGCCATCAGGCCGGATGGTGGTCAACTGCTGGCCGTCGCCCGTGCGCATGGTGATCTTCTCACCGTCGAGGACAACCGAGGATACATCGCCCTGTTCGACACGCTCAACGAAGTCTGAATAGCTGATTGCCCGCGCATTCACGGTCGACTGTCCACCGCTGAACAGATTGAAAAGTGCAAGGATGAGAAGAAAAAGCACCACCCAGAACGCGACGTTTCGCATATTTCCCACGGAAAATCTCCTTAACGGTCGTCAATGCCGGCCAGAAACCAAGCATATAAAGTAAAATAGACAGCTTTGAGGCCAGTTCAATGCGCAATGAGGCCTTCAAGAAAAGAAGTCTTCGCAGGAAAGACGTGCACATTTACTGGCTGCCCCCAGGATAGGCTGGGTACGGCAACAAGTTCACCTTCGGCCCACAAACCAGGCAAAGCGAGAATGGCGCGACGCGGTAATTGCGATGCGTTCGCCCCAAGGGTTCGCAGACCGTCGTCCCCAAGTGCCGCAATTTTAGTGGGGAACCCTTCGATCGAGAAGCGCCAACGCGCGTCCCAGATCTCGCTGTCCGGAACGATATGCTCAGCCACTGGGGCATACTCCCTTGCAATAAAAATGCGCGAGCCATAGCGCCCCAGAATGCAACCATGCAGGGTCGCCGGTGCGCCGCCCTGCACCTGTGTCCAGACCGTCTCCAGACTGCTCAAGCGGGGCTTGTAGGCTTGATGCGCCGTCCACTGGAGACCATGGGCGAGCAACCGCAGCCGTGTTTCAGCATCCAATCGGGCGAGGCCGTTTGCCTCGAAAGTCAGAACGCCTTCCGTGACCTCTGCCAGCAGCTCTGCTTTCTCGTGGGCCCGCGCCAAAAGCGCTTGGCGCGCCCGTGCCATTGACGCCGCGGTCGCGGCGATACGCGGTGCGTCCAATCCAAGATCGCTCAGCAGTCCTGCCGCTTTTCGGATACGCACGCGCGCAAATCTCTCGTCTTCGTTTGATGGGTCTTCAACCCAACTCACATCACGTGCCCGAAGCCAGTCCTGCAATGCGGTCCGGGAAAGGCCAAGCATCGGACGCACCCAGGTAACTCCGTCGGTTATCCGGGCTTCCGACATTGCGGCCAATCCGTCCACTCCGGATCCACGTCCAAGACGCATCAGGAACGTCTCTGCCTGATCCTGTAGCGTGTGTCCCAGAAGAACCGCGACGAGGTTCCGCTCTCGCGACCATTGGGCGAGAAGGCTCCTGCGCGCCTCGCGGGCGGCATCCTGCAGGTTGCCTGTCCCATCCCAGCCAGTCCAGGAAAGAACGGTATGCTTCAGCGACAAGCTGCGCGCAGCCTCCCTCACGGTTGCTGCTTCTGTCATCGACCCTTCTCTGAGGCCGTGGTCGACCGTCGCCACCTGCAATTCTGCACCAGCATTTTGTGCCCAAAGTGCGGCCAGCTGCATAAGGGCGACCGAGTCGCTGCCCCCGGACACCGCAACACCAATCCGATCCCCCCGCCCAAAATGCCGCGACAGCGCCGCGTCAACATGGGTTTCGACAGGGTCTCGGCTCAAGGGCAGTTCAGCTCTGTACGCGCAGTATTGGCATCCACTGCGGCGGTACCGCCCGGGAATCGCAGGCTGACTTCCCTTAGGGTAAGACATGCCTCGTCGCGTTGGCCCAGCGCATTCAGTGACACGCCCAGCTTGTACAGCGCGTCTGGCGCCATGCGTCCGTTCGGGGTCCCCGAAAAACTGTCCAGATAGGCGCGTGCCGCACCGTTCCAGTCGTTCAAACTGGCCAATGCGTCACCGCGCAAGAAATGCGCTTCGGCCACAAGTGGGCCACCAGGATAGGTTTCAGCGTAGGTGGTGAAGGCATCTGCGGCGGCCTGTGCCTGACCGTCGTCAAGAAGTGCCCGAGCGGCATCGAAATCATCCTGCTCAGCCATTGCAAGTTCCGGGCCCGCCGTCTGAGGCGCCTCCGGCGGAACAACTGGTGGCGGCGCGGCAGGTGCCGCGGCATCACCGCCAAGCGTTGTGGTCTCTCCCAGCTGAGAGAGGTCTCCGCCTTCGAGCTCAACCAGCCTAAACTCGAGATCACCAATGCGATTGGTGCCATCGGTAACAATCTGATCGATGCGAAACTCAAGTTGTTCGGTTTTTTCGGTCAGACGCGCGAGCTCTGCCTCGAGAGCATCGAGCCGCTCCAGCCCGCCTGACGGAAGGGAGATTTGAGGGCTGCCTGTGGTCGAGAGCTCGCGCCGCAAACGCTGAACTTCCACAAAAAGCACCGACAGCTCCTGACGGATATCGGCCAGAGTCTGATCGTTGGGCGATTGAGAATTTGCGCTTTGGGCCAGCCCTAGAGCCAGTGCCACAACAACCAGACCTGCGCAGGCAACCCGTTTCATCATAAAGGGCGCCTCAGGACCCTGGTCCGGCACTTAGCACTGTGACGGCCCGCCGATTTTGGGCATAGCAGCTCTCGTTCGAGCAGACTTCAAGCGGACGCTCTTTCCCAAAGGTCACGGTTGAGAGCCGGCTATCGGCCACTCCCCGGTCTACAAGGTAGTCGCGAACCGCGCTTGCGCGACGGGCTCCAAGGGCCAGGTTATACTCGCGTGTGCCTTGCTCATCCGCGTGGCCTTCAATTACCGCGGTGAAAGCTCCGTTCTGTGTCAGCCATTGCGCTTGTTGTTCAAGAACACCGCGCGCCTCGTCGGTCAGCGTGCTTTGGTCAACAGAAAACAGTACTCGGTCGCCCACGGCCTGTTGGAAATAAGCGGGAGATGTCGGGTCACTGATCGATCCCGAAGCAATGCCGCCTGCACCAGCGCCCGCACCACCGCCGGCCGACCCGAAAAGCCCGTCCTGTCCAGCGCAACCAGCAAGCGTTAATACGGCCGCAAAAGTTACCGCCATTCGGCGGCTGAAAACTGTCTCGATTGCCATTGTCCCATTCCTCATTCTGCTCGTTGGGGAGGCTTGCACGCAGATTACCACGTCCGGTGCGCGCTGTGAATCCTACTCTAGTAAAGGCGACCAGGACGGATCGGACGCTGCGCCCGGCGTGGGCACCCGCCGCAGGTTCCGCCCCGAAACGTCCACAGAATAAAGCGCAGGCGCGCCCGAGGCGCCTGAGGTCTCCCGCGTAAACATGATTACCCGTCCGTTCGGAGCCCAGGTCGGCCCCTCATCAAGAAAAGAAGAGGTCAGCAAGCGCTCCTCTGATCCATCCGTGCGCATGACGCCGATATGGAACCGTCCGTTGTTCTGTTTGGTGAAGGCTATCAGGTCACCGCGGGGCGACCAGACAGGCGTGCCATAGCGCCCCTGGCCGAAGCTGATACGCCGTGCTTCGCCGCCATTGGCGGACATGACATAGAGTTGCTGATTACCGGACCGGTCGCTTTCGAACACAACCTGGCGACCGTCCGGGCTGAAGCTCGGAGCGGTTTCAATTGCCGGAGTATTGGTCAGCTGGGCCTGCCGACCCGAACCGAGATCGAGACGGTAGATATCCGTGTTGGCACCGTTGGTCAGGGAATAAACAACCGCACTGCCGTCAGGCGAAAACCGAGGTGAGAAGCTCATATTCGCATTGCTTCCGAGACTGCGGGAGCGCACTGCATTTATGTCGAGTTCGGTAATCTGGGGCATTCCAGTGGCATAGGACGTATAGAGCACCTTGCCGCCATCAGGTGAAAACCGCGGCGCCAGGACGATCGCGCTGTCGTCGGTCAGAAACTGCACGTTCTGGCCGTCATAATCCATAATCGCGAGGCGTTTGCGACGATCGTTTTTCGGTCCTTGCTCCGAGACAAAAACGACGCGGCTGTCAAAGTACCCGCTTTCGCCTGTGATCCGCGAATAGACCGCATCCGCGACCTTGTGCGCCATCCGCCGCCAGCTGTCTTGGGAGGCTGCAAATTGCAGACCAGACCCGAGCGGCGCCTCGGAGAACACATCAAAGAGCCGGAATTTCACAACCAAGCGGCCATCGGCAGCAACGCCAACGGATCCTGTCACCAGCGCTTGTGCATTGATCGCCTTCCAGTCCGAGAACTGAACGGGGGAGTCGAACGATGTTACGCGGGAGATGAACGCCTGTTCCGGGATTGCCCGAAAAAGGCCCGAACCCTCAAGATCCTGCGCAACCACGGTGGCGATATTGTTGGCATATCGCTGCGCAGCTGCGCTTTCCGCGATAAACGGCGGTATGGCAATTGGCAGCGGTTCAATCACCCCTTCGGTTATTTCGATCCTCAGCGGTCCAGGTCGCGCTTGTGCCTCGCTTGCCTGAGGCATCAGGGCCAGGCCAAAAGCAACAAGAAGCGCGGAAAGCAAAGTCTTTGTCATCGGATCCGCATCCTTTCAGGATTGAATGTCATTTCGATATCACGCCACTGCCCGTATTTCTCAACCGGCAGATCAAATCCACGTGCGCCGCAGCGGATGATCGCCCGCCGTGCCGCCTCAAAGGCCTGTTGCGCCGCGGCATCCGAGCCCCCAACGGCGTCAATCATACGGATAGAGCTCACGACAGGCCGACCGTCCTGCTCCATCTCAACTTTCAATGTCACTGTCGTTCTCAGCGCTTCGGAAGACAGGCTCCCGATATTCCAGCATTGTTGCACCGCGACGCGCAAGCCCTCCCGCTCGGACGCGGTCATAGGCGGGCCTATGGGCAACGTCGGATCCGCACTCCGAACTGGTTCAGCCGCCTCTGCGACGGCATCTGCTACAGCGTCTGCGATCGGGTCGGTCTCTGGTTCAACTTCTGGGTTAGGTTCAGGCGGGGGCGGTGGCGCCGCCGCAGCCTCGACTGGCTCAGGTCGGCTCGGACGCGCGCGCGGTCGCGGTGTGGCATCGGGAGCCAGAGCAACATCCTGCGATGCGCTGTCCGGATCTGTCTCGGTCGCTTCGGTGATAATTCGGGTCGTCGCCTCTTCCGGGGCGGTGGCCTCCTGGGGCTCGGCTGCATCGGTACCCGCACCATCAGGTGTGACCTCTTCCTGGGTCTCCTCGGCTACCTGAACATCTTCGACGGGCGGTGGTACGGGCACAGGTGCCACGCGGTCTGCCGGGGGTGGTGGAGGCGGCGGCGCTTCGGGCGCAGAGACTGGCGCTTCCGGCTCGGGTTGGGGCACAGGCTCGGGAACCGGCGGTGCTGGCGGACTTTCTTCCGGGCGTGCGGCGGACGGCTCAGGAACCGGTGGTTCCGGAGTAGGAAGCGGTTGCGGAGCTTCTGGCGCCTCGGTGATAACGTCCGGACGCGTCGCATCGCGCCCTTCAAACGCAGCTTCCGAGACAAGAGTAACGCTTGTGGCAGCCGGCAAGACGTCGCGATCGCTGCGAAACAGCGAGCCTCCGATGATGACCCAGAGAATAATCGCCAGATGCCCTGCACCGGAAACTCGCATTCCGATGCTCATTCGTGCGTATGCCTGCCGCAGCACGGGGCCTAGCCTTCTTGTTCCGCTTCGGATCCGTCGAAGCGAGGGCCCCCGGTTTCGGTCACAAGACCAATATTGGAAAAACCGCCAGCATTCAGCGCGCCCATCACCTCCATCACGCGGGCATAGGGAATGCCGCCATCCGCGCGTAGGAAAACCTGATCGCTGGCACGTTCTGCCGCAATGGCGCGTAAGCGGGGAACAAGTTCTTGTGCATCTACCTCGGTGGTCTGGATCATGACGCGCCCGTCGGTTGCAACCGTGACCGTTAGCGGCTCTTCCTCTTCACCGGGAAGCGCATCAGCGGCGGTCTTAGGAAGCTCAACCGGCACACCGACCGTCAAAAGAGGTGCGGCAACCATGAAAATAATCAGCAATACAAGCATCACATCCACAAATGGTGTGACGTTGATTTCTGACATAGGCTGCGCGCCCCCCTTGCCGCGCCCGCGACGGCGGCCGCTGCCGCCGCCTGCATTGGGTTTGACACTTGTGACCATAACTCAGGCGTCCAGTTGGCGAGACAGGATAGTCGCGAACTCATCGGCAAAGGACTCGTATCCTCCGACGATCCGATCCGCATCCGCAGACAGCTTATTGTAGGCAACAACCGCTGGTATCGCCGCCAGCAACCCAAGCCCTGTGGCCAGCAGCGCCTCGGCGATGCCGGGAGCAACGACTGCAAGGCTCGTGTTCTGCTGGATCGCGATTTGCTCAAAGGAGTGCTTGATGCCCCAAACGGTTCCGAACAATCCGATAAACGGCGCCGTTGACCCGGTCGTGGCCAGGAAATTCAAACCATAGCGCAGGCTTTCGGACTGTTTTGCGATGGCAACGTCCATCGAACGGTCAATCCTCTGCTGTGCGCCCGGTATCAGGTCTCCGGTATCTCGTTGGGAACGTCGCCACTCGGACATTCCGGCTGCGAAAACCTGTTCTGACGCGCCATTTGGCATAGGGCCAAGTTCGTCGAACAAATCGTCCAGCGGTTCTCCGGACCAGAAGGCCTGATCGAACCCGATCGCCTCAGATCGGGCCCTCCGATAGGTCAGAGATTTCTGAATAATGATCGACCATGACCAGAATGACATGGCGATCAGACCGATCATCACAAGTTGTACTGTGAACGTCGCGCGCGAAAAGAGCGCGAGAAACGAGAAATCAATCTCGGGTGTCATGAGCCTGTTACTGCCTTTATCCGGCGCCTGCGGCGCGCTTGTGTTATGCACAGCAGACTACGCGAAGCACGCGCCCAAGGAAAGAGAAAGCACAAGGGGCGGGCGTTATTCCGCAAATGCTTCCTTGAGTACCTGAGGAAGCCGGGCCGGTCGTCCTTCGGCAGTCATGCACACCAGAGTGACCTGCGAGGTAAACAAACAGACCGACCCGCGCAGAACATCCTGTTTCATCACAAGCCGCGCGCCGCGCACAGAAACGGGGGTTGTTTCTACGAGTAACTCATCATCAAAAACAGCCGGACGGAGAAAATCAGCCTCTACCCGGTGGACCGCAAAAACAATGCCCTGCTCTGCCTTCAGTCGGAGCTGGTCAATCCCGAGCATGCGGACGAATTCGGTGCGCGCACGCTCTATATATCTGAAATAATTTGCATAATAGACGACCCCAGCCAGGTCAGTATCCTCGTAATAGACCCGGACGAGCCAATGGTGTTGCCCCTTCATTGCATCCGCCCCACACGTGCCGAAAGCCGCAGCGCATGCGTTGGGTCATCCGCAGCCACCGGAAGGACCGGATCGTAAACCGCCCGTATTACTTCGGCGATGTCAGGCCGCAACACAGTTGATCCGGCGGGGGTCTGAGCCAGCGGAGCACGGTCCGTGAAAGCCGTGTCGGACCACAAAACGATCGTTTGCACTGCCTGGCTCAGCGCAATGGTCTCAGCCGGGATTTTCGCCATCTCGGTGTCCATGCGCACAAATACGAACGACGCTTTGATCCCGCCTTCGGCGTCAAAGCGGAAGAAACGGTACTGGTTCGCCTCTTGCGCCTGCAACCTGTTCACCAGAGCTTCAAGATCAGGCACGAGGCGATCGAGGTTTGGAGTTTCGACCAGATCATGCCAATCGCGCAGGAAAAAAACCATCAGGTTGGCGCCAAGCTCCGGATCAGTCTCCGCTAGGCCGACGCCTGCAAGAGCGGTGACGGCCTCGAACGCGGCCTTCACCACGGCGAGCGTTTCGTCTTCCACCCCAAAAACCACAGGCGCCAGCGGGCGGCCCCAGCGCGCGCAAAGATATGCGCCGTCGCTGCGTGTAAACAGAGCTTTGATTTCATCCTGCGTCACCCGACCCTCTTATTTTCTGGTCCGGTTCTCGGACACAGGGCATAGGCTTCTATAGCCATGAAGACATACCCGCCTACCCCTTGGACGGAGGCTCGAACAGGTCCGTTTGTCCCGGTGTTGCAGGAGCAGCCAGACCGAGATGCGACCAGGTCTTGGTCGCCAACATGCGCCCACGCGGCGTACGCTGCAGGAAACCTTGCTGGAGCAAATAGGGTTCAATCACCTCTTCTACCGCATCGCGCGCTTCGGACAAAGCGGCGGAAATCGTTTCAATACCCACCGGGCCACCGGCATAGTTTTCTGCCAAAAGTCGCAGGTAACGGCGGTCGCCGCCGTCGAGCCCCGCAGCGTCCACACCAAGCCGCGTCAGTGCTCCGTCTGCAACGCTTTGCGTGATCACGCCGTCAGCCTCCACCAGCGCAAAGTCGACCACGCGTCGCAAAAGACGTCCTGCAATTCGCGGGGTTCCGCGGGCGCGCCGGGCAATCTCGGCAATGCCCGCCGCGTCGGCGTGCACGCCCAAAAGACGCGCGCCGCGGCCCACGATCTCTTCAAGTTCTGCGACAGTGTAAAACTGCAACCGCACCGGAATTCCGAAGCGGTCGCGCAAGGGCGTCGTCAGAAGGCCGAGACGCGTTGTGGCCCCAACCAATGTGAACGGCTGCAACTCGATCCGCACAGTACGGGCGGCCGGGCCCTCGCCGATAACAAGGTCCAGCTCGAAATCCTCCATCGCTGGGTACAGCACTTCTTCGACCGCAGGGTTCAGCCGATGTATCTCGTCGATGAAAAGCACATCGCGTGCGTCGAGATTGGTCAAAAGTGCTGCCAGATCACCGGCCTTGGCAAGCACCGGGCCCGACGTCATCCGGAAATTTACACCAAGCTCACGCGCCATGATCTGGGCCAGCGTTGTTTTGCCGAGACCGGGCGGGCCATGATACAATACGTGATCCATTGCCTCGCCACGCCGCTTTGCGCTTTCAATAAAAACGCGCAGATTGGCACGCGCCTCAGCCTGGCCAATGAACTCGTCCAGGACCTGTGGGCGCAAAGCGCGGTCGTTGCCGGTGCCCTCCTCAGCTAAGGGCTCGGGGCGCATCATCGGATCTGGCTCAGACATCGGCGCTTATCCTTTCGGGGCCAGCAAGCGTAGTGCAGCCCGGATCAGGGTAGGCTCATCGCCTGGCTCTTCGGCTGCAGCCTCAGCCACAGCGCTGGCGGCTTCACCCTGACCGTATCCAAGATTGACCAGCGCGGACAGCGCGGCGGCTTGCGCGGCTCCCGCCCCACTTGCCATAGCGGGCTGTAATCGTCCGGGCTGGGTTACAGCATCGAATCCGATGATTGCTTCATCGGCAGCAGCTGTGTCGATCACCGCGGACAAGTCTCCGCCCATCGCCATCACCTGGGGCGCTTTGTCTTTCAGTTCATTGACGACACGCTGTGCGATCTTCGGACCAACGCCTTGAGCAGCTTTGACCGCAGCCCAGTCCCCAAGCGCAATTGCGCGACTGACACCGTCAGCTCCCAGCGCCGACAGGATGGACAATGAGGCTTTCGCGCCAATCCCCTGCACGCTCATCAAAAGGCGATGCCATTCCTTCTCAAGCAGACTGGTGAACCCAAAAAGCTGAAGCAGGTCCTCGCGCACCAAAAGATCTGTATAAAGAACCACCTGATCTCCTGCGCCGGGAAGCGCAGCCAGAGTGCGATCAGAGCAGTAAACGACGTACCCAACCCCGCGTACATCAAGCATCACGTGATCGGTCGAACGGTAGGCAACCGTCCCTGACAACATGCCGATCACATCGCACCTCCAAGCTGCCGTGCCGCCACGCGGCTTCTCGATTGCAGATGAAAACTGTGACACATCGCAATGGCCAACGCATCCGCAGCATCTGCTCCGGCCAAGACGACCCCTGGAAGCTGAAGTTTCACCATATGCTGGATTTGTTCCTTGGCCGCATGGCCAACGCCGACCACAGTTTTTTTGACATGGTTCGGGGCATACTCAGCCACATCTATCCCAGAAGCCGCGGGCACAACCAGGGCGATGGCCCGTGCCTGGCCCAGCTTCAGCGTCCCGCTTGCGTCTTTGTTGACGAAGGTTTGCTCCACCGCAGCCTCGTCAGGCGCCAGCCGCGCGACAACCTCCGTTAACTGGGTATGCAAACTTAAAAGACGCGCAGAAAGCGCACTTCCTTGCGACGTGATCTGGCCATTCTGTACATGGCGCAGTCGGTTGCCTGTGACGTCGATCACTCCCCATCCAAGAGTTCTCAACCCCGGGTCGATGCCCAATACGCGCATCCTTCCCCCGTTTTTATTTTCTGCTCACGCCGTGACTAGCACGAAACGGGAACATCTGCCAACAGCGAATGCAGTACGCCCAATAATGCTGGGCGCGCCGGCGGTGTCGAAACAACATTGAGCAACTTAAGAAATACTATTTTTTATCAGATATTTAATAGATGTCTAAGGTATGCATTTTTCCGTTGGGAGATATGCAGGCTTTGCAATTGTGCGGCGAAAAAAGAAGCCCTATCTGCGCGGTATAGCAATAACAAAAATCAAAAGATGGAAGGAACATCCGATGGCATATGCTGCAGTGGCCCAACCAAGCTTCTCCGCTCCGCGCGGGTCGTTTCTTGGCTTCATCAAACAGCTGATCACACAGTATCAGGAACACCAGACGCGTCGGGCTCTCCACGAGCTTTCGGATCGCCAACTGCTCGATATCGGATTGGTCCGCGCCGACATCAACGATCTGCGGTTCAACTGGTAAAAATCAGAAGCTCAGATACTGGGAAATTCCAACAGAAATACGATCAGGCGTCAGCAAAATTCCGACCATCCGTTCCAGGGTGGTACCGGTGCTGAGCGCCTGAACGTGCCCCAGATACGCTGCCTCACCAAGGGTCGCGATTGCCACGGCTTTTAAAGCCAACACCATCACAAACAGCAGTAGAACTTTGCTAAACGGCAACCAGGAGCCGGGAACCTGGGTTTCACGCTCGAGGCGCAAGAGGTCGCGGCGCCGCTGTTTGGCATGCGCAACTTCGATCCGTTCAATACGGGACGTCATTGCGGATATCTGTTCTTCGCGGGACATAACACAAAAACCTGAAAACTCGTTACTGGGCCCACTTTACGCTACCAAAGTAATTTGTGGAGAGATCATGGCAAAGTGAGGGTCAAAGTGGTCCAATCCCCCACACTCCGCCGCCCATAAAGCGACAATCCCGCCGATTCATAGGAATTGACCACTTCCGAGGCCTGATCGTTCAGCAGACCTGACAGAATCACATACCCCCCTCGCCCCATTGCAGCCACAATTTCCGGAGCCAGCTCCACAAGCGGGCCTTTCAGGATGTTGGCGAAGACAAGATCATACGGCACCAGACCCGCGATGCCGGGGTGCGAAAGGCCCGCAGCTTCGAGACAGGTCACCGCACCCGACATACCATTCGCTGCGAGATTGGCTTGAGCGACCTCAACAGCGACCGGATCAATATCAGAGGCAACGATCTTAGCTTGAGGTGCGACGCGTGCTGCAGCCATGGCCAGAACCGCGGTGCCACAACCGACATCAAGTGCGCGCTGCGGCAGAAATTCTGCCTGCAGCAGATCTTCAAATGCAAGAAGGCAGCCTTGAGTGGTGCCGTGGTGTCCTGTTCCGAAGGCCATTGCGGCCTCTATGAGAAGCGGAACGACGTCTGGCGTTACCTGGTCTGCATCATGGCCGCCATAAAGAAGAAACCGGCCCGCTCGCACGGGTGAAAGCTCGCGTTTCACCTTAGCCACCCAGTCAGTCTCCGGCAGCTCTGAGATGGTGAACGCCTTGGATCCAAAAGCCACCGCAAGCAGAGCAAGCCCGGCCTGGTCCGGTGGTTCGGTGAAATACCCGCCCACCTCCCAGAGACCGGATCCGTCCTCAACCTCGAAGACCCCGATCCCGGTGGGCTCCGGGTCCAGCCGCTCCATCGCGGAGCCCAAAGCCTCTGCGGAAGCCTTTCCTGCGAGAGTGGTCAAAGCGGTAAAGGTGGGCATCAGGGCGACCTCCGGACTCTTGGATGCCGCCCCCTTAGGCGCTCGCGGGCGTTACCGCAAGCGCGCGCGGTATCAGGCGTGGGCGCCGGTCCCGATTGGGCAAGACACGCCCGTTCCACCAATTCCACAATACCCGGCGGGGTTTTTGGCCAGGTACTGCTGGTGATAGTCTTCGGCGAAATAAAACGCGGGCGCGTCGACAATCTCGGTTGTTATTGCCCCATATCCCGCCGACGACAGCTTGGGTCCAAACATCTGCTTTGACGCTTCCGCGGCTTTTGCCTGCGCCGCTGAGTAGGTATAGATCCCTGAGCGGTATTGGGTGCCAGTGTCGTTGCCCTGCCGCATGCCCTGCGTCGGATCATGGCCTTCCCAGAAAACTTTCAGAAGATCCTCGTAGCTGACGATCTTCGGATCGAAAACCACTCGCACCACTTCGTTGTGGCCAGTCTGGCCTGAGCATACCTCCTGATACGTCGGATTTGGCGTAAAGCCGCCCGAATAACCGACCATGGTGAGCCAGACCCCATCGAGCTTCCAGAACATGCGCTCAACGCCCCAAAAGCAGCCCATACCAAACATCGCTTCCTCCAGGCCATCTGGCACATCAAGTGTCAGTGGCCGCCCGGAAACGAAGTGTGTATCCGCCGTCGGGATCGCTGCTGCGCGGCCCGGAAGCGCATTTTCTGCTGCAATCATCTGGGCTTTTTTGCGGGTCATCAGGAACATGTAGAGCCTCCTTTGTTGCTCTAGAGATAGGAAGCCTGCCGCGAATTCTCCACAGTTCGCTCACGACGAAGCCCGGATTACGGATCAAGTTTTGGTTAATGGCAATCCAAAGAGGGGATACGCGGTGGGACTGCGGGATACTCGACTCTACGTAATTTTCATCGTCGCACTTTGTGCGTTACAGGCAATTGGCCTGAGCATTGGGATAAGCCTTGGCATTGATTTCGGCTGGCCCATTGTGGTCCTGGCCAACCTGTGCGCTGCTCAGGCGGTACTGTGGTCCTTTGTCCGACAAAACACCCGAGTGATGACAAAAACCGAAAAATTGCTCTTTGCCGGATATGCCACAGCACTGACGACAGCTTTGGCCATGCTTATGGTGATGGTTGGTTCCAGACTGACAGTACCGCATGAACAGCCGGGATTAATTGCGCAACTCAGCGGGTTTCTGCAAGTTCAGAACCTGCTCGATCTCGCTTTTGGCTTTGGTGTCGGGGTTGCTGCGGTCGTTATGGGTCTGAGCTTTGGCGGCCAGACCTGCTTGCGCCTCCAGGCGCGCTTCTCAGCAAACGATCACTCCGCCGGAGCTGCCAAGCGCGTCTGAAACACGGTCTCGTGGCCCGGTGCCGGATGGCGCGGGATCAGCAACGCAAGACAGAGCGACGTGGCAGCCATCGCTGCAGCCAGCCAGAACACGCCCCCCGGTGAAACGATCCAGAGATAGCCAAGGGCAGCCGGAAGAAACACGGCCGCGATGTGGTTGATGGTGAACGCAACAGCGGCGGTCGGCGCGATATCTGCAGGATCTGCGATTTTCTGAAAATAGGTCTTGAGCGCGAAGGCCAAAGCAAAAAACAGGTGGTCCAGCACATAAAGCCCGGCTGCCAGCATCACCCCCCAGCCAAACCAGTAAATCCCGCCATAGGCGAGAAAAACGCAGATCAGGCCGATATATTCAAACGCGAGCGCGTTGCGTTCCCCGAAACGCGCTACGGCCTTCCCCATGAGCGGTGCGAACAACATGTTCGCCAGATAGTTGATCAGGAACAACGCCGTGACCTGATGCACCTCGAAGCCAAATTTTTCCACCATCATAAAGGCAGCAAAGACCACAAATATCTGACGCCGCGCGCCTGACATGAACTGCAGCGCGTAGTAGAGCCAGTAGCGCTTCCGCAGGACCATTTTCTTGTTTTGCGGGTTCGGCGATTCAAACTGTGGAAAGGCAATCATGCAAAAAAGAGCGATGAGTACACAGGCGCCACCGGCGGTCATGTAGACGAACTGATAGGACAGGTCGAACGCCTTCCAGCTGACCACAAGCGTGCCGTAACTCAGCAAGGACGCTCCTGACCCTGCTGCAACAATCCAGCCGAGTGTTTGCGGCGCTTTATCCTTTTCGATCCATTGCAGCTGGAGCGACTGGTTGACTGTCTCGTAGTAGTGGAACCCGATGGAGCTGACCAGCGTCATCATCAGGATGCCACCATAGCTGGGGAAAAATCCCGTCAGGGCTGTTCCCACACCAAGCAGCATCAGTGAGGCAAGCCCAAGAACCTGCTCGCGGATAAAGATGATCAGGAAAATTACGCCAACAGCAAGGAAACCAGGGATCTCTCGCACCGTATGCAGCCACCCGATTTCTACCCCGGTGAACCCGCCCCTTTCGATCACGAAGTTGTTCAGCAGCGCCGACCACGTCGCAAACGCCAGCGGCATGGCGAAGGCCATCAAAAACAGCAAAACAACCGGCTGACGCCAGCGTGGCAGGTTCTTGGCTTCGGACAATGGCACAACTTGCATAGCGCCTCTCTACGCCTCTGGCCTCCCAATGGCGAGGGAAAACGAGCGCTCTATGCAATGCTGCTGTGGAAAGTCACAGGTCAGATCAAGTGGCCATGCGCGGTAAAAACGTCGCCTGCGCTCAGTGCCGCTACCCTCCAGAACCTAAAAAAATGGCATCGTAAGGAAGCACCGCCAGCATCAGGAAGCCGAGCTTCGCCAGGCATGTCACAAGCGACGCGTGGATTGCTTTGAATCGGCTCATAAAACAGGACCAGACAGCTTTTCTGCCAGCCCAAAACGCGCCGTTGTTTTTTTCCGGTAACAAAGCGCCGGAAGCCCGAATTTTTCCGGAGGAAGCAAACCGCTGCTTACCCAAAGTCGCTGCTGCACTAAGACCCGCTACAGAACCACCGAAAATCGACCCGTTTACGCCTTGGGATGTGAATTGCGGTACACTTCCATGAGGCGCGTGGTATCGACGGCAGTGTAAGCTTGGGTCGTCGACAGCGATGCATGCCCAAGCAATTCCTGAATTGCGCGCAGATCGCCGCCCGCGCTCAGAAGGTGAGTTGCAAACGAGTGGCGTAACGCATGGGGCGTTGCGCTTGACGGCAAGCCAAGCTGCGCCCGTGCCTGTTCCATCACTTTGGCGACAAGGCGCGGGTTCAAAGCACCGCCCCGCACCCCTCGAAACAGCGGACCTTCCGGTTCCTGAGGATGCGGGCAGAGCGCAACATAGCGGCCCACGGCCGCGCGCGCGGCGGGGACCACGGGAACCAGCCGCTCTTTGTCGCCTTTGCCTCGTATACGCAGCACTTCGGGCAAGGGAGCGTCGGCGCCTTTCAAGCTCAGCGCCTCAGATATCCGCAATCCGCAGCCATAGAGCACGGTTACAACCGCCACATCGCGCGCAGCAACCCAGTCCTGTTTGGCCTGAACCTCAACACGTTCGATCATCGCGCGGGCCGCATTTTCAGCCAATGGGCGCGGAAGTTTGCGGGTGTATTTTGGACTGCGCGCCGCAAGCACTGCGGTCGGCTCAAAACCGTCGCGCTCGCCAAGCCAACGAAAAAAGGTTTTGACCGCGGACAATGACCGCGCGAGCGACCGAGGTCCGAGCCCCTGGCGCCGCGCATCCGCCATCCACGACCGCATTTCGGGCTGTGTGATGTCGTGGAGGCTCGACAACCCGGCCGCTCCTCCGCGATGCCGCGCAAGAAAGCCCAGGAAGCCCGATACATCACGGCGATATGCCGTGACCGTAGCCTCAGATGCAGCGTTGAGCGCACGCATACGGTCGAGCCACGCTTCGAGCGCCGCGTATAATTGTGGGGACGTCTCGGTGACGCTCACGCGATCCAGCGCAGGATGGAGCGTTCGACCACTCCGGCAAAGAAAGTCAGAAGGTCGGTGCCCTGGTTAGGACGGAAATGCTCAGGATCCTCTGATCCCAGCGCCAGCAAGCCAGGCAGACGCGCTTCTCCAAAATCAAGCTTCAGGAGCGCCTCGGAGCCGATATGCGGTGCGGCAGCACCATAGAGTATGGCCGTTTCCGGCGAAGCGGCTTGCAGCGTTACCTTGCGCGCCGGCATATTAATCGGGCTGCCCGTCATTCGGTCGATGCCACCGAAATCGACAACCTTCAGAACCTCGTCAAGCTGCGCCAGGACAGGATCAGGCGCCTCCTCATGGCTTTCGAGGACAAGGCGCACAGCATCGACATGCAACATCTCTGCTACCTCGCCACCGAGATTGCGCATAAACGCTGTGAAATCCACTGGCTCCAAGACACTCAGCACCGCTCTGTGGATCTGGTTCGTGCCAGCAAGGTTCTCATAGGCGGCTGCAATGACGCTGCGATGCGTATCTTCCAGCCGGTCTAGCCTGGCTTCCAGTTTTTCCATCGCAATACCGCGTAAATCGACGATATTGGTTCCCATGCGGCGCTCATCGGCCGAGACGAGCGCCCGCATAACGTCTCGATCTTCAAGAATCACATCAGGTTCCGCCATGATCTGATCCTTCAGATCATGCAGTTTTTCAGCTGCATCGCGCATTTTATTCCGTGTCCTGCTCAAAACTCTGGGCCATTCTCTGTTTTGAAAAGCAGTTTACACGATCAGAGAATCTTCTGGCCAGTTTTTTCCCAGTCCGCGAGAAATTGGTCCAAACCTTTGTCCGTAAGGACATGGTTGGCCATCGCTTTGATCACGCCAGGCGGAGCCGTCGCAACATCGGCGCCAATCAGAGCGGCATCTTTCATGTGGTTTGCCGAGCGGATCGAGGCCGCAAGGATCTGTGTCCTGTAGTCATAATTGTCATAGATCGCCCGGATGTCCGCGATAAGCTCCATGCCATCGAGGTTGATATCATCAAGACGCCCGATAAAAGGCGAGATGAACGTCGCGCCGGCTTTAGCGGCGATCAGAGCCTGGTTGGCAGAAAAGCAAAGCGTCACGTTGACCATCGTGCCCGCGTCGGTCAGCGTTTTACAGGTTTTCAGGCCAGCCCAGGTCAGCGGCACTTTCACCGCAATGTTGGGTGCGATTTCTGCCAGCTTTCGACCTTCGGCAATCATGTCGTCGGCATCCGTGGCAACAACCTCGGCGCTCACCGGCCCCTCGACAAGATCGCAGATCTCCTTGGTCACTTCCAGAATATCCCGGCCGGATTTGAGAATAAGCGAGGGGTTCGTCGTCACCCCGTCAACCATGCCGAGGTCGTTCAGTTCTGCAATGGCTTCTACATCGGCGGTATCGACAAAGAATTTCACTTGGAGGTCTCCTGAGGGGTTGAGCACAGTTTGTCGGTCTCATATCGCAAGGAGGATGAGCGCGAAAGGGGGGCGGCATGCGGTTCGGCGAAGGAGAGCTTGTGGGGGTACTGACCACCCAGCCGCTCGAACGCACGCTGGATTACCGCGCCCCGGAGGGCGGTTGCGTCCTCGGTGACTTTGTAGAGGTTCCACTAGGCCCGAGGCGCGTTCTGGGTGTGGTTTGGAGCGAAGGCGCGGGCGGGTGGGACCCTGAGAAACTCCGAACAATTCACCGCGTGCTGGACACGCCACCGATGCGTGAGGAAATGCAGGAATTCCTGACGCGCGCGGGCGCTTATACGCTAACCTCGCTTCCCGCGATGCTGCGGCTAGCCACCCGCGCGCCCGGTCTCGGCGATGCGCCGGGCACGCGCAAAGTTCTGGTGCCGGGTCATGGCGAGCCCGCACGTATGACCGACGCCCGCACGGCTGTGATGGACGCGCTGGCGGACTATGACGGGGCCCCGGTGTTGCAATCCGAACTTGCACAATCCGCCGGCGTCACGACGTCGGTCATCAAGGGCCTGATCAAAGCGGGCGCGATCTTGGAACAAGACAGCCCCCGAGACCTGCCCTACCCGCCGCTGGATCTAACACGCCCGGGCAAGCCTTTAACTGCCGATCAGGAATCTGCCAGCGGAACGCTCATCCACGCCTTGTCCTCAGAAAGCTATGGCACCACGCTTCTAAAAGGGGTGACCGGGTCGGGAAAGACCGAGGTCTATCTCGAAGCCGTGGCCGCCTGTCTTGCGCAAGGGCGGCAGGCACTGGTCCTGCTGCCAGAGATTGCACTGTCAGCGGAATTTCTGGCAAGGGTTGAAGCCCGGTTCGGAGCGCGCCCGGCGGAATGGCACTCGGGCGTGACCATGACTGAACGCAGACGGTGCTGGAGGATGGTCGCTGAAGGAGGCGCCCGGTTCGTTGTCGGTGCAAGGTCGGCTCTTTTTCTGCCATTTCGCGATCTGGGCCTGATCGTTGTCGATGAAGAGCATGACAGTTCCTACAAGCAGGAAGACGGCGTGCTCTACAATGCCCGCGATATGGCCGTTCTGCGCGCCTCGTTATGCTCGGCGCAAGTGGTACTGGCCTCGGCCACACCATCGCTGGAAACATGGACGAATGCAGAAAGCGGAAAGTACGCCAAACTGAACCTGACGTCCCGGTTCGGCGATGCAGAGCTGCCGCAGATGCAGGCAATCGATATGCGCGCCGAAGACATGCCTGGAAATCAATGGCTTTCCCCATCCCTTCGCGCCGCAACCAAAGCGCGCCTGGCGGCGGGAGAGCAGACACTTTTGTTTCTGAACCGCCGCGGATACGCCCCGGTGACGCTCTGCCGGGCTTGCGGGCACCAGATCGGCTGCGATGACTGTGATGCCCGCATGGTGGAGCACCGTTTTCAAAAACGTTTGATGTGCCACCAATGCGGCGCAACAAAGCAAATTCCGCAGAAGTGTCCGTCCTGCGGCGTCGAAGGCAAACTCGCCCCGGTCGGCCCCGGCGTGGAGCGTATCGCAGAGGAAACCAAAGCGGCGTTCCCGGACGCACGGATCGCGGTTCTTTCGTCGGACCTGTTTGGGTCGGCGCGAGCCCTGAAAACCCAGATTGTCGAGATTGCGGAGGGCGGCGCAGATATCATCATCGGTACTCAGCTGGTTGCAAAAGGACACAATTTCCCGTTGCTCACGCTTGTCGGTGTTGTCGACGCCGATTTGGGTCTGCAGGGGTCGGACCTTCGTGCAGCTGAACGGACGTTTCAGCTGATGCGGCAGGTCGCCGGGCGCGCCGGGCGCGCTGAAAAGGCAGGCGTGGCGATGTTACAGACCTTCCAACCCGAACACCCGGTCATCCGAGCCATCTTGTCTGGCGACGAAGAGGCGTTCTGGGCCGCCGAGGCGCGGGAGCGTGAGGCAATCGGCATGCCGCCATTCGGACGGTTGGCTGGCGTCATCCTATCCTCGCCAGATCTTCAGGCAGTATTTGACACTGGAAATGCGCTCGCGCGTGCCGACGCGCCACTGCGCCGCGTTGGGGCTCAAGTCTTTGGCCCAGCCCCTGCCCCCATTGCGCGGGTTCGCGGACGTCACCGGGTGCGTCTTCTTGTGAAAGCTGCGAAGTCCGTGCCTTTGCAACCTGCGCTGTCGGACTGGGTCAACCAGGTCAAGCTGCCCCGAGATTTGCGTCTTTCGCTGGACATCGACCCACAGAGCTTTTTTTAGTCTTGCTCAACGGCAATTTGGACCGGTGTCCCGGTGCCCACGCGCCACACCACGGGCTTGGGCGCCGCTCGAACGCCTCGATCAGTCAGGTCTCTCCGGCGAGGCTCCAATCCGTCGGGTCGGCGAGTTCGGTCCGTGAACGCGCACGGGACACACTACAGCTACGTCCAGGCGAATGGTCGTGCCAATATGCCAGCAGTTCACTGATCACCTGGCGGGAAATCCGCGGCGGCGACCCACTAAACCTTTCTGAGACAACACTTTTGCCAAGGCGACTTCCCAAAGGGATAAACTTGTCGATCCCAACCGCCGCAAAGTCTGTTGGCTTGAGCACAAACATGTCGCTCAACAAATCCCCCAACTCAGACCGCGCCGCAGATGCACGGGTTGGACAATAAGAAGAGTTTTTCACCAGTTTCTTTTTTTCCCCGCCCTGGCGCGAGAGCTGGCGCAAGACCGGCGCGGTTGCTTTGTCACTCGGCGGCGAGTTTATCCTGCGTCCGGGTATCGAAATCGGATGCAGCGTGCCGCTCGTGAAGCTGCATCTCGGGTTTACCGAAGGTGCGGTTAACCATGCGGCCCCTTTTCACAGCAGGGCGCGCATCAATGCGTTTCGCCCACTCCATGACATGGGTGTAGCTTTCTACCTCTAAAAACTCAGCTGCGTCGTAAAGCCGACCAAGGACCAGTTGGCCGTACCATGGCCAGATTGCGATATCGGCAATAGTGTAGCTGTCGCCGCCGATCCACTCGTTTTGCGCCAGTTGCTTGTCCAGCACATCAAGCTGACGTTTGGCCTCCATCGAAAAGCGGTTGATCGGATATTCCATGGGCTCTGGGGCATACGCATAGAAATGGCCAAAACCACCGCCCAGATAGGGGGCACTGCCCATCTGCCAGAACAGCCAGCTCAACATTTCCGCCCGGGCGTTATGGCTGACGAAGGCGTCGAATTTCTCTGCGAGATGCATCAGGATGGCACCGGATTCAAAAACGCGAAGAGGCTCTGATCCTGAGCGGTCGACGAGGGCAGGAATTTTGGAGTTTGGGTTCGCACCCACAAAGCCCGACCCGAACTGATCCCCCTCATTGATACGGATCAGCCAAGCGTCATATTCGGCCGGATACCCAGCCTCAAGGAGTTCTTCAAACAGGATCGTGACCTTGACGCCGTTTGGTGTGGCCAGAGAGTAGAGCTGGAAAGGATGCACTCCGACGGGCAGCTCCTTTGCGTGAGTCTCACCGGAAATCGGTCGGTTGATCGAGGCAAACTTGCCGCCGTTTTCCTTTTCCCAGGTCCAAACCTTCGGGGGGGTATATCCGCTGTTCTGTGTCATCAGCCGCATCTCCTTGAGCTGCGACAGATGTAGCGCAATGCAAGGACGCGCCAAAGGCACAGAGCGTTGTGCAGTCATGCACTTCAAAACCGCTTGGCTAGCGCAAAGATCGAAACCGCGAAGGCAGCCTTGCGCTTAGAACCGGAACGTATACCCGACGAAAGGACCCACCTGTGTAACATCGTAGGTAAAGGTTCCATCCGACCGTTCTGTTTCAAAGTCTATGCTGTAATAGCGCAGGCCGAATTTGATCGACCCCCCGTTTTCGAATTCGTAATCAGCACCTGCGGTGGCGCTCCAGGCCAGGTCGTTGTCGCCCACCCCAAATCCTCCAGCATCGACAAGAACCCCGCCGGTCCAGCGGTCCGTGATTTCCCACAGATATCGCGCACCAACCACCGGCTCCCACCATGTCTCGGTGCCCCCTAACGCCAAGCCAGGCCCGGGGCCGTCTATATCGATTTCCTGCTTGAGAGAGGTGTAGCGCAATCCGCCTTGCAGGTCGAAAGAGTAGCGTCCGCCGTTGCCAAGCGTACCCTTCCCGACACGGTACGCCCCCAGGAAGCTCAGCCACCATTGCTCAACGTCAACATCCAGCCGAGCGATGCCGGAACTCGCGCTGAAATCCTGCGAGATACCGTAGTAGTTGCCATCGACCAGAAATCCAAAATCGTTTCGCCACGCCTCGTACCGCAGCGACGAGCCAAAATCGAGTACGTCCAGAACATCGCTCAGGCTAAGATCCAGATCCGTCTCAACCCCGGCCAAACCGGAGGTCCCCGAGGTGTTGGTCGGCAAGAACAGATAAAGGGTCAGATCCTGCGACAGCTGATCGCCAGATGTTAGCGCAACAGGATCAGCAAAAGCGCCCGTTGCGCAGACCGAGGCGAGCACCGCCGTTCCAAAACGCTTCATAATCTTCCTCCACCTCAGAAACATCTCCCGCTGGCACTGTTATATGGAAGTATCTGACAATCAACAGAGTATTTTACTTTCTCCTCTTCGAGATACGTCACTGCGCTCGGCGATGGATCAAGTTTTAAAGCAAGATGAAGCGCGCATAGATGCCCGGAGCCACTCCTCCGTGACCGGGGGAAAATGCAGTGGCAAACGCGACCGGGCACGGCTACGCTGTGGCTACTAAGCGTGACTGCGGATCTCGGCCCTCGTGTTCAAAGAAACCCTCATTCGGTACCGCGAAGCGACCTCAATCTGGGCGCCGCTTTTTACAGTTCACGTGTTTATTCGCTTAATGATCTCGGCCTTGCTGGTGCCGGTTATTGCGGCCCTTTTGGCACTGTCGCTTTCGGCGTCCGGTCAGTCCGCGCTGACAGATCAGGACATCGCGCGCTTCTTATTTAGCCCTGCCGGTGCCCTTGCGGGGATCAGCATAATTTCACTTCTGATCGTAGCGGCTGTGCTTGATCTCGCGGTCATGTCAGCCCTCCTGCACCACGGGGTGTCGCGCCCCGGCAGAGCCCTGCAAGCGGCGGCTAGGGTTAGCCTGCGATCGCTTGTGCCCCTTACAAGATTTGCCATTGCTCTTCTTGTCCGTGTTCTGCTTCTCGCTGCGCCGTTTCTCGCCGTGGCCGGACTGGTCGCGGCACTTCTATTGCGCGAATTTGACATCAACTACTACCTGACGGCACGTCCGCCGAGCTTCACCGTCGCGCTGGTCATCATCGGCGCTCTAGCCGCTATGCTCGCCGTCGCGCTTGCGCATCGTCTGACGGGATGGGCGGTCGCTTTGCACCTGACGCTTTTCGAGGGCGTTGGCGCACGGGCGTCCTTTATCGAAAGCCGTGAACGCATGGACGGCCACAGAGTGAGTTTACTCGTCCGATTGGCTGTCTGGTTCGGGATCCGGATCGCGATGGCGTCCGTGCTCGCAGTGTTGGCCGGATTTCTGATCGGCAATATGCCTGAACTTTTTGGACGCAACCTGCGTCTCGTGACGGGCTCGGTGGTCGTCATAAGCCTGATCTGGTCGGTAGCGAACGCTGCGCTCAATGCGCTGGCAAACGGGGTGCTGGCCGATATTCTGAACGATGAGTTTGAGCGCTCGCAACTTGGCCGTATCACCTACGAAGATCACAGCGCCACCAGGGCACCGGACACATTGCTGTCGGGATCCAATCTGGTGATCGCTGCTGTGGCCCTCGTGTCAGTGGCAAGTCTGGGTGCCGGCGGGTTGCTGATGGAGCGGGTGGCAAGCGACACAAATGTCGAAGTCATTGGCCATCGCGGCGCGGCGGCCTTGCGGCCAGAGAATACGATGGCGGCCGTTGTCAAAGCGGTGGACGACGGGGCGGATTGGGTAGAGATCGACGTGCAGGAAAGCGCCGAGGGTGAAATAATTGTCGCGCATGACAGTGACTTTATGAAGGCTGCTCGCGTGCCCACTAAGGTGTGGGACGTTACCGCCGCCGAGTTGGCTGCCATAGATATCGGAAGCTGGTTCGATCCGCTCTACGCCGAAGAACGGACGCCGACGCTTGCTGAGGTGCTGGAGGCCGTCAAAAACCGGTCGAAGTTACTGATTGAACTGAAGTATTATGGCCATGACATCGACCTGGAAAACCGGGTGATCGCACTGGTGGAAGCTGCTGGGATGGTCGACCAGGCAGCAACCATGTCGCTCAAGTATCCCGCCGTGCAAAAGATGCTGTCTCTGCGGCCAGACTGGCGCGCAGGCGTTCTGGCGGCCACCGCCGTTGGGGACCTGAGCGGTCTTGAAGGAGATTTTCTGGCTGTAAATACCGCGCAGGCTTCTGGCCGGTTATTGCAGAGCGCCGGCGCCGCGGGCAAAGATGTATATGTCTGGACAGTCAATGACCCACCAACCATGCTTAGGATGCTGACGCTCGGTGTGGACGGGTTGATCACCGATGACCCGGCCCTCGCCCGCGAGGTTATCGTTTACTACGCCTCTCTAAGCACAGTTGAGCGCGCGCTGATCGCGATCGGAGGACGTGTGGGTATGGCCTTCGACCTCGACCCGCCTGAGGAGCTGCGCCCGTGATCCGAGCTGCCTTACTCATGTCGGCCATAGTAGTAGGCGTTTACGGCCCTGCGCTTGCCGATGAAACAGAGCAAACAGTGTTGGACACTCTGCAGCGCAGTCTAGAGATGCCAGCCCATCGCGGCTTGTTGCAGAAAATGGCTGCGCCAGATGTAACCTTGGCACCCTTTAAGACCGACGGCTGCAGCGGAGGACTTTCGGCAAGTTGGACCGTTGTTGCAGATCTCTTTCCAAGTTTTGCTGAAGCGCACGAGCAGCGCCCCCCTTGGGAAAGCTGCTGTGTTTTACACGACCGGCATTATCACCGCGCCGGAGGAACGCTAAGTCCGGAAGCCAGCTACGACGCGCGCCTCGCGGCAGACGAGGAGTTGCGAGCCTGTGTTGTGTCCGGTGGGCAAACCCGGATCGAGACGCTGGCAACCCGGTATGAAGTTAGCCCCGACCAAGTGCGCCTGGCCTACAACGCTATTGGCGATGCTATGTTTAATGCGGTGCGCTTTGGCGGAGCCCCCTGCTCCGGATTGCCCTGGCGGTGGGGCTACGGCTACCCGGGTTGCCTGCCAGCTTTGAACTGAGCTTTGAGAGAGGAAAATCGATGACCGAACGGAGCTTTGGGCGCACCCTGAAGAACCTGCTTCTCGCGGTTTTAAATGCAACACTGATCCTCATCGCACTTTGTCTGTTCCTCGCGTGGCAGACCTTTCAGTCTTTTCAGGCCATCTCGGACTCATTTGCAGACAGGTTGTTAGACGTCGCCCCGCTGCGGGATGACATTCAAGCGCTGACGAAAGAGGGCGCGGGCCTGCGTGCGGATCTACAAGCGCTTGGGAACGCGGCACAATCGGGGAGCGTCACCGTCTCACCAGTGCTCAGCGCCCGGCTTACCTCGCTGGAGGAACGGGTCGCCGAAACTTCAAAGCGCGTGAACCGGCTGCTTGATGCGCCAGAAGAGTTGCTGATCTCTGCGATTGATCATGGTGCCGGCGCCCTGACCGAAAGCGTTACTGATCTGGTTGGGTGTACACGCCCCGCTCCGGACAGGAGCACTGCCTTGCATCAACCGCTCTTACCGCCAAACCGGCACCTGTAAGCGCCAATGGACATGTGGGGTCAAGCTGTCGCGACGTCTGTACCTCTGCTATTCGCGGAACGCGAATGGCCCGACTTAGAAGCCACAAAGCAGGTTCGAACGGCAGAGCCGACGGCCAGCTATCGGAAAGGTAGCAAAAAACCGTGACAGACACGCGTCCGCTTGGTGGAGTGGCACAATGAACCTCATCGAAGATTTCGTGACGCTTTGGGTGGTGATCGACCCCATCGGCACAGTCCCGGTATTTATAGCGGTGACCGCCGGCATGGGGGTCGCCGCGCGCCGAAGGACAGCACTTCTGGCAACACTGGTCAGCATAGGAGTACTGCTGTTTTTCCTCGTTCTCGGCCAGATCCTGATTGATGCACTTGGCATCAGCCTCCTGTCTTTTCAGGTGGCAGGCGGAATCATTCTCTTCCTTTTTGCACTCACCATGATCTTTGGAGAACCAAAGCAAGAAGCAGATATTCATGCGATTGATGCCGACTCCGGTTTGCCGGCACGAGAGCGCCCCTCGCCCGCTGTTTTTCCCTTGGCTGTGCCGTCGCTCGCCTCTCCCGGTGCGATGCTTGCGATCGTTCTTCTGACGGAGAACAGCCAGTTCGGGATCACCGATCAGGCGATCACGGCTGGTGTCATGGTCTGTGTCATACTCGTCGCTTACGGTTTCATGCTTCTTGCAGACCCAATTATCAAACTGATCGGCAATTCAGGCGCAGCGATTGTCAGTCGGGTTATGGGGATGATCCTGGCTTCTGTGGCAGCCGATGCGGTCCTGTCGTCGTTACTGGAAATCATGCAAACCGGAGCGCTTTAGGCATACCCTGCACCTGGTCATACGAGCCGCCGAACACCGGCGCAGCTTTGTTGGCGCTCCCTTGAGGACTCGAACCCCAAACCTGCCGATTAGAAGTCGGCTGCTCTATCCAGTTGAGCTAAGGGAGCGCGTGGTCCCGTTCTGACCGGATTGGCGCGTGCGATCAAGCAGCTTCCTGAAAGCTGTGGTCTAAGCTGCCCGATCTGATTGCTGCTGGCTACAAAGACGACAGGAAAGGAGGTTCCATTGTGTTGAGGCACAGCAAAGGTTTGATTTGCTGTTGCGTTGCGACCAAAAGACGGGATTGGTACGTTCCCGTCAGGAAAGGTATGCCTTTAGAGCTGCCGAGGGGACAACCGGATGCTCACTGTCATCATTCCGAGCTTTAACGAAGAAAACTACATCGCGGCGTGCCTCGAAGCTCTGCTTACGCAAGCAGGGCTGCCGGATAATCACAGCGTACAGGTCATAGTCGCCGCAAACGGATGCCATGACGCCACGGTTTCAATTGCTCAGCGATACGCGCCTGAATTCGCCAGAGCAGGGTTCGACTACCTGACCCTCAACATCGCGCAACCGGGAAAAACCAATGCCCTGAATGTGGCCGACGGACACGCGGAATTCGCAAACCGCGCCTATCTTGATGCAGATGTGGTTCTCGGCCCCGGATTTCTGGCCGAACTGCTTTTGGCACTAAGGTCAGAGACCGATCCCGTTTACATCGGTGGATCAGTCGAAGTGCCCCGTTCTCGAAGCTGGGTAACGCGCGCTTATGCCAGGATTTGGACCAACCTGCCCTTTGTCCGAGAGGGTGTTCCAGGCATTGGGTTTTATGCGTTTAATGCCGCTGGTCGCGCGCGCTGGAGCGAATTTCCGGAAATCATAGGGGATGACCGTTACGTGCGGCTCCAGTTTCGTGACTCTGAACGCAAAAGGCTGAAGGCGACCTACAAATGGCCCTTGCCCGAAGGCTTCTTTAACATGGTAAAAGCCAAGCGCCGTTGGTCAGAAGGCAATCTGGAAGTTGCCCGAAAATTTCCCGAACTGGCCGCGAATGATAGCCAGCGCAATACCTCAGCAGACGGTAAACTGCTGTTGCTGCGCCACCCGATCTCCGGATTGATTTTCGTCGCGATTACGCTTGGGAGCAAGGGGCTCGCAGTGTTGCAGGGCACGCGGCGCTCTCAAGGGTGGCGGCGCGGACGCACGTGACCGCGCCTAGTGCGTCCATGACCGGCGGCGATTTGTGGCGAAGTTGTCGCCATAGCCACCAGGGCGCACATTTGCCTTGCGCTTCTTGGGCTCAAAAACGACTGCGTCGATATTGTGCTCTTTCGCATAGGCCATCGCCTCAGCCTTCGTGGCAAAGCGCAGCTTTACCTGGGCCTGCGTATCGGCGGATCCTGTCCAGCCCATCAAAGGATCGAGCTGACGCGGTTCGGCGGGTGCGTACTCAAGCACCCAATCCTTGGTCTTGGCGGTACCTGACGACATAGCTGTTCTGGCAGGCTGATAGATTCGCGCTTGCATAGTGCACCTCTGGCTCGAACGCACACAGTATCGCGCGCAACAGAAGCCGAGGCAAGGCAAGCTCTTTCAAGGCGTAAGGTCAGACGCAATCCGCGCGAAGCCTGCTTCGTGGATTTTGGGAATTGTGAAGCGACTGTCGATCGGCTCCGAGGGAGCGAGGGGTGGGGTGGGTGGTGCGGAACCAACCGACAGTCTTTGCTGCTTGCACGAAAAATGTACCGAGTTTCGGGACCTTTTGACAATTGTTTTCTATTTGATTGATGCCTTCGCGGGCCTGCGCTGTGCACGTGCAGAAATCAAGCCTTTGATTCTTTGAGGACTTTACGGCGACGCGTTACACTGCATACGACGAAGGTCTTAAATGTCGCAGACCTCTTTGACTGCTGGTTGAGTGGCCACATTCCTTCGCAACCGGAAAACAAACAGCTCAAAATATAGGCAGCTCATGGGTCTGGGAATTCGACTGACTCGCCCCTTGTTCCCCGGCGCGCAACACGCATCTTTAGCTGGAACAGAGGAATCGCTCCATGGATCAGCCTATTCTCCACGCGCCCGCAGAAGACGTCCGGTCTCGAGATAAGCTCGAAGGCGGGAAAATGTTCCGCATGGAAACCAGCTTTGCTCCGGCCGGAGACCAGCCAACCGCAATTGCGGAACTGGCACAGGGCGTGCGCGAAGGCGAGCGCGAGCAGGTCCTGCTGGGAGCGACCGGAACAGGTAAAACCTTCACAATGGCGAAGGTGATCGAAGAAACCCAGCGCCCTGCTATTATCCTTGCGCCGAACAAAACGCTCGCTGCGCAGCTTTACGGCGAATTCAAAGGCTTTTTCCCAGACAACGCGGTGGAGTATTTCGTCAGCTACTATGACTATTACCAGCCCGAAGCCTATGTGCCGCGCTCGGACACCTACATAGAAAAAGAAAGCCAGATCAACGAACAGATCGACCGGATGCGCCACTCGGCCACGCGAGCGCTTCTGGAACGCGATGACGTGATCATCGTCGCCTCGGTCTCCTGCATCTACGGCATCGGTTCGGTCGAGACCTATGGCGCAATGACCCAGGATCTGATCTCGGGCAAGGACTACAATCAGCGCCAGGTCATGGCCGATCTGGTGGCCCAGCAATACCGCCGCAACGACGCGGCTTTCCAGCGCGGCTCCTTCCGGGTGCGTGGCGACAGCCTTGAGATATGGCCCGCCCACCTTGAAGACCGCGCGCTGAAGTTCTCTTTCTTCGGGGAGGAGCTGGAAAGCATTACGGAGTTCGACCCTCTCACGGGGCAGAAAACCGATACGGTGGAACGCGTGCGCATCTACGCAAACTCGCACTACGTGACCCCCCGCCCTACGATGCAGCAGGCGATCATCTCTATCAAAAAAGAACTGCGCATTCGCCTCGACCAACTGGTGGCAGAGGGCAAGCTGCTGGAGGCCCAGCGGCTGGAACAGCGCACGAATTTTGACATTGAGATGCTGGAAGCCACGGGCGTCTGCAACGGGATCGAGAATTATTCACGCTATCTGACCGGCCGCGCGCCCGGGGAACCGCCCCCGACTCTGTTCGAATACATCCCCGATAACGCGATTGTCTTTGCCGATGAAAGCCACGTTTCAGTCCCGCAGATCGGCGGCATGTACAAAGGGGACTACCGGCGCAAGTTCACGCTGGCCGAACACGGCTTCCGCCTGCCCTCCTGCATGGACAACCGCCCCCTCAAGTTCGAGGAATGGGACGCCATGCGCCCGCAATCGGTCTTCGTCTCCGCCACCCCGGCGGCTTGGGAGCTGGAGCAAACCGGCGGTGTGTTCACCGAACAGGTCATTCGCCCCACCGGCCTTCTGGACCCGCAGGTGGAGATACGCCCGGTGGAAATGCAGGTGGACGACCTGCTGGACGAGGTGCGCAAGGTCGCTGCCGACGGCTTCCGCACGCTGGTCACCACGCTCACCAAACGCATGGCTGAGGACCTGACCGAATACATGCACGAACAGGGCATCAAGGTCCGTTACATGCATTCGGACATCGACACGCTGGAGCGGATCGAGATCCTGCGCGACCTCCGCCTCGGCGCCTTTGATGTGCTCGTGGGCATCAACCTGCTGCGCGAGGGGCTCGATATCCCCGAATGCGGGCTGGTGGCCATTCTGGACGCGGATAAGGAAGGCTTCCTGCGCTCAGAAACCTCGCTCGTGCAGACCATCGGGCGGGCCGCGCGGAACGCGGACGGGCGCGTGATCATGTATGCCGACAAGATCACCGGCTCGATGGAGCGTGCGATGGCCGAAACCGACCGCCGCCGCGCCAAACAGCTCGCCTATAACGAGGAACACGGGATCACGCCGGAGACGGTGAAAAAGAATGTCGAGGATGTGCTGGCCGGTCTTTACGAGGGCGACGTGGACATGAACCGCGTCACCGCCAAGGTCGACAAACCAATGCACGGCGCGAACCTCGAGGCGCATCTGAACGGGCTGCGCGACGAGATGCGCAAGGCCGCCGAGAACCTGGAGTTCGAAGAGGCCGCCCGGCTGCGGGATGAGATCAAACGGCTGGAGGCGGTGGATCTGGCCGTCGCCGACGACCCGCTCGCGCGGCAATCGGCGATTGACGCCGCGAGCGAGGCAGCCGTGGGGCGGTCAACGGCCGGGCGGCCGGGGCAGCGCGGGGGGAATGTGAAGCGGCGGCGGAAAGGATGACACTTGAAGAAAAACTATGAAGTCGACGTATCGTTGGTTTGTCCGACTTGTGGTTCTTCGCTTTGGGAGACAAAGGACGCTGGTGAAAACGAAGGCGAGGCACACAAGTGTGTAGGCTGCGGAAACGAGTTTACAACAAGTCAATTGGTTGACGAGAACCAAGAAACTGTTGGTGCAGCAACTACAGAGTTAGGAAGTCAGATCGTTTCCGACCTTCGGGATAGGCTTAGAAAAAGTTTCAAAACATGAGTGATCTTTCTGTATCCGATTACATCTCACTTTTTGCACTACTGATTGCTGCGCTAGCTTTTTGGGAAACAAGAAAGACAAACCAAAATCAAAATCAACTGACGTCTCGAGAGATAGAACTGGTTCGCATTCAGATTTCGAAGGCTCAACAAGATGCTAAACACGACCAAACAGCACAAGTGTCCGCACGCCTAGTCAAGAAGAGTAAGAACAGTTGGTGTCTGAGAGTGTTCAATCTAGGCCCTGCGGAGGCTAGAAACGTCCGCCTAGTGCTGAGCGACGACAACAAAATAATTCAAGACGAAACAGGATCGGGCAAGTTTCCAATGGCAAGAATGGAGAAAGGCCAAAGTGTCGACGTACTTGCAAGAGTCTTCATTGGCGTCCCGCCAAAAGAGGAAATTGAGCTCCACTGGGAAGATGCTTCCGCGAACAATCGCCGAAACAAGATCGAAATAACTATCTGAACTAGGGACAACCCCAGAGCTCGCCTAATAGTGACGGGCATTGGCTTACCCATGCTCTAACTTCAACTGCGAGGGTTTGCGCCTACGAGCTAGAACTTTACACGCCGTTCACCAAAGCCGCACCATCCTCGCCCCCGTGCGCAATCGATACTCTCCGCTCTCGCCGAGGTCTGGTTGGCCGATGTGTTTGCCTCCAAAGCCGTCCAGAATGGCGAAGTCATCCGCCGTAAAGCGCTTTCGTTGCTTCAATCGCTCCACCGGAGCGATTGATAGGGTCTAAAGACCCAAAAGCTCCTCACTATGTCACGCTTCGCAGGCATAGACCGCTTCATGGCCGAGATCGAGCGCCGTGGGTTCCGCGCCAACGAAAACAGCGGTCAGATCGTGATCTTCTGCAACCGCGCCCCGCCCCGGCTGCGGGACTACATCACCAACAGCTCAATCAGTCCCCGGGTTGACTGGAACATGCGCGCCACCTCGAAAGTCGCAAGGAAAAGGAGCGGGTATCCAAGAGCTTCTCTCTGCTCAAGAAGTGGTACGATGTTCGACCGTTCCACCAGTCTGGTCGCCGGTCGCATCAGAACGAGCATTAGTCCTGCTCCCAAACACCAGCCAACCAGCACATCCGATGGCCAGTGCAGGCCCAAAACAATGCGCGGCACCGATGAGACGCCTATCGCCCAGAGGACAAAGAAAACGCCAAGCGTTCGGTGGATCATTAGGAATGCGACTGCCAAACCCATAAAGAGACTTGCGTGATCGGACGGCATAGAGCTCCAACGATCGAGAACATCGGTGTTCTGTCCCTCAAACAATTGCAGATGCAGACCCGGCGTATGGATCGGACGGGGGGAATACGGCGCAAAGTTTGCAATCGCCCTGGTGAGTACGATGATTGGAACGGTCAGCAACAGGGTGGCCACAAGCGCATCGCGCATCCGGCGCCGGTCTTCAGGCGTTTTGGGCCAGAACCAAAGCCCCCACACGCCCATCATAAACGGCACGGATTTCACCATATTTGTGGTGGCAAGACCCAGCAGGACGTCGAGCCCCGCGAACCTGCCGTTCCAGCTGTTGAACCAATTGAAGAGATCTAGATCCAAAGCGAGGCTCTTCACGAAATGCGCAAGACGATACCTTACTCCTTTCACCCGACACCTGAGGCAGACAAGCTCTCAACCGGATTTATTGCCCAAAATCCTCAATTTAGGCGTCCTTTCGCCGACCGGAGAGAACGCGGGATGCCGAAATCAGGTCTCCTTCGGCCCTGAGCCTGTCATGGCCTGTCGGTCTTCGCTGTTTTCTGAGCGCAGCGACTCAGGGCGCATTGCGCTGGCTTGGGTCGCGCGTAAACGCCTCCGGCACCTTTGCCGCCACACGCTGGATCCGCGCTGCCTCGCCCCACCACGCAAGTTGATCAAAGGCCCGACCCAGGTACGCCTCCCATTGGTCGGCGTCTCCCCCGTTCAAATACCCACCTGCATCGTCGAACACCTCCGCCGCTTTCGGCACATGGATCATGGCCGAGACCGGCAGGCACCCGAGCTCGCTGAGGAAGGTCCGCATGTTTACCGCTGCCCGCGCCCCGCCCCACTGCCCGGCGGAATAGGTTGCGATGACGCTTGGTTTGTAAGAAAACAAGGAGCTGCCGAAGTGGTTCAGAAGGTTTGCGAGTGCCGGGCTCATGGCATGGTTGTATTCTGGACTGACCATCACAAAGCCGTCCGCCGCGTCGATCTGAGCGGCGAGCCCGGACAACGCTTCAGGCGCGCGTCCCTTTGCATAGGCGAACTCCGGCTTGAAACGGCGCCGCAACTCAATCTCGAGCGGATCAATGAGCGTTACCTGATGCGACGCGGCGCGCAGATGCGCAACACACGCAAGCGCCACCCGCTCCCCCAACCGCGGCGGGCGGGGCGGGGAGCTGTCCCGGACAGAGCCGAGAAAAACCAGAATGTTCAGGGGCATGGGAACCTCGCGCGTCACTTCAGCGCGAGGCTAGCCTCAATTCGTCCAGTTCGCCATTACGTCATAGCCCTCGGGCACCGGCATCGCTTCAAGCATTGGCGCGAACTCTGCCCAGAGCGATTTGACCGTCTCAGCATTGGCGTTTGAGGCGGCCTCGCTTTCCACGACCGAGATCACGTAGCCGGATCCATCCTCGCTCATCACATTGATGAAATTGTGCATGCCAGGCATGCCCATTATCTTGGATCTGAGTTGCTCCATCAATGCCATCGCGTCATCGCGCGTACCCGGCTTCATCTTGTATGGGGTTACTCTGGCAAACATCGGCTTTCCTCCCGCGTTCTGCCCGCGCAATCGTCGCACCCCACCTCCGAATCTTTCGCTCGGCCTCTTTTGCTATATCACAGATGCAGTCTTGCCGTGACGCGCGCCCTGAGCGAACTACCTTCCCGGCATGCGTTTAGTCATTGCCTTTGCTCTTCTACCTCTGCCCGCTCTCGCTTGGGAGGCGGGTTACGAGGGCAGCCTTTGCACCTTGACCCATAGCGAGGAAACCGCAGAGGTTCGCCTGACATATAACCCGGCCGGGCCGCTTTACTCGATTGCGTTGACATCGCCCGGGCCATGGCCGCAGGCCGATGTTTTCGGGATCACTTTTAACGGGCCCGCGGGTCTGACGATCAGCACCAATCGCCAGACACTCTCGAACAGTGGGCGCACTCTGACCGTAAGCGACACCGGGTTCGGCAATGTTCTGAGCGGCCTCGAATTGAACGCCACGGCCGTCGCATTCTCGGGTGATATGGCTCTTCCGTTCAGCCTGGAGGGCGCAGCACCTGAGGTCGCGAAGTTCCGCACCTGCCTGACTTCGCCGACGGTGTGATCGCGGTTTCGGTCTCTATCCAACGAAGCCCGAGGACAAAACCACAGGTACGACAAGCTCCTCCTCATCGGTCAGATGACGGTCGAGAAGCCGGCCAAAGCGCTCCAATTCCGCCAGGAACGGTCCCGCCTCTTGCGTATGCAACGTGGTGTTCGCGGCGTTGGCTGCCCCATCAAGCAACCCGTCCATTGCGTGGTGATCGGCGTCAAGAAGCTCAAATCCCCAAGCCACGCGATCGTCGAGTGCCATAAGCCGGGGGAAGTAGTGGTTGTCTTCGACCTGGTGGTGCGTATGCAGCTCGTTCAACAGAGTGCCAGCAAGATGGGATAAGCGCGGCGCATAGACCTCGAACGTGATCTGGCGGTCCAGAAAGCTCTGTGTCTCTGTCTCTAGCCGAGCGTGCAACGTCCGGAACATCACGTGTCGAGACAGCCAGAACTGAACCATCGCATTGAAATTGGGATGCGCCTGCCATCCATCTCGGGGGTATTCATCCACCAAGACCCTCAGCGCGTCGGGCAGCCCCGCCCGGGTTTCCAGGCTCAGTTCCATTTTCATGCAGTTTGAGCTAGCCCCGTACCACTGCGAGACCACTCACCCCGACGCAGCCGTTTTTAGCGCGACCACGACTGCTGATCAGAAATCAAAGAGATCCATTAAGAAGCTCTCACGCTTTTTTTTGCGAAACCGTGGATCGCGGCCACCGGCATACTCGTCTTGATAGGCGTCCTGCGAAGGGGGAGCAGCAGTATTCGAGCGATCTATGATCTTGTCCAATTCTCCGCGGTCAAGCCAAACACCACGACACGAAGGGCAGTAATCGATCTCGACACCTTGGCGTTCAGCAATCTTCAACTCGGTTCCGTCGATAGGACACTGCATCGCTTACTCCCTAACTCTGCCTGTTCAGTACATGGTCACTTATCGCCAGAATCCAACCGCCTAGTTGAGCCGTGAGAGGACCTCTGCCAGCAACGCATCTACCTCGGACTGCGCAGGCCCGCGTTTCGGGCTTTCCTGCGCGCCAAGTCCCTGTCCCAGAGTCTCTGCGTAAACGATCCTATTCGCCAGCTGGGCTTCAGCCAGATCGGCCGCGGTCTCTGCAGCGGCTTGTGCCACTTCAGCGCCAAGACGCGTGCCCGCCCGCGTCCTGTTAAGGACAAGCAGCGTAGGGATGGAGACGCGGTCCGCGAGATCCAGAACACCTTCCGTAGCCCAGAGATCGACATGGCTTGTTGCCACCGGCACCAGAACAAGATCAGCGGCCCGCAGCGCAGGTTTCAGGTCACTGTCCACTTTCGGCGGCGTGTCGATGATCACCAGGTCGTTTTCGCGCGCAAGCTTGCCGACCTCGTAGCCCACGCCCCAGGCGGATGAGGTCGAGAAATCCATGTCCGGCTCTCCGTCCATACGATCCAACCGGGTCATGAACCAACGGCCCAATGACCCTTGGGGATCAGTGTCTATAACCGCCACGGTCTGTCCCGCGCGTCGCGCAGCAACTGCAAGATTAACGGCCAGAGTGGTCTTTCCGGACCCCCCCTTTTGTTGTGCGATCGTAATGATGCTGCCCGCCATGTGATCCCCCTGATCTCCTGCGGTCGTAGCCTGCGCCGATTCTGTGCCGGACGCACCCGCAAACTAGCATCTGTACTGGATCAAAGACCGATTTCCTCAATGGACGCCCGGTTTTCGAGCGTTGGCAGTTAACCTTTCATTAACCTTGATTGACAACCCTGTCGGCATGCGCACCAGCCTCGTCTGTCTTGCGTGGCTATGGGGCTGCGCCGCAGCTTTCGCCGGACCCTGGCCGCGCGAGACTGGATCGAGCTTTCTGTCTTTTTCGATCGAGCGGCCGACCGATGGCGACAACCGTGATTTGTACTACTCGCTTTACGGTGAGTACGGTCTGACCGAGACGCTCACAATTGGAGTCGACGGCGGCAGCGACTATTATACCGAAGGAGAAGGGTATGTGTTCCTGCGCGTACCCGTTCCCATTACAACAGGGCGCCACAAGTTTGCGGTTTTAGGCGGTGTGGGCGCGCGCCAGACGGACACAAGCTACGCGGAAGCGATCTACGTTATTGGAGGCAGTTGGGGCATGGGTTTTGGAAGCACTTTGGGGCCAGGCTGGGCTTCTGTGGATGCCAGTGTGCGTGAAAGACAGACCACTGACAGCCGGCTGACTAAAGTGGACACTACGGTTGGCGTGAACCGCAGCTCTGGCCAGCTATGGTTTGCTCAATTGCGCTACTCAGACGAGTCACGCGCGTCTGAGCCAACATGGGAATTGGCTCCGTCCGTTGCGTTCGAGCTAGGGGAAAGGACGCGACTGGAAACATCCGCAGCCTTTGGCCTCAAGGGCGAACAAGACATCACGCTTAAACTTGGTCTGTGGACCGAGTTCTAACGCTCAAAAACTGCATCAACGTCGTAGAGCACTGGTTCGAAGTTTCGGCTCAAAGCAGAAAAATCGCGACTGCGATTGCGCATGTCAGTGCTCCGCAACATAGACAGAAAGTCTTCGCGGCGGCTCCATTGGCTGTAGTTTGCGATCCGCGTGCGCGCGTCATTCACATGTAAACCGGCCGCGATGAACCCATGCTGATGCGAGATGAACTCGCCATAGGCCGCGTGCAGCGCATCCAATAAATCCTGGCAGGTTCCCGGCGTTACCTCGAACGTTGTGATCACCGTCTGCAAATTGGCAGACTGACAAATATGGGGCATGTCTCCTCCTCCTCGTCCCCGTCCCTTCAGGTCAAACGGGCTTCAGCGGATGACATGCACCGAGCAAGGCGAGTGCCGGACCACGCGGGCAGCGGTTGAACCTAGAAAGAAGTCCTGCAACCCGGGCTTGTGCGAAGAAATAACAATGCAATCCACGCCGTGATCAGTGGCATAGTCGACGATTGTCGCGCCGGAATGGCCCGTAACCACTTTTGGAACCACACCAGCAGGGTTGCCAAGCTCGGCAGACAAGACATTTGTAAATTCCGTGATCCGATTGCTCAGATGTTCTTCCGGCAAGTATTGCGTGGCATAGCTTGGCAAAGCCTCCAACACATAGAGGGCTGTGATACCTGCGCCATCAGCGGCCATAGCTTGTGCCAACTCGATCGCATTGGCCCCAGTTTCTGCATGATCCACATCAACCGCTACGAGAATATTCGAATACATGACTCAAGTCCTTGTCTTGTCAGTAAGTCTTCTGGATCATTGCTAGACGAAATGCGCTGAAATTACCTTGATCCAAGTCATGTTTGAAACAAGGACGGTCCCTATGCCGGAAACCTCTCCGATCCGACCAACCAATGATGAGGCCCGTGCGTTGGCACGGCACCTGATTGACGAGGCGCGCTATGGCGCAATCGGCGTCCAGGATCCAGAAACGCGCGCCCCGATGGTCAGCCGCATTGCTGTCGGCACAACACCGGATGGCATGCCGCTGTCTTTAGTTTCTGATTTATCACACCACACACGTGCCCTGCGTCAGACGCCGTCCTGTTCGTTGCTGGTCGGAGAGCCAGGAGAAAAGGGCGACCCGCTCACTCATCCGCGGCTTACACTGCAATGCACTGCAACCTTCGTCACGCGGGAAGATGTGGATTTCGCCGGACTTCGTGAGCACTATCTTACCACCCACCCCAAGGCAAAACTCTATATCGATTTTGGCGATTTCAATTTCGTTTTACTGGCTCCAGAAGAAGCGCATTTAAACGGCGGGTTCGGCAAAGCCTTTACACTCACACCCGAGGATCTCGGGCTCTGATCACCAACCCAGGGTTCCGGGACCGCCCTTAACTATGCCCCTCAGATTCGAGGTAACCCATCCACCATAGAAGGAGCCTGGCTGCGCCTCCACCAACTCGTCGCGGACAAAACACGCCTCCATCCGTTCTGGGTAGAAAGCAACATGGTCTTTGAGCAACGCAAACCGTGCGGTTGGGTTTGGGTACCCCCATGCAGCTCTATGACTGGTTATCCCGGCAGCTTTAGCATCGAAATACTGCGCCCTGCCCTTCCACTCGCACCAACTGCTTCCCGGCACCGGCACGAGAGCGCCCTCAAGGATGTCGGCTACAGGAATATAATATGTTGGTGGATGATGCGTTTCGAGAACCCGGAACCCACGGTCAGTATCTGCAATTATCGTGCCCGCGAGGACAACCCGTAGTCTCTCGGTCACCGGCTCCAACGCTGGCGGCCGTGGGTAGTCTTGTACATTTTCGGCGGGCATGGCGCTCTCGGACATAAACGTCAGGTAGACCGGGCCCAGAAAGCTGGCAACCGCCGCGCACGAAATTCGTCATGTGCCACGATCAGCTCGCACGGTGATGTGCAACCGGCCCTTTACGGGTTCTGGCCAGGTCAGAAGAACCTGGTCCTTGTTCGGGCCATACTGCAGATCGACCAAAGGCATCGCAAACACTTGATTTCCTTCCAAATTAGTTAGATCCGACTCAGCCACGACTGATGTGACAAAACGGGTGCGTCCATTGAAAGGAAGAATGCTGTTTGTTTCGAGTAACCACTGCTGAGCCTCACTCGTTTGTTCCAGAAAGAGGGGGGCTGGGCTGATCGTCTTGACGTCAACAGAATTGTAGGCGTTGGCATCGAAGACCAGCAATCGCGACTGTCCTGCATCAAGATCCGCGATCGAGGTATCTACGCCATCAACGCGGTCAATACGACCGTTGATCGATTTGAAGACGTTGTCGGATACGGACAAACCCTGAATGTAGTGACCCGCGCCGTAGGGTTTAATCGAAATGAATTTGAACCAGTCCCCGGCCCCATTAACGGTAAAAATATTGCCAGTGATCGCAAGGCCGCCAAAGGAAAACTCGGTACCGAAGTCCGGGGTTGAGTCATGTTCGTTTGTCCACTCGAGCGTGGAATTGTCCAGATAGTTCCCAGTGATCGACGTTTTGACATTGGCCTGGGTCAACACCAACCCGGCAGTACGGGGACCACCAATCGTTCCATCGCCCTGCCACCAGTGATTGCCACTGATTATATGGCCTGATCCGTTAAGCACCATGAAGTGTTTGAACCTCACCGCGCGGCAATCGCGTATTTTCGCGTCATTTGCGTTGACGTTGAATCCAACCGAGGTGCGATCCACAACCAGCGCTTCGATCTCTGGCGACAGAAAGACACATCCATCAACAACCATGCCCTGGCACCCGACACCGTGCGAACTCATTGCGCGGTCTTTCGGCTTTGTGAATTCGCAGTTCTCGACAGTAAAAGTCGCGCCGTCGGGGGACATCAGAATGCCCGAGGCGCGCTCATTCATGCGCAGATCAATGTTCTCTAACTGGAACTTATCCAGATTTGAAAATCCACTGAAGTCAAGCACATACTGAAATCTCTTAAAGCTATAACTCTGCGTGCCAGCCGCATTGTAAAGACCGTGGCTCAGGGTGATCTTTCCGGTTGCGTCATTCTTGTCGCGGACATAGACCTCTCGCCCCACCCCGGCACCTTCCACGAGGCTACCAATGGCGATGGACGCGACATTTGTCACGCCGGTCAGTTCATAGGGAACCGCTGGGTCATAGGTCGCGTCGGA
Source organism: Pseudomonadota bacterium (assembly GCA_039192165.1). Taxonomy (GTDB): domain Bacteria; phylum Pseudomonadota; class Alphaproteobacteria; order Rhodobacterales; family Rhodobacteraceae; genus Dinoroseobacter. The sequence continues at coordinate 164,621 of JBCCXD010000007.1, read as the reverse complement.
TGTTACATCGACGGTATCCCAAGCCGGACTGTCAGCGCAGTTGAACTGCCCGTTCCGGATCACTCGGCGTATTGTCATTGTATCTTTGTTGCCAACCGCAGCGTGAACATCGATCGGTTCACTGACAGAGATCGAGCGACCGCAGAGGTCCAGGATGTCGTGGTCTGAGAAGTTAAAATACGTCTGCACGGCTTTTTTGAACGCCAAGACTTCATCTCCGAACGCATCGTAGTACGCATTGAGATTGAAATTGCGCGTTAGCGAAAGTCGCTTATCGTCCGGCATCGAAATTGTGCCTTCGAACCGCGTTTCTGACACCATTGTCACGTGGTCCGCCAGATAATAAATCCCCTCAGGGACAAGCACCCGACGGCGCCCGTTGGCCGCGGCGTCTGCCGCGAGAAAGGCCGCACTGTCGTCGGTCACCCCATCGCCGCGCGCGCCGTAGTCTCGGACATCGACCCAATCCATAAGCTTGCGAAGATAAACACCCGTTACGTCTTCAATTTTGATGTCATCTATCCGGATCACCCCCCCGCTCGGTCCGCTCAGGTCCAATCCGAAATGCCCATAGAGGGGGATCGTCCCCCAAACCATATCCACACCGCCTCGATTGCCGGAACCAACGATCGCGGAAATCTCGTAAACGCTTCCGTAGGCGGTCAGGGTCGTAAGCGGCCCGTCCTCCAATATCCCTCCAACGCTCTGCCCTCCGGTTGTTCCGGCCCAGGCACCGATACGCGCTTCCGGCAAGGCTCCCGAAAGAACTTTTATGCGAACCGAAACCCGAAGATAGCATCCAGGTAGGATCGGCGTTTCTCCTTTGAACCGAATGCGGGTCAAACTCTGTTGTTTGACGATCTCCAGGCAGCTTCCAAAATCAGCGTCTGAAGGCACCAGAACCGCGTTCGAAGCACCATCCCAAGTGGCCGTTGCAGGCGTACCATTGCCTTGCGACCAGACATCGAGGCCCTGCTCGAACGCAGGCGGCATCAGGTCGAGTCCGTCGGTGATTGCCTTGTTCATGCAAGATCCCCTTATGCAACTTGAAGGCGACAGGCAGAACCAGATACGACACGGACCGCATAGCACGTGGGCTCAAGTCTGCTCTGTCCGGATTTCGCCGACGTGGGTCGGTTGAAAAGGGACTCTAGCTTCGGGCTGTTAACGGCGTTTGAGCGGACCGCGCTTCGCTCTAGGCTCGACGCAACAGCAAGGTACTGGCACCTGCAGTGACCAGGATCAAAAGCCCAATCCCGGCGAAAACATCCGGGAATTCCTGGAAAACAAGCCAGCCCAGTGCTGTGGCAGCAACCAGTTGAAAATAAACAAAGGGTGCCAAAGTGCCCGCTTCCGCGCGTCGATAGGCGATGATCAGCAGAAAATTGCCCAGCATCGACGCGGCCCCGCTCAAAAAAACCAGTGCACCTATCGGCGGAGTAATCGGGGGCACCGCAACAAGGCCGAATGGCGCAAAAAGCACCGCGCCGACCAGAAGTTGCGAAAGCAAGAGAGCACGCGGACGCGCTGCGTCAGCCAGCCATCGGCTCGCAACAAGATAGAGTCCATAAAAGGTGCCCGCACACACTGCCACAACCAGGCCTCGCGTCATCCCGAAGCCTGGTTTAACCACCAGCAGCACGCCGCAGAACCCAACCAGCAGCAGCGCGCTGCGCGCCCAACTCCATCGCTCGCCCAACAGCCAGCAAGACAAGAAATATGATAGGATCGGCCCGACGAAAAAAGCGCCAAATACATTCGCAATAGGCTCGGTTTTCAGGGCAGTGAGGATCGAGGCAACCCCACATACGATAAGTCCGCCGCGCAGCCATATCCGCCAATCGACCAGAAGGTTTGGTTTCATTGCGCGCGCCGCGAAAGGGGCAATCAGGAGCGCCCCGATGACAAATCGGCTCCAACCTACAAAAACCGGCGCGATCCCCTGCTGGACGAGGAGTTTACCCGCGGTGTCACCCAGCGGGATCAGGCTCATTGCCAGAAGCATGATCAACACCGTAAGCGCCATGCGCGTGCCTTTTGCAACAATCCGCTCAGCCATAGCCCTCAGATCTTGTCCAAACAAGCACTTGCCTTGTTCCTGTCACAGGTCTGAGTTTAACTAAGCTCATGACCGGATCGCCGACCCTTTCGCGGCGCGCATTGCTCGCCGCATTGGCCGCCAGCACCACTGGTGCTGCCTTTGCAAATGCGCCCCTGACCAGCCAGGTGCCACGGGCACGTCCGACAGGCTTGCTTCAAAGGACTCTGCCGAACACCGCCGACCTCGTCGCAAAGGCAAAAGTCAAAGGCGCCACGACAATTGCACTGGTTGATCTCGCCAGCGGTGAGGTGCAGGACAGTTTTGCGCCTGCCCTGAAACTCCCGCCAGCGTCTACAACAAAAGCGCTGACTGCCCTGTATGCGCTGCGCACACTCGGAGCCGGGCACAGATATCAGACGAGACTCCTTGGCACTGGACCAATCGAAGACGGAGTGCTGAAGGGGGATCTTGTACTGACCGGGGGCGGCGATCCCACGCTCGACACAACAGGCCTTGCAGAACTGGCCACTGCACTTTCCGATGCCGGCGTTCGTGCCGTGGCTGGCGCGTTTTACTATGATGGCAGCCACCTACCAGCCTTGCCGTCGATCGATCCCGGGCAACCGGACCATCTGGGCTACAACCCGGCCATCGATGGCCTCAATCTCAATTTTAACCGGGTGTATTTCGAGTGGAAGCGAGAGGGCGCTGACTACGCAGTATCGCTTGATGCCCGCGCAGGGTCACTGCGACCACAGGTGCGTGTGTCTTCGATGTCCGTTCAGCAGCGCCAGACGCCCATCTACACGTACGAACGCCGCGAGGGGCGTGACCATTGGACTGTCGCCAGAGGCGCTTTGGGACGCGAAGGAGGCCGATGGCTCCCGGTGCGAGACCCGGACGGTTATGCCGCCGATGTGTTCCGCACCTTGGCGTCGAAGAACGGAATCAACCTTCAGATTGCCCAAAGCATGCCGGCCAATTTGCCGGGGGCCTGGACAATCGCCTACCGCAACAGCGATCAGCTCCCGACGATCCTGCGCGGCATGCTCAAATACTCGACAAACCTGGCCGCAGAGTGCGTTGGTTTAAGCGCAACCCAAAGCCTTGGTAGCCGGCCAGATAGTCTCGGCGCATCAGGGCGCACTATGGCGAGCTGGTTCTCCGCGCAGATGCCGCAGCCTGCGAACATGGTATTCGCCGACCATTCCGGTCTCGGAGACGCGACAAGAGTTTCAGCACGCGACCTGGCAACGGCGCTTGCGCTGGAAAACGCCATCTCCGATTTGGGGCCACTTTTGAAGCCCGTGACTTTGCGAGACAGGCAAGGAAATCAGCTGTCCTCCCTGCCCACAGCAATCTTTGCAAAAACGGGCACCCTGAATTTTGTCTCTGCTCTGGGCGGATACATCGTACCGCCTTCGGGTCGCCAGTACGCTTTTGCAATTATGTCAGCAGATCTAGACCACAGGGCGCTTCTGACCCGTGCCCAGCGAGAAAGACCGGAGGGAGGCCGTGCATGGGCACGACGGGCCCGCAAACTGCAAAACGACCTTCTACTGAATTGGACCCGTGGGCTTCTCGCCTAACCGTTTGCGGCTAACCCACCATTTGTACTGGCGTTGTTTTCGGTATCACGAGACGTTGAGCACGGTTTTTTTCGACTCCATCAGTACCTAGCTCGGCATCAAAAGAAACTGAGCTATACTGCTAAATGGCCCTACGAAATCGACAGGAGACTGACGAATGAAAGAACGCCTTTTTTCCCGACGGTTCCTTCTTGCGAGCTCAGCGGCTGCGGCGGCTTCAGGTCTCGTTGTGCCGGCTCGGGCGGCCAGTGTCGCGCCGACCCCTTCGATGCGCGGTGGATCCAATAACTATCGGCCCGGAGCCGCGATCGTCGACCGGATCGGCGGCGGCGGGTTCTGGATGACCGGAACCGTACGCCGTGCAGGCGACGGGGCGCCCCTGCAAGGCCAGCGCATTCAGATCTGGGCTCATACCACCGAAGGCCACGAGCGGGACGCCAGAAGCCACGGCGCAACTTTGACCGACAGAAACGGAGAATTCCGGCTTGAAATGCCGCAGATCGTTCCCGCATTCGGTCAAGCCCACGGGCATCTCGCGTATGACAGCGGTGATTTCAAAACCGTGTTCCTGCGACCTCTGATGGGCAGCTCAAGCGATACAACACTTGCGGCGCATTTCGTACTCGAACCAGCCTGATCCTGCGGCGGAACGAATGCGCGGCATCCTTATCTGGACCATTGTATGTGCCGCGCTGGTTGTTCCGATTGTCGCGGCAACACAGAGCCCGCTGCTGGCATGGCGTGAGCCAATGTACGTTTTTGCTGGTTTCGCCGGAATTTTTGCGATGGCTCTCATGCTGCTGCAGCCGTTGCTTGCAGGAGGCTACCTTCCAGGCATGCCTGCCTCACGCGGGCGCCGCCTGCACCGCTGGGTCGGGTTTCTGTTGGTTGTCTCGGTAGTTCTGCACATTGCCGGACTTTGGGTCACAAGCCCACCGGATGTGATTGATGTGCTGCTTTTCCGCTCTCCGACGCCTTTCGGAATTTGGGGCGCATTGGCCATGTGGGCCGTTATCGCCAGCGCAGCCCTTGCAATCTGGCGTGTGCGCGGCCGTCCGCAACTCAGGCTCTGGCGCAAGCTACACAGTGCAGCCGCAATCGTCGCAGTGGTCGGAACCATTGTCCACGCGCTTCTGATCGAAGGCACAATGGAAATTGTCTCGAAAGTGATGCTTGCAATTTTCCTGGGCGTGGCGACCGCCAAGGTTTTGCTTGATCTGAAGATCTGGAAACCAAAACGCGCTTAGTGTTCAAAGCGCGCGTACCGGGAAGTCTATCAGACCCCTATACTGGGGTCCCGCAGCAGGCGCACACCGTTGATCCGCCATCCCGCCTGGTTTCGGATCATCTGGTATTCCAGCACGTGGCGTCCACCTTGCATGTCCCGGATCAGCACGTTCTGATAGAGGCTTCCGCCCCTATCCTCGAGATCCAGGTATTGCACCTCCGCCGGACGCCAGACCATTGGGTAACCGTTGCGGACCATCACACCGAAGCGTTCGGACGTGCCGAACATGGACTGGATCATAGGGGAAGCATAGGTGAACGCCCGTGCAAAATCATCGGCTCTGAATGCCTCAAGCTGCGCCCCGATCGTTGCCTGAATATCGGGTGCGGCTGCCTCATCTGCCTGAGCGACAGAAGCAGCCAATACGATGCTGAGTGCGAGTAAAAGCCGTCTGATCATTTTGGGGCCTCCGGAGCAACACTTCACGAGGTAACTCGCAAGCAGGCCGGGTCAAATCAGTCGGCGAGTTCTCCGGCAAGAGCCCTGTCTATCAAAGCAACAGTTTCGTCCACGCCGTAAAGCGCAACGAAGCCTCCAAAGCGTGGACCTTGCGACGCCCCGAGCAAAACCTCGTAGAGGGCCGTGAACCACGCGCGCAGGGGGTCAAAACGTTCGCGCCCGGCTGCAAACACCTCGGACTGCAGCGCCTCGGCGTCAAGACCACCATTCCAGTCAGCCAACCGAGCCCTCAAGTCTTCCAGCGCTTCTTTTTCTAGAGCTGTGGGCAATCGATAGGTTTTGTTGGGAGCAACGAAGTCCTGATAGTATCGAACTGCATAGCCTGCGGCTGCGTCGAGGTCCGGATGTGTTTCTGGCGATGCTTCAGGCGCATATCGCTGGATGAATCCCCAAAGTCCCTCTTTGTCATGCGCCGAGGCAACAGACGCCAGGTTCAGAAGCATTGAAAACGACACAACAAGATTTGAAGCAGGAACGTCGCCTCCGTGGATATGGAATACGGGGTTGTTCAACTGCGCTTTCAGCTCCTGATCAGGATAAGTGCGCAACTGTTGATGATACTCGTCCACGGCTTTGGGAATAACATCGAAATAGAGCCGCTTCGCGGACTTCGGTTTGAGATACATGAAGTAGGACAGGCTTTCAGGCGCGGCATAGGTCAGCCATTCCTCCATGCTCAGCCCGTTGCCCTTGGATTTCGAGATCTTTTGTCCAAGTTCGTCATTGAACAGCTCATAAGACAGCGTTTCAGGCGGCTGCTTTCCCAGCGCCCGGCAAATCTTCGATGACTGTGTCACACTGTCTATTAGATCCTTGCCCGACATTTCGTAATCCACACCGAGCGCCGCCCATCGCAGCGCCCAGTCGGGCTTCCATTGCATCTTTACCCGGCCACCGGTGACCGGCAGCTCTATGCGCTCTCCGTCGGGTTCTTCATATGTAATCGTGCCTTTCGCAACGTTACGATCGAGAGTCGGAACCTGCAGTACATGTCCTGTCTTCGGCGAAATCGGCAAGAAGGGCGAGTAGCTCGCCTGACGCTCTGCTCCGAGCGTCGGCAACATAATGTCCATGATCTTGTCAAAACGCTCCAGAGCAACGAGGAGCATCTCGTCAAATCGGCCTGACGTATAATACTCCGTCGAGGATGCGAATTCGTACTCAAACCCAAAACTGTCGAGAAACTCGCAAAGCCGCGCGTTATTGTGCTGAGCAAATCCTTCATGTGTCCCGAACGGATCGCGAACTTTGGTGAGCGGCAGGTTGAGGTCTTGGGCCAGCTCTTCCTGCATCGGGACGTTGCCGGGCACCTTCCGAAACCCATCCATATCGTCAGAAAAACAAATCAGTTTTGTGGGAATGTCCGATAGAATCTCAAACGCCCGGCGCACCATTGTAGTGCGGGCAACTTCGCCAAACGTTCCGATATGCGGTAAACCGCTGGGCCCATAGCCCGTCTGAAACAACACATAGCCCTTTTCCGGCGCGCCCTTGGCATAGCGTTTCAATACCCGGCGCGCCTCTTCAAACGGCCAGGCTTTCGACGACATCGCAAGATCGCGCAGTTCAGACATTTTCAAGAGCTTTCTTAGGCACCTACGGCCCTATGCCGCATGCGTGCCGCGCTAGCTATTGCGGGGCGGGCTGGACGTCAATATTTACCTAAGGCGACACGTTAGCAAAGGATTTCACATGGCTCCCTCCGACACCGCCCTTTCTCCGCAGGACGCGCTTGTGGCGCTCATGGTTGCGGTGTCTGCATCAGATGAGACCATTCGCACAGCGGAGCTGATCTCCATCGAGCAGATTGTGAATTACCTGCCGGTATTTGCCGGCTACGATATCGACCGGATGCGGCAGACCAGCCAGATCGTTTTTGATCTTTTTGCCGAGGAAGATGGGCTCGATGCGCTCTTCGGGCTGATCCGTGAAGCTCTGCCGGCACGTCTCTTGGAAACAGCCTATGCCCTGGCCTGTGATGTGGCGGCAGCGGACGGAAAACTGCGAGACACGGAGTTGGAGATGCTCGCTGAAGTGCGCTACCAGTTCAATATCGACCGGCTGGCAGGGGCTGCAATTGAACGCGGTGCGCGTGCGCGGCACTTGTCGCTCTAACGTGCAGAAATCAAAGGTTAACAGCTATGGAATTTGGAATTCTTGTCGTCCTCATGATCCTTGCCGATCTTTACCTGATTACATCCGTGTAGGTGCCTGCTTCCGCGACCCGCCACGGAGAAAAGAAACAGAAGAAAAGGCCCGCTAATGACACTTGAACTAGGCTTGTTCGGCATCCTCGCCCTGGGGCTCGCGCTTTACGCAGTCTACAACATCTGGAACAGCGCAGCGTCCACTGGCGCCAAGATCGTCTGGTCTATCATCTTGTTTATAATGCCGTTTCTTGGATTTATCGCATGGCTGATCTTCGGGCCGCGCAGCCGCTGATCCTCACCAACGCCCCGCAGCACGAATAGCGCTCGAACTTTCCTGAGCGAGTGGGATCGTCACATAAGCCCAGGCTGGTACCCGCGCGCGACCCAACCCTCGAATATCCTGTCCGCGAAGACGAGCACCGGCAAAGCATCGCGCCGCAGGAGACATCAAAGCCGCAATCTCGGTGTCGGGTCGCGCCAGAACGCCGACTGGCACAGAGCCCATAATACTCTTCCAGCGATCCCAACGATGAAACGACGCCAGGTTGTCCGCCCCCATCAACCAGACGAAGCCCACCCCTGGATAGAGGACCCGCAGAGCTTCAATCGTCTCGGCCGTGTATCTTGTGCCAAGAGACAATTCGAGATCCGTCACATCGACTCGCGGATGCCTCATAAGCGTACGTGCGGCCTCAAGGCGCCGGTCCAATGGGGCGGGTTGACGGGCTTTGAGCGGATTGCCCGGCGTTACCAGCCACCATACCCGATCAAGATCAAATCGCTTGAGGGCCTCGCGCGTTATATGCACATGACCCTTGTGGGCCGGATCGAATGAACCACCCAGCAAACCGATAATCTGTCCCGGACGGGCAATTGGCCATCCTCTCCGCGACATTCGTCCTCTCAACCCAGCCTTGCGCGCGATGGTGCGCGCTTGTGTCCTTCGCGGCCTGGCGCAACACTGTCAATGGCTCTCGACAGGGGACCGCGGCCTGCTACGGTCGCGGTATGGAGAAGAACTTGCTTTTTTTTCAATGCCTGACAGCTTTTGTGACGGCGCTGGCGCTGATTTCCACGCCATGTGTCGCCTCAGCTCAAGACCGGACCAGTGACGATGTAGATACGCCATCGGCCAATGCAGTGGTTCGCATAGGCGGCTGCACAGGCGCGCTCATCACGGACAAGCTGGTTCTGACCGCAGCGCATTGTGTGTCAGGTCTCGTGACCGAAGCGCCTCATGATACGCCGCTCCCCTGCAAAGCATTAGCGCAGCAAAGGCACCTTCAGGGCACGGCGGCCTGGCAAGACCCGATGATATTTCATCCAATCCTTGCCGGTTTTAAGCCGGTCATACGGTTCGGGTCCAATGAGAACCGCTTTGGTCTCGGCATTCGCGCCACGCATTACAGTTTGCCCTATTGTGCAGATGTCGCTCTGCTCCGCCTGACGCAGCCGGTGCCGAGAGGCGTCGCCATCCCGCTGCCCGTGCTCGTCGGGCTGGGAGACGCGCAAACCCCGTTTGACTGGAAAAGCCTTGACCTACGCCATTCGGGCTGGGGCGAAGCGAAAAGCGGGTTTCACGACGAACCAACGCGTCGCACCGGACCTGTGCAGCCCTGGACTGAAAACACCTGCATCCTCTTCACGCTACCGCCAATACGAGAAGACGGGCAACGGATCGTGAACGGCGACAGCGGCAGCCCGCTGATCGCAAAAAATGGGCAAGGAGGCGAGTTCGTAATCGGCGTCCTTTTCGGACGCGGCTTGCCGGATGCAGAAGCATGCGGCCAGCCTCGATTGCGCGTTCCGGGAAGACATGGCAGCTACACTCCGACCTGGCGCGGCACCATCGCCGACATGGACGCGACACCGCTCGGTGCCTGGATTGCCCATCACGCACCCTCAGCAGCCCTGGTCTGGGCTGACCTTACTCCGGCAACGCGGTAATTGTGTCACCCAAAGCGATGGTCCCGGGCCGCACAACCTCGGCCGTCATGCCCCCGTGGCCTCGTACGGCCGCATAGCCACCGTGACCAAACGCCTCCTCCATACGCGAGCACGGCGCGCAAGGGCCTGTGATCCGCAAGCGCGCGTTTGCGCCGAGCGCCACGACTCTCCCCCTCAGGGACAAAAGGTTGATCCCTACCACCCCGATATTGCGTCGCAACAGCGCCGGGTCCACCGGGGCTGACCTCCCCAGATACGAAGCGATTGGGGTCAGTTGCTCCATCTGAAAGAGGGTTACCGCGCGCTTACCTGCTTTGGCGCGGTCTCCCTGCAAACCGGCATCCGTTACCGATGCCTCGGTCACAACCTGCACCGCTTCCAGGCGCGCGGGCCGCACTCCGATCCACGCGACCAAACCCGGCTGCGCCACCCGCCCGAGCATTTCCAGTCACTGAGACCTACCTGACCCCCGGAGCTCTCTATCCCTCAGCCGGCTTATTGCAAAGCGCGGAAGGGGTCTCAGCAATTGGTGGCTTGGAGCAGAAGACCGTCATTTGTTCAAGTTTGGCTAACGGCGGCTGTTAGCCCATTCTACCGAATACTGGGCAACGGAAAGGTGTCTGCATGCACGCGCGAGCGGAAATCGTTCAGCAACTAATTGAGTTTTAAATGAGGTTTGCAACGATACCGAAGGAAGTGTTTTGCGGAAGTGCCAAAAAAACCAACGCTTTTGCGGACTTGACACGTGGCCCGTGAAGAGTGACACGCTTCTGCTTTACAAGCTTGATGTAGACGATAAAGAAGTAACGAATGGGCTATTTCGTTTTTCAAAAAGTGTCTCAGCTGAAGGAGAGCTTCTCTCGGCGGACACGGGCGCGACGGTCGCAACAGTTTCGAGAAATTATGCAGATCAAGGGCGGCGAACGGGTGGTCGATCTTGGTGGCAAGCCTCAATTCTGGGATGATATACCTGAGCCTTTAGATATCACAGTGCTCAACCTTCCAGGTTCTAATCCGCCCTATGAGGGCTCCTCACATCATAAGATTACCTTGCTAGACGGGGACGCTTGCGCAACAACTTTTGCTGACCAAAGTTTCGATATAGCGTTTTCAAATTTAGTTATTGAGCATGTGGGTAGAGATCTAAAGGAGGATCAACTGGCTGGTGAACTGCATAGACTGGCACCGGCTCACTGGGTGCAAACGCCTTCGATCTGGTTTCCCATCGAGGCGCATAACAACATACCTTTCTGGTGGTTCTATCCAACCTCTTTGAAGAAAGCGTTCATGCGTCGTTGGCGTCGTCGTTTGCCGGCTTGGTCCGAGATGGTTGCTGGTACAGTCGTAATACCCAAATCGCGAATGAAACAAGTGTTTCCAGACAGCGATCTGTTAGTCGAGCGGTTTGCCGGTTTTGTGAAATCGTACATTTGCTACAAGCGCCCGCCAAGCCGGTAAAACCTTCCAAGCTAGCCTTATCCGGTCGGCCAAAATTGAAGGTTGGTGAACCTTTTGGGGAAGCAGTCTTACCGGTAGTGAGACACCGCCAAGCGAAACGTTTTGGGTAGACAGCGCGACACCCAGAAGAAGACAAGAAAATTGGCAGGACCATTACAACTGGCGCAGGCCACCCGCCTCAAAAGTACTTCTTTGCCAACTGCGCTTTGTTGAACGGTTCACCGAACCGGACACTGGTACACTTGCGGCATAAAAGGCAGCTCCGTCCGCATTGATGCCAAACCTGACGAACCTCTCAGTCCTCCAACACGACACCTGACCCGCCCCCTCCATTGCCCCGCCCTTGTTGCTCCGCTAGAACCCGGCGAACATGAAAACCCAGCGGCGGAGCATCCCATGGCAGCCTATCAGTACGTCTATCATATGGACGGCGTGTCCAAGACCTATCCCGGCGGCAAGAAATGCTTTGAAAACATCCGCCTGAGCTTCCTGCCCGGCGTCAAGATCGGCGTCGTCGGCGTGAACGGCGCGGGTAAATCGACGCTGATGAAGATCATGGCAGGCCTCGACAAGGATTTCACAGGGGAGGCCTGGGCGGCCGAGGGCGCCAAGGTCGGCTATCTCCCGCAGGAACCACAGCTCGATGAAAACCTCACCGTGCGCGACAACGTCATGCTGGGCGTGGCCGAGCAGAAGGGCAAGCTCGACCGGTTCAACGAGCTGGCGATGAACTACTCCGATGAAACCGCCGATGAGATGGCCGCGCTGCAGGACGAGATCGACGCGAAGAACCTCTGGGACCTCGACGCGCAGATCGACATCGCGATGGAGGCGCTCCGCTGCCCGCCCGATGACGCCATGCCGGAACACCTCTCGGGCGGGGAACGCCGCCGCGTCGCGCTCTGCAAGCTGCTGCTCGAAGCCCCCGACATGCTGCTCCTGGACGAACCCACCAACCACCTTGATGCCGAAACCATCGCCTGGCTGCAAAAGCACCTGATCGACTACAAGGGCACGATCCTGATCGTCACCCACGACCGCTACTTTCTCGACGATATCACAGGCTGGATCCTCGAGCTCGACCGCGGCCGCGGTATCCCCTACGAGGGCAACTATTCGGCATGGCTCGAACAGAAGGCCAAGCGCCTCGAACGCGAAGCCAAGGAAGACAAGGCCAAGCAGAAGACGCTCGCGCGCGAGCTGGAATGGATCCGCGCCGGGGCCAAGGCCCGTCAGGCCAAGCAGAAAGCCCGGATCAACGCCTATGAGGAAATGGCCAGCCAGTCCGAGCGCGAAAAGGTCGGCAAGGCGCAGATCATCATCCCCAACGGCCCGCGCCTCGGGTCGAAAGTGATCGAGGTCGAAAACCTCACCAAAGCCTATGGCGACAAGCTCCTGATCGAGGATCTGACCTTCTCGCTGCCCCCCGGCGGCATCGTCGGCGTAATCGGCCCCAATGGCGCGGGCAAATCCACCCTCTTCCGCATGCTCACCGGGCAGGAACAACCCGATGGCGGCAGCCTCAGCTATGGCGACACGGTGCAGCTTTCCTACGTCGACCAGTCCCGCGACGCGCTGGAGGGCGACAAAACCGTCTGGGAGGAAATCTCGGACGGGGGGGAGATCATCGAGCTCGGCGATGCGCAAGTGAACTCCCGCGCCTATTGCGGCGCCTTCAACTTCAAGGGCGGCGACCAGCAAAAGAAGGTCGGGCTGCTGTCGGGGGGCGAACGCAACCGCGTCCACATGGCGAAACTGCTGAAATCCGGCGGCAACGTCCTGCTGCTCGACGAGCCCACCAACGATCTGGACGTCGAGACGCTCCGCGCCCTCGAAGACGCGCTCGAGGATTTCGCCGGCTGCGCCGTCATCATCAGCCACGACCGCTTCTTCCTCGACCGCCTCTGCACCCATATCCTCGCCTTCGAGGGCGACGCCCATGTCGAATGGTTCGAGGGCAACTTCGAAGCCTATGAGGAAGACAAGGCGCGGCGGCTGGGACCGGATGCGCTGGAGCCGAAGCGGGTGAAGTATAAAAAGTTTACGAGGTGATCTTCTTATTGAGAAGCGCCCAATAGGCGTGCTTCATGGTTGAGAAGTACGATCCGGTTTTCAAGTTGAAGTGCCGCAACTTGGTCTTCTCTCTCACGTGAGAAAGGCTCCAAATCCTCGCCGGCAAACAGGCGCGGAAGTTGCCCTTGTTCATAAACGAACCGAGGGTTATTTTCGAGAAAAGCTTGCGCTGTTTCTTGAGTTCCTTCAGCTCTAGCCAACCACTCTTCCATTTTTTGTTCACCGAATATCTCGAGATACTGACTTACAATCCCCGCGCTTACGAATTCCGGGTAGATTCCGACAGGTGTCAATTGCGGGAAACCCAAAGAATTTTCATCGACTTCCCTGAAAGAACCGTCAATCGAACCCACCACGTCGAAATCTGGAAGCAGATCTTTGAACCTCTCTGATACAAAGCTCCTCAGCTTGTCTGCAACATCAACTGATAATTGCCCAGATACAGAAACCTCTGCCTTGTGACGAAAGTTGCCCTGCAGCGAAAGTAACGTCCGCACTGCAAGTAGGTTGTTTGTTTCAGGTAAACTTGCCCGGTTACTAAGCCACGAGCATTCGTCGGAGTAAGCTTCCTTAGCAATGAAAGTTTTGGTTTGAGCAGAGGAAAACTTGGCAATGTCTGTATCGAGTATTGTTATATCTGCACCGAGCGCCGCGCCTACTTCAGCCTGAAAGTCACCTGACAGATTTCGTTCGTAGTCTTTACTGACTGAGTTTACGGGAAAAGGTTGAGGTGCTTCGGAATTCGGGAAACACTGAGAACGTGTCTTTACGACCCGTAGCGAAGACACGTCAATGACATCTCCTGCATCAACTCTTTCAACAAATGAAAGGTAGAAGGCGCCGTACTCTCCACCAACGTACCTACCAAAATTGATCTTTGTTTCTGGTAGATATCCCCAATTAAGAAAACGCATGTCACCTGCGACAACACAAGAAGCGTAGCAACTTACTATCGCGGCAAGAAAAATTCTAAAATGGAGCATCTTTTCACTGTGATAAATGAGGAAAACCTAGAATTAAACAGAATGATTGTCGAAAGCTTAAAAAAAAACAAGCATTGAACTCCATTCAGTACGCTACCAAGAAAACTACCCGTGTAACACTTTCGCTATGCACTTGGGAAAACCGGAGCAAGCGTTCTGTTTGGTAGTTCGGGTGCCGCTCCTGTTGCTAGCGTGCAGGCTTGCGAGAAGTTCAAACGCTGTGGACGCTCACACCTCAGCCACCCTCTTGGCGCGATCCTCGCTGCGCACCTACGCCCGCACCTTCTCAATCATCGCCGCCGCCGGACCGCGGCTGGCCTGGTCGGGCCACTCGGAGATTGCCGCCACCGTCCGGTCCAAGGTGCGGACCAGTTGCACCCTCCCCGGGGCTCCGCCCGCTCGGCGCCGAGTTCCTTCAGCGCAGGCAGGCGCCGCGCCTCGACCTTTTCCATCGTCAGGTCGAAATCGGCCCCGTCGGTCAGCTCCCATGTGGTGATCGTGACATAGCGCATCGTCCCCTCCCCAATCCGTTGCACGTAGCGCTAGTATACCACAGCGCTTAAAGCGGCTTGCCCCACCCCGAAAACCCCGTCTAAAGTCCGGCAAACACTATCGGAGAGAGACCTCATGCAAATCAAAGCCTTCCTCGCCATTCTTCTGACCGCCCCGTTCCTGCTGGCGGCCTGCAATACTGTTGAAGGTGTCGGAGAAGATATGTCCGACGTGGGTGATGCGATCTCCGACGCGGCGCAGTAACGTCCGCGCCGCGCAGTGGTCGATCAGCGCCAGGTTTCGAGCGCTTCGTCCAGACCTTTGATCACCTCGTTGAGCCCGCTTTGGACGAACTTGCTTTCGTCCGCATCGAGGCCCGACTCAGACTCCGGCTCGTTGAAGAGGTCGCGGTACTCTTTCGTAGCGTCGCGGTGGTCTTCGTAGGCCTCCTTCAGTTTGTCCATATCGCCTTGTTCACGGGCCGCGATTGCTTTTGCCTTCGCCGCTTCGATTTTCGCTTCGGCTGCTTGTTTCTTCGCCCGCCAAGCTTGCGAGGGCTGCGCGCTTGCCGTGGCTTCCCGTATCCAGTCAATGACCACAGCTATCGCGCTGAGTAGCGTCGAGGCGCAGCCCGCCAAAACGGCAGCGGTCGCCCCAAGTCCCGCAGCAGGCCACATAGAAATCAGCGCCGCGACAAGGGCTACTATCAGGAGAAACTTGACAATGTACCAGCCCCAGCCAGCGAAAATAGTTCCAGATGACAAAGCCGGTGCCATCAAAAGCCCTATGGGCAGTTTCATCGCCATCGAGAAAAAAAGCTGGCCCTCTCGTGCACTGAAGAGACACACGAAAGCGTCCGAAGTCGTAGGGTCAACGAATGCGGTCAGCCACATGGGCCCCGATGCGAGGTTCGGGTCGCTTTGCAGGAAGGGCCAGGCAAGAGCCTCAATGCCCTCCATATTCGCGCTGATCGGGCTCGAAATGAGGGCGGCAACGCGAATATAGGTCGGGCGTCCCATAAGAAACGGCATCGCCTGCCCCTGCGCTACTTCCATCACGGACTCGTAAGTCAAAAGCTCATTGACCGCGCCCAGCGGCTTCGTTGCAAAACCGTTATCCGCGGACAACTGGTAAAAGGATGTGTCAGTGAATTCGTTCGCATTGTTGAGATCTTTGCGAAGCGTGACTTCCGTGACAGCCTGTTCCAGGGGGTCGTAAGCATGAAAGCCGTCGACCTGATACATCAGCTTTGAACTCTGGTTCACCCCCTCCCAAAATACATCGATAAACAGTGCGTTGGTTACGGCTTCCGGATTGATGCCCGACTGAACCTGGGCCAATTCTAAACTCTCAAAATAGCGCATTCTATTCTCCCAATTCAAAACCAGCAAAAAGGCTGACCCCGCCAGACTAACACCACAGAACTCTAAATGCAGAATTGTTGCGGACCGGCCTACGCGCGCCAAAGCCCTTCAACTTCCCTCACACGACCGCGAAATTGTCGAAATATCGGCAGAAACGGCGCGTATCCTGCCTACCTCATTGGGGGAAGAAAGGAACAACGCATGTACACCCAAGCCCCAAAGCCGGCTCCGCAGCCGCAAAAGCCGCAGGAAAAGCCGCCCGTCCGCTTCACCGACTGGGCTGCAATCTAGGCGATTTGAGTGGCCACCGGGGGGACAGGCCGTGGACGGCCCTCCTCGTCGATGGCGACAAAGGTAAACGTGGCTTCGGTCACCTTCTCGCGTGCGCCGATGCGGCCGCGCAGCACCCAGGCCTCCAGTGCAATGCCCATGGAGCTGCGTCCAACGCGTTCCACCTCAGCATAGATGCACAGCACATCGCCGACCTTTACGGGGCGGATGAACTTCATCGCTTCGATCGCAATGGTTGCCACACGCCCCTGCGCGCGCTCTCCTGCGATGATCCCGGCGGCGATGTCCATCTGGCTCAACACCCAGCCCCCGAAAATATCGCCATTGACATTCACATCCGCTGGCATGGCCAGCGTTCGTAGGGTCAGCGCCCCGAGCGGTGTTTCGGACATGGGGTCTCCTGCAGCGTGGTGGCAAACAGCCTACCGCGCTGAGCCAGTTAGGCAATGCCCAGCTTTTTCATGTGACCGGTTTGATGCGCCGCTTCAGTCGTTCGTGTCGCCGCCGCGCCCTTACAATCATTTCCGTCTCGCCACGCGCACGTCGTCGCGCGATGGCGTCGAGAGCCGCAAGCCGCCGTGTCCTGACTGTACCGATGAGAGAGTCGCGCTCGGTCTCTGCCGTTGAGGGTTTTTGCCTCCCCCCGTCCATCCACAAAATGCTCATACCGCACACTCTCACTAACGCTGCTGCCACAATCAGGCCAGACGTGCGCAGGTGCGGTCAAAGAGAATCCGGTAAATTTATGGCATTTATTCCAAAATGCGGACAAAGGCGTTTTGAATGAGTCTTTGTTCAGCCAAAGGGGCTCGCCCCAAAGAAAAACGCCCGACGGGACCTGATCCGTACGGGCGTTTTTTGGTGCCGTTTTCGGCAGAGGCGGACGGGACCAAGGTCCGCCTGTTTGATTTAATGCACCATTTCAGTGCGGGCACGGCTTCCAAGATCTGCCGTGAAGATCACCTGCGACCGTGCGGGACGATTGGAGCGGAAGACCGGACGTTCTGTGCCCAGTTCTGCAGCCATGCGACGCGCGGCCAGGGTTTCAAGTGCTTTCGTGCGCCCAGTGCGGGCTTTGTTCCAGTAGCAGCTCATCGCGAAAATCCCCTTGTTAGCGATATCTACAAATTTGGAACTCGTCTTCGCCACACTCTTTACTCAACTTCGACATTCTCTGCCACAAATGGCGGAAAGTGGGCGAAGATCGTCTCATAAAAGATTAATTTTATGTCTTTTTTTTGTTAAATTTTCCCTAAGGGCATGAAAGAGGTGTTGGGACACCGGATCGTCGCGCAGATCTGTGTAATCCGCCACATTTTCGCCCCGCGTGCCTTTTTGGCGTCAGAACGGTGCGGTTATTTCTTGTCAGTTGGCCAGAACAGTGTCATTCCCTCCTCGCGATCGTTACCGCATCTCGACCTACTGGCTCCGATTTTGGGCTTTGACCCACAGGGCGTCCGACTCGACCTGCTAAAGACTGACGCCAATCCCGCCGCAGTTCCGCGGGCGGTTATGAAAAGGAGAAATCGGATGGCCACTGGCACCGTAAAATGGTTCAACGAAACTAAAGGCTATGGTTTCATCGCCCCTGACGGCGGTTCAAAAGATGTGTTTGTCCATATATCTGCTGTTGAGCGCTCCGGGTTGACCGGGCTCAAAGACAACCAGAAAGTGACATTCGACCTGGAAGCAGGCCGGGACGGGCGCGAAAGCGCAGTCAATATCGCGCTCGCCTGAGACGACGCAAAACCTGAGACGAGCGCGGGGAACCTGCCGCGCTCTTTTCGTTTTCGGTTTCTGGTCTTATATCGCGAACATGTTTGGAGATTTACTCAAACGCCTCTCGGCGCCAGAACCCGACCGGCTTCCGGAACCAGACGCGCGACTTGCCCTGGCGGCCTTGCTTGTTCGAATCGCACGGTCCGACGGCGACTACTCAACGGAAGAAGTAGACCGGATCGACAAGATTCTTGCGAAACGTCACGGTCTCTCACCTTTCGAAGCAGCCAAGTTGCGAACTGACGCCGAAGGCTTGGAATCGCAAGCTCCCGATACCGTCAGGTTCACGCGTGCCATAAAGGACGGTGTGCCCTACGAAGATCGGATTGGCGTGATTGAAGCGCTATGGGACGTGGTGCTGGCCGATGGAACCCGCGACGACGAAGAAAACACCCTGCTGCGTCTAGCCGCTAATCTTCTAGGAGTGAACGATCGCGACAGCGCTTTGGCGCGTCAACGGGTTGAAGGCAGCTCCAGCTGAGCGCACAGGAATTGGGCGAACGCACCAAAATCGCGCGGCTTACTGTGCGTCAGCACGAATGCAGCCATTGCAAATCGTTAGAAATTCACCCCTACTGCGCTCTGCAACAGGGATCAGAACACCAATCCAAGTGACAGAGACAGACCAGCCAGTCATCGAAATACGTGGACTCCACAAGGCCTACGGTGCCTTAGAGGTCCTCAAAGGGGTCAGCATTTCCGCAAAGCGAGGGGATGTGGTGTCTCTTATCGGATCCTCTGGTTCAGGAAAATCCACGTTACTGCGCTGCTGCAACCTGCTGGAAGACAGCCAGCAGGGCGATGTGGTGTTCTGCGGGGAGCCGGTCTCCTGGAAGGGAAGCGGCGCAGGGCGCCATCCGGCAGACCCAAAACAAGTAATCCGAATCCGCACCAACCTGTCGATGGTGTTCCAACAGTTCAATCTTTGGGCGCACATGACAATCCTCCAAAATGTAATGGAGGCACCGGTTACCGTCTTGGGACGCGAGAAAGAGGACATGGACGCCCTCGGTCGCAAGCTTCTGGAGAAGGTGGGCATTGGCGACAAATGCGATGTTTATCCTGCGCAGCTTTCCGGTGGCCAGCAACAGCGCGCCGCAATTGCGCGCGGCCTTGCGATGGAGCCCAAGGCACTGCTCTTTGATGAGCCGACGTCCGCCCTGGACCCGGAGCTTGAGCAGGAGGTGGTCAAGGTGATCAAAGACCTGGCGACGGAAGGACGAACCATGCTGATCGTAACGCACGACATGAGGCTCGCTGCCGATGTTTCCGACCACGTCGTGTTTCTTCACCAGGGTCGTATCGAAGAAGAAGGGCCGCCAGATCAGCTTTTTGGCGCGCCCAAATCGGCCCGATTGCAACAATTTCTCAGTGCCACTCAAGCGCATTGAGGCTTCACAACCACTCAAGGGAGTTCTTAACAATGAAACAGCTTCTTCTGGCAACAACACTCTCAGCCTTCGCGGCGTCCGCTGTTTTTGCAGGCAGCCATGCGAACACAGTGCGTATGGGGACCGAAGGCGCCTACCCTCCGTATAATTTTCTGAACGATGCTGGCGAAGTCGACGGGCTGGAGCGCGAAGTCGGCGACGAAGTCTGCGCGCGCGCGGAACTGACTTGCGAGTGGGTGACAAACGATTGGGACTCGATCATTCCGAACCTCGTCTCAGGAAACTACGACACCATAATCGCGGGGATGTCGATCACGGCGGAACGGGATGAGGTGATCGATTTCACCCAGAATTATGTACCACCTGTCCCGTCGGCTTTCCTCGCGTCCTCCGCGGACGTTGATCTGTCCAGCGCAGTCATCGCCGCACAGACCGGAACAATCCAGTCGGCTCACGTGGCCACCACCGGCGCGACCCTGCTGGAGTTCGCAACACCCGACGAGACTATTGCCGCGGTTCAGAACGGCGAAGTTGATGCCGTTCTCGCAGACAAGGATTTTCTGCTGCCCTTTGCAGAAGAGAACGACAGCCTGATGTTTGTTGGCGAAGACGTTTCGCTCGGCGGGGGCATCGGTATTGGCGTGCGCGAAAGCGATCCGGAGTTGAAAGCCAAGCTCGACGCTGCGATCCAATCCATGAAGGACGACGGGTCGCTCAATGCGTTGATCGAGAAATGGCTGCCGGGCTCGGCGCTGTTCTAAGACACAGATCTGAAGGGGGCTTTTGGCCCCCTCTTTGACATGTTTTCCTACTGTTCCGACCCTTCCTTGCTTTCGGGCCTGACGTGGCTGTCTTGTTATCTGACGACAGGCAAGCACTTGTCGTTCTACGCATCGTTCGGAACTGTGATGCTGCTGCTCGCCATAACTGCCCCGGCAGCTTTGGTGTTCGGGTTTCTTGGCGCCATGGCCGCACGGTCGCCCATTGCACCGCTACGTTGGATTGGCAAAATCTATACCTCGATGGTGCGCGGCATCCCGGATATCGCTTTCTTCCTTTTCGTTCCCATCGCACTGGACCAGGGCTTGGAGTACTTGCGCCATAGGTGGAAATGCCCCGATTGGGACCAGTCTATCCGGCAAGGAAATGACTTCGTGGTTTGCGCTGAGGCGAAACTGCCGCTGTCGATCGCGCCACAGTGGATGCATGAAGGCTATGGCTTTACCCTGGCTGTTTTAGCGTTCGCCTTTGTGTTCGGGGCCTTTGCAGCCAATGTGCTTTACGGTGCTATGCAGGCGGTCCCCAAAGCGCAAATGGAAACTGCTGCAGCCTACGGTATGACACAGCGACAGAGTTTCTGGCGCATTCTAGTTCCGCAAATGTGGGTTTATGCGCTGCCTGGCCTTTCCAACCTTTGGCAAATCCTGGTCAAAGCGACACCACTCCTGTTCCTTCTGGGTGTTCCCGACATCGTCTACTGGGCGCGTGAGCTCGGAGGATCCAAAACTGCCCGCTTCTCAGATTACCCCCACGGTGATTGGCGCATGTGGTACTTTCTCGCGCTGCTTGTGTTTTACCTACTGCTGACCTGGTTGTCGGAAAAAGGGTTCAAGCGGCTTATGGTACGGCTCAGCCATGGGCAGGCTACGATGGCCGGCGAAGCCCAGCGAAAGGCCGCTGCATGAGTTGCGCCCAGACATTCCAGGACTACGCTCTGCGTTCCCTGGGATATGGCGAGCGGCTTCTTCCCCGCTCCGATTTCACGCTTTGCGAGCAATTTGTTCTGATCGGGTCAGGCCTTATCTGGAACATCTATTTCGGTGCTTTCGCACTGGCCTTTGGGTTCTTTCTCGCAACTGGCGTCGCGCTCGGCAAAGCCAGCACGCGCGCAATTCTACGCAAACCGGCAGAGTGGTTTGTCTTTGTTTTTCGCGGCTCCCCGCTCTTCATCCAGTTCTTTCTTGCTTACTTCTTCTTCATTCAACTTAAGTCCGTATCGGGCTTCTTCGATCCTTTCACATCTGCCTGGCTAGGAGCTTTGGTGGTGTTGTTTCTGAACACCTCAGCTTATGCGGGTGAGATCTTCTACGGCGCGCTACGGTCCGTACCGAAAGGCGATCTGGAAGCGGCGGATGCCTATGGGCTTGCCGGATGGAAGAAGTTTCGGCGCGTCACCTGGCCGACCATGCTTCGCTTGGCATGGCCGTCCTATACCAATGAGGCGATCTTTCTGTTTCACGCCACGACTCTGGTTTTCTTCGCAGGGTTTCCTGCCTTCCAGCAGCGCGGAGATGCCTTGTATTACGCGCAGTACTTTGCCGATAAGACATTTAATCCGTTCATCCCCTATCCGATCGTGGCCTTTTATTTCATTCTTCTGACGCTGGCGGTTATCTCTATTTTCGGCACTGTTAATCGACGACTGAACCGGCATCTCGTCGCTTCGGATCGGCCGCGTCTGAGAGTGCGTCCAAACCTGCTGCGCTAAGCCGCGCTTGCCGGATCAATTTTTGGCGCTTAGGCTTCTGAAAACACAGAACGAAAGTCGGCCAGATGCGTATCGGCATTCTCGAATGTGGAAGGCCCCCAGAGCGTGTGGTGCGCAACCACGGCGCCTATCCAGAGATTTTCGCACGCCTTCTGGAGGGGCACGGCTTCTCTTTCCAGACCTTTAACGTCGCAGAGCTGGAATTTCCGAATGCCGCTGACACCTGCGAGGGCTGGTTGATTCCAGGCACCTCTCACGGTGTCTATGAGCGTCACGCTTACCTGCCTCGGCTCGAGGAACTTATCCGAGACGCTTATGACAGAGAGATACCCATTGTTGGTGTTTGCTTCGGCCATCAGGTTGTGGCGAGGGCACTTGGCGGCCGTGTGGAGAAGTTTTCCGGGGGATGGTCAGTGGGGCGCCATGTCTACACATTTAAAAGCGCCGGTGATTTGGCCCTGAATGCCTGGCACCAGGACCAAGTGCTCGAAGCTCCAGATGGCGCGGAAACCATCGCAACTTCGGTCTTTTGTCATCACGCAGGTCTGAAATACGGGCATCGTGCTTGGACTGTACAAGCACATCCGGAATACTCGGCCGAAATACTGAAAGATATGATTGCAGCGCGCCGAGGGGCTTCCTCGATCCCGGAATCACAGCTGGACACGGCAGAGCTGCAGCTCTCTCAGTCTTTGGACGAGGCATATATCGTCGAGGAGATTGCACGGTTTTTTCATCATGCTGAAAAGCACGCAAAACCCGATTGCAATGGCCTCTATGGCAGCGCGCCGAAGGCGAGTTAAGTCTGAAGCGGGACCGGGCGCTCAGTTCATACCAGAGAGTTTTTTCTGCAAGTCCGCCAGCTGACGCTTGATATCTTCGATTTCGTTGCTGTCTGCTGCGGCGTCCTGCGCCGCTTCACCCATGTCGACTTCAGGAATTGTGGATGTGGTACCCCCAGTCCAGCCGCCCATCATGGTTTCCAAAAAAGCGCGCTGCTGCTTTTGCATTTGCTCAAATCCCGGCACCGCAGCCATTGGGTTCGACATGCTCGCCATCACCTTTTCCTGGCTGTCGCGGAGCATCTCGAATGATGCGGCGAGGAACTGCGGAACAACAGAGCCGGATTTCGTGGCATAGCTTCGAACGAGGTCGGTCAGGACCGAGATTGGCAGAACGTTGTCTCCGCGGCTTTCGTGCTCTGCGATGATCTGGAGCAGGTACTGTCGCGTTAGATTGTCCCCCGTCTTCAGGTCGACAATCTGAACGTCCCTTCCTTCCCGGATAAAGGTCGCAATATCATCCAGCGTGACGTAGTCGCTTGTCTCGGTGTTATAGAGACGGCGGCTCGCGTAGCGCTTGATCAAAAGCGGCTTTTCGTTCTCTGCCACGGACCCCTCCTTCTTTTGCGGTGCAGCGAAGCTTATGACAGCGCCGCAGAAAAAGGAAGCCTCCCAACAGAGTACGCAGGGCGAAGTCAGCTCCACCCTGCGTCACTTAAATGAAGACTGGACCTACTTCTTGGAAGTTGCCTTGGCGGCCATCTTGGTCATCTCGTCTCCCGCGGTCTTGATCGCAGCTGACATCTCTTCCTGCGCATCTTTGCCAGCCGACATAAGAAGTTCCACAGTTTCCATCTGAACCTTCTTTGCAATTTCAGCGTATGCAGACATCATTTCTGCTGACAGCTCCGCCTGAGCGGTCGCAAAGTCGCTCATCGCTTTGGAGTAGTCCTGCGGCTCGCTTTTCGAGGACGTGACATCGCCCATTTTTGCAAGAGTGTCTTTGGCCCATTTGGACGAAAGTTCATTGGTCTTTTCCGCAGCGTCCAGCGCCACTTTCGCCATTTTGTCGTTCAGCGCCGCGCTGGTCTGAAACGCAGTCTTGAAGGCTTCACCGTCCATCTTGTAGGCCGACAGCATGTCGGTGATGTATTTCGAGAAGTCGTCGGTTTTGGATGCTTTGGATGCCATGGTCGTAGTCCTGTGTTAAGCTCGGGCCGAGCAATATGCCAAGCGACACAGTACCCTTTTCTGTGCCTCTTTTAAAGACTTTTTCTGCACTGCAGCATTCAAAAAGTCTTGCCACAGTACCCGCAAAAAAAGCGGGGCGGCCCAGTGGGACCGCCCCTAAACAGAACACCAAAATGGGAGGAGGAAGGTGTTCGGTTTGAATGTGCTTATTTGGCAGCAGCGACTTTCTTAGCAGCGCTTGTTGCCTCAGCGGTTGCTTTCTTGACAGCAGCAGTTGTCTCTTCCTGGACTTCTTTGCCAGCAGCCAGCATCAGCTCGACGGTTTCCATCTGAACTTTTTTGGCGACTTCAGCGAAAGCAGCCATGTTTTCTGCAGCCAGTTCGGCTTGTGCAGAAGCAAAGTCGGTCATCGCTTTGGTGTAGTCGGTCGGCTCGGACTTAACAGTCGTTACGTCGCCCAGTTTCGCGATGGTTTCTTTGGTCCACTTTGTGGAAATCTCGGTGGATTTGTCAGCTGCATCGAGCGCAACTTTGGACATTTTTTCGCCCAGAGCAGCAGTGCTTTTGAATGCGTCCTGCATTGCAGTGGTGTCCACGGGGAATGATGCCATCATATCCGAAACGTATTTTGTGAAGTCTTCAGCCTTAGCCATTCTATTAGTCTCCTCGCGCCCCATCCGACCGTCGGATGTTTTCTGCGTCTGCAAAATACTTATACGCTGCGATGCAGCATTTCAAGTCAAAATGCTGCATCGCAGAGAAAAATTATTTTGATTTATTTTCAGTCGTTTGGGCGCGAAACTACATAGCTTCCCGGTGCATTTTCCAAAACGGGGTGAGTCGCGCCACCCGGTTGACGGGCGTCCGTTTTCGCTCCTGACCGGCGCTCAAGCCATTTGGACCAACGCGGCCACCACGATCCGTCATTGAAGGTCGCGCTTTCCATCCAACCGTCAGGATCTTCCATTTTCGCAGTATTGCTGTAGTGCCCATACTTCTTTTTCGAAGGAGGGTTCACGATGCCTGCAATATGGCCAGACTCAGATACGATAAAGTTCTTGTCCCGACTTCCGAACTGCTTGACGCCTTCAAAGCTGCCTTTCCAAGCTGCAATGTGATCGGTCTCGCAAGCGACCGCATAAACCGGCACCTTTACATCCTTCAGCGAAAGCGTCTCACCACAAAGCTGCAGCTCGCCTTTGGCCAGTTTGTTATCCTGACAGAGATCGCGCAAATACTGCACAACCATTTTCCCGGGCAGGTTGGTACTGTCACCGTTCCAATGCAAAAGATCGAACGCGGGAGGTTTGTCCCCCATCATGTACGAGCGAATTGCAGGCCCGTAGACCAGATCGTTCGCGCGCAGGAATGAGAAGGTCCGCGACATAAAGAAGGAGTGCAGATAGCCCTTCTCTTGAACTTCTCGCTCGATACCGTCGACGAAATCGTCATCCAGAAAGACGCTCATCTCGCCCGGATCTTCGAAATCAGTCATGGTTGTGAAAAACGTCGCCGACTTTATGGACTTGTCGCCCCGCTTGTTCAAAAGCGCCAGAGTGGCGGACAACGTCGTGCCCGCGATGCAGTAACCCACAGCATTGACCTGATCCTCGCCAGTGATCTTCTTCACCTCATCGATGGCGGTCAGGAACCCCTCTTCAACATAAGTGTCCAGGCTAACATCGGCGTAGCTGGCATCTGGGTTAACCCAGCTCACGACAAAAAGTGTGTAGCCCTGCTCGACAATCCATTTGATAAGCGAGTTCTTCGGTTTCAGATCGAGGATGTAGAATTTGTTAATCCAGGGTGGAAACAAGATCAGAGGAGTTTTTTGAACTTGCTCGGTCTTTGGCGCGTACTGGATCAGCTCGAACATGCGGTTGCGGAATACAACCGCCCCCTCGGAAGTCGCCAGGTCCTCTCCCACAGTGAACGCTTCCGGGTCCGAGAGCGTCACAAGATGTTCGCCATGGTTCGCTTCGATATCGCGCACGAGGTTTTCGAGACCTTGCACCAGGCTTTCGCCATTGGTGTCAACCGCTCGCTGCAACGCATCTGGATTGGTCGTCAGGAAGTTGGCTGGGGAGAACAGATCTACAATCTGCTTTGAAAAGAACTCGACTCGCCTCTTATCCATTTCGGCAAGGCCATCTATATCCCCAATCGCCTTCTCTATCGATTCCGCCGATATCAAATACTGCTGCTTGAGAAAGTTGAAATATGGATGGGTATCCCAAAGCGGGTTCTTGAAACGGCGATCGCCGGAATGCTCATCTTCAGGCGCGGCGAGCTGCCCTTTGGCCAGCATGTGTTGCGCTTCAACGACATGCTTTAGAGTCTTCCCCCAATATGCGACCTGATGCTCCACCAGCTTCGCCGGGTTCGACATCAACTCCGTCATGTACGCGGCCATGGCCTTCATGTAGACATCGGAACCTGGCCCCTGGAGCCCTTGGTCGTGCGACTCACGCTGGGCGAGCGCCTTTACCAATCGTTGCGACAGCTCTTCCATTTTCGCAACATTCGCATTGAGTTTCTCTAGATTCTCACCCATTTGTTCGTCCACGACTTCGCGCCCTTCCAATTCGGTTGTCATACCACCGAAACCCCCGTATGAATTCGGTCTGAAAATACAGTCGCCGGCACGGGGGGGCAAAGCGACGAATTGATCCGGCCTGTCCGGAAGAAGGAGCCGTGCGTGAAATACCTCGTGACCTACGACCTGATGGAATCCATCCGCAACACGAATGAGTGGCTCGGTGCCTCGGCGCGAGCGATGGCGTCCTATCCGGCCCTTGGTATGGTCCCGCATCCAATGATCAAAGTGATGGCAGGGTGGGGCCAGGTTACTGAGCGCACGTTCTCGCGCATGGTTACGAAACCCGACTGGGGCATTCGTTCGGTCGTGGCCGAGGACGGTCGTGACCATCTCGTCGAAACCGAAATCGTAGTGCCACGACCCTTTGGCGACCTTCTGCGTTTCAAAGTACTTGGACGCCCGGAAAAACAGCGCCGGGTCCTTCTCGTCGCACCTATGTCAGGGCACTACGCTACCCTCTTGCGCTCCACCGTGCTGAGCTTGTTGCCCGACTGCGAAGTTTACATCACAGACTGGCACAACGCGCGGGACATTCCTGTTTCTGTCGGCAAGTTCGATGTAGAGGATTACACGCTCTACCTTGTGGACTTCATGAAAGAGCTGGGTCCGGACACACATGTGATTGCGGTGTGCCAGCCTGCACCTTTGACCCTGGCCGCTACAGCATATCTCGCTGGTGAAGAGCCTGACGCACAGCCGCGCTCTTTGACCCTGATTGGTGGCCCGATTGATCCGGACGCCACTCCGACAGAAGTGACTGATTTTGGCAACCGGGTCACAATGGGCCAGTTGGAGCATACCATGCTCCAGAGGGTCGGTTTTAAGTACGCGGGTGTCGGCCGAATGGTCTATCCCGGCCTGCTACAGCTTGCGTCCTTTATGGCCATGAATGCCGAACGCCATACCAAGGCATTTACGGATCAGATCGTACGCGCTGCGAAGGGCGAAGCAGCGGACCATGACGCGCATAACCGCTTTTACGACGAGTACCTAGCCGTGATGGACATGACGGCGGAGTTCTACCTGTCGACCGTAGAGCGTATCTTCAAAAAGCGTGAAATTGCTAAGAACGAATTCACCGTGAACGGCAAGCTTGTCGATATCGGTAAAATCACGACCGTTGCGGTTAAAACGGTCGAGGGCATGAACGATGACATATCTGCACCTGGCCAGTGTGTTGCTGCGCTGGATCTTTGCACCGGTCTTCCGGACAGCAAAAAGGCGAGCCATCTTGAACCAGGCGCCGGCCACTATGGGATTTTCGCGGGAAAGTCATGGCGGAACAATATTCGTCCGCTGGTGCTCGAGTTCATAGATGCCAATAGCGACCGCGACGACTCGGTGGTATCGCTTCACAGCGCCGGCTGACCAAATACCCAAGTCTAGGCTGTACTCGGAATCTCTGGATAGCTGATCCCACGGAATGCCGGAAAGTCGGCATAACAACTTTCCCGGTTGCTCGGTAAGCGCGTTGTGGGTCCTGCAAGTAGGCCTCGCGGAGTGATATAGGACAGAATTCGTTTCTCTGGCGCTTCTCGCCAAGTCAAATTGAATGCGGCCGTTTTCGGGAAGAAGTAAACCTCGTGAAACGGCAAATGATCCCACAACCACCAAGCCAAATCACGCCAATCACGGCCATTTTCGTACTGAGCGGCAAACCAAGGAACAGAGACGCTGACGCAGGCGCCCATTCGCCCCTTTGAATCACGTTTGTCCCAAATATGCCCGGCATAGGTTCTGGGGTTCGCCGCGCATTTTTGCGGCTTCACGTGTGTGGCGCCGAACTGGTTCAGCGTGGGAGAGCGGTACCCTGAGCGGATGTCTACGGGACCAAAGGTTTCCACAAGAGGATCGAGCAGCTCGACCGCAAGATGCCGTCCAGCGTCCAACGCCAGGCTTGGGTCCTCCGGTATGTTTTGTATCTTATAGAGACTGCCAATCTCGCTGTGCAGGAAGTCGCGAAACGCGAAATACCTGCTCAGTCGAACGCGCCCCAGGTCCTCCAGCGCGATCAGGCTTCCGGGACTACGCAACCGCCCGCGCCCGCTCCAGAACCTCTTCAACGGTGCTTGTGATCAAGTCCAGGCAATCGGGTGTCGAGAACCTGTGATCTGCAGCATCGACCAGCGTCAAGCGCATGTCAGACCCTGTCGCATAGTTGAGCAGCCGAAGCGCCAGTTCGGTTGAAACAACCTCATCACCCGTGCCGTGCAGAAACCGAACCGGCATAGGCAATGGAAGTGGATTGCTAAAAACAAGAACGCGCCGACTGTCCTCGATCAGTTTCTGAGTAACGACATAGGGGCCGTCATCGTAGTCGGAGGGAAGCTCCAAACGACCGTCCCGCAGGAGGGTTGTTCGCTGTTCTTCAGAGAAGCCCGCCCACCATTCGTCCTCTGTAAAATCCGGCGCAGCGGCGATTGTGACAAGGCCGACCACGCGCGCGCCCAGCGCCTTCGAAGCCACCAGCGATACCCAGCCACCCATTGAAGAGCCGACAAGTACCACCGGACCGTTCGTGGCAGCTTCGAGCATATCGACTGCGTCTTCTGCCCATTCAGCAACGGACCCCTCCACAAAGGCCCCAGAACTGACACCGTGACCCGAGTAATCAAATCTCAGAAAGGCCTGTCCCTGCGCCTGTGCCCAGGCTTCGAGATGCAGCGCCTTTGTCCCTTCCATGTCCGAGCGAAGACCACCCAGAAACACAACTGTCGGACCGGCGCCTTCTGTCTTCGCATAGGCCAGTCTTCGGCCCGTGGCTGTCTCAAGATGCTTGATCGTCATAGTGTCTCCGCCCCCGTTCGTTCCACGAAAACTAGGCACCCACGCTCAGATGCTCAACCGTTGTGGAGCACAGCATCCGGATCCCGCGCGCCCTGAAGACGAAGGGCGGCAGCGCGCGCAAACTTGCGGGTGAGAACCTTGCGGCGCGGTGCAGCAAGGGCGGATTGCTCTGGCATACGCCTTATCTCAGCGTCATAGCTGTCGGCGAAGATCAAACCCGTGGCCTCCGGCAACAGATCCACAGGAAAGGTCGCATCAACTGCCCAGAAATATCGGTCGCAATAATCCAAGTACCCTGTCCACTTACGGTCGGACCGAAAGTCCGCTCGACTGGACTTGCACTCAACCACCCACAATTCACCTTTTGGCCCCAATGCCATTACATCGACCCGTTTTCCACGGTCTGGCGTAAACTCTTCGAGGCACGCGAAGTCCAGAGTTCGCAACATGCGCGAGACGCCTCGCGCCAATTTCTGACCGGGCTGTAGAAGTTCAAGGCTGACCGACTGTTCTGCCATGCCGCAGTATTGAACATAACAAGAACATCTGTCCAGTCTTTGCAGCTGGAAATCCCTTGCCCCGCGCCCGGACGCCCCCTATATCGGCCAATGGCGGGTTCTGCCGTATTCGACACAGGCAAAATTCCGGTGGCCTTAAGCAATTCCGAGGGAGCTGGCTCTGTCCGGGCCGTGGTCCGTTTACCTGGCGCCCACCTGTATATACAGGTCCTCGGGAATTCACGCCTCCCCGGTACAGGCGGTCCCGCCGCTTTCTTACGCAGTATCGTGCTGCTGCGCCTTTAGTTTTCTGACTGCTGGGACATCGCTGCGGCGTGTTCGCGGTGATAAAGGCGCCCGCGCCGAGCTTACGGATGTATCTTCGTCGGGTGATGCCATTCGCATAATTACAAAGGCAAACTGCGCGCCGGAAAAGACAATCGCGTTGAACATTACCAGCATAATTGTCGCCAGCACGCCCACATCCGAAGCCGATACCAAAGTCCACAGGCCGCCTACGTCAAACACAAACAAAATAACGACAAAAGAAACCGCCAGGGCGAACCCAATAGCGCATTGCTGCAGATATAGGCGGACAAGGTTTGGCACGGCGCGCAACTCCATCTCGGATTGGAACGAAAGATAACCGCAACCGACGGTTTGACCAGATATAATACCGTGAAGCGGGTGCGATTGGCAGGGAAACGCTGGACGTGACAGACGCGGTTAAGCTCGTCCGGCCATCTTGCATTTTTTGTAAGCGGTTATGTAAACGCGTCCGGCAAAGCTTCGCGGGCCATATGATCAAGAACAGCATTGACGAATTTCGGCTCTTTTCCTTCGGGGAAGAATGCACGCGCAACATCGACATATTCTGTAATCACCACGCGTGGCGGTGTTTCGCTCGCCACAAGTTCCGAGCCAGCTGCCCGAAAAAGCGCTCGCAGCGTCGGATCAATACGATCAATCGGCCACTCAGCGACCAGCGCGCGGTCCGTCATCTGATCAATCTTTGCCTGAAGGTTAACCGCGTTCTCGAGAGTGGCTCGGAACAGCGCGACATTTGCTTCAGCAAAGGTACCCTCCTCGTACTCTGCCCCAAAACGATGCTCCTCGAATTCGCGAATTACCACGTCGCTTGCCTGCCCAGAAGCCTCCATCTGAAAAAGCGCCTGCACGGCATAGAGCCGAGCGGCCGATTTCATTCGGCGGCGATCGTCGCCTGAGCTGTTGGGGCGGGTCATTGAGGTACCTTATTCCTTGGAACCGGCTTTGAACCCGATCCCTTTGGTCTGGCGCGCGTATTTGCGCGAAAGTGCGATCAGATGCAAGGCGGCTGCAGCGGCGCCCCCGCCTTTGTTTTGGCCATCAGGATCAGCGCGCACCTCAGCCTGGTCCTTGTTTTCTACGGTCAGGATCCCATTGCCGAGCGCGGCGCCAAGCAGTCCCAGCTGCATAAGCCCGTGAGAGCTGTCATTGCATACCGTCTCGTAATGCGTTGTTTCTCCACGGATTATACATCCCAATGCCACATAGCCATCATAGTCCGCCTGCAGATGGGCGATGCGAATGGCCGGAGGAATTTCAAGTGCCCCGGGCACGTGGATGAGGTCGACCTGTGCGCCAACCTGCCCCAACACATCACGGGCCCCTTTTTCCAGTCCATCGGCAATGTCTTTGTAGTACGGCGATAGCACGAGCAGCACCTTCACCGGCGCATCGAACTCAGGGAGTGGAATTTCGTAGTGCGTCTCGGAACCAGCCATTCTTAGCTCTCCTTGGTGCGGCGCGGTGAAATCTTTCGCGTATCGGTGATGCTCAAACCATACGCTTCAAGCCCAATGATCTTTGGTGACGGAGAGTTGGTAAGCAAAATCAGCTCGCTCAGTCCAAGCGACGAAAGGATCTGCGCACCCAATCCGTATTGCCGAAGCGTCTGTGGGGAAACCGCGTGTTCTGAGACCATCTTCATAGTCGTATCGCGCAAAAGGACCACGACCCCCCGTCCTTCGTCGGCCACTTCGCACATGGCATCGCCAAACTCTCCGGCCCGGCCGGGTCCGCCAGTTCCGATGATGTCAAGCATTGGGTCCAGGGCATGCATCCGCACCAGTACAGGCTCCGGCGAGCCAATGTCGCCTTTTATCAAAACGATATGTTCCGCGCCTTGGGTCTCGTCTGTGTAGATCCTCTGCAGCCAATCGCCGCCGAACTCAGAATTCACAGTTTCCTCGCGCGTGATCTTCACGAGGTTATCGTTGCGCCGGCGATAGCCGATTAGATCACTTATCGTCCCGATTTTCAGATTGTGCCTTTGCGCAAATGCAACCAGATCGGGCAGTCGGGCCATGCTCCCGTCTTCGTTCATAATCTCACAGATGACGCCCGAAGGATTGAGCCCGGCAAGGCGGCTGACATCTACTGCCGCTTCCGTGTGCCCTGCCCGCACGAGAACCCCGCCATCTCGCGCGCGGAGCGGAAAGACATGGCCGGGTGTCGCAATGTCAGCGGCACTCTTAGCTGCATCAATAGCAACGGCCACAGTCCGCGCCCGGTCAGCGGCCGAGATTCCAGTGGACACGCCTTCCCGCGCCTCGATGGAGACTGTAAACGCTGTTTCATGCCGGGATGAGTTATAGGAAGCCATCAACGGCAGGCCCAACTGATCAATCCGCTCACCAGTCAGGGAAAGACAAATCAGCCCACGACCGTGGGTTGCCATGAAGTTTATGGCATCAGGCGTGGCCATTTGCGCTGGAATCACCAGATCTCCCTCATTCTCGCGATCCTCGTGGTCAACAAGAATGAACATTTTACCGTTGCGGGCGTCCTCGATGATTTCTCCGATTGAAGAGATCGCATCCGTATAGGGAGAGGGAGTGTCGTCAACCATTCCTGGTCCTTAAAGCTGTTCGTGCGCGGCATACCTCAGCAGTTCGCCGGTGACCAGTGGATCAGTGTATGGTCTGACGCACCAACGTCGTGCTTCTTTACGCAGTCGGGTCAAAATAACGATGCGCGGGCAGATAGAAGGCAGCCCTCAGGGCGGCGCACCACTCCCGCTCAAGAGTTGTTTCGCCGACAACAACCAGACCATCGGAGGGCAGACCTGTGCGGCCAACTAAATCGTTTAAGATCAAAGTCGCGTCCGACCAGGAAGCGGCGAGACCTGGCGCCTGTCCTACGAATGAGAGGAGTGGATTCAAATCTGCAACTTTGGACGGTTCGGTAGGTTCGTGAACTGCCGCACCTAGAGAACACCGGGAAACCGCAGACAGCTTTTCGAAGCGATCATGTGCAATGCGCAAGTAGCCCCGGCGTACCCGCAAAGCGTTGTCAGAAAAAAGGAACCCAACCACGTCGCGCCCGCTCGATGCCCGTATTGACGCGTAGGTCTTATAAGGCAGTCCAATTTCTTTCGCCCGTCGCACGCGGTTCCGGATGACTTCGATCGGCAGGGTCGTTGGCATAAGTTCCTTGCGCGCCTTGCGCCAAAGCCCGAGGCGATAACTGTATCCAGCGTCAAGAGACGGGCCGCGATTATGACCGATACCGGCGCTCAAGACTGCCATTCCGAAAGCCGTGACACATATCTGGCCAGCGTATCTATTTCAAGATTAATGCGATCTCCGACTTTGACCTGACCCCAAGTGGTTGAGGCTTTTGTATGAGGGATGAAGTTCACTCCAAACCGGTGGCCATCAACTTCGTTTACGGTAAGAGAAGTCCCATCCAGCGCAACCGACCCCTTGGGAGCGATGAACTTCGCCAGCGCATCGGGCGCCTCAAACGTGACACGGGTGCTGTCACCTTCATCGTGCATATCCACAATGCTTGCGACGCCATCCACGTGGCCCGACACGATATGGCCGCCAAGCTCGTCGCCAACTTTCAAAGCGCGTTCAAGATTTATCGGCGCCCCCAACTCCCAATCGGAGATGTTGGTTTTGGACACACTTTCGGCGCTGATCTGAACATCGAACCAGTTTTGGCCGTTCGCAACGCCCTTGTCGACGACCGTAAGGCAAACACCATTGCAGGCGATGGACGCTCCCAAATCGATGCTATCAGGATCGAAGCCGCAGGCGACACGCGCTCGTAGATCGCCCTGCTGCTCAAGCGCAACTATCTTGCCTACATCAACGATGATCCCAGTGAACATGGAACCCCCTTCTTTCTTCATGTTTGAAGAGTGTCGTAGTCATCGCAAATCGGCGAAACAATGGCCATACGGATTTTATAGTCTTGTCGCGCCGGGCGTTATGAGTTGGAAACTCCTGAGAGTTATCTAGTCTTGCACAAAAAGGATCCAATTGGCGCGAGCATGACAGTCCTTCTCCTTTCAGAACCTCCCACGAAACGGCGTGTTTTCATTTTGTTGCAAGGACCACACGGCCCGTTCTTTGGCGAGCTTGCGCAGATGCTCGAAAGCGCCGGCGCCAAAGTTGTTCGGATCGGATTCAACGCCGGCGATGAACGGTTTTGGCCGAAAAGGGAAACCTATCTTAAGTATGCCCAAGCCCCTGAGAGCTGGGCGATGCAGGCCCCCAAGATCTTTTCGGATCTCGGCGCAACAGATCTTGTGGTCTACGGCGATGTGCGCCCGATACACGCATCGGCGCTGAAGCATGCTCGGCGCCTGGGTTTGAAAACGCATATCTTTGAAGAGGGATATTTGCGCCCATCGTGGGTAACCTACGAGCGGTTCGGAACGAACGGGTACTCACCGCTTATGGATATGTCGCTCTCGCGAATAAAGGCATCCGTTGGAGAACAGGACTCCGCTCCCTTTGCATCGCCTGCCACCTGGGGTGAGATGCGGCAGCACATCTGGCATGGCGCGCGCTATCAGTTCCACGTTTTATTGCGCAATGCGGGTTATCCTGGCTTCACGCCACATCGTGCTTTGAATGTCCGCCAGGAGTTCGGCCTTTATGCAAAAAAGCTGGCTTGGCTTCCGGTCCGCGCAGTGCGCCGTTCGCTTGCTACGCAACGGATCAAATCGGGTGGGTTTCCGTACCATCTGTTTCTGTTGCAACTTGAGCATGACAGTTCGTTCACGGCCCATTGCGATTTTGACAGCCTTGCAGACGTCGTGGCGGACACGGTGGCTGCCTTTGCGCATTACGCACCACCGCATCACCATCTGGTTTTCAAGGCACATCCGCTTGAAGATGGGCGCGCAAGACTACAGGAAAAGCTTGCCAAACTTTCGGACCAACACCGGCTTAGGGACCGGCTGCACTTCGTGGCCGGAGGCAAACTTGCTCCGCTTCTCGATCCGGCGCGAAGTGTCGTGACGGTCAACTCCACCGCGGCCCAACAGGCTCTCTGGCGCGGCATTCCTGTCAAAGCACTGGGACGGGCCGTTTACTGCAAGCCTGGGCTGACATCTGATCAGCCCCTGGGCGCATTCTTCCAGGACCCTCAGCCACCCAACAGACAAACCTATCGCGAGTTTCGGCGATTCCTACTTGAGACGTCTCAGGTCACTGGTGGCTTCTACGCAAAACGCGGTCGGCGCAAGCTGCTACGCCGTGTGGTTGATCTGATGCTGGCTGAAAGTGATCCCTATGACGCTTTGCGGATCAGGGACAAGACGGAACACCACTCTCCTCAGACGGTTCGAACCTTCGCGCAGCGCTGACCGGAGCGTGATAAAAAATCCACGCTCGCCTGAACTATTGCACGCAGTCCATTGAAATGGCCTTTGAATAAGGGGGCGGCATCAGTAACGTCCGTCTCCAAAGGCGTGAACGCCACTCGAGGAGCAGTCCAGTGAGCACTCAAACCCACCGAATGCGCAAAAAGCGCATCAAAAAAACCGTTGCTGTTCTGATGCTGAGCACCGCACTTGCCGGGTGCGCGGGTATGCCGGAAAGCGGCCCCAACGAATCGCAGCTGTTAGACTCTTCTGTCCAGCGTACGGGCGACGCGTTCATCGTACCTGTTGACGACGAGGTGGCGCGCGAGTCGGCCGTGTTCAACAACTTGGGCTTTTCCAGCGACTTTCGGAATGCTGCTGAGTTGAGCCCGGACACGATCCGCCCCGGTGACGTGCTTGGCCTCACAATCTGGGAAAACGTAGTTGAGGGCTTGCTTGCACGCGGTGGACAAGGCGCTTCCATTATCGAACAGGTTCAGGTCGACAGCGCAGGATTTATTTTTGTGCCCTACGCCGGGCGTATCCGCGCGGCCGGCAACACACCCGAGGCCTTGCGCGGGATTATTACCCGCGCACTGGAGACGCAAACCC
The DNA here is from genome assembly GCA_039192165.1 of Pseudomonadota bacterium. Lineage (GTDB taxonomy): Bacteria > Pseudomonadota > Alphaproteobacteria > Rhodobacterales > Rhodobacteraceae > Dinoroseobacter. Next base: position 128,716 of record JBCCXD010000007.1, on the reverse strand, counting down.
CTGATCCGCAAGTATCTGTGCGGCGGATTGCCGGCGACGGTGCCACGGTGACCGTTGTGGGCGCGGTGGGCGCGCAGGGAATTTACCCTGTTGACCGACCGACCCGAAAACTTTCGTCAGTTTTGGCCCGCGCAGGTGGGGTGGACATTGAGAATATCGAGCCGGACGTGACGCAGGTTTCGGTGATGCGCGGGAACAGGATTGAGCGCATCTGGCTTACCGATCTGCTCGAAGATCCCGGTGCAGATATTGCAATTCGCGGTGGCGACCGCGTAATCGTCGAACAAGACAGGAGAAACTTCATCTCTCTTGGTGCGACCGGATCTCAAACACGCGTTCCATTCAATACGCCTGATTTGTCAGCGCTTGACGCGATCGCATCCGTCGGCGGTTTGAATTCGAACCTTGCGGACCCCACGGGCGTTTTCATTCTGCGCGAGCAGGATCAGGATACCTCGCGGAAAGTCTTGAACCGAACCGATGTGCAGGGCGATCAACGTATCATCTACGTCCTCGACTTGACGCAACCAAGCGGGATGTTCACCGCCAGAGACTTCATCATTCAAGATGGCGATACAGTGTTTGTCACCGAAGCGCCGCTGGCACGCTGGAGCAAGTCCATCAGTCTCGTCTTCGGATCTATTGTGACACCGGCTGCGACGCTCGACTCGCTCGCCAACTGATAGGCATATGGTTTCCAAACGCGGAGCATCCGGACAACCGGTTGCTCCGCGTTCGCGTTTATATCTGTCATCTCTGAGCCACCTGAAACAGGTACGCATACGGCGCATCCTGACCCTTGCCGGATTTGATATTCGCATCGGCGTGCCGAACCCGGGCGACCACGTTGCTCTGTGGGGTGAAGGCCATACTGCAGACAGGGGGCGTTGGCTTGCAAGGCGCAGGGGCGCGCGATTGCTATATCTCGAAGACGGTTTTATTCGCTCTGTCCGCCCTGGCCGCACCGGCGAAGCGCCTCTCAGCCTGTTAATCGACAAGCGTGGCCCATATTTTGATGCGCGGTTGGAAACTGATCTGGAGCGATTGCTTCAGACAGCACCTATGGAGGATCAGAGCGAACTCGCACGGGCAGACGCCTTAGTTGATCGCATCACAAGGGTAGGCATTGGCAAGTACAACTGTATGTTCGGAGAGGTACCAGAACCCGGCTTTGTCCTGGTCGTCGACCAGACTTTAGGGGATCGGGCCGTGGCGGGAGCGCAGGCATCGCGGGCGACCTTCGCCCAGATGCTTAAGGCTGCGCGGGCGGAACATCCGGATCGGCGGATAGTTATACAACAGCATCCCGAGACCGCTTTGGGGCTTCGCAAAGGCTACTTGGAGACCCCCGAGCATGGGATCACGCTCCTTTCCGAGCCCGCGCCATCCTATGCTCTGATCCACGCCGCCCATGCGGTCTATACGGTGAGCTCACAGCTTGGATTCGAAGCCATCTTGGCCGGGCAGAGACCCTGCGTCTTCGGCCAGCCCTTCTACGCCGGCTGGGGTCTGAGTGACGACAGGGCACCGGCCATCCCAAGAAGGACGCGGCGGATCAGCCGAGCTCAGTTCGCGCTGGCAACACTCATAAAGTACCCGACCTGGTACGATCCGTACCGGGACACGCTGACAGAGCCTGAAACTGTTATTGACGCGCTGGAAGCGCAAGCACGAGCATACCGCGAAGACCAGGCGGGCGGCGTTTTCCTCGGCATGCGTCTCTGGAAGCGAAAACGCATCAGACAGTTCTTCCAAGACGGTCCTGTGCGGTTTGCCAAGACGCCGGCGCAAGCAAAGAGCCTCGCGACGCAGCATGGAGGCACCATCTTGTCATGGGGCGGCCCCGGACTCTCGCCAGCGACCGGGCGCGTACCACGTCATGGTGTCGAAGATGGGTTCATAAGATCTGCCGGTCTTGGCGCTCAGTTGGTGCCAGCATTGTCTCTGGTGCGTGACCCGTTGGGAATGTACTTCGACCCGGAACGGCCGTCGGCGCTGGAGGAGATGATAGCTCGGTCAAAAGACCTCTCGCCCGGTGACCTTGATCGGGCAGCGCGCCTGCGCGCGCGGATTGTCGAAACAGGTGCCACGAAATACAACATCGGGACAGAGGCAGTTCTTGAAAGCCAGGATGCAAGCCTGCGCGTATTAGTGGTGGGCCAAGTTGAAGACGACGCCTCAATTCTGCGGGGTGCGACGGGCCCGGTGAAAACGAATGCAGCGCTGTTGCAGGCGGCGCGCAGCGCACACCCCAACGCTCAGATCATGTACAAACCGCACCCGGATGTTGAAGCGGGCCTCAGAACGGGAGATACCCCCGACGGGGCAGATCAAATCGCCATCAAGAGTGACCCGGCAGCACTTCTCGAGCAAGTCGATGAAGTGTGGACTATGACCTCTCTCATGGGTTTCGAGGCGCTCTTGCGTAATCGAAAAGTGATCACCCTGGGCCTACCTTTCTATTCGGGCTGGGGATTGACGGTGGATCTTGCGCCACCAGATCACCCTGCATTTCGGCGACGCCACGGGAAGAACGTTTCTCTAGATGGACTCGTTCACGCGGCGCTCATCGATTATCCCCGGTACTTCGACCCTAAAACGCAACTTGCATGCCCCGTCGAAGTCGTGCTCGACCGTTTGGCGCAAAATGACTTCTCGCGACCTCCACCAAACCTGCGGGCGCTGTCAAAACTGCAGGGGCTCGTCGCCAGCTATCGCGACCTTTGGCGCTAGGGATTACGGACCCAGTGTGAAAAGAGATCAGGCCCCACTGCACGTTGCGTGAGGAGGTGGAAGCGCTTTGCGTCCGTCAGCCCTTTAAGGTTCAGCTCAGAAACGCCCGCGCGCCCCTCTGCCCCGATGGCGAAACCCGCAGTGAAAATTGCAAGCTCATCGACCAGCCCGCTTCGCAAGAAGCTCGCCGCCAACGTGCCACCACCTTCGCAGTAAATACGGTTCAACCCGGCCTCGCCCAAAACAGCCAGTACAGCATTCAGATCACGCGTTCCTTCGACCTCGGGAACTTCGAACAGGCGGGCTCCGGCTGCCTCCAAAACGCGCGCACGTTCGGGATTTGCGGCTGCGCTGTGGACCACCCATAACTGCGCTTGAGATGTTGTTTGGGTCAGATTTGAAGGCACAGGCAGATCCAGCCCATCGCTAACGACAATTCGAACGGGTTGTGCTTTCGCCCCTAGTCCCCGCACAGTCAGTGTCGGATCATCTGCCCGCGCTGTACCCGACCCGATCAGAACTGCATCGTGGCGCGCCCGCAGCGCATGACCCATCTTGCGGGCATCCGGGCCAGTAATCCATTTGCTCTCGCCAGTTGCGGTTGCAATCTTGCCGTCGAGGCTCATGGCCAGCTTTAGCGTAATCACTGGTCGCCCACGCCGGACCCTGCTCAGAAAGCCCGAGTGATCCCAGGCGGCTTCGGCAGCGCAAACTCCGGTGTCAACTTGAATGCCGGCCGCGCGAAGCATTGCATGACCGCCGCCATTCACCCTCGGATCAGGATCTTCAATCGCTGTTACGACCCGTGCAATACCGGCATCAATCAGAGCCCCGGCGCAGGGCGGCGTCTGGCCTTGATGGGCGCAAGGCTCAAGAGTTACATAGGCCGTTGCGTCACGAGCTGCGGCCCCGGCTTGGGCCAGCGCCATGGCCTCTGCGTGCGGGCGACCCCCAGGTTGCGTCCATCCTCGGCCGATTACCCGGTCCGATTTGACAATCACGCAGCCGACCGCCGGGTTTGGCCAACAGTTTCCCTGTCCACGCCGCCCCAGTGTCAGCGCCACCAGCATCCATCGAAGATCGGTCTCGTCGCTCGGCTTAGCCATCCTTGGGGGCCGGAGGCCGCAATTCCGCGACAAACTCTTCAAAGTCGTCGGCAGCCTGGAAGTTTTTGTAGACGCTGGCGAAACGCACATAGCCAACGGTGTCGATGCGCGCCAGAGCCTCCATCACGATCTCGCCAATCACCTTGGAAGGGATGTCGGTGTCCCCCATCGATTCAAGCCGGCGCACAATTCCGGAAATCATCTGATCCAACCGCTCTGGCTCAACCGGACGCTTCTGCATTGCGATCCGGATGGAACGCTCCAGTTTGGCTCGGTCAAAGTCTTCGCGCTTGCCGTTGGTCTTAATGACTACGAGGTCCCTAAGCTGAACACGTTCGTAGGTGGTGAAGCGCCCACCGCATGCCGGACAAAAACGACGCCGGCGGATCGCGACGTGATCTTCTGCCGGCCGTGAGTCCTTCACTTGCGTGTCGACATTTCCGCAAAACGGGCAGCGCATAAGCCCCTCTCCTCGGTCCTTGTGAGTTTTATTGGGGGCTCTCGCCCCTTCGGACACTTTGACTATAGGGGAGTGCCAAAACCTTGGGTAGAGGAGAATTTGTGCCACAGCTTGTTGCGACAGGAAGGGCACATTATTCCGGTTCGGGGCTGAAATGCAGGACAATCGACCGAGTGTGTGGTCGTGTTCTGTGCTCGACCACATAGATTCCCTGCCAAGTTCCAAGATGCATGCGCCCGGCTTGCACGGGAATTTGCAAGTTGACCGGAAGCAGAGCAGCTTTGATATGCGCAGGCATGTCATCCGGCCCCTCATAGGTATGGGTCAGATATGACATGCTGGGATCACTCGACGGCGGCACAAGCCGGTGCAAGAACGCTGAGAGATCCGTGCGCACTTCGGGATCCGCGTTTTCCTGGATGAGCAGGCTTGCCGACGTGTGGCGGATCATCAGGGTCAACAGCCCGTCGCCAGGGGGCAGAAAGGACGCCACCTGTTGCGTGATCTCGTAAAGCCCCGGCCCCGAAGTCTGGCATGTGAGGATGTGCTGCGCCATGTGCGAACGAAGCTCTTTCTGATTGTCTAGCGGCAGAAAGTCATCGCGATCGTGATCGAGCGGCTTTGACCGGGCTGTGACAAGTCAATGACAATTCCGGCCTGTGTGCTGCCTATTTCTGACGCCGGTCGCAGTTCGAACAAAACGCCGCGATGATCCGGGCTGCTCTCGCTCCGTGCCTCCGGCGTCAGTGTTACAAGCACGTCGCTCATATCGGCCCGGAGAACGCTCCTGGCGTATTCGGCGGCAGCACAGAAATACTGAGGCCCCGCCATACCCGGTTGAGACAGCACCTCGAAGGTCGGGCTGCCGTCGATAGAAGGCAAGACGCGCTGACCAGTCGAGGAAAAAAAAGGTCGTTCACGGCTGACGTTGGGACTGGGGATACGATCCCTCAGAAGATACAGCGCCCCTGCAACCAGCGCCAGCATCACCAGCACTGTCAGAAATCTGTCAGACATCTCTGCCTCCGGGTCATTGTCATCAACACTTGGAACTTCGCGACATCTCTTTTCAGAAAAAGCGCGAGAGATTGCACCGGTTTAAAGAATGCGTGTTGGTATACTCTACACCCGCAACCCCCACACTCATGAGAAACGGAGCCGTTGACGCCCGGTCGTCCTGCCACGGGCGCACTGAAAACAACACGCTGCGAAACTCCGGCCGCGTCGCGCTTTGTGCCTCAGGCCTTATCACCACTACGCGATCCGACCAGTTCGCGCCCAATCTGCGAATGGCATAGTCAGCCGCAGCACAGAAATAGCCGGGCGCGCTGGCGCCAGCGGTCGAGAAAACCTCCATCATTGCGCCATCGACCGTCGTCGCCGCAACACGCTGCTTGTTTCTTGCCAAAAACTCGGACGATGCAAAGGCTGGGACCACGGGCGAAACGAGCGTCAATGCACAGAATATCACGAAGAGACGTTTGCAAAAGAAAACAGGCATGTGTCCCTCCTTGTGATGCGCAGCGTGTTGCCAAGGGCTTCTTTAAAAGAACCCGAACAAACGCCTTGGCTCACACAACTTCAAAGCCAACACAATGACAAGCTCTTCACCGGCGCGGTCGATATCCAATGCCAGGGAGGAATCCTCAGCCTGCGCTGACTGCCACGGCACGACTGAGAAGTGCACACTCCTGAAACCCGGTTTCGTAGAGCTCGGCGCTTCCGGTATAACGACCATAACCCTGTCAGAGTTGTGGCTGTTCAACCATCGTTTTGCATAATCTGCAGCAGCGCAGAAATACTGGGACCCACCTGAACCGGGGCGTGAATAGACTTCCATATCCGCGCCATCGATTGCGGAAGGGGCAACACGGTGTTTGTTTCTGGCCAGATGTTCTCTTTCGGACCAGGCCGGTTGCGCAAGCACCAGGAGGGCAATTGGTAAGAAGGTTGCGAGTAGCTTTTGGGGCGAAAGCACTGGTTTTTCCCGCATTTTCAGAGTGACGCGGTGAGCCTAGCAGGCCGGATTGGGCCGGCCTACTGACAATGAGGTGAGCGTCCGCTTACTGATCGAGGAAGCTGCGCAGCTTACGGCTGCGCGACGGATGCTTGAGCTTTCGAAGCGCCTTTGCCTCGATCTGACGAATACGCTCGCGGGTAACACTGAACTGCTGACCTACCTCTTCAAGCGTATGGTCCGTGTTCATACCGATCCCGAAACGCATCCGCAGGACACGTTCCTCGCGTGGCGTAAGGCTTGCAAGAACGCGCGTCGTCGTTTCTTTCAGGTTTTCCTGGATTGCGCTGTCGAGCGGCAGTACCGCGTTTTTGTCCTCGATGAAATCACCAAGCTGACTGTCTTCTTCATCACCAATCGGCGTTTCGAGGCTGATTGGCTCTTTGGCGATCTTCATCACCTTGCGCACTTTCTCAAGCGGCATCTGAAGTTTTTCGGCCAGCTCCTCTGGTGTCGGCTCGCGACCGATCTCGTGGAGCATCTGACGCCCCGTACGCACCAGCTTGTTGATTGTTTCGATCATATGCACCGGAATACGGATTGTGCGCGCCTGATCCGCGATTGACCGCGTGATCGCCTGACGTATCCACCACGTCGCGTAGGTCGAGAACTTATAGCCCCGGCGGTATTCGAACTTATCAACCGCCTTCATCAAGCCGATGTTGCCTTCCTGAATGAGGTCAAGGAACTGCAGGCCTCGGTTCGTGTATTTCTTGGCGATTGAGATCACGAGACGAAGGTTGGCCTCAACCATTTCCTTCTTGGCCTGACGGGCTTCTTTCTCGCCTTTCTGGACCTGGTTCACGATCCGGCGGAATTCCCCGATGTCCACGCCGACATACTGGCCCACTTGCGCCATGTCTGCGCGCAGCTCTTCAATCTTGTCGGTAGAGCGTTCAAAGAGCGCCTGCCATCCGCGACCTTGGTTTTCTCGCATCCGATCCATCCAGGTCGGGTCGAGCTCGTAGCCACGATAGGCCTCGACAAAATCGCGGCGATTGATGCGGGCCTGGTCGGCGAGTTTAACGCACGCACTGTCGATGGACATAATGCGGCGGTTGATCCCGTAAAGCTGGTCGATCAACGCCTCAATGCGGTTGTTGTGCAGGTGCAGGCCGTTCACGAGGGTGACAATCTCGGAACGCAGTTTCTGATACTCCGCCTCATCCTTGGTGGAGAAGCTGGCGTCTTCATTCAGCGTTGCCGAAATCCGAAGGTCCTGCATTTCCGACAGCTGCGTGTAATCGTCGGCGATCCGGTCAAGGGTCTCCAGCACCTGTGGCTTCAGCGTTGCTTCCATCGCTGCCAAAGACATGTTGGCCTGGTCATCGTCATCCTCTTCGTCGTCGGTTTTGGCGATCGGATTTCCGTCCGCATCCAACTCAGGTTCTTCAGATTTCGGTTTTGGCGCCGCGGGACTGTTGGCAGCCATTTCGACGACGCTTGCGCTGCCTTCGTCCTCGTCCATGGCGCCACCCATTGTGGCTTCAAGATCGATCACATCACGCAACAGGATGTCTTCGGACAACAGTTCGTCACGCCAGATTGTAATGGCCTGAAAGGTCAGCGGGCTTTCGCACAGGCCGGCAATCATGGTGTTGCGCCCGGCTTCAATGCGCTTCGCGATGGCAATCTCGCCTTCGCGACTCAGCAGTTCGACCGACCCCATTTCGCGCAGATACATACGCACAGGATCGTCAGTGCGATCCAGCGTCTCAGATTGCGACGACGCGACCGCAACCTCGCGAGACGACGACGTTTCGACCACCTCGGTCGAGCCACTTGCTTGGGCCTCGCCGTCCTCGGCCTCGTCCCCTTCGATGATGTTGATGCCCATTTCAGAGAGCATCGACATCACATCTTCAATCTGTTCAGAGCTCACCTGGTCGGGTGGAAGCACCTGATTAAGCTGGTCGTAGGTGATGTAACCGCGAGTTTTGGCCTCCGCGATCATTTTCTTGACTGCGGCCTGGCTCATGTCGAGCATAGGCTCATTTTCCTGGTCGTCGGTCTTGGGGTCGTCCGTGTCCTTGGCGGCCATTCAGTTTTCCTTGGTCCAGAGGAGTGTTTCTGCGACACTCGATGCGATCAGATTGCGTAGTCCCCACTCAGAGCGAATCACATAAAAAGTGATTCGGCCTCCGCACTTGTAGCTGTGTTTACTTAACTTCTCGTCCGGGGTCAGCCCCCCCGCGACTCACCTTTTGAGAAGGTGATCCCCTTTAACAACTGGTCAAGTGCGCCACGTTCGTCCCGACTGAGTCGCGCACCGTTATCGGCCACATCGAATTCAGTCTTGTCTTCCTGAAAACTGCGCTCTGCCCTGTTTCGTGCTTCGGCTGCCTGCGCGAGCCTCCACGTCAAACCCTCATCCTCCCGACTTGCAAATTCGTCCAGTGCTTCTGAGACTTCCCGGTCACATCCCCGCTGGGCAGTAAGTTTGGCGAAAGCCTCGGAAAGAGTTTGTTGTACTGTGTCCATCGGCGCGTCTGCACGCAAAGCTGGCGCGATCCGCAAATGGGCGTGCCCTAACAGTCTTTCAAGGCTTCCCGCGCAACCTTTTGCATCAAGATGACCCGCGATTGCTGGCTCATGCTCGGGCGCAGACAAAAGAGCAGCTGCCAAGCGCCCCAGTTCCTTGTCCTGAAAACTGTGCTCCAGCAGGTGGTCTTCGTAATCGGCGATCAACCTGGGGTGCCGCGCCAGTACAGCGAGGACCAGCGCCTCCCGTAGCCACGCTTCCGTTGCTTCAGTCTGAGCCAACTCAGAAGCACGGACAGAGGCCGTAGGCAAGGCAGCACCCCGGTTCCGGGCGCCACTTCGGGCGTTCCGGTATCCAGCAGCTCCGCCGCTTGCGGGCCCGCCGCGTTGTTGACCGTAGCCGAACAACGCCTCCCGTAAACGTCGGATTTCCTCGCCGTAGTGGCGCTTGATAGAAGCATCCCGGATGGACGCGATCGTCGATCTTAGGTCTTTGTCGAGCGCTGCGCGACGCTCCGGGCTGTCAAAGACTTTGCTTTCGGTCGCGCGTTGCCAGAGCAGGCGCACCATTGGCATGGCGTTGGCGAGCTGCAATTCCATTGCCTCAGGCCCACCTGACCGGATTACGTCATCCGGATCCTGCTTGTCGGGCAGCAGAGAAAACCGAAGCGCTTTTCCGGCGGCCAGAAGCGGCAGCGCTAGATCCATCACGCGCATCGCGGCTTGCACGCCTGCGCGATCCCCGTCCATTGCAAAGACAGGTTCGTCCGACACTCTCCAGATCATCTGCAGTTGCGGCTCTGTCACGGCAGTTCCCAGGGGTGCAACGGCCGCCCCAAACCCTGCCTCCGACAAAGCGATCACATCCATGTAGCCTTCGGCGACAACCAATTGATGCCCTTTTCCTGCGGCCTCGCGGGCGCGGGCCAGATTGAAAAGGGTCCGGCTTTTATCGAACAGTTCTGTTTCCGGGGAGTTCAAGTATTTTGCGGGGTCTTCAGGGTCCATGGCCCGTCCGCCGAAGGCAATGGCGCGGCCGCGCGCGTCTCGGATGGGAAACATGATACGGTTGCGGAAGACGTCGTAAGCTCTGCCGCCCGGTTTGGAGGAAGGTTTCGCGAGGCCTGTGGCAAGTATCTTTTCCTCCGCCACGCCTTTGGTTGCGAGATAGTCCCAAAGGTTCTGCCACCCTTCGGGTGCGAAGCCCAACTCCCACCGCGTCTGCGCATCAGCAGTCAATCCGCGGCCCTCCAGATAGGCACGCGCGCGCGCACCGGCGGAGGTCGAGAGCTGCAGGCGAAAAAACTGTACTGCCTGCTCCATGACATCGATCAACTCGGTTCGGCGGTCAGCTTTCTCGGCGGCTTTTGGATCGCGCGCGGGCATTGTCATGCCGGCCTCTCCGGCGAGAATTTCCACAGCTTCGATAAAACTGACATTCTCCGTTTCGCGCACAAACGATATCGCGTCGCCTTTTGCGTGGCAGCCAAAGCAGTAGTAATAACCCTTCCGGTCATCGACGTGGAAAGAGGCTGTCTTTTCCTGATGGAACGGACAGGGGGCCCAAAGGTCGCCTTTGCCCTGGTTAGACTTGCGGGGATCCCAAACCAGCTTACGTCCCGCCACCTGCGCGATGGAGGTGCGGCTGCGCAATTCATCGAGAAACCCCGGTGGCAAACTCATGGGAGTAATATCGGCGCAGCCGCCGCTGGCGGCAAGGGCGCTTTCGAAATCTAATCGCGCAAATCGCGGCGCGCGGCGACGGCCCGCATCGTCGCAACCAGCTCTTCGTGCAAATGAGCCGCATATGATCGCGTCACCCAAAGCTCGGTTTCGTTCTTTCGCCCTGCAATAATGAGCGCAGTGACATGCCCGACCTGAGTCCTCAGACTCGTTTCTTCTGCGAACACACCCGGCCGTAAGTCCACCGCGCAAAGCCTTGCCATAACAGAAGGTCCGTCTTCTCCTTCAAGCCGAAACCGCACCCACCCGTCGCTGACATCGACCACTGCACCGTGCACACCCAAAGACACGGGCGGTTCTGCACCGATCAAAAACGCTGCGTTTCGACCGGCCCAATAAACCAGTGCTTTACCCGACTGATGGACCTGACCGGGCGCTGGAAATGTCAGACCCAACTCCGCGCTTAATGCAGCTGAGAAGTCTTGCTCCGTTCCCGGCCAGGGCGCCAACCATGTTTTTTGCATCAGCGGCAGCAGCGTCAGACGAGACAGGCCAGCCTGAACCGAAGGCTGCAGGAAAAGCGTTTCTATTGGCGCTAAGCTACCCACGCATCCGACCTCCATCCTGGTCGTAAGCACAAGGATCAGTCACGAGGCATCTCACAGTGCTTTCGCGGAGATGATCGACCATATCGACGGAAGATCCGATCCGCGCTGCTCCGTCGCGTAAGAAACCGAGCGCAAGTGGGGTCTTTAGTGTCGGAGAGAAACAGGCTGAGCTTATATGACCTTGGGAGTTCTCGCGCACCGCATCCGCGCCCGGAGCGAACAGATGGCCTCCGGCCAACAGCGCGGACTTTCCGTCTTCAGGGCGAAGTCCAACCAGGCGCGGGCGCATCGGGTCCTGCAATCCGGAACGGGTTAAGGCCGTGGCGCCTACGAAGTCGGCGTCGGATTTGACCAGGGCCTCCAGCCCCAGATCGCCAGGCGTCACGCGGCCATCGATCTCCGAATGTGTGACAAAGCCCTTTTCGATGCGCAGCACGTTCAGCGCTTCCATCCCATAGACACCACCGCCCAAAGCTTCAACAGCTTGAGCAAGCTTTGCAAAAAGAGCGGGCCCAGAGCTTGCGGGCACTGCCAGCTCGTATCCGAGCTCGCCCGAGAAGGAAATGCGAAAAAGCCGCCCGACGCTGTCCTGCACCGACAGGGGTTCTGTCGCCAAAAAAGGCAGCTTTGCCGCAATGTCGGTCGTTTCAAGCACCGCCTCCAGCGCGTCTCGCGCCTTAGGGCCCGCGAGCGCGAACTGTGCCCAATGATCGGTGACCGAAGTGAAACGGACCCGCAGATCGGGTTTTAAAGCCTGATGCACAAACTCAAAGTGCTGGAAAACCTGGCCAGCTGCGGCGGTGGTCGTCGTGACCAGATACGCGTCAGGACCCAGACACGCGCAGGTGCCATCATCCATCACCAACCCGTCTTCACGCAGCATCAATCCGTAGCGCACACGCCCGGGTTTCAGCCGCGACATCCGACCTGCGTAGATGAAATCCAGGAACGTGGCGGCGTCCGGTCCCTGCACCGCAATCTTTCCCAAAGTTGAAACATCGCACAGACCAACAGCATCCCGGACAAAGCCAACTTCCCTGTCGCAAGCGACCCGCCATGAAGCGTCGCCGGAGCGCGGGAAATACGCTGGTCTGAGCCACAGCCCTGGTTCCAAAAATGGTGCATTGCGCAACACCGCATCGGCGTGGCTTGGCGCATGACGTCGCGGCGCAAACCCCTGCCCTTGCGCGCCTGCGCCCATCGCCGCAATTGAGACCGGCGTAAAAGGCGGGCGAAACCGGGTTGTGCCTGTCTCCGGCAAGGTGCGACCGGTGGCATCTGCAAGAACGGCCATCGCGAGCACGTTCGACGACCGCCCTTGATCCGGGGCCATACCTTGGGTCGTGTAGCGCTTCATATGTTCGACTGCGCGCATGTTCTCTTGTGCGGCCAGTCGGATGTCCTTGGTGGTCACGTCGTTCTGCAGGTCGAGCCATGCCCGGCGGGTCCCGGACACCTCGTAAACCGGCGTAACCTCATAGAGTTCGCCAGTCGCCTCAGGAGGTACGATTTCGGTGGGTTTGAACCCGAGACCCTTGACTGTCTCTTCCGCTATGCGCACCGCCGAGCCTAACGCTGCGCTAGTTGAAAAAGCCCCGGCGGCTGCACCGGCAACGCGAAGACCCGGAACGGCACCGTCAGGGCTCAAGAAAGCATGCAGCGAGGCGTCCCAGACAGGCGCAGCATCAAGGTGGCAGGTGAGCTGAATATTTGGGTTCCACCCCCCGGAAACGCCCAGCGCGTCGCAGTCAATCCACCTTGTTGCCTGTCCCTGCAGTACGGCAATTTTTCTTAGCCCGTATCGTCCACGCGTCGCGGTGACAACGCCGCCTCGAATCTGGGGCAACGAGGGATCTTCCGGCGCATCGTCTCGGGCATCGACGACCGCAACAACCTCCACACCAGCGTCTTGCAACGCATGCGCGGCGCTGTAGATCCCATTATGGCATCCGAACACTGCGACGCGCTGACCTGGGCTAACACGCCAACGCCGGGCATACGCAACCAAAGCCGCCAATGACATAACGCCAGGCCGATCGTTCTCCGGAAATGCAATTGGCCGCTCACTCGCACCGGAACAAAGGATCGCGCGCTTGGCGGAAATGCGCCAGAAACACTCGCGCGGCAGATGTTCGGGTGGATCGGAAAGATGTAGCGCCACGCGCTCCAGCGCCCCGAAAGTGCCCCCATCGTACACCCCGGTCACAGTTGTCCGCGACATAACCCGAACACGGCCTGTTGCGCGCAGCGCGTCGAGCATGTGTCGCAGCCATTCAGAAGCCGCCATCCCGGCAACCTCTTCCATCCCAGCAAGAAGCGCACCGCCCGGCCGAGTGTCCTCGTCCGCAAGGATCACATCAGCACCGGCGCCCGCAGCCGAAAGGGCAGCTATCAGGCCCGCAGGCCCTGCCCCGATCACCAACACATCGCAAGAAGCGAACGCCTTTTCGTAGGGATCCGGATTGTGACGCCCAGACAGCGCACCAATCCCGGCAGCACGGCGGATCGCCGGCTCATATAGCTTTTCCCAGAAGGACCGCGGCCACATAAAGGTTTTGTAGTAAAAGCCAGCGCCCAGAAACGGAGCGGCAAGATCGTTCACCTCCATGACGTCCCAGCGCAGCGATGGCCAACAGTTTTGGCCAACAGCGTAGAGCCCGTCGTAAAGCTCCGCCTGCGTGGCGCGAGAATTAGGAACATGCGCTGCACCTTTGCCTATTCCGACAAGCGCGTTTGGCTCTTCCGAGCCAGCTCCCCAGACCCCCCGTGGCCGGTGATACTTAAAAGAGCGCCCAACAACGCGTTCACCATTGGCAATTAGGGCCGATGCCAGCGTGTCCCCTGCAAAACCTGACAGCCATTTGTCGTTCCATTGGAACTTAATGACACGGCTACGATCGATAAGGCCGGCGCCCTCCAGCCTCATGCGTCGCGCTCCTCGGCGACAGTTACCTCTCGCGCTCCCACGATCTCGTGGGTCACTGTGTTGCGCGTCACCTCGAGCCAGGCTCCGCACCCACCTCCATGGAACCACAGATCGCGCGTCGGACCCGCCGGATTGTCACGCAGATGCAGATAGCTCTCATACCCGGAAGCGTCTCCCTGTTCGGGCCTTTCTAGATACGTCCGGTCGCCGAGGTAAGTGAATTCCCGCAGATCTCGATCGCCGCACAGCGGACAGGGAATGCGCATGCGCGACTCCGGTTAAAGAACTTGCGCCCAATAGAAACGCGCGCATTGCGGTAATCAAGTCTGCAGCGACATGCCAGGCGTTTGTTTACGACAAATCACTCTGCCGGCGATGCAACAGGTGCCGGCGCTTTATCCTCTTGCTCCGGTGCGACAAGAGCCAGTCTGAGCAACGGTGGCACCGTGAGAAGCGTTAGAAATGCCGACATCGACAGTCCGCCAACAACAACAGCTCCAAGTCCGCGATAAAGCTCCGATCCCTCACCGGGAAAAATCACAAGTGGCAACATCCCGCACACGCTGGTGAGCGTCGACATGAAGATCGGGCGAATCCTGTTTCTGGTGGCTTCTTCGATCGCATCTACTGGGCTCATGCCTTCTTCGCGCAAGTGGAACAGTGACTGGTGCACGATCAGGATCGCGTTGTTCACCACGATGCCCACAAGAATGATAAAGCCCAAAAGCGTCAGCATATCCAGCGGCTGCACCTGATAGGTGTTGAGAAGTGCGAGCCCACCGACACCTCCGGCCGCCGCCACAGGTACAGAGATCAGGATTACGAGCGGCAGCACAAAGCTCTCAAACAGGATCGCCATCACAAGGAAGACGATGATCAGCGCAATCACGAGGTTGATCTGAATTGCGTTCCAGGTCTGGCTCAGCTGGTCAGCCGTACCTGAAACCGACAAGCGAATGCCCGGTGGCAGGCCTCGTTCTTCGAGCGCATCCACGACCTCGCGTTGCAGAAGATCAAGCGCGGCTTCCAGAGGCAGTGCATCCGATGGGCGGACCTCTAAGGTTACAGTGCGCAGCCGGTCGCGATGTCTGATCTCCGTAGGACCGGCAGTGACAACCACCTCAGCCAATGCAGAGACCGGCACTATATCGCCGGAGGGTGTGACCACCGGGTAGGCGCCCACATCCTGCGTACGCAAACCAATCGCTGTCGCTGTTTCGCCCTTCAGGACAAGGTTTAAACGATCTGCACCTTCGGTGATTTCAGCGACGCGCAGACCATCATTGTAGGCATCCACAGTCGAAGCAAGCGAGGCCGCGTTCACACCCGCATCGGCAAGGCGTAAACGATCAGGCACCAAACGGACCTCAGGCGCCCCAAGCTCAAGTCCTGGTATTGGACGAAACTGATGGCCTTCCGAGCGCGGCAGTATACCCGAAACGATCCCTGCCGCCCGTCCAGCAACCCCCAGTATTTGTTCAAGATCTTGGCCGGACACATTAAGCTCGATGGTTCGGCCACCCCCAACTCCGCGTCCGAACAACGAAGGCTGCGTCATAAACCCGAATGTGCCCGGTTCGGCAAAGATCGGGCCGGAGAGCAACGGGATAAGCTCTGCCACGCGCGGTCCGTCCAAAGCCGTAGCGCCAACAAAAGAGTTCCCGGGTGTCGCCACGAAGAAGAAGTTTTCGATCGTTGGCGTGCCCTCCGGCGTCGCAAGCTCTGGTGCGGCTTCCCACATCGGTCGGGCTGTGTTCTCGATCCTTTCGGCAATTGTCTCGGTGGTGTCGAGATTATAGCCGGGCGGCGGAATAATCAGACCAAATACGAGATTGCGGTTGCCCTCAGGTAGATACTCGAGCCTTGGAAGGAACAGGATCGTAGCTGCCGCAGCGCCCCCTGCAATCAGCGCGACCATGAGCAGACCAAGTGCGCGAAACCGCACTGTCATGTGCACATACCACATCACCATTGACTTGAAGCCCCGCGCGATATGATCGATCCCGGGCAGCGGGAGCGTCTTTTGCTCCCCGTCTTTCAGAAGCCTTTTTGACAATGCGGGAATAACTGTGACCGCAACCACCAGCGACAAAAGCACAGAGACCGAAATGGCCACGGCAATATCCCGAAAGAGCTGGCCTGCCTCGAGGTCCATGATCAGGATCGGCACAAAGACAAGTACCGTCGTCAGCGCAGACACGAGGATCGCTCCCCACACTTGCTTTGCGCCCTGATACGCGGCCTCACTGCGCCGAAGCCCCTGCTCGCGCAATCGGTAGATGTTCTCCAGCACCACAATGGCGGCATCGACGATCATCCCGACGGCGAAGGCAATACCGGCAAGACTGACGACATTCAGCGTACGTCCGGTTGCAGCCATGGCGACAAAAGTCGCAACAATTGATACTGGAATTGCCAGAGAGACCACCAAAGTCGCGCGCGGGCTGCGCAGGAAGAGCAGAAGAACAAGCGCCGCGAGCCCGCCACCGATCCAGATGTTTTGCGTCACAAGCTGTATCGCGCCCTCGATGTACACAGTCTCATCGTAGACCTGACGCATATTGAGGCCTTGCGCCGCGACCGGACCATCGCGCAACTCTGCGAGAACGATGCGCACTTCTTCCATGGTTTCAATGACGTTTGCACCCTGCTCGCGCACGATATTGAATGCGAGCCCGGATTCCCCCTTGATGCGCAATCTTGCACGGGGCTCCGCAAACCCAAACTGAACATCGGCAACGTCCGATACCATAACCCGGCCCAAGCGTCCGATACCCGCTTCCGAACGCAGCACAACGCTTTCAACCGCATCCACCGTATCAAGCGAGCCTTCCGCGCGCACCACGTAACGACGCTTTCCTTCGTCGACATCTCCGGCGGAAACAGAGATGTTCTCGGACCGCAAGCGGCTCACCACTTCTGGTACGGTCAACCCGAAATTCGCCAAGCGACGCGGGTCCACAACAATCTGAAGTTCCCGGCTAACACCACCAAAGACGTTCACTGCCGACACACCTTCGACCCGCTCGATCCGGTCTTTCACAACGTCTTCAACAAAGTCACCATAGGTTGGCAGAGGACGCGTATTGCCTTCTTGCGCCGTGAAAATAACCCACGCGATCGGGCTGTCGTCCCCTCCGGATGTGTCAAGCGAAGGTTCATTCGCCTCATCTGGATAGTCGCCTACACGGTCGAGCCTGTTCGACACCAAAAGAAGTGTCTGGCTCATGTCGGTGCCTTGCGAAAATTCAAGCGTGATCTCAGCCTCGCCGGTTTGCGACCGCGAAGTCATGATATCGAGGCCTTCTAAGCCGCGCAGCGCCTCTTCCTGAGGATTGACGATCTCTCGCTCCACCTCAGCCGGAGCCGCACCGGGCCATTCGGTCGTGATCACCACAATGGGCTTGCGCACATCCGGTGCCAGCTGAATTGGAATCGTGGTCAGCGCCAGCACACCAAAAAGCACGGCCATGATAACCGCCGCGATCACGGCTATCGGGCGTTCGATAGAAAAACGGATAGGGTCCAATGTACGCTCCCGTCAGTTTGAGGCCGGGGTCGGACCGCCCACGGTTTGGATCGGTTGTCCGGGTCTCAGGCGCTCGTTGCCGCGCACCACGACCTCGTCCCCTTCCGTAAGGCCAGCTAGAACCTCGAACCGGTCGCCCATGGCAACACCAACTGTCACTGAACGCGGCTGCGCCGCACCCTCTGCGTTGACAAACACGGTCCAGCCGCCAGCCCCCTGCACAAGCGCATCCTTTGGAACGCTCAATGCGTCACGCGGCGGTGCGACAGGCAATTGCAGCGTGATGGATTGCCCAAGCGCCACATCGCCGTTCAATGCCGTCAGATCGACACTCAAGCGCACGGGCCTCGTACGGGTTGCGGCACTTTCGGTCGGCAGTACCGCCCGCACGGTCAGGTCGAGTTCAACGCCTTGCTCGGTTTCTCCGTTAACGGCAACGTCAGCTCTGACGCCGGACACGAATGCGGCGGGCACCTGTGCTTCAACCTCAAGCGCACCGATATCAAGCAGGCGCGCGACCTCTGCCCCAACGGAAATGAATTGCCCCGGGTCGGCTTCCACCGACAGCACGACGGCATCGAAAGGGGCCGTAATCTGCGCGCGATCCAATGTGTACGAGGCCTGCGCCAAAGCTGCCTCCGAGATCGCAAGTCGTGCTTGCGCTTGTGCGAGCTGTCCCTGCGCCTGAGCAAGCTCGGACGTAAGGTCTTCGAAGCGTGCAGAGGAGAAAGCTGCGGTCTCGCGCAAGCCCTCGGTCCGGGTCAGCGTATCCCGCGCGAGCGCCAGTTGCGCCTCGGCCACGGCGATACCCGCTTCAGCTTCGGTTCGCGCAGCAATGGCCTGCCCAAGTTCAATCTCGGTCAATTCTGTATCGAGCCGGGCCAGCAGGTCGCCTTCGCTGACGCGTTCCCCCACAAGCACATCCACAGACTCGACGATGCCTGCCACGCGCGCTGCCACAGCACTGTCGCGGCGTGCAACGATCTGTCCAAAGATAGGCAACGTTTCCGCCAGCGTGCGTATCTCAACCGTTTCGGTCACAACCCCAGCGGGGCGGCCCTGAGCAGAACTGCCGTGCGGTATTGAAACCGCCACCATCGCCGCAAGGCAGGCGATTAAGAGGATTGGACTGCGCATGGGACTCTCGTTCAGTACAAGGTTTAAAGATAGTACGTGTTTTGCAAAGGTATAGATGCCGAAGGCTTGCACAAATGCACAATCGAGACTAATTCTCGCACAATACCGTTGGGGTGCCCAGAAACTGGGCTGAGATGCTTTGGCGAACCCATGGAACCTGATCCGGGCAATACCGGCGGAGGGAACGGTTTGAGACATGGCAAAGCACCATTGTCCAATCAGCCTTCGCCGGTACGCCCAAACCTCACGGGGGCGGCATGTCGATTGCCTTAACCATTGCTGGAAGCGATAGCGGCGGCGGCGCTGGAATACAGGCCGATCTGAAGGCATTTTCGGCACTCGGTGTTTATGGAGCCAGCGTGATCACCGCCGTCACCGCCCAGAACACCCGCGCTGTGACCGACGTGGCGATGATCCCCACCGTGACAATTGCCGCGCAAATTGAGGCCGTCCTGTCAGATCTGGATGTGGCTTCTGTTAAAATCGGCATGCTGGGTACGCCCGAAGTGATCGAAACGGTGGCACAGAGCCTGGACAGCTATTCGGGACCGATCATCCTGGACCCAGTGATGGTGGCAAAATCGGGCGACGCCCTTCTTGCTGCCGATGCCGAAGCCGCACTTGCAGAAACGCTTTTGCCAAAAGCGCGTGTTTTAACACCAAATCTGCCCGAAGCGGCGCGCCTTCTGGGCCAGCCTGAAGCGACTTCCGAGGAAGAGATGACCCAGCAAGGCAACAAGCTGCAAACTCTCGGCTCGGCAGCTGTTTTGATGAAAGGCGGTCACGGGAGCGACGAAGTCTGCACTGATGTTCTCGTGGACTCGGCGAAGAGCCCATTGAAGCTTGAAGCCAGACGACTGCACACCAAGAACACCCACGGCACCGGTTGCACACTGTCGTCGGCGATTGCCGCCGGGCTTGCAAGAGGCCTGGACGTCCGTTCTGCAGTAACGGAGGGGCATACATATCTTCAAGCTGCCATCCGCGCAGCGGACAACCTGGCCATCGGACATGGACACGGGCCTGTACATCACTTCCACCATTGGTGGACGCAGTGACCGGCCCAGTTGCCATTCTGGGTGCCGGCGTTGCCGGCCTGTGCGTGGCAACCGAGCTTGCCACCCGCGGGGTAGATGTATCGATCCATGATCCTGCTGGCGGGCCAGGCGCACACGGTTGTTCGTGGTGGGCAGGTGGAATGCTGGCGCCGTTCTGCGAATACGAAAACGCTGAACCCCCGATTTTGATCAACGGAAAGATGGCCCTGGCCTGGTGGTCCGAGCGCACCAAGGTCGCGCGCAAAGGTACGCTGGTTGTTGCCCAGCCGCGCGATCACGGCGATGTAGCCCGTTTCGCGGCCCGGACAGAGGGTTATGAAAAAGTTGACGCTCAGCGAATTCAAGAGCTGGAGCCAGACCTGGCGACGCGATTTCCCGCCGGCCTGTTCTTTGCGGAGGAAGGCCACCTTGATCCACGGCAGGCCCTGACTGATCTTGTGTCAAGTCTGTCGCAGGCGGGCATTGAGGTGCAGACAAACGGGCCGCGACCGGGCCGCCAGATCATTGACTGCAGAGGTCTTGCGGCACAGGACACACTTTCCGATCTTCGCGGGGTACGCGGAGAGATGGCGCTCATCCGGTCGAAAGACGTTGCGTTCACCCGTCCTATCCGCCTGCTGCACGCTCGGATCCCGCTCTACGTGGTTCCGCGCAGAGACGGTCTTTACATGCTCGGCGCGACTATGATCGAAAGCGGTGCGCGTGGGGCGATGACGGTGCGCTCGGCATTGGAGCTGCTGAGTGCGGCCTACGCCTTAAACCCCGCCTTCGGCGAAGCCGAGATTGTCGAGTTCGGAACAGACCTGCGGCCTGCTTTTCCCGACAATCTGCCGCGCGTGGTTCAAAAGGACAGTGTCCACTACGTCAATGGTCTCTATCGGCACGGCTATCTGATGGCTCCAGCTCTTGCTCAGGACGTCGCCAATCGCATTACAGAACCCAGTGAGGCGCTCGATGAATCTGCAAGTTAACGGCAAAACTCAGGAGGTCAGTGCCCAAAATCTGGAATTGCTTCTGGCTGAATTGGGCTACTCCGATCGTGTTGCCACGGCGGTCAACGAGGCCTTCATCCCTAAAGCCTCACGCGCTGACACTCCTCTTAAAGCGGGCGACAGGGTCGAAATCCTTGCCCCCATGCAGGGAGGTTAACAGATGCGGGACTTCTACGGCATATCACTGAACACACCTCTGATGCTGGGAACGGCACAGTATCCGTCCCCCGCTATTCTGGCCGACGCCTTTAAGGCCTCAAAGGCCTCCGTCGCAACCGTGTCGCTGCGCCGCGAGGGCGCCGGCGGCGGCGGCCAAGCATTCTGGGATATCGTTCGAGACCTGGGCGTTCATGTACTGCCCAACACAGCTGGGTGCCATACGGTCAAAGAAGCTGTGACAACCGCCCACATGGCCCGCGAGCTTTTTGATACACGCTGGATCAAACTGGAGGTGATTGGCGATACCGACACGCTGCAGCCTGATGTCTTCGCCTTGGTGGAGGCAGCGCGCATCCTGTGCGACGAGGAGTTTCAGGTCTTTCCATATTGTACTGAGGATCTCATCGTGGCGGAGCGGCTGCTTGGCGCGGGATGCGAGGTTCTTATGCCCTGGGGTGCCCCGATTGGAACCGGGCTTGGCCTGTCGAACCCATATGGTCTGCGCACGATTCGCGCGCGCTTTCCCGAGGTAGCGATGGTGGTCGACGCTGGGATTGGCCTGCCATCTCATGCCGCTGCTGCTATGGAAATGGGATTTGATGCGGTGTTGCTGAACACGGCCGTCGCCAAAGCCGGCGACCCGGTCGGTATGGCCAAAGCCATGGCGCTTGCTGCAACGGCGGGCGCCGAGGGGAAGGCCGCTGACCCAATGCCACCACGCGATATGGCAGAACCCTCCACCCCCGTCATTGGACAAGCGTTCTTATCATGACGAGCCTTCCACGCTTCTATCCGATTTTTGACAGCGCAGCCTGGGTGTTGCGCGCGCTTCCGATGGGCGCAAAGTTCATCCAGTTGCGCGTGAAGGATCAGCCACCGGGCGTTATCCGCGCCGAGATCCGTGCCGCAAGGGGGCTGTGCCAGGAATATGGGGCGACCCTGGTCGTGAACGACTATTGGCAGATCGCGATCGAAGAAGACTGCGATTGGGTACATCTTGGGCAGGAAGACCTCGACACGGCTGACGTGAAAGCGCTACGTGATGCGGGCATCAAAGTCGGCCTGTCGACGCATGACAAAGCAGAGCTGGAACGTGCGCTGTCCTTTGCGCCAGACTACGTTGCGCTTGGCCCGGTCTACCCAACCATCCTCAAGAAAATGAAGTGGCACGAACAGGGGTTGGACCGCGTCCGCGAATGGAAACATCTGATCGGCACAATTCCTCTTGTTGCCATCGGCGGCATGACCGTTGAACGCGCGCCTGGCGCCTTCGAGGCGGGCGCCGATCTGGTCTCAGTTGTCACCGATATCACTTTAAATCCGGCGCCCGAGGCACGGATGGGTCAATGGGTCGAGGTCTGTGCATGATGCGCTATGCCCGACAGCAACTGGTGTTTGGGGCCGAGGGCCAAGCGCGGATTGCGCAGGCGCGCGTTCTGGTGATCGGAGCTGGCGGGCTCGGTGCGCCGGTTCTGTCTTATCTCGCCGGGGCCGGGGTCGGGTCTATCGACATTGTTGACCCGGATGTCGTGAGCCTTTCGAACCTCCACCGTCAGACACTCTTCTCCACCGAGACGCTTGGCCTGTCTAAAGCAAGCGCCGCAACAGAGGTCCTGTCCAGGCTAAACCCGGACATAAGGATAAGGTCACATACTATGATGTTCGACCCGTCCACAGGGCCACATCTGGTTGGCGAAAGCGATCTGGTGCTCGATTGCGCGGACAGCTTCGCCGCGAGCTTCACGGCGTCTGATCTATGCCAGGATTTAAATACGCCACTGATCTCGGCATCAGTTCTGCAGCAGGCTGGCTATGTTTGCGGCGTCTGCGCCGGGGCCCCCAGTCTTCGAGCAATTTTTCCGGACCCGCCCGAGACTGCCGCGAATTGCGCCAGCGCGGGGGTGAGTGGTCCCGTTGTCGGCATGATCGGCTCTGCCCAAGCGCAAATGGCGCTCGCACATCTTACAGGTCAGGGTGAAAACCCTCTGGGCCTGATGGTGACCTTGGATGCCGAGACCTGGCACATGTCCCGCTTTCGCTTTGATCGTGCGGCGGAACCCAGACGCAAGCTGAAATTCGTAGCACCCTCAGATCTTCAGGTGGACGACCTCATCTTTGAGCTGCGTTCGGAAGAAGAAGCACCAACACCGATCAGCCCGACCGCCCGGAGGCTCATGCCCAACGACCCGCTGCCCAAGCTGCGCTCTGAGCAACGCATTGTTCTCGCTTGCGCGACCGGACTGCGCGCTTGGCGCATGGGCCAGCGTCTTTCCTTAACTTGGCCTGGCGAAATCGTCCTGACCGCTGCCCAGAACACCGAAATGGAGACCTAAGACCATGAAATCTCTTTCAATTGCGCTCGCTCTTGGGCTGTCAACAACCCCGGCGCTCGCCGCGGATAAACTCACGCTTCTGCTCGATTGGTACATCAACCCCAATCACGGGCCGATTATTGTTGCAGAGGAGCGCGGGTACTTCGCTGAAGCTGACCTTGAGGTCGAGGTTGTGGCGCCCGCAGACCCTTCCGCACCGCCGAAACTGGTCGCGGCTGGTCAGGGTGACATCGCTGTGTCCTATCAGGTCCAGCAACACTTGCAGGTGGCGCAGGGGCTGCCACTTCTGCGCGTCGGAACGCTGATCGCGACGCCTCTGAATTGCCTGATGACACTGGCTGACGGACCGATCGAAAACCTGTCAGACCTTAAAGGCGAAACCATTGGTTTCTCAGTGGCAGGCGTCGAAGAGGCGCTTCTAGAAACGCTGCTGGGCACCCATGGCGTATCGGTCGATGATGTCACGCTTGTGAATGTGAACTTCTCGATCTCTCCATCGCTGATGTCCGGTCAGGTTGCCGCCGTGATTGGCGCCTATCGTAACTTCGAGCTCAACCAGATGGAGATCGAGGGGATAGACGGGCGGTGTTACTACATCGAAGAAGAAGGTATCCCGCCACATGACGAACTGATCTATGTCGCCAATTCCGAAACGCTCGACACAGACAAGGTCGCGCGGTTCCTTGGCGCGGTGGAAAAGGCCACGCAGTACATCGTCAACCACCCTGACGACGCGTGGGAGATATTCAAGGGTACAGCAGCAGAACTGGACGACGAACTAAACGCGCGCGCCTGGGTCGACACACTGCCGCGGTTTGCTCTGCGCCCCGCAGCTCTGGACGAAGGACGCTACGCGCGCTTTGAGGAGTTTTTGGTGGGCACCGGGCTCTTGGACTCCGCAAAGCCGGTCAATTCCATTGCAATCGATGTAACCGCCAAATGACTGGTTACGGCGCCGCATTCGAGCAGTGGCGCGCCGGGGCTTCAGACTGGGACGCCTACGTGCGCCACGCCTTCGTCACTGGTCTGAAGAGTGGTTCTCTGCCGCGCGAAGCGTTCCTGCACTATCTCAAGCAGGATTATGTCTTCCTGATGCACTTCTCACGCGCGTGGGGTCTTGCTATTGCGAAGGCGGCGACGCTCTTGGAAATGCAGTCCGCCGCAGCCACAGTGCACGCCCTGCTGCATCATGAAATGGCGCTACACGTGGAGCTTTGCGCCGCCGCTGGAATCGACAAAGCAACCTTGGAAGCCACCGCCGAGCGGGCAGAAAACATGGCCTACACCCGCTTTGTGCTTGAAGCAGGGTATTCGGGCGATTTTCTGGACCTATTGGCCGCGCTTGCACCGTGCGTTCTGGGATACGGCGAGATCGGGGCCGCGCTTGCAGCTTCGGATCATTCGGAGACCTACGGAGATTGGATCGGGACCTATGGGGGAAGTGAGTATCAGGATGTTTGCACTGATACCGGTGCGCTGATCGAAAGTGCGCTGCGGCACCGATTGGGCACCGACTATGCCCAGACACCAAGATTTGCCCAGCTGGGTCAGATCTTTGCGAAAGCAACGACGCTCGAAGTCGGGTTCTGGGATATGGGTCTCCGGCCTTGACTGTTTCGCCTGCCATCCGGATAGCGGGCGCGGCACAAACGGAGGCCGGGCGTCTATTTGCGCCGGTCACACTAGATCTCGAAGCAGGAGAATGGACCTGCCTTCTTGGGGCATCCGGCGTTGGGAAATCGACTATTCTGAGGCTGCTTGCGGGCCTCGAAGCGCATGTTGTCTTTAAAGGAACAATCGCCGCTGATGACGGGCTACCCCTATCTGACCGGGTGGCGCTCATGGCGCAGGACGACTTGCTTTTTCCGTGGGCGACCGTGCTCGAAAATGTGTGTACGGGTGCGCGTTTGCGCGGCGAGACCCCGGACATGGCGCGCGCGGTTACACTGCTGAACCGTGTGGGCCTCAGCCCCCACGCGCGCAAGAAACCAACACAGTTGTCCGGGGGGCAACGACAGCGCGCCGCGCTCGCGCGTACTTTGATGGAAGACCGACCTGTGATCCTTCTCGACGAGCCGTTTTCTGCGCTCGATGCGAAGACACGCAGCCAGATGCAAGACCTGGCTGTAGAGCTGCTGGCGGGCCGCACAGTTCTTCTGGTCACGCATGATCCCGGAGAAGCGGCGCGCCTTGGCCAGAAAATCGCCGTGCTTGAGCAGGAGGGCCTGACCGAAATCGTGCCACCCGAAAGCTCGATCCCGCGGGGCATCGATGACCCGGAAACGCTCTCTGCGGCGGGTGCCTTGCTGCGGCGTTTGCGGGAGGCAGCGTGATGCGCCTCAGCGCTTTTCTGTGGCCGGTATCGGCAACACTTCTGGCACTCTTTGTCTGGCAGGGCATCGTCAGCACAACCGGTGTCGCGAGCTTCATACTTCCAGGACCGGGTCGCGTTGCGACCGCCTGGTGGGAGAACCTTGGGCTGATCGCAGAACACACATTGGTAACACTGTCTGAAGTTGTGCTTGGACTGCTGATCGGGGGTCTGCTCGGGGCTGCAACGGCGCTGTCGCTCGCCAGTTCAAGGACCGCGCAGGAGCTTATCCGCCCCATGCTTGTTTTCAGTCAGGCCCTTCCGGTATTCGCCCTCGCACCGATCCTGACCTTATGGCTCGGCTATGGCCTTTGGTCGAAGGTCGCAATGGCGGTTTTGATTATCTATTTTCCAGTCACCTCTGCCTTTTTCGACGGTTTGATGCGCACACCCCGGGGCTGGCTGGATCTGGCGCAAACCATGGGCGCCAGTCCGCGTGCGATCCTTTGGCGCATTCGTGTGCCCAATGCCATGCCGAGCCTTGGTACAGGCCTCAAGCTCGCTGCGGTGTACGCTCCGATCGGAGCTGTGATCGGGGAATGGGTGGGCGCCTCGCGTGGCCTGGGTTACCTTATGCTTCTGGCAAATGGCCGTGCCAAAACAGATCTGATGTTCGCAGCTATGCTGACCCTTGGAGTGATGTCGGTCATTCTCTACATGCTCGCGGACCGCGCCGCCCAGCGCCTTGCGCGCTAGAGCGGCTCATCTCGGATCGATCCGCGCCAAACGACCCAGAAGCGCGCCAGGCTCATCGCCGCAAACGACAGCGCCAACGCCGTCTCGATTGTTGCGAAGTCGCGCAGACCGATAAATGCTGCACCGCCTGCGAGCGAGATTGAGGCGTATAGGTCTTCTTTCAGTACTGAAGGCTGCAACCCGCAAAGAACGTCCCGGATCATCCCCCCCGCGATACCTGTCACGCATCCCAGGATTACTGCCATCAGCTCGGACACACCCGCATTCAGCGCAATCTGCAGACCAATCAGCGTGAATAGCGCGAGCCCAATAGCATCGAGATAGAGCAGCAAACGCAACCTGCGCCCGCCACCGGCGGGGATCCGGCAAGCGATCAGCCAAGTAAGCAGACCGACAGGTACGGCTGTCGCCAGATAGGTCGGATCGCTGATCCAGAAAACCGGGAACCGCCCTATGAGCAGGTCACGCAGGGTCCCTCCTCCAACGGCGGTCACCAGGGCGAGAACGATCGCTCCGAAGAAATCAAACGACTGGCGCGCGGCTTGAATGGCCGCAGACGCTGCCATCACGGCCGTCGCGAGCACCGTTAGGGCAAACAACACCGGGGCAAAGTCGCTCAGCACTTTTGGACGCTCTCATCTTCATGGCTCTCTGAAAGCCGCGGGCCGGGCAACAAGCACAGCTGCGGGCCGCTAGAAAACAGCCAACACCTTGAGCTGTCAAACGGTCCTGCAAAGCGCCCAGACAAATTTAACCGAATTTTAGGAGTGCACCCGCTCAAGTGAAGGACGGCATCGGCGCCAAAACCCTCAGCCTTGGGAAGGGAACACCAAATGACTGCGCAGTTTTTGACAGATGACTTCCTGGCAAAATCCAGTGTCGTAGGATCGGAACCGCGCGAGGGTTTGGTGAGGTTCATACACCCGCATCGGCTACGCCTGAGTGGCGTTGTGATGGAAAGCCGGGTTTGGCTAAAGGCCCGTCTCAACGCCGACACTCCTAAACCCTTTCTGATCTACGCGCGCCCCCGTTCGGGCACAACACTTCTTGTAGATTTACTTGACCAAGTGAACGGGGTGCGATGCGACGGGGAATTGCTCCATTCACTGGTAATGCGGCCGGTCGGCTTGCTCAGGGACTTGCCAAAACGCGCAGGGCCCAATGTGCAGGCCTACGGGGTCAAGCTCTTGTCCTACCAGTTGATGGAAGTGCAGCGCGTCATTCGGCCAATTGCATTCTTTGAGAGGCTTAAAGCACTCGATTATTCAATCATCCACCTCAAACGAAACACTTGGGATCAGACACTTTCGCTGGCCAAAGCACAGCATTCAGGCGTCTACTTTTCGGGGGAAACAAGGGCATCTTCCCTTCGGATCGATCCAGAGAAATTTGTGGCACTTCTCCGCTGGAACGAAGCAATGCTGGAGTACGAAGACGCCGTCATGTCCCAGGTGCCACATATACCTGTCAACTACGAAAAAGATCTTGAGGCGTCAGGACGACATCAGTCTACGGTCTCCGAGCTCTGCCGCACTCTTGGTGTTGAAGTGTCGATCCCGGTCAAAGCTTCGTTCAAACGGACTGGAGGACAACGCGGATCGCAGAAAATCGAAAACATGGATGAACTGCTGAGCCGGTCCGCGGAAGCGGGTTTCAGCCATCTGATACCCAGGATCGCAGCCTGAAGTTCTGCGACAGTGTAGTTTTCTGAAAAAATTGGTGCGGTCGAGAAGACTCGAACTTCCACGGGTGTTACCCCACAGCGACCTCAACGCTGCGCGTCTACCAATTCCGCCACGACCGCACGTGACAGGTGTGAGCGCGTCTTTAACGAGGCTTTGGAGGGATGTGAAGCCAAAAAAACGCCCAAACCAATTCCTTTGTAGGGTCGGCTAGGCTCGTCCCCGCTTGCACCTTGAAGAGCTTTGGGCCATCAGCGCTAGGAACAGGCCGGGAACCCGTAATGGAGTGGAAAACATCTGACACGCTGGTTGACTATGAGGAAGCCGTCACCGCAATGGAGGCGCGCGCCGAAGCTATTGCACGCGGAGAAAAAAAGGAGCTGATCTGGCTGCTTGAGCACCCGCCGCTTTACACAGCAGGTACGTCTGCGGAACCAGAAGACCTAACCGACCCTGACCGCTTTCCAGTGTTCCGAACCAGGCGCGGCGGGCAATACACGTATCATGGCCCGGGTCAGCGCGTCGTTTACATAATGCTCGATCTGACCAAACGTGAGCGTGATATCCGGCAGTTTGTCTTCAAGGTTGAGGCTTGGGTCATTGCCACGCTCGCGGAGTTCAACGTGCGCGGTGAGCGGCGCGCAGGCCGCGTAGGTGTTTGGGTGGTCCGAGATGACAAACCGCGCATGCCGGACGGCTCAGTGGCCGAAGACAAAATCGCGGCAGTGGGTATTCGGATGAAACGCTGGGTCAGCCTCCATGGGCTTTCGATCAATGTCGAACCGGACCTCGAACATTTCACAGGGATTGTGCCCTGTGGAATTGCCGAACACGGTGTAACGAGCCTTGTCGATCTTGGCCTACCCGTTTCGCTAGAGGACGTCGATGTGGCGCTAAAGAAGACCTTCGAAGAGGTGTTTGGCGACCCCTCGGTCTGACGACGCTTGACACAGCGTGGTCGGCCTCCTTCCTTTGAACCGCGGAAGGAGACGCGATGTCCCGTTCAGATCAACTTATTGACCAGTACCGTGCGGTACATGCTTCCAAAGCTTATGGGCAGACGTCTGAACTTCTGGTGGGTGTTATATTGAGACAGATCTCGATTTTATCGAAGATCGACAGCCTCCTTGACTATGGGTGTGGACAGTCTCGCGCCGGCGACTGGATCGGGAAGATCCATGATGCCAGAGTTTTCAAATACGATCCGGCAATCCCGGGAATCGACGCTCTCCCCAAGGTGAAGACAGACATTGTGCTTTGCACGGACGTAATGGAGCATATCCCGCTCGAGAATGTAGAAACCGTGCTGGCCGAAATCCGCGACATCAGCGAGCATGCATTTTTTAACATTTCCTGCACCCGCGCCGCGGAGATCTTACCAAACGGGGAAAACGCACATTGCACGGTACGGCCACCGCAATGGTGGAAAGAAAAACTTGGAAAATTTTGGACGAATCCCCGGCAAGTTAGGTCTTTGACCCGAAACGCCGTTTCATTGGTCACCTGGCGGCGATGACTGACGTCCCAGGCTGCGCTGCAGAAGCTATGTCCTCCTGAATGCGACGAATGCGCGCGACCGGCCAGAAACACGCAGGAAACCTGTTGAATATCAAGGTCCGGGGCATTGCCGGAGGTGCGGCGCAACGCTAAACACGAGTTCGGGACACTGCGGACACTGAGCGAGCCTATGGTGGCGCGCCCGACGTCCGACGGAACGACGAACAGGAGAGCAGCATGGCAGATGCAGCCATCCATGACCACAGCCACGAAGACAACCGCGGGTTCTTCACGCGATGGTTCATGTCGACCAACCACAAGGATATCGGGATCCTCTATATCTTAGTGGCGGGTCTGGCCGGATTTATTTCCGTCGCCTTTACCGTTTACATGCGCATGGAGCTTATGAACCCCGGGGTTCAGTATATGTGCACAGAAGGCGCGCGCCTGACAGCCGCAGCTGCCGGGGATCTTTGCACACCGAACGGTCACCTTTGGAACGTTTTGATCACTGGCCATGGCATCCTGATGATGTTCTTTGTGGTCATTCCCGCGCTCTTCGGGGGGTTCGGAAACTATTTCATGCCACTGCACATCGGTGCTCCGGACATGGCGTTTCCGCGTCTGAACAATCTGTCGTTCTGGCTGTACGTAGCCGGGACGTCGCTCGCGATTGCATCGGTTCTTGCACCAGGGGGTAACGGACAGACTGGTTCGGGAGTTGGATGGGTTCTCTACCCGCCGCTTTCAACCAACGAAGACGGTTTCTCTATGGATCTTGCGATCTTTGCGGTCCATGTCTCGGGAGCCTCGTCTATCCTTGGGGCAATTAACATCATCACGACCTTCCTGAATATGCGTGCACCAGGCATGACGCTGTTCAAAGTGCCTCTGTTTGCTTGGTCAATCTTTGTGACTGCATGGCTGATCCTCCTGGCGCTGCCGGTTCTGGCAGGCGCGATTACCATGCTGCTGACAGACCGGAATTTCGGAACCACCTTCTTCGATCCAAGCGGGGGCGGTGATCCGGTGCTCTATCAGCATATCCTATGGTTCTTCGGGCACCCGGAAGTGTACATCGTGATCCTGCCTGCATTTGGCATTGTTAGCCACGTGATCGCGACGTTCTCACGCAAACCCATCTTTGGCTACATGCCAATGGTCTGGGCCATGATCGCAATCGGTGGACTCGGCTTCGTCGTCTGGGCGCACCACATGTACACTGTGGGCATGTCTCTGACCCAGCAAAGCTACTTTATGCTGGCCACTATGGTTATTGCGGTTCCGACAGGCGTAAAGATTTTCAGCTGGATCGCGACCATGTGGAAAGGCTCGATAACCTTTGAGACCCCAATGCTGTTCGCCATCGGCTTCTTGTTCCTCTTTACCGTGGGCGGTGTAACCGGGATCGTACTTAGCCAGGCGGCGGTAGATCGCGCCTATCACGACACCTACTACGTGGTAGCCCACTTCCACTACGTGATGTCGCTGGGTGCTGTGTTCGGAATTTTTGCGGGAATCTACTTCTGGATCGGCAAGATGTCGGGACGGCAATATCCCGAATGGGCGGGCAAGTTGCACTTCTGGACGTTCTTTATCGGCGCGAATGTCACCTTCTTCCCGCAGCATTTCCTGGGGCGTCAAGGCATGCCGCGCCGCTACATCGACTATCCTGAGGCCTTCGCCTACTGGAACTGGATCTCCAGCTGGGGCGCGTTCCTGTCCTTTGCCTCGTTCCTTTTCTTCATCGGGGTGGTGTACTACACCGTTACCCGCGGTAAGCCCGTGAAAGAAGAAAACTACTGGAATGAGCACGCGGACACGCTTGAGTGGACCCTGCCCAATCCGCCCCCGGAACACACGTTCGAACAGCTTCCGACGCGCGACATGTGGGACAAGCAGCTCAGCCACTAATGCCCGTTGAGTGGACCGAAAAGAGGGAAGAGGCCCCGGAGATATCTGGGGCCTTCTCGTCTGTGGCGGTGCTGCGGCTCTGGCCGCACAGATCTCTGACCGCAAAGGGCTTTGTCTGGTTCATCGGAATCACTGCAGCAGCGCTCGCCCTGCCTTTGATCGCTGTTTTGGGCAGCAGTATACTTTGGGGTTTGCTGCCATTTCTTTTGCTCGCGCTTGCCGGGGTCTGGTTTGGCATTTTGCGCAATCAAAGGGACCTTTCGCTAAACGAAGTTCTTGAACTCTCTGCGGAGCGGATTGCGTTGACACGACATAACCCGAGACGATCGGACCAGCATTGGGAGGCGAACCCGTATTGGGTCGAGCTAACGCTACATACCTCTCGTGGCCCGGTAGAGAATTATCTGACACTTCGCGGCAGCGACCGTGAGGTCGAGCTAGGCTCGTTTTTGAGCCCGGAAGAACGCATCTCGGTCTATGCCGATTTGCAGGAACGGCTGAGTGCGTTGCGACGGTGATTCCGTTAAAATAGCAGCGCGAGTTTGCGGGCCGGCGCCGACGCGCCTACAGTTACCCTATGAGCGACGGCAAAGAACCTCCCACAGGCCCGAATGAAGGGTTCATGGCGCACGCCTCTCCGCGCCTGCGCGAGACGCTGGAGCAGCTTGCTGTCGACGTGAACCTAAAAGTAGGCGAGGTGCTTTTCGAAGAGGGCGACATCGGTGACGCGCTCTATGCCGTGGTCAAGGGCGGTCTTGAGATTTCGGTTCTTTCCCCTGATGGGCGCAAACTCTTGCTGGATGTGATGCGTGCAGGCGATTTACTCGGGGAGATTGCTCTGTTCGACCCGGGAGTACGCACAGCCACTGTGACCGCTTTGGAACCGACCCATCTCAGAAAAATCGCCAATTCCGATCTTCTATCTGAGATACGCGTTACACCCGATCTCGGCGAAGATATGCTGAAACTCGCAGGTCAAAGGATGCGTTGGATGACGTTGCAGATCGGGGATCAGGTCTTTTTGCCGGTTCCCAGCCGCCTCGCGCGCAAGCTGCTTTATCTGACCAGCAGCGAGCCTGAAAAGATGCTCGAAATGTCTCAATCGCAGCTCGGAGAATTCGTTGGCGCCACCCGCGAGGCCGTATCGAAGATTCTCGGAGAATGGCGGCGAAATGAACTCGTTGCCGTAACTCGTGCCGGCGTCACGGTAAAAGACCGGACCGCTCTTTCGAAGATCGCGGACCCTGCCGCATTTTAGCCACATTTCCGATCCGAGTGTGACCTAGTTCACAGACCGGACGCACAGAACGCTGTATTGTCTGAGTCGTCGCTAGGGTACTTTCAGTCAGTAACAGACCGTGTTTTCCCAGTGCCTACAGCTGACAGGGGCAAAGACTGCCTCTTTTGGGTGATTTGGGGTGATGGCCAAATGACCCCCAGTGGTTCCCCAGACCGCTGGTCCTAGAATCTGACGCCGCTCGAATAACGAGTGTTTGGGCCTGCCGCCCACGTCACAGCGCAGTGCTAACGCGGCGTCGGATAGGGTAACGAGTGTGCGAGTGCTCAGGCGCGGCAAGGGTAACCTTGCCGCGCTTGGGTGTTTTTATACTCCGGGTGTTGGACTCATGCTCCGAGACGCGTTTTCACCAACGGGCCGACCACCGCAAAGTCCATTTGACCCGTATATTTGGCTTTCAGCGCGCCAATGACGCGCCCCATATCTCGGATAGAGCTTGCGTCTGTTGCTTCGATCGCTTTCTGAATCGCTGTCTCAACTTCATCTTCCGAAAGCTGTCGTGGCAGAAACTCTTCGATGATGGCAATTTCCGCCTCTTCCGCTTCGGCAAGCTCAAGACGTCCGCCCTCTTCGTAAGTCCGCACACTTTCCTGCCTTTGCTTCACCATCTTGCCCAGAATCGCAAGGATATCGGCATCCGTAACGCCCGTGGCTTTACCTTCACCACGCAGGGCAATTTCACGATCCTTGATGGCAGCGTTGATCAGGCGCAACGTCGACAGACGCGGCGCATCTTTTGATTTCATCGCAGCTTTCAGGCCTGTATTTATCTTGTCGCGCAATTCCATGGTGTTGATCCCATATTTAGACGAAACTTCCACATAGCGAGTGCCATGGCGGCTCGCAAGGGGCTCCTGCGTTTGCAGGTGTCTTGACCCCATCGGAGCCGCCCCTTAGGAACGCAGCAATTTGCCGACACCCCTGATCTGAGGATTTGCCCATGACTGCCTCTGAAGCCACTCCGACGGCCTGCCTTGTTCTTGCAGATGGAACGGTATTTTACGGGCGAGGGTTCGGAGCTGTGGGTGAGACGTCTGCCGAGCTGTGTTTTAACACGGCCATGACCGGCTATCAGGAGATCATGACGGACCCGTCCTATGCAGGGCAGATCGTGACCTTCACCTTCCCGCATATTGGAAATGTCGGCGTCAATACCGAAGACGACGAGACAGCAGATCCGGTAGCAGACGGCATGGTGGTTAAATGGGACCCAACAGATCCCTCAAACTGGCGTGCGCAAAATCTGCTGACCGCCTGGCTCGAGAAAACCGGGCGTATCGGAATTGGGGGCGTTGACACACGTCGCTTAACGCGAGCGATACGGCAGCAAGGCGCGCCACATGTGACCCTCGCTCATAACCCAAAGGGCGTGTTTGACCTGGAGCAACTGGTTGCCAAAGCGCGCGCGTTCGAGGGGCTCGAAGGGCTCGACCTCGCCAAGGAAGTCACCTGCGCACAATCCTACCGGTGGAACGAGCTTCGCTGGAACTGGCCCGAAGGGTATACCCAGCGCACTGAGCCAGGACACAAGGTGGTTGCTCTAGATTACGGCGCCAAGAGAAACATTCTGCGCTGCCTCGCGTCTGCTGGCTGCGATGTCATGGTGATGCCAGCGACGTCGACGGCAGAAGAGGTGCTTGCCCAAAATCCAGATGGTGTGTTCCTCTCAAACGGTCCCGGGGATCCTGCGGCAACCGGCTCTTATGCGGTCCCGATGATCCAGGAAATCCTAGACAAGACCGACATACCGGTCTTCGGGATCTGCCTGGGACACCAAATGCTGGCGCTGGCACTCGGGGCCAAGACAGTTAAAATGAACCACGGTCACCATGGGGCTAACCATCCGGTAAAGGATCTCGACACGGGAAAGGTGGAAATCACATCAATGAACCATGGCTTTACTGTCGACAGCCAGACGTTGCCCGACGGTGTCGTTGAAACCCATGTCAGCCTGTTTGATGGATCAAATTGCGGCATTCGGATGGACAACCGTCCGGTTTTCTCTGTCCAGTACCACCCTGAAGCAAGCCCGGGCCCGCAAGACAGCTACTACCTGTTCAAGCGCTTCGCAGCGGCGATGGCGGCGCGGCGCGCTGTGGCCTGATACGGTCCACGATTAAACCTTTGTTAAGCGTGAAAGTGCACAAATCTCCCACGACGGAGACCTGTGCCTGTGAATGCGCCCCATCCCAAAGGAGCAATGCAATATACCGCCGTGCCCCTCGCGCGGCAGGATACCAGAGCACGCCCTCGGGCGCCCCTACCGCCATGCGAAAAACTCCTCGGTCATCTCGTTGAAAGCGGCTTTATCTCGACTGGCGAGTTGCGCAAGGCAAGACAGCTGGCGCGGACCCATGGGGTAAGCGTGCAGCATGTGCTGGTGTCAGAGGGATGGCTGGCACCCGATACACTTCTGACAGCGCGCTGCATCTGCTTTGGCGCAACCCGTGTCCACCTGGATCACAGCCCACCAGACAAAACACTGCTCTTGGAGCTGGGTATTGAACGGTGCCTGAAACATACGATACTGCCGTGGCGACGGCTGGGCGGACGCATTGTTTGGGTGACTGATGCGCCGGAACTTTTCGACGAGGCTCGTCTTGAACTGCCAGACGACCTGGGTCCGCCTGTTTTGGCTGTGGCCCCATCAGTTGACATACAGCACGCGATCTCAAAGACCTGTCAGTCGGAGCTCGTGAGCCTGGCAGAAACCAGCCTCCCGGACGATCAGAGTTGCAGGCGCCGGGCGATACTTCCGTCTGCAAGCGTTCTGCCGGTCTGCGCTCTGCTTTTTCTCCTGTTTTTGACCGTCCCGGGTGTCCTGCTGTCAGCTTTGATCCTGGCTGCCACAGCGCTCGTCGCCGTCAATGTGATACTCAAAGCCGTTTTGAGTGTCGCCGCGCTGCGTGACCGCCCACAGCAGATGTGTCCCCCCGACACGCAACGATTACCAAGCATTTCGGTCCTGGTTCCGCTCCTACGTGAACCGGAGGTCGCGGCAACTCTCCTCAGCAACCTCCTGCAGTTGAAATACCCGCGCGAGTTGTTGGAAATCATCTTCGTGATTGAGGATGATGACGACACCACGAAGACCACCCTGTCGCATCTGGAATTGCCGCAGAGCTTCCGGGCATTGCAAGTCCCGCGCGGATCAATCCGAACCAAACCGCGGGCGCTCAATTTTGCCCTGCCATTTTGTCGTGGCGACGTTATCGGCGTCTACGACGCCGAGGACAAACCGGACACGGACCAGCTTTTAAAGGTTGCGGACGCATTTCGTGATGCCGCGCCCAACGTTGCCTGCCTTCAAGGGCGGCTGGACTTTTTCAACACGCGCACAGGCCTGTTAACACGTTGCTTTACGGCGGAATATGCAGGCTGGTTCGGGTTGCAGCTCAAAGGGCTTGCCGCACTCGAATTGCCAGTTCCTCTGGGCGGCACAACCCTGTTTCTGCGTCGCGACGTTCTGGAGCGGCTCGGCCGTTGGGACGCCCACAATGTCACCGAGGATGCAGAACTGGGCATCCGTCTGCATAGGGCGGGCTACCGCACCGCCTTGCTCGATACGGTTACACGGGAGGAAGCGACCAGTACGCCTTTGGCCTGGATCCGCCAGCGTTCACGCTGGATCAAGGGTTATATGAAGACCTATGCGGTGCAAATGCGCCATCCAAAAGCACTTTGGAACGATCTTGGACCTGCAGGGTTCATGAGTTTCCAGGTCCTGTTCTTGGGGTCCGTTCTCGGAACCCTGACGATGCCCGTTCTGTTTCTGATGATAGGTGCCTTTTTCGGTCTGCCGGTGCCCGGGGTATCGGAAAACCTTGTGCGCGACGCCGGACGGGTCATGCTCGGACTGGAGGTCGTGAACTTGGCTGTGTGGGCAGCTGGCATACGACAGCGCCATCACCGTCATCTGGTTTGGGTCCTTCCGCTCTTACACATCTACTTTCTGATGGCATCTGTTGCCGCTTTGAAAGCGCTGACCGAACTGGTCACGCGTCCTTATTTCTGGGACAAAACCAGACACGGTGTCAGTTATGAGGATAGGGCGAGCTAAAGCCCCTCTGCATCGGCTTTCAGCCGGGTTTCAAAAGCAATCGAGATATGGGCCTTCAGGGCGGCATAGGCGGCCTCCTCATCGCGCTCGGCAATTGCGCTTACGATTGCGCGGTGTTCTTCGAGCGCTTTTTCTCCGCGCCCCTGAGCTGCGAGAGATGTCGTCGCCATCAAAGCCATAGAACGATAGACAAGGTCGAGCTGCTGGACCAGAAACCGGTTGTGAGATGCAAGGTGTATCTGCTTGTGAAAACGCCTGTTTGCCCGCGCCATGGAAGCACTGTCGCCAAGCAGGTTTGTGTCGTCCTCTATCATTTCGGCCAGGACCTTAACCTCCTCCCGCGCAGCATGACGGGCTGCGAGCCGTGCGGCGAGCCCCTCCAGCTCAGCACGCACGACGTAGAGTTCGGCCATCTCATTATGGTCCAGCGAAGCGACTATCAGCGACCGGCCATCCCGCGCCAGAAGCGACTGAGTTTCAAGCCGTTGAAGCGCCTCCCGGATGGGTGTCCGCGATACGCCGAACCTCTCGGCAAGGTCACTTTCAACCAATCTGTCACCGGGTTTGTAGACCCCGACATCGATCGCTTCGAGGATCATGTCGTACGCGTCCTTCTGGGCCGGTTTCGGCTCTGTCATTTTTATCACTCCACTTCGTAAAGAAAGGCTATCCGGCCCCGCACCGTGATAGCAAGCCCGGCATTGCCCGGGTGCCGACCGAAGCCTATCTCTCGGGTATGTTAGCTGCGCAGTTCTCCCACGTGACCGATTGGGTCTTTGACCTCGACAACACGCTCTATCCGCCGCATATGCGTCTGTTCGATCAAATCGAGGTGCGAATGACAGCCTATGTTCAAGATGCGCTCGGTGTAACCGAGTCGCGGGCCAACCAGCTTCGGCAGCAATACTGGCAACACTACGGGACGACCCTGGCCGGGCTAATGCAGGAACACAGCGTTGATCCGCAGCCCTATCTGGACGAAGTACACGACATAGATTTTTCAGTGCTCGACGCCGATCCCGCACTGGCGCAGCGATTGCGCGCCCTTCCCGGCCGGAAGATCGTCTACACCAATGGGTGTGCGCCCTACGCCCGCAATGTAATCAAGGCGCGCGGCCTGTCGGGCATCTTTGATGCGGTTTACGGCGTGGAACATGCCGACTTTCAGCCCAAGCCGGCGCGTGCAGCGTTCGAAACCGTGTTCGCACAGGACAGTCTTCGGCCGGAGATGGCCGCTATGTTCGAAGACGAACACCGTAACCTCGCGGCCCCGCACGCGATGGGAATGCGCACAGTCCATGTCGCTCCGGTGCCGGAACCTGCGGACCACATCCACCACCACACAAGCGATCTTTCGTCGTTTATTGCGCGCCTTATTGACTGATCTGACTGCACACTACTGCGGCAATGCGCGCACTATGCTGCGGCGCAGCAAAGCGCCATAGGGGAGCGAGGAAAACATGGGGCTAGACATGACCGCTGCAACAACGAACATCGATACCGGTTCAACCAAAGCCCGACCCACGCGCTCGGGTCGTCGGATCGATCTGTCTATCTCGCGCGAGGAAGTTCAGTTCGCAGCCCTGGCCTTGTCCATCCTTGTTGCTTGGATTGGTGCCGTGGTCGTTTTTGGGTTCGCGGGCCTGATCACTGGCGCTCTGACCATGGTCGCCGTAATGCTCACTATGCTGGTCATCATCAGTCGCGGGTAGACGGTCGCAGGTCAATTTGCCGCTTGGACGCTTTGCTCTGACCACCTAGGTTCCGGGTGCAGACAGGGAGCGCGTACTTGGACCTTGAAACAACAGACGTTCTGATTTCCGGTGGCGGGGTCGCAGGCCTCGCTGCGGCGTGTGCTTTCGGCAGCGCTGGTTTTGAGGTCATCGTTGTGGACCCCGCGGCACCAGTCACCGACGGTGCGGCGGATAATGCGGATCTCAGAACAACAGCCTTCCTTCAGCCCTCTCGAAAGGTTCTTGAAAAGGCAGGTTTGTGGGACAGGCTTGCCCCGCACGCCTCAGCGCTTCAGGTAATGCAAATAATCGATGCCGGCGGACCGGAGCCGGTCGCACGTGTACAAAAAGCTTTCGACGCGCAAGACATCTCGGACGCGCCCTTTGGCTGGAACCTGCCAAACTGGCTGCTGCGGCGTGAGTTTCTGGCGCGCATTGACGACCTTGCAACGGTCGAGTTCCGAAGCGGAGTTGGCACGAAGTCGGTCCTAACCCGCCAATCAGAAGCCCGTGTCACTCTCACAGATGGTCGCCGAGTGCGTGCGCGTCTTATGATTGCCGCGGACGGACGAAATTCTCGTGTCCGCGAAGCTGTTGGGATCAAGGTATCCACGACACGCTATGGCCAGAAAGCGCTCGCCTTTGCCGTGACCCACCCGGTGCCCCATAGCAATGTGTCGACGGAGATCCATCGCACAGGTGGTCCCTTCACACTGGTTCCCCTGCCAGACCGCGAAAACAGCCCCTGCTCCGCCGTTGTCTGGATGGAGCGTGGGCCCGAAGCGGTTCGGCTTGCCAACCTGCCCAAGGATGCTTTCGAAGAAGAAATGAACTTACGGTCAACCGGTCTTCTGGGACCGTTAAAGCTTGCCTCGCGCCGAACCGTTTGGCCCATCGTCAGCCAGATCGCCGAACGAATGTGGGCAGAGCGCACCGCCCTGATCGCCGAGGCGGCGCATGTTGTCCCTCCGATTGGTGCGCAAGGACTTAATATGAGCCTTGGAGACGTGCGTGTACTTCTGGAACTTGCGCAGGAAAACCCGGCCGAACTGGGCAGCCGGCGAATGCTCGAAAACTATCACAACCGCCGACACCCCGAAGTGAGACTGCGCGTCACTGGCATCGACGCATTGAACCGGGCCTCGATCGCGGGCGCGCAGCCTTTGCGAGATGCGCGCGCGCAAGGGCTCAAGGCGCTGTACGGTCTCGCGCCCGTCCGAAGATCGCTAATGCGCCTTGGCCTCGGGATGCGCTGAAACCCGTTCAGGCGACTTTTTCCAGAACCTGCTCCAGCCGCGACACAGCTGCATTGACGTCATAGAGTTTGTCGAGGCCGAACAGACCGATCCGAAAGGTCTGAAAATCGGCAGGCTCATCACATTGCAACGGAACACCAGCGGCAACCTGCATGCCTTGCGCGGCAAACTTTTTACCAGAGTGAAGGTCGGCATCATCGGTGTAAACCACGACAACTCCGGGCGCGCCAAAACCGTCGGCAGCCACGGATTTAAAGCCCCGTTCCGCCATCATCTCTCGTACCCGCGTACCAAGCGCCCATTGCGCTTCCTTGAGCCGCTGGAACCCATATTCTTGGGTTTCCAGCATCGTATCGCGGAACGCGCGGAGCGCATCTGTCGGCATTGTGGCGTGATAAGCGTGCCCTCCGTTCAAATAGGCTTCCATGATCTGAATCCATTTGCCCAGATCTACGGCAAAACTGTTTGACTGGGTTTCATTGACGCGCGCCCGGGCGCGCTCTGACATCATCACGAGCCCCGCACAAGGCGACGCCGACCAACCCTTTTGAGGCGCCGAGATCAACACGTCGACGCCCGTGGCTTTCATGTCGACCCACGCGCAGCCAGACGCGATGCAGTCCAGTACCATCAAGGCTCCGACCTCATGGGCCGCTTCGGCAAGCGCAGCAACATAGGCGTCCGGCAAGATCACGCCGGCTGAGGTTTCGACATGTGGGGCAAACACGACATCGGGCTGAGTCTCGCGGATTTTGGCGACCACTTCCTCAATCGGAGCCGGTGCAAATGGTGACTGCGATACATTCGCTGCCCGGCGCGCCTTCATCACAATTGGCTCCTGCGCCAGTTGTGCAGCCTCGAAAATCTGGCTCCAGCGATAGGAAAACCACCCGTTTCGCACAACAAGGACGTTGGCGTTCTGGCCAAACTGTCGCGCGACCGCCTCCATCCCGAAGGTGCCGCCCCCGGGCACAAGTGCAACATGGTCCGCGTTGTAGACCTCGCGCAACATGCCGTTGATATCACGCATCACCTGCTGGAACGCGCCACTCATGTGGTTCAGCGAGCGGTCAGTGAACACCACCGAGTATTCAAGCAAGCCATCTGGATCGACGGTGTCGAGCAATGCGGTCATGGGATCCTCCACGGTCTGGTCTGGGATTTACCTATGAGATTGGTGTATGGCGTGCCAAGCGAAACCCTTAGAAGAAACCGAGGTTTTGCGACAGCACGACGCGCCTATTGGAAACATTGGTCCTGTTTGGGCATCGATCAGCCATGCTGCGCGATCACACACTCAAAGTCTTCCGCACTGATTACCTGGGTGTGATGGCCTTTCCCGTGCGTATCGGCCATACGCCAGACCGCACCTGGACCAATGTCCCGCGTGGCGCCATCGCTCGCAGTGACCCGCGCGCACCCCCGCAGACAGATCAGGGTCTGGGCCACCGGCGTCGGGTGGATCGGCTCGTTCCATCCTGCGCGCAGCCGAAGAAACAGAATGCCTGTGGCCGGGCTTGTGTCCGATATTTCAATAGCTTCAGCAGGAGGAGCAAAAGAACGCTCCTGCAAAACAACGTCCACGTCTCTAAAATGGCTCTCGCCTGCTTCATCTGCATAAAGATCAAAGTAATTCATACCAACCTCACTTTCCTAACCGAACGGTCCCGCCAAACGCTCTTCCGACAGCAGTACATTCGCCTCAACCTCTCCGGCACCGGGCAATGTCATGATCCTGCGCCGCAAGACCCGTTCAAAATCAGAAATATCCCTGGCGACGACGCGCAGGCGATAATCGTAGGCGCCGAGCACGTGCTGAACCACCTGTACTTCCGGAATGGCGGTCACGGCCCGTTCGAAGTCTTCAACAGTGACCCGCCCCTTGGCGGCGAGCTTTACACCAAGAAAAACAGTCACACCGAATCCAAGCTTGTCCGCATCGAGCCGCAATCGGCGTCCCGTGATTACACCAGCATCCTGTAACCTTTTGATTCTGCGCCAGGTTGCAGGCTGGCTAAGGCCAAGCTTGCGGCCCAGAGCCCCCGCACTCTGCCGTGCATCTCGGGTCAATTCTCGCAGCAGCATCCGGTCGAGACCATCCAGATCAAGTCTCATAACGGAAGGCTTTCGTCAGTATGGACGTCGGAGATTAGCATAAGTTGCTCGATTTCCGAGATATGCGGCAAGCTCAGTATACGGTCGCGGTAAATCTCTTGATAGTGCGCCATATCGCGGGCGAGCACATTCAGCCGGACATCGACCCGGCCCAGAAATGTTTGAATTTCAGTGACTTCAGGCACATTGCGCGCTGCGGCCAGGAATGTGTCAAAGGCGCTCCGCTCGGTCTTGTCGAGAGTGATGCGCAGGCTCACTTCGACGGCGAAACCAAGTTTGCGCCAATCGACAACAGCTTCGATTCCGCGAATGACGCCCAGTTCTTCCATCCGTTCGATACGCCGCCATGCCGTGGCGCGCGGAACTTGCGCAGCGTCGGCAAGCTCTGCCGCGCTCAGCGTCGGATCAGTCTGATATAAACGCAGCAAGCGTCGGTCCAGATCATCAATCTGCATGAATTTGATTCTATTTTATGGAATAACGAATAGCAATTTCATAAACCGTATCAAAATTACTGCCTTTCTTCTCCTGTCTCCGTACGAACTCCGTATTGTGCGCGGCAATGAATTACCAACCGGAGGAAACGCCATGCGCGTCTACTACGATCGCGATTGCGATGTGAACCTGATCAAAGACAAAAAGGTCGCCATTCTGGGCTACGGCTCGCAAGGCCACGCCCACGCACTGAACCTGCGCGACAGCGGCGCCAAAAACCTTGTCGTCGCCCTGCGCGAGGGCTCCGCCTCAGCCAAGAAGGCCGAAGCCGAGGGTCTGCAGGTGATGGGCATCGCCGAAGCAGCTGCATGGTGTGATCTGATCATGTTCACCATGCCCGATGAGCTTCAGGCTGAGACTTACAAGAAATATGTGCACGACAACCTGAAGGAAGGTGCCGCGATTGCTTTTGCCCACGGCCTGAATGTGCATTTCGGCCTGATTGAACCGAAGGCGGGCGTGGATGTAATCATGATGGCGCCCAAGGGCCCCGGCCACACCGTGCGCGGTGAGTACACCAAAGGCGGCGGCGTGCCCTGCCTTGTGGCCGTGAACAATGACGCCACCGGTCGGGCGCTGGAGATTGGTCTCAGCTACTGCTCCGCCATCGGCGGTGGCCGATCAGGGATCATCGAGACGAATTTCCGCGAGGAATGCGAAACGGACCTCTTCGGGGAACAAGCCGTGCTCTGCGGTGGTCTGGTCGAACTGATCCGCATGGGCTTCGAGACGCTGGTGGAAGCCGGTTACGCACCGGAGATGGCCTATTTCGAATGTCTGCACGAAGTGAAGCTGATCGTGGACCTGATCTACGAAGGCGGCATCGCGAACATGAACTACTCCATCTCCAACACGGCCGAGTACGGCGAGTATGTCAGCGGCCCGCGGGTCCTGCCTTACGACCAGACAAAGGCCGAGATGAAAGCGATCCTGCGCGACATCCAGACCGGCAAGTTCGTACGTGACTTCATGCAGGAGAACGCAGTCGGACAGCCGTTTTTCAAAGGAACGCGCCGCATGAACGACGCCCATCAGATCGAGGAAGTCGGCGCCAAGCTGCGCGGCATGATGCCGTGGATTTCCGCGGGCAAACTGGTGGACCAGGAAAAGAACTAGAACCTGCGCGTATGTGGACCAAAGCATCCCCGCGCGTCGTGCCGGGGGTGCTTTTTCTTTCAAGGGCCCAAGATGACCGCACTCGAAACACCGTCACTGCGCCATTGGTTGATGATCGCGACCCTTGGACTGGTGTGGGGCGCAACATTCATGTTCATCGAACTTGCACTGGCAGGTATAACTCCGTTCTGGCTGGCGGCGTGGCGCCTCACACTGGGCGCAGCGTTGATGCTGGTGATCTGGCGCGCAATGGGCGGGCGCTACCTCACGGGGCATGACCCCCGTCCGCGCTGGCCCTATGTTCTGATCTGCGGGGTCCTGAGCACTGTCTTGCCCTTTACACTCTTGTCCTGGGGGCAGACATATGTGGTATCCAGCTTTGCCGGTGTGTCGATGGCGACCATACCGCTCATGGTGCTGCCACTTGCCCATTTTTTTGTACCCGGCGAGCAGCTGACGCTCCGCAAGGCGCTGGGGTTTGTCATTGGGGTTGCGGGCACGTTTCTTTTGATCGGCCCGCAGGCGCTGGCCTCGTCAGGGTCCGAGCTGGAGACCTGGGGGCGGCTTGCCTGTTTCGGGACGGCTGCGTGCTATACCGTCAGCTCAATCATCCTGCGCAATTGTCCGCCGATCGATCCCATTGCGATGGCCGCACTGCTTCTGACAGTCGGCGCCGTTATTGGGGTACCGCTCGCCTGGGTCGTCGAGGGGCCACCAAGTGTTCCACCGCAAGGTCCG
The DNA here is from genome assembly GCA_039192165.1 of Pseudomonadota bacterium. Lineage (GTDB taxonomy): Bacteria > Pseudomonadota > Alphaproteobacteria > Rhodobacterales > Rhodobacteraceae > Dinoroseobacter. Next base: position 84,524 of record JBCCXD010000007.1, on the reverse strand, counting down.
CTCATCGCTTTGCTGATCCTGGCGTTTATTCCAACAGCGGCCGCTAATTATCTGCGGGTGCTCGTAGTACGCTCGGCAGGGCCGACCTTCATGACGCTGACCAATTTTCAGGTCCCGCTCTGGTCTCTTGCCTTTGGGGCCCTGCTGTTGAAAGAACCGCTTCCCAACACGCTCCTGGCAGCTCTCGTACTTATCCTTCTGGGTCTGACGATCAGCCAATGGACAAGCCTGAGAACGATATTCCAAGCAAAGACTTAAGGCGAGCGGTGATATCGCCCGCTATGTCTGATTGCAGCGTTTACAGGTCAGTCCTCGGATTTTTCGTCATCGGATTTGCTTGGCGGAGTCATACCGGTAGGCAGGTCGATCAAACCGTGCTTTGAAAGTTGCAAAATACAGACACCCAGCAGCACAAGCAGCACGAGAATTGCAAGAAAAGTATACATAGGTCACTCCCTCCAAACAGAGACTATGTGAATGCGAGAACCAAGCCCCGCCGATCTACGCTCCCGAAGCTCGCAGGTTTGACGGCATCGTGCAATTGGCTTGCGGAGGCGCCGCAGGATTCTCTGCCGCTAACGAGGGCATTGCTTAATTTTTAGGCAGCCACTCAAGTGGCCCCTTCCACGGCACGAACGACATCTCCAACGACCTGTTCAAGGAGCGCTGCGTCCTCGCATTCGGCCATGACGCGCACCAATGGCTCTGTTCCGGATTTGCGGATAAGAAGTCGACCTTTGCCAGTCAGCGCGGCTTCGGCTTCGGCAACTGCCGCCTGAACTTCGCGCGTTTCGAGCGGGGTGCTGCCGGCACCAAAGCGCACGTTTTTTAAGAGCTGGGGAACGGTTTGGAAAGACCGGACAAGCGAGGAAGCCGGAGCGTCCCGTCGCACCATCTCGGCGAGGAATTGCAAGGCGGCCATGAGGCCGTCGCCAGTGGTTCCGTAGTCAGTCATGACGATGTGACCCGACTGTTCCCCACCGAGATTCCAGCCACCTTGACGCATTGCCTCAACCACGTACCTGTCGCCGACAGGCGTGCGAACAAGTGTCAGCCCGGCACCGCGTAAGTAGCGCTCCAGCCCCAGATTGGACATTACAGTCGCAACCAGTGTCCCGTCCTTGAGGCGCCCATCGGACGCCCAGCGTGATGCAAAAAGCGCCATGATCTGGTCACCATCAGCAATATGGCCTGTTTCATCTAGCAGGATTACCCGATCTGCATCTCCATCCAGGCAGATGCCCAGGTCGGCGCCATGCGTCACCACGGCCTCCGCCGCGCGTTGAGGAGCGGTTGAACCGCACGCCAGGTTGATGTTGCGTCCGTTCGGATCAACGCCAACTGGAACAACCTCGGCTCCCAGCTCCCACAAAACCGCAGGAGCGACCCGGTAGGCTGCGCCATTGGCGCAATCGACCACCACCTTTACTCCGTCGAGTCGCAGATCTTCCGGGAAGGCCCGCTTCGCACGTTCGATATAGCGCCCCTGCCCGTCGTCGATCCGCTTCGCCCGCCCGATATTTTCAGCCTTGGCCGGGATAATCTCGCTGGCGAGAATGGCTTCGATTTCAGCCTCGGCCTCGTCTGATAGCTTGAACCCATCAGGGCCGAAGAACTTGATCCCGTTGTCGTCAGCCGGGTTGTGGCTGGCCGAGATCATCACACCGACATCGGCGCGCATGGACTGGGTCAGAAGCGCTACGGCAGGGGTCGGGATCGGACCCAGTAGCAACACATTCATTCCGGTTGACGTGAGTCCGGCCGTCAGCGCGTTTTCGAACATGTAGCCGGACTGGCGAGTGTCTTTGCCGATCACCACCCGGTGTCCGGAACTGCCGTCGCGACGAAAAAACCGGCCTGCTGCCGCACCCAGTCGCTGCGCTGTCTCTGCCGTCATCGGATGGGAGTTGGCGGTGCCCCGAACCCCATCGGTGCCAAACAGACTACGGCTCATGCGCCCCCCATTTCACTCAGATGCTCCCACATTGTCAGAGCTTGCCGCGTTTCTTTTACATCATGAACCCGTAAAATCTGAACCCCTTGTGACACCGCGTGCAATGCAACAGCGACAGAACCGGGCAGACGCGCAGTTGTTTCCGATGCGCCCGTGAGGGTTCCGATGAAACTTTTCCTCGATGCGCCAAGCACGAGGCCACAGCCGATGCCATGAAAGAGCGTCAGGCCTCGCAGAATCGTAACGTTGTGTTCAACCGTCTTTCCGAAACCGATACCTGGATCCACAAACAGCCGAGCACGCGGCAGACCACGGGCAACCAGCGCGGCAACCTTGCGCTCCAAAGCGTCATAAATATCAAGCAGGACCGCGCCGTACGTTGGGGAAATCTGCATGGTCTCGGGAGTGCCCTGCGCATGCATAAGGCACGCAGGCGCACCAGCCTCAAGCGCCAGATCCACCATCCGGGGATCGTAATCGAACGCTGAAACATCATTTATGAGGTCTGCACCGGCTTCGAGCGCGGCGCGGGCAACGACCGCCTTTCGGGTATCGATTGAAATTGGAGTATTTATTCCCTCCGCCCTCAGTCGTTCGATGACCGGCGCAGTGCGGGCGATTTCTTCGCTGGACTTCACCTCATCAGCACCAGGCCTCGTCGATTCCCCGCCGATATCCAGTATATCAGCGCCGCCCTGCACCATGGCCCGCGCATGGTTCAGCCCCAGACTAGCTTCGAGAAATTGGCCTCCATCCGAAAAACTATCCGGGGTGACATTGAGAATGCCCATGAGTCTGGGGCGCGACAGATCGAGCTTCGCAACAGGCGGCCTTGGCGCCGTAAGGCGCGTTAAAACATCGGCCGGGATCTGGTCCGCATTACAAAGGCGCGCTGATCCTGATCGCGACAAGACTTCAACACGCGAAAAATGCACCCAACCGCCGGCAAGACGGTGCGGCCCGCTGAGGTCCGGGATCGGACGGTAGTAGAGGCTGCTCATAGCTGAAGCTGAACCAGGAAATCACGCGGGTCGCAAGGGGTGGAGCCCTGCCTCGTCCAGCTCTAGCAACTCTGCCGCGTCCAACCGCTGCCCCAACCAGCGCATCAACGCACGCGGGTGGTCAGGTGCGGGTGTCGGCCCGTCGGCGGCGTCCAGTACCAGTTTCGACGGGGCCCAGACCGTGGTTTGGCCGTGACGGAGCGCCCAGTCAATTTCAGCCCGGGTTGAAACCACGACGCATCGGGGATCACGGCCTGCAAGAACCCAAGCATTTTGCTCGATTGACAGAAGATCAATCCGGCGCTGCGCAGGCCTGGCCGCAGAATGCGGCGCAGGACGCGGAACAGGACCGACGCACAGGATCACTGGGGCGCCCATTTGCTCAAGACGATCCAGATAGGACGGCAACGCGTGATCATGCAGACCAATCTCTTGCAGGAACACGAGGCGCGGTCGCGGCGGAGCATCGGGGACAGCGACACGGATTGCATCGGCTTCGCGCACAATCTCGACGCCAAGTGCAAATGGGCCACGATCCAGTTTTTCAATGCGCACAAAGACACGCGCTGCGCGGGGATCGGACAAAACGCGTTCTGCAATACGTTCTGCAAGGGTTTCCAGAAGATTGAGCCTTTCGTCGGACAAAGACTGTTCAATGGCTTCGGTTATTGAGTCGTAGCTCAGCACTTTATCGACATCGTCGGCCAGCATTTCGGCTGGCGTGCGCACTTCTACGACCACGTTGAATCGCACGCGTTGCGTGGTTCCGCGCTCTGCCTGATATGCGCCTATCTCGACCTCGCGGACATAGTCCCGCAGCGAAATCCTGTCGCGTTCAGACTGCGCTTGGGCCCGTTCTTCGGGATGAGCAAAGGCCAGCCGAATTTCAGACGCCATGATGCTCCCCTAACAAAAGCCAGAATTTTCCTGGGCTACAGGGTCTGCGTATCACAGGTCCGCAGCGCATGCGCGATCAAAATCCGGCACAAGCTGCGTCAGAAACGCCTCAGCGAGACGCAGTCCGGCCCGGGTAGTACTGCCGATAGAAACGGTGCACCCCGATCTGCGTCGTGTGGATGTATTTGCTCGCCCAACGCGGTTTGACGGCAGTGGTATGATAGTGGGTTGCCCCGTCGGTCAGCGCGCGTTCGTCCGCGTCTATACTCAGGCGGGCCACTTTGCCAACCCGGTCCCACGCGTCCCGTTCTGCGATTTTCTCAGGGACCCCGTCACAGGTATACGTAAACTGACACGCGTATTTGCGCCCCGTGCCCTGATTGATCACGCCGCATATGCTGTTGGGGTACTGGGCGCTCTCAACACGATTGAGGATCACCTCAGCGACAGCAAATTGACCTTTGACGCTTTCGCCGCGCGCCTCGAAGTAAAGCGCCTCTGCCAGACACTGCCAGCCCTCGCCACCGGACATGCGTGGCAGCGCATCGATATAATCGCGGCTGTAAAGGCGTGCCACCGGGGTTGGCGACACTTCGACCGGCTTAGACAAACGCGCCAGCCGGCGCTCTGATGCGGCTGACAGGCCGCCGCGCTCGGCGCCAAGAACACCGCGCAAGCCATAGTCCAGGGCTGTCATTGGGTTCGAAGATGTCGATACCGTTACATCCGCACCAACAGGTCCACACAGAACAACAGCCGCGCTCACGCACAGCGCCTTCAAGCACCTTTGCAACGTCACCTTTCAGCCCCCAGTAATTACACGCGCATTTATGCCGGCAGCATTATTTTGCACGTGCAGCATCTGTGTTTCGCACCCGCAGAAAACAAGTGCCAACCGGTCGGTGCTTAAGGAATATGTAACCCTACGTCCACCCCAGTTGCACTTTGGCAACAGTTTGTTTCAAATCAGGCAAAACTTGGGCACTAGCTTCCTGATCTAAGAACGCGCCCCAAAATATTGAAGCGACGTGGCTTTTTTTCCATCGGGACGTCCGTCAGCGCCAAATGGGCAGCGGCCATTCGCGCCACCGGGACCCGAAAAGGTGAGCATGAAACATAGGTAAAACCTGCTTTTCGGCAGAAATCTATCGAATCAGGATCACCCCCGTGTTCGCCGCAAATCGACAAGGTCAAGTCGGACCGGGCGGCGCGACCTCGATCTGCGGCCATATTCAAAAGCTCGCCCACTCCGTCGGCATCGAGCGTATGAAACGGATCTTCGGAAAAGACGCCCTGCTGCACGTAGGAGCCCATGAAACGCCCAGCATCGTCGCGGCTGAGCCCATAGGTCATCTGTGTCAGGTCATTTGTGCCGAACGACAGAAAATCGGTCAGCTCTGCAATCTCTCCGGCCTTCAGTGCAGCGCGCGGCGTTTCTACCATAACGCCCAGTCGATACTTAAATCGCATCCCCCGCTCTACCCTGACAGCCGAGGCTACGGCATCAATGTTTGCTTTGATGAGCTCAACCTCGCGCCGCGCTGACACAAGCGGCAACATGATCTCCGGCGTGATAATCGCGCCGCGCAGACTGACATCCAGCGTCGCTTCAAAAATGGCACGCGCCTGCATATCGTAGATTTCTGGCATTGAAATACCAAGGCGCACACCGCGCATTCCGAGCATCGGATTGTACTCGGTGAGAGCCTCAATCCGGTGCTGAACAGTCGACACCGGCAAATCGAGCGCCTCGGCGAGACTAAAAATCCCCTCGCGCGACGTGGGGAGGAACTCGTGCAGCGGCGGATCGAACAGACGAATACAAACGGGGCGGCCCCGCATGATCTCAAACAGCGACCGGAAATCGGCGCGCTGCATTGGAAGAAGGCGCTCAAGAGCCGCCGCACGCGCCTCGGCCGTCTCTGCGAAAATCATCTCGTGCATAACGGTGAGCCGGTCTTCGTCGAAGAACATATGCTCGGTCCGGCACAAGCCGATCCCGTCGGCGTCGAAGCGACGAGCCATTTCGGCATCCGTGGGCGTGTCTGCGTTAACGCGAATTCCGATATCGCGGGCCTGATCTGCCCAAGCCATCAAAGTACGATACGACCCATCCAGTGATGGCTCCATCAGCTGGACCGCACCGGCCAGACACTGCCCAGCGGTCCCATCAAGAGTTACCAGGTCGCCCTCTGCAAATACGCGCCCATCCGGGATGGTCAGCGTTCTGGCTTTGGTGTCGATCGACACGCCGCCAGTCCCAACAACACAAGGTTTTCCCAGACCACGTGCGATTACCGCCGCATGGCTGGTCATCCCCCCTTTCTCGGTCATTACCGCAGCCGCGGCGTGCATACCCCGGATATCTTCGGGTGCCGTTTCAGGACGCACAAGAATGCAGGCTGTCTCCTGGGCTGCGGCGGCTTGGGCCGCCGTTGCAGAAAATACCAAAGCGCCGGTTGCGGCCCCAGGACTGGCTGCCATGCCGTGGGCAATGACATCGCGCTCCTCATCGGGATTAACCTGGCGGTGGAGCAACTCCGGAAGCGCGCGCGGCTCGATCCGCAGCAGCGCATCTTCTTTGGTAATGACCCCACTTTCCGCGAGCCTGACCGCGATACGCACCGCGGCGCGCGACGTGCGTGGCACGCGCACAGCATCAAGTACGCTCAGCTCGCCCGCATCGAGGGTAAACTCTATCTGCATTTCTTCGCGTAGGCCCGTGCGCAAGACGTCAGACAAAGCACGCAGTTCCAGGAAACTCACGGGCGCCATATCTTCCAGCGACGGACCACGCGCGTCCTTCTCAAGGTAAAGCGCTTTGGCTTTGTGCGCCAAGGCCTCGCGTCCCTGACTCTGGCTCAGGTAGCGCCCTGTGATTTGGGAATGCCCGGTTTCGGAGCTCACGAACTGGATGACGCCCGAGCCGGCCTCAGACGCGCCAAGCCCGAGCGCCATACGCTGGACGACAAGACCAAGGCCCGCCTCCGCCGGAGCGCCGCGCGACTGGCGCAAAAGCCTTGCAGACGGTCCTTCCCAGGCCTTTGCCATAGACCGTAGAACTGCGGCAAGCTGCGCTGCAGGATCTTGCGGAAAAGGCTCTTCCATTTCTTCCTGGTAGACTTCAACCGCGCGACGCAGCCCCTCACGCGAGGTGTCGAGATCGTCAAAAAGCTCCGGATCAAGCCGCGCGACCTCGATTGCGAAAGCTACGATGAACCGCAAATAGATGGACCGCGCCGCCTCGGATCCGATCCTTTCGGAGAGGCTGACCAGTAGCGCATCATTCATACCCACATCGAGCACCGTGGAGGGGCCACCCCATTCGGGAAACTCAGGACTAGGACGCACGGAAACCAGCGCGTCGGGCCCGAAACTGGACAAGAGGTCGGTCAGATCGAAGCGCGTTCCATTTGCGATCTCGTGCACCGTCGCAAAGTCGAGCGACACCGTGTGCGGCACAGGCATATCCAACCGGATCAGCCGCTGAATGCACTTAGCACGCTGGCCATGCGTCGCCCCGGACAGGGCGGCGGTCTTTGTGACAACCGTAAATGGCGCTTTTTTCTGCACCGCAGCGTACTCCTTGGGCGCCACGATACCCCGGCAGGCGTCAATTGCAACTGCGACCGAATGCGAGCCCTAGCCGCCGATCAGACGCAGGTCGGCCACCTGTGCACAGACCGACCGTATACGACTGAGCATGTTCAGCCGGTTGCGCCGCAACACCTGGTTGTCAGAATTCACCTGTACGGCCTCAAAGAACGCGTCCACATGAGGGCGCAGCGCGGCCATCGCCGACATCGCTGTGCGGAAATCCTCGTCCGCCAACGCGGGTTGGATTTTTGCATCTGCGCTGTCCAGCGCCGCAAACAAGTCCTTTTCGGTCTGATGCTCAGCGAATTTCAGATCAGCGCCAAAGGAATACTCCACGCCATCGGCCTCCTCGGCCTGGGCAAGAATGTTGTTGGCTCGTTTGAAGCCCTGGAGCAGGTTTTCACCATCCTCAGTCGCCAGAACTTCGGCCAACGCCTCGGCGCGGTTGACCACAAGGCGCAGGTCGTCATTGCCCGGCATGGCAAGGCAGGCGTCGATCACATCATGCGGGATGCCCCGGTCGCGGAGGTAGACTTTGAGCCGATCGTGGAAGAACGCTCGAAGATCGCTCGCCGCGTCAACGGATACCTTCGAGACAGCCTGTCCTTGCACCCCGGCGCCGAGCAATTTATCGAGCGCAAGACGCAGGTCGGCTTCAAGAACAATACGGATCACACCAAGGGCGGCGCGACGCAAAGCGTAAGGGTCTTTGGACCCGGTCGGTTTTTCATTAATTGCCCAGAACCCGGTCAGGGTATCGAGCTTGTCAGCGAGCGCCACGGCCACCGACAAGGGCGACGTCGGCACGTCATCGGTCGGCCCCAGCGGCGCGTAGTGGTCGCGGGCGACATCTGCGACCTCCTGAGGATGGCCGGCTTCAGCGATATAGTAGCGGCCCATGACACCCTGAAGCTCGGGGAACTCGTAGACCATCTCGGAACTAAGATCGGCCTTGGCGAGTTTGGCGGCCAGCGCGGCTGCCTCAGGGTCCGCACCAACCTGCGGCGCAATCTCGCGTGCAAGTGTGGCGATCCGATCAATCCGCGCAGCTTGCGAGCCCAGGTCGCGGTGGAAGGTGACGTTGCCAAGGCTTTCAAGCCACGGCGCCATACCGGCCTTTGCGATCCGCAGATCGTTTTCCCAGAAAAACTTTGCATCGGACAGGCGCGCGGCCAAAACTTTCTGATTTCCGGCCAGGATAGTCGCTCCACTATCCGACGTCTCAGTATTTGCGACTGTCACAAATCGAACAATTTTTTGCGATTTAGGGTCCAAAACCGAGAAAAACTTTTGATGTTCCCGCATTGAGGTCTGCAATACCTCTGGAGGAAGGTTCAGAAAATCGTCCCCGATCTCGCCCATCAGAACGACCGGCCATTCCACCAGTCCCGCAACCTCGCGCAGCAGTGCCGGGTCGTCCAGAACTTCCAATCCAGATGCAAAAGCCGCGTTCTGTGCATCGGCCCGGATATGGTCTGCACGCGCCTGAGGATCGAGCACGACATGGGCGCGTTTCAGCTTTGCCTCGTAATCCTCGAACCCGGAAACCGAGAAGGCGCCCGAGGACAGAAAGCGGTGACCTTCAGTTGCATTTCCCGAGCGAATGCCCTCGACCTCCAGCGGGACAACATGGGTGCCTTCGTCATCCTTCAGAACACACAGGATACGATGCAACGGACGCACCCAGCGCAGGCTACCAGCGCCCCAACGCATGGATTTCGGCCAAGGAAAACTGCGAATGGTATGCGCCAGAACTTCGGCCACGACTTCTGCCGCGTCGCAGCCGGGACGTTCGAGAACCGCAAAGAGCACATCGCCCTTCTGGGTTTCGCGGGTTTCAAGCTGATCGCGCGTCAGACCCGTGGAGCGCAAAAACCCCTCGATTGCTTTGTCAGGTGCATCCGCCCTTGGGCCTTTTCGCTCTTCACGCACGGGCGCAGAGGCAGCCAGAAGATCTGCCACAACCAAGGTCAGACGTCGCGGTGTGGCGAACGCAGAGGCTCCGGCATAGGTCAAGCCCGCCTCAACAAGGCCATTGGTCACGAGCTTTTTCAAATCCTCGCTCGCTTTGGCCTGCATGCGGGCGGGAATTTCCTCGGAAAAGAGTTCGATCAGAAGCTCGGGCATCAGTCAGTCCGCGTACTTTTCATTGAGTTGGTGCCATGCGTATGCGCGGCCATCGTCGTATACCGCGACAACCCGGTCGATCCCATCAGCGATCTCAGCCTCGCCAAGAAAAGCGATCGCCGCGCCATCGGACAGGGCAGCTCCGATATCCTGCGCGTCGAAACAGTCAAACCAGCCTGGCGCGTTCAAAGGCACAGCGTCGTTTTTGATGACATAACTTTCCGTCAGAAGGGCGAGGCTTTCACTGGTTTGAAAACAGGCACGAAACCGTAGGGGACTAGATGTCCCGTCGATGGCCTCAACTCCGCGTGTCAGGATCGCCTCGGGTGTGCTGCCCTCTGCCAGCGGCGTTAACCGAATGGTCACTGTATCGGCAGCGACCTCTTCGTAATACGCGTACATCTGCGTGTAATACACCACCGCCCCGAAAATCAGTGCAAAGGCCACGATGAACGCGCCTACCAGTTTACCGCCGCTCATGCTGCGCCTCGAACGCTGTTTTCCGGCGCCGGGGAACGTGATAGGCGAAAGCCATGGATACGGCCTTTCTTATCAAAACCTTCGGCGCTTTTTTCGCGATCATGAACCCGTTCGTAAACCTGCCGATTTTTCTGAGCCTGACCGAAGGTCTTTCGGCGGCTCAGCAGCGCCGCACGGCCCTGTATGTCATGGCCTTCAGTGTCGCGATGTGTGCGGTACTTGCCATCGCGGGTCAGGGCATATTGGGGTTTTTCGGAATCTCGGTCGACGACTTTCGCGTAGCAGGCGGCCTTGTGCTTTTGATGATCGGATTGGGCATGTTGAATGGGTCGGGCAACTCCAGCCATGAACGCACCGCCGCCGAGCGGACGGAGCAACCCAATCTTGAACAGATCGCCTTTTACCCGATGACTTTTCCCATGATCGTTGGGCCGGGCACGATCACCGCGCTGATCGTATTCTATGGTCAAGTTGATGGTGTGGACACCAGCACCGCCTTTTGGAGCGCTTTGATTGCCACGCTGGGGCTTCTGGGTGTCGTACTTTTCTTCGCCGCGGAGATCGGTGCGCATCTGAGCAAGACGATGCGGGTCATCATGACACGACTTATGGGCATGATCCTTGCCGCCATCGCAGTGGACATGATCGCGACAGGCCTGCGAACTCTCTTGCCGGGACTGGCCTGAGCAAACCCGAGCTAGGCAATCCATCCGCCTGCCTCCGTTTGGACAAACGCATCTGCGCAGGCTTTGGCAAGCGCGCGAACACGGCCAATATACGCTTGGCGTTCTGTGACGGAGATTACACCGCGTGCGTCCAGCAGGTTGAATATGTGGCTGGCCTTGATGCATTGGTCATAGGCCGGGTGCACCATGATAATGCGCTTCCCGGTTTTTGGGTCATCTACGGGTGCGTCCAGGATTCGGGCGCATTCGGCTTCCGCCTCTTTGAAATGGCGCAGAAGCACGTCTGTGTCGGCCATATCGAAGTTCCAGCGGCTGTATTCCTGTTCAGTCTGGCGAAAAACATCGCCATAGGTCAGCGCGATGGGGGTCTGCGGGTCATTAAAAGGCATGTCCATGACGTGATCGACGCCCAGAACGTACATCGCGAGACGCTCCAACCCATAGGTGAGCTCCCCGGAAACCGGTGCACAGTCATGGCCGCCAACCTGCTGGAAATAGGTGAATTGGGACACTTCCATCCCATCGCACCATACCTCCCAGCCCAAGCCCCAGGCCCCCAGCGTCGGGCTTTCCCAATCATCCTCAACAAAGCGGATGTCGTGCAGAGAGGCATCGATGCCGATCGCTTCAAGCGAGCCCAGATAGAGCGCCTGAAGGTCCGGCGGGCTTGGTTTTATAATGACCTGGTACTGGTAGTAATGCTGCAGCCGATTGGGGTTCTCACCATAGCGGCCATCGGTCGGTCGCCGGGATGGCTGGACATAGGCCGCGGCCCAGGCTTGCGAGCCCAATGCGCGCAAGGTCGTAGCCGGGTGGAACGTGCCGGCGCCCACCTCCATATCATAGGGTTGCAACACGGCGCAGCCCTGCGCAGCCCAATAAGTCTGAAGGCGCAGGATGATCTCCTGAAACGAGCGCGGGATGGTCATGCAGGTGCCTTCCTTAAAATCGCGTTCTCAATAGGCAACAGCTTGCAAAGGGTCAATTAGCCCAACGCGTTTCAGCGTGCAAAGCGGGTTCGTTTTGGTAGATTGCACCTCAAAATTCGGCCCCCCCAACGGCCACGCCCACGGAGCAGTTTATGAAGCAGTCAATTTTCGCAGTTATTGCCCTTGTGCTCGCCTGCCTGGTGCGCCCGGCCCTTTCCCAGGAGCAAGTCTGGATCCAGGTTGAAGCACAGCCCACGCTGGAGCAGGCCGAGCAACGCGCCCGTACCTATGCCGCAGAGTTCGGTAACGTCGTGGGATACCGCCTGAACTCCGGCTGGTATGCGATTGCGATCGGGCCCTATAGCACTTTTGAAGGGGAGCGGAACCTGCGCAACTTCCGGCTGCTTGGGGATGTGCCTGCCGACAGCTTTATCTCGGATGGCAGCGGCTACGCGCAACGCTATTGGCCCTCCGGCACAGCGCAGGAAACGACGCAGGTGACCACCGCACCCGCCGCCCCGACACCAGCACTCGGCACACAGGAAACCGTTCGCGAGGCACGCGCAAGCGAAGCAGCTCTCGACCGGCCCGCGCGCGAGGCGCTTCAGGTGGCGCTCAAATGGTACGGGTTTTACAGCTCAACCATCGATGGTGCCTTTGGGCCTGGTACGCGACGGGCAATGTCGGACTACCAAATCGCATTCGGTGAAGAGGTCACCGGCGTCCTGACCACGGCGCAACGCGCCCGGCTTTTGTCTGCCTATGATGAAGATATTTCAGCCCTTGGAATGGCTCGGGTTGAAAGCAACGAAACCGGCATAGCCCTAGACATGCCGCTCGGGCGCGTAGCGTTCTCTCGCTTTGAGCCCCCGTTTGCGCATTTCGAGGGCGCTGAGCAGACAAAAGCGTTGCTGATCAGCCAGGAAGGCACAGGCGCAACTCTGCGAAGCCTTTATACCACGCTGCAGACGCTCGAAGTTATTCCCCGTGAAGGACCGCGCTCCATTGGCCGCGACAGTTTCGAAATTCGAGGCGAAAGCAACCTCGTTTCGTCCTACACCTATGCCGCTCTGGAGGATGGCTTTATTAAGGGGTTCACACTGGTATGGCCTCGCGAGGACAGTCGTTTGATGGTGAAGGCCGCGGAACTGATGCGCGACAGTTTCGAACCCATCGAGGGCGTTCTCGATCCGGCCCTCGCAGACCCTAGCGCAAAACAAAGCCTGGATCTTTTGGCCGGGCTGCAGGTCCGCAAGCCGTTGCGCACGCTGTCGGGGTTCTTTGTTACCGAAACCGGAGACGTGCTCACCACAGATTCGAGCCTGCAAAGCTGCGGCCGGATCACCATCGGGGACACCGAAGCGCAACTGCAAGTGGTCGATTCTGATTTGGGGCTCGTGATCCTGAGCCCAGCGCAGCGCCTGGCGCCGATGTCAGTGGCGACGTTCTCAGAAACGCCAGGACGGCTGCAATCTGAAGTGGCGGTCGCAGGCTACCCCTATTCAGGATTGCTGGACACTGCGACGCTGAGCTTCGGACAACTGGCCGACCTGCGCGGTTTGCAGGGCGAGGACACAGTGAGCCGGTTGGCCATTCAGGTTACCCCCGGCGATGTTGGGGGACCGGTTCTGGACAGCACTGGTTCTGTGCTCGGAATGCTTTTGCCGCGCGCAGATAGCGGCAACCAGCAATTGCCTGAGAACGTAAACTTCGCGGCCGCGGCCGCTGCGCTGGCTGAAGGTCTGGATGCTGCTGGCCTCCAGGTTTCTCGGGCTGCTGCGCCCGGCGAGAGCCTGCCGCCCGAGCGGCTGGCACAACTGGCTGCAGGCATGACAGTGCTGGTTTCCTGCTGGGAATAGCCCGGCGGCTAAACCTGCCAGAAGCGGCGTGTGAAAAGGGCGAACACCACCATCAGTTCGAGCCGGCCGATAAACATTGCCGCGGCGAGAATCCACTTCGCCGTATCGTTAAGCTCGGCAAAGTTGCCGGCTGGCCCGATTTCATCGCCCAGCCCTGGCCCGATGTTGCCGAGAGCAGTGGCAGCTCCGGACACGGACGTGATGAAATCAAGACCCGTCATCGCCAGCAGGACGGACAGGATACCAAGCGATACTGTGAACATAACGAAAAACGCCATGACTGAAGACAGAACGTCTTCTGACACAGGACGCCCGCCAAAACGGGGAGTAAACAAACCATGCGGGCTGCGGATACGTCGTATTTGAGACTGGATTGACGCAAGCAACAATTGGTAGCGGAAAATTTTTATCGAGCAGGAGGTCGAACCAGCGCATCCCCCGATCAGCCCCGCAAAAAACAAAATTACCACTGGGAACGGACCCCAGAGCATGTAGTCCGAGCTTGCATAGCCCGTGCCCGTCATTATCGATACGCTGTTAAACAGTGCTTTGCGAAATGCCTCTTCGCTGGGGGTGTCGATGGCAAGCATCTTCCAGGCAGCAACAAGCAGAACCACTACGGCGACGGTGACAAAAAAAGCGCGCACTTGCGGATCTCGGATCAGAGGTCGCGCGGAGCCAGCCGTCAGCTGCACAAACCGCACGAACGGTAAGGCTGCGAGCATCATGAACACTGCGGCCGCGTATTCGATCGCGCCGGAAAACTCCGAAAAACTCGCATCTGAATTGGCGAAGCCGCCCGTGGCCACAGTGGTCATGGAATGTACAACCGCATCGAAGGCAGACATACCGAGGATGATATAGGTCAGCGCACACATGCCCGTCAGCGCCAAGTAAATTACTGAAATCCTTGACGCGATTTCGGTTGCGCGTGGCAGGATTTTGCCCAGCGTATCAAAGCCCTCGGAGCGGAAGATCTGCATGCCCCCAATCCTCAGTTCGGGCAGAAAAACCATGGCGACAACGATGATCCCGATGCCACCGAACCACTGTATTAGCCCGCGCCACAAGAGCAAGCCGTCTGGCAGCTCTTCCAGTTCCGTGAACACAGTTGAGCCGGTCGTTGTAAGCCCTGACATTGCTTCGAAGAACGCATCTACATAGGGCGCCTCAGTGGCACCGAACACAAAAGGCAGCGCGGCAAAGACAGGAAGCGCAAGCCACACCCCTGTCGTCAGAAGAAAAGTCTGCTGGATGCTCAAGCGCTCGCGCCCTGCATTGGCGCATGCAAGTGCTGTCAAGCCGCCAGTCAGTGTGGTCAGGGCAGAGGCTTCAAGGAAAGGTTGCCAATGGTCGCTGCCGGAAAGCCAGTCCGCGGCCATCGGGACCAGCATCGACACACCGAGCGCGGCCACAAGCAGGCCGATGACATATCCGACAGGACGTAAGTCAAACATTGGGCACAGGCTTGGGCGCAGCGGCAGCGAGTGTCAACGACCCATCTGGTCCACAGGTCAGGTCGTGGTGCGGAACATATGGGCGTGGGCATCCTTGCTCTTGCGCAAGTCGACGCGTTTATCGGAGTGCAAAGCCCGCCCCGCCTTTACACCCGGGCGCTCGGACACCGTGTCGAGCCAACGTTTAAAGTTCGGTTTATCGTCAAGGGTTTGCTGCTGCCCCTCCCATAGGGATGCCCATCCCCAGATCGACATATCTGCGATTGAGTAAAAGTCGCCGGCCACGTATTCGGTCATCGCCAATTGCCGGTCCATGACCCCGTACAGCCTTGCAACCTCAGCCCTGTAGCGGTCCTTGGCGTAGGGCAAATCGTTCGGCGGATCCATTGCTGGCGCATATTTTAGGAAGTGATGCGCCTGCCCTGCCATCGGCCCCACACCTCCCATTTGCCACATCAACCATTGATCTACAGCGACTCTCTCCCGTTCAGTCCTGCCGCAAAACGTACCTGTCTTGCGCGCGAGATACTGAAGAATTGCCCCTGACTCGAATATGGAGATTGGTTCGCCATCGGGCCCATCCGGGTCGGTGATGGCGGGCATACGATTGTTGGGGGATATCTTCAGGAACTCCGGATCAAACTGCTCAGCCTTCGTGAGATTAACAAGATGGCATGTGTACGGAAGCTCCATCTCTTCAAGTGCAATGGACACCTTCCAGCCATTTGGTGTGGGCCAGAAATAAAGGTCGATAGGGCTTTGCATAAACGGTCTCCTGTCCTGTGGAGGATACCTTGGCGCCTTTGAGAGGAGGAGCAAGCCCTATTCAGCGGCAAGAGCGCTCGGGATGACACCGCTTTCTGCGACGGATCTGAAAGACCGGCGATTTGGTCCGATCAGTAGCTCTGTATAAAGCTCCATAAGCCCGCCCCGCAAATAGGCGCTCCAATGACAGATCGGCGCACCCCGGGGTGAAACTGCGTGGCCAAGGGATGCAAGCTGTTTAAGCTCGCTGGCAGTGTCCAGATTAAGCGACAGCCAGTTGGGCGCAGCAGGGGGACTTTGCCCAAGCGCAGTACCGCATGCCTTGCGGCGCAATGAATGAACCAAAATGGTGTCAAACAACCTATTCTCCTTCGGGCTAATCTGAAGGATTTCAGTGTTTTGCGTAGCTGGGTTCGCCAACATCCGTTCCGCCACTGACTTAAATTCGGCAGGTGCCAGCAAAATTGCCTGAGCAACGTGGGGTGCGTTAAGAGCGTTCAAACAGCACAGCGCAACGCGCGCACCGAGAGAGTGTGCCATTAGCTTAATTGGATGGCCGGGGAGCAGAGCGGCAAGCGCAGTTAACAAATCAGCCAAAGCGAGACCAACCTGTCCGGCCCGATCATAGGCGTCTGCCAAACGACCGCGCGCCGGCCAGCCAAGGGCGATGCATAGGCCGGGGTCCTCGTATAAACCGCGAAATCCTAGCGCAGTGGGCCACGACTTTTGCCGCTTGGGTAGTTTTGGATCAGTCTGGTTGGCGTATAGCCGGGTATGGGGGTTGGCGGACGGCACGTCAGGATCATAGCGGAAACCGTGCAGCAGGACGACAATTGGCGAACCGGGCGCTATGTTCCGTGCCGCATCTCCAAGAGCCGTCGCCATAGAGTGGGAGGGATCAAGGGCCGGAAGGAAAGATCCCTCACGGAAATTAAGGTTAAGTAAACCCATGTGACAGATCCCCTCTGCCCTACCGCAAGGCTCTGAGCCCTACATCTTGTAGCTGTCCACTACCCGAACACTACGAAGCTTCGATAAAGGTTTTGTTAGGCCTTCGTGACGGTGCTTGACCACTCCGCGCAACAGGCCTAGAGACGCGACACTGTGGTGATTTGTTGCCGGATTGCAGGCCACGTAAAACAAACTGCTAAAGAGGTCGCGGCCGAGCGCCGTCGGTCTCGCCCGGTTGCGAAGACCACGGAGCCAAAATGTCAGACTGGAAACCCCGCACCAAACTTGTCCATTCGGGAACACGCCGAAGCCAGTACGGCGAAGTCGCCGAGGCGATTTTTCTGACGCAAGGCTTTGTGTACGACACCGCTCAGGCTGCGGAAGCGCGTTTTATAGAAAGCGGGCCGGACGAGTTCATTTACGCCCGCTATGGCAACCCGACCGTCCGGATGTTCGAGGAACGGATCGCCGCTCTCGAAGGTACGGAAGATGCATTTGCAACCGCATCCGGCATGGCGGCGGTAAATGGGTCTCTCTCATCAATGCTGAAATCGGGTGACCATGTCGTCTCGTCTCGCGCACTTTTTGGCTCCTGCCTCTACATTCTCGAAGATATCCTAAGCCGCTATGGGGTTGAGGTTACCTTTGTTGATGGAACCGACAATGCCGCCTGGGCCGCTGCGATACGGCCGGAGACCAAAGCCGTTTTCCTTGAAACCGTGTCCAACCCGACCCTTGAAGTTATCGATCTCAAGACGGTGTCAGATCTGGCGCATGCGGTGGGCGCGCTCGTGATAGTGGACAACGTCTTCGCAACCCCAGTCTTCTCGCAGGCCGGAGAACTTGGCGCAGATGTGATCGTGTACTCGGCAACCAAGCACATCGACGGGCAAGGGCGTTGTCTAGGTGGAGTGATTTGCGGCACGCAGGAGTTTATCCGCAAAACCGCAGAACCCTACATGAAACACACTGGCGGATCATTGAGCCCGTTCAATGCATGGGTCTTACTCAAAGGGATGGAGACGCTGGATCTGCGGGTGCGCGCTCAGGCCGAGACAGCACTGAAACTCGCAACCGCTATCGACGGGCACCCGGCTTTGGAAAAGGTCTTGTATCCCTACCTTCCTTCGCACCCGCAATATGAAATCGCAAGAGACCAGATGGGCTCTGGCGGAACGGTTCTTTCGCTTGACCTCAAAGGCGGTAAAGAGGCCGCGTTCGCTTTCCTGAACAGTCTGGAAATTGTGACGATTTCCAACAACCTGGGCGACGCAAAGTCCATAGCGACCCATCCCGCGACAACGACGCATCAACGTTTGAGCGAAGAGCAGCGCGCAGAGCTTGGGATCACCGATGGGCTTGTCCGCTTTTCGGTTGGTCTCGAAGACAGCTCAGATCTCTTGCGTGACATCAAGCATGGTCTTTCCGCCACTGCGGACTAAAGCCTCAAAAGTCTGTAAAGTCCGATTTGTAAGCTCTCGTTTACACCGGGCATCCTTTCAGTCAATTTTGTTTTTTATTACAAAAGGTTGGCACAAAGGCGCTGGACCTTTCGCGACACGCCTCCATATGTGTGAGGCTCTGAATCTCTGGGATGCGAAAGGGCTGCCCACATGAACATTCACACGCCGGATATCGACAGGCTGCCAAACCGCGACGAGGCTGAGCGCGCACTCGCTGTGCTGCGTGACTGGGCTGAGACCGCAACGAGTGCAGAGATCGAAACCCTGGACCCGGCCATCGCACGTTTGCTGCCTGGCGCGCCGGAAGACTACCCCGCGCTTGCGCGCGCGTACCCAGAAGAGTTTCGGGTCGATGAAGCGTATAAAGCTTCGCTGCCTGATCTTCAGAACGGACCTTCGAGCCTGAT
The DNA here is from genome assembly GCA_039192165.1 of Pseudomonadota bacterium. Lineage (GTDB taxonomy): Bacteria > Pseudomonadota > Alphaproteobacteria > Rhodobacterales > Rhodobacteraceae > Dinoroseobacter. Next base: position 65,951 of record JBCCXD010000007.1, on the reverse strand, counting down.
CCGCGGAGCCAAGGCGCCGATCCAACATGTGGGTATTTCAAACTTTCGCCTGCCGATCCGCTTCCGTACGCGCGACAACGGTGACCTTACACTCGAGACTTCGGTCACCGGCTCTGTCAGTCTCGAAGCGGAAAAGAAGGGCATCAACATGTCCCGCATCATGCGGAGCTTCTACAAGTACGCGGAGGACACTTTCAGCTACGAAGTGATCGAGCGTGCGCTGGATGCCTACAAAACCGACCTCGAAAGCTTCGACGCGCGCATCCAGATGCGCTTTTCATTCCCGATGAAGGTCGAAAGCCTAAGATCGGGGCTTAAGGGGTACCAATATTACGACATCGCGCTTGAGGTCGTGGACCAGGATGGCGTTCGCAAGCGCTTTATGCATCTGGACTATGTCTACTCCTCGACCTGCCCCTGCTCGCTTGAGCTGTCAGAGCACGCGCGTCAGCATCGAGGTCAACTTGCAACACCGCACTCGCAACGCTCTGTTGCCCGGGTGTCTGTAGAAGTTGTCTGCGACGCAGGCGAATGCCTTTGGTTTGAAGACCTCGTCGAGATTTGCCGCGACGCAATCCCCACCGAGACGCAGGTTATGGTAAAGCGCGAAGACGAGCAGGCTTTCGCAGAATTGAATGCAGCCAATCCGATTTTCGTGGAAGACGCCGCGCGCAGTTTCTGCGCGGCGCTTGAGCGCGACCACCGCGTTGGAGACTTCCGGATTGTTGCCAGCCATCAGGAAAGCCTGCACAGCCATGACGCTGTCAGTGTGCTGACCGAAGGCCCGAGTTTCGAAGCCGAAAGTCTGGATCCTCGCTTGTTCCAGACCCTGTTCCACGTGGGGTAACAGGTCAGGAATGCTCCTCAGCGGCGGTTTCGGCCAGAGCGCGGTTATAAGCTTTAAGTGCATCAACTTGGAACAGAGCCCCCCATAGCTGCGGGGGTTCTGTTTCCGAGCCGAGGCTGACCACAGGAATGAAATCGTGGTTGGCTCTCTCGAACACCGGCATTGCGGTTTCAAGGCTGGCATTGCCATCGAGGTAAACACCATCTTCTATCAGATCCCAACAACTGTCCTCAGGTGCTGCGCGGGGATGGCCGACAGGCCGCATGATCTTGGCCACGCGGACCACTGACAAGAGATAGGCCTGTGGACCGGCAGCAAGATGAACATTGCGTCGCTCGAGCTGAGTTAGAAAAAACGACCGGTCGACAATCCGGCTGGCGAGCGCTGTTGACATCGATACAGCTACCATAACTGCCAGTCCGGTTTGCCAGTCTCCGGTAAGTTCGAAAACAATAAGTGTGGTGGAAATCGGCGCGCCCAGAACCGCAGCCGCGACGGCGCCCATCCCCGCCAGCGCGTAAAGCAGTTCTGAACCGGACACGTCCGGGAAGAAACCGGTTGCGATTATTCCAAAGGCAAGCCCGGTGAGCGCCCCCAGCATCAGCGACGGCGAAAAGATCCCACCCCCCATGCGACCAGCCATTGTAATGGCCACGGCAATCACTTTAAGCGCCGCGAAAACAATGGCCTCATGCAATAGAAGACTGCCGGTCAGCGCAGCGGATGTCGTCTCATACCCGACGCCGATAATGTGCGGATAGTAAATCGCTATGCCGCCGAGCAAGGCACCGGCAATTCCCGGACGGACCCACCCCGGGATACGGAACCTGTCCTGCACGTAGTTGCCCACATCGTCTGTCCAGAAGACCGACTTCATCAGAACCACGGCGACAAGACCCGACAACAGTCCCAGGATCAGGAAAGCGGGGAGTTCCACGTAGAAAGCAAGCGCGCTGGTTTCGGGCAACGAATACTCAGTCACGTCGCCAAATTCCAGGCGGTTGATCACAGTGCCTGCGGCAGATGCAATAACGATCGGTGCAAACGCATGGACCGCAAAGTGCCGCAGCACGACCTCGAGCGCGAACAGCGCACCTGCAATAGGCGCGTTGAAGGATGCAGACACCGCGGCCGCAACAGCACAGCCCAGAAGATCACGGGCTGTAATCCCATCAGCATGCATGCGGTTGGACACCCATGTAGAGATCATTCCAGCGATATGAACGACCGGACCTTCGCGGCCCGTCGAACCACCGGTGGAGAGCGTAATCAAACTCGCAAGTGCTGAGGCCCCGCCTGCTTTCATCTCCACGCGCCCGTCGTGCAGGGCCGCGCCCTCGATCACATCGGCCACCGACCGCACCCGACCATCCGGCGTGAACCTTTGCAGGATGACACCGACCGCCAGACCCCCAAGGATTGGCACCAGAACAACCCACCACCAAGGGAGGGCATCGACCGCATCTACCAACATGCGGACATCTTCGTTGCCGTACACAAAAGTCTGCAGCGCCGAAATTGCCTTACGGAAGATCAGCGCCGCAAAGCCCGCGGCGATACCGACCATCAGTGCGATAAACCAGAACTGGATTTGGCTTGGTCCGCGGCGCCGGATCGCCTGCACGGCCTGACGCAATGCGCTGCGCGCGCTGCCGAGCTGCTCGGCGATGAATCTCCGTGTCGATTTGGCCATACGTCGGCGCAACTTTGATGCGGGAGACGACTGCGTGCCGTCCTTCAATATCAAAGACTAACGAGTGATTCCGATTGACGAAACCCCGCGACCGGACCTGCCCGATTACGCCGCACCCAAAAGTGCCTGTGCCGCCTGTTTTGCTGCCTCTGTAATCCGATCTCCGGAGATCATGCGGGCGATCTCGTCTACCCGATCATCTGGCGCCAGAGGAACGACCCGCGACAGGGTCTGCCCCTCGGTGACGGATTTCTCCACCCGCCAGTGTTCCTTTGCCAGCGCAGCCACCTGGGGAGAATGGGTGACAACCATAACCTGCCCGTCTTCGGCCAGCGCCTTCAGCCGCCGGCCTACAGCATCTGCCGTTGCCCCGCCGACCCCGCGGTCGATTTCGTCAAAGATCAGAGTTAAACCGCTGTCTCCGGCGGTAAGGCACACTTTCAAAGCCAATAAAAAGCGCGAAAGCTCACCGCCCGATGCGATCTTGTTGAGCGGTCCGGACGGAGCTCCAGGATTGGTCGCAACAGTAAAAGTCACGCGGTCAACACCGGCAGGACCGGCGCTGTCTTCGCCGATTTCGGTCCGGAACTCTGCGCGCTCCATCTTCAGAGGCGCAAGCTCTTCGGCCATTGCGGCGTCCAGATTCTTTGCCGCGTCGCGTCGGGCAGCGGTCAGAGCGCTTGTAGCCTTTTCGTAGGCTCCCCTGGATGTAGCAAGCTCTGCCTCTAGATTGGAGAGTTGCCGCGCTCCGCCATCCAGGGCTTCAAGCCGCGTGCGAAGAGTCTCTGCGTGGTTTGCCAGATCATCAGGTGCAACCATGTGCTTGCGGGCAAGACCGCGCAATGCAAATAGCCTTTCTTCTGTCTGTTCGAGCTCGATTGGTTCGAAAGCAAGCCCACGCAGAAAAATATCTGTTTGGTCGCTGGCCTCTCCGACTTCGATCAACGCGCGAGACAAGGCAGCCAATGCGCCGTCCAAAGCGCCCTCAGCATTTGGCGCCACATCTTCCAGCCATCGCAGAGCGTCTGTCAGACGTCCCTCTGCGCCGTCGTTGGCAAGTGCTGCAGCAGCGCGCGCCACGTCATCACGTATCTTCTCGGCGCTTTGCATCAGCCGGCGCTTTCTGTCGAGCTCCGCTTCCTCGCCTGTCTCCGGTGCCAGGCGATCAAGCTCCTCCACGGCATGACGCAGAAACGCTTCGTCAGCGACGGCAGCTTCCCGGGCTTGGATTGCCGCATCCAAAGCTTTTTTGGCATCTCGCATTGCGACCCAAGATACGCGCACGCCTTCAATTTCTTTCGGATAATTGCCGTAGGCATCCAGGAGGTCGCGATGCACGCGGGTGTCCAACAGCCCCTTGTCATCCTGCTGACCATGGAGCTCCACCAGACACTCTGACAGCGCTCGCAATACTGAAGCCGAACAACTGCGGTCGTTCACATACGCCGATTTTCTGCCTTCGCGCGTGTTCACGCGCCGCAGAAGCAGCTCGCCGTCCTCGCAAGGAAGTCCGGCCTCCTCAAGCACAGACAGCGCTGGATGGTCCGGCGCAAGCGCAAACACGGCGGTGACCTCTCCCTGCGCTGCACCAAGGCGAACCAGATCTGCGCGACCACGCCAACCGAGTACAAACCCCAGAGCATCGAGCAGGATTGACTTGCCTGCGCCGGTTTCGCCGGTAAGCACGTTCAGCCCTGCGCTGAAGTCCAGCGTCAGGTGGTCGATGATCAGGATATCGCGAATGTCGAGCCGTACGAGCATGGGTCAAAACCGCTGGTGAGGCACAGAGCCGCCCAGAGAGCGGCGGCACAATGAGCCTGCTTGGCGCCACAGAGTGATTACAGCCACTCTCCTTGAATGACCTGGCGATAAATCGTCGAGAGCCAACCGGTTCCCTGAGCCTCCGGCACCAACCCGCGCGAGGTCAGCAGTTGGAAGCTGGCATTATACCATTCGGTCCCCTGATAGTTGAACCCAAGGATGGCACCCGCGGTCTGCGCCTCGTCCGTCAGACCCAAAGACAGGTAGGACTCAACCAGCCGGTGTAGCGCTTCTGGCGTGTGGGTCGTTGTCTGAAAGTCTTCGACCACGACGCGGAAACGGTTGATCGCCGCTGTGTAGTGTCCGCGCTTGAGATAGTAGCGGCCGATCTCCATCTCCTTGGCTGCCAAATGGTCGAAGGCCAGGTCAAACTTGAGAATGGCAGACTTCGCATACTCGCTCCCTGGATACAGCTCAATCACTGTCCGCAATGCCTGAAGCGCCTGAAAGGTCAGCCCTTGATCCCGACCGATTGCATCAATCTGGTCGTAGTAGCTGAGCGCCAGCAGATATTGCGCATAAGCCGCGTCTTCGTCGGCAGGATAGAAGTCGAGATACCGCTGCGCTGCGATACGGCTATTCTCATAATCCTGATCGCGGTGATAGGTGAAGGCTTGCATGATCAGAGCGCGCTTGGCGAACTCGGAATAGGGGTAAAGCCGCTCAACCTCGCCAAAATAGCGGGCTGCGACTTCAAGATTATTCTGCTCAAGTTCAAACTCGGCGCGATCATAGATTGCCTCGGGCGGCGAAGTCTCCAAAGGTGGAAACTCTTCCTGACCACGACCGCCACACGCCGCCACGCTGAGCACAGCAAGACAGAGAACGCCCGTTCGAATGTCCTTGAAGTGAAGCTGCATCGCCCCCTCTGTAGCTGTCAGCTTGCGCTTTGAAATAAGAGCCTTACGCGACCTCTAGCATAGAAATTCTGAGGGCAAAACGGTCTTTGGAGTATCCGGTGTCGCAAGTACAGGTCGAATGAACCAGTCTCTTGGCTCAGGCAACCAGACGCAGATCAGCTGCGTGTAGATTTGCCCCAGGCAAAAGGTCTGCCATCTCAGGAGTGCAAGTCTCTACCGCATAGTTGTCCGGGTTAGCGAAAAGCGCTCTGAGCAACGTATTGGTCAGGCTATGACCCGACTTCTCGCCACAGTACCGGCCCAGCACAGGCGCACCAGCCAACGCCAGATCACCAAGCGCATCAAGCATTTTGTGGCGCACAGCTTCGTCCGCGTGTCGGAAACCGCCGGGACTCAGAACTTTTGAGCCATCTACCACGACGGCGTTACGGTAATTCCCGCCAAGCGCAAGACCTGCTTCTTGCATTTTGTCCACATCCGCCTGACGACAGAACGTTCGGCTGTCACAAAGCTCACGCACGAATGCGCCATTCGCCATCGACATCGTTTTGGACTGTTCGCCGATTGCTTCGTCCACAAAGGAAATATTGAAGGCGATCTCAAACACGTCAGACGGCTCCAGCGCCGCCGTTGCTTCGCCGTCAGTAACTTCCACACGGCGCAGAACGCGCAGTACCTGCGCAGGCTCGGCGAGATCCTGAACACCTGCAGCAAGAAAAGCGCCAACAAATTCCGCGGCGCTCCCGTCGAGGATTGGAACCTCGGGACCATCAACTTCGATCAATGCGTTTTGTACACCCACCCCGGCCAGAGCCGCCATCACATGCTCAATCGTGGAAACTCCGACGCCAGAGTCGTTCACAAGGCGCGTGCAAAGAGGTGTACGCTCGACCTGATCCCAACGTGCCGCAACCAGGTTATCAGCGCCGCGCACATCGCTGCGGCGGAACCAGATGCCGTAGTTAGCGGACGCGGGCGCAACGGACATCCGAACCACGGCACCGCTGTGCAGGCCGGTTCCGGAAAACTCAACGCGCGTCTTAAGGGTCTTTTGCACTGTTACCTCGATTCCCTGCCTTTTTCTGGCAGCTGAACGCAGATAAGGGCGAGGGGTCAAAAGCCACAACTCAATCTTTGCAACGGGGTGAAACAATGGCATTTTCATGCCGGCAAAAAATCGCTGACCTCTAACTAAATAACTGTTTTTAAAATAAAAAGCCGCCGATCGGCGGCTTTTCGCTCAGTTACTGGTGGGAACTGATTAGTTTGCTTGACGCCGCAGAAAGGCCGGAATCTCTACTTTCTCCATTTCCGGGTCGACCGGTTCGGCTTCCTGGTCAGAGACTGCCATACGCGGCTTTGCCCGCGGCTGCTCTTTAGGGGTCTCTTGCTGCTCCTGCGGGTGGCCAGTCATGCGATTAATCAGAGAGTTGATCCCGAATCCACGCTTCTCAGCACCCTCTGCCGCCGCTGATTGCCGTTGCGGCGCGGCCACTCCGCGGGTCGAATTCACGGCCGTCCGCAACCGTGCAAGGGCTTCTGGAGTGGGCGTTCCAGGCTTAATGCGCTGGGGCGCAACGAAATCATCAGATGGGGTGCGTTCCAGGACTGTTTCGGTCGTTTCCTCTGTAGTCGACGCGACCTCGTCGAACAGACCAGGGGAAGACTCAGCCTCTTCGTCTGTGTCCGAAACGGGATCAAATGCTGCCAGTTCCTGAACCATGTCAGGCGCAACAGAAGCTTCGGCAACCGCCGCCGGAAGTTCCGGCGCCACTTCAGGCTGGTAAACCGGCTCCGGCGCAAGCTCGCTTTCATCGGCAGGTGCAGCCGACGGCATCTGAGCCCGGCCTGCCATTCGACGACTTGGCACCGGAAGTTCCTGATCGACTTCGGACGCGTCAATTCCCGTTGCTACGACCGACACCCGCATGGTGCCTTCCATGGATGTGTCGAGGGTTGATCCGACGATAATGTTTGCGTCCGGATCAACTTCTTCGCGGATCCTGTTTGCCGCCTCATCCAGCTCAAAGAGCGTCAGATCGTACCCGCCTGTGATGTTGATCAGCACGCCCTTGGCTCCGCGAAGCGAGATTTCGTCCAGAAGCGGGTTTGCGATTGCCTTTTCCGCGGCCTGGGTTGCGCGGTCTTCGCCTGTCGCTTCGCCGGTGCCCATCATCGCCTTACCCATCTCGTCCATCACTGCACGGACATCTGCAAAGTCGAGATTGATCAAACCGGGCTGCACCATTAGGTCGGTCACCCCTTTGACGCCTTGGTACAGGACATCGTCGGCCATCGAAAACGCTTCCGTAAACGTGGTCTTCTCGTTGGCGAGGCGGAACAAATTCTGGTTTGGAATAATTATGAGTGTATCGACAACCTTCTGAAGGACCTCAACCCCTTCTTCGGCCTGGCGCATGCGCTTTGCGCCTTCGAACTGAAAAGGTTTGGTCACGACCCCAACAGTCAGAACTCCAAGCTCTCTGGCAGCTTGCGCAATAATCGGCGCGGCTCCGGTACCTGTGCCGCCTCCCATACCGGCGGTGATGAAGCACATGTGCGCTCCGGCCAGATGATCGACGATTTCTTCAATACTTTCCTCAGCAGCGGCCGCCCCGACCGACGGGCGGGCACCTGCGCCGAGACCTTCTGTGACGCGGGCGCCAATCTGAATGCGCGACGGCGCCTTTGAGCCCTGCAGGGCCTGGCTGTCGGTGTTTGCAATCACAAACTCCACGCCATCGAGCGCTTTTTCGATCATATTATCGACGGCATTGCCGCCTGCACCGCCTACACCAAAAACGGTGATCCTTGGCTTAAGCTCGGTATTTTCTGGGATGGTCAGATTAAGTGCCATTTGAGAGGTCCGCCTGCATTAATTCTTCTGTCACGTTTCTGTCGCAATACTGCTCACGCGTCTATTGAGGATGAAGTCTACCGATTGCATCGCGTTTCGTCACCCGAAATTTGGCCCTCATGCGCGAAATATGGCCAAAATAAGGCAGCGGTCCGCGTGATCTTGGCTGCGACCCATCATCTTGTGGCTACCAATTGTCCTTCACCCACCGAAATGCGCGTTTCAGCGACCGCGCCGGGTAGCGCTCCAGCGGCATTTCGAAATCCCACCATTCGTCCTGCGGGTGTGCCGCATGCAGACAGAGCCCGATCGCGGAGGAAAAGTCTGGCCCAGTTGCAGCCTGGGGCAAGCCACGCACCCTCAAAGGTCGACCAACCCGGATCTGCGGACCCAATATGCGCGTTGCAAGACCGTCGAGGCCCTGAAGCTGGCTGCCTCCGCCAGTCAGCACAATCTGCTGGCTCGGCAGCTGATCGAAACCGGCGGCCAGCAGCCGATCGCGGACCTCTTCGAGGATCTCTTCGACACGGGGGCGTATAATGCCGATCAACTCTGCTCGGCTGACGGTACGTCGGTCATGCTCCCAATCGCCTGTCTCGGAAGTGATCTCGATCATCTCGCGGTCATCGACACCAGTTGCGACCACTCCGCCATACATCGTTTTGATACGCTCGGCGAAAGCATGTGGGACCGGCAGGCCTTTAGAAATGTCCGAGGTAATATGATCCCCACCCAGCCGCACCGTATCGGCATAGATCATATGTTTTTTCAAAAAGATCGAAATGCCTGTAGTGCCGGCGCCGAAATCGATGCAAGCAGCACCGAGTTCGCGCTCGTCTTCTACAAGAGCCGATACACCAGAGACATAGGCAGAGCTTGCCAGCCCCGCGAGCTCCAGATCGCAGCGCTTGATAGCATAGAGCAGGTTCTGAACCGCAGTCTGTTCAATGGTCAGCACGTGCAGGTCGGTTGCAAGCCGGTTGCCAATCTGCCCCCGCGGGTCAATCAGACCGGAGCGGTGATCCAGCGCGAAGTTAACAGGTTGAGCGTGCAAAATCTCGCGCGCTTCTCCGAACTCGGGCATCTCGCAGGCCGCCAGAACACAAGCAATATCCTGCTCGGAGACAGCTTCGTCGCTGACCTCGACCTCTCCGGTCAAGCCATAGCTGCGCGGCTCAGCCCCGGAAAAGCAGACGATCACATGGTCCACGCGCTGCTGCGCCATTTTTTGCGCGGACTGCAAGGCGGTCCGGATCGCGCGCTCAGCTTCCGCCATCCCGTCAATCTCGCCGAAGCGCACGCCGCGCGAGCAAGTTGAGGCCGCGCCAATGACACGGAACTGGGCTTGGCCCGCCATGGCACCGATGCCGTCTGGTTCAGCGCTCAGATCAGGTCCATCGAATCGCAGGATCAGGCAGGCCACTTTCCACGTGCCGATGTCGAGCACTGCCACAACACCGCGCTGCATCGCCGCTTTCCGAATGTTGCGCATCGCCCGCTGAGCTGCACAAAAGTCCTTCATCGCGCTTCCTCATCCAAAGTCACTTTTCGCATTGTCCACAAGGCTTCGACAGCAGCCGGGCGAAGACGCAACGTCGGGCGTTCCGTAAGCCGCATATCCAACGCCGCAACGTCGCGCGCTAGCAGTTCCTGGGCGCCATCCACAGCCATTGCCCGCGCAAGGGCGCGCACTGGCGCGTCTTCCGGCAGTAGAATCCGTTGGCCGTCGGTCAAAACCACGTCCCAGCGCCGCTCGCCGATGCGTTGCAAGGCGACGAGGCGCCCGGCGACGGGTTGCGCAACTTGTAAAAGCCGCAGCGCTTCGGGCACAGCGTCTTTTGCGCCCGGCCCTACCACGAGTGGCAGTTGCGCATGCGCGGCGCGGGCCTCTATTGGAGCAACGCGGTGGCCTTCGGCATCGAGCAGAATTAGGGCTGTGCGGGTTTGCCAGACAAGCGCAGGCGTGCGCTCGACAATACTGGCCTCCAGGACGCCGCCCGCCTGCACTCTCAGAGACACATCCGCAACGGCATCAAGCTCAGCAATGACAGCGCGCAATGCATCGAGATCAAGATCAAAGGAACTGATCGGAAACGCGACGGGCAACACCTCACGCACATCATTTATCAGCTCGGGCGACGCTCCTTCCACTGCAAGCATATGAACAGTGAATTCTGGCCGCTGCTGAACATAAGCCTGCAGGTCCATCGCGCGGGCCTGAACCTCGGCCCGCAGTTCGGGTTTGCTCCCCAGCCAAGCTGTGGCGCCCAAAACAGCGATCAAAGGCAGGCCGAGTCGTAAAAACCTGTGAAACGATGGCGTAAGCGATAATCGCTGAAGCCGGTAGGCCAGTCGCGACGGCGCCGGATCCGACCGTGCGATCTTGGATGGAGCAAGACGTTTTCTCAGCGCTCGCATGAGGCGTCCTCCACCATCCACGCGCAGAGCGCTCCAAAACTCATGCCGCAATGTGCCGCTTGCTCAGGGGTAAGCGATGTAGGTGTCATGCCTGGCTGTGTGTTGGTTTCCAACAAGATCAACCCTTCGAGCCCGATAGCCGGGTCCCAACGAAAATCTGTGCGTGTCACTCCCCTGCACCCCAGCAAGCTGTGTGCCGCTTCTGCAAAGGCCATACAGGCATCAAAAACGTCAGTCGGGACATCCGCCGGCAGGATATGGCGCGACCCGCCGGGTTTGTATTTGGCGTCGTAGTCGTACCAGTCATCGGTGATAATGTCGGTCACAGTCATGGCCACGCCATCGCGCACTGTCACTGTCAGCTCGCGGCCGACTGCAAAGGCTTCGGCCATCATCATTTCCGGCAGCGACGGGTCGCTCAGGTCCGGGGGCACGTTCGCCCCTTCGTTGACAATAAAGATGCCAACCGATGAGCCTTCGTTATTTGGTTTGAGCACGTAAGGCGGCGGTAGTGCATGAGCAGCAGCGAGCTCAGCGCGGGGTCGGACAACACTGTGCGCAACAGGCAGGCCTGCCTCCTTGAACACTGTCTTGGAGCGCTGTTTGTCCATTGCAAGCGCCGAAGCCAGAACGCCGGAATGGGTATATGGCACGCGCATCCACTCAAGAATTCCCTGTACGCAACCATCTTCGCCCCAACGGCCATGGAGCGCATTAAAGACAACATCAGGTGCAACCTTTGCGATCTGCTCTTGAAGATCCGCGCCAGCGTCGATTTCCACGACGTCGAATCCCTCTCTCCGCAAAGCGGCCGCACACCCGCTCCCCGTGGAGAGAGACACCTCGCGTTCCGATGACGGACCACCCATCATCATCATTACTTTGGGGAATGCCCTGCTCGACACGTCCCGCCTCATTGCTCGCGAAACTCATTGGTTCCGTCTGGTTTTACCGCCGTCCGCGCCCTTGCGGCGGATCTTTTGCCCGCCTGCCTGGCCGCTGCCTGTCCGGCTTACCCCGTACTGATCAGCCGTAAGGCTGACCGATACGGATCACCTCCCACTCTAGCGAATGGCCCGTGGCTTGGAAAACCTTTTTTCGCACTTCTTCACCAAGAGATTCCAATTCCGCCGCGGTTGCACCACCGGCGTTCACAAGGAAGTTCGAATGCTTCTCTGACATCTGCGCACCGCCACGGCGCGCGCCGCGCATCCCGGCGGCATCAATGACGCTCCAGGCTTTGGCTTCGTGTGTGTCGTCCGCGCGTCCGGTGGAACTGAACCCAGCTGGATTGCGGAAGGTCGATCCTGCGGTCCGGTCTTTTGTGGGCTGCGTCGCATCGCGTTTTGCAAGCTGATCCTTCATGCGCTCTTCAAGCTTTTCAGGTTTTTCCGCCGGCCCTTCAAGGGTCACCGAGGTTATGATCGCTCCCGCGGGCAAAGCACTGCTGCGATATGAGAAACACAGATCGTCTTTACTGAGCAAAACTTCCGTCCCGTCGCGCAGTATAGCCTCTGCATGCACAAAAACGTCCGCCATATAGCGGCCGTAACATCCAGCATTCATGGCAACAGCGCCGCCAATGGCGCCCGGTATGGTACGCAGAAAGGTCAGATCCACACCGGCCGCTGCTGCTTTGCGCGCCACATGCCCGTCGAGGGCAGCCGCGCCCGCCTGCACACGTGTGCCATCGATTTCGATCCCGTTGAAACCACGCCCCAAGCGAACGACCGCCGCCCGAATGCCGCCGTCACGGACTATGAGATTGGACCCCACGCCCATCGGGAACACCGGAATGGCGACGGGCAATCCCCGTAGAAAAGTTGCCAGATCGTCCTTGTCCAATGGTTGGAAGAAAAAGTCGGCAGCGCCTCCGACCCGAAGCCAGGTCAGGTCTGCGAGCGGGCGGTTTTTGGTTAGACTTCCTCGAACTTCCGGGGCGTCTGACATTGCGCACTTCTTTCACATAGAACTATGGGGAGCCCGCCGGCTAGTCCGTTCGGGCCACCTGCTGGCGCACCCACCGAGCCAGGTAGATCACCGGCCAGCGCAGGATAGACATCGCGCCCGCAAGAACGACCAGTCCGATGACAGGCCCGACCTCGAGGAAAACCCAGATCAGGATCGGGGCTCCCAGAACCATAAGACCATATGCCTGCGGCCAGTGGTTTTTTTTCGAAGGCAGGAAGGCAATCACAATCGCGACCACAAACCAAACGCACGCAAGAACAAGCGACACAGGCATGGTCAGGACGCTTTCTGCGGATCCAGACGGTCTGGCAGTCCGTTGGCCCAGGTCGAGATAGTCCCGGCGCCTAAACAGACGACGATGTCGCCGGGTTGAGCCGCCGCCCGGACAAGGGCTTCCAGAGCGTCTTCGTCTGGGACAGCCACTGCGTGTCGGTGTCCGTGAGAGATCAGTCCGGCCACAAGATCATCGCGCCCGGCGCCGGGTATAGGGTCTTCGCCTGCAGCAAACACATCCGCAATACCGACCACGTCGGCCTCGTTAAAGCAGGTGCAAAACTCCTCGAACAACGACGAAAGACGCGAAAATCGATGTGGCTGATGAACGGCGATCACACGGCCTTCGCTTGCATGACGCGCCGCTTTCAGAACTGCGGCAATCTCAACAGGGTGGTGCCCGTAATCGTCGATGATTGTGATACCGCCGATATCCGCGACTTTCGTAAAGCGCCTGTTCACACCTGCGAAACCTTCCAGCGCTTCGCGTATTTCGTCGCCTTTCATGCCCAGATGACGTGCCACAGCTACAGCAGCCAGTGCGTTAGAGACATTGTGGTCGCCCGGCATTGGCAGACTACAGTCTTTGATCACGGTATCATCGGGATGCATCTCAATATCGAAATGCGCGACCCCGCTTTTGTAGCTGAGATTGACGGCGCGGATGTCTGCCTGTGCATTGAACCCAAACGTCACCACGCGACGGTCAGTGATCCGCCCCACAAGCGCCTGCACCTCGGGGTGGTCTGTGCAGCAAACTGCCAGCCCATAGAACGGAATATTCGATACAAAGTCGTGGAACCCATCACGAAGTCGGTCGAAGTCACCCCAGTGCTCCATATGCTCAGGATCAATGTTGGTGACCACCGCGATGGTCGCTGGCAGCTTGGTGAATGTACCGTCGCTTTCGTCGGCCTCGACCACCATCCATTCGCCAGTTCCGGCCCGCGCGTTGGAGCCGTAGGCGTGGATGATGCCGCCATTGATCACTGTGGGGTCGATGCCGCCTTTGTCGAGCAGTGTCGCGACCATTGTCGTCGTTGTGGTTTTCCCGTGCGTACCGCCGATTGCAATATTCGACTTGAGGCGCATCAGCTCCGCGAGCATTTCCGCCCGACGCACCACCGGTAAGCCCTGAGACCGTGCGGCCTCCAGCTCAGGATTGCCGGCCTTGATCGCAGAGGAAATGACCACGACCTCCGCGCCCTCAAGGTTTTCCGCCGTCTGGCCGATAAAAACCCGCGCCCCCAGCTTTTCCAGACGCTCGGTTATTTTCGAGGGCTTCAGATCTGATCCCTGCACCTCGTAGCCATGGTTGATAAGCACCTCTGCGATCCCGGACATACCGATCCCGCCAATACCAACAAAGTGGATCGGGCCCAGTTGGGTGGGGAGTTTCGTCGCAGGGCTCATGATATAGCTATCTTTCATTTTGAACCTTTCGGGGAATATGCAAGCTGCTCGACGAGGTCCACAAGCCGATCCGTCGCATCAGGATGGCCAACGGACAAAGCGGCATGGGCCATTTTAACGGCCGCCTCTGGTTGGGTCAGGATCATCTCTACGTGTTCAGAAAGTGTTGTCGGATCGAATTTACTCTCCGGCATCAGTATCGCGGCGCCCGCTTCGACCAGCCCACGTGCGTTCGCAGTCTGGTGGTCGCTGGCGGCGGCGGCAAACGGGACAAGGATCGCAGGACGTCCAATCACCGTCAGATCCGCGACCGACGAAGCCCCCGCGCGGGTAATCACAAGTTGCGCTTCCGACATCCGCGCCGGGATATCGGTGAAGAAACTCTGCACCTCGGCGCTGATGCCCGCATCGGAGTAGGCCTTCTCAACTCGGGCTATATCCTCTGCGCGGGCCTGATGGCTGACCCGCAAACGGTTCCGCAACTCCTCGGGTAAACTGGAGAGCGCGCTCGGCACCACATCTGACAGGATGCGTGCGCCCTGACTGCCGCCCATTACAAGCAAGCCCATTGGCCAGTCCCCGGGGGGGATATAGGGCGCTCCGGCGCGGTCATGGACCGCCATCCGCACGGGGTTGCCTGTTGGCTGCCCCTCGACCCCGTCGGGAAGGTCTGTGGGCCATGTTCCGCAGGCGATCACATCGACATGTTTGGCAAAAAGCCCGTTCACCCGTCCCAGAATACCGTTCTGTTCATGGATCATGCGCGGCAGGCGTAGCGCGGTGGAGGCCGCCATGGCCGGAATGGCAGGGTAGCCGCCAAACCCCACCACGACCGCGGGGCGGTCGCGCAACATCGCAAGGATCGACTGCAGCGTCCCGCCGATGATTTTCAGCGGCGCGGCGAGTTTTGCAGCAAGACCTCCGCGCGCAAAAGTTGCCGAGGCACGCTCTTCAACTTTCACCGCAGCCGGAAACCCACCGGTATAGCGCGCTCCCCGGCTATCGGTGGTCAGCTTAACCCGCCAGCCTTTGCGTAGCATCGCTTCTGCAAGGGCTTGCGCGGGAAACATGTGCCCCCCTGTGCCACCTGCCGCTATGACAAGAAGTTGCTGCGCCATCTGCTACCGGCCTCGCTGGAGAAGCGCGTCTGCGATCTGGCCCTGAGGCCGGGTCCGGGTGAAGGCCAGAAGGAAGCCGAGTGAGATGCCGGTGGCGATCAGCGACGACCCACCGTAACTCACAAGCGGCAGGGTCATGCCCTTTGCCGGCAACATTCGCACGGCCACACCCATGTTGATGATGGCCTGTGCTGCGAAAATTAATGCAAGCCCCGTCCCCGCGAGCCGGGCAAAGGGGTCGCGTTCCCGCATCAGCCGCCACAGGCTGCGCAATACGATGGCCGCATAGAAGGCAATGATCACCAGGACGAGCATGACACCATACTCTTCGGCCGCGACAGCAATGATGAAATCGGTATGCGCGTCCGGCAGCACCCATTTTACCTGCCCTTCACCAACACCAACCCCAAAAAAACCGCCCTCGCGGATCGCGTTCGTTGCGTATCCGAGTTGCGTTCTGGGGTCGAGTTCGGGCGTCAGGAAGCCATCGATGCGGCGCGCAAAATGTTCGGAAGCGTTATAGGCCACAACGCCGCCTGCCCCGATCATGCCAGCAATCCCAATCACCAGGAGCATCGGCGCCCCAGCCACAAAATACATGACAGACCATCCGAACAGGATCAGACACGCCTGTCCGAAATCAGGTTGCAGGACCAAAAAAACCGCAGTTATGACGGCGATCGCAAATGACATCAGTCGTCCCGGCGGGCCATTGATTTCCTGCGCCGCAGACAAAAGCCAAGCGGCCGTCACAACGAACGCCGGTTTGAGGAACTCGGAAGGCTGTACGCTGGCAAAGCCCAGCGAGTACCAGCGCGTGGCTCCTTTGCCAAAATCTGTTCCAAAAAAGGGAAGAAACACCAATGCGCCAAAGGTCGCCAGGAACAGGAGGACGCCAAACCTCCGCACCTGTCGCACGTCGCAAACCGACAACGCGATCATCACCAAAAGCGCCATGCCCCCAAAGATCGCCTGGCGCTCAACGTAGTGAAAAGGCGGCAAGCCGTTGCGGGTGGCAAGTGGCGGTGACGCGGCCAGTCCAAGAAGTAACCCGATGCAAAACAGGCCAAACACGGACCCAAGGGCCACTTTGTCCACGGTCCGCCACCACCGGGGAAGAACAGCCTCACCGGACTGCGACCGGACGGTGCCATACACCATCTCTGTCATTTGAATACCGCCTATGCCTCAATGCTCTGCCCGTTTACCGGGTCTGTGCCGCACCATACACAGCTTTGGGCGCCCGCGCTAGAGTCAGTACATCTGCCGAGAGATTTGTGCAGTTTAGAGCGCACCAGAGCACGGCGATGCAGACCTTGCAGCGAGACAAGGCCACTTCTTCTTTGCGCAAATACTCAAAGGCAGGACGGCACCAAAAGCTCAGCTCTCAGACATGTTTGGCAACCTCAGCCATGAAGTGTTCGCCACGCTGCTCGAAATTATCGTATTGATCAAAGCTCGCCGCAGCGGGCGCAAGCAGAACCGTGTCGCCCGGTTCGGCGTCTGCGACCGCCTGCGCGACGGCGGTTTCCATCGTCTCGCAAACTGCGTGTTCAAGCCCTGGAAGCTCAAGCGCGAAACCCGCGGCCGAGCGCCCGATATAATACGCCTTGCGGACAGAGCCCGTTGCGTCTGCCAGTGCGCCGATACCGCCCTCCTTTTCAAGCCCGCCCGCGATCCATCGGATATTGTCGAAAGCGGCGAGTGCTTTGGACGCGCTGTCGGGATTGGTGGCCTTGCTGTCATTCACGAAGGTCACACCGCCTGCCTGGCCCACAATCTGCGAGCGGTGGGGCAATCCTTCGAAGCTCGTCAGGCCCGCCTCTATCGTCCGCGGGGCAAGCCCAAGCGTGCGCGCTGCAGCGTAGGCACACGCTGCATTGAGATGATTATGGGCGCCTGGCAGACCGGGAATGCCGCGCAGATCGATTGCCGCCACCTGCCGTCCCTTTCGCGATTCAGCCAAAAACCCCTTGCGCGCGGTCACAAACCACCCCGGTCCGGTCAGCCTGGCCTCGGAGATACGGATCACCCGATCATCCTCGGCTGCGACAGACATCTGGTTGGCGAGATAGACGCCCTCTGCCTCATCCACGCCAATGATCGCACGATCTGGGGCGCCTTGCGTAAAAAGCCGCGCTTTGGCGGCAAAGTACCCGCCCATCCCTCCATGGCGATCAAGGTGATCCGGAGTCAGATTGGTGAAGACCGCGACATCCGGGGTTAGTGCCCGAGCAAGCTCGGTCTGATAGCTCGAAAGCTCCAGTACCACCACATCGCCATCTTCCGCTGGCTCAAGGTCCAGCACGCCGCGTCCAATGTTGCCGGCGAGCTGGGTCCGGTGTCCGGCCTCTTCAAGGATATGATGCAGCAGCGCGGAGGTGGTGGATTTCCCATTCGACCCGGTGATTGCGATCACGCGGGGCGGCGTGTCGAACCTGTCCCACGCCTTGGTTGCAAATGACTGGAAGAAGAGCCCGATGTCGTTGTCGACAGGTACTCCCGCCACCATTGCCCGCGCGATATGGGGGTTCGGTTTCGGATAGAGATGAGGGATTCCCGGCGAGGTGATGAAGGCCGCCACATTGGTGAACGCCTCAGGCGCTGTAAGCTTGTGAATAGTGAAGGCCTCGTCCGCGGCGCGGTCGCGGGCAGCCTCGTTGTCATCCCAGCAGAGCGCCTCTGCCCCGCCTGCCCTCAGCGCGCGCGCAGTCGCAAGGCCCGAACGGCCAAGGCCCAGAACAATAACGCGTTTGCCGGAAAAGCCTTGGACGGGGATCATTCGTGGTCCTTGTGTACGTTTTTCAAGGCAAGATGCATTCTGCCGCAAAGCTCCACAAGGCAGAACTGACGCCGGAACGGAACCGGAAATGTGGCGGCGACGCAATAACTCCAGACTGAAGCCATCTCGTACCGCGACGCCTTCACGGCGCGGCCACTGGGAGAGCGATTATTGCTTTGACCTTTCTTGCAGAAGCTCAACCGCACGTTCTGCCATCTCGACCGGCACAAAAACATGGTCATGCTGCGCGCCAGCGATGACGTTGGCGGGAATCTGTGCCGCTGCCAGCTTTGTTGCAACCGCCGCCGTCAGGCCCACGCCATCTAGCGCAGAGTTCACCCGCAACAGAATGTGCGCCATCGGCAGGTCAGTCAGCAGCCCCTCTGCCCGAGCGATGTCCTCAGACAGCAAGAGCGATGGCCCTTCTGGTTCCTGCATGACGGACAGCGCTTTGGGCGTCAGCCGTTCGGCTTGCTCAGAAGAAACGCTGACGAAATGCCAAACACCCGGTTGCCGGTGCGGCGCCATGCTCCGGATCATCGCTTCGGTGTCCCTGATGGACATTCACCGCACCTTAAGCGTCGCCAAGCCGATCAGCGCCAGCACCAGAGATATAATCCAGAAGCGGATCACGATCTGGCTCTCGCCCCAGCCCTTCTTCTCAAAGTGGTGGTGGATCGGCGCCATCAGGAAGACGCGCTTTCCGGTGCGCCGGAAATAGGCGACCTGAATGATCACGCTCAGCGCTTCGACCACGAAGATACCTCCCACGATGACCAGGACAATCTCGTGCTTGGTGGCTACCGCGATGGCACCGAGCGCGCCGCCCAAAGCCAACGAGCCGGTGTCGCCCATAAAGACCGCTGCGGGAGGAGCATTATACCACAAAAAGCCCAGCCCCCCACCGATCAGCGCGGCGGTGAAGATCAGGATCTCTCCTGTGCCAGGCACGTAATGCACATCCAAATACGATGTGAAGTCGACCCGTCCAACGGCATAGGCGATCACGCCAAGCGTGCCGGCCGCGATCATCACAGGCATGATTGCCAGCCCATCGAGCCCATCTGTCAGGTTCACAGCGTTGGCAGAGCCTGCAATGACCAACATGCAGAACGGAATAAAAAGCAGTCCAAGGTTAAAAAGCGTATCCTTGAAGAACGGAACCGCGAGATGCGCCGACAGCGGATCCGGGTGCAAAACCTGGGCAATCAGGGCCGCAACCCCGGCGATCGCAAACCCGATCGCGAGCCGCACTTTGCCCGACAGTCCCGCGTGGGAATTGCGCGTGACCTTGTGGTAATCGTCGATAAATCCAATTGCTCCGAAACAGACCGTTACCAGAAGAACCATCCACACATAGGGATTGTCCCACCGCGCCCAGAACAAAGTTGAGAAGGTCAGCGCCGAGAGGATTAAAAGCCCGCCCATGGTCGGTGTGCCCTGCTTTGTTTCGAGATGGCTTTCGGGGCCGTCTTCTCGAATGGGCTGGCCGAATTTCTGCCTCTTTCTCAGCAGGTTGATAATCGGCCGCCCGAAGAGAAAGCCAAACACAAGCGCGGTAAAAAACGCCCCACCCGCGCGGAACGTAATATAGCGGAACAGGTTAAAGGCATCGCCCCCGTCGGAAATGCTGGTCAGCCAATAAAGCATGTAATGAGGGTTCCCCTGTTCAAATTTTCACCGCGTGTGCGACAGGTTTCGAAGTGCGTCGACAACAAGGCTGACGCGAGAGCCTTTGGAGCCTTTCACCAGCACCACATCGCCTGCGTCCACAAGACTATGGGCACGTCCTGCCAGCTCCTCCGCCGTTTCGACCCATTCGCCGCGCTGCTCTTCCGGCAGCGCCTCATGCAATGCCCGCATGCGCGGGCCGACGCAGTGAACCCGGGTGATGGTCGGTATTGATGGGTGGTCTGCGATCGCTGCATGCAGTGCCGCTTCTTCCGATCCCAGCTCAAGCATGTCGCCGAGGATCGCAATGCGGCGCCCCTTTGAAACGCGACCCACATCATGCCGGGGCTCCGTCCCTGAAAGCACATCAAGCGCGGCGCTCAGTGAGGAGGGGTTTGCGTTGAATGCATCATCGAGAAGGTCTGCGGTCATGTTGTCCATAACAGGATCGAGCTGCAATGCTTCGAATGTGCCGCGGCCCTCTGGAGGCGCCCATTTGGTCAGCGCCACGAGCCC
Organism: Pseudomonadota bacterium; assembly: GCA_039192165.1. Taxonomy (GTDB): domain Bacteria; phylum Pseudomonadota; class Alphaproteobacteria; order Rhodobacterales; family Rhodobacteraceae; genus Dinoroseobacter. The sequence continues at coordinate 45,711 of JBCCXD010000007.1, read as the reverse complement.
CTGCGCAAGATCCGCGCCCACTGCCTCGACGACCGCGAGGACACCGAGCGCGTTGTCGATAAAATGCCGCCCCGGGGTGGCGACCTTCATAACCAAAGGCGTTTGGCGCGCGCGCGCCTCGGCGACGGTGGCCCCATGCCCCACTGAAACCGAGAGCACCTGATGGTCGTTCTGCGCCCCGGCGCCAAAGGTCACGGTCTCGCCCGCCAATCGCTCAGCTGCCTCCGCCAGAATGGACGTTTGTGGCAGATCGCCCGGAATAACGGCAATGCCGTCTGGCTCCAAACCCTCGAAAATCGAGGCCTTTTCTACGGCGATGCCCTCAAGACTGCCCAGTGCTTCGAGATGCGCTGGCGCGATGGTGGTAATCAAGGCGACGTGGGGCCGTGCCATGCGCGCGAGTGGCGCAATCTCGCCGGGATGGTTCATCCCGATCTCGATGACCGCAAAGGCGGTGTCGGCAGGCATGCGCGCCAGCGTCAGCGGAACGCCCCAATGGTTGTTAAAACTGCGGATGGCAGCATGGGTTCTGCCCTGGGGCGCCAGCACAGTGCGCAACATCTCCTTGGCTGATGTCTTGCCCACTGATCCGGTGACGCCAATGACACAGGCGTCTTGCGACAGCCGCGCGCGGCCAGCGCGCCCAAGCGCTTCAAGCGCTGTCTGCACATCATCGACCACCAGGAGCGGCGCATCCTGGGGAAGGCCGTCCGGCACGTGGCTCACAAGCGCCGCCGCAGCGCCCGCATCCAGCGCCTGCGCAACAAAGTCATGGCCGTCGCGGACGGCTTTTAACGCGATGAACAAATCGCCGACTTCAAGCTCGCGGGTGTCGATGGACAGGCCGGATACCGTCCAGTTGCCAACTGCCCGTCCGCCGGTGGCTTCGGCAGCATCAGCCGACGTCCAGAGCGGATCGTTCATAGCTTGCCCTCGAGCGCAGCAACCGCGACGCTTGCCTGTTCGGCATCATCGAAGGGGTAGACCACGTCACCGACAGTCTGGCCGGTTTCGTGCCCTTTGCCGGCGATCAAAAGAATATCGCCTGCCTCTAGGGCATCCACGCCGCGCAAGATTGCTTCCGCCCGGTCACCGACCTCGGTCGCCCCTGGACACGCCGCGAGTACCTCTGCGCGGATCGATGCGGGATCTTCGGAGCGTGGGTTGTCGTCGGTTACAATCAGCACATCCGCCTGTTCCGCAGCGGCCTGCCCCATCAGCGGACGCTTGGTTGCATCCCGATCGCCTCCGGCACCGAACACTACGATCAGGCGCCCCATCACATGCGGGCGCAGTGCAGACAGCGCAGTTCGCAGGGCTTCCGGTGTATGCGCGTAATCCACGTACACAGTCGCGCCGTTGTCTCTGGTCGCCACATGCTGCATCCGACCACGCACGGTCTTTAGATGCGGCAGAACGCGGGTCAGATCAGTAACTTTCTCGCCAGTCGCAAGCAAAAGACCGAGTGCAACCATCACGTTCTGGGCCTGGAAACCACCTACAAGGTTCAGATGCTTCTGATATGTCGCGTCTTTCCAGCGGATCCGGATGTCCTGACCGGCCCCGTCGAACCGTTGCCCCATCAGCCGCAGATCGGCTTCTTCATGGGCTCCGACGGTCAGGACAGGACAACCCGCAGCCTCCGCAACGCCCGCCATTTCGTCGCCGTATGGATCGTCGAGATTGATGACTGCCGTTCCCTCACCCGCCAGCAGCCGGGTGAAAAGTTGCGACTTGGCCTCGAAATAGGCTTCCATCGTGCCGTGGTAATCAAGGTGGTCCTGACTAAGGTTGGTGAAGCCCGCCGATTTCAGACGGACGCCGTCCAGGCGTCGCTGGTCGAGCCCGTGTGAGGAAGCCTCCATCGCTGCATTGCCGATTCCTTCGGCAGCCATATCGGCAAGCGCCTTGTGCAGTGTTATGGGATCCGGCGTTGTGTGAATAAGCGCAGCCGAGTAATCGCCCTCAATGCCAGTCGTACCAATATTGGCCGCGGGCACACCCAAGGCCTGCCACATCTGGCGCGCAAAGCTGGCCACTGATGTTTTGCCATTCGTTCCAGTCACGCCGACCATTACCTTGGGTTGCGCACCGTACCAAAGTGCGCAAGCCGCTGAGAACGCCTGGCGCGGGTCTTCGGCAACAATCAGCGCGACCGGAGATCCCGACAGTTCTTCAGCCGCAATGTCAGCGCCTTCGAGGTCTGTGAGGATCGCGCCCGCTCCCATGCGAAGCGCGTATTGAATGAATTCGCCCCCGTGCACCCGGCTTCCGGGCAGCGCCGCGAACAGAAATCCGTCCTTAACCTGCCGGCTGTCGAGTGCCAGCCCGGTCACAATCGCGTCGGCCCCGCCACGCGCGGCGAGCCCAAGCTCTGCAAGTGATTTCGTCTGCGTGCCTGCCCCCATTGCCGGCACCCCCTTATTCAGCGTGTCGCAAGTGTTATCTCTGGATCACGGGTATAGTCCACGCTCGGGCGAAGGCCCAGCAGCGGAGCGATGCGTCGCGTAATTTCTGCAGAAACCGGGACTGCTGTCCAGCCGGCGGTACGGCGCGGTTCGCTGCCCGAGCTTTCCACCGGCTCATCGAGCGTCACAACCAGTACATATTTAGGATCATCTATCGGAAACGCGCTGGAGAATGTCGCGATCACCTTGTCATCGTAGTAGCCGCCGCCACGCTTTTTGGGCTTGTCAGCGGTGCCTGTTTTCCCGCCGATGGCGTAGCCAGGCACGCGCGCAAAGCTCGCTGTTCCGCGTTCAACGACCTGATGCAGCATCTCGCGCGTGGCGTCCGACGTGCGCTCAGATACCACGCGGGGGCCGGGCGGAACCGGGCTGTCCTGACGCATCAGAGTGGGCGTGACCCGCGTGCCGCCATTGAGCAAGGACGCGTAACCCACCGCCAGATGCAGCGGCGAGGTCGAAATACCATGCCCGTAGCTAATGGTCATTGTGCTTATATCGGACCATTTTGAGGGGAAGAGCGGGGCCGCGCCGGGCGCCTCGATCAATTCGACGCTTGTTGGCGACAGGAACCCGAGCGAGCTGAGAAACTCTTTCTGCCGGGCGCCGCCAATCTGCAGCGCGAGCCGCGCAGTTCCTACATTAGACGATTTCACAATAACGTCCGTGACGCTGAGTTCCGGTCCGTAATTTCGGAAGTCCCGAATTTTGTATCGGCCCCACTGCATCGGGCTGGTGGTATCCATCATAGTGGACGGGTTCACCAGCCCGAGTTCCAGCGCTTGTGCTGCGGCGAAAATCTTGAAGCCCGAGCCAAGCTCATAAACCCCCTGTACCGCCCGGTTAAAGAGGGGACTGTCAGACGCTTCGCCGTCCGTGAGTGGTCTCGGGCGGGAATTCGGATCAAAATCAGGCAAGCTGGCAAGAGCAAGAATCTCGCCGGAATGGATATCCATCAAAACTGCTGCTGCGCCGCGCGCATTCAGAATACGCATGCCACCAGCAAGAACGTCCTCGATTACAGACTGCACCGTGAGATCGAGCGAGAGGGTGAGCGGGCCTTGGCCTGCCGGGTCACTGAGTTGCGCGTTGAAAGCTTTTTCAACGCCCGCAACGCCAACGAGCTCAGCTGCATGAACGCCTTCGCGTCCGAAGCTGGACCCTCCCAGTACATGGGAGGCAATGCTGCCATTGGGGTAGAGCCGCATCTCGCGAGGACCAAACTGCAGTCCCGGGTCACCGATATCGTGAACCGCCTGCATTTGTTCCGGCGAAATCCTGCGCTTGAGCCAAAGGAACTTGCGGTCCCCAGTGAAACGGCGGATCAGTGTGTCCTGGTCAAGATCCGGAAAGATCTCGGCTATTTTCCGCGCTGATCCGACGGGATCGGTCATCAGCGGAGGTTGCGCATAAAGCGCGTGCGTCACGAGGTTTGTGGCCAGCACCCGCCCCTTGCGGTCTGTTATCCCGGCGCGCGCGGTGTGGATTTGAGAGGAGGAGGCTGCTGCGATCGGCTCTGCAGGGGCCTCGGAGGCGACGGCCCACATGCGCACGCCCACCAACGCAAACACCAGACAGGTCAACATAGAGGCCAAAAGCAGCCGCTGCTCGGCCACAAGGCGCCATTCATCGCGCATCACGTGGTGGCGGCGGCGGATATTCTCGCGCTCAATCAGATCAGGGTTTTCACCGACCTGACGGGCGTGAAGAATACGCGCAAGCGGGCGAAGCGGCGTGCGGATCATTCGGCGCCTCCGCTGAGTTCCACGGTTTCGGCAAGACCGCTTGAAATCGGGTCACGCGGTGGATAGGCGACCTGATCTACTTCGCCGAAATGGGACGGCGTCAGCGGCAGCAAACCCAGGCGATCAAAGTTCATCTCGGCCAGTTCGCGCAGACGTTCAGGGCGATTGAGGTAAGCCCATTCGGCCAGTTGCACACTCAGCGCTTCCCGCGTGTCGGCGATCTGGGCCTGCAGATCACGGACCCGGTCTTGCGCCTGCTGGGTGCGGAAGTTCTCCTGATACGCCCAGTAGGCGACGCCGATGACGGATCCGATAGCTACAGTATAGACAAGTGTTTTCATAAGCTTGCCTCTTTGAGCGAATAAAGTCTTGGGAGTCCAAGCGCAGCCCGGTCCGCCGGACGCGCGGAGGATGCCGTGCGCCGCGCCACCCGCAACCGGGCCGAGCGTGCGCGTGGGTTTGCCGCCACCTCGGCAGCGTTTGGCGCAATGGCCTTACGGGGCCTAAGGTTGAACCGCGCTTCCGTTGCGGCTTGTTCCGGCGCGTAGCGGTTGCCACCGCCGCCGCTGCCTGCTGCAGATTGCAGGTAGCGTTTGACCACGCGATCTTCGAGAGAATGAAACGTGACGACCGCGAGCCAACCGCCTGCGCCAAGAGCGCGCTCAGCTGCCTCCAGCCCAGCAACCAGCACTCCGAGTTCATCGTTTACCGCGATCCGAATGGCCTGAAAGCTACGGGTCGCCGGATGGCTTTGACCAGGTTTGGCCCGCGGCAGGCAGCCAGCAACAATTTCGGCAAGCTGGCTTGTGCGCGTGATCGGCGTTTCGTCGCGCGTTTTGACGATGGCCCGCGCAATACGGCGCGCAGCGCGTTCCTCGCCCAAATAAAAGAGAATATCGGCAAGCGTTGCTTCATCCGCTTCCGCGATCAGATCGGCGGCGGATATGCCTGTCTGCGCCATGCGCATGTCCAGCGGTCCGTCACGCAAAAAGGAAAACCCGCGCTCAGCCTGATCGAGCTGCATGGACGAGACCCCAAGATCCAGCACGACACCATCAAGCGAAGCGGTCCAGTAGGTGTCGAGCGCGGCGAAGTTCCCGGATACCATTACAAGCTTGTCACCGTATGGGCCTGCCCAGGCCCCCGCCATCTCGAACACCAGCGGGTCCTGATCCACGGCGATGACGCGGTCGGCGCCGGCCTCCAAAAGGCCCCGCGCATAGCCCCCAGCACCAAAAGTGCCATCAAGCCAGGTTCCAGAGATCGGCGCGCAGGCGGACAGAATAGGGCCAAGGAGGACAGGGACGTGGGGCGCGGCCTCGGCAGCGGCCATCGTCAGACCCCTCCCCCACTGTCGAGAAGCGTAAGCGGGTCGACGTCATCCTCAAGCTCGTCCAGCCACTCGTCGAGCGCACCCATCTTGGCGTCATAGGCCGCGGGGGACAAAATTTGGAACGTGTCTCCGGCCGCTATGAAATAGGCGCTGTCAGTTACACTGATCTTCTCACGGAGCTTTGCGGGCAGAACCAAACGGCCGGTCTCGTCAACGGAAGTTTCATGTGCCTGCGCAGTAAACAGTGTTTCGAGCTTGCGCCTTGCAACGGATCCCCTTGGCAGCGCCGCAATCTTTTCATCGACATCCGCCATCGCCGCCATTGTGTAGCATTCAAGGTAATCCCGGCGCCGGTCGCCGTAGACGACCACAAGGCGGGGGTTGGTATCTTTTGTCCAGAGCGGGTCACTGTCTTCGAGCACGCGGCGAAAACCGGCCGGGATGGACACCCTGCCCTTGCCGTCCACCTTGTGGACGCTCTCGCCTCGGAACATGCGTGCCACTTGAGCCCGCTCCTTTGCCCGTTTCCCCCGATTGCCCTTTGCTTTCGGTGGCCAAGCCCTGAAACGAGAACGGCGGATCGCGCTGCTGCCATAGCCCGATCCGCCGCCTCTTCCCAGTGCCTGGGCTTGGTCTCGGCTCCACCACCTGGGGGGATGTCTGCTCGTGGAGCGCCGACCGGTCTTTCGAAAAAGCGAGGCCTGTATGAAACCTGACTTTTGTTTTTTTCGCGGTTCTTGATGCCGCGGTGCTCGTCTCTTTCGATGCAGCAGTTATTCCATGGGAAAATATGGGAAGCAATAGTTTTTTATGGGAAATAAGGGAGAAATGCAGTCAACCTGGGTTGTATCCGAGGCCTACATAGATTGGCAAGGCCAACTAGGACACAACATATAGTGGATTTCAAAAACCTAGCCGCCACAAATTGACAGAGCCTGTCAGGCCCATTGAATCCCCGAGGATCACAAAAAAATACCGAAAAGGGATCGTATCAGGGTCAATTAAGAGGCATTTCAGCAAAAATACTTACGAATCGCAGCTTTGCCACGCTGTCCCATGCCGTCCCATCAGACACCAGATGCAGCGCCAGAATGGATCTGTCAGGCCATTCCCCCCGCAATGAAACGATGGGCCAGGCGGGCATAGGCCTCTGCTTCCGGACTGTCGCCGGCTGCAATGGGCGTTCCGCCATCGCCCGCCAACCGGGTTTCCAGGCTGATCGGTAGCTCACCGAGAAAAGGCACGCCGATCCGCTCCGCCTCGGCCCGCACGCCCCCATGCCCAAAGATGTGCGCCTCGTAGCCGCATTCGGGACAATGGAACACCGACATATTCTCAATCAGACCAAGAACCGGCGTTCTGAGCGTGTTGAACATGTCCAGTGCCTTACGAGCATCGAGCAACGCCACGTCCTGCGGGGTAGAAACGACAATTGCGCCGGTCACCGCGCTGCGCTGGCAGAGTGTCATTGCCACATCGCCCGTGCCAGGAGGCAGATCGACGAGCAACACATCCAGCTCGCCCCATCGCACCTGCGTCAGCATCTGCTGCAACGCGCCCATCAGCATCGGGCCACGCCAGATGACGGCCTTGTCTTCGGCAAGCATCAAACCGATCGACATCACGGTAACACCGTGGGCGTAGAGCGGCTCAATGATCTTTCCGTCTGGGGACGCCGGGCGCTGGTTCACGCCCATCATGCGCGGCTGCGATGGACCGTAGATATCGGCGTCCAGCAACCCGACCCTACGCCCCTGCTTTACCAAGGCGACCGCAAGATTTGACGACACGGTTGATTTTCCGACCCCGCCTTTGCCAGAACCGATGGCCAGTATACGGTCGACCCCCGCGATTTTCTGGGGACCAGCGGGTCCTGGCTTTGGATGCCCGCCGATTTTTAGGCTGGGCGCTTGCGTGCCCTGCCCGTGAGCCTGTGTATGTGCAGTAATGGCAATCTGCACGGAAGAGACACCTGGAAGTGTCGCGAGTGCGCGCTCGGCAGCGTCCTTGATCGGCGCCAGCGCCCGAGCGGCATCGGCATCTGGAGCCTCGATCACAAAACGAATGGCGCCCTCATCAATTGTCAGCGCGCGAACAAGATCTGCCGCAGCCAGGGATTGCCCCGATGGCAGCGCAACCTTTGCAAGTGCAGAAAAGATATCCTCGCGCGTTGCCACTGCAGCAAAGTCCTTCGTATGTTGTCAGCGCATAAATGTGAGGTTCGCGACGACAAACAAGTGCATTTGTGCGAATTCGCTTTGCCCAAAGCGGTTTCAGGCGAATTCTTCGAAAACAACCCCAGCTGCAATGCAATTTTTGCATGGCTGCTTTGCTAAGCCGGGCCTTGTTGCAGCGCAGCAATTCTATATCTTCAATCTCAACAGCGACGGAACCTCCATCGCTCAGGGCGACATCGCCCGGACAAGATCAGAAAGCCCTTCCTCCTCCCTGGGTTTTCTGTAATAGCGGCACCGCCTACCTCCTCCCTGGCGTGGCCGCACTTCTTTAGCGGCGGTGCCTTCCTCCTCCCTGGCATCGCCGCTTTTTTATTGATCAGAACCTAAGCGCGCGCGTCCTTCGGGCTGTCCATCACCACATAGCTTGTTATCGAACTGACCTGCGGCAGGGTGCCCAGAACATCCGTATGAAACCGTTTGAAGGCGGCAAGATCGGACACTTCAACTCTCAAGATGTATTCGACCGCGCCGGTCACGTTGTGGCACTCGAGCACTTCGGGCGCTGCCTGGACCGCCAGCTCAAAGGCCCGTTGCTGGTCTTTTGTGTGCTCCGACAAACTCACCGCCATCAGCACAGTAAAACCCCGCCCGAGCAAACCGCGGTCCAATATGGCGCGATACCCTTTGATCACGCCTGACCGTTCAAGCTCCTGCACCCGTCGCAGACATGCGGAAGGCGAAAGGCCAACGCGGTCTGCGAGTTCGAGATTCGAAATCCGGCCGTGTTTGGACAGCTCATGCAATATTTGTTCGTTAATTTGATCTATTTCCAACATATATTGCGAAATTATCCATACTTCGCTGATGTTCGCAATTCAATTGCAGAAAGTTTGAGCAATTATTGCGCCATGGCGTCCTATGAGCTTCTTCTTGGCCTTGTTGCTTTTGCATTCGTGTCCTCGATCACACCGGGGCCTAACAATCTCATGTTACTGGCCTCGGGCGCAAACTTCGGCTTGCGTCGATCGATACCGCATATGTTAGGGATCAGTCTTGGCCATGCGTTTATGGTGCTTCTGCTGGGCATGGGTCTCGGCCAGATTTTCGTCACCTGGCCAATCGCTCATTCAATTCTAAAAGGGCTGAGTGTTCTCTACATGGGTTGGCTTGCCTGGAAGATCGCCAATGCCTCCGCACCTGAAGCTGGAGGTCAGGTTGGCAAGCCCTTTACATTCCTGCAAGCCGCGGCTTTTCAATGGGTTAACCCGAAGGCCTGGGTCATGGGCGTAACGGCCGTGACGGTCTACGCAACACCGGAGGCAGGGTGGTTGGGCGCGGCTCTGGTCGCCGTAGTCTTCTGCGCGACCAACTTCCCGTCTGTCTCGGTCTGGGCCTGGCTGGGCACTCAGGTGGCTCGTTTCTTGCGATCCCCCTCCAGGCTCCGGGCCTTTAACTGGACCTGTGCGGCACTGCTGATCGCCTCGCTCTGGCCCGTGCTTGTGGGGTAGTTCGCGCGGAATTGCGCGGGGCTTACGCTACGGCAAATTCAAAGCAACTTCGTTATAGTCTCTGGCATCGGGGCGGGCTTGTCGCTTAGTTTCGGCGAAATGCGCCCGAGAAAGGCGTGTCCGGGAGGGGAAGAAACAGCAAATTGGCCCTGAATGCTGGTGACATTGTTTTCATCGGATGGGACTCCGATAACGACGACGTGGTCTTCTTGGCCACGGAGGATATTGCTGCTGGTGAGGAGATTTACTTCACCGACAGCGAATGGACCGGTACCGAGTTCAACGCAGGCGAACAGGTCTTCAAATGGACAGTGCCGGCCGGCGGGGTTGACGCCGGCACTGTTGTAACCATCGACATGGTCTCCAACGCGAATGGGGGCCCCAGCGCGACTTTTTCGGTCGGAACCAATCCCGGTGGCACTCCTCTGGGCACAGTTGACTACGAACAAGGCGGTGGCGCCCTGGCGCAGGCCAATGAACAGTTCTGGGCCGTACAGGGTGTCGTCTATGATTCAGGCGCGCGCGCGCTTGTGCCCGCAAACCCTTCTGACCCCATAAACTTCATCAACATGATAGCGCAGGAGGAGGAGGGCGACCCGAGCGGACCGGTCCTGACAAATACAGGCCTGGGACCTGACACAGGAACAGTAACCATCGACGGAGACGAAGACTTCATGATCTTTGATCCGGTGGCCGCGATCGGAACTCAGAGTTTCAACTCGGCGCCCGAAGTTCTGCGCGATGAACTGCTGCGCCTGATCGGGGATGAGTCGAACTGGAGTACCGCCGATGGCGGCGGAGTACAGAACCCGTCGGGCACCGGGTTTACATTCAATACGGGAGATCTTGGCGGCATCCCCCAGCCGATCGGCGCCGAAGATACAATCGATATCTACTTCACTGGCGACCGTGTGGCGTATTGGAGTGATATCGCCGATGTCGGCTCTGACAGCACGCGTATAACTCCGCTTTTCGCCTTTCAGCCGGACGACATTGTGGTCGTGGCGGTGAACGCCAATGGGATCCAGACAGGTGGGCGGCTCGACGGAGAGTTTGATTTCAGCGAGGTCTACATCAACCGCATTACAGTCTTTCCTGCCAGCGGCCCGTCATTCGACCTGGAGTTCGATGGGGTGATCAAAGTCAAGGAATCCGGCGGAGAAAACCAGGACACAACCGAGCAGGGCGACTCTTTTTTCACAACATCCGACAGTGCGGAGATCCCGGACGGCAGCGGCGACGAGGAAAAGCTGGCTTTCTCGCTAGACGAAAGCTTTCGGGACACCAATGGCAATTTACAGGCGGCGGTGATCGAACGTCAGCGCACGGATCTCGACACCGACGGCGATGGAGAACTGGATGTTCCTCCGCCGACCGGGAACGCCAATCAAAACTTCAATATCAGCGCAATAACGGTGGAACCCTTTCCCTGCTTTGTCGCGGGCACATTGATCGATACGCCGGACGGCCAACGTGCCGTCGAAACGCTTCAGGCAGGGGATCTGGTTGTGACGCGCGACCACGGAAGCCAGCCAGTGCGCTGGGTCGGGCGCGCCACTGTTCCGGCCTATGGCGACAATACGCCGATTCTCATTCGCGCGGGCACCATGGGCAACACGACCGATGTGCGCGTCTCACCTCAGCATCGCCTGCTGGTTACGGACTGGCGCGCGGAGCTGTTCTTTGGGGTCCCCGAATGCCTCGTCGCGGCAAAACACCTCTGTGATGGCCTCAGGACTTTGCCCGTGCGGGACGCGCCTCTCGTAGACTATGTGCATTTGCTTTTCGATGATCACGAACTTGTCTGCACATCTGGGCTTTGGTCTGAGAGCTACTTTCCCGGGTCCTATGGGCTCGAGGCAGGCACGGGCGCGGTGGAACGGGAATTGAAACGCCTCTTCCCGGAACGCTTTACTGACCCGGCATCGAAAGAGCCAGCGCGGCCTTTGCTGCGGGCGTTCGAAGGGAAGCTTCTCAGATAAGCAGCACGCACGCTTCAGAAAGGCACGTCGTCGGCCTTTTCAGCGGCAACAACAAAGCTTGCGACGAGCTTTTTCAGGCCAGCTTTGTCGAAAGCAATTTCAAGTTTGTCGCCTTCGACCTCGGTCACGGCCCCATATCCGAACTTTTTGTGGAACACCCGATCGCCCGGTCCGAAGACGGGCTGCGCTGTCGCATCGATGACCATGTTTTTGGCCTCGCGTGGCTGCGCAGTGCCACGTGCGCCCGCATTGGCCTGCATGCGTCGCCAGCCGGGGGAGTTGTAGACATTGGCCTCGGTCGCGCGGGTTTCGAGGTCAGACCCGCGCATCATGCCCGATGGCGCTGCAGCCCCGAACGCCCCACCATACAGGCCCGGGGGAGTGAGCACATCTACATGCTCCTCTGGCAGCTCGTCGATGAAGCGAGAGGGCATCTGGCTTTGCCATTGGCCAAAGACCTGCCGATTACCCGCAAAGGAGATCGTGCAAACCTCTTCGGCGCGCGTGATACCGACATAGGCGAGACGGCGTTCCTCCTCGAGCCCTGCAAGCCCACTTTCGTCCATGGAGCGTTGGGAGGGGAACAATCCATCCTCCCATCCCGGCAGAAAGACGACAGGAAACTCGAGCCCCTTGGCGGCGTGCAGCGTCATGATGGAGACTTTGGGCTCCTCGGCGACTGAGGCGTTGTCCATCACCAGCGAGACATGTTCGAGGAAGCCCTGAAGGTTCTCGAACCCTTCGAGCGCCTTGACCAGTTCCTTGAGGTTTTCGAGCCGCCCGGGTGCTTCGGGTGTTTTGTCGTTCTGCCACATGTCTGTGTAGCCGGACTCGTCCAGGATCACCTGTGCCAGTTCGACATGGGACATCTCGGGCTTGGCGGCCTCGAAAAGCGAGACTTCGCTGTCGTCGATCACGCTGTCATCGGCGGCAGGTGCGGATTTCGGCGCAGCCATCCGGCGCCAGCGGGAGATCCCGTCGAGCAGCAGGCCAAGCTCCTTTGCGCCCTTGCCGGTCAGACCTTTGGCGGCAAGCAGGATGCGCGCGCCTTCAAAAAGCGACGTGCCATTCGTACGCGCGGCATGCTGGATTTTCTGCTGCGCTTTCTCTCCAAGGCCCCGCTTGGGCGTGTTCACGATCCGCTCAAACGCCAGATCGTCGTCCGGCGAGGTGACGACGCGGAAATAGGCCATGGCATCGCGGATCTCCGTCCGCTCGTAAAAGCGCGGGCCGCCGATGACGCGGTATGGCAAGCCGATGGTCAGGAAACGGTCCTCAAAGGCGCGCATCTGGTGGGAAGCACGGACGAGGATTGCTATCTTATCAAGCTCGTACGGCTCAAGACCGCGCGTGCCGCCCTGCATTGCCTCGATCTCTTCGCCGATCCAGCGGGCTTCTTCCTCGCCATCCCAATGGCCAATCAGGCGAACCTTTTCGCCATCTTCCCCATCAGTGAAAAGCGTTTTGCCAAGCCGCCCGTCGTTCGCCGCAATCACACCGGACGCTGCGGCGAGGATATGGCCAGTGGAGCGATAGTTCTGCTCCAGCCGGATGACCTGTGCACCGGGGAAGTCCTTCTCGAACCGCAGGATGTTGCCGACCTCCGCCCCGCGCCAGCCATAGATCGACTGGTCGTCATCGCCCACGCAGCAGATGTTGTTGTGACCGCCCGCGAGCAGCCGCAGCCAGAGATACTGGGCGACATTGGTGTCTTGGTACTCGTCCACGAGGATGTATCGGAACCAGCGGCGGTACTGGGCAAGCACGTCTTCATGGCGCTGGAAGATGCCGATCACGTGCATCAGCAGATCGCCGAAATCAACGGCGTTCAGTTCGAGCAGGCGCTGCTGGTAGGCGGCATAAAGCGCAGGTCCCTTGGAGTTGAAGGCGCCTGAATCCTCCACCGGGACCTTGTCCGGGCTGATCGCCCGGTTCTTCCAGCCGTCGACGATATGGGCAAGCTGGCGGGCGGGCCAGCGTTTCTCATCGATACCCGCTGCTGCGATCACCTGCTTCATCAGGCGGATCTGGTCGTCGGTGTCGAGGATGGTGAAGTTGGTTTTGAGGTGCAAGTCGTTGATGCCGGTGACCAGTTCGGCATGTCGCCGCAGAAGCTTCACACAGATCGCGTGGAACGTGCCAAGCCAGGGCATGCCCTCGATCGGTGCATTCATCATGCGGCTCACACGTTCCCGCATCTCCCGCGCGGCCTTGTTGGTGAAGGTCACGGCGAGGATTTCATTGGGTCGCGCGGTGCCCGTGCTGAGCAGATGTGCGATGCGCGCGGTCAACGCGCGGGTCTTGCCCGTCCCTGCGCCCGCAAGCATTAGTACAGGCCCTTCCAGCGCCTCGACAGCGCTGCGTTGCGCGGGGTTCAAACCCTCAAGATAAGGCGCCGGGCGACCCGCCATGGCCCTTTGGGACAGTGACAGAGCCGCGCCAGCCTCGAACGCGTCGGAGTCGTCAAAACTGCTCATGCCCCAAACCTAGCTTGTGCATGGTCCGAGGGAAAGAGTGTTCTTCTTTCGTTCACCGCCTCCGCCAAGCACTTGGATGTGAGAGATATTTCGCCTTTCCCCCTCGCCGGCGCCACGCCATTATCACCGCATGGATTTGCAGGATCGCTATCCCACTGTCGCAGATTTGCGCCGGAAGGCGCGCCGGAGGGTGCCGCATTTTGTGTGGGAATACCTCGACAGTGCGACCGGAGACGAAACCGCGCACGCGCGCAATATGGCAGCGCTGGAGGCGATACGGTTTCACCCTGCGATCCTGAAAGGCCCACAACCTTCGCACCTCGAAACGAAATTTTTGGGGCAGACATACGACGCGCCTTTTGGGGTCGCTCCTGTTGGCATGGCTGGACTAATCTGGCCCGGTGCAGAGCAGTATCTCGCGCGCGCGGCCCGCGATGCACGCCAGCCCTATTGCCTCTCGACTGTGGCCACCCGACTGCCGGAGGAGATCGGCCCGATCGCCGGAGAGATGGGGTGGTTTCAGCTCTATCCGCCGTCAGATCCGGAGATACGCCGCGACATTGTTCGGCGCGCGTGGGCCTCCGGCTTTCGCACCCTGGTGATGACGGTCGATCTGCCTGCGCCCTCGCGCCGGGAACGTCAGCGCAAAGCCGGGATCACCCTGCCGCCTCGTGTCACTCCGCGTATTCTGGCGCAGATCGTGACCAAGCCCGCCTGGGCGCAGGGAACGCTCAGAAATGGGACACCGCGCCTGCGCCTCGTCGAATGCTACGTAGATGAAAAAGGCCCGAAAGGGTCGCTGGCCCATCCCGGTTACATCATCCGCGGTGCGCCGGATTGGGACTACCTAAAAACACTCAGAGACGAGTGGGCGGGGCATCTGATCGTCAAAGGCGTCATGGACCCGACCGATGCGCGGCCTCTCGTCGATGCCGGCGTGGATGCCGTCTGGGTGTCGAACCATTCCGGGCGACAATTCGACGGCTGCCGCGCGGCAATTGACGTCCTGCCCGACATTCGCACGCTTCTGCCTGATACGCCGTTAATCTTCGACAGCGGGGTGCGTGGGGGGCTTGATGTTCTGCGTGCCCTGGCGCTTGGCGCCGATTTTGTAATGCTGGGGCGCGCGTTTTACTACGGCGTTGCCGCGTTGGGGGAAGCCGGCGGCGCCCATGTCATTGAGCTTTTGCGCGACGATATCGCATCGAACCTTGGCCAGATGGGATTGCCAAGCCCTGCAGGACTGCGCGACAAACTTGTGCAGGTTGCCCATTCCGCGCATGGCGGAGGCGGTGCTTATGGACAATAAAGTTTACCAGAGTATAGATATGCTCATGCTAGAGCCACTGAAGAGGCCCGCCTCATGACCGACTTCAAGAAAATCCTGATTGCCAATCGCGGCGAGATTGCAATTCGCGTCATGCGAGCGGCCAACGAGCTGGGCAAGAAAACCGTGGCGGTCTACGCCACCGAGGACAAGCTGGGTCTGCATCGGTTCAAAGCCGACGAAGCCTATCTGATCGGCGAAGGTCTGGGGCCGGTGGCAGCGTACCTGTCGATTGACGAGATCATTCGCGTTGCCAAGGAAAGCGGCGCGGACGCGATCCATCCCGGATACGGTCTGCTGTCGGAAAACCCGGAATTTGTTGATGCCTGCGCCACAAACGGGATCACTTTCATCGGACCAAAAGCCGAAACCATGCGCGCGCTTGGCGATAAGGCCTCCGCCCGCAAGGTTGCAATCGCAGCGGGCGTTCCTGTTGTGCCCGCCACCGAAGTTCTGGGCGACGACATGGACGCGATCAAAACGGAGGCTGAGACGATCGGCTTCCCGCTTATGCTCAAAGCCTCCTGGGGCGGTGGCGGGCGCGGCATGCGCCCCATTTTCAACGCCGAGGAACTGCCGGAGAAGGTGCTGGAAGGCCGCCGCGAGGCAGAAGCCGCGTTTGGCAATGGCGAGGGATATCTGGAGAAGATGATCACCCGCGCCCGTCATGTAGAGGTTCAGATCCTTGGCGACAATCAAGGCAATATCTATCACCTCTGGGAGCGCGATTGCTCCGTTCAGCGCCGCAATCAGAAGGTCGTGGAACGCGCGCCCGCGCCCTATCTGAGCAGCGCCCAGAGAGAGAGAATTTGCGAGCTTGGCCGCAAGATCTGCGCCCACGTGAATTACGAATGCGCCGGCACTGTCGAGTTCCTTATGGACATGGATTCCGGCGATTTTTACTTTATCGAAGTGAACCCACGCGTGCAGGTGGAACATACGGTGACCGAGGAGGTAACCGGAATAGACATCGTGCGCGCGCAAATTCTGATTGCCGAGGGCAAGAGCTTGGTCGAGGCCACCGGCGTAGCGAGCCAATATGACGTCCAGCTAAACGGCCATGCAATTCAGTGCCGGGTTACCACAGAAGACCCACGAAATAACTTCATCCCGGACTATGGGCGTATCACCGCCTATCGCGGCGCAACGGGAATGGGCATTCGTCTGGATGGTGGCACAGCCTACTCGGGTGCGGTGATTACCCGCTACTATGACAGTCTTCTGGAGAAGGTCACCGCCTGGGCGCCAACACCAGAAGCCGCAATCGCGCGGATGGACAGGGCGCTGCGCGAGTTCCGCATCCGCGGGGTGTCAACGAACATCGCCTTTGTGGAGAACCTGCTCAAGCACCCGACGTTTCTTAACAATCAATATACCACCAAATTTATCGACGAAACCGCCGAGCTTTTCGAGTTTCCGAAGCGCCGCGACCGCGCCACGCGAATTCTGCGTTACATCGCTGATATTTCGGTCAACGGTCATCCGGAAACCGAAGGTCGCGCCCTCCCCCCGGCGCAACCGCGTGCGCTTAAAGCACCGCTGCCCAAGGCCGAACCTGTGCCTGGAACCCGACAGCTTCTCCAAGAGCAGGGCCCGCAGGCTGTGGCTGACTGGATGGCGGCGCAGAAACGTCTTCTGATCACAGACACAACGATGCGCGACGGGCACCAGTCGCTTCTCGCCACCAGGATGCGGTCGATCGACATGATCCGTGTGGCGCCGTCCTATGCGTCGAACCTGCCTGGTCTGTTAAGTGTCGAGTGTTGGGGCGGCGCGACCTTCGACGTGGCTTATCGCTTCCTGCAGGAATGTCCCTGGCAAAGGCTGCGCGATATCCGCGAGAAGATGCCGAATATCATGACACAGATGCTGCTGCGTGCCTCCAATGGCGTTGGCTATACCAACTATCCCGACAACGTGGTTGAGGCGTTTGTGAAACAGGCCGCGTTGTCCGGGGTTGATGTATTTCGGGTGTTCGACAGTCTTAACTGGGTTGAAAACATGCGCGTGGCGATGGATGCGGTAATCGCGGCAGACAAGGTATGCGAGGGCACGATCTGCTACACCGGCGACCTGCTCGACAGCTCGCGCTCAAAATACGATCTGAAATACTATGTCGCGATGGGCAAAGACCTGCGCGATGCGGGCGCACATGTGCTCGGCCTGAAGGACATGGCGGGTCTTTTGAAGCCTGTCTCGGCGACAATGCTGATAAAGGCACTCAAAGACGAAGTCGGTTTGCCGATCCATTTCCATACCCACGATACGGCCGGAGTGGCCTGTGCCACTATTCTTGCTGCATCCGACGCTGGTGTAGACGCTGTAGACTGCGCGATGGATGCGCTGTCTGGAAACACTTCACAAGCGACGCTCGGCTCGGTCGTGGAGGCCCTGCGTTATACACCGCGCGACACCGGTCTCGACATCAAGTCGATCCGCGAAGTCAGCGACTACTGGGAAGCGGTTCGAATGGAATATGCGGCTTTCGAGTCGGGTATGCAGTCGCCGGCGTCCGAGGTTTACTTGCACGAAATGCCAGGCGGCCAGTTCACCAACCTCAAGGCACAGGCGCGCTCGTTGGGACTGGAGGAGCGCTGGCATGAAGTTGCGCAGATGTACGCCGATGTGAACCAGATGTTCGGCGATATCGTTAAGGTGACACCGTCTTCAAAAGTCGTGGGAGATATGGCGCTGATGATGGTCAGCCAAGGTCTGACGCGCGCGGAGGTCGAGGACCCAGGCCGCGATGTATCGTTCCCTGACTCGGTCATTGACATGATGAAGGGAAATCTGGGTCAGCCTCCAGGCGGGTTCCCTGCGGGCATCGTCGATAAGGTTCTCAAGGGCGAAAAGCCGGATATCGAACGGCCGGGCAAGCACTTGAAGCCGGTCGACCTGGAAGCGACCCGCGCCGACGTCGCGGCAAAGTTCGAAGACTACGACATCGATGATGAGGATCTGAACGGATATCTGATGTATCCTAAGGTCTTTACAGACTACCTGACCCGGCACGCGGAGTACGGACCTGTTCGGACTCTGCCGACGCGCACATTTTTTTATGGAATGGAGTCGGGAGACGAGATTTCGGTGGAGATCGATCCCGGAGTGACGCTTGAAATTCGCTGCCAGGCAATTTCAGAATCTAATGAAGACGGCGAGGTGAAAGTCTTTTTCGAGTTGAACGGTCAACCCCGGGTCATACGCATCGCGGATCGCAAGGCGCGCGGATCCGTGCAAGCGCGCCCAAAGGCTGAACTGGGCAACCCGGACCATATTGGGGCACCGATGCCCGGTGTGATTGCATCAGTAGGCGTGCAGGCCGGCGCACACGTCAAAGAGGGAGATCTCCTTCTGACAATCGAGGCGATGAAGATGGAGACTGGCATTCACGCAGAGCGCGATGCGGTTGTGAAAGCTGTGCATGTGACGCCCTCTTCGCAGATCGACGCGAAGGATTTGCTTCTCGAATTCGAATAGGCCGCAGTTATTCTGACCGCCTCAGGGGACCCTTGGCGGAGCAGGAATTCGGCCTTTGCAGAGTGCGTCCTTGAAGGCCGAAAAATCTGAGGCGTGGCGTTTTTTCCCTTGCAGGGCTCAGAGGGGATCGTTACATCACGCCTCACCCAAGGACGCGGGCGTAGCTCAGGGGTAGAGCACAACCTTGCCAAGGTTGGGGTCGTGAGTTCGAATCTCATCGCCCGCTCCAGAAACACTTTCAAAAAGCACCGGACGCTTGCGCGCTGGTGCTTTTGTTTTTGGGGCACGACCTGGCCTTGGTTGGCCGCAGACGATCCCACGGCTTGCCGTCAGGAGGCCGGACATTCGTTCTGACAGTTCAGCGCAGCCAGAGCTTCTCGCGCTTAAGGCGGTTCCGTATTGCCTCTTCCCGATTGGGTAGGTTCGATTGATCAAAAAGCGCGCGCACCTGGCGACCTTTGCCCTGATAAATCATCCTGCGCGCGGCCTCGGACGTCTTTAGAACCTTCTTTATCCGATTGGGGGCGGTGACATTTTCTAACACATCGACAACACGGTCGTCCTCGCGTGCGTAGAGAAGCGGAAGGTAGCGATAGTGACAGGTAATGCGCCCATCGAGCAGTCCACCATACCGGCCATCGCGCCCTCCCCCCTGCGCGTGGATCGCCAAAGGCAGCGCTATCTGGTCAAGCCAGGGCGTCAACGCCTGCGTTGTCAGCTCCGCCGGCGGATCGGTTTCGATTTGCGCTGCCATGTCCGCAAACAAAGTGCCAAACGCGCGCGGACAGGCGCCAAAGAACCAGCCTGCATTGAAATAAAGATATCTCTCCCAGTATTCATCAGGAAAGCTGAGATCGAGAGAACTCTCGAAATCCAGAGCGAACCGGTCGTATAGCGACTTCCAGATCTGCGTATATCCAGGCCCATAGAGCGCGGGCTTAGGCCATGTATTCGTGCGCTTCATGGAGGCGGTGGGCCGCGCAAAGTCGAACGCCACGTCCGCAAGGGGCCCTAGAAACAGGGTGTCGGTGTCGAAGAAGACGAAAGGTGTCTTTTCAGGCAGGACAGAGAGCGCTTCGATTTTATTGCCCTGAGGATAGCGGGCGCCGAAAAGCTGGTTGTCGAAAGGACGTATCTCCGCGCCGAGCTCATATTCGAGCAAAGCCCGCGCAGCGGGGTCGGAAATCCCGGGCGGTTTAGGCCAGAGCGGTCCCGACGCTGGCTCGGCCAGGATCAGGTCTCCGTTGAAATCGGGATTGGCCGCCCGGAAGGACGCGCAAAAAATGATCGCCTCATAGGTTAGTCTGCCGTTTTGGACGATAGCGAAAACGGTTGGATCTTGATGGGCGGACGCAGGTGCCGTCATGGGTGGATTTGGCTCGGCTTTTCCGCAACTATGGCATGAATTCAGGGTGCATCAATGGCAAAGCGCTCTGACCTGAGGGAGCGAAGAATGCGGTTGCGCCTTGTCTTTTTAGTGCTTTGTCTGACCCCTGCAGCTTCGGGTGCCCAGACCTTCACGACAGTGGACGAAGTTAAGCCTATCCTAACCGCGACCCAGGCAAGCTGGGTCTCAGTGCGCAGCTGGCAGGGTCAGGACCTTCTTTACTTCACGCAGATCGAAAGCTGGCGCTGCGGGCTTCGCGAGATCCGCTACAGCGTGAATGGCGAGACCGAAGCAACAAAGGCAATGGAGCCCTGTTATACCGATGCCCCTTCGCCGAACGCGTTTCAGGACGCCAATCACTTGCCCTATATCGCATTCCCCGGAGGCAGTATCGAACGTATTTCGGTCCGCATCACCTATGCGGATGGCAGCAGCGCGGATGCGGTTTTCAACCGGTCAGATGTGGAATTACGGTAGCGCGGTCACGCCGGAACGATGAGCTGTTAACAGCGAAAGCATAAGACGTTTAAACCTCTAGCGATCTCCAGCAATCAAAATCTGTTCTGAAAAAAAACGTTTCTTTAGACACTTCTCGTCGCGCGTGTGCGCACCTCTATGCCGCCCGTTTTTCGCCACTTGCAATAACAGACTAAATCCGTCAGGATTAAGTCGCCCAGCGAGGCCGAGACGCCAGCCCGGTTCGGATATGACCAGTCAGAAGCTCGTGCGTTGTGCGGGGCTTCAGAGAGCCGAGGCCCGCATGCGAAAACGCCGTCCAAGTGAAAAATCACGCCGCCGAATGACGATCGAAACCGAACATACACTGTCTGGCGCGGGCTCTGACGCCAGCTGCAACCACCGCACTACGGATCACAATATGATACGTATTCACGAGGCGGGTCTTGATGGACGAGACCTGATTGTCATGCAGACCGCGCGATTATTTTTTGAGAGTTTCGCAAACCCGGATGGCTGCGGCTGGATGACGGCCCTGGAGTGTCCCGGATTGCGCTATGGGCAGGCACATGGCTCGTGGGTCGCGACGCAGGTGCTTGCCTGCGTACAGGCAATGCGGAAATCCCGGCAGTCGTGTTTTCGCTTCAACAGCCCGCACTGCACCGGCTGCTCGCAGATGCTCTCCGAACACGAGCGGCTCTTTATGCAGTCGTTTAAAGCCTTGCGGCAGGGTCGCCGTACGGCCGCCAATAGCTTTGCTGTGCTATTGTGCGAGATGAACCCTGTTGAGGATTTTTTGGACAGTCTCGCCAAGCTTGTCGAGTTGACGGACGCCCTGGACCTAGAGGAGGTTGTCTAAAGAACGGCAATTCACAAAGATCTGTCCGGAGATGTGAGTGGTGCCGAACGGATCCCCCTGCTGACAATCGGACAGACCGTCAATCGTTCCTAACCGTCAGCAGGGGTCTTTTCATGAAGGGCTGGCGTTTCTGCGAAGCGCTGGCCCTCGACGCTGCAAGGAGTTCGTAATGCTTGATGCCGCAGAAATTCGAGAGCAACGCGCGCAAAAGCCCGGAAGAGCGCGCGATATTGCACAGGCACTTGGGATCGCAGAGGCTGAGCTCGTCGCTGCAGAGGTCGGCAGATCGGCGACTGTCCTGAAATCGCATCCTAACGATCTGATCCCAGCGCTTGAGCCTGTCGGCTCGATGATGGCGCTGACGCGAAACGATGCCTGTGTGATCGAGAAGGATGGGATCTATTCAGACTACCACGGGGGTGAGCACGCCACGATGACCCTGAACAAGGACATCGAACTGCGCATGTTCCCGCGCCAATGGCGCCATGCTTTTGCAGTCTCGGAAGAAGTAAAAAGCGGATTGCGCCACAGCGTTCAGGTATTTGATGCTGCAGGGGATGCGGTGCACAAAGCCTATCTGCTGGCGGACGCAAACATGGACGCCTGGTCGGCCCTGAAATCGAACCTGATGCTGCCGAACCAGTCTGACACGCTCAGCCTTGCGGAACGTGCACCGCCCGAGGGCGCAAAAATCGTGATGGAAAAGCGCGAAATCCTGCTCAAAGAATGGCGCCGTCTGACAGATACGCACCAGTTCCTGCGGCTATGCGCAAAACTCAAGATGAACCGCCTCGGTGCCTACCGGATCGCCGGAGCACCCTTCGTCCGCCCTCTCGCTCCGGACGCCGTCGACAAGATGCTTCGCGGGATTCAGGCGGGCGGGTTTGACTTCATGCTGTTTGTCGGAAACCGGGGCTGCATCGAAATTCACACCGGTCCGATCGGCAGACTGGAACCGATGGGCCCGTGGCAGAACGTGCTCGATCCGGACTTCAACCTACATCTTCGGCTGGACAAGGTCGCAGAGGTCTGGGAGGTCGAAAAACCTACGCAGCGCGGACCGGCCTTGTCGGTGGAAGCCTTTGATGCGGAGGGCTCGCTGATCCTTCAGGCCTTCGGTGTGCCCAAAGAGGACAACGACACACGCGCTGATTTTGCTGAGGTCGTCGCAACGCTGCCAGACAAGGAGAGTACAGTATGATCCTTCGGACCATTGTCTTTCTATTCGCTCTGACCGGACCTGTTTTTGCCGCGGACCGTATCCTGACCGTGGGTGGCTCAGTAACTGAAATTGCCTATGCACTCGGGCAAGGGGATCGCTTGGTGGCGCGCGATACGACGTCGACCTATCCGCCGGAGGCGGAAACGCTTCCGGATGTAGGATATATGCGCGCGTTGTCACCAGAAGGCGTGCTCAGCCTTGCACCGGATCTGATCATTGCCGAGGACGGCGCCGGACCGGCCGAGACGATCGACGTGCTGGAAACCGCTCGCGTGCCGATCATTTTTGTCGACGATGATCCCAGCGCTGATGGTTTGATGAAAAAGATTACGATCGTTGGCGAGGCGCTCGATGTCCCTGCAGAAGCTGCTCAGCTTGCTGCAGAGGTTTCGGCTGAACTCGATATCGCGCGCGCCAAGGTCGAAAACCTCAGCGCAGGATCAGAAAAAAAAGTGCTGTTTATCCTGTCCACCCAAGGTGGCCGCATTCTGGCATCCGGCACGGGAACCGCCGCATCAGCGATGATCGAACTGGCCGGCGGGGTGAACGCCAATACCGGGTTTGAAGGCTACAAACCTCTAACCGAAGAAGCCGTGGCGGCCATGGCGCCGGACCTAGTCCTGATGATGGATCGGGGGGGCGATCACGGCATGGCTGTCGATGAGCTTTTGGCCATGCCCGCGCTTGCAGGAACACCTGCCGCCAGGAACCGCGCAGTCGTGCGGATGGACGGGTTGTTCCTGCTTGGCTTCGGGCCGCGTACCGCGCAGGCGGTCACGGACCTTTCGGAAGCCCTGTATGGCAGTTGACGCTGCGGGCTCGGCCTCTGGTACAGTCCCGATAGACGAAAGGCGGGCTCGCGCGTGGCGCCTGCACGGATGGCTTTGGCTTTTCTTGGTCCTTGTCTCTGCGTTTTCTCTCACAATTGGGGCTGCAGGCGCGCAAGTGCGTTCGGCGCTTCTGACGTGGGTGGAAACGGGCGAACTGGACGCGGCCGCGCGCATAATTCTCTTTGATATTCGTATGCCGAGACTCGCCCTTGGCTTGGTCGTTGGCGCGGCGCTGGCAGTCTCCGGCGCGGTGATGCAAGGACTGTTTCGCAACCCTTTGGCGGATCCCGGTCTTGTCGGCGTGGGTGCCGGCGCCGGACTTGGAGCTATCGCCGCAATTGTTCTGGGCACGGCACTTCCGGTGGCCTTTGTCGACGCCACGGGCAATTATCTTGTGCCTTTTGCGGCCTTTCTCGGCGGTTGGGCCACAACGCTTTTATTGTATCGTGTTTCAACGCGCCGCGGACGAACATCGGTGGCGACCATGCTGCTGGCCGGAATCGCGCTGGCGGCCCTGACCGGCGCTGTTTCTGGGATTCTTGTCTACATGGCGGACGATCGTCAATTGCGTGATCTGACGTTCTGGGGGCTCGGCTCCCTGGCCGGGGCCACGTGGTCGAAAGTCTATGCAGCGGGCCCGCTGATCGCGATTGCCTTTCTTGCCGCTCCGTTTCTGGCGCGGGGCCTGAATGGGCTGGCGCTTGGCGAAGCCGCCGCCGCGCATATGGGCGTCGCGCTGGAGCGTTTGAAGACCGGTGCAATCCTGATCGTTGCAAGCGCAACGGGTGCTGCAGTCGCCGTGTCCGGCGGGATCGGGTTTGTGGGTATCGTCGTGCCGCATCTGCTGCGGATTGCTGTGGGACCCGACCACCGCACACTTCTGCCCAACGCCGCGCTGCTCGGGGCCAGCCTGCTGGTGCTTGCCGACTGCATCAGCCGCACCGTTATAGCTCCGGCAGAATTGCCTATCGGCATCGTAACAGCAGTTCTGGGCGCACCGGTTTTCTTGTGGATTCTCCTCCGGTCCCGGGGGGTTGTCGACCTATGACGCTGTACGCGCAGGACATATACGTGAGCCTTGGCCGGAAAGAGATCCTTCATGGCATAGATTTCGACGCGCGACCGGGCGCCATGACAGCAATTGTCGGCCCAAACGGGTCCGGCAAGACAACCCTGATGCGCGCGCTGGTGGGGGAGTTGCCTTCTTCCGGACCCATTACACTAAACGGATATGCCATTCGGACCGCCAAACCCTGGCAGCTCGCAGGTATTCGCGGTGTTCTGCCTCAGGCCACATCCATTGCGTTCCCATTTACAGTAATCGAAGTGGTCAGCATGGGTCTGGAGGCGGGCCTGCACGCCGCCGACCGGAGCATTCCGCTCAGCGCCTTGGCGGCCGTAGGCCTGACGGGCTACGAGGGTCGGTACTATCAGGAACTTTCCGGGGGCGAGCAACAACGCGCACAACTGGCCAGGGTTCTCTCGCAGGTCTGGGAGCCGGTGACCGAGAAAGGCCCGAGCTGGCTCTTTTTGGATGAACCGGTAGCGAGCCTTGATATCGGGCATCAGCTCGGCGTCATGCAATTGGCGGCAGACTATGCAGCCCGCGGCGGAGGCGTGGTTGCGGTCATGCATGACCTGAACCTGACCGCGATGTATGCGGATCAGATCACCCTGATCGACAACGGCCGGGTGCGGGCAAGCGGCCCGCCCCAGCAAGTTCTGACCGACGAGAACCTGTCCAAGGCATATGGGTGTCCTGTCCGGGTCAACACAACGCCACAGCAGTCAGGCGTCTTTGTCCTTCCGCACGCGGCGGGCGAACGGCTTTAGAGCCGACACGGCCCTCAGCATTCGTCCACAGTGAGCGCACTCACTTCTGCGCGGAAATTGTCGAGCGGAAATGGTGCCCCGAGTAATTCACTTGCTTCGTACCAGTCCAGCGCAAGACAGGGTTGCTGTCGAACACCGTGCATACCGCGCGCATAAAGAAACCCGACAACTGCAGCAGAAAACGCATCACCGTGCGATGCGGCTGAGCCAAGCCAGTAAAGCGCGTTCTCGAGATCTTCATCCGAAGCCCTGCGCGACAGAAGCCTCATACCAAGCGCGTGCTCAGCGGCCGGGTGGCCTGCTTCCGCCGCGATCTTGTAGTAGGCCATGGATTGCTCTTCGGACGGCTGCACCATATCGCCCTGTTCGTAGAGTTTTCCCAGTACGAAGGATGCATGTTTGTCTCCGGAGCCAGAGGCTCTGATAAGCCAGGACAGGCCCTGTTCAATTGCTGTATCGCTTGGGCCACACAGCCCCATGACAAAGGCATGTCCCACAATAAACTGTGCCCGTGCATCCCCCTCAATGGCGGATTTCAAGTCGGCTTCGCTGTATGCTTCACACCTCTCTGGCGCTGGGATGTCACTCGTCGGACGCGCCGCAGAGGGAAGAGTGAAGGCAACTATGGCAGTGGCAAAAACTGCACCGCTAAGAAATGAAACAAAGGTCATCGGGGGCTCGCGCGGTAAATCCGAGTAATTTAGTAGACATTACTTAAATTCCTGCTAGATGTCCATCGCCGGGCTTACCGAGACCTCGGACTAAAGAGCCCACAGAATGGAAAAAATTGTTAAGGAGCTTGCCATGACATCGCGCATGACACGCCGTACTTTTATGGCGTCGACAGCCGCCGCCGCGCTTGCAACGAGTGCTTCCGCGCAATCTGAATCCGTTGTCGAGATGCTGAACAAAAGCCCGGATGATCCGAGACTGCGCATGGTCTTCTCGCCGCGCATCATTGTCGTGAAACCAGGAGATACCGTTAAATTCGCAGCCGTTGACCGTGGTCACAACAGTGCGTCGGTTGACGGCATGCTGCCCGACGGTGCCGCCGAGTGGAATGGCAAGATTAACGAAGAAGTTACCGTGTCTTTCGACGCTCCGGGTTTTTACGGGTACAAATGCACTCCGCACGCTGCGACCGGAATGGTTGGCCTAGTCATTGTAGAAGGCGAAGGCATGATGGCGAACCTGGAAGCCGCCAAGGGCGTCAAGCAGCGCGGTCGCGCCGCAAAGGTCTGGGATGAGATCTGGGCCGAAGTCGATGCAATGGAATTTGCAACCGCATAGCTTCAGGACCGGCGCGCGCTTTTCAGTCGCTTAACAGGTGTTCGTAGCGCGCGTCGGTTAGCGTTTTAAGAAACGCAACAATCGCGTCGATCCGCTCGTCCTCGAGCGCTGGACCATGCGTCAATTCCTCTACAGATAGTGTAGCTTCAACCAGGATCGGACCGTAAGGTTGACCGGTCTCAGGATTAATTTGCGCGCTCTCAGCCTTCGAATTGTATCGGTTGTAGAACTGAACAACAGTCCGTAGGTCCTGGAAAACGCCATTGTGCATATAGGGCGCGGTGATCGCAACATTGCGCAGGGTTGGCGTCTTAAACTTCCCGCGTTCTGAAGGATGGTCTGCCGCAGGGTTGTCGGCGAGGCCGTTATCGATGGTTCCCAACGCGATGCCGTTGCTTGCGCGCAGCTCTGTGTTTTCGGGTGTGCCAATATTGTGGAAGCTGTAGTCAGTGAAGGTTTCGCGCGGGTCGATTTCGCTCCGAGCAAGCTGATGACACTGATTGCAATTCGTAAACTGCTGAGAAAAAAATAAAAGCCTACCGAGCTCTTCCTCCCGCGTGAATTCTGCCTCACCCCGCAGATACCGGTCGTATTTTGAGTCAAACGGACTGAAAAGGTCAGTCTGCTCAAACGCCGCGATCGCAACAGTCATCGCATGGTAGGCGCCAGTATCACTGTCGAAAACATCGGTACCGAAAAGAGCCGGAAATGCGTCCTCGTAGATGGGGTCCTCTCTAAGGCGCGCAACGATTGCCGCTTCGTCCGGCATGCCCATCTCGATTGGATTGAGCGGTGGCCCTCCGGCCTGATCCGCCAGTGTTGACGCGCGTCCGTCCCAAAACTGGCCACCTTTAAACGTCCCATCTTCCGCCTGATGGAACGGTGGCGAAAATGCTGCATAGGCTGCGCTCGGCGCATTGCGATCGCCAAGTGAGGCTCCATCATCCCCGAGAGACGCCGCGCCCCGGGGATCCGCAAACGCATAGTCCGGATCGTGGCAGGTAGCGCAGGACTGCGTACGATTGGCGGACAGATTGACGTCGCTGAATAGTCGCTCGCCTAGCTGCTCAAGCGTTTGCGGTGGTCCGGAAAAGTCGACTGCCCAAATCGTCGACGTCGCTGTAGCTGCAGCAAAAAATACAAGACCCGTCAGAAACTTGGTTCGGCGATGCGGCATAGCTTTCTCCCAAAGGCAACGCGGGGAGCCTTATTTCCTGACATTTAAATTCAGGATTAACCTGTTGCCTTTGACTTCGATCAAACTGGCAATCGCCAGGCCCGTAAAATGGTGTCAGGCAAGGACGGAAATGTACCCGGCAAGACCCGTTTTCTGGTGTTCGATCACGTGGCAATGGAACGCCCAGTCGCCGGGATTGTCAGCAACAAAGGCTATCTCCAGCGTTTCACCTTTCAGCAAAAGCGCTGTGTCCGTCCAGTGTCTTGACACCGCGCGCATATTCGACCGCAACACCCGGAAGGTCAGGCCGTGCAGGTGAATCGGGTGCGCATTGGGGCTTTCATTCTGAAGTCGCAGCACCACCGATTCTCCCAGACGGAAAGATGCAAGTGGCCCCGTGCCCTCCGCGGCATCGCCGGCCCAAGGGGTGCGATTAATCGACCAGAAGGTGTAGCCAAGCGTTCCGCACAACCCGTTATTGGGCTCCAATCCATCAGGTGACCAACCAAAAACGAAATTCTCCAGCCGCGCGTTCGAGAGATCAGGCTCAGAAAGAGGATTGGGCGCCAGCGGAACGATTTCGGATGTTGATCTCTGCCGTGGTGCCCCAGTCGAGCGCATATGCGCGATCCTACGGGGCCCGCCTGGCATCGCATTCATGATGTCGACCACCCGCCCTTCGTCTTCGGGCATCTTTATAACGAGATCTGCACGCTGTCCCGGGGACAGCACAAGGGCGCCATCTTCCGTCAATGGCAGTGCGCGAAGCTGCTGCAGCGGGTGACCGTCCAGGGCAATCACGGCACCCTCTGCATCCGGGACAAACACCTTGTAAATTCGGGCTGTATCCGTTGCGGCCAGGCGAACGCGGACCAGACCGCCCGCCGGGGCCTCTTCCCTTGCGTCGACCCGCCAGTTTGCCGTTACAACTGTGCCCTTGGTGCCTGCTCTGGCCGCGCCGCGCGCAGTCCAGAGTTCGATGAATTCGCCATCCCCGTTCAAGCGGAAGTCTCTGAGGTTGAAGGCAATGTCTGCGTCATAGCCCGGATCTTCAGCCTCAGCGACTGTAAGAACGCCTGTCAGTCCCAGCGCCATCTGGTCCATAGTCATACAATGGGGATGGTACCAATAGGTGCCCGCATCCTCGGGTGTGAACTCATAGTCGAATGCTTCATCCTGCCCAAACGGGATTTGCGTAAGATAGGGCACACCATCCATGCCGTTGGGTACGCGAATGCCGTGCCAGTGCATTGCCGTATAGTCCGGCAGAGTATTGGTTACTCGACTTCGAAACACCTGCC
This sequence comes from Pseudomonadota bacterium, assembly GCA_039192165.1. Taxonomy (GTDB): domain Bacteria; phylum Pseudomonadota; class Alphaproteobacteria; order Rhodobacterales; family Rhodobacteraceae; genus Dinoroseobacter. Next base: position 16,865 of record JBCCXD010000007.1, on the reverse strand, counting down.
CCTGGTTCATCTGCAGAACCGGTGGCGGACGATCCATGGAAGTGGAGATTAACCCGTCGGTCATTGTGCCCGGCAAAATCTCGGCCTGCGCGGTCTGAATGGTCAGATCGGTTGCTTGGGTCGGCTTAAGCTGGGCAGACGCAAACCGAGAAAGCGCGGCGCAGCCAGCGGCGCCGGCAAGGCCTGTGAGGCAAGTACGGCGTGAAACACGCATTTCATTTCCTCTTGAACCAGGGCGCTGTTCCGGGATGCCAGCGCGACTTTGTAAGACGTATTTCCGCTTCGATGCGAGGAAAAGCAAAATAACCGCACCGCGGCCAAATTCATTTCCTGCGACAACTTTGTAGAAAGGAGCGGTTGAAATGTCGACTAAATTAGTCGACAAATCAGGTCAGGATCCCAGCAACCCCGAGTCGGGCAGCCCGGAGTCATGAGGAGAAATGATATGATCACTCGGCTGTTTCAGACTGCTCTGGCTTATGTCGCTGGAGAGACTTGTTGTTGGAATGAATGCCTCATCTGTGCTTATGAAAATGGCACTGGAAACGTGGCAGAACTTGAGTGGATTGAGTTACGACTGGAGGGTCGGAGATGAACGCTATGACCAAGACTTTTCCGCCCAAAGTCACACTCGAGCAGAAAGAAATCACGACCTACGATGCGCGTGATTTGATCGAGAACGGCGTACAAGCGCGGATCGTTCTCGATGAAAACGTGTATGTGCTTCGCATAACCAAAGCCGGAAAGCTGATCCTCACAAAATGAAAATGGATCACCCAATCCGTGGCGCTGCCCCTGTTGGCAAGCTCAACGAGTTTCCAAAATGGGAAGCGGAACTGGTGCAGAATCTTCGTCTTTGGATGGACGGGAATGAGGGCCGCTCTGAGGTTTGGAACACATATGCATCGGCATTGGGCAAGACCTCCGCAACTGCGTCTTTGAACGCGTTCGAGCGGCTTTTGCTTATGATCGATACAAATATGCTGAGGCCGATGGTCCGACATTCCGTCGGCTGTCGGTGTCTCGGTTCCGACGAGGCGGTTTTCCTTCACCTTGTGCGTACCGCGAGCGCGGGCGATCTCCACGAGGCGACAATGATCGCGACGCTTATTGTACGGTCAGCGAATGCGGAGCCCCTCGCTTTACTAGCCGCCTCTGTGGGGGAGACATTGAGACTTCTCCATGGAAACGGTCATCACCCTGCGCCCCGGACACCCAAGGCGCAACTTCTGCACTAACCCAACAAGAAAAAGGGATGGTTATGAAAAAGACTCTCGCAACTGCGCTCTGCACGACAATGCTTGCAGGACCAGCGCTCGCAGACAAAGCTGGTGTTCTCGGCAATTATGCCGATATCGCCGCAGCAAAATATGAAGACAGCCTTGTAACGGCCCAGCGGCTCGAGGCTGCAGTGAACGCGCTTATCGATAGTCCGTCTGCCGAAGCTCTGCAGGCTGCAAAAGCTGCGTGGTTGCAGTCCCGCGTGCCCTATCAGCAGACCGAGGTCTATCGTTTTGGCAACGCAATTGTCGATGACTGGGAAGGCAAGGTGAACGCTTGGCCGCTCGACGAGGGTCTGATCGACTACGTGGATGCATCCTATGGAGGGCCAACCGACGAAAACCCGGCTGCGGCTCTGAACGTTGTGGCCAATCCGTCCTTCGAACTGGGCGGTGAGACCGTTGACGCGTCCGCGATCACACCGGAGCTTTTGGAAAGCACGCTTCACGAAGCCGACGAGGTGGAAGCAAACGTCGCAACCGGCTATCATGCCATCGAATTTCTTCTCTGGGGTCAGGACCTGAACGGTCATGGCCAGGGTGCAGGCAACCGTCCATGGACGGACTATGCAGAGGGGGACGCCTGCACAGGCGGTAACTGCGACCGTCGCGCCGCATATCTAAAAGCAGCAACGGAGTTGCTTGTTTCCGATCTGGAGTGGATGGCAGCGCAATGGCAGGAAGGCGGCGAAGCCCGCAACCAACTTCTCGCAGACGAGGATGCTGGAATAGTTGCAATGCTTACGGGCATGGGCTCGCTCTCCTACGGCGAGCAGGCTGGTGAACGGATGCGGCTTGGCCTTATGCTGAACGACCCGGAAGAAGAGCATGATTGCTTCGCCGACAATACCCATAACAGTCACTACTATGACGGTCTGGGCATTCAGAACGTGTACCTCGGAGAGTATGTCCGTGTTGACGGGTCGCTGGTCTCGGGCGAGTCGCTGTCTGATCTTGTGGCTGCTGCCGATGCAGATCTCGATTCAGAGATGCAGCTCAAGTTGGCGACAACGATGATGAAGCTCGGCCGCATCAAAACCGCCGCGGAGTCGGGATTCTACTACGACATGATGCTGGAACGCGGCAATGTCGCAGGCGAGGCACTGGTAATGGGCGGCGTGAACGCGCTGGTTGACCAGACCCGGAGCATCGAACGGGTTGTGGCGGCGCTTGGCGTCGACGCGATCGAGTTCGAAGGTTCAGACAGCCTCGACAACCCGGACGCTGTGTTTCAATAATGACCTGACGTCCCAGCCAAGTGCGGCCCTTTTACGGGGCCGCATATCAGCGAGGAGTTTAATGGCTAAAGTTCCCAGTCCCTGCATCGATGTGTGCAAGTTCAAACGCGCCGGTCACTGTATCGGGTGTTCGATGACCAAGACGCAGAAGTCGATGTTCAAGAAACTCAAGAAAGACAAACATCGTCTGGCTTTTATCGATATGCTGCGCAGCCAGCAGACGACGATGGGGAAGTACAGTCACTGGGAGCCAGCCTACTTGAGAAAGCTCCGAAAAAAGAAAATCAAGCTGGTCTGGGATACAGACAAAGTAGCATAAAAAAAAGGCGGCCCGCCCGGCCGCCTTTCCTTTGCGTGTTTGAGGCGTATCAGCGCAAGTGCGCGCGCAAGAACCACGCGAACTTCTCATGCGTCTGTCCGCGCGAAATGCAAAGATCCTCAGTCAGAGTGTCGCCGTGAGATGCTGCCAGTTCGCCCGCCCCGGCCAGAGTCGCCGCCAAGGTTTCCTGGGCAATCTGCAGAGTCTTTATCATTTCCTCGGCACTGGCAGATCCGTCATGCTCGCCGATCTTCGATCGGCTCAACATCCCGGCAAGTGTGCCGTCGGCATGCACGTCCAACGCCTTAATCCGTTCTGCAAGGTCGTCCTGAGCCGTGAAGTGATCTTCATAGATCTGCTGAAACAACTCATGCAGCGGCCCAAAAGCCATGCCGGTTACATTCCAGTGAAAATTCTGTGCCAGCATCGTGGTCACGGTGGTTTCCGCAACGCACTGATTCAGTGCCTCCGCGATGGCTGTCTTTGCGTCAGTCGACAAAGACGTTGCTGTCTGCGTCATGGTTCGCTCCAATCCATAAATCTTGTTGGCTGGCTGGCGTAAGGCTGGCTTGCGTACTCCACACTTAGCCACGAAAAGCCCGTTGCCAAGAACTTTTTAGAATAATTCTAATTCAGAGAAAATTGGTCAACTATTGCGCTGACGAGAAACGCACAATTCCTTCGGGCATGCGGCACGATACGTGAGTGCAGCAGGAATGTGCGGCTGTCAGTATCTCCCCGTGCGATGGCGGAGGCGAGTTGTAGCAACCACGCCTCGTCGAAAGACAGACTTTGCTCGCCCGGACGATAAAAGATGGGCGTTTTTTCAAGTGCTTGACTCAGGCATCGCATTAGAACCTCTGCATGCGCCATCTTAGCTGCAGATGAATCTACAGACAGCGTTGCGCAGGCCTGAAAGAGGTCTGCACGTGCCTTAGCACGACAGTCACGACCAACCAGACGGAGCAGGTTTAGAAAACGGCGCTCTTCATCGCTGGGCATATAGGGTGCCACCGCGCGCACCGGGTCTTTTCTCATCCGAAGTGCAGTCATCGTGCGAGACCTTCACGTTGTCTTCAACTTCCGGCGTTCCGACTCGCGCTTCGGAATTACCGACTGTATTAGTGTGGAATATAAAGAGGTGACATGCCACGTATATACGCCTTCAGTACTATTCTTGCCGTGTTGCTGGCCGCACCATCGTCGTTTGCGGCGGATACTTCTGTGCAGGATCTACATCTGGAGATCGTGCCGCGCACAGCGAGCGAAGTGGAGCGCATTGCAGGCGTCATCCAACCGACCACGGACTTCACGCAGGCGGAAAAATTCGAGCGCAATGCCGCGGGCGCTGCGACCGTTCCGAACAGCGCCCATCCGTTCAGCCAGCCTTCGGGCAATATCAGTTTCGAGCGCGAGTTTGAGTTCCGCCTCGGTGAGGCCATGTTCGAGAAGCTCTGGGTCGCTTCGCCGTCTTCCACCTTAGCATCGGACGGGCTTGGTCCTCTGTTTAATGCACGTGCCTGCAGCCGATGCCACCTGAACGACGGCCGCGGACATCCCCCCAAGGGCCCCGATGACCGCGCAGTGTCGATGCTACTGCGCGTAGGGGTTCCCGCGGAAGCAGGACAGGGTGGCATGGCAATGGAGCCTGTTTACGGCGCTCAGCTTCAGGACATGAGCGTGCCCGGGTTCGATCCCGAATACCGGCTGGGGATCACCTATGAAGAGATCGAGGTGGAGCTGTCCGACGGCGAGAGCGCGACCTTGCGCAAACCGACCTACAGTGCCGGCGCACTCGCTTATGGTGCGCTACATCCAAAGGCGGTTCTGAGTCCCCGCATTGCCCCGCAAATGATCGGCCTGGGCTTGCTGGAGGCGATCCCAACCGAGGATATTCTTGCCCTCGCAGACCCGCAGGACGCAGATGGCGACGGCATTTCCGGGCGTGCGCATATCGTCTGGTCACAAGTGCACCAGACGCCAATGCTTGGACGCTTCGGGCTGAAGGCAGGCCTACCGACACTGCTAGAACAGTCTTCGACCGCCTTCTTCCACGATATCGGAATTTCAACGCCACTCCATACCGCAGCGTGGGGCGACTGCACGGCGGAGCAGGACAACTGTCGTACAGCGCGCCACGGAGACGGCGATGTAAGGGTCCACGAAATAGACCTGCAAGCGCTTGAGATCGTTGAGTTCTACAGCCAAAACCTTGGCGTCCCTGCCAGGCGAGACGTGGACGACCCGGACGTTCTGCGGGGCAAGCAAGTGTTCTATGAAAGCGGGTGCGTGGCCTGTCATACCCCAAAATTCGTGACCCACCGCCTCGAAAATCGGCCTGAGCAAAGCTTCCAGCTCATCTGGCCTTATACCGACCTTCTGCTGCACGACATGGGCGAGGGTCTTGCCGATGGTTTTGCGGAGGGCAGCGCGACAGGTCGCGAGTGGCGCACACCTCCGCTATGGGGCATCGGTTTGACCCAGAAGGTGTCCGGCCATACCTACCTGCTCCATGACGGCCGCGCCCGGTCACTTCTTGAAGCTGTGCTTTGGCATGGCGGAGAAGCCCAAGCCTCGCGCGACACTGTGGTTGATATGCCCAAAACCGACCGTGACGCCCTTTTGAAATTTCTGGAGAGCCTCTGATGCGATTTGTTTTTGCCCTCGCGGCCTGCCTGCCGTCCTTTGCTTTCGCGGATGCCCAGGCGGTGATCGACCAGCACATAACACCCGGCTATGCCAAGTTCGCTGAAACCGCGAGCCAACTGGCGGAAACGGCCCGGAACGACTGCGGCCCGGAAGCTGTTCTGCCGGCATATCACGACACTTTCGATGCCTGGCTTGGCGTCAGCCACATCACTTTCGGCCCGGTCGAAAAGGACGGGCGCGGCTTCGCCATATCGTTCTGGCCAGATCCAAAAGACCGGGTGGCTAAGGGAATTGGCCGGCTGGTATCGGTGCAGGACCCAGTCGTGAATGATCCTGAGGCATTCGCCAGCGTTTCTGTTGCAGCACAGGGGCTGAATGCGCTGGAACGTCTTCTGATTGAGCCGCCCGAGGACGCCGACTACGCCTGTGCATTGGTGCAGGCGGTTTCGACCGCGCTTGCGCGCAACGCTGCCACGCTAAACCAGGAATGGCCGGAGTATGCTGCGCTTATGGTCTCGCCAGGGAACGCCCGCTTCCAAAGTGCTGAGGAAGTGGATCGCGCCATTTACACCGCGCTCTCAACCGGGCTGGAGTTTCTGTACGATGCCCGTCTGGGCCGTCCGCTCGGAACCTTCGACCGCCCTCGTCCCCGCCGTGCCGAGACATACAGATCCGCGCGCGCGCAACGCAACGTGGTGTTGAACCTGGCGGCGCTGCAAGATCTGACGATGCACTTTGCCGATACTGAAACGCCGGAGACTATGCTGCATTTCGAGACGGCGCTTACGCGGGCTGAAGCGCTCGATGATCCGGATTTCTCAGGCGTCGCCAATCCCGGCAAACGCATTAAGATCGAGTCGATTCAAAGCACGGTCCGCGAATTGCGCATCGCCGTGGACGCGGAAATTGGCGCACCGATGGGGATCTCTGCGGGGTTCAACGCGCTGGACGGCGATTGATGCAGTCGCGTCGCGGGTTCCTGAGAGGCGCTCTGGCGACTGCTGCCTTGCCAGCGACCAGCTGGGCATCGGTCGGCAATCCGTCGCATCTGTCCGCCGCACAAGACCCCTCCGGAGACTACGCGCTTTACGGACTGCGCGAAGACGGGACCCGCGCCTTTCGGGTCTCCCTGCCCCAGCGCGGGCACGCCGCGGCCGCGCACCCCTCTGCACCCGAAGCAGTGGCTTTCGCAAGGCGACCGGGTACATTTGCGCTTGTTCTGGATTGTTCGGATGGGCATGTGCAGCATCGCCTCGACGCCCCCGAAGGTCACCATTTTTATGGACACGGTGCTTTCTCCGCGGACGGAGCTTTTCTTTTTACCACCGAGAACCACGTAGCGACCGGACGCGGTATTGTGGGCGTCTGGGACCGCGCTTCAGGCTATGCCCGTATCGATCAGATCTCCTCCCATGGGATCGGCCCGCATGAAATCATCCGCATGCCAGATGGGGGTCTCGCGGTTGCAAATGGCGGCATCCGCACGCACCCGGACACAGGGCGTCAGAAGCTCAACCTCGAAACCATGCGCCCCAATTTGGCGATCCTTGACCGAAATGGCCGCCTGAGTGATCTCGCAGACGTACCTGGAGAGCTGCATATGAATTCACTGCGGCACATCTCCGTTCAAGCGCAAGGGCGCGTTGCCTGCGGCTTTCAGTGGCAGGGCGATCCATTCGATACGCCCGCGCTTCTTGCGATCTATGGCGCACAAGGCCTTGAATTCATCGAGTTCGAAGAAGGTTTAAGCCAGCGCATGAAAGGCTATATCGGCAGCGTGGGGTGGCTTGACACGCGCCAGGTTCTGGTCTCGTCGCCGCGTGGCGGCTTATTGATCAACTATGACAGCATGACCGGAGCCAGCGTGATCTCACGCCTTGATGATGTCTGTGGTGTCGCGGCGTCCACCACCGGAGGCCTTGCGACTGACGGGCTGGGCCGACTGCACGCAGTATCCGGAAAGCAGAACGTGACGCTCGCCAGCTATCCGCTGGCCTTCGACAACCATCTGATACGCATCGGCACCGCATAGCCCCCCAAAGTAGGGGCATGATGACCTAGCCTGAACATCGAAGAGCACCGTTTGCCCCACGCCCGACGCAGATGCGTTGCCATGTGTCTGGTTGGTAATCCTGCCGGTAAGTGGTGGGCGACCCTGGAATCGAACCAGGCGTGCGTCTCCGCGAGGGAGTTACAGTCCCCTGCCACACCTTGCGGCCTGTCGCCCAACAGACGCGTGATTACTCAGGCTGTGCTGGGGCGTCAACCGCTAAATCAGAGCTTTCACACACAGTCGGTAGGCGCAATTGACCAGGCCTTTCTCACGGATTATGCCAAACGCTCAAGCGCGACCGGAGAAGATCATGCCCGCCAAAAAACCCAGCTGGGTTGTTGACAAGGAACGCGCGCGCCGAGCGGCGGCCGCGCAGACGATCTGGCTGTTTGGATTGCACGCAGTGCGCGACGCGCTCGTGAACCCCGCCCGCACAAAACTTCGGCTGGTGCTGACAAAAAACGCAGCCGACAAACTGACAGACGCGGTGGCGGAAAGCGGCCTGAGCCCCGAAATTGCGGATCCTCGCAGATTTCCGGTTCCGTTGGACAGCGGGTCGGTTCATCAAGGAGCAGCGCTTGAGGTCAGGCCGCTGGACTGGGGGTCGGTCGCGCAGGTGGCGCCGGGAGACGGCACGGCAACACCGCTTGTGCTGTGCCTGGACAGGGTCAGCGACCCGCACAATGTCGGAGCAATCCTGCGCTCAGCAGAAGTTTTTGGTGCCTCTGCCGTCATCGCACCCGCACGCCATTCAGCGCCCGAGACCGGCGCGCTTGCCAAGACGGCCTCGGGTGCTCTGGAACGGCAGCCCTATCTTCGGGTCACCAACCTCGCTCGCAGTATGGAAGAGCTGCGCGCCATGGGCTTTTTTTTGATCGGTTTAGCGGGTGAAGCCGAGGGGGAGATCACCGATGCGCTGCAAGAGGCAGGCGATCGCCCCGTGGCGCTTGTGCTGGGTGCAGAGGGCCCGGGCCTGCGGGAAAAAACGCGGGCAACCTGCGATACACTGGCCCGAATTCCCTTTGCGCGATCCTTTGGCTCGCTGAACGTCTCAAACGCAGCTGCGGTTGCGCTATACGCGGCCCAGCGCGGCCGCTGACATATCCAACGCCCGCCCCTATATCGGGGTTAGCGTGAAAGGAAGCAGATGCCGGAGAGAACAAAAATCGCCACGTGTTCGTATTGCGGTGCCCGCAGTATGCTGGTGCCAACGGCACGTGAGGGCCACGAACTGGCCTGCGCCTCCTGCGGAGCCCCAATCCACGAATTAAAATGGCTTAAGTCCCCCTCCCCCAAGGCAAAGAAATCAAAGCCATCCCCGTCAAATGGCGGATATCGACAAAACAAGCACGACCAGCGGAGCTACACGCGCAGAAAGAAAAAACGCAAACCAACCTGGAAAAAGGCTCTGGAAGAGGCGTTCGATCTGGTCGAAGACATCTTCGACTGACATTTCTCTCACATGAGCGTCAACTCAGTTGCGCTTGGATGCAACGTGGCCCACGTACTGCATCAGTCATGCCACTGAGGAGACCCAAATGATAACCAAACGCGCCTTTCTGCGCGGCGCTGTTCTCGCAAGCGCCAGTGCCCCTTTCGCAAGGATCGCTTTTGCGGCGACACCAGAAGTCTTTACAAACCGCGGCCAGGCAATTCGCGGCTATGATCCCGTCGCCTATTTCACGGAAGGCAAACCGGTGCGCGGAAGCGGCTCGCATACACACAACTGGAACGGGGCCGAATGGCGTTTCTCTAGTGAGGAAAACCGCGCGGCATTCGCCGCCAACCCGGAGGCCTATGCCCCCCAGTACGGCGGTTACTGCGCGTGGGCTGTTGCCGAAGGCTACACCGCGTCCACAGACCCTGATGCGTGGAAGATCGTCGATAACAAGCTCTATCTAAACTATTCGGCCGGCGTCCAACGCCGCTGGGAACGAGATATTCCAGGAAATATTTCCCGTGGGGACAGCAATTGGCCCGCCGTTCTTAAGTAGCGCGTGCTTCTTGTGCAACTTAACCATCAGGGCTGAATTTTCAGGCGAAGTCTCGCTGCTTTGACCATTGCTGCAAGGATGAGGTCACAGAGTCGTGTAGTACCTCTTCCTTTTCTAGTTAGAACGCCTAGCTCTTCCACAGAGCGCTCGGGTTCGGAACTCCCGAATGCACTTCACTGTCCCTCGTTCCGTGACTTAATGCGCCCAGCCCTTCGGTTCGGGCGCTTTTTTTCTGGCTGTGCGAAGTGCACCGGTCGGGCTAACCTGCTCAAATGACAACCTTCCCGACAGACGAAGACCTGCGCCGCATTCTGACCAGCACGCGCACGGTCGCTTGCATCGGGGTGTCGATGAATCCCGTGCGCCCGTCCTACTATGTTGCCCGCTATCTGTCCCTGCGCGGAAAGCGAGTCATTCCGGTAAACCCCGGCCACGCAGGAACGCCGCTCTTCGGGGACACGGTCCGTGCAAAGCTGTCCGATATTTCCGAACCTGTGGACATGCTTGATGTTTTTAGGCGTTCGGAAGCCGTACCGCAAATTGTGGAGGACGCGCTCAGGGATTTGCCCGGTCTGAAAACAATTTGGTTGCAGATCGGTGTTTCGCACGAGGACGCCGCAGCGCGCGCCCGCACTGCAGGCATTGAGGTGATCCAGAACAGATGCCCAAAGATCGAGTACCAGCGTCTTTATGGAGAGTTGAGGATGGGCGGTTTTGCCACTGGCGTTATCAGCTCGAAACTCTGAACAGGCGCCCAGAGTCCCTTCAGACCAACAAACTCGTCTCCCCCGACAATGCCAGCAGCTGCCATCACCGGTTGGCTTTCTCTGTCAGGCCCGAGGTCCCAGCACGGCGCTCAAGCTCAGCAAGAACAGCATCTAGCGTCACATCTCTCGCGGTCAGCATGACCAGCATATGATAGAAAACGTCCGCCGCCTCACAGATCAGGTTCTCGCGGTCGTTCTTCACAGCGGCGACAATAGCCTCGATCGCCTCCTCGCCAAATTTCTCAGCGGCCTTTTCAGGACCCGCTGCGAGCAGTCTTGCCGTCCATGAGCTGTCCGGGTCGGCCGCCTTGCGGGCCTCGATCGTCGCTGCAAGCTGCTGAATTACATCACTCATGATAACCTCACCGGGATGCCCGCGGCAGCCATATGTTCTTTGGCCTCGCGGATCGTAAACTCCCCGAAATGGAAGATGGATGCAGCCAGAACTGCACTCGCGCCCCCCTCTGTCACCCCTTCAACAAGATGATCAAGCGTCCCCACGCCACCCGATGCAATCACCGGGACCTGCACGGCGTCTGAGATCGCACGGGTGAGCGGCAAGTTGAAACCTTGCTTTGTGCCGTCGCGGTCCATGGAGGTCAGCAAAATCTCACCCGCCCCTTTCGAAACCACTGTGCGCGCGAATTCAACCGCATCGATGCCTGTTGGCTTGCGACCGCCATGGGTAAAAATCTCCCATTTTCCTGGGCTGACGGTCTTGGCATCAATCGCGCAGACAATGCACTGGCTGCCGAATTTGCCCGCGGCCCGCGCGATCACGTCCGGATCGGCGACTGCGGCGGAATTGAAACTCACCTTGTCCGCACCGGCCAAAAGCAAATCTCGGACATCCTCGACGGAGCGGACGCCACCGCCGATCGTCAGCGGCATGAAGCATTGCTCGGCCGTTCGCGTTGCAAGCTCATACATGGTGCCCCGGTTTTCATGCGTTGCGTGTATGTCGAGAAAGCACAACTCATCAGCGCCTGCGGCATCATACGCTTTCGCGCTTTCTACCGGGTCTCCCGCATCGACAAGGTCCACGAAGTTGACACCCTTCACGACGCGACCGTCGGCCACGTCGAGGCAAGGGATCACTCGGGTTTTCAGCATGAAGGCTCCTTGGGCGCTTGGCCCATCTCTTACGCGGGTGGTCCCGTCGCAGCAAGCCTCCCGCTGGCCAAGCCAGAACGGGTCCACTAGAACGGCGCGATGTCCGAGTGCTTTCCCTTGTTTCTCGCAGCCCAGCCGGGGCTTGAAGACGCGCTTGCCGAGGAGGCCCGCGCCGCCGGCTTCGACGCACCGAGCGTGGTTCCTGGCGGGGTAGAAACCCGGGGCGATTTCATCGAAATGATGCGCGCCAACCTGGAGCTTGCGGGCGCTGGGCGCGTGCTGATCCGCATTGCCGAATTCCGCGCCTTTCACCTTGCGCAACTCGACAAGCGCGCGCGGAAGGTGCCCTGGAGCACATGGCTGCCCGGAGGATGCCCGCTCAAGGTTGAAGCGACATGCCGGAAATCGAAAATCTATCATAATCGCGCAGCGGCCCAACGTGTCGCACGCGCAGCCGAAGCAGCAGGCGCCGTTCTGTCGCAAGACGAAAGCGCGGTGCGGGTTGTGGCGCGGATAGAAGATGACCTGGTCACGATAAGTCTCGACAGTTCCGGAGCGCCGTTGCACCGACGTGGTTCTAAAACCTTTGTTGGTAAGGCCCCACTGCGAGAGACGATGGCCGCATTATTTCTGCGCCAGATGCGCTATGCGGGATCGATGCCGCTTGTCGACCCGATGTGCGGATCTGGTACAATCCTGCTCGAAGCCGCCTCTTTTTCCGCCGGGCTGCCAGCTGGGCGCGCGCGCGCATTTGCATTCGAGCGCTTCACAGGCTTCGAGGCATCGGCCTTCAAGCGTCTTCTGCAAAAACCCAGATCGCATGCCGACCAACCCCATCTTTTCGGCTTCGATCGTGACCAGGGAGCGATATACGGGGCTCAGGCCAACGCCGAACGGGCCGGGGTTGCCGCATTCTGTGAGTTCGCATGCCAGCCCGTCAGTGCGCTTATGCCCCCGAAAGGTCCACCGGGCCTTGTTTTGACCAACCCACCTTACGGGGCGCGGATCGGGAATAAGAAACTGCTCTTCGGTCTTTACGGTGCCTTGGGGCAGGTTCTGGGCAGCCGCTTTGCCGGATGGCGTGTCGGAGTAATCACTTCTGAGGGTGGATTGGCAAAAGCGACCGGCTTGCCGCTTTCGGCCGGGCCGCGCGTCGCCCATGGCGGGCTCTCCGTGCAGCTTTGGCAAACCGGCCCACTGCCCTGATCGTTTGTTCTCAGTCCTTTAGCACCGCCAGGGCATCTGGCAGATTGATCGCGCCATCGTAAAGTGCACGTCCCGAGATAGCGCCGTTGAGCGGGGCGCCTGTGTCTTTCAGCGCACGCAGATCGTCGAGCGAACTGACCCCACCGCTGGCAATCACCGGGATGGACGTCGCCCGCGCCAGCGCTGCAGTCGCTTCTACGTTCGGGCCCTGCATCGCACCATCGCGGTCGATATCGGTATAGATAATCGCAGCAACCCCGGCATCTTCGAAAGACTTCGCAAGATCTGTCACCATAACATCGGTTTCCTCAGCCCAGCCCCGCGTCGCCACCCGGCCCTTTCTGGCATCGAGCCCCACGGCGACTTTGCCCGGAAACGCCAGTGCAGCAGCGCGGACAAGTTCGGGGTCTTCAACCGCAACGGTGCCAAGGATCACGCGAGCGATACCTTTTTCAATCCACATCTCGATGGTCGCCATATCGCGAATACCGCCGCCGAGCTGTGCCGGAACCGAAACTTCCGACAGGATCGCCTCCACCGCGTCCCCGTTGACCGGCGTCCCGGCAAAGGCCCCGTTCAGATCGACGAGGTGAAGCCAGCCGCACCCGGCGTCCACAAAGGCCCGCGCCTGCGCTGCAGGGCTGTCATGGAAGACCGTCGCCCTATTCATATCACCCTTGTAGAGCCGCACGGCCTTGCCGTCTTTGAGGTCAATGGCTGGATAGAGGATCATCAAATTACTCCAGGCACTTCAGTGGCGCCTCTCTATCCGCAAGGGCAAAGAGCCGCAACGTCACACTTGCGCGCCGCGTGCGCTGCGGTCTTGTCTTGCCACGAAGTTTTTTCGGGAGGCCTCAAACCATGCAAAATTCACTGATCGTCGCACTCACCACAGTGGTTCTGACATCCGCCGCTGCGCACGCGGACCTCAAGGGCGTGTTCCAGACCGCACCGAATGACGACGGAAATGTTGGCCATGTGGAGTTTTACGACTGCGGCGGTCTGACTTGCGGCAAGCTCATCCGGTCCTTCAACGGCAATGGCGCTCCGATCGAGAGCGCAAATATCGGCAAGGACATCGTTTGGGACATGGCCGTGCAAACCGATACCAGCTGGTCCAAGGGCCGCATATGGGATCCAGGCGCCGACAAAACCTATCGCTCTAAAATGAGCCTGAGCGGCGACAACCTGAAAGTGTCGGGGTGCGTGGGGCCGATCTGCCGCGCCAATACCTGGGTCAGGGTGAAGTAGAAAGCGCAGCCGCGTCCCAGGATAGGATCGGCCCAATAGAGACCACAGGCCCTACCCTCAGCTGTTCTGCTTTGCAAAAATACTCACGGCGCGAAGGCGGCCACCCTCCCGTCGCTCAATCAGGGGCGCCAAGTCAGGAAGTTGGCAATCATGCGCAGCCCTGCGCTCTGGCTCTTTTCGGGATGGAACTGCGCGCCGACCATAGTGTCTCGACCGATCACCGCGGTGACGGGCCCGCCATAGGCGACATGCGCCAGCAAATGAGCCGGATCGGCGACTTTCATATGGTAGGAATGAACGAAGTAGGCGTGGTCGCCGGTCGCGACGCCATTCAGAACCGGATGCAAGTTGTCCACCACCAGATCGTTCCAACCCATATGGGGCACTTTCAGTCCTTCCTCCTCCGGCTCGATCCGCACGATTTCCCCGGCAATCCAGTCAAAACCGGGCGTGTCGTGGTACTCGCGGCCAACGCTCGCCATCATCTGCATGCCGACGCATATCCCGAAGAACGGCCGACCTTTATGGATCACCGCCTCCTCGATTGCTTCGAAAAGACCCGCGAACTCCAGGAGCCCAGACCTGCAGGCCGGAAACGCCCCGTCGCCAGGCAACACGACGCGGTCGGCAGCTGCGACAACTTCCGGATCCGAGGTCACTTTAACCTCCCCCGCACCGACCTCGCGCGCCATCCGCTCAAACGCTTTTTCGGCGGAGTGAAGATTTCCACTGTCGTAGTCCACGAGTGCAGTCAGCACGTCAAAGACTTCCTTTGGTCGAGGGCACCGCATCGGCTTTGCGGGGATCGGTTTCCAGCGCGTCCCTGAGGCTTCGCGCGACGGACTTGAAAGCAGCTTCAGCAATGTGGTGACTGTTCAGTCCCGCCAGCTGCTCGACATGGAGCGTTATGCCGCCATGGCTGCTGAAAGCCTGAAAGAACTCGCGCACAAGCTCGGCATCAAATGTCCCGATCTTTGAGGAAGGCATCTCGACGGACCACACCAGATAGGATCGGCCCGACAGATCCAGGGCGGCCCGCACCAACGCATCGTCCATCGGCAGAAGGCAGGACCCGTAGCGGACGATCCCGCGCTTGTCGCCCATCGCCTGCGTCAGCGCCTCGCCCAGGGCGATGCCCACGTCTTCCACCGTGTGGTGGTCGTCGATATGCTGATCTCCTTCGCACCGCACGGTCATGTCGATGAGCGCGTGACGGCTTAACTGGTCCAGCATATGGTCGAAAAACCCAACGCCTGTCCGGTTGTCGTAACTTCCGGTTCCGTCGAGGTTGATCGCCACCGAGATATCCGTCTCCGCGGTTTTTCGCGTTACTGTCGCCTTGCGCATGGGCCTGTCCCTTTGTCTCCGCGGGCCTTTTGGCATGGGGTTTTGTTTCGCGCAACTGCGTTGCGGGCCCGGGCAAAACAGGTCAAAACAGCGCCAACATAATTTCAGGAAGGGACCACCTCATGTCAGACACCCCCAGCTATGGCTTCGACACGCTGCAAATCCACGCGGGCGCCCGGCCTGATCCTGCCACAGGCGCGCGGCAAACGCCCATCTATCAGTCAACTGCGTTTGTGTTCCGCGACGCCGAGCACGCAGCCGCGCTGTTTAATCTGCAGGAAGTGGGCTTCATCTACTCGCGTCTCACCAACCCCACGGTTGCCGTGTTGCAGGAACGCATAGCGACACTCGAAGGCGGCGTCGGGGCGGTGTGCTGCTCATCCGGCCATGCGGCACAGATCATGGCCCTTTTTCCGCTGATGCGGCCCGGCTGCAACATCATAGCCTCTACCCGACTTTACGGCGGAACGGTTACCCAGTTCAGCCAGACCATCAAGCGGTTCGGCTGGTCGGCTAAATTCGTTGACTTTGACGATCTGGACGCCGTTCGCGATGCGATCGACGACGACACACGCGCGATTTTCGGCGAAGCCATCGCGAATCCTGGCGGCTACATCATGGATGTCCGCGCAGTTGCGGATGTGGCAGATGCCGCAGGCCTGCCGCTGATCATCGACAATACATCTGCAACGCCGTATCTCTGCCGCCCGATTGAGCACGGCGCCACGCTGGTTGTTCATTCGACTACAAAATACTTGACCGGAAATGGCACAGTGACCGGCGGCGCGGTTGTCGACAGCGGCAAATTCGACTGGGCCGCGTCGGGCAAGTTCCCATCCATGTCTGAGCCCGAGCCGGCCTACCACGGCCTTAAATTTGCCGAAACGTTCGGCCCGCTCGCATTTACATTCCATGGGATCGCTATCGGGCTGCGCGATCTTGGCATGACCATGAACCCGCAGGCTGCACACTACACACTGATGGGGATGGAAACGCTCTCGCTTCGAATGGAACGTCACGTGGAAAACGCGGTGAAGCTGGCCAAATGGCTCGAGGCCGATCCGCGGGTGGACTATGTAACTTACGCCGGGTTAGAGAGCTCGCCTTATTTCAATCGGGTCGCGACGGTCTGTCCACGCGGCGCGGGCGCGCTTTTCACCTTTGCGGTCAAGGGCGGCTACGAGGCGTGTGTAAAGCTGGTCGACAGTCTGGAGGTGTTCAGTCATGTCGCAAACCTCGGCGATACACGCTCGCTGATCATCCACTCCGCCTCAACGACACACCGTCAGTTGACCGCAGAGCAGCAAGAAGCTGCGGGGGCCGCTCCGAACGTGGTGCGCGTGTCAATTGGGATCGAAGATGCGGATGACCTGATTGCAGATCTTGATCAAGGGCTGACAAAAGCCACGTCGTGATCCAGACGGGAGATACAGATCAAAGGCGGTGCTTTTGCGCCGCCTTTTCTCTTTTTTCATTTGTTCTGAATAGAAAACGGCCGGCTTTGGGGTTTTTTACCGCGCAAGCCAGCCGTTCCGCGACGCACCTTTTTGGTCTCTCATCTGTCCAGGGGTGTGGGGTTTGGTCTGAGAGCCGTGGTTGTGGGCGTGTCGTGTGGGTTTGGGGTCTGTCTGGGCCCGCACCGGCCGGG